>NZ_JBBUTH010000001.1:0-1086126 GCF_038066595.1 Pseudaquabacterium inlustre
ACCCCACCCCACCCGATCGTTGATCTGCCGCAAGCCCCCACCGCACATCCACCCACCCAAGAATCCCAAATGCGATAGACTCTCATTTAGATTTGGAGTGCCCATGAGCCGCAGCCACCGCACCATCCCCGCCGCCACCCTGGCCGACCTGCCGGATGGCAGCGCCGCCACCGTGCAGCAGGTGCAGGCCGACGGTGCGGCGCTGGATGCCATGCAGTTGCACCGCCTGCGCGAACTGGGCTTCCTGCCCGGTGAGCCGGTGCAGGTGGTGCGCCGCGGCCCGGGCGGCCGCGAACCGCTGGCGGTGCAGGTGGGCGACACCTTGTTCGCCCTGCGACTGGCCGAGGCCCGCTGCGTGCTGGTGGCCTGAGGGGCCCTGCCCCTGCCGCCGCACCGCCACTGCCGTACCCGCCGAACCCGTTCCCGATGAGTGCCTCCACCGACCACCTTCCGCACAGCGTGGCCCTGGTCGGCAACCCGAACTGCGGCAAGACCGCGCTGTTCAACCTGCTGACCGGCGCACGCCAGAAGGTGGCCAACTACGCTGGCGTCACGGTCGAGCGCAAGGTCGGCCAGGCGCGCCTGGCCGACGGTCGCATGGTGCAGGTGATCGACCTGCCCGGCGCCTACAGCCTGACGCCCGCCACGCCCGACGAGCAGGTGACGCTGGAGGTCATCGAAGGCCGCCGCCCCGGCGAGCGCCAGCCCGACGCCGTGGTGGCCGTGGTCGATGCCACCAACCTGCGCATGAACCTGCGCCTGGTGCTCGAGCTCAAGCGTCTGGGCCGGCCGATGGTGGTGGCGCTGAACATGGCTGACGTGGCCCGCGCCCGCGGCCTGACGATCGACACCGCCGCACTGTCGGCCGCGCTGGGCTGCCCGGTGGTCGAGACCGTGGCCGTGCGCCGCAACGGCCATGCCGCGCTGCTGGCGCAACTGGGCCACTGGCAGCTGCCGGCGCCCGCAGCCGCGGCCGCGCCCGTGCAGGTGACGCCGGCCGATCCGGTGGAACTGCAGGCCGAGGTGCGCCGCATCATCGGCCTGGCGGTGCGGGGCGCGCCCGGCGCGCAGGCCGCTGACCGGCTGCAGCTCACGCTCGACCGCTGGGTGCTGCACCCGGTGTGGGGCCTGGTGATCCTGGCGGCGGTGCTGTTCACCGTGTTCCAGGCGGTCTTCGCCTGGGCCGCCGTCCCGATGGACCTGATCAAGGAAGGCATGGCCGGCCTGGGTGAATCGCTCAGCACCCACATGGCCGACGGCCCCTTGCGCAGCCTGCTGGTCGACGGCGCCATCGCGGGCGCCGGCGCGGTGCTGGTGTTCCTGCCGCAGATCCTGATCCTGTTCTTCTTCATCCTGGTGCTCGAAGACTCGGGATACCTGCCGCGCGCAGCCTTCCTGCTCGACACCGCGATGGGCAAGGTGGGCCTGTCGGGCCGCGCCTTCATCCCGCTGCTGTCGAGCTTTGCCTGCGCGGTGCCGGGCATCCTGGCCACGCGCACCATCGCACACTGGAAGGACCGGCTGGCCACCATCATGGTGGCGCCGCTGATGACCTGCTCGGCGCGGCTGCCGGTGTATGCGCTGCTGATCGGCGCCTTCATCCCCGACCAGTCGGTGGGCCCGTTCAACCTGCGCGGCCTGGTGCTGTTCGCGCTGTACGTGGCGGGCGTGGTGTCGGCCTGCATCGTGGCCTGGATCTTCAAGCGCGTGTGGCTGCGCAGCAGCTACCAGCCGCTGATGCTGGAGCTGCCGCCCTACCGCTGGCCCGGCGCGCGCAACCTGGCGCTGGGCCTGTGGGAGCGCGCGCGCATCTTCGTGCAGCGCGTGGGCACCATCATCTTCGCGCTGTCGGTGCTGCTGTGGTTCCTGTCCACACACCCGGCGCCTCCGGAGGGCGCCACGCTGTCGGCCATCCAGTACAGCTTTGCCGGCCAGCTGGGCCGCGCGCTCGAACACGTGTTCGCGCCCATCGGCTTCAACTGGCAGATCTGCATCGCGCTGGTGCCCGGCATGGCAGCGCGCGAGGTGGCGGTGGGCGCACTCGGCACGGTGTACGCGCTGTCGGCCAATGGCGACGGCGTGGCCGATGCGCTGGCGCCGATGATCGCCGCGCAATGGGGCCTGCCCACCGCGCTGGCCCTGCTGGCCTGGTACGTGTTTGCGCCGCAGTGCATCGCCACGCTGGCCACCGTGAAGCGCGAGACCAATGGCTGGCACTGGCCGCTGACGATGATGGCCTACCTGTTCGGCCTGGCCTACCTCGCGGCCTTCGTCACCTACCGCGCGGCGCTGGCGCTGGGCTTGTGAGGAAGAAGCGGTCATGGACCTGCAGTCGCTCGCCGTCACGCTGATCGTCACCGTCGCCCTGGTCTATGCCAGCTGGACGCTGATGCCCGCCGCCTGGCGCCGCGCCCTGCAGCAGCGCCTGACCGGCCGCGTGCAGCCCGAGGCCGCCGGCTGCGGCGGCTGCGGTGGTGGCTGCACGCCGCCGCCCCAGCGCTCGGCCTCGGCCGCGGCCGAGGCCAAGCCGATCACGCTGCACCGGCGCCCGATGCGCTGAGCTGGCTGCGGCCTGAGTGCCGCTCAGGCCAGCCCCAGCCGGTGCCGCAGCACCACGAAGGCCAGCCCGGCCTGCACCGCGTGGTCCAGCGGCGTGGCCGACTCGCGCTCGGGCAGGCCCAGCTCGCGCAGCAGCGTGGCCCAGCGCAGGTCAATGGTCACGGCGCCCTGCTGCTGGTAGGGCGGCAGCTGGCGGAACTTCCAGTCGTGGAACAGTGCAGAGACATCGATGCGCGGCTGCGGCAGGCCGGTGCCCAGCAGCGGCTGCGCGGCACGCTCGATCAGCGCCAGGTCGAAGTCGAGGTAGTAGCCGACGATGGGCCGCGGGCCGATGAACTGCAGCAGTTGCGCCATGGCCGTGCGGTCGGCGTCGGCCTGCCCGGCCGCGTCAGCACCCGTCGGGGCCAGGTTCAGTTCCAGCCGCTGGCTGGCCAGCACCCGGTCGGCCGCCACCCGCACGGCCGCCACCCGCACGGCCGCCACGGCCAGCAGGCGGTCGTGCGCGGCATCGCGGCCGCTGGCCAGCACATCCAGTGCCACCCATTCGCCGGCCGGCGGCGCCTCCCACAGAAAGGCCCATTGCGGGTCGGCCAGCTGGCGCTGCGACCACTCGCGCTTGATCGCGGCCCAGCCGCTGCCCAGGCTCACAGCGCGTCCAGGTGAAAGCGCAGCCGCAGCATCTGCTTGAAGCGCTTGACCACCGCCAGCGTGTCCTTCAGCAGGTCACGGTCCAGGCTGGTCAGGCGCGCCAAGTCGATGCCGCCGCCGGGCGGCTGGCCGGCGTCCAGCGCGGCCAGGCCCAGCTTGAGCTTCAGGCCCATGAAGAAGTGCAGGCTGTCGACCAGGTCGGTGGCCAGGCCGGCCTCCAGCGCGCCGGCGGCCACCAGGGCTTCGATGCGCGCCACCGTGCCGGTGGCCTGCACGCGCTGCGCCAGCGCCAGGCTGCGCACGCCATGCACCAGCGGAAAGGTGCCGGCCTTCTTCAGGTCCAGCAGGTCCTGGCCCTCCTCCAGCGCGAACAGACGCTGCCACCAGCCCCCGCCCCCACCCTCGAAGGCGTTGATGGCCGCGGCAAAGCGCGCCAGCAGCGCATCGTTGTCGGTGACCAGCTTGAACACCTCGCCACGCACCTCGGCCAGCAGTGCGGCGTCACCGGCCACGGCATGGGCATCGAGGAAGATCGCCAGCGACATCAGGCTGTCGGCCGAGGGCATCAGCAGCCAGCGCCGCACGCGCTCGCCGAAGTCGGCCGCGGCATGCCGCCACTCGGGATTGCTGACCATGATCCGCCCCGGGCACTCGGGGTAGCCGAAGTCGGCCAGCGCCTGCGAGAAGCGCTGGCAGATCGCGTCCAGATCGGCCGGCGCGTCGTAGCCGTCGCGCAGGATCAGGCCGTTGTCCTGGTCGGTCTTCAGCAACTGCTCGCCGCGGCCCTCGCTGCCCATCACGAACAGGCAGCTGTGGGCCACCAACTCGGCCGGCGCCACCAGCTGCCAGGCGCGCTCGAACAGCAGCGCATTGAGCTCCTGCACCAGGCGCGCGATCAGGCCCACCTTGGTGCCACCGCGCTGCAGCAGGCCGATCACCTGCGTGATCTGCCGCGCCGGGGCCTGCAGCGCCTCCAGGCTGCGCGCCTCCAGGATCTGCCGCGTCACCAGCGTGCTGTGGTTGGACAAAAAGCCCAGCAGGTCCACCTGCTCCAGCACGCCCAGGATCGGGCTGCCGGGCTCGGGGGCGCGCACCACCACGCGCTGCACGCGGTGGCGGATCATCGTGGCCAGCGCGTCGAACAGCGGCGCATCGGGCGCCACGCACACCAGCGGATGGCTGGCCAGCGCGCCCACCGGCAGGCGGTCCAGCGGGCGGCCGTCGAGGATGGCGCGCTGCAGGCCGGCGGTGGTGAAGATGCCCAGGCCCTCATCCTCGCCCACGCCACGCACCAGCACATGCGTGATGCGCTGGCCGGTGAACAGGCGCACCACCGAGACAATGTCCATCGCCGCGTCGACGTACTGCGGCGTGCGCAGCACGGCCTGGTCCACCCGCGCCAGCGTCAGGCTGTGCATCTCGTGCTGCTGGTGGTGGGCGCTCAGCGCCGCCAGCTTGTTCGACAGGTCGGCGAACAGCAGCGCCGCGAAGGTGGCGTTCTCGGTGATCAGCGCATTCACCGTCTCGCGTGGCAGCCGATAGGCCAGCACCTCGCCATGGGCCACGAAGCGGTGGCTGGCCACGCCGGTGACCAGCGCGCGGCCGTCGAAACAGTCGTCGGGGCCGTAGGTGGCCACCAGTTCGTCGCCCTCCCACTGCTGCACATGGCCCTGGATCAGCACCGCCAGGTGCTCGGGCGCCTGGCCGGGCGCCAGCATCACGCGGTCGGCCGGCACGAACTCGATGTCGACGCTGTCGCGCACGCGCCGGCGCTGCTCGGCCGTCAGGCAGTCGAAGGGGGAAACCTGGAAGTTGAAGGCGTGGGGCACGGCGGGCGCGGAACTGGCGGCATCAGGTGCCATCCCACCACAGCCAGCTGACACGCAGCCTGCGCGGCATCAAGCCGCGCGCCGCCGGCCGGGCCCTGCCCCCTACACCACGCAGGTGCGGTTCTTGCCGGTGCGCTTGGCCTCGTACAGGCCCTCGTCGGCGCGCTCCAGCGCACGCTGCAGCGGCTCGCCATCGCGCCAGGCGCTGACGCCGGCAGAGAAGGTGACGAACACCTCCTTGCCGTCGTGCATGAACAGGCTGGCGGTCAGCTGGCGCTGCAGCCGGGTCAGCGCCTGCTGGGCCTCGTCCACCGGCGTGTCGGGCAGCAGCACCACGAACTCCTCGCCACCGAAGCGCGCCACATGGTCGCCCGGCCGCAGCCAGCCGCGCACGCGCTCGGCCAGCGACTTCAGCGCCTCGTCGCCGGCGGCATGGCCCAGCGTGTCGTTGAGCTTCTTGAAGTTGTCGATGTCGATCAGGCCCACCGACAACGGCGCCCGCGCCTGGCCGGGCGCGGCCGGGGTGTCGCGGCGACGGCGCGCCTCGGCCTCGAAGGCGCGTTCCAGGCCGCGGCGGTTGGCCACCTGGGTGAGCGCGTCGGTGGACACCTCCTCGTCCAGCCGGCGCAGTTCCACCTCCAGCGACCGCACGCGCGCCTCGAGCTCGCCGGCCCGCGCATGCTCGGCAGCCAGGCGTTCGCGGGCGCCGGCCACCACGGTCTGCACCGCGCGGCTCTCGCCCACCATCTCCTGCACCAGGCCGGCCAGGTGCTCCAGTGAATCGGCCGCGGCGATGCGCTCGGCATAGGCCGCCATCTGGTCGCCGAAGCGGCCGGTGGCCTGGCCCAGTTCGCCCAGCTCGCTGACCACCTGCTGCACCACCTGGCGCAGCGCGTCTCGGGCCAGCGCGCGTTCGTCGGCCAGCTTGCGCTGCTGCGCGCGGGTGTGGTCCAGCAGGTCGCGCGCGGCGCGCACCGCCCGCGCGCTGGCGCCGGCCTCCAGCCGGGCGCGCAGGGCCCGGCCCTGGCCGCGCAGCCAGTCGCCGTCTTCCGCCACCTCGGCCAGGCCGTCGGTCAGCGAATGCGCCAGCGCCAGCAGCTCGTCCACCAGCTCCTGGCGCAGGCCGAACAGGCCACGCACGCGCAGGCACACGGCGGCCACCGCCTCGGCCAGCGCGGGCGTGACGCCCTCGGCGCCCAGGCGCCCGGCCAGTACCGCCAGTTCGTCCGCCAGCTCGGCCGCCCGCGGCTCGGCCGCCGGCAGACCGGCGCGCACCGTGCCGGCGAGCTCGCCCAGGGTCTGGCGGGTGGCGTCGTCCGCCGACGGGGCGGTCGTGGCGGCCGTGGCCGGCGCTTCGGGCATGACCGGCGTGGCGGCCGCAGCGGCCGCAGCGGTTGTCGCAGGCGTGGCGGCAGCGCCGGCATCGCCCGCCTCGGCCGCGGCGGTGTCGGGCTGGTCACCCTCCCAGGCGCCCACCAGTTGCGCCAGGCGCTGCTGCAGGCGCGCGGCGTCGCTGCGGCTGCTGGTGAGCACACGCGCCAGGCTGTCGCGCTTGCGCGCGCCGGTCCACTGTCGGCCGCCCTGCTCCAGCCCCTTGGCCAGGCGCTCGATCAGCTGGGCCCAGGCCTCGCCCTGGCTGCCCGCGGCGGCCGCGGCACGCTCCAGCGCCTTGCCGGCGTCGTCCCAGCGGCCGGCCATCAGTGCGCCGGCCAGTTCGCCGCGCACCGCGGGTTCGTCGCTCAGGCGCATGGCCAGACGCTCGACCACGGCGCGGGCGCGCGGCGGCGGGGCGCCATCGGGGCCGGGCGGCGGCTCGCCGGCCTCTTCGGCATAGGCGCGGGCATAGTTGGCCGGTGTCGGCTCCAGCTGGGCGGCGGCCAGGCGCCGGAGGGCGCCCTTGGCCCAGGCAGCGGCTTGGGATGCGGTCACGATGGGCCTCGGTTCGGCACGCTGCCGGGCCGGCCGCGAAGGCCGCCGGCGGCGCACGGATGGCGGGTCAGGGACGGACGCGGCTGGCCGAGCGCACGGCTTCCAGGCGCGTGGTGGTGCCGTGCATGATCCACGGCGCATTGCCTGGCATCACGGTCTGCTGCAGCCACACTTCCAGGTCGTCGGGTGCGATCGGCCGGCTGAACAGGAAGCCCTGCATCACGCCGCAGCCCAGGCGCAGCAGCTCTTCCATCTGGCGCAGGTTCTCCACGCCCTCGGCCACCACGCGCAGGCCCAGCGAGCGTGCCAGCGCGATGATGGCGTTGACCACCGCCGAGCTCTGCGGCGTGATGCCCAGGTTGCGCACGAAGCTGCGGTCGATCTTCAGCTCCGAGATCGGCAGCGTGGTCAGCGAGGCCAGGTTGGAATAGTCGGTGCCGAAGTCGTCGATCGCGATCTCCACGCCGATCTCGTTGAGCCGGTGCAGGAAGGGGATGACGTTCTCGGAGTCCTTCTTCAGGCTGTTCTCGGTGATCTCGACCTGGATCACGCGGTGCGGCATGCCATTGGCCATCACCGCCTGGTGCAGGTGCTCGACCAGGTCGCTGCGGCTGAACACACGGCTGGGCAGGTTGACGGCGATGGAGTCCTCGAAGCCGAAGTGCTCCGACCAGATCCGCGCCTGGCGCGCCGCCTCGCGCAGCGCCCACTCGGACATCGGCACGATGAGGCCGGTTTCCTCGGCCAGCGGGATGAAGTCATTCGGCGGCACCAGGGTGTTGCCGCGCTGCCAGCGCATCAGCGCCTCCACGCCCACCATGCGCGCCGAGCGCACGTCCATCTTGGGCTGGTAGTGCAGCACCAGTTCGTTGCGCTCGATGGCCTTGTGCAGTGCGCTTTCCAGCTCGATCTTCTCGCGGCCACGGCCTGCCAGCAGCGGGCTGTAGACCGCCGTGGCATCGCGGCCGGAGTTCTTCACCGAGTACATCGCCACGTCGGCGTTGCGCAGCAGGTCGGCCACGCCCTGGCCGTCGCGCGGGAAGATCGCGATGCCCACGCTGCAGGTGACGAAGCATTCCTGGCCGCCGACGAAGATCGGGTCGCGCATGGCCTCGAGGATGCGGTCGGCCACGCGACGGGCGTCGGCCTCGTCGCCCACCTCGGGCAGCAGCGCGATGAACTCGTCGCCGCCCAGGCGGCCCACGGCCTCCAGCGTGCGGTGCGAGCGGGCGCCGGCGCTCTCGATGCGGTCTTCCATCACCTGGTCGCTGTGGCGCACGCAGCCGCGCAGCCGGCGCGCCACCTCCACCAGCAACTCGTCGCCGGCGGCATGGCCCAGCGTGTCGTTGATGACCTTGAAGCGGTCGAGGTCGATCAGCAGCAGCGCGGCCGGGTGGCCGTAGCGGCGCGCCCAGTCGAGCGCGCGCTCGGTGCGCCAGATCAGCTGGCGGCGGTTGGGCAGACCGGTCAGCGCGTCGAAATTGGCCAGGTGGCGGATGCGGTCCTCGGCGACGCGGCGGTCGGTCACGTCCTGCACGATGCCGGTGTAGCCGATGGTGTGGCCATGCTCGTTGAACTCGGGCTCGGCCTCGATGTGCACGATGCGGCGCAGGATGGTGTCGCGGTGGAACACCGGCACGTCGATGGCCAGCACGGTGCTCTGGGCCAGCACGTCGCCCAGCACGCGCATCACGCCGCGCCGGTCGGGCTGCGGCACCATGCGGATCAGGCCGCGCAGCGAGATCGGTTCGTCGGGCGCCAGGCCGAACACCCGTGCGGCCTCGGGCGCCAGCGCCAGCCCACCGGCATGGTGGCCGGCCGGCAGCCGCCAGTCGAAGCTGCCCATGCGCGCCAGATCTTGTGCGCGGGCCAGCTTGGCCTTGCTGCGCTCGAGCTCGATGCGGATGCGGGCCGAGCGCAGCAGGTAGCGCAGGCGACCGGCCAGCAGGCTCCACTGCGTGCTCTTGACGAAGAAGTCGGTGGCGCCCACCTGATAGGCCCGGGTGATCGAGGCCTCGTCGTCCAGGCCGGTGAGCATCAGCACCGGCAGGTTCTCGCAGCCGGGCATGTGGCGCAGTTCGGCGCAGGTGTCGAAGCCGTCGCGGCCGGGCATCATGGCGTCGAGCACGATGATGTCGGGCGTCCAGTGCGCCAGCATGTCGAGCGCGCGCTCGCCGCTGGCGGCCTCGGTGATCTCGAAGCCACGCTCGCGCAGGGCCACGGCGGTGAGCAGCAGGGTGACCTCGTCGTCATCGACGAGCAGCACCTTGGGGCGCTCGGTCGAATCTTCGGCGTCGAAGGCGTGCGGCAGGGTCATCAGACCTGGATACTAACTGTGCTGAACCAGCAAGTGTTGCACGGCCGCGTCGACCCGCACGGCCTCGCTGGCCAGGCGGTCGAGCACCGGCGGCAGCGTGTGCGCCTGGCCTTCGCGCACCGCCAGCTCGGCCTGGGCGCACAGGGCCGCCAGCTGCAGCGCGCCGATGCTGGCCGACGAGGACTTGAGCGTGTGCACCGCCAGGCGGGTGGCCGGCAGATCGTCGGCAGCACGGGCCTGCGCCAGCTGGCCGCTCAGCCGCGCCAGCGAATCGCGGTAGGCGGTGAGCACCCGGGCCATCAGCCGGTTGGCGCCGGTGGGGTCCAGTTGGGCCAGCTGGCCGAGCGTGCGTTCATCGAGCGGCGGCGGTTCGGCCGCGGCCGGGCGGGCGGTGGTGGTGTCGGGCGAGGCGGTCATGAGCGGGCAAGGGACGCCGTTGGCGGATCGGGGTGCCGCCGCCAACTACACCGCAGCCACCCGGATGGATCATCGCATCAAGCATGGCCCTCGGCACCCGTCGCGTCAATCGCAGGCCGGCCCGTGGCGCGGCCAGGCGTGGCAAAGGCCGCGCGGCCAGCATCCGCGTGGCGCGGCCGCGCCCTGCGCGGTGGCGCGGACGCCACATGCGCCGTCCGTACAATCCGCCGCATGTCGCGCGACCGCCCTGCCGGCGATTCCACGCCCGGTGCGACGCCGCCGGCGTCGCCTGCGCTGCCCATGCTGCCCGTGCTGCCGCTGGCCCTGCTGCTCGGCGCGCTGGTGGCCGCCCTGCTGGGCAGCCAGCAGGTGCTGCCGGCCTGGCTGGGCGCGCTGGCCCTGCTGCTGGCCGTGGCCGGTGCCCTGGTGAGCGGCGCCTACTGGAGCCGCCAGCGCCAGCTGGAGCGCCTGCGCGAGGCGCGGCTGCACGCACAACTGCTGGGCCAGATGATCGACCTGTGGCAATGGCAGACCGACAGCGAGCATCGCCTGGTGCGCCTGCAGCCGCCGCAGGCCGCGCCCGCCTCGGCCTGGGTGCAGGGCAGCTACAGCGGCGAGCCGCTGTGGCAGCGTTTCGACGACGCCGCCCACAGCCTGCGCCACCGGCTGCAGGCCCAGGCCCCGATCCATGACCTGCGCGTGCTGCAGCCTGCCCCCGCAGGCGGTGGCACCACCCGGGCCTGGCGGCTGCGCGGTCAGCCACGCTTCGACGGCCGCGGCCGCTTCACGGGCTACCTGGGCGTGGCCGAACCGGCCGAGCCCCTCGAAGCCGCCGCCGACGCCCGGCGGGCGCTGGACGCCCTGCTGCAGGACGGCCCCGGTGCGCTGTGGCTGCTGGAGGCTGCGACGGACCCCGGTGCGGCGACGGGTTGGCGGCTCGAGCGCGCTAGCCCCGACGCCTGGGCGCTGCTGAACCTGCCCGCCCCGCCGGCCCAGGCGCTGGGCTGGAGCGAACTGCTGCGCCGCCTGCCCGACGCGCTGCGCGACAAGGCCCAAGGCCTGCAGCCCGGCGCCACGGCCACCGCCGAAGGCTGGCAGCTGCGCCTGATCGAACTGGCCGATGCGGCGGAGGGCCCGGCCGCCCGCCGCCTGCTGTGCGCCAGCCGCGCCAACGACGGCAGCGACCTGGCCCAGCAGGCCCTGGCCGCCGAGCATGCGGCCTTCAGCTACTCGATCTCGCACGACCTGCGTGCACCGATCCGCGTGGTCGAGGGCTTCGGCCGCATCCTGAAGGAAGACTACGGCCCGTCGCTGGACCGCATCGGCAACGACCACCTCGACCGCGTGATGTCCGCCGCCGCGCGCATGAACCACATGATCGACGCGCTGCTGGCGCTGTCGAAGCTGAGCACCCAGCCGCTGGCGCGCCAGCCGGTGAACCTGTCGCAGCTGGCCGGCTATGTGGTGGACGAACTGCGCCGCGCCCAGCCCGAGCGCCAGGTGAACATCGACGTGGCGCCCGACCTGCACTGCACCGGCGACCCGACGCTGCTGCGCATGGCGCTGGAGAACCTGCTGGGCAATGCCTGGAAATACAGCGCCCGCGCCGAGCGGGCCGAGATCAGCTTTGAGCGCGTGCAGCAGGGTGGCCGGCCGGTGTACATGGTGCGCGACAACGGCGCCGGCTTCGACATGCGCTTCGCCGACCGCCTGTTCGGCGTGTTCCAGCGTCTGCACAGCGCCAGCGACTTCGCCGGCAACGGCGTGGGGCTGGCGTCGGTGCGGCGCATCGTGCGCCGGCACGGCGGCGAGATCTGGGCCGAATCGGAAGTTGGCCAGGGCGCGCGCTTTTACTTCACGCTGAAGGACTGACCCACGGTCGACGGATGGTCGGCGAAAGGCCGGCGACCAGGCTGAGCTCAGCCCTGCCCGCGCGCCAGCAGTTCCACCGCCTCCACCAGCCGCTGCGCCTGCTCGACCAGCGAGCGCCGCTCCTCGCCGGCCAGGCGTTGCAGGCGCTCCAGGGCCTGACCGCGCTGCAGCGAGTAGCGGTGCATCAGCACGCCCACGGCCAGCGGCACCGGGTCCAGCGCCGCCGCCGGTGACCGGGCCGCCTCGCCCGCGGCCACGGCCGGCGTGGCCGCAGCCGGTGTGGCCACCGGCGCCGCGGCGGCCGCCCCACCGCGCCGGTGCGGCAGGTTGGCGAAGGCCGCCTCCACGGTGGGCAGGATCTGGCCGATGTCCAGCGGCTTGACCAGGTAGGCCACGGCGCCCAGGGCCTTGACCTGCTGCACCGTCTCGTCGTCGGCAAAGGCCGACAGGAACATGAAGGGCGTGTGCAGGTACTCGCGCAGGTAGGCGGCCACGTCGAAGCCGCTCTTGCCTTCCATGCGGATGTCCAGCAGCGCCAGCTCGGGCCGGTGCTGGCGCGCCAGCAGGATGGCGTCGTCGCCGTTGTCGGCGTCGATCACCTCGTAGCCGGCCTGGGCCAGCCCGTGGGTGACGGTGGCCAGCACCAGGCGGTCGTCGTCGACGACCAGGATGCGGCCCTTGGAGGGATTGCCGTTGCTGCCGGTATCGGCCATCTGCTGCACTTCCATCTGGCGCCTTGCCTGCGGCGCCTCGGCGCCCATTGTCGCAAACGGTCAGATCGGTTCCAGGAGCGTGATGCTCGGCGGCACCAGCACCACCTTGGCCTCCACCTCGACGCCGGCCTGGGCGAGCGTGAGCGTGGCGCTGCGGCGCGGCAGCAGCGCGCGCACCAGGCCCAGGCCCGACACGCCCGGCGGCACCTGGGCCAGGCTGAAGCCCTCGCGCAGCTGGCCGGGGCTGTAGATGGCGATGCTCAGGCGCGCCTCGTCGCAGGTCAGCACGCAGCGGATCTCGCCCGCCGCGGTGCCGTGCTTGACGGCGTTGGTGAGCAGCTCGTTGATGGTCAGCGCAATGGGGATCGACTCGGCCTCGGGCAGCGCGAAGCGGTGCGGCGGCGTGCCCTCCACCACCACCTGGATGGCGCGGCCGAAGGTGCGCTGCACGCTGGCCGTCACCGCCTCCAGCAGCGGCTTGATGCGCAGCGGCCCGGTGGCGCCCACCTGCAGGCCGTGCACCTGGGCGATGGCCTGCACCTGGCCCACGGCCTCGCCGATCAGCGCCGCCACCTCGGGCCGGCGCGCCGCCGTCTGCTGCAGCAGGCCGGCCACGCCCTGCAGGTTGTTCTTGATGCGGTGGTGCACTTCCTTGACCAGCATCTCGCGCTGCGCGATGGCGGCCTCGAAGCGCGCCTGCTCGGCCGCGCGCTGCTCGGTCACGTCGCTGGCCACCAGCAGCAGCTGCGACTCGGCCGATCCGCCGCCCACCGGCGCGCCCAGCGAAACGATGCGCATGTCCCAGACCCGCGTCTCGCCCTCGCCGTCGGCCCGCGACGGGCGCGGCCACTCGCGGCGCAGGCCCTCGGGGCGCTGCAGGGCCTGGGCCAGGTCGGCCTGCAGGGCCTGCACGTCGGCCTCGCCGAACCACACCACCGGCGGCTGGCCCAGCACGGCCTCGACCGGGCGGCCGAAGAACATGGCCGCCATCTGGTTCATGCGCAGCACGCGCTGGCTGCCGGCATCGAACAGCGCGATGGCCAGCGGCGCGGTCTCGATGATGCGCTGCAGGCTGGCCTGGGCCTGGGCGATCGACACCTCGGCCTGGCGCCGGCGCTCGATGTCCAGCAGCGCGAAGGTGATCTGGCTGCCCGGCCCCAGCGTGGCCGTGCGGCTGCCCTCGGGCCCGGTGACCACGGCATTGCCCACCACCCAGAACTCGCGGCCGTCGCGGCCGCGCAGCTTGCACTCGAAGGTCTCGGCCTGGCCGTCGGCCAGGGCCTGCAGGTAATGCGTGGCGCGCAGCGGGTGATCGGGTTCGGCGGTGGCCACGATGGCGATCGGCTCGCCGACGAAATCGGCCAGCTCGCCGCCGAACATGCGTCGCGCCGAGCGGTTCATCCACTCGATGCCGCCGCCGTCGCCCACGGTGACGATGCCCACCAGCACCGAGTCGAGGATGGCGCGGGTGCGTTCGGCCTGCAGCTGCACCGCCTCGCGCGCGCGCCGGCGCTCGTCGACGTCCACGTACGAGCAGATCAGCCCGGCCTCGGGGTCGGCGTCGTCGACGCGGCGCTTGCTGACCTGCACCCACAGCAGGCGGCCGTCGCGGCGGCGCAGGCGGCGCTCGCCCCGCCACAGGCCGTTGGCACCCAGCGCGGCACGCTGCGTCTCGCCGAGCCGGGCATGGGCCTCGGCATCCTCGAACAGCGCGGCCAGCGGCATCTGCTCGAGCTCGTGCACGGTGTAGCCGGTCAACTGGGCCAGGGCCTCGTTGGCGCGCTCGATGCGGTCGTGGCGCAGGTAAGCCAGACCCACGTCGGACAGGCTGAACATCAGCGCCCGCTCGCGCGCCAGCGCCTCCAGTTCGGCCTGCTGGGCCTTCAGGCGCGACACGTCGGTGAGCACCACCACCAGCTCGGGCTCGGCCGCGCCCGATTCGCCCAGCGCCCGGCTGACCGACAGCGCATACCAGGCCGCCGGCGCGCCCTCGGCGGCCTGCGGTGTGCGGATCTCGAGCTCGGGCACGCCCTCGCCGGCCAGCGCCTGGCGCAGCGCGGCCAGGGCCTCGGGCTGGGCGGCCAGCAGCTCGGCCACGCGCAGGCCGGCCGAGGCGCCAGCCGGCAGGCCCAGCATGGCCTCGAAGCGCTGGTTGCAGCGCACCAGCTGCTCGCCGCGCAGGTAGGCGATGCCGGCGCTGGTGCCTTCGAGGATGGTGGACAGCTCTCGCAGCAGCTGCTCGCTGCGGTGGTGCGCCTCCTCCTGCTCGGTGACGTCCAGCGTCACCACGCTCAGGGCGGTGCGCCCGCCGGTCAGCTCGCCGGGCTCCACCCGCGTGAGCAGCCAGCGCGTGCCCACGTCAGGCACCTGCACGGCATAGCGCACCTGCACGCGCTGGCCGTCGCGCAGCGCGCGCTGCAGGCGCTCGAAGGCCTCGCGCGAGCCGGGCGCCACCTGGTCGCGGCCGATGGACTGCAGCCCGGCCGGCAGGCCGGCGACCGGCGCCGCCGCCGGGCCGCCGGGCGGCGGCGTGGCCGCACCGGGCCGGCTGGCGCGGCTCTTGACCCAGCCGCGCGAGGCCTCGTAGGTGGCCACGCCGACGCCGGCGGTGTCCATCAGCGCGCCGATCTCCAGCTGCGCCAGGTCGTGCTCGTCTTCCAGGCTGCGGTCTTCCACCACCGCCATCACGCGCAGCTGGCCCTGCTCGTTGCGGAAGGCGCGCAGCCGTGCGCGCAGGCGCTGGCGTCGGCCCTCGGCCACCGCGCCTGTACCCCCTGCCGCCGCGCCGCCCGCCCGCGGCGGCAGCGTCACCGTGGCCAGCACCTCCAGCGGCGCGGCATCGGGGCGCAGTTCGGGGTGCGGGCGATCGCCCTCCCAGGCCAGCAGCTGGGCCAGATCGGCCGGCGCCTCGCCCAGCAGCACCGGGGCGTGGCCCACCAGCGCCTCGAAGGCGGCGTTGCTGCGCACCACCAGACCGTCGGCGTCGTAGACCAGCATGCCGATCGGGCTGAGGTCGAACCAGTGCTCCAGCTCATGGCCCGAGTGCTCGGCCTGCTGGCGAGCCAGGTGCTCGGGCGTGACGTCGTGCATCAGCGACAGCAGCAGCGGCCGGCCGTCGTCGGCACTGACCCACAGCGGCGCATGGCGGAACCAGCGCAGCCGGCCCAGCGCATCGATCAGCCGGCGCTCGAGCTGCAGCTGCGGCCGGCGCCCCTCGTGCAGGGCCTGCAGCAGCTCGGCGCGCCCCTGCTGCACGGCGTCGTGGTCGGCCGGCGGCATCAGCGCCTGCAGGTCGTGGCCCAGCACGCGATCGGGTGGCAGGCCCAGGGCCTCGAAGAAGGCGCGGTTGGCGGCCACGCAGACGAACTGCGCGTCCTGCACCAGCAGCGGCTGCGGCGTGTCCCACAGCAGGCGCACCAGCTCGGTGGTGGCCCCGGCGGCCAGCGGCGGCAGCGGGGGCGGCGGCGGCTCGGCCGGCGCACGCAGCATCCAGCCGCTGCCCTGGCTGCGGGCCAGCGTGAACGGCAGCGTCGGCCCGTCGACCAGGCCCAGCTGCAGCGTGGCTTCGGGCTGGCCGGCCAGCAGCGCGGCCAGCAGGCGGGCCTGGGCGTCGGCGCTCAGGCGCGGGCAGGCGTCGGCGGCGGGCTGGCCCGGCTCGCAGCCCAGGCGGCGCGCGGCCGCCTTGTTGCACCAGGACACGCGCTGGCGCGCATCCATCAGCACCAGCAGATCCCCGACGCCATCGAGCAGCGCCGTGAGCTGGGCATTCGACGGCAGCGTGACCGGTCGCGCAAGCAAAGCCATGCGGCCAGTTTAGCGGCCGGCCCGACGCCGGGCCGGGCTGCCCGCGGCGCCGGGTGCGCCGTCAGTCCAGCTGGCGTGCCGCGGCCAGTGCGCGCAGCACCGAGCGGTTGACCGTGCCCATGCCCATCATCAGCGTGTCGGCGGCTTGGCGGATGTCGTAGACCGAGGCCGATTCCACCGCGCGCACCAGTTCCAGGTAGGGATGGTGCGGGCCGTCGTCGGACACCAGCGCGGCACGCACGCTGTCGCTGGTGGGCACCGAGTTCAGCAGCACGTCGAAGGGCTGCTGCATCAGCCGGTCGAGCAGCGAGAACACGCCACAGATGAACAGGTCGCCGCGGGTCTCGTCGTCGCAGCCGGCCTCGCGGCCCAGCTCTTCCATCAGCAGGCCGCGGCGCACCGCGGCGTAGATCACCGGCTTGAGGTTGGCGTCGCGCCCGCCCGAGGCCAGCAGCAGCGCCAGCCAGCGCTTCAGGCGCTGGTAGCCCAGCATCATGATGGCGTGGCGGAAGGAGCTGATCTCCACGCTCAGCCCGAAGGCCGGCGAGTTGATGTAGCGCAGCAGCTTGTAGGCCATGGTGGGGTCGTTCTTCATCACCGCCTCGAGCCGCTCGATGGGCTCGGCGCGGTCGACCCGGTTGATCAGCTCGACGATGGCCTGCAGCTCGGGCCGCGCCTGCCCCGGCCGCACCGCACCGGCCACCGCCGGGTCGTCGATCGGCCAGCCCAGCACGGCGATGGCGCCGCGGCCGAAGGCATCGTTCATCTCGGCCAGTGTGCGCACGCCCGACTGCACATGCGGGATGTTGCGCGACACGCCGCCGGGTGGCGGCAGGCCGTCGCGGCGCTCGTCGGCCAGGTCGATGATCGAATAGGCGAAGCAGGGCAGCAACTCGCGCGGCAGCGGCGTGACCGGCCGCCCCTTGATCAGCAGCGTGTTGCCGGCCTTGTACAGCGCGGTCAGCGCCGCGGCATGCGCCGCGTCGGCGGCCAGGAAGGCCGGCACCTCCAGCATCAGGTGCGGGGGCAGCTCGCAGCCCAGCAGCTGACCCAGCAAGGCCTCGCCGGCCACGTTCAGCGACACGCGACCGGCATCGGCGGGCCAGGTGTCGGCCAGCAGGGCCAGCAGCTCGCCCGCGTCGGGGCGGGCCTCGGGCTGCAGCGGGAAGACGGTCAGCCGCAGCGCGGTGATCGCCCGGTGGCGGTCGATCATCGGCGAATAGCCCAGGGCCAGCTGGCCCAAAACGCGATGATCCACGGTGGTGTCTGTCATGCCGAGAGTGTCCGACAAACCGGCCCCCGGTTCGCCGCTGGATGAGGTGGCTTACTTCAGATAGTCGAGCAGCGACATGCGCTGCACGATGGCATAGCTCTGCAGCGCGGCCTGGTAGCCGCTTTCCTGCTGCTTGTAGTCGGAGATGGCCTGCACCATGTCGACGTCTTCCACGCTGGCCTGGGCGGTCTTGGCCCACAGCATGCGATCCTGGTTGCGGCTGTCGATGGCGTCGAGCCGGTTCATGTCGGTGCCGGCCTGGGCGCGTGCCGACATGAACTGGGCCATCACCGCGTCCATGTCGCGCAGGCCGCTGGAGACCGCCTGCGCCACCTGCGAGCCGGTGGCCTGCGGGTCGGACAGCGCGCTGATCGCGTTGTCCAGCGCCGTGAACGGGCTCAGTTCGGGCTGCGACGGCGCCAGCGTGAAGCTGTCGCCGTCGCCGGGCTGGCCGGTGATCGTGAAGCTCATGCCGTCGACCGTGATCGCGCTGCCCGAGACGAAGCCCACGCCGCTCTGGCCGGTGGGCGCGCCGTCCTGCAGCACGTCGTAGGTGGTGACGCCGTCGACCACGCTGAAGGTCAGCGCGTAGCTGCTGCCGGTGATGGCCGCGGGATCGGACACGCTGCCGGCGCTGATCCAGGCCTGGCCCGAATTGGCACCCGACTGGCCGGTGACGAACACGCCGTTGCCGCTGCGCGCCGACAGCCAGATGGCCTGGCCGTCCAGCGTGGTGGGCATGGCCTCGCGGGTGGAGGCCTGGGTCTGGCCGGCGGCGGCGGTGGGGGCCAGCGTCACGCCGCCGGGGGTGTCGAGGAAGGGCACGGTGCCCGAGGTCTGACCGCCGAAGACAAAGCCGCCCGCGCCGTCGTCCTGGTTGGCCAGGGCCAGCAGCTGGGTGCGGAAGTTCTTCAGCTGCTGCACCTGGGCATTGCGCTCGCTGGGGCTGTAGGTGGCGTTGCCGGCGGTGACGATGGTCTCGCGCGCGCTTTGCAGCAGCTCGACGGCCTGCCCCAGCGTGGACTCACCCAGCTTCATGGCATTGCGGCTGGCATCCACCGAGCGCTGGTCGGAGCCGATGCGCTGCTGTGCGATGTAGGCGCGCTCGGCCCGCGCCGCGCCGGTGGGGTCGTCGCTGGTCTTGTTGATGCGCTTGCCATTGGTCATCGAGGCCTGCACCTCGGACAGGTCGCGCTGGCGGCGCTGCAGGCTGTCGATCGAGCTGTCGTAGCGGTAGGCGGTGGAGACTCTCATGGCATGTCACCTCAGCTGCCAGCAATGCTGATCACGGTATCGAGCAGGGTCTGCGCGGTCTGCAGCACCTTGGCGGCGGCCTGGTAGCCCTGCTGGTACTGGATCAGCCGGGCCACCTCCTCGTCGACGTTGACGCCGGTCACCGAGGTCAGCTGCTCCTTGGCGGCCGTGAAGGCCTTGGACGAGCTGTCCGACGCGATGCTGGCGCCCTGTGCGCGCACGCCGATCTGAGAGAACAGGCTGGAGTAGGCGTCGCTGGCGCGCTGGCCGTCGACCAGCGTGCGGTTGGCCAGGCTGTCCATGCTCAGCGCATTGCCGTTGTTGGCCGAGGGCTGCTGGTTCGGCGCCAGGCGGATCTCGTCGCCGCTGCGCGGCAGGCCGGCCAGGGTCAGCGAGATGCCGTCCCACAGCACCGGCTGGCCGGGCGTGAACGTGCCCGAGCCAAGCACCGCGTTGCCGGCGTCACGCACCTCGTAGGCGCCGGCATCGTCGGTGAAGTGCACGCTGATGGCGCTGTAGCCGGCGGCCGGCTCGGCCACGATGTCGGTGGCGGTGACGGCCATGGTGCCCTGGTTGGCCGCAGGGATGGTGGCCACCACCGGGCTGGCCGCGGCCAGCCCGCGCGGGTTGCGCATGGCCACCGAGATCTCGGCCGCGGCGTAGGCCACCGGCCGCAGCAGGAAGCTCTCGCCCGCCGTGGGTGCGTTGGCCCCGGCGGTGATGCGCAGGCCGTCGAGCACATCGCCGCTGGCGATCGACACCGGCGTGGCGCCCGGGCCATCGGCCAGGCGGGTGACGAGGAAGCGGCTAGCGTCGGCCGGATCGACCTCGAGCTTGTAGTCGCTGGCCTTCAGCGCCGCGGCATCGGTGATCTCCAGCGTCACCGACGAGATGGCGGCGCCGCTGGCATCGCGCGCGTTGGTGGTGGCGGCCAGTGCCTTGGGCTCGGCCACGTTGAACAGCGCCGAGCCGGCCTGCCGGTCGAGGTCGATGCCCAGGCCCTGCTGCGCGTTCAGCGCACGCGAGACACCGGTCACGAACTGGCCCAGGCGGTTGCGCGCCTCGGCCAGATCGCCCGACTGGAACTGCAGCATCCCGCCCAGCTTGCCGGAGGTGATGAAGTCGTCGGCCAGCAGCGTGAGCTTGCCGTTGAGGGTGATGCCCACGCCGGTGCGCTTGGGATCGTAGGGATCGGTCTGCACCGTGAGCTTGTTGGCCGAGCCGCCCAGCACCAGGGTCTGGCCGGTGGCCACGAACACGCCCACGCTGCCATCGGCCGCGGTGACGGTCTGCACGTCCATCTGCTCGGAAATGCGCGAGACCAGCACGTCGCGCTGGTCAAGCAGGTCGTTGGGGTCGTGGCCCAGCGCGCTGGCCGACGAGATCTGCCGGTTCAGTGCCGCCAGCTGCTGCGCCAGCGTGTTGACCTCGTTGACGGCACCCGCGATGTCGCTCGTGACATTGCCCTGCAGACCCTCGACCTGCTCGGCCACGTCGTGCGCCAGCGCGGTGAAGTCCTGCAGCTTGCCGATCACGGCCTGGCGCGCCGACAGGTCGGACGGCGCGGCGGCCAGGTCGGCGAAGGCATTGAAGATCTGCGTGGCCGCATTGCCCAGGCCCGATTCACCGCCGGGGAACATCTTCTCCAGCTGGCCCATCAGGTCGGACAGCGCCGCATCCGAGGCGGCCGCCGACTTCAGCGAGGCCGCGCGGTCGGTGAGGAAGGAATCCGACGCGCGCTTGACCGTGGTGACCGACACGCCGCGGCCCAGCCAGCCGCCGCTGAACTCCTGCGCGGTGTTGGTGGACTGGATGTTGGTCTGGCGCGAATAGCCCTCGGTGTTCGCGTTCGAGATGTTGTGGCTGGTGGTCTGGATCTGCCGGTACGACGCGAACAGCGCCTGCGAACCCAGCGACAGCAAGGACGATGCACTCACGCGCTACCCCTTCAGCCCAGTGCGCGCTGGGCGCGCTGCGTGGTCTGGATGACCTTGGCCAGCTTGCTGGCGTAGGCCGGATCGGTGGCATAGCCGGCGTTCTGCAGGCCCTGGGCGAAGGCCGTGGCATCGCCACCGGCCGCACGCACGGCGGCGTAGCGCGGGTTGTCGCTCATCAGCCGGGCGTAGTCGGCGAACGACTCGGCATGGCTGGCGTAGGCACGGAACTTCTGCACCACCTTCTGTGCCTGGCCGTTGACGTACTCGGTGGTGGTCACGTCCACCGTCGGGCCCTTCCAGCTGGCACCGGCCTTGATGCCGAACAGGTTGTTCGACGGCGTGCCGTCGCGACCGACGATCTCCTTGGCGCCCCAGCCGGTCTCGTGCGCGGCCTGGGCGATCATGAAGCTGGCCGGGATGCCGCTCGCGGCCTCGACCTGGCGCGCCACCTCGCTGTGCTGCTGCACGAAGCCGGCCACCGCGGTGGAGGGCACGCGCGGGGCGCCGGCCACGGCGGTGCCGTTGGCCAGGGCGCCGGCATTGGCGCTTGCGGCCTGTGTGGCGCCGCCCAGGCCGCCACGCGCGGCCGACAGGCTGGCGTTGGCCGGCGTGGCGCTGGGCGTGACGCCCATCTGCCGCTCGAGCTGGCGCGCGATCAGGTCGGCCAGGCCACCCGGCCGCCCGGCGCTGCCGCTGGCCAGCTGGGCATCGAGCATGTCGGTGCCCATGCGGCTGGCCTCGTTGTCCATCATGCCGCTGGAATCGCTGGCCGCGCGCATGCTCTTGAGCACCTGCTGCATGAACAGGGCCTCGAACTGCACCGCCGCCTCGCGTGCAGCGGTCTTGGGGTCCTTGCCTGCGGCATTGCGCAGCGCATCGAGGTTGCGCGCATCGCTGGCCAGGCGGTTGCCGCGCACGCCCTGGCTGGCGGCGAAGCTGGCCGTGGAGGCGCTGGCGGCGGCGTGGCCCGAGGCGGCGGCGGCCATGGTCAGATCACCTCGATCTCGGCGTTCAGCGCGCCGGCGGTCTTCATGGCCTGCAGGATGGCCAGCAGGTCCTGCGGCGTGGCGCCCAGCGCGTTGAGCGCGCGCACCACGTCGGCCAGCTTGGCGCCGGGCGGCAACTGCATCAGCGCCCCGCCCTGCTGGGTGATGGCGATGTCGACCTTCTCGGTCTTGACGGTCTGCCCGCCCTGCGACAGCGGCGCCGGCTGGCTGACCTGCGGCGTGGCGTTGACGGTCACGGTCAGCGCGCCATGGGCCACGGCACAGGTGCCCAGCGTGACGGATTCGTTGAGCACCACCGAGCCGGTGCGCGCATTGAGCACCACGCGCGCCGCGGGCTTGGCCAGCTGCACGTCGAGGTTCTCGATGTCGGCCACGAAGCCCACCGGGTCGCTCAGCGTATCGGGCATGCGCACGCGCACCACGCGGCCGTCCATGGCCTGGGCGGTGCCGGCGCCCTTGACGGCATTGATGGCGTTGGCCACCGCGCGGGCGGTGGTGAAGTCGTTGGCCGACACGTCCAGCTGCATGTAGCCGCCGCGCGAGAGCTGGGTGGGCACCGAGCGCTCCACCGTGCCGCCCTCGGGCACGCGGCCGGCCGACAGGTGGTTGATCTGCACCTTGCTGCCGCCGGCCGAGGCGCCGGCGCCGCCGACGATCAGGTTGCCCTGGGCGATGGCGTAGATCTGCCCGTCCGCGCCGCGCAGCGCGGTGGCCAGCAGCGTGCCGCCGCGCAGGCTCTTGGCATTGCCGGCCGAGGCCACGGTGACATCGATGCGCTGGCCCGGCTGGGCGAAGGCCGGCAGATCGGCCGTGACGACGACGGCGGCCAGGTTCTTGGGCTGCATCTGCACGCCCGGCGGCAGCGTGATGCCGTTCTGCTGCAGGTAGGCCGCCAGGGCCTGGGGCGTGAACGGCGCCTGGGTGCTCTGGTCACCGGTGCCGTCCAGGCCGAACACCAGGCCGAAGCCGGTGAGCTGGTTGGGGCGCACGCCCTGCACCGTGGCCAGTTCCTTGATGCGGGCAGCCTGGGCCCCGCCTCCCGCGGCGACACCCGCCAGCACGGCAACCAGCAGCGCCGCGCGGCGCAGCCAACTTCCGGGCCTGAAGACAGAAGAAGTCATGTCGGCCATCCGGCTCAGATCGGCAGCACGCTGAGGAAGAAGCGGCCCAGCCAGCCCATGCTCTGCACCTCGGCCTGCTGGCCGCGGCCGCGCTGCTCGACGCGCACGTTGGCGATCTGCGTGCTCTGCACCGTGTTGCCCGGCGCGATGGCGCGCGGGTCCACCTGGCCCGAGAAGCGCAGCACGTCGACGTTGGCATTGACGCCGATCTGCTTCTCGGCGGCGACGATCAGGTGGCCGTTGGGCAGCACCTGCACCACGGTGGCGGTGATGGTGCCGGAGAAGTCGTTGGTGTTGACCGTGGTGCCCTTGCCTTCGTAGGTGTTGGTGTCCGAGCCGGTGGCGGTGGCGCGGGTCAGCGCACTGCTCTTGAGCAGCGGCAAGGCGGTGACGCTGGCCGACAGCGCGCTCTTGCGGTCGATGTTGCTGGTCGAGCTCTGCGTGGCGTTCACCTTCTCGGCGATCTGCACCAGCAGCGTGTCGCCGACGATGCGGGCACGGTGGTTCTCGAACAGTGGCCGGTAGCCGTCGGAGCGGAAGATGGCACCGGTGGGCACCGGCGCGGCCACCGGCACGGCCGGCAGCGGCACGGCCGCGGTGGGCTGGATCACCTCCACGTCGGGCAGGCGGGCCAGGTGCTCGCAGCCGCCCAGCAGCAGCAACAGCGGCAGGGCCAGCAGGGCGGTGCGCAGGCTCATGGTGGTGTGCCTCACAGCTGCCCCAGGCGCTGCAGCATCTGGTCCGAGGTCTGCACCGCCTTGGAGTTGACCTCGTAGGCGCGCTGCGTCTGGATCATCGTGACCAGTTCCTCGACCATGTTGACGTTGCTGCCCTCGACATAGCCCTGCTTCAGGCTGCCCAGGCCGTTGGCTTCCGGCGAGCCGGCCTGCGGTGCACCGGACGCGCCGGTCTCGGCATAGAGGTTCTCGCCCTTGGGCTCCAGACCGGCCGGGTTGATGAAGTTGGCGATCTGCAACTGACCGATCTGCTGCGGCGCGGTCTGGCTCGGCAGTGTGACGGTGATCACACCGTCCTTGGCGATGGTGACGCTCTGCGCCTGCGCCGGCACGGTGATCGCCGGCTGCACCAGGTAGCCGGCGTTGGTGACGATCTGGCCTTGCGAGTTCAGCTGGAACGCGCCGTCGCGGGTGTAGCCGGTGGTGCCGTCGGGCATCTGCACCTGGAAGAAGCCCTGGCCCATGATGGCCACGTCGTAGGTGTTGCTGGTCTGCTGGATGCTGCCCTGCGAGAAGTTGCGCGCCAGGCCCACGGCGCGCACGCCCAGGCCCATCTGCAGGCCGGTGGGCAGCGTGGTCTGCTCGGTGCTGTTGGCGCCGGCCTGGCGCAGGTTCTGGTACATCAGGTCCTCGAACACCGCATGGCCGCGCTTGTAGCCATTGGTGGCGCTGTTGGCCAGGTTGTGCGAGACCGCGTCCAGCTGGGTCTGCTGCGCTTCCATGCCGGTCTTGGCGATCCAGAGTGAGCGGATCATGTGCAGCGCTCCGTGTAAAGAAAGGGGTACATGGTGATGATCGCCCCGACTTGAGCCCGCGGAAAAAGCAAAAAGCGCCGCGATGGCGGCGCTTCTCGGCGGTGGGTGCGGGGCCCCGGGCTCAGGTGCTGTTGCCCAGCAGCCGCGTGGCCGATTGCTCGCGGTCCTGCGCGGTCTGCAGCATCTTCATCTGCTGCTCGAACTGGCGTGCGGCCGAGATCATGGCCACCATCGATTCGACCGGGCTGACATTGCTGCCTTCCAGCGCGCCGTCCTGCAGGCGGGCATTGGCATCGGCCGGCAGATCGTTGCCATCGGCAGCGCGAAACAGGCCGTCCTCGCCGCGGTTCAGCGCCGCCTCGGGCGTCACCAGCTTGAGCCGGCCGATGCCCTGCGGCGCGCCGTTGCCGGTGCGCGCGGTGATGGTGCCGTCCTCGCCGATCTGCACGCTGGCATTGGCCGGCACGGTGATCGGACCGCCATCGCCCAGCACCGTGAGCCCGGTGCGGGTGACCAGCGTGCCCTCGGGGCTGACGTCCAGCGCCCCGAAGCGGGTGTAGGCCTCGGTGCCGTCGCTGCCCTGCACCGCCAGCCAGGCGTTGCCCTTCATGGCCACGTCCAGGTTGCGGCCGGTGGCGGTGATCGGCCCGGCTTCGGGGTTGTAGCCAGGTGTGCTTTCCAGCGAATACACCCGCGTGCTGGCGCCGTCGCCCTGCACCGGCACGGCGCGGAACGCGGTCAGCTCGGCGCGAAAGCCGGTGGTCGAGGCGTTGGCCAGGTTGTTGGACACCACTTCCTGGCGCTGCATGGCGGCCTTGGCGCCTGTCATCGTCAGGTAGATCACGCGGTCCATGGGTCAGTTCCTCGGTGCGGCGGGGCTCAGTGCATCAGCGCAGGCTGACCAGGGTCTGCATCACCGAGTCCTGCGTCTTGATGGTCTGCGCGTTGGCCTGGTAGATGCGCTGGGCCACCATCATGTTCACCAGCTCCTGCGTCAGGTCCACATTGCTCTCCTCGACCGCCTTGGACTGCAGCAGGCCCAGGTTGCCGCCGCCCGGCGTGCCGATGACCGGGTCGCCCGAGTCATAGGTGCTGGCCCAGACGTTGCCGCCCAGCGGCTGCAGGCCCTGCGCATTGCGGAAGTTGGCCAGTTCGATGCGGGCGATGGCCGCCGACTGGCCGCTGGAGTAGCTGCCGATCACGGTGCCGTCGTTCTCGATCGAGATCGAGCTCAGCCGGCCGGGCGGGAAGCCGTCCTGCGACACGTCGGTGGGGCCGAAGGCCGAGCCGAACTGGGTCAGCTTGGTCATGTCCATGACCACGGACTCGAAAGCCACGGTCTCGGTGGAGGTGCCCACGCCGGTGGCCGGAATGGCCACCGAGATCGGCTCCGACGGCGAGGTCGGCGGGGTGCCATCGTCGGGGAACTCCACGCGCGTGATCGGCGCCGGTGCGTCTGCCGTGCCGCCGACGGTCTCGCCGTTGGCCGTGGCATAGACGTCCCAGGTGTTGTTGGCCACCTTCTGGAAGAAGTAGGTCATCGACACCTGCTGGCCCTTGGTGTCGTAGATGTTGATCGACGTGGAGTTGTTGTACGTGGTCGCGTCGGTGAAGTCGATGGCCACCGGCGCATTGGTGGCCGAGTCGATCTTGGCGCTCTGCCGGGCGTCGAGATTGATCTCCATGTTCATGGTGGAGGTCTGCTTCGGCGCGATGCCCGAGGTGGGCAGTTGCAGCGGCTGCGACTTGCCGGGGATCTGCCCGTCCTGGTAGGTCACCGGGATGGCCATCAGCTTCATGTCGTCGGAGTTGGTGACATAGCCTTCGCGGTCGACCTTGAACTGGCCATTGCGCGAATAGACCATCGCACCGGTCGGGTCCTGCAGCTGGAAGAAGCCCGCACCGTTGATCGCCACGTCCAGCGGGTTGTCGGTGGAACTGATGCTGCCCTGCGAGAACTGCTGCGCCACCGCCGTCACCGCCACGCCCAGGCCGGCACTGCCCGCGCCACCGCCGGAGGCGCGAGCATAGATATCCGCGAACTCCGCACGCGAAGCCTTGGCGCCCACGGTGCTGGCATTGGCCACGTTGTTGCCGATCACCTCGAGGTTGCGACCGGCGGAAGTCAAGCCTGTGACGCCTTGCTGGAAACTCATGGGAACACTCCTGGTGCGAACGATGTCGGCGGCCGGTCGACCACCTTCGGATACTGCGGATCACCGCGGCGCCTCGCGTGCGCCGCGCGGGAGAAGAGGGACGGGATCAGTGCACGGACTTGACCGCGTCGTAGGAGACCGAACCGCTGTTCTGCAGGTCGAGCGTCAGCGTGCCACTGCCGGCGCTGACGGCATTCACCTTGTCCAGCATCAGCGGTGTGGCGGTGACGGCCACACCGCCGGTGGTGGCGCTGATGCGGAAGCGGTAGTCGCCATCGGTCTCCAGGTCATTGGCCGTGAACGAGAAGTCCTGCTGGCCACTGCCCTGCGCCCCGAGGCTGACGGTCTTGACCACGGTGCCGGCGGCATTGAGCACCTCGACCTTCACCGTGTCGGCGGCGGCGCTCAATTCGAACAGGCCGCTGGCCTGGTTGCCGCTCATGGCCATCTGGTCGCCCTGCACCACCACGCTGTGGCCCACCAGCGAGGCCCCCTGCAGCGCCTGCATGCTGACGAACTGGCTGGTCAGCTTGCTGATCGACTGGTTCATCGACTCGATGCCGCTGACGGTGCTGATCTGCGCCATCTGCGTGGTCATCTGCGCGTTGTCCATCGGGTTCAGCGGATCCTGGTTGGTCAGCTGCGTGGTCAGCAGCTTCAGGAAGCGGTCCTGCTGCTCCTGCGCGGTGAGCGCCTTGGCGGTGCTGGTGCTGGCGACATTGAACGACGAGAAGTCGGTGGCCAGGCTGGCGGTGCTGCTGGAGGTGGTGGTCATCGCGGGTTCCGGGGTTCAGGACGATCGGCAGGCATCAGCCCTGCCCCATCTGCAGGGTCTTCATCAACAGGCTCTTGGCCGTGTTCATGACCTCGACGTTGTTCTGGTACGAACGCGAGGCGGAGATCATGTTCACCATCTCCTCCACCGGGCTCACGTTGCTGAAGGTCACGTAGCCCTGGGCGTCGGCGGCCGGGTGCTTGGGGTCGTGCACCTTGCGCCCCGGCGTGTCGGACTCGACGACATTGCTCACGCGCACGCCGGCCGAGGTCACCTCGCCCATCAGCGTGGTCTGGAACACCACCTGCCGCGCCTTGTAGGCCTGGCCGTCGGGGCCGGCCACGGTGTCGGCGTTGGCCAGGTTGCTGGCCACCACGTTCAGGCGCTGCGTCTGGGCGCTGACCGCGCTGCCCGAGACATCGAAGATCTTGAACATGCTCATCGCGGTGCTCCTGCGGTGGATCGCTCGGCTCGGGGGGGCACGCCGTCATCAGCCCTGGCTGGGGCTCTTCATGGCGTCGGTGAGCGTGCGCACGGAGCCGTTGATGAAGCGCAGCGCCGCCTCGTAGCGCACGGTGTTCTCGGCGAAGCTGGCGCGTTCGCGGTCGAGGTCGACCGTGTTGCGGTCCACCGAATCCTGGGAATAGCGGGCATACAGCAGATTGGGCGGCTCGCCATCGCTGGTGGGCGCGGTCCCGAAGTGGCCGGCATGCGTGGCGGCCATCGTGCCGGCGGCCTGGGCCTGGCCGGTGGCCTCGCGCAGGGCCTGCGCGAAGTCCATCTCGCGGGCCTGGTAGCCCGGCGTGTCCGCATTGGCGATGTTGCTGGCGATCAGGCGCTGACGCTCTGCGCGCAGCACCAGGGCGTTGGCCTGGAAATCGAGCGTCTGTGTCAGTCGTTGCATGGTCGTCTTTCGGTTGTCGGGGACATCCGGCTGCGGGTTCGCCATCGGGACAGCGCCGCCGGCCATGCGGGCAGGCTGCTCGATGCCAGGGCATTGTGGGCAGGCACGCCGCCGAACATGAGCCCGATAAGCCGGACGATCCGGCGACATTTCCAGGCAACGCGCCACCGCCCCCAGGGCACCATGCGCAGCGTGAACACCATCCTGCCCATGCCCCGTCCGGCTGTGCCGCAGCGTCCAGCGCACCGCGCCTGGCGCCGAGGTGCGGCCGGCGTGCCGCGCCTGGGCCTGGGCCTGGGCCTGGGTCAGAGTCTGGGCCTGGCCGTCGCGCTGGCGCTGCCCGCGCCGGCGCGCGCCGCCGACGAGGCCAGCGCCGTGCCGGCGGGTACCGAGATCGCCCAGTGGATGCGCCAGGCGGCACAAACCGCCCTGGCCTCCCCCGACGACACCGGTGCCGCCACCGCCCCCGCGGCCACGCCGCCGCGCATCGAGGTGGTGGTGGGCCGGCTCGATCCGCGCCTGAAGCTGGCCCCCTGCCAGACCGTGCAGCCCTACCTGCCCCCCGGCAGCCGGGCGATCGGCCAGACGCGCATCGGCCTGCGCTGCACCCAGGGCCCGAAGGCCTGGAACGTCTACCTGCCGGTGACGGTGAAGGTCTTCGCCCGCTCGCTGGTGGCCACCACCGCCGTGCCGGCGGGCACCGTGCTGCAGCGCCAGCACCTGACGCAGGCCGAGGTGGACGTGGCCGCCAGCACCGACCCCGCCATCGGCCAGCCCGACCTGGCCGTGGGCCGCACGCTGGCCCGCAACCTGGCCGCCGGCGATGCGCTGCGCCAGGCCGATCTGAAGCCCCGACTGTGGTTCGCCGCCGGTGACACCGTGCGCGTGGTGGCCATGGGCCCGGGCTTCCAGATCGCCGCCGACGGCCAGGCGCTGAGCCCCGGCATCGACGGCCAGACCGTGCGCGCGCGCATCGACGGCGGGCGCATCGTTTCGGGCGTGGCCACGGCCGACCGCCGCATCGAGGTGCCGATGTGAGCCCCCTGCCCCGGCCGTCCGGCCCGCCCGCCGGCCTCCTCGATCCCCCGAATTACGGGGTGTTTCCGGTTTTCGGCCCAAAAGGCCTAAAGTCCGTCGAGGGGCGGTCGATACCCCGAACATGTCTCAAGGGCGGGCAGTCCGTACGCCCCAGATGGAGTCCACCATGAAGATCGGTCAACTTGATAACAAGGGCGTCACCCCGGCCGTCAGCGAGCGACGTGCCTCGGGCACCGGCAACGCCGGTGGCAAGACGGAAGCCAGTGCCCAGGTCGAACTGTCGGCCACCGTCAGCCAGCTGACGGCCGGCAGCACGGAGAGTGTGTTCGACGCCGACAAGGTCAAGCGCATCTCCGACGCCATCCGCGACGGCAAGTTCGAAGTCAACGCCGACGCGATCGCCGACAAGCTGATCAGCAACGCCCGCGAGTTGCTGGGCAGCGTCGGCAAGTCCTGAGCGCCACCCCATTCCTCACGCGGTGGCCTGACGGCCATCGTCCACTGGCATGCTGCACTCGCCCGCCGAACTGGCCGCCCTGCAAGCCGAGACAGGGCAGCGCGCCGACCTCGACTCCCTGGTGAGTGCGGTCGAGCAGCGCCTGGGCGCGCTCAACGATGCGCTGCGCGACCGCAACGCACCCTCGATCGAGCTGCATGCCAACGAACTGCACCGCGACCTCGCCCGTGCCGTCGAGGCCTTCATGCACGCAGCGCGCCACGGCGGCGTGCCCGAGCCGATGCGCCTGCGCCTGGCCCGGGCCGGTGCCCAGGTGGCCCGCCAGCGCGAAGCCCTGGCCCGCGCCACCGCCGCGCTCGACCGCGCCATCGATGTGCTGATGCCCCCGCCGATCGCTCATGGCGGCGTCTATGGCGCCAACGGCCGCGCCGACAGCCTGCTGCGCGGCGGCAGCCTCAGCGCCTGACCCGCGCTACTGCACCTGCGACGACGACGGTGGCGACTCGCGCCCCGGCGTGAACAGCTCGCCCACGTCCACCGCGTCGAAGCGGTACTGCGCACCGCAGAAGTCGCAGCCCACCTCCACCTCGCCGCGCTCGGCGATGATGCCGTGCACCTCCTCGGCGCCCAGGCTGGTCAGCATGCCGGCCACGCGCTCGCGCGAGCAGCTGCACTTGAACTGCGGCGTCAGCGGCTCGAACACACGCAGCGTCTCCTCCCAGAACAGCCGGTGCAGCACCTGCTCGGGCGCCAGCGCCAGCAGCTCTTCCGAGGTCAGCGTGGCGGCCAGCATGGCGATGCGCTGGAAATCCTCGTTGGCGCCGATGTGCGCCTCGTCGGGGCTGTAGGCCACGCCGCCCGACGACTGCACGCCGCCTTCGATCGGCAGGCGCTGGATCAGCAGGCCGGCCGCCACCTCGTCGTTGGCAGCCAGCACCAGGCGGGTGTCGAGCTGCTCGCTCTGCAGCATGTAGTGCTCGAGCACCTGCGACAGCTGTTGCAGCGGCTCGCGCTGGTCGCCATGCAGCGGCACCACGCCCTGGTAGGGCTGCTGGCCGGGCAGGCGGTCCTGCGGGTCGAGCGTGATCGCACAGCGGCCCTGGCCGTGCACGTTCACCAGCGCGGCCAGACCGGCGCCGGCCGGCACCTCGCCAGTCACCTTGGCGGTGACGCGAAAGCCGAAGTCCGAGCGCGTCTCGGCCACCGCCAGCTTCACCGGCCCGTCGCCCTGCACCTGCAGCACCAGCGCGCCGTTGAACTTCAGATTGCCCTGCATCAGCACGCCGGCCGCGGCCATCTCGCCCAGCAGCGCGCGCACCTCGGGCGCGAAGGCATGGCCGCCATCGCTGGCGCTGGCGCGGCGCGACATGGCCTCGCGCCAGCTGCCCGACAGGCGCACCAACATGCCGCGCACCGGCAGGCCTTCGAACATGAACTTGATCAGCTGATCCATCGTGCGGGCCCGGCGCTCAGCGGTCGATGCGCAGCAGCTGGCCGCGGTGCAGCGCGGCCTGGGCCACGTAGTGCCGCGCGCTCATCTGCACGCGGGCGATCTGCTCGGGCGTGAGCTCGCGCACCACCTTGGCCGGGCTGCCGACGATCAGCACGCCGTCGGGGAACTCCTTGCCCTCGGTGACCAGCGAGCCGGCACCGACGATGCTGTTCTTGCCGATGCGCGCACCGTTGAGGATCACGCTCTGGATGCCCACCAGCGTGCAGTCGCCGATGCTGCAGCCGTGCAGCACCACCTGGTGGCCCACGGTCACGTCATCGCCGATGGTCAGCGGCTTGGCCGTGTCGATGTGCAGCACGCTGCCGTCCTGCACATTGCTGTTGCGGCCCACCGAGATGCGGTCGTTGTCGCCGCGCAGGATGGCGCCGTACCAGACGCTGGCGTTCTCGGCGAGGTGGATGTTGCCGATGACCTGGGCCGAATCGGCCACCCAGGCACTGGGATGGACCTCGGGCGTGCGCTCGCCGAGCTGGTAGATGGCCATGGGTGGCAAGAATCCTGTGAAGCGGGTGGGAGGAAACGACACCGTCCACAACCCCGGCTGCGACGGCAAAGCCTATGATTTTAAGGATGCCGACCGAGTCCACCGCCCTGCCCTGCGTGCGCCCCCACGCGCTGCACGCCCTGCAGCTGACCGATCCCGCCACCAAGGCCGCCGCCGCGCTGGAGTTGTGGCGCGCGCTGCGCGCCGGCGAGCAGCGCATCGACCCGCACGCCGCGCTGGCCGAGCCCCCGGGGCTGCCCGGACGTCCCCCACGCCCGGCCTTGGTGCCCCATGTGCAGCTGGCGCGGCGCTCGCCCTTCACCACCGCCGGCCGTGCGGCGCTGTTGCACGCCATCGCCCACATCGAGTTCAACGCCATCAACCTGGCGCTGGACGCCGTGTGGCGCTTTGCCGGCCTGCCCGAGGCCTTCTACCGCGACTGGCTGCAGGTAGCGGCCGAGGAGGCCATCCACTTCGGGCTGCTGGAGCGCCACCTGCACAGCCTGGGCCACGCCTATGGCGACTTCGACGCCCACGACGGTCTGTGGACCATGACCGAACGCACCAAGCACGACGTGCTGGCGCGCATGGCGCTGGTGCCGCGCACGCTGGAAGCCCGCGGCCTGGACGCCACACCCCCCATCCAGGCCAAGCTGCGCCGCGCTGGCGACCTGGCCGCCGTGGCCATCCTCGACCGCATCCTCACCGACGAAGTGGGCCATGTGGCCATCGGCAACCGCTGGTACCGCTGGCTGTGCGATCAAGCCGGCGTCGATCCCGAAGCCAGCTACGCGCCCCTGGCGCAGCAGCACGACGCGCCGAAGCCGCGCCCGCCGTTCAACCTGGAGGCGCGTCGGGCGGCGGGGTTCACCGAGGCGGAGCTGGCGGCGCTGGGCTGAATGAACCGCCTGCCGGTCAGCGCGCGACCGGCTCGTCCTGGGTGGCCGGGAAATGCCGCATCCAGGCCTTGCGCACCAGGTGCGGCACCAGCAGGTGCAGGGGCATGCGCAGCCAGTGCGAACGCACGTACAGCAACGCCCGCGCCAGCGCTTCGCCGCCCTGTTCCGCACTGGGGTGATGCGGACGCAAGGCCCGGGTCAGCAGCCAGGCCATCGCCACGCGTTGCGGCCATGCAGGCGCCAGGGCCACCACCGCCGCGCGGTGCCCGTCCGGCACGCGTCGACCGAACAGGCGCTCGATGTGGTGCAGCGCATGGTGCAGAGGGACCTGCAGCTTCAACTCGCCCGCGCGCGCCAGCAGTTGCGGCCAGAACCCGTCCTCGACCTTCTCGAAATGCTGCAGCAGCCAGTCCATGTCCAGCAGATCCCGAAGCCCGTGCTCGAACTCCCCTTCCTGGAACAGGTGAACAGCGCTGTGCAGGACCATGTCCACCGGCTGCAGCACACGCCACTGCGGATCGGCCGGATCGATGGGACGAGAGGCCTCGATCAGCCGCGCACCATCCACCGCGAAGCTCGAGGTCGGCGCGGTGATGGTGTGGTGCAGGTCGATGACGGTGCCGCGCTTCACATGAGTCAGCGGCGGAATTTCGTGCATCCACTTCCTGTAGTAGCGCTGGTTATAGAGGTCCCGCTCCTGCGGAATCCAGCCTGCGGCGAGCAAGGCTGACTCGGCCGAGCCGACTTGGACCTTCGGCACCAGCACGTCGATATCCGACACAGTTCGACCGCGCGAAGCAGGCAACTTCAACGCGATGTAAGCGCAGCCTTTCAATACGAGCACTGGCCCCGAGAGCCTTTTCAGCGCATGCTGAATCTGCGCCAGTTCCCACCGAACCGCATGCTGATGCCTGTCGGCCACCTCAGCGGAACGCACCAAGTAGGAGCGGGGACGCTCTGGAACTTCGCCCAGAAGCTCACGTTCCGATAGGCAATTCGCCACGCGAGCCATCAACAGTGCCGACCTCGCCTGTCCGAGCAAATTCGCCCAGTCACTCGCGTGCAACTGAGAGAGCACAGTATCGGAGCGCAGGAGTTTCACCAACGCCTCGGGATCCTCTGACGCAGCCTCCAACTTCATCACAGTTCCAGCCTCACGCTCCAAGCAGGCATCACGCGCGAGCCGAATTCACCAAGTTGTCGAACACCTCCACCGCTTCATCCAAGGTGGAGTAGCGGAAGTCGTAGCAGTCACACCCCTGGACCAAGTCCGCCAACAAATCAAACCCTTCGTCACCCAACTGTGCATAGTTGAAAGCATTGCGCGCAAGTTCAATCACGCTGGTCGCCCGCGACCGTTGCGCCAACTCAGGCGACACATCCGAAACCCAGCGAGGGAACACTATCCACCTGGCGATTGCTGGATGCTGCATGCGCGCCACATGAAGCGCGGGTGCGCGCATGTGTGTGACATCACCCTTGACAGTATTTCTGGTCAGCCGGTTGAACTCAGCATCGGGCGCCCATTCCCGAATCAGTTCAATGGACCGGTTCTTCAGACTCACGGCGCGGCAGAGGGGCCAGATGCGTCCCGACCCGTCACGATCTACGAGGGCCATCTCATCCGAGATCAGCCTCCATCCAGCATGAATGAGACCAGCACACAAGGTGCTTTTGCCCGACCCAGGAGGTGCCGGCAGTAGAACCGCCGCCCCGTTGCGTTCGATCACGGCCGCATGCAACAAGAGATACTGGTGAGCCTGACTGGCCACACACCAGTTCATTGACCACTCCAGCAAAGGGAACGCATGATCTAACGGCATCGGCTCAAAGATAGGCCTGCCATCAAATACGAACCGCGCTTGTGGCCACATCCAGCGACGCAGCCCGCTGCCTGGCATCAAACCGATTGAAAAATCTGTATATTCCTCGGGGTCAGGAAGCGGATAGTCACCATACAAAGTCGCCAACCCGCTGGCGACTGACTCAAGGCTGGAGGCGATTTGAGTGATGAAGGGGCCGGTGCGCAAGCGCAACCGCCCTTGCCGTAGAAACGCCATCAACTCGGCTCGGCCAAGTTCTGCCAGTATCACTCAACAATAGCCTCGATAAGTCCAGCGCGTCTAAGCTCGTTGAGTGCACTGGAGAGCAAGTCATCAACGCCAGACAAACTAGACGGCCCCATTAACTGACACAACCAGCTGGCCAACGATGCGGTACCCACTGGCTCACTGATTATCCTGTCGAGAACCAACGCCACCACCGAGCCCATGCAGTGAACTGCACCTGATCCAATCTCATGAACCAACCACTCCCCGTCAATTTCCCGCCATGAAAAATCAGACGCAGGTAGCGCTGCCCAACGCTCATCGACACTCATCGGCCACGCAGCCAGAGAATCACTCAGAAATCCTCGGATTACATATTGAGAAATTCGCGCGCGAATTCACCCCCACAACTTCTTAAGAAATGCTAAAAAATTAGCCGAGCCAGCGCCGTAATACTGATCGACAACCTGCTCCTTGGTGTACGGGAATGTCACCATGCCGTTACCACTGATGCGCGCATTGAAGTTAGCAGTAACCCAATACAACAAATCCGCCTGACCGACTGAACCGTTCAAAATGTCTTTGACTTTGGTTGCATCTGTACTCGTGCCGGGAAATAAGGCCGCAAAAGTCAAAGATCCATACACCAAGCCTGAAGGCCAGTTAGACGATTTCGCAAAATATAGCGGACTGTAAGAGGTGCAAGTCGCGTGATTGGGCGAATGCGACGAAACCGCGGACATCGCGCCCGAGACAGTGCATACACCCGTTACAAGCGAGCCGGACGGTGCGGCGAAGGAATGGATGGGGGCAACAGCAACAACGGCGCCCCCCCCCTTCGCCAGCGCCTTGACCAAAGCGCGCCGGCGCACCAACGCCGCACCTGTCAGTTGCTCTTGCGGCTCAACAGCGACTTGCGCCACTTCAGCAAGCTTGGAATTCCGTTCGTTGTGCATCTTGAAACCTCGACAGAACGCGAAGGCCCACCCAAGCGCCCAAGTCAACCCGAGTGACGATGCATCACTCGCGGCTGCCTCTTCGTTCTGATTCAGCGAAGATAACCCGGATCCGTGACGTTTCAGAGGTCAATAGTTGGCAAACCCCGCACTTCAGGGTAGGCACCCGTGCAATGGGTCATGGCCGATGCCCGCCCAAGGTCGGACGAACCGGCAGGGCTAACATCGGCTTCATGACCTGTGTCGTCAGCCGACCCGATGCCATGAGCGCCCGCCTTGCCAGCTTGGCCGTGATTGCCAGCCTCTGTCTGGCCATGCCGGCGTGGAGTGCGGCCGCTGAGGGCCCTGCGGGCATCGTCAAGCGCAGCGCCGGTGCGGTGACGCTGCTGCGCGGCGGTGCGGCGCCCGGGCAGGCGCTGGCGGTCGGGCACGCGGTGCAGGTGGGCGATGTGGTGCGCACCGGCGCCGACGGGCGCGTGGGCATCACCTTGGCCGATGACACGCTGCTGGCGGCGGGGCCGAACAGTGAACTGGTGCTCAGCGAGTTCGCGTTCAATGCCACCACGCAGGACGGTGGGCTGCTGGTGTCGATCTGGCGTGGCACGCTGGCCATGGTGACCGGTCTGCTGGCCCGCAAGGCGCCCGAGAAGGTGAACGTGCAGACCCGCAACGTGGTGCTGGGTGTGCGCGGCACCGAGTTCATCGTCGATGCCGGTGAGGGGGCGAAATGAGGCGCGCCTGCACCAGCCTGACCGTCCTGACCGGCCAGACCGGCCATGCACCGGCGCGCCGGACCGGCGCCTGCCGCTTGGCGCTCACGACGGTCGCAGCGGTCTCGGTAGCCCTGCTGGCCAGCGGCTGCGCCAGTGTGAGCGATCGGGTGGTGCTGCTGCCCCAGCCCGATGGCCGGCCCAGCGCCGTCGAGGTCAAGGCCGGCGCGCAGCGTCTGCTGCTGGCCCAGCCCTATGCCGCGGTGGAACTGAGGGGGCAGGCGCTGCAGCCGGTGAGCATCGACCCCTTGGTCGTGCGTCAGCGCTATGGGGACCTGCTGGCCACGCAGCCGCCACGGCCGCAACGCTTCGTGGTGCGCTTCGAGTCCAACGGGAACCGGCTGACGCCGGAGTCGGGCCCGGTGCTGGACGAGGTGCGCAAGGCCCTGGCGGGTCTGCAAGCCCCCGAGGTGGTCGTCACCGGTCACACCGACCGGGTGGGCACGCTGGACGCCAATGACCGGCTGTCGGTGGTGCGGGCCGAGGCCGTGCGCGAGATCCTCGTCGCCGCCGGCTTGGCGCGAGAGGCGATCACGGTGATCGGTCGCGGCGAGCGCGAGCCCGAGGTGCCCACCGAGGACGAGGTGGCCGAGCCGCGCAACCGCCGCGTCGAGATCAAGCTGCGCTGACGCAGCGTGCGCCTCAGGCCCGCGGATGGTGCCTGGCGTGCAACTGGCGCAGGCGCTCGCGCGCCACGTGGGTGTAGATGGTGGTGGTGGCGATGTCGGCGTGGCCCAGCAGCATCTGCACCGCGCGCAGGTCCGCCCCGTGGTTCAGCAGGTGGGTGGCGAAGGCGTGGCGCAGCGTGTGTGGTGACAGCGGCACCGCGATGCCCGCGGTGCGTGCATGGCGCTTGACCAGGGTCCAGAACATCTGCCGCGTCATCGGCCCGCCGCGCGCGGTGACGAACAGCGCCCCACTCTGCTGGCCGCCCAGGATGGCGCCGCGTGCCTCGCGCAGGTAGCGCTCGATCCATTCGCCAGCCTCGGCGCCGAAGGGCACCAGCCGCTCGCGGCTGCCCTTGCCCATCACCCGCAGCACGCCTTCGTTCAGGCCCAGGTGCACGCTGGCCAGGCCAACCAGCTCGGTCACGCGCAGGCCGCTGGCGTACATCAGCTCCAGCATCGCGCGGTCGCGCAGGCCCAGCGGCTCGCTCACGTCGGGCGCCGCCAGCAGGGCCTCGATCTGCGCCTCGCTCAGCACCTTGGGCATGCGCATCGGCTGGCGCGCGCCGGCCAGCCGCAGCGTGGGATCGGCCGCCGTGCGGTGCTCGCGCAGTGCCCAGCGGAAGTAGCGCTTGAACACCGTCAGCCGGCGGTTGGCCGTGGCGGCACGCGTGCCGGCGTGGCGGTGGGCGATGTAGCCCAGCAGGTCGGACTCGCGGCTCTCGTCGAGCAGGCGGCCGTTCTGCGCCGCCAGCCAACGCGCGTAGAGCGTGAGGTCGCGGCGGTAGGCCTCCAGGGTCAGCTTGGACAGGCCGTCCTCGATCCACAGCGCGTCGGTGAAACGGCGGATGGCCTCCGCGCTGGCCACGGGCAGCGCGGGGGCGTCGTCGTCGTCATGCGGGCGCGCCATGCGGGCACGGGGCTCAGTCGAGCTTGAGCTTCTGCACGTCGACGACCTTCTTGTACACCTCGTACTCGGCCTTGATCTGGGCCGCGAAGTCGGCCGGGCTGTTGGCGATGACCAGCGAGCCGGTGTCCTCGATGCGCTTCTTCACCTCGGGCAGGGCGACGGTGGTCTTGACCGCCGCGTTGACCTTGTCCACCACCTCCTTGGGCAGGCCCTTGGGGCCGTAGATGCCGTAGTAGGCCATGCGGTTCACCGGCTCCAGGCCCACCTCCTTGAAGGTGGGCACGTTGGGCAGCTGCGCCAGGCGGGCGGGGGCCGAGACGACGATGGCCACCAGGCGGCCGTCCTTGATGAAGGGCAGCGCCGAGGGCATGTTGTCGAAGATGATCGGCACCTGGCCGGCCACCGTGTCGTTGAGCGCCGGGCCGGCGCCGCGGTACGGGATGTGGGTGACGAAGGTGCCCGACAGGCTCTTGTACAGCTCCATCTGCAGGTGGCCGATGCCGCCGGTGCCGCTGGTGGCGTAGCTGTACTTGCCGGGGTTCTTCTTCAGCTCGGCCAGGAAGCCCTTGTAGTCCTTGGCCGGGAAGCTGGGATGCACCGCGATCACGTTCGGCGTGGCCGCCACGTTGGTGATCGGCGTGAAGTCGGTCAGCGGGTTGTAGGCGATCTTGGGGTTGATCGCGGGGTTGGCCGCCGTGGTGCTGACCGTGGCCATGCCCAGCGCATAGCCGTCGGGCGTGGCGCGCGCGGTCTCGGTGGCGCCCACCGAGCCGCCGCCGCCGGCCTTGTTCTCGACCACCATGGTCTGGCCCAGCGCCGGCCCGATCTTCTCGGCCAGCACCCGCGCCACGATGTCGGTGGTGCCGCCGGGAGCGAAGGGCACCACCAGCTTCACCGGCTTGGTGGGATAGGCCTGGGCCCAGGCGGCCAGCGGCAGTGCCAGGGCGGCACCGGCGGCCAGAGCAGACAGGGTGACGGTGCGGCGGGACGTCGTCATGGGCAGGTATCTCCAGCGGTTCTGTGAGCCCGTCATGCTACCCCGCCACCGGCGCCGATTCATCCGGGCATGCCGCAGGCGGCATGCCCTCGGTCAACTCAGAACGAATAGCGGCCCATCAGGTCCACGCGCTGCATCTTGGCCACGTCGCCGGCGAAGGTCTTGCGCTCGCCCAGCACCAGTTCGCCGCCCAGCTCGACGTTCTTGATCGGCGAGTAGATCAGGTTCAGGTGCCACTGCGTGAGGCGGCGGTTGTCCACTGCCGCTTCGACCCGGCCCTTGTTCATGCCGAAGGCCAGCGTGCCGCGCAGCTGGTCGCTGAAGGTTTTGGCATAGCCCAGCACCAGGCCGCGGTTGCGGTCGAAGGTGATCTTGCCGTCGGTGGCGTCGATGGCGTAGGCATTGCTGCCGTAGAGCTGGTCGAAGTCGCCGTCCACCTGGGTGTACTGGCCCATCAGCAGGTCCTTGTCGGTCAGCTTGTAGCTGCCGCCCACGCCGAAGCCGTAGCCGCGCTTGGTCTGGGTGTCGCTGCGCTTCTCGTGGGCCAGGCCGCGCAGGTTGACGGCGCCCCAGTCGAAGCTCTTGTCGAATCGCGCCACCAGCTGCGGCATGCGCTCGTTGGCGCTGCCGCCGCCGAACTGGTCTTCCGGGTCTTCCATGGCCACGGTGAACTTCATGCCGTCCTGCGGCATGCCGTAGGTGTAGCGGACCATCGTGCGGCGCGAGAACGGTGCGCCGATCGGGCCGTTGAAGTCCACCGTCTCGGGCAGGTTGTCCAGGTCCATGAAGGTCGACCAGGTCTGGCCCACCAGGAAGCCGGCGTACTCGCCATAGGCATGGCGCAGGCGCAGGCGGTTGCGATTGCCATTGCCGTTGCTGTAGGCGTAGAAGTCCATCTCCAGCTTGGTGTTGAAGGTGCCCTGCGCGGTGGGCGTGGACGTCTCGAAGCCAAAGCGCGAGGTCTCGGCCGTGAACTTGGTGCGGCCCTTGGCGCCGGTGGCACCCTGGAACGTCAGGTCGGTGAAGTTGTCGCTGCCGCTCCAGACCTTGATGTCGTGGATGGCATGGGCCTCGGCATAGCCGTACAGGCGGATCGACGTCTCCGAGCCCGGCAGGCGGAAGCCGCCACCGATGTCGCCCAGCGTCACGGCGTCCTTGCTCTTGAGCTCCAGCTGCTCGATGCGCTCGCCCCAGCCGCTGGCGTCGGCGGGCTTCACGGCGGGCGTGGCGGCGCGGTCCTTCTTCAGGGCCTCGAGCTCGGCGCGCAGCTTGCGCACTTCCTCGCGCAGTTCGTCCAGCGGATTGGCCTGGGCCAGGGCGGGCGCGGCGGCGGCAAGCGCCAGCACGGCGGCCACGGCGGTCAGCGTGGGCTTGAAGAGGTTCATGGCGTTTCTCCTTGTCGTGTTGCGGTGTGGCGCGCCGCGCCGGTCGGAATCAATGCAGGATGCGGCCCAGGAAAGCTCGGACGCGCTCGTTGTCCTGGCGGCCGAAGAAGACATCGGGCGGCGCATCGGCGGCGATGCGGCCCTGGTCGATGAACAGCACGCGGTCGGCCACCTCGCGCGCGAACCCCATCTCGTGGGTGACCACCAGCATGGTCATGCCGCTGCGCGCCAGCTGCTTCATCACGTCGAGCACTTCCTTGACCATCTCGGGGTCGAGCGCCGACGTGGGCTCGTCGAACAGCAGCACCTTGGGCTGCATGGCCAGGCTGCGGGCGATGGCCACGCGCTGCTGCTGGCCGCCCGAGAGCTGGAACGGATGCTTGTGGATGTGATCGGCCAGGCCCACGCGGGTGATCAGTTCGGTGGCCCGGGCCTCGGCCTCGGCGCGGCTGAGGCCGCGCACGCGGCGCGGCGCCAGCGCCACGTTCTCCAGCACCGTGAGGTGCGGGAACAGGTTGAACTGCTGGAACACCATGCCCACCTCGGCCCGCAGCTTCTCGAGCTGGCGCGTGTCGTCGTTGACCTCGATGCCATCGACCAGGATGCGGCCCGAATCGTGCGTTTCCAGGCGGTTGAGCATGCGCAGCAGCGTGCTCTTGCCCGAGCCCGAGGCACCCAGGATCACCGTCACCTCGCCGGCGCGGAACGTGGTGCTCACGTCCTTGAGCACATGGTGGGCGCCGAAATGCTTGTTGACGCCCTCGACGGTGATGAGATCGGTGCCGGCGGTCGTCATCCCAGCTTGCCCTCGATGTCGAAGCGGCGCTCCACGGCGTCGGAGATCAGCGTCATCACGGTGGTTAGCAGCAGGTAGATGATGGCCGTGGCGATGAACACCGGAACGGCCTGGAACGAGGTGCTCTTGACCTGCGAGCCGGCGTTGGTGAGCTCGACCACGCCGATCGTGAAGGCCAGCGACGAATCCTTCAGCAGCGCGACGATGTTGTTGACCAGCGGCGGCAGCGAGATCTTGAAGGCCTGTGGGAAGGTGACGTCGATGAAGGTGTGCCAGCGCGACAGGCCCAGCGACCGGGCCGCCTCGATCTGCCCCTTGGGCACGGCCAGCAGGCCGGCGCGGATGGCCTCGGCGTTGTAGGCGCCGACGTTGAGCGCCAGCGCCACGCAGGCGGCGGTGAACTCGGTCATGCGCAGCACCGGGTGCACCTCGGGCAGCGCGAAGTACACCGCCAGCACCTGCACCAGCAGCGGCGTGCCGCGCATCACCCAGATGTAGAAGCTGGCCAGCCAGCGCAGCGGCGCCACGCGCGAGGTCTTGCCCAGTGCCGCCACCAGGCCCAGCACCACGCCGGCCAGGCCGGCCACCACGGTGAGCTCGACCGTGACCCGCGTGCCCTCGGCGAACAGCTGCGCGTTGTTGCCGATGGGCTCGGGCGCCCACGACAGCGGGATCGCCAGCAGCCACAGGATCAGCAGCAGCAGCGCCGAGGCGGCCAGCATCGTGGCGCTGCTTTTCTGCTGGCGCGACCACGCCGCCGGCCACAGCGACAGCAGGCCGTTCATCGCGCCCCTCCGGCAGCCCAGGCCATCACTTGCAGCGGATGTCTTCGCCGAACCACTTCTTCGAGATGGTGGCGTAGCTGCCGTCGGCCTGGATCGCGGCCAGGGCCTTGTTGACCTCGGTGGCCAGGCCGGTGTTGCCCTTGGCCACGGCCGAGGCGATGCGCTCGATGAACAGGAAGTCACCCAGCTTCATGCCGGCATCGGGGTTGGCCTTGAGCGAGTTGGCGGCCACGAAGCGGTCGGTCACCCAGGCGTCGACACGGCCGCTCACCAGCGCGGCACGGGCGTCGGTGTCCTGCGGGAAGTTCTTCACCTCCTTGACCGCCGAGACCTTCTTGACGTTCTCGAGGTAGGTGGTGCCGGTCTGCACCGAGACCACCTTGCCGGCCAGGTCCTTGGCGGTCTTGATGGCGGCGTCCTTGGCCACGATCACGCCGCCCGAGCAGTAGTGCGGCTCGGTGAAGGTGACGGCCTTGGCGCGCTCGTCGGTGATGCCGTGCGATGCGATCACCATGTCCCAGCGGTCTTGCCGCAGGCCGGTGAGCAGCGCGTCGAAACTCAGCGCCTTCCACTCGATCTTCAGCCCCATCTTGGCCACCACGGCCTCGGCCACCTCGACCTCGAAGCCGGTGAGCTTGGCGCCCTGGAAGAAGTTGAACGGCGCGAACTGGCCCTCGGTGGCGACGACGATCTTGCCGTCCTTCCTGATCTCGTCGATGGTGCGGGCCTGGGCCGGCAGGGCCAGCGTGGCCGCGGCGGCGGTGGCCATGGCGGCAATGGCCAGGGCGCGTCGGGTGAACGTGTTCATCGGCTTCTTCATGGCGCGGGCATCCTTCCAGCGGTGGCTTCCAGGTCGATCCAGGCCCCCATGCACAGGCCGTGCCGGGCTGGAATGGGGCGCGATTCTAGGCGCGCCCCAGCCCGACATCGAGATGCAAACGACAGGGGGTTGTGCGATGCGCGCAACGCCTTCGATGCCGGTCAAACCGGGTCGAAGAAGTAGCGCTTCAGGCCCGCCAGCACCATCTCGACCGCCACCGCGGTGAGCACCAGGCCCATCAGCTTCTCCAGCGCCGAGACCATCGACGCGCCCAGCAGCCGGCGGATGCGCTCGGCCGACAGCAGCACGGCACCCGAGACGACCATCGCCAGCGTCAGCGCCCCCACCCACGAGCCCAGGCGCTCGGGCTGGCGCGAGGCCAGCAGCAGCACCGTGGCCATGGCCGACGGCCCGGCCAGCAGCGGCACGGCCAGCGGAAAGATGAAGGGCTCGCGCTGGCCGTCGGCGGCGTACACCGCCTCGCCGCCCGAGAAGATCATGCGCATCGCGATGATCAGCAGGATCACGCCGCCGGCCACCTCCAGCGAGCGCTCGGACAGGCGCATCAGCTGCAGAAAGCCCTGCCCGGCCACCATGAACAGCAGCAGCACCACGAAGGCGATGACCACCTCGCGCACGGCCACGCGGCGGCGCCGCTCGGGCGCCACGCCGCCCAGCACGGTGATGTAGATGGGCAGGCTGCCGAACGGATCCAGCACCAGCAGCAGCAGCACGAAGGCCGAGAGAAAGCTGTGTTCCATGCCGGCCATGGTACCCAGGCCCGCCCGCCTGCATCGATGCCCGGCCGGCACGCAGCGATGCCGGGCAGTGCGCTGGCACACTCCCCGGCCATGCCCGATCCGCTGATCCTGCTGCCCGATTTCGCGTTGATCGCGCTCGGCTACCTGCTGTGCCGCCACACGCCACTCGACCGCGCCGTGTGGGACGGCGCCGAGAAGCTGGTGTACTACCTGCTGTTCCCGGCGCTGCTGTTCCACGCCATCGTCAAGAACCCGATCCAGGCCACGGCCATGCTGCAGTTCGCCGGCACCGGCGTGGCCGTGGTGGGCTGCGGCGTGCTGCTGGCCTATGCGCTGGCCAAGGCGCCGGGGGTCGACCGCATGCTGCACGCCTCGGGCGCGCAGACGGCCTTCCGCTTCAACAGCTACGTGGCGCTGGCGCTGGCCGAGCGCCTGGCCGGCGCCGAGGGCGTGGCGCTGCAGGCGGTGCTGATCTCGGTGTGCGTGCCGGTGTGCAACATCGCCGCGGTGTGGCCGCTGGCACGCGCCGGCGGCCACGGCTACCTGCGCGAGCTGGTGCGCAATCCGCTGATCGTGGCCACGGTGTCGGGCCTGGTGGCCAACCTGGCCGGGCTGCAACTGCCGGCGCTGGCCGGCACCACGCTGTCGCGCGTGGGCGCGGCGGCGCTGCCGCTGGGGCTGATGGCGGTGGGCGCCGGCCTGCGCTTCGGCGCGCTGCGCGAGGCGCCCTGGCTGGCCGGCGGCTTCATGGCCATCCGCCATGCGCTGCTGCCGGCGCTGGCCATCGTGCTGGTGCTGGTGCTGCGCCTGCCCGCGGCACAGGCGGCGGTGCTGGTATCGTTCGCCGCCATGCCCACGGCCAGCAGTGCCTACGTGCTGGCCACGCGCATGGGTGGCCACGGCGGCTACGTGGCGGGGCTGGTCACCGTGTCCACCTTGCTGGCGATGCCGGGCCTGCCGGCGGCGCTGGCCCTGCTGTCTGCCTTGCGATGAACTGCCCTGCCCTGCTGCGTACCTGCCTCGTCGGCGTCAGCCTGCTGCCCCTGGTGACCGCGGTCCAGGCCGCTGGCGCCAGCGTGCCGCTGTCCATCGGCCTGGGCTACGAGCGCTGGAAGCTGCCCGGCCAGGAGTCGATGGGGGCGGCCCATGCGCAGGTGCTGTTCGAAGCCGCGCCCGACTGGTGGGTGGGCCCGTCGGTGTACGGCGCGGCCAGCGGCCAGCGCGGCGGCTTCTTCGTCGGTGGCGTGTCGGTGCAGCGGCCCATCGCACTGTGGCCCGGCCGGCTGTGGCTGCTGCCCAACCTGGCGGTGGGCGGCGGCGGCGGCGGCGCGGCACCGGTGGGCGACGGCCTGATGATCCGCCCCGGCGTGGCCCTGGCCGCCGGCATGGGCGACTGGAAGCTCTCGGCCGGCCTGTCGCATGTGCGCTTTGCCGGCACCGACATCCGCAGCAGCCAGTTCAGCCTGCAGCTGGAGTGGCACAGCTGGTTCGCGGCGCAGCCGCTGTCGCGCCTGGGCGAGCGCATGGCGGCGTCCGGCCGCAGTGGCCTGGGCGTGGACCGCATGTCGCTGCTGGGCGGCACCTACCGGCTGAACGCCGGCGCCCCCAACCCCAATGTGCGCCTGGTGGGTGTGCGGCTGGACCGCCTGCTCGACGCCGGCCTGCCGGTGGGCGTGGAAGCCGCCGCCGCGGCCGACGGGCCGAGCGCCGGCTACATGGAGCTGCTGGCCCATGCCGGCCGTGAGTGGACGCTGGCCGACAGCCTGCGCGTGGGCGTGCGCGGCGCCGTGGGCCTGGGTGGCGGTGGCGCCGTGCCCACCGGTGGTGGCGTCATCGGCCATGCCGAGGGCACGCTGGCCTGGCAGCCCAGCCCGGGCTGGCGCGTGGGCCTGGCCGCCGGGCCGGTGGCCGGCCGCAGCAAGGCGCTGCGCGGCCAGCGCGTGGAGTTCACGCTGTCGGCCGACCTGGAGCCCGGCCTGGACAGCCGTGGCCCGCGCGAAGGCACGGTGCGCCGCATCGAGTGGGCCGGCTCGCTGCAGCAGATCGACCGCGTGGACCGCCGTGATGGCACGCGCCGCGCGATGCAGACCATCGGCCTGCAACTGAACCACTGGCTGAATCCGAACCTCTATGTCACCGGCCAGGCGCACAGCGCCTTCGGTGGCGGCGTGGGCGCCTATTCCATCGGCCTGCTGGGCGCCGGCATGGCCACCACGCCGCGCCGGGGCGGCTGGCAGTTCGGCGGCGAGCTGCTGGCCGGCGGTGCGGGCGGCGGCGGCGTGCAAAGCCTGTCGGGCGCCATCGGCCAGGGCATGGCCTGGGTCAGCAAACTGCCGGAGGGTGATGGCCCGCACTGGCGCGCTGGCGTGGGCGCTGCGCGCGGCAAGAACGGACCGGTGAGCCCGGTGCTGCAGGTGGGCTGGGTGGTGCCGTTCGCGCAGATCGTGCGTTGATTCAGCGCGGCTGCGACAGCCGCCGCCCCAGCCACACGGTGGCCACCACCGCCAGGCCGAAGCCCAGGCTCTCGGTCGCCACCGGCTGGCCATGGATGGGCCAGGCGAACAGCATCGCGAAGAAGGGCTGCAGCAGCTGCACCTGGCTGACCCGCACCGCATCGCCCCAGGCCAGCGCGCGGTACCAGGCGAAAAAGCCGATCCACATCGAGAACAGGCTGACATAAGCGAAGCCCGCCCAGGCCGATGGCACAACGCTGCCGAAGGCCGGCTGCTGCGCCCCGCTCCACAGCGCCAGCGGCAAGGTGACCGGCAGCGCGGCCAGCGTCACCCAGCAGATCACGCGCTCGGCACCCAGCGCCGGCGTGATGCGCGCACCAGCCACATAGCCCACGGACGCGGCCAGCACGCCCAGCGCCAGGCCGGCATCGGCCGTGGACGGCGTGAAGCCCTGCCCCGCCTGGTGCGCGCGCCACAGGCTGAAGGCCACCACCAGCGCGCAGCCGGCCACGGCGCAGGCCCAGAAGCCGGCCGCCACGCGCTGGCGCCAGGCCAGCGCCGCCACCGCGGAGGTCATCAACGGCGCCAGGCCGATGATCACGGCCGCGTGCTGGCTGGTCTCGGTGCGCAGCGCCAGCGCCAGCAGCAGCGGGTAGCCGATGGCATTGCCCAGCGCGGCCAGCGCCAGCATCGCCCATTGGCTGCGCGTGGGCCAGCCGGCACGCGTGGCCAGCAGCAGCGTGGCCGAGCAACCCGCGGCCACCACCGCGCGGGCGCTGGTGACGAACAGCGGCGACAGCTGCGGCGCCGCGGCGGTGCCGGTGGCCAGCTGGGTCATCGGCACGGTGAGGCCGAACATGGCCATCGCGGCGATGCCCAGCAGCAGGCCCAGGGCGGGTGAACGACTGCCCTGCCCCGCGCCGGGGCCCGCGCTCATCGCACCGCGCCCCGCGAGGCAGCGGCGCGGCGGGCCACCTCGGCCTGCACCTCGGCGCGCACCCGGGCCACCGTGGCCGGCAGGTCGGCCCAGGCCGGCTGCTGCGGCGCGAAGCGCTGGCGCATCCAGCCGGCCAGCTCGGCGATCTGGCGGTCGTTCAGCGCGTCGCCAAAGGCCGGCATGTGGCCGATCTCGACGAAGGCCGGCCGCTGCAGGCCCTCGATCACGGTGCGCACCAGGTTGTCGGGCCGGGCGCTGTGCAGCGTGGCGTTGAGCGCCAGCGGCTGGTTCAGGCCCAGCAGCTGCGGACCGTCGCCGTCGTGGTGGCAGGCACCGCAGGCGCTGTCGAACAGGCGCTGCGCCGGGCCCAGCAGCTGCGGCTGGCGCGCAGCGGCGGCCTGCACCACGGCCTGGGCCTCCACCGCCGGCCGGTCGGGCTGCAGCGACACCAGGTAATGCGCCATCGCCCGCACGTCGGCCTCGTTCACCTGGGCCAGGGCCTGCACCACCTCGGCCATCGGGCCGCCGGCGATGCCGTGGTGGGCGTGGTGGCCACGGCGCAGGTACTGGGTCAGCGCATCCTCGGTCCACGGGATCGGGCCCTTGGACAGCGCACCCAGCGGCGGCGCCTCCCAGCCATCCACCTGCGCGCCGGCCAGGTAGGCGCTGCGGCTCAGCTCAGCGCCCTGCGCATCGCGCGGCGTGTGGCAGGCGCCGCAATGGCCCAGGCCGTTGACCAGGTAGGCGCCGCGGTTCCACTGCGCGCTGCGGTTCGGGTCGGCCGCCACCGGGCCGGCGTCGAGGTGCAGCGCATTCCAGCCGGCCATCAGCGGGCGGATGTTGTATGGGAAGGCCAGCCGGGTCTCGGGCACCGCCTGGGCCACGGCCGGCTGCGACATCAGGTAGGCGTACAGCGCCTGCAGGTCGTCGTCGGTGGTCTGGCTGAAGGCCGTGTACGGGAACGCCGGGTACAGGTGGCGGCCATCGCGCGAGAGGCCCTCGCGCATCGCGCGCTGGAAGGCGCTGAAGCTCCAGGCGCCGATGCCGGTGGCCGCATCGGGCGTGAGGTTGGTGGTGTAGACCGTGCCGAAGGGCGTGTGCATGGCCCGGCCGCCGGCATTGGGCACGCCCCCTTCGGCGGTGTGGCAGGCCACGCAGTTGCCAATGGCCGCGAGTTGCCGGCCGCGCTCGATGACCTCGGGCGCGTACAGCCCGGCCGCGCTGGCCTGCACCGGCGCGATGGCGGGCTTCCAGCCCGCCAGGCTGGCCACGAGACCCAGGCCACCGGCCGCCAGCGCACCGGCCACGGCCCACCACGGGCGGGCGCGGCGTTGGGGATCGGCCACCGGATGGGCAGGCGCGGCATCGGCCACTGGCGCAGCCGCCGAAGCACTTGCCTGTGGCGCGGGCAGCGGATGCATCGCCGCCCGCACCACCTCGGGCGTGAACGGCGGCTGGCGCAGGCGCACGCCGGTGGCGTCGAAGATGGCGTTGGCGATCGCCGCCGTGCCGGGCACCGAGGCCGATTCGCCCACGCCCAGCGGTGCCTCGCCAGGGCGCGGCATCAGCAGCACCTCCACCACCGGCACCTCGCGGAAGCTGAGGATGGGGTAGCTGCCCCACTCCCGGCTCTCCGGCAGCTGGGTGGCGGGCTCGATGGCCAGCCGCTCTTTCAGCGCGCGGCTGGTGGTCTGCAGCACGTTGCCGTGCACCTGCTGCTCGATACCTTTCGGGTTGACCATCAGGCCCTGGTCCTGCCCCACCACCACGCGCTTGACATGCACCTCGCCGGTGTCGCGGTGCACCGCCACATCGGCCACCCAGGCGGCCCAGGCCGCGCCGTAGCCGGGGAACTTGCTGTGCACATAGCGGGCATAGGCCACGCCCTGGCCTTGCAGCCATTCGCCCTGCGCGCCCTCGGGCGGCTTGGCGCAAGGCTGGGTGTGCGGCACCCAGCCGGCTTTGGCGGCGGTGGCGCGCAGCAGTTCGGCGGCGCGGTCATCCCCCAGGTGCTGCAGGCGGTAGGCCACCGGGTCGGCGCCGGCGGCATGGGCCAGCTCGTCGATGTAGCTCTCGTGCGCAAAGCTGTTGGGCAAGGCCGAGACGCCACGCAGCCAGCTGGCGCGCAGGATGGGCGCCATGTCGTTGACCGTGATGCGCTGCGCCGGGTAGCCATAGGGCGGCACAGAGGTGCGGTCGCCCATCTCGAAGGCCTGCTTGACGGCCGGCACCGCGCCGGTCAGCAGCAGCGCCAGCGTGGGCGCGCCGTTGCTGGGGTAGCTGGTGGCAAAGTCATAGGCCAGCGGCGCGCCGTGGGCATCCAGGCCGCCGCGCACGGTCATCAGCTGTGCCGCGCCCTTGGGCTCCCAGGCATGCTCCTGCTCGCGCGTGAGCTGCACGCGCACCGGCGTGCCCACCGCGCGGGCCAGCAGCAGCGCATCGGCGGCCACGTCATCGGCACCGTTGCGGCCGTAGCAGCCCGAGGCTTCCAGACGCACCACGTCGATCGCGGTGTCGGCCAGGCCCGTAAGCTTGGCCAGATCGGCGCGCAGCACATGCGGGTTCTGCGTGCCGGCCCACACCGTGGCGCTGGGCTGCCCTTGCGCCTCGGTGTGCCACTCGGCCACGGCGCATGACGGGCCGATGGAGGCATGCAGCTGGTACGGCCACACATAGCTGCGGTCCAGCCGCTGCGCCGCGCCATTGAGCGCGGCATCGATATCGCCCTGCTGCGACACCACGCGCGCCGTGGCCGGGTTGGCGCTGATGGCCTGGGCCAGGTCGCTCAGATCCGGCTGCGGCGTGAACGGCGCCCAGGTGATGCGCAGCGCCCGCATCGCGGCGTCGGCCTGCTCCTCGCGCTGGGCGACGATGCCGACAAAGTCGCCGATCACCACCAGCTTGACGATGCCGGGGATATGGGCGATCGAGCCTTCGTCCACATGGAGCAGCGAGCGGCCGACGAAGTCACCGGCATCCACGCCGGCATAGGGCGGTCGCACCACGCGGCCGTGCAGCATGCCGGGGCGGCGCACGTCGTGCACGTACACGGCCTCGCCGCTCACCTTGGCCGGCAGGTCCACGCGCGGGGCACTCTGGCCGACCAGCGTGTAGTCGGCCACCGGCTTGGTGGGCGTGGCGGTGTCCAGCATCAGCTCGGTGTGCGCCCCGGCCACCAGCGCGGCGTAGTCCAGCACGCGGCCGTCGGGCGCATGCACGGCGCCGGCTGCGGTGCGCAGCGCGGTGGCATCGCAGGCCCAGCGCCGCGCCGCCTCGGCCAGCAGCCACAGCCGGGCCTGGGCCGCCGCCAGGCGCAGCGGCTGGGCGTGGATCTGGATCGAGCTGCTGGCGATCGTCGGGCCCTGGTTGGGCGCGCGGCCGGTGTCGCCCAGCAGCATGCGGGTGCGCTCGAAGGGCTGATCCAGCTCTTCGGCGGCGATCTGCGCCAGCGAAGTGGCCAGGCCGGTGCCCAGGTCCACATGGCCGGCCAGGCCGATCAGCCAGGCGTCGTCGCACAGCGCCAGCAGGATCTCTGGGCCCTCGGCCGGGTTGCCCGGCACCATCGGCGGCTGGCCCTTGGCCGGCGGTGGCGGCGCGGGCGGGTCACGCAGCACCAGCAGCACGCCGGGCGCGGCGCGGAAGTCGGCGCGGCTGCGCCAGTGTTCAGCGCGGGGCGTGCCGCTCATGCGCGCTCCGCCATCGCCTGCGCGGCGGCCTGTACCGCCGCCAGGATTTCGAGGTGCGTGCCGCAGCGGCACAGGTTGTGCGACAGCGCGGCCCGCGCCTGCGCCTCGGTGGGCTGTGGCGTGCGGCGCAGCAGCGCCACTGTGGTCATCACCATGCCGTTCAGGCAATAGCCGCATTGCGCGGCCTGCGTCGCCACGAAGGCCTGCTGCACCGGGTGCAGCGCGTCACGCGTGCCCAGGCCCTCCAGCGTGGTGACCTCGCGTCCGGCCACGCCTTCCACCGGCAGGGCGCAGCTGCGCGCGGCCACGCCATCCACCAGCACGGTGCAGGCACCGCACTGGCCCAGGCCACAGCCGTACTTGGGGCCGTTCAGGCCCAGGTCGTTGCGCAGCACGGTGAGCAAGGACGTGCCGGCGGCGGCCTGCACCGCGCAGTCGCGCCCGTTCACGCGCAAGGGCCCTTGGCTCATCGGCGCAGTTGCCCCGCGGCATCCACGATGCTCAGTTCCACATGGCGCCAGCCCAGCCGGGCGCTGCGGCTGTAGTTGACGAAGACACCGCCCAGGTTCAACTCGCCCAGGCCCAGCAGCGCCTGTGCCAGACGCTCGCGGCTCGGGTTGGCACCGGCGCGCTGCAGGCCCGCCAGTGCGATCTTGGCCGCGGCAAAGCCTTCGATGGACGCGAAGGACAGCGGCTCGGCGGGATGGGCGGCCTTCATGGCCCGCTGGTACTCGAGCACCAGCGGCAGTGCCCCGCTGAACGGAAAGGGCACGGCCTGCGCGATGACGATGCCGCGCGCCTTCTCGGCCCCGATGGCCTTGACCAGCGGCTCGGCGATCACCACCGACATCGTCAGCAGCGACAGGCCGCTGCCGGCGGTCTCGCGCAGGGCCTTCGCCAGTTCGCTGGCATAGCGGCCGGCGCAGACCATCAGCACCGCATCGGGCTTGCTGGCCAAGGCCTGGGCGGCGGCGCTGGCCATGTTGGCCTCGATCTTGTCGGGCGCACCATCGACCATGACCACGCTGACCTGCATGCCGGCCTCCTGCGCGGCGGCCTCGGCCAAGCGGGCCATGGCCGGGCCGAAGGCGATGCTGTAGGCCACCACGGCCACGCGCTGCTGGTTCATGGTGCGGGCGTGCTGGATCAGCGCGCGCACCTCGTCGGCATAGCCGGCGCGGAACGGGAACACGTTCTCGGCGTCGATCACCGCCTTGTCGCCCTGCAGCGGCGCGACCATCGCGATGCCCTGGCGGCCGAACACCTCGTCCTTGGCCAGTGCGGTCAGGCCCCCGGTGTTGACGAAGCCGATGAAGCCCAGCACGCGCGGATCGGGCAGCAGCTGCTTGCTGACGATCTCGACCATGCGGCCCGGGTTCAGATCGTCGTCATGGTTGACGACGCTGACCGGCCGACCGTTGACGCCGCCACGCGCATTGACCTGCGCGAACAGCGCATTCATGCCCAGCAGCATGCCGCGCGAGTTGTTGGCAGCCGAGGCATTGGTGGTTGACGCCACCTGGGCCAGCACGATGGGCTCGCCAGCGGCATGCCCCGCAGACGGCACGGCCAGCGCGGCGCTGCCCGCGCCGCCCAGGCTCAGCAGCCGCAGCACATCGCGCCGGCGCGGCGTCACGGCCGGGCGACTCACGCCAGGGCGATGTCGCTGCTCTGGATGCGCTTCACGCCCTTGGCCGTCATCTGCTTCCAGGCCGCCGCCAGCGAGCCGTTCAGGTCGATGCCGCGGCAGGCGTCTTCCACCACATAGACCTCGAAGCCAGCCTTGCGCGCATCCATCGCCGTCCAGGCCACGCAGAAGTCGGTGGCCAGGCCGGTGATGTAGAGCTTCTTGATGCCGCGCGCCTTCAGGTAGCCGGCGAGACCCGTGACCGTCTTGCGGTCGGCTTCCTCGAAGGCCGAGTAGCTGTCGACACCCTTGTTGTAGCCCTTGCGGATGATCAGCTGCGCGGTGGGCAGCTTCAGGTCCTTGTGCAGCGCGGCGTCGTCGGTGCCCTGCACGCAGTGGTCGGGCCACAGCACCTGCTGGCCGTACTTCAGCGTGGTGGTCTCGAACGGCTTCTTGCCGCCGTAGCTGCTGGCGAACGAGGCATGGCCCGGCGTGTGCCAGTCCTGCGTGACCACGATGTTGGCGAAGGCGGCGCTGATCTTGTTGATCACCGGCACCACCTCCTCGCCCTTGGCCACCGGCAGCGTGCCGCCGGTGACGAAGCAGTTCTGCACGTCCACCACGATCAGTGCGGCATCGGCGCCGGGCTTGAGCGCATCGGCGGCAAAGGCGCGCGGCAGCGCGGCCGCCAGGCCGGCGGCCGACAGGGATTGCAGGAAGGCGCGGCGTTGGGTTGGGGTGGACATGACAACTCCTTGGGTGATGAATGACGACAACACGCTCACATCGACAGATAAGCCCGCCGCACGGCCTCGTCGGCCGCCAGTTCGGCCATCGTGCCCTGCCAGCGGATCTGGCCCTTCTCGAGCACATAGGCCCGGTCGGACACCAGTTCGGCGAAATGCATGTTCTGTTCCGACAGCAGGATGCTGACACCCTGGCGCTTGAGCGCCAGGATCATCTGCGCCATCTGCTCCACGATGACCGGGGCCACGCCCTCGCTGGGTTCGTCGAGCAGCACGACGAAGGGGTTGCCCATCAGCGTGCGCGCCACGGTCAGCATCTGCTGTTCGCCACCGCTCATGCGGCCGCCGGGGCGGTCGGGCATCTCGCCCAGGTTCGGGAACAGCTTGAACAGCGCCTCGGGCGTCCAGGCCGGCGCGGCCGAGCCATCGGGCCAGTGACGCGGCGGCTGCCGGCCCACGGCCAGGTTGTCCATCACGCTCAGGTCGCTGAACACGCGGCGGTCTTCGGGCACCCAACCAAGCCCTAAGCGGGCGATGGCATGCGGCTCCAGCCGCGACACATCGCGGCCCATGAAGCGCACCTGGCCCGCACGCTTGGCCAGCAGGCCCATGGCCGCCTTCAGCGTGGTGCTCTTGCCAGCGCCGTTGCGGCCCATCAGCGCCACCACCTCGCCGCGCCTCACGTCCAGGTCGACATCGAACAGGATCTGCGCCGCGCCGTACCAGGCGGCGAGCTTCCTGACCTCAAGCAAGGTCTCGGCACTCACGCGGCCACCTCGCTCTTCTTTTCAAACGTGCTGCCAGAGCCGAAATACACCTCCTGCACCTTGGGATGCTGGCGGATCTCGGCCGGCGTGCCTTCGGCGATCAGGCGGCCGCGGGCCAGCACGATCACGCGGTCGGCATGGGCGAACACCACGTCCATGCTGTGCTCGGTGAACAGCACGGCTAGGCCGCGCTCCACCACCAGGCGCTTGGTCAGGGCCATCAGTTCGTTGCGCTCCTTGGGCGCCATGCCGGCGGTGGGCTCGTCCATCAGCAGCAGCTTGGGGTCATTGGCCAGCGCGATGGCCAGTTCCACGCGCTTCACATCGCCATAGGCCAGCACGCTGCAGGGCCGGTCTGCCTGCGGCGCCATGCCCACCTGGTCGAGCAGGTGCATGGCGTCGGCGCGGCGGTGGTCGGCCGCGCGGCGCCACATCGAGAACAGCTTGCCGTCGGCCGACAGCAGGGCCATCTGCACGTTCTCCACCACGGTGAGCGAGGCGAAGGTCTCGGCGATCTGGAAGGTGCGGCCCACGCCCTGCTTCCAGATCTCGCGCGGCTTGCGGCCGATCAGTTCCTGGCCGTTCAGGCGGATCGATCCGCTGTCGGGCTTGAGCTGGCCGTTCACCATGTTGAAGGTGGTGCTCTTGCCGGCGCCGTTGGGGCCGATCAGCGCCAGCAGTTCGCCGGCCGCCACGTTGAAGCTGATGCCGTCGACGGCGCGGTTGCCGCCGAAGGTCTTGCCCAGGTCTTTCACTGTCAGGAGGCTCATGCTGCGGCCCTCCTGCGATCCGCCAGTTGTGCCACAAAGCCCGCGATGCCCTGCGGGAAGGCCAGCACCAGCAGCAGGATGGTGCCGCCCAGCATGGCGCGCCAGTACTCGGTGGCGCGCGCCACGCCGTCCTGCAGCCAGGTGAAGGTGACGGCGCCCACCACCGGGCCGGCCAGCGTCTGCACGCCGCCCAGCAGCACCATCACCAGGCCGTCGACGCTCTTGCCCACGCTCATCGCATCGGGCGAGATGCTGCCCTTGCTGAACGCGAAGAGTGCGCCCGACAGGCCGGCGAAAAGCGCCGCCACGACAAAGGCCGCCCACTGGTTGGCCTTGACGTCGATGCCGATGGCATCGGCGCGCAGCGGTGAATCACGCCCGGCCCGCATGGCATAGCCGAAGGGCGAGAACAGCACGCGGCGCAGCGCCAGCACGCCCAGGGTCACGAGCGCCAGCGTCAGCCAGTAGTACATGCGCTTGTCACTCAGCCACTCGGCGGGCCACACGCCGGTCAGGCCATTGCTGCCGCCGGTCACGTCGTCCCACTGGAAGGTGATGGACCAGCAGATCTGCGCGAAGGCCAGCGTCAGCATCGCCAGGTACACGCCCGACAGGCGCACGCAGAACCAGCCGAACACCGCCGCACCCAGGGCGGCCACCGCCGGCGAGACCAGCAGCGCCACCTCCATCGGCAGCCCGGCCTTGAGCATCAGCAGCGCCGCCGCGTAAGCGCCCAGGCCGAAGTAGGCGGCGTGCCCGAACGAGTGCATGCCGGCCGGGCCCATGATGAAGTGCAGGCTGGCCGCGAACAGCGCGGCGGTCAGCAGGTCGATGGCCAGCACCACGCCGTAGCTGTCGCCGCCCAGAATCACCGGCAGCAGCACCAGGCCGGTGAGCCCCACGGCCGCCGCGATCAGCAGCGGCCGGCCGGCCGCGCGCAGCGGCGCCTCGGCCTCGCCCACGTTGCGGCTGGCGGCCTGCGCCTTGCCCATCAGACCCCAGGGGCGCCACACCAGCACCACGGCCATCACCAGGAACTCGGCCACCAGCGTGAGCTTGCTGAACGAGAAGGCGATGCCGAACAAGTCCACCGTGCCCAGGCCCACGCACAGCGCCTTGATCTCGGCGATCAGCAGCGCGGCCACGTAGGCGCCGGGGATCGAGCCCATGCCGCCCACCACCACCACCACGAAGGCATCGCCGATGGTCAGCAGATCCAGGTTCAGCGAGGCCGGCTCGCGCGGCAGCTGCAGCGCGCCGCCCAGCCCGGCCAGCAGCGCGCCGAGTGCGAACACGCTGGTGAACAACCAGGCCTGGTTGACGCCGAGCGCGCCCACCATCTCGCGGTCTTGCGTGGCGGCGCGAACCAACGTGCCCCAGCGCGTGCGGGTGAGCAGCAGGGTTAGTGCGCCCAGCACCACCGGGCCGACCGCGATCAGCAGCAGGTCATAGCTCGGGAAGCGCCGGCCCAGGATGTCCAGCGAGCCGGTGAGCCCCGGCGCGCGCGGCCCCAACAGATCCTCGGCGCCCCACAGGCGCAGCGCCACGTCCTTGATCACCAGCACCAGCGCAAAGGTGGCCAGCAGCTGGAACAGCTCGGGCGCGCGGTAGATGCGGCGCAGCAGCACCACCTCCACCAACGCGCCGAACACGCCCACGCCCACGGCCGCCAGCACCAGCGCCGGCCAGAAGCCAATCACCGGCCCGGCCTGCTCCACCAGCGTGTAGGCGCCGTACACGCCCAGCATGAAGAACGAGCCGTGCGCGAAGTTGACGATGCGCGTGACGCCGAAGATCAGCGACAGCCCCGCGGCCACCAGGAACAGCGACGACGCGCCGGCCAGACCGTTGAGCAGTTGGACGAGAAAACCTGAAAGGCCCATCAGATCGTGGAAGTTTGGTCAAGGCAACAGCCGAACCCAGCGGCCGCCGTGGAGCCGGCTTTGCCGGGCCACTGGCGGCGCCCCCTGGGGGGAGCGCCCTTGGGCGCTTCGGGGGGGACTCAGTTCGCGGGTCGGAGCTTGGCCACTTCCGCATCCGTCGGCTGGAACTTGGCACCGTCGAAGTACACGTAGTCCACCATCGTGCCCTTGCCCTTGTCGTTCTTGGTCTTGCCCACGTAGGCGCCCATGGTCGACTGGTGGTCCTGCGCGCGGTACACCACCTTGCCCATCGGCGACATCAGCTCCAGGCCGCGGAAGGCGGTGATCAGCTTCTCGGTGTCGGCGCTCTTGGCCTTGGCGATGCCGGCGGCCAGGCTCTTGATGGCGCTGTAGCCCACCACCGACCCCAGGCGCGGGTAGTCGTTGTACTTGCGGTGGTAGGCCAGGAAGAAGGCCTTGTGCTCGGGCGTCTGGATGCCGTACCAGGGGTAGCCGGTGACGATCCAGCCATCGGGCGTCTCGTCCTTCAGCGGATCCAGGTACTCGGGCTCGCCGGTCAGCATGCTGACCACGGCGCGGCCCTGGAACAGGCCACGGGTGTTGCCCTCGCGCACGAACTTGGCCAGGTCGGCGCCGAACAGCACGTTGAACACCGCATCGGGCTTGGCATCGGCCAGGGCCTGCACCACGCTGCCGGCATCCAGCTTGCCCAGCGGCGGCGCCTGCTCGGCGACGAACTCCACATCGGGCTGGGCCGCCTTCAGCAAAGCCTTGAAGGTGGCCACGGCGCTCTGGCCGTACTCGTAGTTGGGGTAGACGATGGCCCAGCGCTTCTTCTTCAGCTTGGCCGCCTCGGGCACCAGCATCGCGCTCTGCATGTAGGTGCTGGGGCGCAGGCGGAAGGTGTACTTGTTGCCGTTCTGCCAGACGATCTTGTCGGTCAGCGGCTCGCTGGCCAGGTAGAAGAACTTCTTCTGCTTGGCGAAGTCGGCCAGCGCCAGGCCGATGTTCGACAGGAAGCCGCCGGTCAGCACGTCCACCTTCTCGCGCGACACCAGCTCTTCGGCGGCACGCACCGCGTCGCCCGGGTTGCCGTTGTCGTCGCGGGTGATCAGCTGCACCTTGGCGCCGTTGACGCCGCCGGCCGCGTTGATCTCCTCGACGGCCAGCTCCATGCCCTTCTTGTAGGGCTCCAGGAAGGCGGGCTGCACCTTGTAGCTGTTGACCTCACCGATCTTGATCACGCCTTGCGCGGCAACCGGGGACAAGGCCGCGGCACCCAGAGTGGCGATGGCGGCGGTGGCGATGAAGCTTCTGCGGAACATGGTCGGGGTCCTCGACAGGATGGGAAAGTGAGAAGGGTAGTGCGAACGGAGGGCGACTTCGGGCTCAGCGGAGCCCGTCCTTGCCCTGGATCTCGTGCACCTGCAAGCCGCCGATGCGCGGCAGCGGCCGGCCGCTGTCGGTGACGGCCACGGCCACCACGATCTCGTCAGCGCGCGGCGCATCGCTCACACGGGCCTCGATGGCGTCGAAATGGCTGCGCACAAAGGCGGCGTCCTTGTGGCCCAGCGGCACGTCGATGGCCGTGCCCACACCGCCCATCTTCTTGGCCGAGGGCACCAGCGCCGCGCCCTTCTCCACCGCCACGCGCAGCGGCGCGCCCAGCTTGGGGTGCAGGATGGCGGCGGCATGCTCCAGCTCACCGGCCTCGCCGACGATGGCGGCCTTGCCGTAGCTTTGCGCGGCCGATGGCTCGATGCCCAGCGCCTGCACGCACCTGGCGCCCAGCAGGCCACCGAGCTCTTCGCCGATGGCGATCAGCTCGTCCAGGCTGTCGGCATAGCGGCCGGCATAGGGGTTGGCGATGACCGCGATGGCCAGCGCGCGGCGCGTGGGCGGGCTGATGTCGCGGCCCATCTCGCGGCGGGTTTCGTCCACCTGGACGACGAGCTTGCGGATCTGTGCGCTCATGGTGTGCTCCTGGTTGCGGTCAGCGTTGGCCGTCCCATTTGGCGATGGCGTCGGCAGCCAGGCCACCGACACGCGCATGAACCCGCGCGCCGGTGCTCATCGCCAGGATCACGATCATCTCGTCGGGCCGCGGCGCGCCGGGCACGCGCACCTCGATGGCGTCGAAATGGCTGCGCACATAGCTGGCATTGATGTGGGTCAGCGGCACGTCCAGCGTGCAGCCGGGGCCGCCCACCTTCTTGGTGCTGGGCACGATGGCCAGCGCGTTGCCACTCTGGCCGCCGCTGGATTGCCCCTTGGCATAGGCCGCGGCATCGCCCTTCCAGCCCAGCAGTTCGCGCATGGCGTAGCCACCGGGCACATGCCACAGCGCGCCATGCTCCTGCTCGCCGGCCGCGCCGATGATGGCGCCCTTGCCGTAGCCCTGGATGTCGGATGCCGGCACCGCCATCGCGGCCAGCAGGCGTTTCGCCATGTCCAGGCCCACCGGATTCAGAGCCTCCATCATCGGCAGGATGTCGGGCTCGTAGCGGCCGGCGTACGGGTTGGTCAGCACGGCCGCAATGCTGCCGCGGCGCAGCGGTGTCTCGGCGCACGGGCCGCCTTCGTGGAAGATGTCTTCCACGCTGGTGACGATGCGGCGGATGTCGATCAGGGTCATGTCATCTCGTTTAGCAATTACTGAACCAAGGCCTCAGGCCAGGCACTGTAGCGGCTGGCTTTCAGGGGTTCGAGCGAGGGAACCCTGACACACCAGCGCGGCGTCGATGAGCAGGCCCTGGCGTTGCAGTGCCTGGGCGCAGCGCAGGCCCTGGGCCAGCGCCTGCCGCACCAGGTCGGGCGGCAGGGACGGCACGTCGGTGGTGACCAGGATCTCGCCCAGGTCGGTGTCGTCGCGCAGCAGGTTCGCCGGGCGGCGCTGGATGGCGGGATGCGCCACGTTCACCGCATTGGCGATCACCGTGGCCGCCGCATCGGCCTGGGCGGCCGTGGCCGCCAGCACCGTGACGCTGTCGGCGATGCCCAGCGAGAAACTTCGTCCGCGCCAGCCGCTGGTGGCCACGCCGCGCACCGGGCTGGCCGCATGCACCGTGAAGCGGCCATCCACCGTGCCCTGCCCCGCCACGGTGCGCGCGGCCGCACCGGCATCGAAGCGCGACAGATCGGCATACAGCCCCACGGTGGCCGAGGCGCCATCGGCCAGATGCAGCGCAATGTCGCCGCCGTTGTTCACCCAGGCGCGCGCGATGCCAGGGCGCTGATAGGCGGCCACGATCTCTTGCGCCACCGCACCCGCCACGGCGGCCATCGGCGTGATGAAGATGTGGCCGGCAAACGGCAGGCAGGCCGCCACCATCCGGCGAGCCACCGCGCCTTGCAGCGCTGGCTGCGCATCGGGCTGCAAGGGCCGGCGCAGCAGCGGCAGTTCGGCCACCAGTTCACCCAGCAACGACTCGAAGCGCGCCCAGGCGGCAGCATGCGCCGCCGCCACGGCCTCGGCCTCGCCATCGGCCGCGATCACCAGATCGATCGGCCCGTGCTGGAGGTGCCAGCGGCCGTCGGACAGTTGGGCGCGCGTGGCCCCGTTCATCCGAGCAGCGGCCCGCTGACCAAGGGCCAGGCATTGGCCGAAGCGGGCGCGATGGCCTGCCGCGCCAGCGGCGCGCCATCGCGATGCCAGCCACCGGTGGCCAGCACCTGGGCCAGCGGCCGCACATAGGCCATGTGGCCGCCCAGCGCCTGGTAGTCGCTGGCGCGCATCGTGAACTCGATGGGCGCCACGATGGCCGGCGTGGGCACGGTGCCGAAGCTGTTGGCCGGCATGCGCGTCACGTCCACCATCACCGTGATGCCGCCGCCTGGCCACACATAGGCCGGCGCGCCGCCGCAGGTGACGTTGACGATGGCCTGCTTGATGGCGCGTGTGAGCCGCACCGGGTTGTCGGTGACGCCGGCACGCAGGCTGCCGCCGGCGCCGCCGATGAACAGCACCGTGCACAGCGCCGGCTCGCAGTTCTCGCCGATGCGCTCGACGATGGCGCGGGCCGCCGCCGGCATCTCGGCCGGCTGCGGCTTCAGGTCGGCATCCAGCACATACCAGGCGGCATGCTCGCCGGTGGTGCTGGTCATCAGCACGCGCAGGCCGGGCCAGGCCAGATCGGCATCCCAGCCATCCACGATGGCCAGCGGATCGGTCAGGTCGGTGCCGCCCCAGCCGGTGCCGGGGTTGGCCACCTGGAACCAGCGGCCCGGCGTGCTCTTGCGGCCGCGGATCTTCAGGCCCGAGGGCCGCATCTGCAGGCAGCGGCCGGCCTGGTGCTCAGTGAGCACGCCGGTGATGTGGTCGTCCACCACCACCACCTCGTCGGCCACGCCCTTGAACTGCTCGGCGAAGATGCCCACGGTGGCCGAGCCGCAGCCCACGCGCATGCGGCTCTCGGGCACGCCGTTGACGATGGGCGGCTGGCCGGCCTGCACCACAATGGTGGCACCGCCGTCGATGCTCAACTCCATCGCCTGCTGGTTGCCCAGCGCCTGCATCATCTCCACCGTGACGCGACCTTCCTTCTTGCTGCCGCCGGTGATGTGGTGCACGCCGCCCAGGCTGAGCATCTGCGAGCCGTATTCGGCGGTGGACACATGGCCCACCACCTCGCCCTTGCAGCGCACATTGGCCTGTTCGGGGCCCAGCCAGCGGTCGGTGTCGATCTTCAGCTTCAGGCTGCAGTAGCTGAAGATGCCCTCGGTGACCACGGTGACCATGTCCACGCCCCGCACCTGGGAGCCCACGATGAAGGGCGCGGGCTTGTAGTCGGGGTAGGTGGTGGACGCGCCGACGGCGGTGACGAAGAAGCGGTCGCCGTCGGACGATGAATCATCGGCAGCGGCCGCCGGCAGGGCCTGCGCGTCAGCCAGGAACGGCACCAGGTCGGCGCTCGCCCCCGCCGCCAGCCGCCGGTCGACGATCAGCACCGGATCCACCCGCACCAGCGTGCCGCCCTGGTTGGCGTAGCGGTCGCAGGCGCCGGGCTTGCCCTCGCTGATCTGGCACAGCACCGGGCAGGCGTTGCACTCGATCTTGTGCGCGGCCATCTTGTCGTTGCGCGGCGCGGCGCGCCACTCGGCACGCAGGGCCGGCGCGTCGGCGGCCACCGGCACGGCCGGCAGTTCGCCCAGCCCATCGGTCTTGGTGTGCTCGTGTTCAGACATGGTGCATGGCGCCCTGCGTTGAGGCAAAACGCGCCGAATCAGGGAAAACGCGTGTCTGAGGCAAAATGCGGGGTTGCATCGCGCGCCGGCCTTTCATGTAGTGCCTGCTTAACGTTTGATGTAGCCGATGCTACATTCATCGCAGCAGGTGGTGCAAGCCGCGTGCCCGCCGCGCCTGCGCACCAGACGCGGCACGTTCATTGCACATACACCCCCGTCGCCCTCGCCCCCGTCTTACGCAGCACAGCACCATGAGCGCCTTCCACGAAGAAAAGGTCCTGACCGTTCACCACTGGACGGACCGCCTGTTCTCCTTCACCACCACGCGCGACCCCGCGCTGCGGTTCTCGAACGGCCACTTCACGATGATCGGCCTGCGCGTCAACGGCAAGCCGCTGCTGCGCGCCTACAGCGTGGCCAGCGCCAACTACGAGGAGACGCTGGAGTTCCTGAGCATCAAGGTGCAGGACGGCCCGCTGACCAGCAAGCTGCAGCACATCCAGCCCGGCGACACGCTGATCGTCGGCAAGAAGCCCACCGGCACCCTGGTCATCGATTACCTGCTGCCGGCCAAGCGCCTGTACCTGCTGAGCTCGGGCACCGGCCTGGCGCCGTTCATGAGCATCATCCGCGACCCCGACACCTATGAGCGCTTCGAGGAAGTGATCCTGGTGCACGGCGTGCGCGAGGTGAAGGAACTGGCTTACCACGACTACATCACGCAGGAGCTGCCCCAGCACGAGTTCCTGGGCGAGATGGTCAGCAAGCAGTTGAAGTACTACCCCACCGTCACCCGCGAGCCGTTCAAGAACCAGGGCCGCAGCACCGACCTGATCGAGAGCGGCAAACTGTTCACCGACCTGGGCGTGCCAGCGCTGAACCCGGCCGAAGACCGCGTGATGATCTGCGGCAGCCCGGGCCTGCTGAAGGACCTGAAGGTGATCCTGGAACAGCGCGGCTTCAAGGAAGGCAACACCTCGACGCCGGGCGACTACGTGGTCGAGCGCGCCTTCGTCGAGCAGTAAGCCGACCCAACCGCCCCAACCGCCGCGCATGGCCACCGCCCGCCGCCAGCCCGCCGCCAAGGTGGCCCGCAAGTCGGCACGCGCCGCCGACGGCACGCGCAAGCCCGGCGTGCGCGAGCTGGCCGCGCAGGCCACGCGCGAGGCCATCCTGCGCGCGGCCACCAAGGTGTTTGCCAAGAGCGGCTACGACGGTGGCCGCATCGAGGCCATCAGCAAGGCGGCCAAGTCCTACGACCGGATGATCTACTACTACTTCGGGTCGAAGGAGGGGCTGTTCATCGCGGTGCTGGAAGACACCTACCGCCGCTTCAACGAGGCCGAGCAGTCGCTGGTGCTCGACGAAGACCAGCCGCGGCGCGCGCTGGAGCAGGTGATCCGCTTCATCTGGGGCTACTACCAGCAGCACCCCGAGTTCATCACGCTGCTGAACACCGAGAACCTGCACCGCGGCCGCCACCTGGCCAAGAGCCCCAAGGCGCGCGAGTACTCGTCGCCGGCCATCGGCATCACCGACCGCGTGCTGCGCAACGGCATGGCCAAGGGCCAGTTCCGCGCCGGCCTGGCCGCGCGCGATGTCTACCTGATGATCGCCGCGATGGCCTACTTCTACCTCAGCAACCGGCACACGCTGTCGTCGTTCCTGGGCGAGAACCTCGAGGCCCCGGCCGCACTGGCGCACTGGGAAGCCTTCGTCATCGACGCCGTGCAACGCGCCGTGCGGGCTTGAGGGCTCCCGTCATTTCATGTAGCCTGCACTACATCAATTTTTGATGGAGTGACTCAGCAATGGCCGAAGTGGCAGCGGGCGGCAAGTCCGGCAAGGTGGTGATCCGCAACATCGGGCTGATGCTTTCGGGCGACCTGGACCGCCCCATCCTCGATGCCGACTGCATCGTGGTGATGGACGGCGTGATCACCGCCGTGGGCCGCGAGAAGGATTGCGACACGGCCGAACCCACCACGCTGATCGACGCCCGTGGCACCTGCGTGGCGCCGGGCCTGATCGACAGCCATGTGCACCCGGTGTTCGGCGACTGGACGCCGCGCCAGAACCAGATCGGCTGGATCGACAGCACGATGAACGGCGGCGTCACCACCATGATCTCGGCCGGCGAGGTGCACCTTCCCGGCCGGCCGAAGGACATCGTCGGCCTGAAGGCCCTGGCCATCACGGCGCAGCGCGCCTTCGACAACTTCCGCCCCGGTGGCGTGAAGGTGGTGGCCGGTGCGCCGGTCATCGAGAAGGGCATGGTCGAGAGCGACTTCGCCGAGCTGGCCGCCGCCGGCGTCAAGCTGCTGGGCGAGGTGGGCCTGGGCAGCGTGAAGGCCGGCTACGAAGCCAAGGAAATGGTGGCCTGGGCGCGCCAGCATGGCATCCAGAGCACCATCCACACCGGCGGGCCCAGCATCCCCGGCTCGGGCCTGATCGACAAGGACGTGGTGCTGGAGGCCGATGCCGACGTCATCGGCCACATCAACGGCGGCCACACCAGCCTGCCCGAGCGCGACGTGTGCACGCTGTGCGAAAAGAGCAGCCGCGCGATCGAGATCGTGCACAACGGCAACGAGCGCGTGGCCATCGCCGCGGCCCAGGCCGCCATGCAGCTGAAGTGCCCGCACCGCGTGATCCTGGGCACCGACGGGCCCGCCGGCTCAGGAGTGCAGCCGCTGGGCATGCTGCGCATGATCAGCCTGCTGTCCAGCCTGAGCGGCATCCCGGCCGAGCTGGTGTTCTGCTTCGCCACCGGCAACACGGCCAAGATCCGCTCGCTGAACTGCGGCCTGATCGAGGTGGGGCGCGACGCCGACTTCGTGTTCATGGACCGCGCCCAGCACACCGCCGGCAAGACGCTGCTGGAGAGCGTGCAGCTGGGCGACATCCCGGGCGTGGGCATGGTGATGATCGACGGCATCGTGCGCTGTGGCCGCAGCCGCAACACGCCGCCGGCCACCGAGGTACCCATCGTCGTCGGGCACTGAACAGGGGCACTGAGCGGGGGAACTGAGGCCCGGCCGCTATTCCAGCGTCACATCCGCCACATGCGCCACGCTGTGGGCGTGGGTGTTGTCGGCATCCCCGCCCACACCGATGCCCATCAGCGGCGGCACGGTGTCGGTCTCGTCACCGAACAGGCGCATGAAGTCGGCCACGACATCGCGGCGCTCCACCTGCCAGCGGTGCAGCGCGGCCTCCGGCCCGCGCAGCACCACGTAGCGGATGCGCCGCGTGAAGGCGTTGATGCCGGTGCTGCCCGGCGGCAGGCGGTTGTCCCACAGGTAGCACACGCTGGCCGCGGGCAGCGGTTCGTTGCTCATGCCGCGCGCCACGCGCAGCAGCTGGCGCTCGACGAAGGGCACGGCGGTGAGCGGCTCGTCGAAGAAGGCGCACACCTTCACCGGCGTGTCGTCGCCTTCCTTGCGCGTGATGTCGGCGCGCGGGTTGGGCTCGTCCAGCCGCCAGCGCCAGGCCAGTGAATGGGCCGGGCTGCCGGGCGCCACGGCTTGCACCAGGTTGCCGTAGGACTGGTCGGCATCGACCCGCAGCACGCGCTCGCCGTCCAGCGTCACCACGCGGAACTGCGTGAAGGGCTTGGCCTGCTTGGGCAGGCCGGCCACATGCCAGGGCGCCAGCGGCGCCTCGTCGGCGCCCACCAGGGGCCGCAGCACATTGCCCGCGGCCCACAGGCCCCCGGCCAGTGCCACACCGAGGCCCAGCGCCAGCATCCGCCGCCCCCTGGCGATGGCCGGCCGGGAGGCCGGTGTCGGCTGCGACCTGGTGGATGCGGGCTGGGCAGTGGCAGGCATGGTGGCAAGGCGGGGCAGGCTCTGCCCCCATCATCGCGCAAAGCCGTGGCCTGGTGCGGCCGGCTCAGCGCCAGGCAAAGCGCGGTTGCTCGTAATGCCAGACCCGCGTGTCGCGTCCATGCAGGCACACCTCGCGGAACTGGTAGATCAGCGCCGCGGTGGGCGCGGCAATCCACTGCTGGCCCACCGGCATCTTCAGCACCGGGTGCGCGCTGCCCTCCAGCGGCTCGAGGATGGGCGCGTCCTCGCGCAGAAATTCCTGCAGCGGGATGCGGTGGATGCTGGCCACCTCGTCGGGATTGGGGGCCAGCTCGCGCGCCGTACCGGCCCACAGCACCACCGGCGTGATGGCATAGCCCGAGCGCGTGACGAAGCTGTCCAGCCGGCCCAGCACCGCGTCGAGCGGCAGCGCCAGGCCCACTTCCTCGTGCAGCTCGCGCAGCACGGTCTGCTCGGGGGTCTCGCCGGCATCCATGCGGCCACCGGGCAGAGCCCACTGGCCGGCATGGCGGTTCATCTTCGCGGCGCGGCGGGTGAGGATCAGCGCGGCGCGGGTGCTCCAGCCGCGCGGCTTGCCGGTCAGCCCGCGCAGGCCGGCGCCGGTGCCCTCGTCGGCCACCACCAGGCCCACCGCCGCCAGCTTGCAGCCGCTGGCGTCGGGCGCATGGTGTGCCCAGGCCGCCAGGCGGCCGGCGATCTGCTCGCGCAGCGCGTCGGTGCGGTCCATGCGACAGGAGCAGCAGGGGCCGGAAGGGTCAGTCCTTGAACACCGGCGCGCGCTTTTCCAGGTTGGCGCGCACGGCCTCCACCTGGTGCGGCGCGCCCATCAGCGCCACCTGCTCGTCGCTCTCGGCCTGCAGCAGCTTGGCGGCACTGGCATCCAGCGTCTCGTTGGCCAGGTTCATCAGGCGTTTGCCGGCGCGGATGGCGCTGGGGCTGCGGTGGGCGATGGCCTTGGCCATGGCGCGCGCCTCGGCCAGCGGATCGGCGCACACGCGGGTGGCCAGGCCCACGCGCACGGCCTCCTCGCCCGCCACCTCGCGGCCGGTGTAGGTGAGCTCGCGCGCCAGGTCGTCACGCACCAGGCCGCGCATCAGTGCCACGCCGGCCATGTCGGGCACCAGGCCCCACTTGATCTCCATGACGCTCAGGCGCGCATCGGGTGTGATCAGGCGGATGTCGGCGCCGAGTGCCAGCTGCAGGCCGCCACCGAAAGCCACGCCCTGCACCGCCGCGATCACAGGCACCGGCAGCTCGCGCCAGCCCAGGCCCAGGTACTGCGCCGAGTTGGCCAAGCCGTGGGTGCGCGGCCGCAGGTCGCGCACACCGCCATCGGCGCCGTCGGCGATCTTGGAGAAGCGGCTGCTGTCCAGCCCGGCGCAAAACGCCCGGCCCTCGCCGTGCAGCACCACGGCGCGCACGTTCGGCGCGCTCTTGAGCTGCGTGATGGCCGCGGCGATGGCGTCGAACATGGCCATGTCCAGCGCGTTCATCTTGTCGGCGCGGGTCAGCGCCACCTCGGCCACGCCGGCCTCGTCGATCGTCACGCGCACGCGCTGGTCCATGCCTTGTCTCCTCGGGGGTCTGTGTCCGGAACTGCCGAAGATTCTGGCAGCGGCCGTGCGGCCGCCCTGTCGCGCAGGTGGCGAGAACGGCTCAGGCGTGCTTCGCGAACTCCGCCGGGTCGAAGCCCACCGTCAGCGCGCCATCGGCCCAGCGCACCACCGGGCGCTTGATGACGCTGGGCTGGGCCAGCATCAGCGCGCGGGCGCTGGCGGCGTCCACCACCGCGGCGCGCACGGCCTCGTCCAGCTTGCGCCAGGTGGTGCCCTGGCGGTTCACCAGGCGCTCCCAGCCGGCGGCCGCGATCCAGCCGTCCAGCCCGGCCTCGCCGGTGGGCACGCCGGCCTTCTTGAAGTCATGGAACTGGTGCGCGTGGCCGTGCTCGGTGAGCCAGGCGCGAGCGCGCTTGACAGTGTCGCATTTGGGGATGCCATAGAAGGTGGTGCTCATGTCGGGTTCCGGGTCGTCACTTGGCGTCACTTCGCAGACGGCAGCTCGCAGCGCGGATCGGGCATCACGCCGCCGCCATGCACCACGCGGCCCTGGGCGTTCAGCGTCACGGCGAACACCAGGCAGTCGTTGTTGGCATAGCGCCAGTACCAGGTCTCGCGGTTCATGTACTCGCGCTGGCGGTCGCCGGGCCGGCCCAGCAGGCGCAGCAGCGCCTCGCGGTCCATGCCGTCGGTCACGCGCTTGAGGTGCCACAGATCGAGCACCTGCTCGGCCTGGGTGACGCGGCCCTGGGCATCGAGGTCGACCATGTAGGTCTCGCGGCCCAGCGGCCCGCGGGCGAACTCCAGCCGCGTGGCGCCTTGCGGCATGGGGTAGCGGGCGGTGGGCTGGCCGAGGGCGGCCACGGCCGCGGCCTCGTCCTGGCCGGCGCTGGGCAGCACCGGGCTCAGCACGCTGCAGCCGGCGGCCAGCCACAGCGCCGCCAGCATGGCGCCGGTGGAAAGGAATCGGATGTGCATGCCGGCATCATCGCGCAAACCGGTGGCGACGCACCCGCGCTGGCGCAAAGCCGGTGCACGGTCAGGGCACACGCCCGGGGCCTACTCGTGGCGCAGCGCCTCGATCGGGTTCAGCGCCGCCGCGCGCCGCGCCGGGAAGAAGCCGAAGATCATGCCGATGGCGGCCGAGAACACGAAGGCCATCACGTTGATCTGCGGCTGGAAGGTGTACGGCAGCGACAGCACGCTGGCCAGGCCCACGCTGGCCGCCGCCGCCAGCGCGATGCCCAGCAGCCCGCCGAAGGCCGACAGCACGATGGCCTCGATCAGGAACTGCAGCAGCACCTCGCGCTCCAGCGCGCCGATGGCCAGGCGGATGCCGATCTCGCGCGTGCGCTCGGTGACGCTGACCAGCATGATGTTCATGATGCCGATGCCGCCCACCAGCAGGCTGACTGCGGCCACCGCGCCCAGCAGCGTGGTCATGGTGCGGATGGTGCCCGACAGCGTGTCGGCCAGCTGCTTGGTGTCGAGCACGTTGAAGTCGTCGTTGGCGTTGTCGGCGATCTTGCGGCGCTCGCGCATCAGCTGTTCCATCTGCGCCTTGACCTTGCTGGTGGCACTGGCCGTGCGCGCCGAGACCATCACGCTGCCGATGTCGGTGCTGCCGGTCAGGCGCCGCTGGGCCGTGCGCAGCGGCATCACGATCAGGTCGTCCTGGTCGTTGCCCATCGCGCCCTGGCCCTTGGGCGAGAGCAGGCCGACGACCTCGCAGCTGAAGTCCTTGACGCGCACATCGGCCCCCACCGGGTTGCTGCTGCCGAACAGCTCGCGCTTCACACGGTCGCCCAGCACGCACACGGCGCGGCCGGCGCGCAGCTCCATGTCGCTGAACTCGCGGCCCGAGGCCAGCGTCCAGTTGCCGGCCAGGAAGTAATCGTTGCTGGTACCGGTGACCTGGGTGCTCCAGTTCTTCGCCGCGGCGATGGCGGTGACGCTCTTGTTCACCGTGGCGGCCACGGCTTGCGTGCCGTCGATCTGGCTGGCGATGGCCTCGGCATCGGCCATCTTCAGCGGCGGCGCGCTCTGCGCCGAGCCGGGGCCGGGCCGCTGGCCGGCGCGCAGGATCAGCAGGTTGCTGCCCAGGCTGGAGATCTGCGCCGACACCGACTGCGTGGCGCCGTTGCCCAGCGTCACCATGGTAATCACCGCGGCCACGCCGATGACGATGCCCAGCGTGGTGAGCATCGAACGCAGCAGGTTGCGGCGGATGGCGCGCAGCGCCAGCAGCAAGGTGTTCCAGAGCATCAGCCGCCCTCCCCGGCCAGCGTGCTTTCCACCGGCGGCGACATCACCGGCTCCTGCAGGCGGTCGCTGTCGACGCGGCCGTCGACGAAGCGCACCACGCGGCGTGCGTAGGCGGCCATGTCGGGCTCGTGCGTGACCATCAGCACGGTGATGCCGCGCTCGCGGTTCAGCGTGGCGATCAGGTCCATGATCTCGCGGCTGCGCTGGGTGTCGAGGTTGCCGGTGGGCTCATCGGCCAGCAGCACCTGCGGCTGCGTGACGATGGCCCGCGCGATGGCCACGCGCTGCTGCTGGCCGCCCGACAGCTCGGCCGGCGTGTGGTGGCCCCAGCCGTCCAGGCCCACCTGGGCCAGGGCCTCGCGCGCGGCGCGGTGGCGCTCGGCGGCGCTGGCGCCGCGGTACAGCAGCGGCAGCTCCACGTTCTCCTGCGCCGAGGTGCGGCCCAGCAGGTTGAAGCCCTGGAACACGAAGCCGAGGTAGTGCCGGCGCAACCGCGCACGCTGGTTGCGGTCCAGCGCCTCCACGGCCACGTCGCGGAAGCGGTAGCTGCCGGCGCTCAGGGTGTCCAGGCAGCCCAGGATGTTCATCACCGTGCTCTTGCCCGAGCCGCTGGGGCCCATCACCGCGACGAACTCGCCGGCCTGCACGTCCATGTCCACGCCGCGCAGCGCCTGGAAGGCCGTGTTGCCGCTGCCATAGGTCTTGGTGACGCCGCGCAGGCGGATCAGTGGTGCCGCGCCGGGCGCATCGGTGCTCACTTGTCGGCTTCCACGCTGTCGGTGATCACCGCCTGGCCGGCCTTCAGGTTGCCGGAGACGATCTGCGTGTGCTTGCCGTCGGTGGGGCCCACGGTCACCGGCACGGCCTGCGGCTGGCCGTCGGCGCCCAGCACCCACACGGTCTGCTGGGTGGCGCGGGCCGCAGCCTTGGCCGCCGCACCGTTGCCAGCGCCGGCCGGGCGCTGGTTGCCACCCGGCGGGCGCGGCATCAGGCTGCTGACCAGGCTGGACTTGGGCGCACCGCCACCGGGCGCGCTGGCGCCGCCGGCCGCACCGGCCGCCGCAGGCGGCGTCCAGCGCAGCGCGGCGTTGGGCACCAGCAGCGCGTTCTCGCGCACGACGGTGGTGATGTCGGCCGTCGCCGTCATGCCCGGGCGCAGGCTCAGGTCGGCGTTGTCCACCTCCAGCAGCGTGGCGTACGAGACCACGTTGTTGGTGGTGGTCGAGCCCAGGCCCACGCGCTGGATCTTCGACGGGTAGCGGCGGTCGGGGTAGGCGTCAACGCTGAAGCTGGCCGCCTGGCCGGTCTTCACCTGGCCCACGTCGGCCTCGTCGACGCTGACCTTGAGCTGCATCTGCGCCAGGTTCTCGGCCAGTGTGAACAGCGTGGCCACCTGCAGGCTGGCGGCCACCGTCTGGCCCGGCTCCACCTTGCGCGACAGCACCACGCCGTCGATGGGCGAGCGGATCTGCGCCTTGGCCAGGTTGGTGCGGTCCGAGCGCAGCGTGGCCACGGCCTGCTGCACGGCGGCCTTCTGGCTCGCCTCGGTGGCCTCGGCGCGGGCCAGCGTGGCCTCGGCGGTGGTGATCTCGGTGGCCGCCGGCACCTTGCCGCCCGACAGCTGCTGCACCTGCTGCAGCCGCGCCAGGCTGGCGCGCGCCTCCATCGTCGTGGCCTGCGCCAGCTTCACCTGCGCCTCGGCCTGGGCCAGGGCGGCCTCGCTCTTGTTCACCGCGTCCTGCAGCTTGGCGGTGTCCAGACGGGCCAGCACCTGGCCCTTCTTCACGCGGTCGTTGTCGTCGACCAGCACGGCCTCGACGGTGCCCGAGAGCTCGCTGCCCACATCCACCTGGTTGATCGGCTCGAGGTTGCCGGTGGCCGACACGCTGACGCGCAGCGTGCCGGTGCTGGCCGGCGTGCTGCGGTACTGCAGCGGCCGCACCTGGCCGGCGCTGCCCCACCACCCGGCAGCGGCCGCGGCCAGCACCAGCACGGCGCCGGCCCCCAGGGCCCAGGCCGTCCAGCGGCGGCCACCGGAGGCGCCGGCACCGATGACATCGGCCACCGCGGCGCTGGCGGCGGGGCTGTTCGTTGGGTTCATGGGTTCTTTCCTGCGTCGGGGAGAGGGCCGCTCCAGCCGCCTCCCAGGGACTTGTAGAGCGCGATCCAGGCGGCCAGCGCGTCGGCACGCGCCGAGGCCAGGCTGTCGTCGAGGGTCAGCGCGGTGCGCTGGGCATCCAGCACGGTGCGGAAGTCGATCAGCCCGCTGTCGTAGCGGGCCCGTGACAGCGTGGCGGCCCGCCGCGCCGATGCCGCGGCCGCCTCCAGTGCCTGCACCTGGGCGCGGCGGCCGGCCAGCGTGGCCAGGCCGCCCTCCACCTCGGCCAGCGCGTTCAGCACGGCCTTCTCGTAGGCGATGGCGTACACGTCCTGCACCGCCAGCTGGGCCTGCAGCGTGGCGCGCAGCCGGCCGGCGTCGAAGATCGGGGCGGTCAGACCCGCGGCCAGCGAGCCCGCCGCGCCGTCGCCCAGCGCCCCCAGCGTCAGCGCCTGCAGGCCGATGCTGCCGCTGAGCGTGAGCTTGGGGCGCAGATTGGCCTGGGCCACGGCGCTGCGCGCCGCCTCGGCCTGCCACTGCGCGGCCGCCATGCGCACATCGGCGCGCTGGCGCAGCGTGTCGGCCGGGATCGGCAGCGCCACGCGGGCCGGCAGCGCCGGCAGCGGCTGCGGCGCGGCCAGCTCGGCATCCAACGCGCTGGGGGCCTGGCCGGTCAGCAGTTCCAGCTGGCGGCGCGCCGCCACGGCACTGGCCTCCAGCGTGGCCAGCGTCGCGCGGGTCTGGTCTCGGCTGGCGTCGGCCTGCTCCACATCCAGCGTGCTGGCCAGGCCGGCCTGGGCGCGCCAGGCGGCGATCTGCGCGGTCTCGGCCAGCAGGGCCAGGTTGGCACTGGCCGCGGCCTGCTGCGACTGCAGGCCGCGCAGCGCCACGTACTGCCGCGCCACCTCGGCACGCAGCGTCACCAGCGCATCGCCATGGCTGGCGGCGCTGGCCGCGGCATCGGCGCTGGCGGCGTCCACGCCGGCCTGCAGGCGGCCGAACAGGTCGGCCTCCCAGCTGGCGTCGAAGCCGGCATCGAACAGGTTGACGGTGCGGCCGGTGCTGCTGCTGGCGCTGCTGCGGCTGCGCGTGGCCGACAGCGAGCCGCTGACGCTGGCGCCGCGCGCGGCCTCGGCCAGCGCCAGCTGGGCGCGTGCCTGGCGCAGTCGGGCCAGCGCGGTGCGCAGGTCGGGCGCCTGGCGCTCGGCCAGTGCCACCAGGCGCTGCAGGCGCGCGTCCCCCAGCTCGGCCCACCAGGTTTCGGCCACCGCGCCGGGCTGGCTGCCGGCCAGGGTCTGCTGCCAGCCGACCGGCGCGGCCACGGCGGGCGCTGACGGCGGCGCACCGGGGCTGGCGCAGCCGCCCAGCCACAGGCTGCCGCCGAGCAGCAGCCCTGTGGCCAGGCCGCGGCGGGCCTGGCCGCCACAGTAGGTGAAAACTCGCATGGCTTCACGTTAACGCGGCCATGTGAAGCAGTGTGTCCACCCCGCTGTCGGATCGTTCGGGGGCTTTGCCCCAGGTCAAGCGGATGTGTGGTCTGGCATATGCTCGGCATCCGTTCCGCCCTCACGGCCCGACGACCGGCCGCCCCGCCATGCGCCTGAACCCGAACCAGGGCGTCCCTGCCCGCGCCCGTGCTCTTGCCCCGGCCTGCGCCGCCCTGCTGCTGGCCGTGCAGGCCCTGCCGGCCCGCGCCCAGCCCGCCTCCGAACCGCTGGCCCTGCGCGCGCTGGCCGCCACCTGCGCCAACTGCCATGGCACCGAGGGCCGCGCGCTGCCCGACAGCGCCGTACCTGGCCTGGCCGGCGAGCGCGCCAGCCGCCTGAACGAGCTGATGCTGCAGTTCAAGCGCGGTGAGCGCCCGGCCACCGTGATGCACCAGATCGCCAAGGGCTACAGCGACGCCCAGCTGCAAGACCTGGCCGGCTACTTCTCGCGCCGCGCCCGCTGACCGCCAGGAGCCCCGACATGACCCTGCACCGCCGCACCCTGCTGTCTGCCGCCGCCGCGCTGCCCCTGGCCACGGGCCTGAGCGGCTGCGCCACCGCGCCCGCCATCCCCGCCCGCACCCGCGTGGTGGTGGTGGGCGGGGGCTTCGGCGGCGCCACCGCCGCCAAGTACCTGCGCCTGTTCTCCGACCACACGCTGGACGTGGTGCTGGTCGAGCCCAACACGCACTTCGTCAGCTGCCCGCTCAGCAACCTGGTGCTGTCGGGCCACCGCACGCTGGCCGAACTGACCGTGCCCTACACCGCGCTGGCGCGCAGCCACGGCGTGACGGTGGTGCGCGACACGGTGGCGCGCATCGACCCGCAGGCGCGCAAGGTGGTGCTGGCCTCGGGCCCCGAGATCGGCTACGAGAAGCTGGTGCTGTCGCCAGGCATCGACCTGATGTTCGACGCGGTGGAGGGCCTGCGCGAGGCCCAGGCCGCCGGCCGCGTGCTGCAGGCCTGGAAGGCCGGCCCCGAGACCGCGGCGCTGCGCCGCCAGCTCGAGGCCATGCCCGATGGCGGCGTGTATGCGCTGACCGTGCCCGAGGCCCCCTACCGCTGCCCGCCGGGCCCATATGAGCGGGCCAGCGTGATCGCCGCGTACTTCAAGGCCGCAAAGCCGCGCAGCAAGGTGCTGGTGCTCGACGCCAACCCCGACGTCACCAGCAAGGGCGCGCTGTTCAAGAAGCTGTGGGCCGAGCAGTACGCCGGCATCCTGGAGTACCGCCCGCAGCACAAGGCCAGCGGCGTCAGCGCCGACGGCCGCAGCATCCGCTTCGAGGTGCAGGACGACGTGCGCGCCGACGTGGCCAACGTGCTGCCGCCGATGCGCGCCGGCCGCATCGCGGTGGACACCGGCCTGGCCAACGTGAACGGCCGCTGGGCCGGCGTGAACTACCAGAGCTTCGCGTCCACGGTGCACCCCGACATCCATGTCATCGGCGACGCGATCCAGGTGGCGCCGCTGATGCCCAAGAGCGGCCACATGGCCAACAGCCACGCCAAGGTGGCGGCGGCGGCCATCGTCGCGCAGCTGGGCGGCCAGCCGGTGAACCCGGCGCCCATGCTCACCAACACCTGCTACAGCTACGTGGATGGCCAGCGCGTCATCCATGTGGCCAGCGTGCACGAGTACGTGGCCGCCGAGAAGACCTTCAAGACCGTGGCCGGCTCCGGCGGCCTGTCTGCCGGCCCCACCGAGCAGGAAGGCCGCTACGCCTGGAACTGGGCGCGCACGATCTGGGCCGACGCGCTGGCCTGAGCCGCGGCACCCCGCGTGAACTCGTCACGCATTCGCGGGCCGGGTACGGCCTGGCGTGGCATGGCAGGCTCAAGCCGCGGCGGCAGCGGCCGATAGTCTGTCCAAACGTCTTCCCGGCGAGGCAGGCAGTACGGCGGGAAATCTTTGTGACACGGCCGTACCGCTGCCTGGATCCGCCATGCCGTCCACCCCTGCCCAGCGCTGCAGCGTGCTGGTGCTTGCCGACACCACCCACGACGCCCGCGGCGCCGTGGAGCCGTTGCGCATCGACCGTGTCGACCTGCGCGTGTGCCCCGACCCCGAGGGCTTCGTCGCCGCCGGCGACGCCTTCGCGGCCGATCTGGTGGTGCTGGCCCTGCGCAGCCTGAGCCGCTGCCGCGAGGTGCTGCAACTGCTGTACGGCGGCGAGCGCGCCGGCCGCCGCGGCCGCCAGCGCGTGCTGCTGCTGGTGGACAAGGACACCGTGCGCGAGGCCTTCGAGCTGTGCCGCGAGGGCGTGGCCGACGACTACGTGCAGCACTGGCCGATCCCGCTGGACGGCTACCGCCTGCGCATGTCGGTGCACGCCTGGCTGCGGGGCGTGGCCGCGGTCCGAGCCGCGCACGGCGCGCCGCCTGGCGCCGCCGAGGCGCCCACGGTCGCCACGGCCGCCGCCGCAGCAGCGCCCGCCGCCGCGGCCCCGCAACGCGTGCCCCAGGTGCTGCTGGTCGACGACGACCCCTTCCAGTACAAGCTCACCCGCATGATGCTGGCCGACTGCGGCGTGCGCCTGGTCTGGCGCGACCGCGCCGCCAGTGCGCTGCAGCAGCTGGGCGATGACCCGCCGCAGCTGGTGCTGATGGACATCGACATGCCGCAGCTCGACGGCATCCAGGCCGTGCGCGAACTGCGCCGCCTGCCCGGCCTGGGCCAGCTGCCGGTGATCATGCTCACCAGCCACAGCGACCGCGAGCGCGTGGTGCAGAGCCTGCAGGTCGGCGCCAGCGGCTTCGTCGTCAAGCCCTTCAGCAAGAAGATGCTGCTCGACGTGATGGCCAAGCACCTGAAGCTGCCGGGCCTGGACGCCAGCGGCCCGCCGACCCCCGCCACGCCCGCCCCGCACCTGCCATGAGCCACACCTCCCCCAGCGAGCCGCCGATCGACCTGCAGGTGCTGCCCGACCTGACCGGCTGCGACGACGCGATGCGCGACGAATTCCTGGCCGACTTCCGCGTCACCGCCAGCGAGTCGCGCGACATGCTGAGGCAGGCCATGGACGCCGGTGATGCGGCGGCGCTGGCCAGCGCCGCCCACCGCATCAAGTCGTCGGCGCGCTACATGGGCGCCATGCCGCTGGGGCAGATGTCCGAGCGCCTGGAGCAGGCCGGCGAGCGGGCCGACCTGGACGGCGCGCGCGCGCTGCTGGCGCAGTGGCACAGCGAGTGGCAGCGTGTGGACGGCTTCATCGCCGGGCACCTCGGCCTGGGCTGAGGCGGCGGTTCACGGCCATGCCCGCCTCCGGCCTCGTCGGACGCCGCCGCCCCGGCCGCAGCTGGCGCCGGTTGCGCATGCGCTGGCACGCCAGCCACCCGGCCCGGCGCGGCCTGTGGCAGGTGTGCTGGCCCTTCGTGCTGTCGGCGGTGCTGGTGCTGGTGCTCACGGCACAGTGCTTTGCGCTGATGTCGGCGGGCCGCGCCTATGTCGAGGGCGAGAGCCAATGGTCCAAGGCGCAGAAGAATGCGCTGCTGGAGCTGTACCGCTACATCGACACCTGCGAGCCGCGGCACATGGCCGCGTTCCACCACCAGCTGCGCGTGCCCCAGGGCGACCGCAGCGCACGCCTGGCGCTGGAACGCGATCCGCCCGACCTGGACGTCGCGCGCCAGGGCTTCGCGCAAGGCGGCATCCACCCGGGCGACATCGACGGGCTGATCTTCGTGTTCCGCTGGCTGCGCTGGGTCGAGCCGATCCACCTGGCCGTCAACGACTGGCGCGCCGCCGACCGGCTGCTCGCCGACGTGGAGCAGGTGGCCGAGCAATTGCACCAGGCGGTGCAGCGCGACTGCGCCGACATCGGCCGCCAGGCCCGGCTGAGCGCCCAGCTGCACCAGCTCAATGCCGAGCTCACGCTGCGCCAGACCGAGTTCAGCCAGCACCTGGGCGAGGCCAACCGCCTGCTGTGGCGCCTGGCGCTGGCTGCGCTGGTGCTGTGCACGCTGGCGCTGGTGCTGCCGGGGCTGTGGCTGTCGTACCGCGTGGTGCGCGCCAAGGTGCGCGCCATCGCCGAGGCACAGGCGGCCAACCGCACGCAGCGCGACTTCCTGACCGCGATGAGCCACGACCTGCGCACACCGATGAACGGCGTGCTGGGCCTGCTGGGCGTGCTGCAGCAGGGCCCGCTGACCGCCGAGCAGCGCGAGGCGTCCGAGCTGATGCGCAACTCCGGCCAGGCCCTGCTGGGCGTGCTGGAAGACGCACTGGACTTCTCGCGCATCGACGACGGCACGCTCACGCTGGACGAGCGGCCGATGGACAGCGGCCTGGTCATCGAGCAGGTGTGCGCGATGCTGGAGCCGGGCGCCCAGGATGCCCGCGTGGACCTGACCCACCATGTCGACCCCGCGGTGCCGGCCATGGTGCTGGGCGATCCGCAACGCCTGCGGCAGATCGTGCAGCACCTGGTGGGCAACGCGGTGAAGTTCTCGACACCGGCGGCGGGCGACGCCACCGGCACCGGCGGCACCGGCACGGCGCCCGCGGCCCGCGGACGGGTGCATGTGCGCTGGGCGCCGGCCCCCGGCCCCGCCGGGGAACCTGGCCTGGGCCTGAGCGTCATCGACAACGGCATCGGCATCCCGCCGGCCCTGATCGGCCGCGTGTTCGATGCCTTCGTGCAGGCCGATCGCAGCAGCACCCGACGCTTCGGCGGGGCCGGCCTGGGCCTGGCCATCACCCAGGCCCTGGTGCAGGCCATGCGCGGCCAGGTGCAGGTGGACAGCACGCCGGGCCAGGGCAGCACCTTCACGGTGTGGCTGCCGCTGCGCAGCGCGGTGGCGGCCGACGGCGCCGATGCCACCGGCGACCCGGCCGGCCCGGGCCACCACCATCCCCCCGGCCCGCGGCCCGTGCCCGGCCTTGCGCTGCGCTGCCTGGTGGTGGCCGAGCCGGCCGGCCCGGCCACCGACCTGGGGCGGCAGCTGGCCTTCCACGGCGCCAGCGTGCACCAGGTGGCCACGCTGGCCGAGGCCCTGGCCTGGGTGGCCCACGCCGGCCAGGCGCCACCGCAGCTGTGCCTGCTGGACGACCCCGGCGGCCCCGACGGTCCGGGCGCCGACGCCCCGGCCAGCGTCGCCCACCATGGCGCACCGCTGGCGGCCCTGCTGGCGGCCTGCGCCGGCACCGGCGCCACCGGGGAACCCGGCCTGCGTGTGCTGCACCTGTGCCGCGGCCGGCGCCGCCGGCTGCGAGCCCATCCCTGCCTGCCGGGGCACACGCTGGACATCAACGGCCTGACCCGCGCCCGCTGGCTGCAGGTGGTGCAGCAGGTGATGACCACGGCTGTCCGGGCGCGCAACCCGGCGGTGGCAGCCTCGCCAGCCGCCGGGCCGATCAACGAGCCGACCACCGAGCCAGCAGCGGCGCCAGCCGCGCCGCGGGCGCCAGCGCCGTCGCGGCCCGAGCGCATCCTGGTCGCCGAGGACAACCCGGCCAACCAGAAGGTCATCGCCTTCCAGCTGCGCCAGCTGGGCTTTGCCGCCGAGATCGCCGCCGACGGCTCGCAGGCGCTGGCACGCTGGCACAGCGGGCGCCACGACCTGCTGCTGACCGACCTGCACATGCCGGTGATGGACGGCTTCGCCCTCAGCCAGGCCCTGCGTGCCGCGGACGCCCGCCGCGACGGCGGCGCGCTGCTGCCGATCATCGCGCTGACCGCCAACGCCCAGAGTGGCGAGGCCGAACGATGCCGTGCCCAGGGCATGGACGACTTCCTGACCAAGCCGACCAGCCTGCCGATGCTCCAGGCCACGCTCGAGCGCTGGCTGCAGGCCTCTGAAGCCCACCGAACCACGGCGCCCGCGCCGGCTGACGCGCCATGAAGCCCCACCTCGCCGAGATCCAGGCCCTCACGGACACCGTGCTGCGCAGCGAGCAGGAGGCCGAGCGCGACGCCGAGCGCGCGGCCAAGCTGGCGGCCATCTCGCGCAGCCAGTGCGTGGCCGAGTTCGCGCTGGACGGCACGCTGCTGGCCGCCAACGACCGCTTCCTCGAGATGCTGGGCTGGCCGGCCGGCCGCCTGGCCGGCTTGCACCACGACCAGTTCTGCCCCGAACAGGCGCCGCACGACGCGGCGCACCAGGCGCTGTGGCAGGCGCTGCGCGAGGGCCGGGCGCAGCACGGCGAGTTCCTGCGCGTGGCGCGCGACGGCCGCCAGGTGTGGATGCAGGCCACCTACACGCCCATCCTCGACCGCCATGGCCAGCCGCGCAAGGTGGTCACCTTCGCCACCGACATCACCGCCGCCAAGCGCGCGGCGCTGGCCGCCGATGCGCAGCTGATGGCCATCTGGTCCAGCCAGGCCGTGATCGCCTTCGACCTGGCCGGCCATGTGCTGGACGCCAACCCGGTGTTCCTGGACGCGCTGGGCTACAGCCTGTTCGAGGTGCAGGGCGAGCACCACCGCATGTTCTGCGCGCCCGAGCATGCCGCCAGCACCGAGTACCAGGCTTTCTGGGACGCGCTGCGCCAGGGCCGCCCGCAGCGTGGCGAGTTCATGCGCCTGGACCGCCACGGCCGGCCGGTGTGGCTGCAGGCCACCTACACGCCGATTCCCGGCCTGGACGGGCGCACCGAGCGCATCGTCAAGTTCGCCACCGACATCACCGCCGACAAGCTGCGCGCGATGGAGGACCAGGGCAAGATGGCCGCGGTGCTGCGCACCCAGGCGGTGATCGAGTTCGACCTGGACGGCCACATCCTCGACGCCAACCCGCTGTTCCTCGACGCCATGGGCTACCAGCGCGACGAGGTGCTGGGCCGCCACCACCGCCTGTTCTGCCTGCCGGGCTATGCCGAGACCGAGGGCTACCGCGCCTTCTGGACCGCGCTGCACGAGGGCCGCCCACAGGCCGGCGAGTTCATGCGCCTGGGTGCGCATGGCCGGCCGGTGTGGCTGCAGGCCACCTACACGCCGATCCTGGGCGCCGACGGCAAGCCCTACAAGGTCGTCAAGTTCGCCATCGACATCAGCGCCGCCGTGGCCGCGCGCCAGGCCCGCGCACAGGCCGCCACCGGCCTGGCGCTGCGCGACGCGGCACTGGCCAGCAGCGGCGACGGCATGCTGATCGTCGCCGTGGCACCCACCGGCACGCATGCCATCTACGCCAACGCCGCCGCCGCCCGCCTGGCCGGCTGCGACGTGAAGACCCTGCTCTCGCCCGACGGCCGCGTGCTGCGCGAGCTGCTGCTGGAAGGCGAGGGCCAGAGCACGGTGCTGCGCGCACTGACCGAGGAGCATGTGCAGCGCACCACGCTGAGCCGCCGCCGCCCCGACGGCGAGGACGGCTGGCTGGCGCTGACCGTCAGCCCGATGGCCGGCGATCCCGCGCAGCGCATCGGCAACGCGGCCGCACGCTCGCGCCAGGCGGTGCGCCTGGCGGTGCTGACCGTCGACGACATCACCGACCGCGTGCAGACCGACCTGCGCCTGCGCGACGAGGTGGCGCGGATGCAGACCATCTTCGCGCTCAGCCCCGACGGCTTCGTGTCCTTCGACGCCGCCGGCCGCGTCATCTCGGTCAACCCGGCCTTCGAGCAGCTCACCGGCCTGGATGCCAGCCGCCTGCTGCGCGCCACCGGGGCGGAGTTCGACGCCGCGCTGGACGCCGTGGTGGCCGAGCGCAACCCGCGGGGCACCGGCCAGTGGCTGGCCGGCATCGGCGGCGCGGCCGATGCCGACGTGCGCGCCGAGGTGCTGCGACTGGCCGACAGCGCGGGCCGCGTGGTGGTGTGCAGCCGCCGGCGCTGCGAGGCCGCGTCGATCTCGCAGGTGCTGCACCTGCGCGACATCAGCGCCGAGATGCTGGCCGCGCGCACGCAGCGCGAGTTCATGGCCAACATGAGCCACGAGATCCGCACGCCGATGAACGGCGTCATCGGCCTGATCGGCGTGCTGCAGCAGTCGGGCCTGGACGCCGAGCAGCAGGAGACGGCCGAGCTCATCCGCAACTCGGGCGTGGCGCTGCTGGGCATCCTCGACGACATCCTCGACTTCTCGAAGATCGAGGCCGGCCAGCTGGCGCTGGAGGCCATCGCCGTGCACGGCGCGCAGGTCGTCGAGCAGGCCTGCGGCGTGCTGGACCCGCTGGCGTTGGACCGGCGCGTGGACCTGACCTGGTTCACCGACCCGCAGGCGCCCGAACAGATGCTGGGCGACCCGCTGCGCCTGCGCCAGGTGGTGACCAACCTGGTGGGCAACGCGATCAAGTTCTCGGCCCGCAGCGACCGCCGCGGCCAGGTGCATGTGCGCTGGACGCCGCAGGCCGACGACCAGGGCCGCCCCGGCATGTGCCTGGCCGTCATCGACGATGGCATCGGCATCGACGCGCAGGCGCAGCAGCGCCTGTTCCAGCCCTTCGTGCAGGCCGACCTGTCGACCACGCGGCGCTTCGGCGGCACCGGCCTGGGCCTGACCATCACGCGCTCGCTGGTGGACGCGATGGGCGGGCAGATCACGCTGCGCAGCGCGCCCGACCAGGGCAGCTGCTTCGAGGTGTGGCTGCCCGTGCACAGGCTGCCGTCCGCCGTCGAGGCCGCCCAACCGGTCCGCCCCGCCGCGCCGGCGGCCCGCGACGCCGCCATGCGCCCGCTGCAGGGCCGGCGCTTCGGCCTGGTGGCCGCACGCGACAGCCGCGTGCGCGAGCTGGCCGCCTACCTGATGGCCGCCGGTGGCGAGGTGACCCTGCTCGAGGACTGGACGGACGCCGGTGCCGTGGCCCCACCCGTGTCGCTGTGGATCGTCGACCTGCCGCCACCGCAGCAGGCCGACGGCGAACGCCGCCTCGCCGCGTGGCTGGCGACGCAAGACTCACCGCCGCCGCTGCTGGTGGTGGGCCGCGGCCGCGTGCGGCGGGCACGCCCGCGCAACGGCGGTGCACACGGCCTGCGCATCGATGCCAACGCCCTGGGCCGCGGCGCCTGGCTGCATGCCGTGAGCCATGCGATGCGCCTGGTCACGCCCACGGCCGACCCGGTCGAACCGGTCGACATGGCCGGCCCGCCACCCGACATCCCGCCAGCGACGGCCACACCCGCCGCCACGCCCTCGCCGGCCGGTGGCCGCCCTTCACTGCCGGCCCGCAGCGAGCGCATCCTGGTCGCCGAGGACAACCCGGCCAACCAGAAGGTCATCGCCTTCCAGCTGCGCAAGCTGGGCTTCGACCCCGACATCGTCGGCGACGGCCAGCAGGCGCTGGAGCGCCTGCGCGCCGGCCGCTACGACCTGGTCTTCACCGACCTGCACATGCCGGTGATGGACGGCTATGCCTTCACCACCGCCTGGCGCCAGCAGGAGCCGGCCCAGGCGCCGCGCCTGCCGGTGGTGGCCCTGACCGCCAACGCGCAGAGCGGCGAGGACGCGCACTGCCGCCGCGCCGGCATGGACGACTTCCTGACCAAGCCCACCAGCCTGGACAAACTGAGCGCCCTGCTGGCGCGCTGGCTCCCGGCCAGCGCACCGGGTAAGTCCTGAACTCAAGCCGCGCCACGCCCGGCCGATAACCACGCATTCCTTTCAAGTCAGGACGCGGTGCCCGGTGACGGCGCCGTATGAACCGCCCATGAAGATCCGAATGCTTCTCGCGGTCGCCTTCGGCAGTCTCTCGGCGATCGTGCTGTTGGTGTCTGCGCTGTCCCTGATGTCCCTGGGCGCGGCGAACGACCGTTTGCACGGCTACCTGCACGGCATCGACGCCCGGGCCCTCCAGGTGGGCCTGGTGCGCAAGGCGGTGGATGACCGCGCCATCGCGGCGCGCAACCTGGTGCTGGCGCGCGACGCCGCCAGCCAGCAGGCCGAGCACGAGGCCGTGCAGAAGGCCCACGAAGACGTGCAGCGCCACCTGGCCACGCTGCGCAAGATGGTGGCCGAGGGCAGCGACGTGTCACCGCAGGCACGCGCCCTGGTCGACGAGATCGCCGGCATCGAGGCCCGCTACGGACCGGTGGCGCTGGCCATCGTGGGCCTGGCGCGCCGCGGCGAGGTGGAGCCGGCCATCGCCAAGATGAACGCCGAATGCCGCCCGCTGCTGGCCGAACTGGTGAAGGCCACCAACGCCTACGCCACGCTGACCGCCGAGCGCGCCCACCAGATCGGCGCCGAGGCCGAGGCCCAGTTCGCGGCCAAGCGCACCCTGCTCGCCGTGGTGTCGCTGGCGGCGCTGCTGCTGTCGGCGGCGGCGGGCTGGTTCGTCTCGCGCCAGGTGTCGGTGCCGCTGGGCCGCGCCGTGCAGCTGGCCAAGGCGGTGGCCGACGGCGACCTGACCCAGCGCATCGACACCGAGGGCCGCAACGAGCTGGCCGACCTGATGCGTGCACTGGCCTCGATGACACGCCAGCTCGAAGGCCTGATCGGCCAGGTGCGCAGCAGCAGCGAGCAGATCAACCACGGCGCCTCCGAGGTGGCCCAGGGCGCGATGGACCTCAGCCAGCGCACCGAGCGCCAGGCCAGCGCGCTGCAGGAGACCGCCTCGTCGATGGAGGAACTGACCGGCACCGTGCGCCAGAACGCCGACAACGCGCGCCAGGCCGCCACGCTGTCGATCGACGCCGCCGGCGTGGCCCAGCGCGGCGGCGCGGTGGTGGCCGAAGTGGTGTCGACGATGCATGGCATCGAGACCAGCAGCCGCCGCATCGCCGACATCCTGGGCGTCATCGACGGCATCGCCTTCCAGACCAACATCCTGGCACTGAACGCCGCGGTGGAAGCCGCCCGCGCCGGCGAGCAGGGCCGCGGCTTCGCGGTGGTGGCCGGCGAGGTGCGCACGCTGGCCCAGCGCAGCGCCGAAGCCGCCCGCGAGATCAAGGCGCTGATCGGCGACAGCGTGTCGCGCGTGGCCCAGGGCACGGCCCTGGTCGACCGCGCCGGCGGCACCATGTCCGACGTGGTGCAGGCCATCGAGCGGGTGCAGCAGATCGTCGAATCGATCAGCGATGCCAGCCAGCAGCAGCATGCCGGCGTGGCCCAGCTCAACAGCGCCATCGCGCAGATGGACGCCAGCACGCAGCAGAACGCGGCGCTGGTGGAGCAGAGCGCGGCGGCGGCCGAGAGCCTGCGCCAGCAGTCCGACCGCCTGGTGGGTGCGCTGACGCATTTCCGCTGCGACGCCGACGCGGCGCACGCCGCCTGAAAAGACAAAGGACCTGGCGATCGCTCGCCAGGTCCTGTGCGTGGTTGGTGGGCCCTGAGTGACTCGAACACTCGACCAACGGATTAAGAGTCCGCTGCTCTACCAACTGAGCTAAGAGCCCGAAAGAACATCTGCAGGAGCCTGCGACTCCCGCACCAGCCCGGACATGCCTGGCTGGCAACTGAACGAAAAAGGTCTCGACGATGACTCGTCAAGACCTTGACGTTGTTGGTGGGCCCTGAGTGACTCGAACACTCGACCAACGGATTAAGAGTCCGCTGCTCTACCAACTGAGCTAAGAGCCCTGAAACTGTTGCCGGGGTTTAATCCGACGCCCGCCAGGCAGAAACTGCCTGACAGGTGGTGGGTCGTGCAGGACTTGAACCTGCGACCAACGGATTAAAAGTCCGCTGCTCTACCGACTGAGCTAACGACCCGTCCGGCAGAGCCTCGCATTCTAGCACTGAAATTTTGGTGTTGTCACGCTTTTGCAGCAGCTTTTCTTGGGGCCTGGCGCAGGACGTCGATCACCTCGCCCGCAGCCACCAGCCCGAAGCTGGCCGTGACGGTGACGGTGGAGCCGTAGCCGTGGCAGTTCAGCGTGCCGTCGCTGGCGCAGGCGGCGTCGGCCGGCGGCGCCACGCTCTCGCGCGAGAACACGCAGCGCAGGCCGATGCGGCCCTGGCGCGGCGCGCCGGCCTTGCGCAGGCGCTGGCGCAGCGTGGCCAGCAGCGGGTCGTGCGTGGTCTCGGCCAGGTCGGCCACCTCGATGGCGTGGGCGCGCAGCTTGCCGCCGGCTGCGCCGCACACCACCAGCGGCGTGCCGCTGGCCCGCGCCCAGGCGGCGATGGCCAGCTTGGCCTGGCCCTGGTCGCAGGCGTCGATCACCGCGTCCACCGGGCCGGGCAGCAGCGCCGGCCAGTTGTCGGGCGCGGCGAACTCCTCCACCACCTGCACCTGGCAGCCGGGGTGGATGTCGGCGATGCGCTGGCGCAGCGCCTCGGCCTTGGCCATGCCTAGCGTGGCGCCCAGCGCCTGCACCTGGCGGTTGATGTTGGACTCGGCCACATGGTCGAGGTCGATCAGCACCAGCTGCGCCACGCCGCTGCGCGCCAGCGCCTCCACCGCCCACGAGCCCACGCCGCCCAGGCCCACCACGGCCACGCGGGCGGCCCGCACGCGCTGGTAGCCGGCCTCGCCGTACAGGCGGCGCAGGCCGCCGAAGCGGCGTTCCAGGTCGGCGTCGTCCGGTGCCAGGCCGGTCTGGCCCTGCGGCTGCGTCATCGTCAGACCCCTTCCTGGCGCAACTGCCAGCGCAGCGTCAGCGTCGCACCGCCCAGCATGCCGGCCAGCGCGATGGCACTGCCCACCGACAGCGTGGACAGCCCGGTGATGCCCTGGCCCACGGTGCAGCCCAGCGCCGTGACCGCGCCCACGCCCATCAGCGCGGCACCCAGCAGGTGGCGCGCGGTGTCGCCCACGCCGCCAAAGCCTTCCCAGTGGAAGCTGCGCGTGGCCAGTGCCACGGCGGCACTGCCGGCCACCACGCCCAGCGCGGCGGCCATGCCCTGCGTGAACACGCGACTGGCATCGCTGGCGTAGATCAGCCACTCGATCAGCAAGGCCATCGGCGCGATGAAGCTGAACGACTCCATGCGCTGGCTGCTGGTGGCCAGGAAGGCCGGCTCCAAGGTCAGCGGATGCTCGGCCAGGTGCCCGTGCACGCCCGACAGCCACCACAGCGCCACCACCAGGCCGCCCAGGCCCAGGCCACCAGCCAGCACATCGGCCTGCCGACCCTCGCGCCGCGCCAGCACCCAGGCGGCCAGCGCCAGTGCGCACAGCGCCCCCACACCCCCTGCCCGCTGCGCCGGCGTGCCCCCCAGGCTGGCCAGCAGCGTGGGCAGATCGGCGCCGCCGGGCAGCGCCAGCTGCACGCGGTCGACGCTGGCCTGGCGGGCCACCGCCAGCACACCGCGCATCGTGGCCCAGGCCGCCAGGCCGGCCACCAGCACCACCACCAGCGAGCGCAGGTTGCCGCCGCCCAGGCGCACCAGCGTGCGCGCGCCGCAGCCCGAGGCCAGCACCATGCCCACGCCGAACAGCAGGCCGCCCAGCGCCAGCGACAGCCAGCGCAGCGCCGCGCCGGCGTAGATCGAATCGGCGGCGCGCACCCAGCCCAGGGCCACCAGCGTGTTGAATCCCAGCATGGCCACCGCCATCGCCAGCACCCACATGCGCAGCCGCGCCGTGCCGCCGAACAGCAGCCAGTCGGATACCGCACCCAGGGTGCAGAAATGCGTGCGCCGCGCCAGCGCACCGAAGGCCGCGCCCAGCGCAAAGGCGGCCCACAGCAGCTGGCGGGTGAGGAAGGGCAGATCGGCTTCGGTCATCGCGTGCGTCGCGAATGGCAACGCGGCATGGGCCGGGCCGTGTGGCCCGCGCCATGCCGCGTGGCGGGGTGGAGGGAGGCGCTGCTTACTTGACGCCGGCCACGCGTTCCTTGCCGGCGGCCGCGGCCTCGCTGTTGGGATAGGCCTTGACCAGCTCTTCCACGGTCTTCTTGGCGCCGCGCCCATCCTTCATCTCGAGCTGGCAGTTGGCCACGGCCAGCAGCGCCTCGGGCGCGCGCGGGTGGCCGGGTGCCGCGCTCACCAGCGCGCGGAAGGACGCGATGGCGTCCTTGTAGTTCTTCTGGCCGTAGTAGGCATTGCCCAGCCAGAAGCGCAGCGAGTCGGTGTAGCCGCTGCCCTGGAAGCGCTGCATGAAGCCGGTGATCGCGGCCACCGCCTTGTCGAAGTCGCCGGTGCGCAGCACGGCCATCGCCGCGTCGTGCGCGCGCCGCTCGTGCGGCTCGGCCACGAAGTCCTTGCCGTCCAGCGCGATCTTCTGCGGCTCCACCTGGCGCAGGCGGTCGTCCAGCGCCTGGGCGGCGTCCTTCAGGCGCTTCTGCAGTTCGGCCACCTCGCGGGCGAGCTGTTCCTGGCCACCGCGCAGCTTGGCGTTCTCGGCCTTCTGCGCCTCGAGCTGGGTGTTCAGGTCCAGCAGGCTGCGGCGCAGTTGCTGCACCTGCTCGGTCAGCTGGCCGGTGCTTTGCTGCAGTTGCTCGAGGCGGTTGCGGTGGCTCTCCTCGCTGGCCTGGAAGCGGCTGCGCAGGTCGAGGATGGCCTTGCGCGCCTCCTCGTCCTCGAGCAGGCCGGCGCGCGCGCCGGAACCGATGACGAGCAGCGCACCGGCCACCAGGGCCGGCAGCACGCGGGGAACGAAGGGCGACAACGACAACGGCACGATCAACGGTCCTTCAGTTCAGCGCGGCGGTTCTTGGCCCAGGCGGCCTCGTCATGGCCGGGGTCGGCCGGGCGCTCCTTGCCGAAGCTCACCGCCTCCAGCTGGGCTTCGGGCACGCCCAGCAGCGCCAGGGTCTTGACCACCGCCTCGGCGCGCTTCTGGCCCAGCGCGATGTTGTACTCGCTGCCGCCACGCTCGTCGGTGTGGCCCTCCACGGTCAGGCGCTTGCCCTTGGTCGCGTTCAGCGCCTTGGCATGGGCTTCGAGCATGCCGCGGAAGTCGTCCTTGACGACGAAGCTGTCGAAGTCGAAGTAGACGACACGGGCCAGGTTCGAGGCCGCCGCGGCGGCGCCGGCGCCGGCACCGGCCGCTGCGCCGGCGCCCGGCGCGCTGCGGCTCAGGTCGACCGTGGCCACCTTGGACTGCGGTGCCACCGCGCCGGCACTGCCGCCGGCACCGGCCGCCGGGGTGCCCGGGGCCGTGGCCGTGGGCACGGCGGTGGGCGTGCGCGTCTCGACCGGCGTCTCGTCGAGCTTGACCGTCGAGCCGCAGCCCGTCAGCAAGGCGGTGGTCACGGCGGCCGTGAAGGTGGCCAGTCCGGTTGCGCGAAGTCCCAGGTTCATCATCGCTCCTAGCTCGAAGGCGGCGGCAGGCGCCGCCAGGGGTTGCGGCGGGTCGGCCGCGCAAGGGCAGCCGGGGTGGGCGGCCCGCGTGTTCATCGGTGGCTCATCGGGTGAACGGGCCCCAGGCCGGCTCGCGCACGTCCTGGCCCTGGGTGGGCACGCGGCGGCGGATCTTGCCATCCAGGGTGGTGGTCATCAACACATCGCGGCCGCCGCTGCGCGTGGCGTAGATCAGCAGCCGGCCGTTGGGCGCGAAGCTGGGGCTCTCGTCGTCGGCCGTGTCGGTGACGGCCAGCGGCGGCGCGCTGCCGTCCAGCGGCATGACCATCACGCGAAAGCCGTTCTCGCGCGTCACGTAGGCCAGCATGCGGCCATCGGGGCTGATGGCCGGGCTGATGTTGTAGGCGCCCTGGAACGTGACGCGCTCGGCGCTGCCGCCCGCGGCCGGCATGCGGTAGACCTGCGGACCGCCGCCGCGGTCACTGACGAAATACACCTGCCGCCCGTCGGGCGAGAAGCAGGCCTCGGTGTCGATGGCGCTGCTCTGCGTCAGCCGGCGCGGGTTGTCGCCGCTGGCGTCGAGCAGGTAGATCTGCGAGATGCCGTCGCGCGTGAGCGTGACCGCCAGGCGCTGGCCGTCGGGCGACCAGGCCGGCGCGCTGTTGCTGCCCTTGAAGGCGGCCACGCGGCGGCGCTCGCCGGTGGACACGTCCTGCACCATGACCACGGCCTTGCCGTCCTCGAAGGACACATAGGCCAGGCGGCGGCCGTCGGGCGCCCAGGCCGGCGAGATGATGGGCTGCGGGCTGGCCAGCGCGGTCTGCGCGCCCTCGCCGTCGGCATCGGTGATGCGCAGCGTGTAGCGGTTGGCGGCCTTGGAGACGAAGGCGATGCGCGTGGCGTTGACACCGCGCTCGCCCACCAGTTGCTCGTGCACCGCGTCGGCGATGCGGTGCGCGGCCAGGCGCAGATCGGCCGGCAGCACCACCGCCGACTGCAGCACCAGCTCCTGCGACTTGACCGCGTCCCACAGCCGGTAGCGCACGTCGAAGCGGCCATCGGCCAGGCGCGTGACCGAGCCGACCAGCAGCGCATCGGCTCCGCGGCCGCGCCAGTCGGACCACTGCGGCGCGCTGCGCTCGTCCAGCGCCCCGCTGGAATCGACCAGGCGGAACACGCTGCTGCGGTCGAGGTCGTCGCGGATGATCTGCGACACGGCCTGGCCGCTGCGGTCCTCGTCGCGAAAGCGCGTGACGGCGATCGGCAGCTGCGTGGCCCCGATGCCCGACACCTCCACCCGGAACTGGGCGCGGGCCGGCAGGCTGGTGAACAGCGCGGTGGGGGCGGCGGTGAACAGGCCGGCACTGAGCGCGGCGGTGAAATGTCGGCGGCGGATCGGCATCGAGGGCGGTGGGAGTCGGTCGGCCCGCCGCAGGTTCCCTCGGGCCCTGCCAGCCAGCCTGGTGCCGGACCATTGTAGGCAGGACGGCTGCGGCATCATCGCGCCCCATGCCCCGCAACGCACCCGACCCCGCCACGCCCTGCCCCTGCGGCAGCGCCCTGCCCTATGCCGGCTGCTGCGGCCGCTGGCACGACGGCCCGCTGCACCTGCAGGCCCCCGATGCCGAGGCGCTGATGCGCTCGCGGTACAGCGCCTTCGTGCTGGAACTGGGCGACTACCTGCTGGCCACCTGGGCCGAGGCCACGCGGCCCGGGCGCATCGATTTCGAACCCGGCCTGCGCTGGCTGGGCCTGCAGGTGCGGGCACACCGTGCCATCGATGCCGACCATGCCGAGGTGGAGTTCGTGGCGCGCAGCAAGCTGGGCGGGCGCGCCCACCGGCTGCACGAGACCAGCCGCTTCACGCGCGATGCCGCCGGCCGCTGGATGTACGTGGATGGCGAGATGCAGGCCTGAACGACGGCTTGACGCTCAGGCCGCCGCGGCGAACTCCTGCCGGATCATCGGCTGCGACAGGCGCCAGGCCACAGCCGCCAGCAGCGCGCAGCCGGCCAGCGACACCAGGGCCGACATCGAGCGCGTGGCCACCACCAGGCCGTCGAGCAGCGGCGCCAGCGCCTGCGGCAGCGCGGCATGGGCCAGCGCGGCCTGCACCCACCACTGCACCGCCGCCTGCTGCAGGCCCAGGCCGGCCAGGTTGAGCACCACGGCCACGGCCAGCAGCGCGATGAAGGCGCGTCGCGCCCACTCGCGCCGGCGCAGCAGGCCGATGGCTGCCGCCACGGTGGCCACGGCCAGCGCCAGCGCCAAGCCCTGGGCCCAGGGCAGCGCGGCCGGCAGCCAGGCCAGCAGCCACTGCGGCAGGTCGTGCAGCGCGGCCGGCGCGGCCACCCAGCCGGCCGACGAAGCCGAGCCGGTGAGCAGCAACGCCATCAGCAGGGCCAGCCAGGCCACGGCATTGACGAACAGCGAGCGCGATCCGACGGTGAAGGTCTGGGGCATGGCGGGTCTCCGGCGCAGGGTGTGCGGTGGGCGCGGCGCCAGGCCGTCCGATCACGGCACACTCTGCCCACGCTCGGTCGCACAGCATGCCGCCCTTGCATGACAGGCATTTGGCAGCCGCCATCGCCGACCACCGCCATCCAAGATCCGCCCCTTGTCCACCGCCCCCGATCCCGCCCCCCACGCAGACCCCCCTCCCCACGCACCGCTGCCGCTGATCCACCAGGACGAGTGGCTGCTGGCCGTGCACAAGCCGGCCGGCATGCTGGTGCACCGCAGCAGCCTGGACGCCCAGGAAGAGGACGACCTGGTGACCCGGCTGCGCGCGCAGCTGGGCGCGCCCGTGTGGCCGGCGCACCGGCTGGACAAGGGCACCTCGGGCGTGCTGCTGCTGGCCCGCGATGCCGCCACCGCCAGCGCGCTGGGCGAGGCCTTTGCCGAGGGCCGCACCACCAAGCACTACCGCGCGCTGGTGCGCGGCTGGCCCGGCGCGCCGGGCGGGGCCGACGAATGGGGCGAGATCGACCAGCCCCTGGCCCGCGACCCCGAGCTGCCCTCGGCCGGCCAGCCGCGTCTGCCGGCCTGCACGCGCTGGCAGGTGCTGCAGCGCTGGGAATGGCCGCTGGCCACGCACCCGGCACATGCCGGCACGCGCGTGGCGCTGATGGCCGTGCAGCCGCTGAGCGGCCGGCGCCACCAGATCCGCCGCCACTTCAAGCACATCGGCCACCCGCTGATCGGCGACGCCACGCACGGCAAGGGGCCGCTGAACCGCGCCATCGCCGCCTGGCTGGGCCACGGCCGGCTGTGGCTGCATGCCGAGCGCTTGGCGCTGACCCATCCGGTCACCGGCCAGCCGCTCGAGCTGCACGCAGCGCCGGGGTCCGAGTGGGACTTGCTGCACACTGCGCCCCCCGTCACCGACTGCTGACCCCCACCCGCCGCATGCACACCGGAGCCCTTGCCGCCGCGCTGGCCTACATCTGCTGGGGCCTGTTCCCGCTGTACATCAAGCTGCTGGGCGCGGTGCCGGCGCTGGAGCTGGTGGCCCACCGCTCGTGGTGGAGCCTGGTGCTGGTGCTGGGCGTGCTGGCCGTGCAGCGGCGCTGGGCCTGGCTGGGGCCGGTGCTGCGCTCACCGCGCACGCTGGCGGTGTTTGCCTGCAGTGCGCTGCTGCTCACCGCCAACTGGCTGCTCTACGTGTGGGCCGTGAACGCCGACCATGTGCTCGACGCCAGCCTGGGCTACTTCATCAACCCGCTGTTCAACGTGCTGCTGGGCTACGCCGTGCTGCACGAGCGGCCCCGGCCGGTGCAATGGGCCGCCGTGGCGCTGGCCGCCTGCGGCGTGCTGTGGCTGGCCATCGGCACCGGCCATGTGCCCTGGGTGTCGCTGGCGCTGGCCTTCAGCTTCGGCCTGTACGGCCTGCTGCGCAAGACCGCGCCGCTGGGCGCGCTGGAGGGCCTGACGCTGGAAACGCTGATGCAGGCGCCAGTGGCACTCGGCTGGCTGCTGTGGCTGCAGGCGCACGGCCAGGGCCACTTTGCCCAGGGCAATCTGGGGCTGGACCTGCTGCTGCTGGCCGCCGGGCCGGCCACTGCCGTGCCGCTGCTGCTGTTCGCCTTTGGCGCGCGGCGGGTCACGCTGGCCACGCTGGGGCTGCTGCAGTACCTGGGCCCGTCGATCCAGTTCATGCTGGGCGTGTTCGTTTACGGCGAGCCCTTCGACCTGCGCCGCGGCCTGGGCTTTGCACTGATCTGGGCCGCGCTGGCGGTCTACAGCGCCGAGAGCTGGCGACAGCTGCAACGCCAGCGCCAGGCCGCGGCGGCCTGACCCGGCCCGGCTGACCCAGCGCGGATTTCAGCCGCGCAGTTCAGCCGCGCAGGTCGCCCGCCAGGCTGGCCAGCGTCTCGGCCGGGATGCTCAGGTGCGCCGGATAGTGCGTGTGGTCGCAGCCCAGCTTCACCGCCGCGCCGGCCCGCACGGCCTGGCGCGCCGCGGGCGGAAATTCAAAGCGCACGAAGTGCACCGCCGAGGTCTTGACCTCGTTCTCGCGGTCCAGGTCTTCGTCGGCGATGGCGTAGACGCGCGGCTGGCCTTCCACCTCGACGAACAGTCGGTCTTCCACGCCGATCAGCCGCGCCAGCTCGCGCCGGCGCTCGTGAACATCAGGGTACTCCAGTAGCACGGTGGCCTTCCAGTTGCTGCCATCGGGCACCAGCGGCGCATAGGCCTCGATCTCGGACAGGATGCCGTCCTCGTCGAAGATCTTCTCGATGTGCAGCATCTCCTGGATCTGCCGGCGGATGGTGGCTTCGTCTTCGAACTGCAGGCTCATGTGTTCGCCCAGTCGCACGCTGCGCAGCTGGCGGTGGGCGATGTGGGCGGGCTTGCTGCTCTGGCGGATGCGGGCGTAGGCCTCCAGCGTGAGCAGGCTGTCGCGGGTGATGGTCATGGCGGGCGTTGACGTGGGGGCGGGTCGAAGCGGTCAGTCCAGACCGTAGGCCTGGCGCAGCAGGCTCAAGGGGTGCTGCAAGGCCTTGGCCGGCGTGCCTGCATTGGCCATGCCCTGGGCGATGTGGTGGCCGGCCAGCGCGCAATCGCTGGCGATGACGTCGGGCTCGTCCTTGGCCATGGCCTTGAACACCGGCTTGCCGATCTTCATGGCCACCGGGTGGGTGGGCGTCTTCACGCCATAGGTGCCGGCATGGCCGGAACAGCGCTCCACGGTGTTGAGCTTCACCGTCACCGACTGGCCGATCAGCTTGAACATCTCCTCGGTCTTGCGGCCGATGTTCTGCACGCGGCCGTGGCAGGGGATGTGGTAACTCACCTTGCCCAGATCGCGCTGGAAATCGTGGCGCAGCAGGCCGTCCTTGTGGCGGCCCATCAGGTACTCGAAGGGGTCGAACATCGCATCGCGCACCGCGAGCACGTCGGGCTCGTCGGGGAACATCAGCGGCAGCTCCTGCTTGAACATCAGCGTGCAGCTTGGGATGGCGCTGACGATGGCATAGCCCTCGCGGGCATAGCGCGCCAGCACGGGAATGTTGGCGTTCTTGTGCGCCTCCACCGTCTTCAGGTCGCCCAGCTCCAGCTTGGGCATGCCGCAGCAGGCCTCCTTCTCGACGATGACCCAGGGAATGGCGTTGTGGTCGAGCACCTTCAGCAGGTCATGGCCGATGCCGGGCTCGTTGTAGTTGACGTAGCAGGTGGCGAACACAGCCACCTTGCCAGGCGTGCGCGTGCCGTCGCGCACCTCGGTGGCCACGCCGGCCTTGGGCGCGCTCCAGCGCAGGCGCCGCGTGGCCAGCTCGGGCATCCAGGCCTCGGGGTGCACGCCCAGCACGCTGTCCATCGCGCCGCGCGCGAGCCGGGTGCGGTTCACCGCGTTCACCGCCTGCACCACGATCGGGATGCCGGCGAAGCTGCCGTGCACATCGGTGCTGGCCAGGAACTTGGCGCCCTCGCCCACCAGGCCCTGGCTGAACTGGATGGCCTTGGCGCGCAGCATCAGGTGCGGAAAGTCCAGCTGCCAGGGGTGCGGCGGCGTGTACGGACACTTGGTCATGTAGCACAGGTCGCACAGGTAACACTGGTCGACCACCTTGGCGTAGTCGGCCTTGGCCACGCCGTGCACCTCACCGTCCTCGGTGGCGTCCACCAGGTCGAACAGCGTGGGAAAGCTCTGGCACAGGCTCACGCAGCGGCGGCAGCCGTGGCAGATGTCGAACACCCGCTCCAGTTCGGCGTTGCACGCATCGCGGTCGTAGAACGCGGGGTTCTTCCAGTCCAGCGCGTGGCGGGTGGGGGCCTCCAGATTGCCTTCTTTGGTCATGTCTACCCCTCGTCCCGTGGGTACACGGGCCGATCCCCCGAGGGGATGCGCGGGCCGGCTTGGGGCGGCCCGGCGCTCGGCCCGAGAAGTCGCGGCTGTTGGCGTCAGTCCACCAACTGGTCCAGCGCCTTCTGGTAGCGGTTGGCGTGGCTGCGCTCGGCCTTGGCCAGGGTTTCGAACCAGTCGGCGATCTCGTCGAAGCCCTCGTCGCGCGCGGTCTTGGCCATGCCCGGGTACATGTCGGTGTACTCGTGCGTCTCGCCGGCCACGGCGGCCTTCAGGTTGTCGCGCGTGGCACCGATCGGCAGGCCGGTGGCCGGATCGCCCGAACCATGCTCCAGGAATTCAAGATGGCCATGGGCATGGCCGGTCTCGCCCTCGGCGGTAGAGCGGAACAGCGCCGCCACATCGTTCTGGCCTTCCACGTCGGCCTTGTTGGCGAAGTACAGGTAACGGCGGTTGGCCTGCGATTCGCCGGCGAAGGCGTCCTTCAGGTTCTGCTCGGTCTTGGAACCCTTCAAGCTGCTCATGCGAAGCTCCTCTCGGTGGGGTGTGCGGACGTTCCCGGCGCATGCGGTGCACCTGTGAACCGCACCACGGTAGCGCAGCGCCGATGACAGGGCCAATACAAAGCATCAATGTGGGGCATAGCCCGCGTCAAAGCGCGGGCAAACCCTGAGCAACTGTGCCGATCCGCTCAGCCTGCGTGGCGCAAACCTAACAGACCGAGCGTGTGTCCATGCGCTGCGCCATCCGGATCGACGAAATCCCGCAGGATGCTGAAATGGTTGCAGCCCGGCACCGCCTGGCACACCGGCACCGCGCTGGGGCCCCATTGGTCGCGGATCAACTGGTTCTGGCGCAGGAACTCCTCGCTCTCGTCGCCCCCCACCAGGGCCAGCAGCGGGCCGCCCTGCTGCGGCCGCGGAAAGAAGGCCGGCGACAGCCGCCGCACCGACGCCGGTGTGAGCCGCAGATCGCGCTGCAGGAAGGGCGTCTGGCGGATCGGCTCCAGATCGAACAGGCCCGACAGCGACACCGCGCCGCGCAGCAGCTTGCGCGGCAGATCGGCGCCCACGTCGGGCCAGCGGCACGAGGCCATCATCGCCGCCAGGTGCCCGCCCGCCGAATGCCCGGCCACGACGATGCGCGACGGATCACCGCCAAAGCCCTCGGCATGGCGCCACACCCAGGCCACGGCCTGCGCCATCTGCAGCGCGATGTGCTCGATGCTGACTGCCGGGCACAGCGCGTAGTCGGGCACCACCACGGCCGCCCCGGCCTGCACGAAGGCGGGCGCGATGAAGGAATGGTCGGCCTTGTTCAGCGCCCGCCAGTAGCCGCCGTGGATGAACACCAGCACCGGCGCGCCCGGTGCGCGGGCCGGAAACACGTCCAGCGTCTCGGCCGCGCCATGCCCATACGGCTGGTCCTGCAGCACCGTGAGCCCCTGGCGGGCCAGTGCCGAGGCTTCGGCCCAGCGGCCCAGGTGCGCCAGCGCATCGGGCACGCGGGCGCGGTTGTCGTACTGGGCGTCGTGCCAGGCGGCATCGTGCAAGGGCATGGGGTCTCCGCAAAGGGGTGAGTGAAGGCGCCCGGTGGGGGCGGCATGGGCCCGGTTTCTACCCTGCCGCGCAGGCGCCGGAAGCCCGTTCTTTCGCTGCTATACTGCGCGCTGCTTCGGGGACGTAGCTCAGCTGGGAGAGCGTCGCGTTCGCAATGCGAAGGTCGGGAGTTCGATCCTCCTCGTCTCCACCAAGCAACCTGGTTTCTATGCCAGGACAAGAAGTTAAGGTCTGACAGGGGCTTGCGCCCCGCCGACTGTGTACCGATGGTGTGTTCCTTCAGGGTCCGCTCATGACTGGCGGATGCGACATGAAGCGAGCTACCGGGGTGTACCTTCGCCCGGGATCAAACATCTGGCAGTGGGCTGTCAAGGCCCCAGCCGACCTCAAGCACCTCTACCCTGGGCAGTGGGCACACCGGGTCTCGCTGGGTACGGCCGACCTGCGAGAGGCCAACACTCTTGCTGCCAGGCTCCGCGCCGAGTGGCTGGCACGCTTTGATCAGCAGCGCCGCCCGGGACAGACGCCAACCGCACTGGCGCCAACAGATGGCGGCCCCGCCGTGCTCGCCAAGGTGCAGGCCTGTTTGCACGTGCTGATGCAGCAGAAGCTGCAGACGCTCGATTACCGCGTCGCACTGATGCGACCCGACGAGCGACAAGCGGCAGCAGACGGATACGACGCGACCTTGGATTTCGCCGAAGAGGCAGCCCACGAGACAGACCGCACCGAGCCCGAAGCCTTGGCGCTTCTCGGCGAGGCCCTTGCAGCAGCAGGCATCCCGCAAGCGACGCTCACAACGGACTCGCGAAGGGCTTGCGAACGCGCTGCACAACTTGCCCGAACACGACTCCTGGCCCTGCAATTGGAAGCCGTGGAGAACCCGGGCGGCCCCTACGAGAAGCGTCGAGCGTGGCTGCCGCCAGCCGAGCACTCAACTAGCGCCCCGGCCAGCGTTGACACACGAGCGGCACTCGCGCCGCCTGGGCTACACAGCCCGGCCGACGCCTTCAAAGCCTGGCTCGACGCCAAGCCCGGCCGCCCACGCAAGACGGTCGAGGCCTACCGCGCAGCTGCCGACCGCCTCGCGCAGCACCTTGGCGATAAGCCACTGGAGCGGATGGATCGCAAGGATGGCCGGGACTTTGTGGCTGAACTGATGACGGAAGCCAAGAGTCGCGGCAGAACCTCGCAGAACACGGCCGCGAACATCCTGGGCCGCTGCAAGACGCTTATGACCCAGGCGGTCGACTTGGAATGGATCAAAAGCAACCCGCTGCAAGGCAGGACCATCGAGCGGGTCAAGGTCGACCGCAAGCCCTGGACGCTCCCGGATCTCATCCGGTTGTTCGATGACCCGCTGTTCACCCGGTACCAGATTCCGACCGCCTCGGCCGCAGGCAAAGATGCAGCTTACTGGCTGCCATTGCTCGGGCTGTACACGGGGGCACGCATTTCCGAACTGGCCCAACTGGGCATCGACGACCTGAGGCACATGGACGACGCAGGATGGGTGCTTGCCATCCATGAGCAGGGCGAAGACCAGAGCGTCAAGAACGAGCACTCGATACGGTCTGTCCCAGTGCATCCCGAGTTGATCCGGCTCGGCCTGACCGACTACCACCGCGCCATCAAGGACGCCCGCGCTACGCGCCTCTGGCCCGCTGTCGTCTTCACCGACCTCAACGGCGCCGGCGGCAAGGTCAGCCAATGGTTTGGGCAGTACAAGACCGCCAAGGGCTTCGGGCCGGATCTCGTCTTCCACTCCTTCAGACACACCCTGGAGACCGAACTACGCGCGTTGTCTGTGCCGAGGTACCACATCGCCGCGCTGGCCGGGCACGCCAGTTCAGACGTCAGTGACGACTACGCCCACCCAACGCCGACCGTGCTGCGACCACACCTGGAGCGCCTTCGCTTTCCCGGCCTGAACCTGCCCAGAGTCTTTGCCGCACCAGCCTGGACGGCATCGACCACCCCGCGTTCGGCGAGCACCAAGACGCGATCAAACGCCCGACAAGTTCGGTCGACGCTATCCGAGGGTCCAGGACTGTCCTATACCTAGACAGTCCAGGACAGTCCTAGACAAGGTGCTGGCACTCCCGGTGATTCCGACCAGCCGATAGCAAACCTGACGCACATTGCCAATCTCAGGGCTGGCCGCCCAGGTCGTGACAGACGAGTTCGGTCTACGCTATCCGATGGTCCAGGGCTGTCCTATATCCAGGATCCCAGGATCGCACGCGAAGCACTGCCGCGAGCGGCTGGTGACATCCACTGTCCTGGACCCCCTGGGATCCCGGGATCCAGGTGGGAGGCTCGTTGGAAGGGGGCGTATGAAGCCCCCACCAAGGTGGAGGCCCGAGACCGGCCTACGCTCCCTCCTGGACGGTCAAGGATCCCAGGATCCTGATGGGTGGCTCGTTGGAGGGGGCGTGGGAAGCCCCACCAACCAGGACCACGCTCAAGAGCAGGTCCGAGACGGAGCCCGCAGGAGAGCCGCCGGGCGGGGGTCGCCACCTGGCGCTAACCGCGACCATTGAGCGCGGTCAGTCGCAGTACATGGCGCACCCTGAGCCGGTCGCGTTGAGCCGATTGGACGCCGGGGGAACAGTCGACCGAGGCAACCTGCGGTTGCGACGGCCGCCAAAGCCTCATAGAGCCACCGCAAGGTGCTTGTGGCTACCTACCCCTTACTCGCATCAAGATCGTGTGCTGTAGCGCGATCTGAGCGGCCGCAGAGACGCCAGGGGCGGCACGGTCGCCCGATCATTGCCCCAGGCCTTGCCGGAACCCCAGCGATTCACGCCCTCGCCTCCGCATCCGCGCAAGCACAGATCCCCCCCGCACCCCGGTCTCGAGCCCCTCCCCCGGTCGGGCTTTTCGAGCACCCGCCCACCATGGCGAGACCCGGCGGCCGACCGGCGCGACTGGCCCAGCGAGAGGCGTCGCACGGCCATGCAGGGACTGACCCGCCAAGACCGGGCCGAGCCGAGCCGAGCCGAGCCGAGACGGGACCATGTGACCGAAAACGTCCGATTGCGAGCACTGTCCGACACCATGCCCGAAAAGTACCTTGACAGACTTTTGGGCACGCCGGATGATTCGGGCATCCATTTCGAGCACACGCCGTCAGGAGGCCCCTTGTCCCGAGTCTTCGCCTACTGTCGAGTCAGCACCGCTGACCAGACCACCGACAACCAAGCCCAGGAGATCCAGGCCGCCGGCTTCGCCATCGACCCCAAGCGGGTGATCCGCGAGACCGTCTCAGGCAGCCAGGCCGCCCAGCAGCGCCCCGGGTTCGCCAAGCTCCTGGACTGCCTGGAAGCCGGGGATGTCCTGGTCGTCACCAAGCTGGACCGGCTGGGCCGCAGCGCACTGGATGTCAGGCAGACCGTGGACCGCCTGGCCGGCATGGGCGTCCGGGTTCACTGCCTGGCGCTGGGTGGGGTGGATCTGACCAGCCCGGCCGGGAAGATGACCATGCAAGTCCTGGCCGCCGTGGCCGAGTTCGAGCTGGACCTGATCCGCGAGCGCACCGCCGCCGGTCTGGTCCGCGCCAAGGCCGAGGGCAAGAAACTGGGCCGTCCGTCCGCCTTGACGGACGAGCAGGTCCGGGACGTCCGGGACCGCCTAGCGTCCGGGGCTTCCAACGTGTCCGCACTGGCTCGGGAACTGGGCGTCGGCCGGGCGACGATTCAGCGGGTCATGGCCGACCCGTCGGCAGAGCAACAAGGAGCACGAGCATGAGCGGCAAGGACATCGGCGCCATCCTGACCCTAGTTGTCTTGCTGTGGCAGGTGTACGCGATATGGGAAGACATGAACGGTCGTTGACTTGAATGACCATCCACGCTCGCGCCCACCTGTTTTTTTTTGCCGCTGGATGCGTTCAGGCAGACAACAGGCCCAACTCTTCAATTCGGATGGCCATGGCTATCCTTGACACCCGGAACTGCACATGGAGAGGCACGAAGCTGCGGCCGTCGAAACGATCGACACCAGCCAGCAGACGCGCGAGAGAACGTTGCGTGTTCACCTCGTTGATGACCTCGCCTAACGACTTCCCACGAAGCGCAAACGCCGACTCGTCGGACAGGACGAACGGTGACATCCGAAACGCCTCTTCGAAACGAGCACGCACCAGATTGGCGGGCATAAGGAAGTAAGTGGCGAACTTATTCGCCTCTGCCTCAATCGGGTCGTAGGGCTGCGGCGATCCGTCCAGGGGCCGATCACGGTGCATCGTGCCAAGCGACGGGTGCAACACTGCATGCCCAAGCTCGTGCGCAGTAGTAAACGACCGGACCGGAGTTGGGAGGTGGCGCCCCACGCGTACAACGCGCTTCGCGGTGTCGATGAGCCCCGCCACCTCAATAGGGCCACCTCGCGCCGACATGTGGCCAAGGCCGTCAACGTACTCAAAATCGAAGCCGACCAAATCCAAGGCGACAGACGCGTCGAGCAACTCAACAGGGTCGGCAGGCACCTTGCCGTCCCAGATCTGCACGCGGTCGCGCCACAACCGGAATTGCAGGTCCCGCGCCTTCAACTCTATTTCGCTGTCCTTCCAACGCCGAACAGAAGCAGTACGAGTGGCGGCATTTGCCGCTCTAGTCTCCTGCTGGCCATCAACAAAACGGTACGGATTACCATAGCTCTTGGCGTCGATAGGCATGGGACGACCCGAGCGCGGCGCGGTATCAGCCTCGTCAAGCGCCTCAATACCGGCATATGGATTCCCGAGCGCCTTCTTGGACGGCACGACATTCTTGAGCGTCGTCGCAGGCGCACCAGTGGCGGGCATGTCGCTCATACCCAGCCTGTCGGCATGCGCATACGGATTCTCAAGGACCTTGCGAATCGAAGACACCGCCTGCATCGCTGCTCTGTGATGCGCGTCCAGGCCTCGCTGGGATTCCTCCAACTGCTCCATGTGTGCGTAGGGATTCCCGAGCAGCCTACGTGCCGCAGATATCAGAGACTGCTCAGAACCGGCCATACGTCATCCTGGATAGATTGACAGTGCGCTCAGTCTAGCACTTAGGCTCCTATCCCTCCAGGACTGGGCCACGATTCAGGCTACACTGAGCGCCTGCGGACCCGCACTGTGTACCCGCCATCTGGCACCTCGCAGCTAAGTCCTTGATTTCTAAGCTTTTCGACGACTGGACCCCGATCCTCCTCGTCTCCACCAGGCATTCAAAGGGGCTGCATCCGTGAGGTTGCAGCCCCTTGTCATTTCCGGCACCGGCGCCAGCACCGCGTTCCGGCGCCGGCCAGGCGTCACACCGCCTTGAACACCGGGCTGCGCACGCGCTGCGCGTCGGCGGCCGAGAGGAACTTCTCGGTGTGGATGTCGCGCTCGAACAGGCGGCCCTGCATCAGCGTGTTCAGGCAGGCGTCGATCATGGCCGGCGGGCCGCACAGGTAGGCCTTGTGGCCGCGGAAGTCGCCGTTGAACAGCGCGCGGGCCGCCTCGTGGGCGTAACCGCGCTCGCCAGTCCAGCCGCTGCCCTCAGGCTCGTCGGACAGCACCGGCACATAGCGCAGGTGGGGGTGCGCACGCGCCAGGGCCTGGAACTCGTCATGGCCGTACAGCTCGGCCTGGCTGCGCTGGCCCACCACCAGCGTGATGGGCTGGGTGCAGCCTTCGGCCAGCAGATCGAGCACCATGCTGCGCGGGCTGCTCAGGCCCGAGCCGCCGGCGATGAACAGCAGCGCCTGGCCGGCCGGCGCCCCTGGCGCACCCGCCGCGCCAGCGCGGTGCGCCGAATTGCGCACGAAGAAGCGGCCATAGGGCCCGGCCAGCGGCAGCCAGTCACCCACGCGCAGCTGCTCGTGCAGCCAGCCGGTGCCCTGCCCGCCCGGCACGCGGCGCACCTGCAGCTCGATGGTCTGCGTGTGCGCCACCTCTTGCGGTGCGCTGGCGATCGAGAACGCGCGGTGCAGGCCGAGCGCCGGGATCCCCAGGTTGACGTACTGCCCGGCCTGGAAGGCGATGGGCGAATTCAGCCGCAGGTGGATGGCCTTGACGGTGGGCGTCAGCGTCTCGATCTGCTCGACGGTGCCGATGAAGTCGCTCACCGGCAGGCGCAGCGCATCGGGGTCTTCGTCGATGTCGGCCTCGATCACCAGATCGGACTGGGCGCGCGCGCAGCAGGCCAGGGCCTGGCCTTCCTCGCGCTCGAAGTCCATCAGCGCGAAGGGCGAGGCCTCGCCATGGTCCACCTCGCCCTCCCGCACGCGCACCTTGCAGGTGGCGCACAGGCCGTGGCAGCAGGCGTGCGGCAGCCACACGCCGGCACGCAGGCAGGCGTCCAGCACGGTCTGGTCCTCGGCCAGGTCCAGCGTCTGGCCGATGGGCTCGATGCGCAGTTGGTAGCTCATGCTGCGGTGCCCTGCCCCGCCTCAGAACGCCGCGCCGGCCAGGCCGGGCTGGCCCGGCGTGCGAAAGCGCAGCACCGCCTTGTGGCCCAGGCCGTTGTCGGCCAGGCTCTGGTCCATCTGCGGCGTGAAGCGCTCGCCCGAGCGCAGCCACTCGGTGGCCGCCCAGTCGATCTGCGCGAACTGCGGGTGCTGGCCGTACAGGCCGGGCAGCACCTGCTGCACCAGCGCGCCAAACGGCATGCCAGGTGGCACCGGAATGCACAGCGGCGTGGCGAACATCAGGTGCTGGTCCCAGCCGATGTTGAGCAGCTGGTTGCCGTGGAAGTGGTCCACGGTGTCCTTCATGGTGCCGTGGTAGTCGGGGGTTATGGCTTGGACGCTCATGTCGTGGTATCCAGGTCTTGCGGGTGGCGCGTTCAGGCCTGCTGGCGTTGCAAGGGCTGTAGCAGCGTCTGCATGGGGTCATGCATGCTGGCCGGCCGCTGCGTCCAGCGCTCCCAGTTCTGCGCATCCACATGGCCCTGGAAATCGCCGCCGTCCAGACCGGCGGTGATGCCCATGTAGCGCAGCGCCTGCACCAGCGGGTTGAAGTCGGGCGCGGTGGGGTTCACATCGGGCAGGAAGTAGCTGCCCTGGTAGATCTGGTGCACCGGCAGATGGGCGTGCACGTACTTCTGCGGTTCCTTGGCAAAGATCTCGCGGCAGCCGTCGCTGCAGCAGTGGAACTTCTCGCCCAGGTAGCTTTCCTCGCGGTAGCAGATCTGCGTGGGGTCATCGGGCTCGGTGAACAACAGCGGCCACTGGCACACCTGGCACAGCTGCGGCAGCGTGGCGTTGGCGAAGGGCGTGCCGGCCTGCTCCATCGCTGCCCAGTGCGCGTAACGTGGGCGGTAGTACCGGTCGAAGGTGTCGGGGTACTTGGCGGCCAGCCACTGCTGCTCGTCCTCGCTGGGCAGCCACACCGGAAAGCCAGCCGCATGGCGGAACTGGTAGAAGGTGCTCCACAGCTGGTGGCTCACATGGGCCTTCTCCTTCACCGTCACGTCGGCGTGGCGCGGCGGGCGGATGCCGTAGCGCGCCAGGTCGGCGAACAGCGCGCCGCCGTTCTGCTCGTAGTAGATCTCCCAGGCCTCGGCCCAGCTCATCACGCGCTTGGGCAGCATGTAGTCCATCATGGCCGCCACCAGGCTCAGTAGGCGGTAGCCACGCCAGAACCACTTGTCGATCCAGCCCTGCACGATGGGCACGTTGGCCGGGTCCTGTTCCAGCAGGAACTTGATGACCTCGATGCCCAGCGTCATGTGCCGCGCTTCATCACTTTGCGCGCTGAAGCCGAAGCTCACCGTGGACATGTCGCCGTTGTAGGCCGCGCCCGACATCCAGGGCATGAACACCAGGTTGGTGAGCACGTATTCGAATGCGAAGCAGATGCCCACCACGAACTCGAACGGCCCGCTGGACACCGCATCCTCGAAGAAGCTCTTGGGGATGCTGAGGTACCAGGTGCGGTCGTACTGGTACGGAAACTCGCTCATGCCCGCGAAGTACTTGTTGTAGTGGCTGAGCGCGTGGGTCTGCGTCTGCGCGTGGCGCAACTCGTCGATGGCCTGCATCTGCGCCGCGATGCGCGCGGCCGTGCCCGGGAACTCGCGGCCCACGATGTTGAAGCCGCGGTGCGACGCGTACTCCATGCCGATGACGCCGTTGATGAAGATCTTCAGCGCCTGCAGGTAGCGCACATCGCTGACGTTGAACTGCGCGTTGTTCTGCTGGAAGGCATCGAGGATGGCGTAGAGCTTGCGCTCCTTCTCGCCCTGGTACTTCCAGTAGGCGTCCATGGTCAGACGGAAGGGGTCTTCCCACTTCTCCCAGTCGTGGATCTGGATGCCCTCGAACTGCGCGTGGCGGAACACGTCTTCCGGCTTCTGGTACGTGGGCTCCCAGCCCAGGTCTCGTGTGAGCAGCGCGTAGTTTTCCTTGAGGCTGAGCTTCTTGGCGGCGGTCTTGGCGGCTTCGGCCGTGGGCGTCAGGGTGGCTTGGTTCATGGTGTCTCCTCGGTGTCTGGATTCGGCGTGCTCAGGCAGCGCGCCACAGCAGCGTGAACTCGTCGTCGGTCTCGTCGATCTCGCCCGACAGCGACACGAGGTGGATGTGCACCTCGCGCAGATCGAACTCGCGGCCCATGGCTTCTTCGATGCTGGCGCGGCACACGCTCAGGCGGCCAGGGGCGGTGATCTTCACCAGGCCCGGCAGCTCGTCCACCACGGCCTGCGGGTTGTCGGCGGCGATGGCCTGCACGATGGGCAAGGTGTCGTTGTTGGCCTGGAAGGCGATGAACACCGGCTGCTGGCTGGTGCACACGGTGGCGGGCGGGGTGGCGGTGACGGCGGTCATGCAAAGCTCCTGCGGATCGGGTGGTGGCGGCGGTTCACGCGCTCAAGCGTCCAGCCCCAGGCGGGCCAGGCGGGCGCGCAGGTCGGCATCGGCCTCGCGCAGCGCCGGGCCACCATCGCGGCCCATGGCCGTTTCGGCCAGCGGCGCCAGCGCGGCGCCAAAGGCCTCGCGCCACTGGCGCGCCCAGCCGCTGATCAGCGTGCGGTTGGCCTCGCTCTCGGCGGCGCAGGTCTTCACCACCGCATCCACCCAGCGCGCATGCTCTTCCTGCCAGCGCAGTGGAAAGTCCAGCACCGTGGCCAGCGCCGTGCCGTGGCTGCGCGCCAACCAGGCCTCGAAGCGCTGCAGCAGCGTGCCGTACACCAGCGCGTCGGCCACCAGGGCTTGCGCCACCAGGGCCTCGAACCAGTCGCGCCGCACGAACACGTTCTCGATCTCGCGGCGCAGCGGTTGCCAGGCGGCATCGGCCATCCAGCGCTGCTTGGCCTGGGCCAGCGACGTGCCGGTGTGGCCATCCAGCAGCAGGCCGATGCGCGACAGGTGCTGGGCCATGCCCAGCCGGTCCATCATGCCCATGGCCGCGGCCTGGGTGATGGCCGTGCCCCAGCCGTAGGCGGCCACCTCGGCCAGGTTGGTGTTGCCGCCCCACTCGAAGTGGCGCAGCGGCAGCACGGTGGCCAGGATGGCGGCCTGCGCCGCCTCGGGCAGGCTGCTGAGCAGGCCGCGCTTGTCGGCCAGCTCCATCTGCCGGTCGGCCGCGTCCTGCATGCGGCTGCGGGCGATGGTGTAGCTGCCGTAGTAGTACTGGCGCGGATCCTTGGCCGCGTACCAGTCGCGCATGGCCACCGCCGTGCGGCGGGGGTCATAGATGTCGCACTCGGGATCCCACAGCGGCTTGTAGTGGAAGTTCACCTCGGCCTGCAGGTGGTAGGTGCCCTCCTGGTAGCGGCTGGCCGGCTTGTCGCCAAAGCGCCGGGCGATGTGGCCGAAGGTGTGACGCAGCGGCTTGACGCTTTGCACGCGGATGTCGACGGTCATGGGCTTGTCTCCTCTCTCTGTTGGCTGGGTGCGGGTTGAATGGGGGGCGCTATTCGGTGAGGCCGGGCCGGCCGTAGCGCCACTTGGCCTGCTCGGCCGCCAGCGTGGCGGCCTGGGCGTCGTCGATCAGGCGCACCTGGTGCTCGGCGCAGAAGGCCTCGAAGGCCGGGCGCGGCAGGATCAGATCCACCGCCAGATCGGGCGAGCCGATCGCGAAGTCGAACTCCACGAAGCCATCGGGCCGCTCACGCGTCACGCGCACCCAGCACAGGGTGTGCGGCGCCGGCCGCGGCAGGTCGAACACGGGCATGGCAAGTCTCCTGGCGGCCCGCTCGGTGTCTGATGTTGATCAGGGGGCGGGCTTGCCAGGCACAGGTGCGAAGGCCGTGCCATGGCACGGCGACTGGCCCGTTTCCGCGGGAAAGCCCCAAGCCCGGTCCCGCATCGTGGCCAGCCAGATAGGCATGGCGAGCGTTGTCTGCCGCACACCGCTGCCCATGCTTCGCTGCGGTGTCGAAAGCTCCGCACATGCGCCTGTCGGGGGCAGCGGCCGATCTGTTCAATCCTGTGCAGGCCCCGACGCAGGGCAAGCGGCTACCGGACTGGGCTGGACCATGCAACGCGTTTGCAACACACTCCAGCCCATGAAGACCGCCATCCTTCCGCAGGTGCGTGTCGAGCCTCAGCTGAAAGCCGACGTCGAGTCGGTTTTGCGCGAGGGCGAGACGCTGAGTGACTTCCTCGAAGCCACCGTGCGCCAGGCAGTCGATCAGCGGCGCATGCAGGCCGAGTTCAGTGCCCGTGCCGAGGCGGCGTGGACACGGTTTCAGCAGACGGCTGCTGGGACGCCTGCGGACACTGTGGTCGACGAACTACGCACCAGGCTCACCGCCCGGCGCCGTGAACTGCAGAACAAGCGCCGGCCCGCCGGGGCACGAGCTTCGCCGTCATCGTCGACCCCGAAGCACGGACAGACCTGCTGAGGCTGTACGACCAGCTGCTCGATCGCACCGAGTTCGCGGGAGACCTGGACACGGCCGACCGCGCGCTCGAAGCCAGCGAGTCGGCCATGTTGGTGCGGTCGGGAACGCCCTTCCTGTTCCGCAAGGTGGTCGGATCGCGCAGCGGCCTGCGCCGTGAACTGGCGATTCCGTCCGGCGCGTCAGGCTATGTGCTGCTGTACGAGATCGCCTCGCCGCAGCAGGTGGTGGCGCTGGCCGTGCGGCACCAGTTGGAGGGTGAGACCGATTGACCCACTCCGGCGCCCAGTGGGCCACTTGGGGCGGACGGCATTGGCCTGGTCGGGGCACACAAGCAGACCACGAACAAGGCGACAGTACATAGCGGCGCGCCTGGCGCGCCGCTGTGAGCCTCAAGCCGCGACGGCAGGCTTGGCCTGTTGCTTCTTGCGGCGCTTGACCAACAACAAGGCACCGGCCATCAGCACCATCATGGCCGTCGGCGGCTCATCCACGGTGGAGGTGGGCAAGATGTTGACCTGAACGTCGTCAAGCGTGATACCGCGGTAGTCATCCGTCGGCGACGTGTTGGTGAAACTTAATTGCGTGGCGGGATTGGTGCTCTTCGCCACATAGTCAAAGCTTTGATAGCCGGCCGGCAGCACGAACTGGAACGTGTCTGTGCCAATGGTGACTTCCAGCGGACCGGTCGTCTTGCATGTGACGCAATATTGCGCGAAGAAGCTGACCTGGTAGCGCTGACCCGCCACCAGCGAAATGTCCGTGGCCAGCGATGTGCCCTGGTTCATGAAGATGGCGACATGGCCCTCAGGAATGACGACTCCGCGCGGCCGGTAGACCGCGCCATCCATGGCATACGACCTTTCGCCATCGCCGTCATCTGTGACGCGCCAGCCCTTGAGCGTTGTCGAATCGTAGTTCGTCGGGTTGTCCGCCAGATACTTGTAGCCCGAACTGAGATCCAACGACGGATCTTCAAATCCGCCGTTGGTGACGAGGGTTGCCTGCGCTGCGCCAACGGCAGCCAGCAAGGCGAGTCCAAGAACACACAGCTTGGCGCTGCTTCGAATCGTCATTGGGTACTCCATGGTCAATTTGACGTTGCGACCCGTTGACGCGGGCGATGTCACATGAACACCCCACCCTCCCAGCCACAGGTCAATGGACAGTCTAGGGACGAAAAGGCGCATCTGGACCGCTCGGGATCCCTTGACGCCCCTCGACCCCTCGGATAAGGGGCAGCGCGATGTCTTAGCCCGCTGCCCCTGGAGCCAACCCCTTCAGCCGATAAATCAACTGCGACCTGCTCAGTCCCAGCAGCCGTGCCGCGGCCGACTGGTTGCCGCCCGTGGCCTCCATCGCCCGCCGCACCAGTTCGGCCTCCAGCACATCCAATGGCACCTGCGCCTCGCGGCCGGCGGCACATTGGCCGGCCAGCAGGGCCTGCACGCGCTGGCCCAGGGTATTGCCGCCATCGGCATCAGCAGTTGCGCAAGGCGCGGCAGCCGGCGTCTGCATTGCATCGTTCGCCGCCCCCGCCACCGTGCGCTGCCGCAAGCTCCCATCCCGCTGCAACGCCAGCCAATCGGCCGGCAATTGCTCATCGCCCAGAAACAGGTGCGGCGTGTCGATGGCGCCACCGTCGCTGGCCAGCACCACGCCGCGTTCCACCAGGTTCTCCAGTTCGCGGATGTTGCCGGGCCAGTGGTAGGCCAGCATGGCGTCGATGGCGCGGCCGGTGAAGCCGCTCACCTGGCGGCCATCGCGCTGGTTGTAGTGGCGCAGGAAGTGGTTCATGAACACAGGGATGTCCTCGCGCCGCTCGCGCAGCGGGGGCACGCGGATGGGCAGCACGTTGAGGCGGTAGTACAGGTCTTCTCGGAAGCGGCCGGCGGCCACTTCCTGCTTCAGGTCCAGGTTGGTGGCGGCTACCACGCGCACGTCCACCTGCACGGTGGCGGTGCCGCCCACGCGCTCGATCTCGCGCGCCTGCAGCGCGCGCAGCAGCTTGCCCTGGGCCGTCCAACCCAGGATGCCGATCTCGTCCAGGAACAGCGTGCCGCCCTGCGCCCGCTCGAAGCGGCCGGGCCGGCTGGCCAGCGCGCCGGTGTAGCCGCCCTTCTCCACCCCGAACAGCTCACTCTCGATCAGCTCGTCGGGGATGGCGGCGCAGTTGATGGCCACGAACGGGCCTGCGGCCCGCGGGCTGATGCGGTGCAGCGCCTGGGCCAGCACCTCCTTGCCCACGCCGCTTTCACCCAGGAACAGCACGGTGGCCCGGGTGTCGGCCGCGCGGCGCACCATGTGGCACACGGCATTGAAGCCGGCCGACACACCCACCACGGCGCTGTCGCCCAGCAGGTGGCGCGCGGCACTCGGGTGGCCGCTCACCGGCGCGGCCACGCCCTGGCTCAGCGCATCGGCGCGCAGGCTGGCCAGGTCGCCGGCGGCGGCCGGGTCGTCGGCAGGGCCCCAGGCCTCGGCGGGCCGGCCCACGATGACGCAATGCGGCGCGCCCTGGGCGCGGCACTGCAGCTCGCGAAACACCACTGGCCGGCCCATGAAGCGGCTGACAAAGCCGCTGGCATAGCCCACCTGCTGCCAGCAGGCGGTGTGGCCCACGATGCCATACACCTGCACATGGGCCTCGGCCTCTGCGCTGCCATGCCAGTTGAATTCACCCAGGAAGTGGCCGCCCTCCTCGTCCAGTTCCAGCGCCACGGCCTCCACGCGCGCCACACCTTCCAGCATGTGCAGCTGCGGGCCGATGGTCACCGCCTCGGCCGGACGGTCGCTGCAGCGCAGCTCGCGCGCCAGCTCGGCATCGTGCGCGCCGCTGTTGTAGCCCATGCGGGTGATCAGGCCGCGGGCCTTGTCCAGCCCCAGGCTTTCGATCAGCTCCTGCCGCAGCACACCCATGGCGCTGTTGTGCAGCAGCACCATGCGCTGGTCGTTCAGCCAGATGCGGCCCTCGCGCGCATCGAAGTGCAGGCGCGAGACCAGTTCGTCGGTGGGCGACAGTGCTGCGCACGAGGCGCAGCCCACGGGTTGCAGCGCGGCCATGGCTTGCCTTTCACGGCAGGCCCTTGCGGCGGCCTGCATCCATGAACAAGGTGCTGCCGGCCAGGGCATCGGCCTCGGGGGCCAGCAGCAACTGGATGGCCCAGGCGATCTGCCCGGGCGTGGTGAAAGCGCCGATGGCCGACTCGGCCTTCATCTGGTCCAGCACGGCGGCCAGGCTGATGCCGTCGCGCTGGGCACGGGCGGCGGCCACGCGGTGCAGGCGCTCGGTATCGGCCGGGCCGGGTGCCAGCAGGTGGGCGGTGATGCCGCGCGGGCCATAGGCCCAGCTGAGCTGGCGCACCAGGTTGGCCAGCGCGGCATTGGCCACGCCGGCCGTGCAGGCATAGGCCGTGGGCTCGAAGCCGTAGTGCCCGCCGATGGCCACCAGCCGCGAGCCTGCGGTGAGCCGCTCATCGGCTGCGCGCACCAGGCGCATCAGGCCGGCCACCTTGATGTTGACCGCATCCACCACCGCAGCGGTGCTGGCCTGCAGCACGCCGCCGGCCGTGGCCACGCCGGCGCCTTGCAGCACCAGGCGCACGGGGCCTGGCAGGGGCTTCAGTGCGCTGGCAATGGCCGCGATAGCGCTGTCGTCGCCGATGTCGGCCTGGCAGCCCAGCACACCCGGCACAGCGTGGGCCAGTGTCTGCAGCGCATCGGCATGGCGCGCCACGGCCAACACCTGCAGGCCGCGTTGCGCCAGCGTTTGCGTGATCACCGCGCCCATCGCGCCGGTGGCGCCCACCACCACGGCAATGCCTTGATCGGCGGCCATGGGCTCAGGCCGCCGCAGGTGCGCCGGCCTTGGCGCCGCGCACCACGTCCTTCAGCAGGCCGCGCTCCTTGGCCAGCGTCATCGCGGTGTCTTCGATCATGTCTTCTTGGCCGGCGATCATCTTCTTGTGGCCCAGGGCCACCAGGATGTCGCGCGCCGGCACGCCGAAGCGCGCGGCGGCCCGTTTGGCATGCAGCAGGAAGGTGGAGTAGACCCCGGCAAAGCCGAGTGTGAGCGAGTCGCGGTCCACGCGCACCACGTGGTCCATCATCGGCACGATCACCTCCTCGGCCACATCCATCAGCTTGAACAGATCGACGCCGGTGTCGATGCCCATGCGCTCGCACACGGCCACGAAGACCTCCAGCGGCGTGTTGCCTGCACCCGCGCCCAGGCCGGCCACCGAGGCATCGATGCGGCTGGCACCGGCGGCAATGGCCGCGATGGAGTTGCTGATGCCCAGGCCCAGGTTGTGGTGGCCGTGGAAGCCGATCTCGGTCTCGGGCTTCAGCGTCTGGCGCAGCGCATCCACCGCGGCGGTCACGTCGTCGGGCAGCATGGCGCCGGCCGAGTCGGTGATGTAGACGGTTTGCGCGCCGTAGCTTTCCATCAGCCGGCCTTGGCTCGCCAGGCCTTGCGGCGAGTTCAGGTGGGCCATCATCAGGAAGCCCGTGGTGTCCATGCCGAGCTTGCGCGCATAGGCGATGTGCTGGGGCGAGGTGTCGGCCTCGGTGCAGTGGGTGGCCACATGCACGCTGCGGGCGCCGCAGTCGTAGGCGCTGTGCAGCTCGCGCATGGTGCCCAGGCCGGGGATCAGCAGCACGCTCACCTTGGCGCGCTTCACCACGGGGCACACGGCGCGCAGGTACTCCTCGTTGCTGGCCAGCGCAAAGCCGTGCTGCAGCGAGTTGCCGCCCAGGCCCGCGCCATGGGTCACCTGGATCATCGGCACACCGGCGTCATCGAGCGCCTGGGCCACCTTCACCATCTGCGCCACGCTGATCTGCTCGCGCTTGGCATGCATGCCGTCGCGCAGGCACATGTCGTGCACCAGCACCTTGCGGCCCTTGAGATGGGTCGTCATGGTTGTTCTCCTTCTCTCTCAGGCGGTGGCGGCTTCGGCGATCACCGGCTTCAACGTGATGCTGCCGGCCAGGATCTCCTCGGCAAACATCTCGGCAGTGCGGCAGGCGGCGGCGGTCATGATGTCGAGGTTGCCGGCGTAGGTGGGCAGGTAGTCGCCCAGGCCCTTGACCTCCATGAACACGGCCACGCGCTTGCCGTCGAACAGCGGGCCGTTCACCAGGCGGTAGCCGGGCACGTACTTCTGCACCTGCTCGATCATGGCCAGCACCGAGTCGATGATCCGGGTCTGATCCGGCTCGGTCTCGCACAGGCAGTTGATGGTGTTGCGCATGATCATCGGCGGCTCGGCCGGGTTGATGATGGCCAGCGCCTTGCCCTTCTTGGCGCCGCCCACCTTCTCGATGGCGGCCGAGGTGGTGTAGGTGAACTCGTCGAGGTTAGCGCGCGTGCCCGGGCCGATGGACTTGCTGGCCAGGCTGGCCACGATCTCGCCATAGGCCACCGGCTGCACGCGGCTGATGGCGTGCACGATGGGGATCGTGGCCTGGCCGGCGCACGAGATCATGTTGACGTTCATCTGAGTCAACAGGCCCCCAGGTGCGTCGCTTTGCGACGCCCCGCCCCCCGAGGGGGTGCGACTGGCTTGGGAGCGGCCCGGCGCCAGTCGGTCGGCGTGTTCCTTCAGGTTGACCGGCGGCACGCACAGCGGGCCGATGGCCGCAGGCGTCAAATCCACCATCAGCACGCCCAGCGCATTGAGCTTGCGCGAGTTCTCGGCGTGCACATAGGCACTGGTGGCATCGAAGGCGATCTGGATGCCGTCCTCCAGCACGTGGGGCAGCAGGCCGTCCACGCCGTCGGCTGTCGTCTTCAGGCCCATGTCGCGGGCCCGCTGCAGGCCTTCGGATTGCGCGTCGATGCCCACCATCCACACGGGCTCCAGCACGGGGCTGCGCTTCAACTTGTAGATCAGGTCGGTGCCGATGTTGCCGCTGCCGATCAGGGCGCAGCGGATCTTGCGTGGGGGTGTGGTCATGGTGGTGCTTCCAATCATTCGGGGGTGATCCGGGCGTCGCGGATGACCTTGCCCCAACGCACGTTCTCGTCGGCAATGGTCTGGGCGAACTGTTCGGGCGTGCCGGGCGTGGGCTCGGCGCCGATCTGGGCAAAGCGCTCGGCCACGTCGGGCTGCTTCAGGCCATCGACCAGCGCGCGGTTCAGCGCCACCACGATGTCGCGCGGCAGGCCGGCCGGCGCAATCAGGCCAAACCAGCTGGGCACGTCGAAGCCCGCGAAGCCCTGCTCGGCCACCGTGGGCACATCGGGCAGCAGCGCGCTGCGCGTGCCGGCGGTGATGGCGATGGCCTTCAACTTGCCGGCCTTGACCGCAGGCGCGGTGGTGAGCAGCGAGGTTTCGAAGCTCAGCGGCAATTGCCCACCCAGCAGATCCTGCGCCACCTGCGAGGTGCCCTTGTACGGGATGTGCAGCAGCTCGATGTGGGCCAGCGATTGCAGGTACTCGCCGGCCAGGTGGTTGCTGGTGCCGATGCCCGAGCTGCCGAAGGCCAGCCGCTTGGGGTGCGCCTTGGCATAGGCGATCAGGCCCTTCAGGTCATTGAACGGTGCGCTCGGGTGGGCCACGATGGCGCCCTTGGCAATGCCGATCATGCCAATGGGCGTGAAGCTGGTGCGCGGGTGATACGGCAGCTTGGCCAGCAGTTGCGGCGCAATCGACAAGCTGCTGATCACGCCCACGCCCAGCGTGTAGCCATCGGGCGCGGCCTTGGCGATCTGCTCGGTGCCGATGTTGCCGCCGGCGCCGGGGCGGTTCTCCACCACCACGGTCTGCTTCAGCCGATCCTGCAGGATGCGGCCCGCGGCGCGGCCCAGCACATCGGTGGGGCCGCCGGCCGGAAAGGGCACGATCAGCGTGATCGGCTTGCTTGGCCAGGCCTCAGCCGCCTGGGTGAGCGTCTGCCAGCCGCCGAGCGCGCAGGGCCCGGCCGTCAGCAGCAGGGTACGCCTGCGCATCGTTGAACTCCTAGCTGATTGCCGCGCGGCCCGCGGCGGGGGCTTTAACCCAGACGGAAGCCCACGCTGCCCAGCTCCTGGAAGCGGGCACAGACATGGTCGCCCGGCTGCACGGCAATGGCCTCGGTGATGCCGCCGCTCATGACGAAGCTGCCGGCCGGCAGGCGCTCACCGATCTCGTGCAGCACCTTGACCACCAGGGCCACGGCATCGGCCGGATGGCCGGCCACCGCGGCCGACGAGCCCATGGCCACCGGCTCGCCGTTCTTCTCCAGCACCACGCCCAGCGTGGCCAGGTCCACATCGGCCGGCAGGCGGGCGCGGCCGCCGGTGACATAGCGCGCCGACGAGCTGTTGTCGGCCACCACGCTTTGCAGATCGAACTTGAAGCCGGCAAAGCGCGAGTCGATCACCTCGATGGCCGGCACGACGAAATCGGTGGCCGCCAGCACCTGCTCACGCGTGAGGTCGGGCCCGGCCAGCTCGGCCTTGGTGACGAAGGCCACCTCGCATTCCACACGCGGGTGCACCAGGTCGTTCGTCGCCACCACCGAAGCCTCGGGGCGGAAGAAGTCGGCCAGCAAGAAGCCCACCGTGGGCACGCGCACGCCCATCTGGTCCATCTTGGCCTTGGACGTGAGCCCCGCCTTCCAGCCCACCTGGCGGCGCCCTGCCCCCACCCAGCGGCGCAGCAACTGCAGCTGCACCGCGTAGGCATCGCCCAGCGTCATCGCAGGGAAGTCTTCGGTGAGCTTGGGGATGGCTTTGGCGTTCGTCTGCGCGGCTTCGATGCGGTCGGTGAGTTGGGCGATGTCGGCATCGCTCAACGCCCGTTCCATCGTGAGGTTACTGTCGCTCATACGGCGGTCTTTCCATGGAAGCGTGCGCGGCAGGTGCCCAGGCCGCCAATCGTGCACACCAGGTCGTCGCCATCGGTCACCGGCAGCAGCGGCGATTGCGAGCCGGAGAGGATGACCTCACCGGCGCGGAACGGCAGGCCCAGCTTGCCCAGCGTGTTGGCCAGCCACACCACGGCGTTGATCGGCGAGCCCTGCACCGCCGCACCCACGCTGGTGGAGTGCAGCGCGCCATTGCGCTGCAGGCTCATGCCGGCCAGTTGCAGATCCAGCTTGCGCGGATCGCCCTTGGCCTGGCCTTGCAGAAACACGCCGCAGCTGGCGTTGTCGGCCACGGTGTCCTGGATCTTGATCTTCCAGTCGCGGATGCGGCTGTCCACGATCTCGAAGCAGGGCGAGACATAGGCCGTGGCGCGGATCACATCGGTGGCGGTGATGCCGGGGCCGATCAGATCGCGCTCCAGCACGAAGGCCAGTTCGGCCTCGGCCTTGGGCTGGATCAGGCCGTTCAGGTCGACGCCGTCGCTCTCCAGACACACCATGCCGCTGGTGAGCTGGCCGAAGTCGGGCTCGTACACGCCCAGCATGTCCTGCACCGGCTTGCTGGTGACGCCGATCTTCTTGCCGACGATGCGCTCGCCGGCCTGCACGCGGCGCGCCACCATGCGGCTCTGGATGGCGTAGCCGTCGGCCACGGTGATGCCAGGAAAGCGTTCGAGCAGCGGCGCCACGGTGGCGCGGGCACGCCAGGCGTCGTACAGCCCGTCGCCGCAGGCTTGGATGAGGTCAGGGGTCATCGCTGTGCGTTCAATCAGAGTTTGATGCAGACGTTTCTGAGGTCGGTATAGAACTCGAGCGAGTGCACGCCACCTTCGCGGCCGATGCCGCTTTGCTTGCTGCCACCGAAGGGCGTGCGCAGGTCGCGCAGGAACCAGCTGTTCACCCAGGTGATGCCCACCTCCACCGCGGCGGCCATGCGGTGCGCGCGCTTGAGGTTCTCGGTCCAGATCGTGGTGGAGAGGCCGTAGCGGTTGGCATTGGCCAGCGCCACCACCTCGTCTTCGCTGTCAAACGGGCGGATGTGGCAGCAGGGGCCGAAGATCTCCTCGCGCACCACGCTGGCGGTCTCGGGCAGGCCGGTCCAGATGGTGGGCTGCACCCAGGCACCTTCGGCCAGGATGCCGGGCAGATCGGGCACGCCGCCGCCGGTGACGATGTTGGCGCCTTCGGCCACGGCCTTGGCGTAATAGCTGAGCACCTTGCGCTTGTGCTCCTGGCTGATCAGCGGGCCGTAGTTGCTGCCGGCGTCACTCGGGCGGCCGTACTTCACCGCTTCGCAGCGGGCCTTGAGTGCGGCCACGAAGCGATCGAACAGCGGGCGCTCCACATACACGCGCTCGGTGCCCAGGCAGACCTGGCCGGTGTTCATGAAGGCCGAGCGGAAGATGCCTTCCACGGCCGCGTCGAAATCGCAATCAGCGAACACGATGCCGGCGTTCTTGCCGCCCAGCTCGAAGCTCACGTCACGGATGCCATCGGCCGCGGCCTTCATGATGGCCGTGCCGGTGCGCGTCTCACCGGTGAAGGTGATGGCGTCCACGTCGTCATGGCGCGTCAGCTGCTCGCCAGCGGCATCCGGCCCGAAGCCGTGCACCACGTTGTACACGCCGGGCGGCACGCCCACGGCGTTCATCACCTCGCCCAGCAGCGTGGCGGTGGCGGGCGTCTCCTCGCTGGGCTTGACGACCACGGTGTTGCCGCAGGCCAGCGCCGGGCCCACCTTCCAGGTCATCAACAGGAACGGGGCGTTCCACGGGCTGATGACGCCGATCACGCCTTTGGGTTTGCGGATGGCGTAGTTGAGCGCGCCCGCGCCATCGGGCGTGTCCATCACGAAGCTCTCGGCCGGCACGTTCTTGACGATGTCGGCAAAGATCTTGAAGTTGGCCGCGCCGCGCGGCACGAAGGCATGCGCGATGACATGGTGCGGCTGGCCGGTGTCGGCTTCTTCCGCGGCCACGAAGTCGTCAAAGCGCTTCGTGATGCCATCGGCCACCGCATGCAGCATGGCCACGCGCTTGTCGGTGGGCATCTTGCCCCAGTCGCCCTTCAGCGCGGCCTTGGCGGCGGCCACGGCAGCATCCACCTCGCGCTGGCCACCTTCGGCCACCAGGCCCAGGCGTGCGTTGTCCAGCGGCGAGCGTTTCTCGAAGGTCTTGCCCGAGGCCGAGGCCACGAACTGGCCGTTGATGAAGTGCTGGAAGTTCTGCATGGTGCGCTGACGTGATGCGAAGGGATTCAGGACGCCGCTTGCGCCGCGGCACGCCGGGCCAGCTCGGCCGCGCGGGCCTGACTGGCCGGCACGCCGCCGATGGCCCAGCGGTCGGGGTGGATGTGGTCGATCTGAACCCGCACGCGCTGCGGGTCGCCGCCCAGGTGCCGCGCCACCACGGCGCTCAGGTCGGCCATCACGCGGTGCAGCGTTTCCACCGGCCGGCCCTCCATCAGCGCCATGCGGATCAGCGGGATCTCGGCCTGGCCACGCGGCACGCCGCGCGCCAGCACCTCGTCGGCCGGCTCGCCGGCAATGGCGTAAAGGCCCGGATCGACCTCGGTGACCCACACCTGCAACCGCTCGGGCGGCGCATCGATGGCCTGCGCAAAGGCCTGCGAAGCCTCGCGCAGCATGGCTTTGAGCACCGGCCGGGGATGGCCGGCCAGCACGTGGATGTTGGCAACGGGCATGGCGGCGCGGTTCCTCAAGTCACCACGGTCAGGAAGGTCTCGTGCATCTTGCGGTGGGCCACGTCCAGGCCGCCGCCCTCGCCCAGGCCTTCCCAGCTCCACTCGATCGGGGGCAGATCGGGGTAGCTGCTGTTGCCGCCCGAGAAGGTCTCGAAGCGGTTGCCCGACGGATCCCAGGCGTAGATGGTGCCGCCGCGGGTGATGCCGTGGCGCGTGGGGCCGATGTCGACGCGCACGTCGTTGGCGGCCATGATGTCGGCGGCGCGGAACACGCGGTCGATCGACTCCATGTAGAACGACACATGGTGCAGCTTGCCCGGCTCAGGGTGCACCACGAAGGCGATGTCATGCGCCTTGTTCGAGCAGCACAGCCACAGCGCGCCCTTGATGTCGGTGCCCGGCAGCGTGACGAACTCGGCCAGGTGGAAGCCCAGCACCTTGGTGAAGATCTCCAGCACCTGGTCGACATTCGGGCCGTACAGCAGCGCGTGGTCCATGCGCATCGGCGCGATGCCCTGGTCGAAGCGCTTGCTGTAGGGCTTGGGGTCCTTCTGGCCCAGGTCGCTGCCGACGAAGGTCTTCTTCGCGTACAGCTCGATCTGGTGGCCGCTGGGGATCTCGAAGCGCACGCGCTCGCCGGTCTCCAGCAGGTCGCCGGCGGGGATGCGCTCGGTCTTGATGCCGAAGTCGCGCAGGTCGGCTTCCAGCTTGTTGAGCGAGTGCTCGTCGGCCACCTTGAAGGCGAAGAAGTCCATGCCGGCCTGGTCGGCGGCGCGCAGGATCACGCTGTGGTGGTCGCGCTCGTCCCAGGCGCGCAGGTACACGCGGCCCGAGGCGTCACGGCCCATCTCCTCGAGCCCCAGCACGTCGCGGTAGAAACCCACCGCGGCATCGAGGTCCATCACCCGGATCTGTACGTGTCCGGGGCGCAGTACGCCAGTCATGGCCATGGTTGCAAGTCTCCTGTGGTCGCCATCTCTGAGGGTGCGGGGGCGAGGATGCGGCGACGTCTCGGTTCGCCCCGTCGGCTGGATGCTGTTGAAGCAGGCAGGGCCACTGTAGGAGCCGGCCTGTCACAACGTCCAATACCATCGAAGCCTCACCGCCATACCCGCTGGGCATGACGTGTCGCACTGGCACACTCAGATAGGTATGGTTAACCCGCATGCCGCATGGCCCTCACCCTGGCCCGACACGATGGAACTGAGACACCTGCGCTACTTCGTCTGCGTGGCCGACGAGCAGAACATCGGCCGCGCCGCGCTGCGCTTGCACATCTCGCAGCCGCCGCTGACGCGCCAGATCCAGCAGCTGGAAGAGCAACTCGGCGCGCAGCTGTTCCGCCGCACCAGCCGAGGCGTGGCGCTCACCGATGCCGGACGCGTGCTGTACGACGATGCGCGCAACATCCTGGCCATGGCCGAGCGCGCCGCCGAGCGCACGCACAAGGCCGCGCAGGGCCTGCTGGGCCGGGTGGACGTGGCCATCTTCGGCTCGGCCATCTTCGGCGCCATCCCGATGCTGCTGCGGCGCTTTCGCGAGGCGTACCCCGAGGTGAGCATCGTGCTGCACACGATGAGCAAGGAGGAGCAGCTCGACGCGCTGCACCACCAGCGCATCACGCTGGCCTTCAACCGCCTGATGCGGCCGGTGGACGGCCTGGTGAGCGAGACGCTGCTGACCGAGCCGCTGTACGTGGCCATGCCCAGCGGCCACCCGCTGTCGGCCCGCACCGCCGTGACGCTGCAGGAGCTGGAAGGCCAGCCGATGGTGCTGTACCCCACCGGCTCGCGGCCCAGTTTTCTGGACCGCGTGCTGGCCATGTGCCGCGATGCCGGCTTTGCGCCGCAGGTGGCGCAGGAGGTGAGCGACGCGGTGCATGCCGTGGCCCTGGTGGCCACCGGCTTCGGCGTGTGCCTGGTGCCGCATTCGGCCACCGCGATGGCCCTGCCCGGCGTGGTGTACCGGCCGCTGCACCATCCCCCGCAAAGCCGGGTGGACCTGTGCTGCATCTACCGCGAGGACGATGCCTCGGAGATCCTGCAGGCGCTGCTGGGCTCGATGCGCGACACCGTGGCACACACCGCACTGCCCTGACGGACCGCGGCTGTCGGGCCGCCGCGGCCCATGCGGCAAAATCGCAAGCTTTCCTTCCGCGCGTTGCCACGTCCCCTGCCCCGATGCCCGCTCCCCAATCCGACAAGAAGCTCGATGGCCTGCCCCTGGCCGAACTGCAGCGCCTGCTGGCCGAAACCGATGCCGCGATCGCCGAACGCCGCGTGGAGGAACTCAAGGTGCTGGCCGACGGCTTCGCCCGCAAGCTGGCGATGAACGGCTTCTCGGTGCGCGAGGGCATCGACGCGCTGAAGCCCTACGCAAAACTGAAAGGCTACGGCGGCTGACCGGCCGCCGCCGGGCTGAACCCGTCAGCCCGTCACCCCATCGGCCTTGAACATGGCCTTGATGCCGCGCACCGCCTGGCGGATGCGGCCCTCGTTCTCGATCAGCGCGAAGCGCACGTGATCGTCGCCATGGTCACCGAAACCGATGCCCGGTGACACGCACACCCTGGCCTTGGCCAGCAGCTGGCGCGAGAACTCCAGCGAGCCCAGCGCGGCATAGGCCGGCGGAATCTTCGCCCAGATGTACATGCTGGCTTTGGGGCACGCGACGTCCCAGCCGGCCTCGCGCAGGCCCTTGACCAGCACGTCACGGCGCTTCTGGTACTGGGCGGCGATGTCCTTCACGCACTGCTGGTCGCCTTCCAGCGCGGCGATGGCCGCCACCTGCACCGGGGTGAAGCTGCCGTAGTCGTGATAACTCTTGATGCGGGCGAGCGCATGCACCAGGTCGGCATTGCCGACCATGAAGCCGATACGCCAGCCGGCCATGTTGTAGCTCTTGCTGAGGGTGAAGAACTCCACCGCCACGTCCTTGGCGCCGGGCACCTGCATGATGCTGGGCGCCTGCCAGCCGTCGAAGACGATGTCGGCATAGGCCAGGTCGTGCACCACCAGGATCTCGTGCTTCTTGGCCAGCGCGATCACGCGCTCGAAGAAGTCCAGTTCCACGCACTGCGCCGTGGGGTTGCTGGGAAAGCCGAAGATCATCATCTTGGGCTTGGGGTAGCTGCCGCGGATGGTCTTTTCCAGCTCGGCGAAGAAGTCCACGCCCGGCACCATCGGGATGCTGCGGATGTCGGCCCCGGCGATCACCGCGCCGTAGATGTGGATCGGGTAGCTGGGGTCGGGCACCAGCACCGTGTCGCCGCGGTCGAGTGTGGCCAGCATCAGGTGCGCCAGGCCCTCCTTGGAGCCGATGGTGACGATGGCCTCCTTGTCGGCATCGATGTCCACATCGAAGCGGCGCTTGTACCAGTGGCTGATGGCGCGGCGAAGCCGCGGAATGCCCTTGCTGGCGCTGTAGCCGTGGGTGTCGGGGCGCTGGGCCACCTCGGTGAGCTTGGCCACGATGTGCGCCGGCGTGGCGCCATCGGGGTTGCCCATGCTCAGGTCGATGATGTCTTCACCGCGGCGGCGGGCGGCCAGCTTCAGCTCGGCCGTGATGTTGAAGACGTAGGGCGGCAGGCGGTCGATGCGGGCAAAGCGCCGCTGACCCGGAAGGGTGGACATGGCAGTGACTTTCAACGTAGGCGCCCGGAACCGTCCGAGCGACGTGGGCCGCGCATTGCGCGCGGGCCGGGGCACAGCATAGCCGATGCGCGGCCCGCGCTAGGTGCCGCGCGCGTCCTTGGCCAGTTCGCGCTGCACGCCGCGCTGCAGGTCGTCGGCGCGCAGCGTGCCGTCGCCGCGGGCCAGGGCCCACAGCGCCGCATGCCGCACCGCGTTGACGATGGCGCCACCGCCCAGCGCATGCGCCTGGGCCAGCCGCGCCAGATCGGCGTCAGGCGCCAGCGCCAGGCCGCCGGGCAGGCTGCGCTGCCACAGCTGCAACCGTTCCTCCGGTCGCGGCAGCGGAAAGTACACGACCGACTCGAAGCGCCGCGCGAAGGCGGCATCCAGGTGCTCGCGCAGGTTGGTGGCCAGCACCACGATGCCGTCGAAGCCCTCGATGCGCTGCAGCAGGTAGGCCACCTCCTGGTTGGCATAGCGGTCGTGCGCGTCGCGCGATTCGCCGCGCTTGCCGAACAGCGCATCGGCCTCGTCGAAGAACAGGATCCAGCCCTGGTGCTCGGCCTGGTCGAACACGCGGGCCAGGTTCTTCTCGGTCTCGCCGATGTACTTCGACACCACCAGCGACAGATCGACCCGGTACACCTCGCGCCCGTGGCTGCGGCCCAGCAGCGCGGCGGTGAGCGTCTTACCGGTGCCCGGCGGGCCGTGGAACAGCACCCGCAGCCCCGGCCGCAGCCGCGGGCCCAGGCCCGGCTGCGCGCGCAGCGCCGGGGCATGGCGCAGCCACAGGCCGATCTCGTCGACCTGGCTGCGCGTGGCCGGGTGCAGCACCAGGTCGTCCCAGTCCAGCGCGGTGTGCAGGGCCTGGGCCGGGAACTCGGGGCCCAGCGTGGGGCGGTGCGGCTGGCCGCGGGTGATCCAGGCCAGCGCCTCGGGCGTCAGGCGCAGCACGCCCTTGTGCGGCGTGGCCGCACGCTCGGGCAGGTCAAGCGCCAGCAGGCGCTGGCGCATCAGCCCCTGGTCGGCCTCGAACAGCGCTGCGCAGGCCAGGCGGGCCGCCAGATCGGTGCCGGCCCACAGGAACAGCAGGGTCTCCACGGTGGGCAGGAAGTCGCCCTGGGCGTCGCGCTGGCCGCCGAACTCGGTGAAGCTGCGCGCGAAGGTGTCGTTGCGGGTGTGGAAGACGTCGAGCAGCTGCGGCCGCAGGTGCACCGCCAGCGCCAGCACCAGCGCGGCGCGCTCGGCCGGACCGGCCGGGTGCCGGGCCAGCAGTTGCGCCCAGGGCGTGGCCGCCGCCGATGGGCGCTCCTTCCCCTGGGGTGGCGCCAGCGCGGGGTCGTGCAGGGCCAGCGGCTCGGGCGCCGTGGCCTGGCCCGGCCCGGGCGGCTGGAAGTGGCGCTGGAAGCGCGCGTCGATCAGGCGGGCCAGCCACTGCAGCTCGCGCTCCAGCTCGGCGGCCAGTTCAGCCGCCAGTTCAGCAGCCAGTTCGGTCGCCGGTGCGGCGGGGGCGTCGACGGGCGGGCGCGCGTTCACCATTCCACCTGCAGCGCGGTGTCCATCCACGGCAGACGCACCAGCGACACGCCCCAGGGAAAGCGGTCGCGCACCATGTCGTAGGCGGCACGCTCGACGCGCAGCAGCCAGTGGCCGTCGCGCACACCCAGCTGGCCGTCGCGCCACAGGAAGCTGCCGCGAAAGGCCGGCACCGACATCTCGCGCAGGATGGGCGCCTGGGCGATCACGGCCTGCAGCAGCAGATCGCCTTCGGCCCGCGCCGCAGCGTCGGGGGCGGCCGACGCGGGCAGTGGCGATTCAGGCGCCAGACCGCACAGCAGCTTGGCCAGCGGCAGCCAGTGCTCGGGCACCGGCGGGTCGGCGTCGGGATCGTCGGCGTCTGCCTCGGCAGGCCCCGACCCTGGCCCCTGCGCCAGCGCATGCAGCAGACGCGCTGCGCACGCCGCCAGGGCCGGCTGCGCAAAGGCCCGGCCCGCCTGCGGCCCGTCGGTGAGCAGCCAGCCCAGCCGGCCGAAGAAGGCCGGCAGAAACGGCCACAGCAGCACCAGCCCGGCATTGACCACGGCCACGCCGTCGCTGGCGGCAAAGCCGCGGTCGATCGTCGGCGCGTCGGACGCGCCAGGCTCGGCGTCGGCCCCGCGCGGGCGGTGGCCTTCCCGGTGGCCCTCCAGGTGACGCAGCGCCGCGTGCAGCGCCGCGTGCAGGGGCGCCAACGCACCGTCGGACGGCTGGCGCAGCAGCGCCTGACGCAGGTCATCGCGCCAGCGGGCAGGCAGCAACCCATCGCGCAGCGCCGCCTGGGCCAGGCCGGCCAGCGCCTGCCAGGCCGGATCGCCCCGGGCGGGCGCGGCCGGGGCGTCCGCCAGGGCCGCCACCGCCGCCTCGCGCGCCGGGACCGGCCACCGGGCCCAGTGCCGCACCAGCACCTGGCACAGATGGGCCAGCGGCTCGGGTGCGGTGTCCAGGCGGGCTGCGGCATGCCGGTGTGCGCCAGGCCCGTCGACCATGCGGCCCCAGCGGCGCAGCCAGTCATGGGCCGCACGCTCGGCCGTGGCGTCGTGCCCGTCCGGCTGGGCCAGTGCGCGCCACCAGGCCTGGGCCGGCCCTGCGTCGCCGACGCCAGCGCCCGCCTGCGGCGCCGACAGCCGCCGGTCGAAGGCCTGCCGCCAAACCGGCCACAGCGGTGCCGGGGCCACGCCCAGCGCCGCCGCCAGGCGGGCCGCCAGGGCGGGCAGCATGGCCGGGTCGGGGCCGCGCACGCCGGTGGCCCGCAGCTGCGCCGCCAGCGGCAGCACGCCCTGCCACCAGGCCCGCAGCACCTGGCCGCGGCCCCGGCCCTGGGGGTGCACGGCGTCGGCCAGTGCCTCGCGCCAGGGCCAGCCGGGCCACCCCGTTTGGGCAGGCCCGCCGGCGGCCGCCGCGTCCGGCCACAGCGCCGCCAACCAGGCCGCCCGCGCGGCCTCACCGGCCGTGGCGGCCAGGCGCTGCCAGGCGGCGTCGGCCCCGGCGCCCACCAGCCCCAGCGCACGCAGCGCGGCGGGGGCCCGGGCATCGGCCAGCACGCGGCGCAGCGTGGCCGGCACCAGGTCGGCCTGGTCCAGCGGCGCCCACCAGGGCACATGGCCGCGCGCGATGAACTGGTCCAGCAGCTCCAGATCGGCCTGGTGCGGGTCGGTGAGCTGCAGCGTCTGGGTCAATGCGGCGCCCAGTTGCCCATCCAGCTGGGCGGCGAAAGCACGGGCCCAGGCCTCGTCCACCGGCTGGCCCGGCATGGCCGTGCCCAGCGGCACGGCCGGCAGCTGCAGGTCCAGCCGCTGGGCGCGCAACAGGCGGCCGGGCTGGTCGAGGGCCTCGAAGGCGCGCTCGATCACCGGCAGCAGGTGCCGCCGCGCCAGCTCGCCCAGTTGTGCGCGCAGCGCGGCGTCGGTGCCGGGCGGGCAGCCCTGCAACTCGATCACCTGACGCAGGATGCGGTGCCGGGCCATGCGGGTGTGGCCGGTCAGGCCGGGCGTGCGCTCAGCAGCGGCCGTGTCACGGTGCCTCGACCGTCACTTGCACGCTGGCGCTCAGGCTCTGGCGGGCCGCCGGCTCGTCGATCCGCTGCGCCAGCACCGTGAAGCGGCTGTCGGCCGTGACCGGGCCGGTGGCCAGCGCCAGGTCAGCGCCATGCCCCGGTTGTGGCGTGCCCACGGCCTGCCCATCGCGCAGCAGTTGGTACTGCACCCCGGCCTGGCTGCCCTGCACCCAGACGCGGGCCGGCTGGCCGGCCGGCACGCTGGGCGGATCGGCCCGCAGCGGCAGATCGGCGCGCGGCGCCAGCGTGAGCGGCAGGCACACCACGTTCACCAGCGCCAACGTGCCCTCGGCCGGCGTGGCGGGCCAGGCACGCAGCGCCAGCAGGGTGTCGGCCTGCAGCGCGGGCAATGGCAGCACCAGCTCACCGCCCGCACCGGGGCGGGCCTCGCCCAGCGCTTCATCGTCGGGCGCCAGGGCGCGCACCGGCTGGTAGCGCCAGCCAGGCGCGGCATCGCTCACGCGCAGTTCGGCCGCCTGGCCCGGGGCCGGGAAGGCGGGTACCAGGCGCACCACCGGCGGCGCGCTCACCGGCGTGATGGCGCGCAGGCGTGCATCCAGCCCGGTCTGGGCCTTCACTGCCTGCCAGCCGATGCGGCCGCCGGTGGGCAGATCGGCGCCCAGCCGCAGCGTGGGCGGCTGCGGCGGCAGGCGGTCGCGCGCATCGATGCCGGTTTGCGGGCGCTGCGGCGGATCGGCGGCAATGGCCAGATCGATGCCCAGCGCCAGCTGCCCCAGGCCCTTGTTGAGTGCGGGTTGCCGCGCGTCGCGCTGGTGCACATAGCCCGGCAGCGCCAGCGGCGATGCTGCAGCGTCTGCCGCTCCCGCTGCTCCCGCTGCGGCCGGCAGCAGCAGCGGCCGGTAGAACACACCGGGCTGGCCGTCCTGCACCAGCAGCTGCGGCTCGGCACCGCCCTGCCGCCACTGCGGCCGCAGCGCACGGCCGGGATCGGGCCGCACCAGCAGCAGCGCCGGCTGCGCCAGCCACACCACCGAGGCAATGGCCCGCCCGGCACCGGCCGGCTGGTGCTGCTTGGTGGCGGCCACGCACAGCAGCAGGTCATCGGCCGCGGCCGGCAGCGGCAGGCGGGCCTGGCGCCCATCGCCCGGCACCGGCGCCCCCGGCACGGGCGTGAAGCCCGCCGGCCCCGGGCCGTCGGGCGCCGCCGCAGGCGGCCGGCGCACGGCCGGCAGGTCCGGCCGATCGGTGCGCACCAGGTCCCGGTCGTCGGCGGCTGCACCGCGCACGAACTCGTCGTCGCGCACCCCATGCTGCCAGGCGCTGTAGCTGGCACTGGCCTGCGCGCCCTCGACGCGCAGCGCCAGGTCCGTGGCGCCGTGGTCGGCCACCGCGCCCGGCTGCAGCAGCACCGGCAGCGACGGGTTGGCGCGCACGCACAGCGTGACGCGGGCGTCGAGCAGCGCCACCTCCTCGCTGCGGCCGCTGCCGGCGGCAAAGCGCTTGCTGGCCCGCACCGCCACCACCACGTCCTCGGTGAGCGGCGGCGTGGGCAAGCGCAACGTGGACAGGTCGCCCTGCACGGCGCCCGGCTGCACCTGGTCGCCCAGCACCAGCGCATAGCTGACGCCCTCCTGGCTGGCCCGGACCGTGACCGTGACCACGCTGCCCCAGGGCACCAGGCGGGCATCGGCCGCACGCGGGCTGGGCAGCAGCGGATCGAGCCAGGGCACGCCCGGTGCGTCGACGGCCAGCGTGGTGTCCAGCCCCACCTTCACCGGCACCGGCTGGGTGAGCAGCCGCGGCGCCTGGGGCGAGCCCAGCTTGCGCGCCAGCACCCGGAAGGTGATGTCCTCGGTGACAGGCGGTGATTCCAGCCAGGCCGGCCCATCGGCACCGTCGCGCGTGATCGGCGCCACGGCCTGGCCCTGCGGTGTGCGCAGCGGCTGGCCATCCGGTCCGCGCAGCTCGTAGCGCACACCGCGCTCGGCCCAGCCGATGGCGATGCGTGCGGCCCCGCCATGGGGCACCTTGATCGGCCCGTCGGCCGTGCTGCCGGCGGCTGGCGCGGCAGCGTCGCCCAGCGCGCCTCCCCCGCTGGCGACACCCGGTCCCGCCAGCCCGCCCAGCGGCACATCGGTCAGCGGCGCGGTGTCGCCCAGGCCCAGCCGGTCGATCACGCGGTTGCGCGCGCTGCGCAGCGGCAGCCGGCGACGGGCGACCGGATCGGACGCCAGCTCCGGCGCCAGGCCGAACACCTCGCGGCGGCTGGCACACCACAGGGGCCACCAGCGCGCCTGCGCGTCGACCAGCGCGGCCATCGCCGCCGCATCCAGCCAGTGCACACGCAGGCCCAGGTGCACCGGCAAGTGGTCGCGCAAGGTCTGCTCGACGAGGTGGCGGAAGTCGGCATCGGCCAGCCGGCCGGCACCGGCATCGAAGGCCGCACTGAGCTGCAGCGAGAACGGGTCGGACGCGGTGGCCGCGGTCATCAGCGGGCCGTCCTGCGCGGCGTCCTCGGGCAGCGGGCGCAGCAGGATGTGCTCGACCAGGCACATCGGCTCGCCAGCCGAAGGCCCGTCACCGGCCGATGCGCTGCCAGCCGGGGCCAGGCCCAGTGCCAGCGCCAGGCGCTGGCTCAGGCCGTCGAGCGCGGCACCGGCCTGTGCCGCGTCAGCCTCGGCACCGAGCGCCAGCGCATCGGCCCCGGCACCGCGGCGCTGCCCCAGCTGCGGCAGCGCGCGCAGCAGGGCCAGCTTGTCGGCCAGCAAGGCGGCCTCGGGCGGCTGGCCGTCGGCCAGGCGCGCCGCAGGCACCGGCCGCGGGTCCAGGCGCTCGCAGGCGCGCGCCAGCAGGTGGTCGGCCTGGCGGTGGCGCTGCAGCAGCGCGCTGCGCGTGTCGCCGCGGTCCAACGGGTCGAGGGCCAGGTCCTGCAGCCGCCGGGCATGGGCGTCGTCGCCACCCCGGCGCAGCGCCTGCAGGTTCAGCAGGCCGTCGTCGTCGGCCACCGGCTGGGCGAAGCTGGCTCGGTGCAGCGCCTGCGCGCCCTCGTCGAAGGCCAGCAGCCGGCCGGCGGCCGCCAGCTGGGCATGCTGGTTGGCCAGCAGCTGGTCGAAGAACAGCAGGTAGGCCTGCAACTGCGCCGCCTGTGCGCGGCGCGGCACCGGTGCGTCGGACGGCAGGTGGCCGGCCCCCAGGCCATAGGCGCTGGGCAGCAGGTGCTGCAGCGAGTGGTAGCGGGCCACCTGGCGGTCACGCCCGTCGGGTGCCGGCAGGTCGTGCGCGCCGGCCCGGGTGGCCATGGCGGCCGAGCGCGCACGCAGCGCAGCCTCGGCCTCGCGCCGCGCCAGCTGCTGCACCCGGGCATCGTCGACGCGCAACTGCCGCCGCTCGAGCCGGATCTGCGAAGCGTCGAGGTCGAGCGCCGCGGTGCGCCGCGGGTCGATGGCCAGCAGCCAGTCGGTGCCCGGCCGGTCGCCGTTCAGGAAGGCGATCTGCACCACGGCACGCACGCCGGGCACACCCATCAGCACGCGCACCAGGTCGGACAGGCGCACGCTGCTGCGGCGCGCCAGCGCAGCGAAGTCGTCGGCATCGATGAAGCCCTGGTCGAGCAGCGGCCCGTCGAACACCTGGTCGGGCGCCAGGCCCTCGGCCAGGCGCTGCGCCAGCGAGCGGAACGGCAGCGGCGGCGACAGGTGGTCGGCCAGCGCGGTGATCACCGCCGCCAGCACGGCCACCGGATCGGCCTCGGGCGCGATGTCCAGCCGCGCCAGCAGTGGCACGCGCTGGGTCTCCAGCACCTCCACCTGCACCAGGTCCTGCCCCAGGCCGCGCCAGCGGTGCAGGCGCTGTGCCACGCGGCGCGCCAGCGTGCCGCCGTCGATGTCTTCGCCCAGGCCCGACTTCTCGATGCGCACGGCCCACAGGCCCTGAGGCCGCAGCGCGACCACGTTGGGGCTGGACGCGGCGCCGGCCGGTGCCGCGTCGGTGGCGGGCAGCAGCTGGGCCTGGGCGCCGTCGTGCCGCGCCAGTGCCTCGGCCACCGGCTCGATCCAGGCGTTCTTGACGCCTGGCACGTCGATGGCCAGGCGGCGCAGGTCGTCCAGCGTCACCGCCCCGCCGGCCAGCACCTGCGCGGCCGTCCACAGGCCACGCGCAGCCGGATCCGCGGCCGGACCCGCGGCCGGATCAACCGCCGGATCCGTGGCCAGCCCGGTCACCAGATCGGCCACCGGGTGGTCGATGCGGTAGCCCAGGTCGGTAAGCGCGTAGCACATCGACTCCAGCAGCGTGATGCCGGGATCGTGCGCGTTGTGGTCGGTCCAGGTGTCGCCGGCCAGCCCGCGCAGCAGCACCAGCGCCTGGGCGCGCAAGGCGTCGGAGTCGTTCAGTTGCAGATCGCTACCAGACATGACCGGGCCTTCGCTGTGGGACGCTTCGTGGGGCTTTGCCGGAGCTCAGCAGGACAGGGACGCCGCACCCGTGTGGTCGCGCTCAGCGTGCCGGTGCCCCACCGGGCACCCCGGACGCGGCGCCGGCGCGCCCATCGGCCGCCTCCAGGGCCTGCAGGCGGCCGGCCAGCTCCTGCACCGCGTTGATCAGCACCGCCACCAGGCTGTCGTAGGAGATGCCCAGGCGGCTGTCGGGCTGCTTCGGGTCATCCACATGCACCGCCTGCGGGATCACCTCGCGGACGTCCTGCGCGATCAGGCCCAGCTGGTCGTCGTCGGTGCGCAGCGCCTTCCAGCGGTAGGCCACCGGCTTCAGCCGCAGCACCTCGGCCAGGCCGAGGTCCAGCGCCCGCACGTCCTGCTTGGCGCGCGCATCCGAGTTCTGGATGAAGCGGCCGTTGACCCGCAGGTAGTCCCACACCTCGACACGCCGCCCCTCATTGGGCACGCCGGTGGCGCGCCCGAGGATCATCAGCGCGTTGTAGTCCTTCGCGTTCTCGATGGCGGCATAGCCCGCCGTGTTGCCGAAGCCGGTGTGGATGTGGTCGGTGCGAGTGAAATACAGGTCGGAGTTGCCGGCCATGATGGAACCCTGCACATCCAGCTTGCCCATCGGCGTGCGGGTGCCGACACCCACGTTGCCCGAGGGCATCAGCGAGATGTGGTCTTCGCCATCGTTGGCCACCCCGATCTCGAGATTGCAGGCCTCGCCACTGCGTGCGAAGAAGCGGATCCAGGCGGTATCGCCGCTGCCGCCGCCGGGATCGGACGGGAACTGGATGCCGGTGGTGGGCGACGATCCGGCCGCCGGCATGATGGCGCCGCCCCGCACCTCCAGGCGCGCGCGCGGCTCGTTGGTGCCGATGCCCACATGGCCCGAGGGCATCAGCGCCAGGTGGTCGTCGGACTTGCCGTTCAGGCCGAGTTCCAGCGTGCAGGCCTCGCCGCTGCGCGCGTAGTAGCGCAGCCAGGCGCTGTCGCTGTTGTTGCCGGCCGCGTCGCACGGAAACTGGATGCCGCTGCCGGCCGCCGCACCGAAGCTGGGCATGATCGCGCCGCCCCTCACCTCCAGCTTGGCGCGCGGCTGGCTGGTGCCCATGCCCACGTTGCCGTTGCCGTCGAGCACCAGGTCCTGGTATTCCCAGGGCTCGCGGATGAAGTACAGCCGGTTCTCGTTGACATGGATCGCCCAGTCGCGGTGCTCGGTGTCGATGAAATCGATCTGCGGGGCGTTGCCCTTGATGACCTGGTTGCCACCGTAGCTGAGGCCCGAATCGGCATCACGCACGCTGTTGTGCGAGGCCGTGATCTTCAGCGTGCCGGCCACGTCCAGCCGCGCCTCGGAGCCCAGCGTGCCCACGCCCAGGTTGCCGCTGGTCTGGTCGATGAACAGCCGCGGCACGCCGTCGGCGGTGGTCACGCCCAGGCCGGCGCGCGCGGTCTGCGCATTGCGCGGGTCGCTGCGCGGATTGAGCGCCAGGGTCCAGGCCGGCTGGGCATCGGCAAAGCTGCGGTACAGGTTCAGCAGCTTCTTCTGGCTGCCGTCGCCGCCGTCGGCCTGCAGGCTCAGCGGCTCGCCGGGCAGCTTGGCGATGCCGTCGTCGCGCTGGTTCAGCCCCGCACCGATCAGGTCCTCGAAGTTGGACTGCGTGGGCACGGCGTTCTTGACGAAGTACGACTCGAGCGTGTCGCGGCCGGGCTTGTCGATCTTCATGGCGGTCTCCGGGGTGGATGGGCGGGCGGGCGGCTGAGGGTTCAGGCGACGATGAAGTCGAGCTCGACCTTCATGTGACCGATGCCGTCCAGGCCCTCGGCGCGGTAATCGGCCTCGCCGATCACCAGGAATTCATGCTGCGGGGCCGGCACCAGCAGGCCGTCGGGGCGACCCGGGCTGGCGCCGGGCCCCTGGCCGTCGCCGGCATCGGCCACCGGGCGCCAGTGGCCGTCGTCGGCGGTGAACAGGCGCAGTTCGGCCACGTAGTCGATCTCGTCGCGCTGTTCCAGGAAGTGCAGGATGCCGTGCGCCGGGATGCGGCCGCCGATCACCAGGTCGGCCCCCTCGGCCCAGGCCCAGGGGGCCAGGTGACGGTTCAGCGCCTCGCCCACGCGCTGGCGCGCCAGGCCTTCGTCGACGCCGGCCCGAAAGCGGATGCCGCAGCGCACCTTCAGCGGCACCACATGCGGGTTGACCACGCGCAGCCGCGCGCCCTGCGGCAGGCGCGGCGCCAGGAAGGCGTGGATGTCGCGGATCTGGTCGGCCGGCACCTTGGGGGCGGCGGGATCGAAGGGCTGGCGCCGCACCATGTCGGGCACCACCACCACGGTCACGGTGCCGGCCGGCGGCGCCAGCGCGGGATCGAACTCGTCGGCCCGCAGGCAGCGCACCTTGTGCAGTTGCGGAAAGCGTTCGAGCACCAAGCGCTCGGCATCCCAGGGTGTCAGCGCACGGCCGCGGTGGCGCAGCCGCTCGCTGGCGCGCACGCGGAACGCGCGGTCGTCCTCGGGCACACGTCCACCGAAGCCGCTGTAGGGCTGCTGCAGCCGCGCGATGCCGGTCACCGGCTGCTGCGGCGCCGTGATCGTGCCCGCGGCCAGCGGACTGGCGGCGGCGGCGGCCGCGCCCACGTCCTCCGCGTCCGCATCGGCCGGCACGCATTCGGCGAGCACGGCGTCCGGGTGCACGCCCAGCACGTCGCACACGCCGGCGCAGCCCTGGGCGGCACTGACGCGCAGCCACAGCAGCGGCGCATCGCCGTCGCGGTCGGGCAGCAGGGCGCCGGTCTGCACCGCCGGCAGTTGCAGCGCCACGATGCCGGCATTGACCAGCCCGCGCGTGCCGTCGGCCAGCAGTTCGCCCTGGTCGTGCAGCGAGCGCCATTGGTCGCCGTCCAGCACGCTCCAGCGCAGCGCGGGCGGCGCCACGTCGGGGTCGGCACTGCCTTCGGCCAGTTGCAGCAGCAGGTTCAGGCGCTGCGGCGCTCGGGCCTGGGCCAGCGCGATGCACAGCGTGCCCTCGTCATCGCAGGCCGGCAGCAGCGGCATGCCGTCGCGGCGGTCGGCCGCGCCGATCACCTGGCTACCGAAGGGATGCAGGTGCAGCAGCTGCAACAGGCCGTCGCCCGATGTGCCGCCCACGGCCGGCGACGCCACCGGCACCTCGACGCTGGCGCTGTAGTCGACCAGCAGGCGCTTGAGCTTGGGCGTGTACGGCGGATTAAGCTGGTACGCGGTGGGGTCGATGCTGGGCTGTTTGGTGGCGATGGCCGCGGCCAGCTGCAGCGACTTCTTCAGGGCCTGGCCGGGGTAGGCGGCATGCTGGAAGTCCCCGGCCAGCTCCCACACCAGGCAACGCGGCCATTCGCCCACATCAGCGGCCTGGGCCGGCAAGCGCGGCGGCCAGGCCGGGGCACCGGGCTCGGGCAGCGGTGCCACGCGCTGCTGCACCGCGTCGGCCGGGCTGCCGTCGCCGAACAGGCGCATCGGGGCATCGGCCGGACTGAAGCGCAGGCCATCGCGCAGGCCCACGCGGGCCGTGAACGAGGCCAGCTTCACCGGCCCCTCGTAGTTGGCGTAGTGGCTGTCCAGCGAGGGCGGCGTGCCCATCCACTCGAAGCGGAAGCCCACGCTGTCCAGCGGCTTGGCCACCAGCTCGGCGTGCCCGATCTGCAGCCGCGCACCCGGTGCCGGGCGGAAGCCGAAGGGCTCGAAGGGCTTGCGGGCGTCGAGCACGGCGTCGTCGCTGCGCAGCCGCAGCGAGGCCAGGCCCGTGACGTTGACCACCAGCTTCAGGCGCTGCAGGCGCAGCCGGCGCAGCAGCGTGTAGGGGCTGGTCCAGGCCTTCAGGGCATCGTCCCAGGCAGGGCGCAGCATCAGACGCAACACCGGCGCCGCGGCGGTCAGGCCATGCACGGCCAGCGTGGGTGCGGCGGTGGCGGGTTGCTTCTCGTCGAGCGCGAGCACCAGGCGCAACAGGCGCAGCGGTGCGGTGTCCACCCCGGCCACGGCGGGGTAGCCGCCGAAGGCCGGCCGCGCGGCCCCCGTGCCGGTGGCGGCGGCGGGCGCGTTCCATTCCAGCTGCACGCTGGCGGGCTCGGTCCAGCCCTTGTCGGTGCTCAGCTGCACCAGCCAGGGCACCACGGTGGCGCGGCCGCCTTGGCCATCGGCCGGTGCCAGCAGCCGGCGCAAGGCCTCGGCATCGAAGCTGGCGGCCCCACCGTCGAAGCCCAGCAGCAGCTGCACGCTGCGCTGGCCCTCGGCCAGCCACAGCAGCGGCGAGGCCAGTGCACAGCCCAGGTTGGGCTCGGGCGGTGCTTCGGGCCGGGCCGGCGGCACCTGGCCGAAGGGCGAGAAGCGTCCCGGCTGGGCGCCGGGCACCGTGGCCTGCCGTGCATCGGCCAGTGCGTGCAGCCAGTGCCACTGCACCTGCTGCGGCGGCACGAGCACGAGGTTCTCGCGGTTGCGCTGCGCCACCTCCAGCACGGCCAGCAGGCGGCTCCAGCCAGCCTCGTCGAGTGCGCTGCCGGCCTGCAGCCGGGCCAGCGCGGCCAGGTCGTCGGCCGGCACGCCCAAACCGGCCAGGCGGGCCAGGGCCTCGGCCGGGGGCGCGTCGTCGTCCAGCACCGCCGCCAGCACGGCGGCCACGGCTTGCGCGGGCTGGCCGGCGCGGCGGCCCGGTGCGGCGGCCTGGGCCAGCTGCGCGCGGCGCCGCGCCAGCACGCTGGCCTGGTGCGCGGCGGCCAGGATGTCGAACACCCGCGGCCAGTCGGCCGCCTCGGGCGCGGGCATGCGCCGGCCGACGTCCATCACGAAGCGGAAGCGTTCGGCCGACATCGACGCCCAGCGCTCGATGCCCTCGAAGGCCGCATGGAAGCCGTCCAGCCCGGCATCGGCCCGGCCACCGACCGGGAAGGCCGCCACCTCCAGACCGGCCAGCAGCCAGGCCTCCACCTGGCGCTGGCGGCGCACCGCGGCCGGCAGTGACCAGGCCGGATCACCGCGTCGGCGCCTCGCCGCAGCCTCGACCAGGCGGGCGATCTCGGACCAGCCGCCCTCGATCTGGCGGCGCGCCAGCATCATGCGGCGGAAATCGTCGAGCGACAGGCGCAGCCGCTGCTGCACGAAGGCTTGCACGTCGGCGCGCGCAGGCAGCACGGCGAACACCTGGTCGATCTGCTTGACCTCGGGCAGGCCGTCGAACAGGTGGGCATAGCCGTTGGCGTCCAGGCCCAGCGCGCGCGCCAGGTCGGCCTCGAAATCCTGGGGATCGCCGGCCGCGAAGGCCACGCCCGGCCGCACCGCCGCGGCCACCTGGGCCAGGACCGCGCGCAACGTGGCGGCATCGGCCGGGTCGCGCTCACGCCGCTGCTGGCGCAGGCGCATCAGCTGGCGGTACTCGTCGAGCAAGGGCATGGCCAGCCGATCGATGACGAAGCGCAGCAGCTCGTCGGCGGCCAGCAGCGCGTCGAAGTCGATCGCGGGCGGCTGGCCCTGCACCAGCGCCGGCAGTCCGGGCACGATGGGCGTGGGCAGCGCGTCGCCCGGTGCGGGCTGGCCCAGCGCGATGCGCCACATGCCGACGAAGGCCTGCTGCCGCGTGCCGCTGACCCGGTGCGCGAAGGCGGCCTCGCGCAGACCGGTGCGGCGGATGTCGGCGCGCAGGCTGCGCAGCCCGGCCACGCGGATGCCGCTGACGCTCAGCTCGGCCTCGGTGCGGAAGAAGCGGTCGCGCCCGGCGTCGTCGCGGCCGGCCTCCAGCAGCGTGCCGGCCGGCAGCAGCGCGCGCGTGCCCACGGTGTCGGGCTCGGCCAGCACATGCACCCATTCGGGTTGGGCAGGCCGCGGCACCAGGCGCAGCGTGTCGCGGTACAGCAGCGACAGATGGCGCGCCGCGATGCCGTTGATGCCGTCGCGCGACCGCGCCAGCAGCGCCACGAAGGCCATCAGCAAGGCCAGGTGCGGTCGGGACAGGCGCTCGCGCATCGGCGCGGTCAGACCCGGTGGCCAGGCCGGCAGCGCGGTGGGTTCCAGCGTGGTGACGGGCACCCGCGCCGCCGCCTCCAGCCACGCGGCCACGGTGTCCAGATCCAGGTCGCCGGGCTCGCCGAGCAGGCCGCGCCAGTCGCCTCTGGCCTGCGGGTCGGTGTCGTCGACGAAGACCAGCTCGCGCCCGTAGGCACGCAGCCACTGCAGCCACTCGCGCGGCCCGTGGGGCGCCAGCACCGCATGGGCCGGATCCAGTTCGGGCCAATGGCGGGCCGCCTGGCTGGTGCCGTCGGACGGGAGGGCAGACATGGTGGCGCGGGTGCTGGGGTGGGATGGAGGAACGGCGCGCTGCGGTGGGGCCTCAGGTGGCGCGGGCCTTGATGTTGGTGCTCTGGAACTGGCCCTGGCCGCTGTAGCTGGGGCTGCCGTCGGGAATGGGCGCGCCGGGGCCGGGCGGCGGCTGCATGGCCGGCACCTGCACCTCGAAGCGGGCGGTGAACATCGCACCCTTCAGCAGCACGGGCTTGCCGCCGGTCTGGCTGTGCTGGGCCTTCTGGTTGGCGGCCAGCTGCTGGATCTTCAAGGTGCCCACACCGGGGATGCTGTACTGCGGTGTCATGTAGGTGCAGCCGGGCACCGAGACGCTGGTTTCGTCGCCGTCCACGCAGATCTTCTTGCCGCCCACCGTGGCCGGGCCGCTGCCGCGCAGCCGGCCGGTCTGCACCACCACGATGGCCGCGCCGAACACCGGCATGAACAGGGCCAGGTCGCCGTCGATCAGGACCAGGTCGCTCATCCGCCCGCCCCCAGCGGCCGCACCGCCTCGTCGAGGTAGAACGGCCACACCATGTTGAAGCGCGAGTTGGTGGCACGCACCGTGTAGTCGATGGCCACGGCCAGCACGCCTTCGCTGGCGCGCTCGGTGGACACGCTCACGCCGTTGAGCACCACGCGCGGCTCGAACTCGAGGACGGCGTCGGCCACCAGGTCATGCACCTGGCCCACCAGCGCCGGCGTGATCTCGGCGAACATGAACTCGGCGAGGTCACAGCCATAGTCCTCGGCCAGCACCCGCTCGCCGCGGCGCGTGGCCAGCAGGATGGCCAGGCTCTCGGCCACATCGTCGGTGCCGCTCACCAGGGCCACGCCGGCGCCGCCCGCGGCAAAGCGCGGCGGGAACGCCCAGCCCTGGCCCAGGAACAGGTCGGCGCCGGCCATGGCGCTCAGCCCGGGTGCGCCTGCAGCTGCGCCGCAGCCTGGCTCTGGATGCGCCCCACCAGGCCGTACACCCGCGCAAACGGCAGCGCCCCCACCGCTTCGAGCAGCAGGTTCACATCGTCCAGGGACAGCTGAAGCTGCAGCATCGGCACGGCCGGTGCGGCGAGCCCGGTGGCGGCGGCGGGTGCGGCGCCTTCGGGCGCGGCGGCGTGGGACGGAAGGGGTGCGTTCATGTGGACGGTCTCGCTGCGATGGGATGGGGTGCCGGGTCGGCGTTCATTTCAGATCGATGGCGCTGCCCTGGATGGCGACATTGCCGCTGGCTTCCAACGTCAGGTCCTTGGTCGACTTGATGCGCACGCCGTTCTGGTCGAGCACCAGTTCGTTGCCATGGCTGTCCTTGAGCTGGATGGCCTTGTCCTGGTCGTCCAGCAGCACCTGGTGGCCGCCGGGCGTCTTGATCTGCAAGGTCTTCTTCTCGTCATCGAGCACCAGGCTCAGGCCGCTGCGCGTGACGAAGCCCGACAGCGCGTTCTTGCCGCTGTCGTCGGTGAGCGCCTGGGGTGGTGCGGCATTGGCCGAATGCAGGCAGCCCAGCACCACCGGCTGGCGCGGGTCGTCGCCCAGGTAGCCCACCACCACCAGGTCGTTGACCTCGGGTCGCAGGTACCAGCCACGGCCCTTGCCCGCCGAGGGCAGGGCCAGCCGGGCCCACAGCCCCATTGGCGGGCCGGGCAGCCCGGCCGGCTGGATCTTCACGCGCCAGGACTTGTCGGGGTCTTCGTGCACGGCGGCCACGACGGCCAGGCTCAGCCCGGTGGCCGGGGGGTGCAGGCCGGCGGCCGGTGGCGCGGCCAGCGCCTCGGCCAGATGGTGGGGCCGCGCCGGCAGCCCCAGCTGCAGGTCGGTGCGCCAATCGCCATCGGCGATGCGGTGGGCCAGGCCGGTGATGGGCAAGGTGCCGGCAAAGCGCTGTCCCACGCCATCCAGCGCCACGCCGGCCAGCAACTCGGCCTTGGCGGTGCCCTGCAGCGACACCCGGCCCCGCACGGTGGCCAGCTCGGCGCGCATCAGCGCCGCCGACGACCAGGCGTCGAGCTCGGCGTTCTCGAGGCTGGCCGCGGCCGTCAGCACCGGCTGCGCGTTGAACAGCTTGGCGGCCATGGCAGCGCTGCGCGACTTGCCGGGGGCCAGCGCCGGCGGGGCCTTGCCCTTGACCTGGCCGGTGGACAGCTTGTGCATGTCCAGGCTGGTGGCGCTGGCGCCGACTTGCGCTGCCAGGCCGTCGAGCTCCAGCTCGACCGTGTACACCGAGTCCAGCCCCAGCTGAGCCTGCAGCACGGCCTGGCCGGCAGCAGCCGGCGCACGCAAGGACAGCGCCCCGTCCTTGACCAGCACCACGCGGCCCATCGCCTCGGCCCGGGTGAGCAGGAAGTCCCAGTCGCTGCACTGGTGCTGCACCAGTGCCGGATGCACCATCACCGTGTCCTGCACCTCGCCGGTCTTCAGGCCGGCGGCGCCGACCAGCTTCTTGAACACATCGCTGTCCTTCATCTGCTCGAACAGCGTGCTGCGGCGCAGCTGGGTGAGGCGCACGGCCTTGTCGCGCAGCTCCACGCTCAGCGTGCTGCCCTGCGGACCGGCCTCGACCGTGTGACGCACCACCACGCCCTCGAACAGGCGCGTGTGCGCCGGCGTCCCGCCCACGTAGCCGGCGGCAATGCTGACCAGCGCGCCCACCGCGAAGCTGTCGCTGTCGCTCACCGGAAACTTGCGCTGCGGCAAGTCGCCGTCCACGAACACCAGCTGCGCCGAGGGCACCCGGTTGAGCTCGCGCCGGATGTCGATCGACAGCAGCGACAGCGTGCTGTCGATGGGCTGGCCCTCGCTGCGGATCTCGACGCTGATGGCGCTCATGACAGCAGCCCCGGTGCCACGCTCAGCGCCCGCCCTGCGTGGGCAGCGGCGCGAACAGCAGGGTCTGGCCCGGCACCAGCACGCGGAAGTCGTCCAGTCCGTTGTCGCGCGCCACCTTCAGGTAGTGGCGCGACGAGCCGTAGATCTCGCGGCACAGCAGCGGCAAGGTGTCGCCGGCCTTCACCACGCGGGCATGGGTCAGGTCGGGCGAGCTCTTGCCCGCCTCGCGGAAGATCTTCTTCTCGCTCTTGTCCTCGACCAGCTGCACATCTAGCTCGGCGCGCAGCGGATCGCCCGACTCGTCGAACAGGGTGTAGCGGATGCCCAGCGTCTGCAGCCGGCCGTCGAAGCTGAACTCGCCCCAGCGCACGCGCAAGAAATGCGGCTCGTGGATGCTGCCGTTCATGCGCAGGCACAGCTTCTCGAACGTGGCGATGCGCTGCTTGACGCCCAGGCCCTCCAGCAGCGCGGTCGTGCCGATGGTGTCGACCCCGGTGCCGTCGAACACCAGCTTCAGCGACAGCGTGCCCTGCGGCGTGTAGGCATAGCGTGCCGGCCGTCCCGGCGTGTTCAGGCCCTGCCGGCGCGCCGATTCGTAGGCCACCGTGTGGCCACGCTCCAGGCTGGTGGGGTTGAACATCGCGTCCATGCGCGCCGGATCGGCCGGGCGGCGGCGGTCCACGTCGAGGTAGGCCTCGATGCGCAGCTTCTCCAGCTTGAACAGCGACGGCAGGCCCATGGTGTTCAGCGCTCGCGCTGCCGGGCCAGGATGCGCAGCACCTGGCGCACGCATTCCTGCACCAGTTGCTCAGTGTCCAGACCGCTGGCCACGCTGTCGCCCGGCGGGGCCCCGTGCTCGGCGGGCAGGCCGTCGGCCAGCGGCACCGCCTCCTCGCCCCCGCCGGGGCTGACCTGGGTGCGGATCACGAGCTCCTTGATCTCGATGGGCATGGCGAAGGTCCTGCGGGGGCGGCGGTCAGAGCCGCATCGGCTGCATGCGGGTGTAGGCGAGTTCGAGCGTGTCGATCACCAGGCCGGGTTCACCGGCATCCAGGTCGGACGTGGCCCATTTCACCGGCCAGGCCTTCATGAACAGCCAGGCGGCCAGCGGCAGGCTGTCGGCCGACAGCAGCGTGACCAGCACGTTGGACGTGAGGAACTTGAAGCTGCTGAGGCTGGCGTTGAACTCGGCGGTCAGCGGTGAGCCGAGCGCCAGCCCGCGCTCGAGCACCAGGTTGCCGTGGCGCACGGCCTTGGGCAGCGGCTGCTGGTAGGTGTTGCAGCCGCCGGACGGCTGCGCCTCTGTCTCCACCTCCACCGCCAGGCCCGACACCCGGCGAAAGCGCAGGTCGATCGGGTTGGCCACGGCCCCGCCGGCCATGAACAACACCGAAAAGCGCATGCCCAGGATCGGTTCGGCCATGGTGTGGACTGCCCTGCCCTCGTGCCGTGGTGCGCGTCAGACCGGCTGCACGCGGATGCCGCAGGCCATCAGCGTGAGCGACTCCACCGCGGCCTCGCCCGAGGCCGCCTGCAGCGCCGGCGCCTCGATCTTGACCAGGTAGGCGCGCTGCACCCGCCACTGCAGCACCGGCAAGCCGGTGTGGTCGCACATCGACACCGTGAGCGTGCGCTGCTCGGCCGATTCCAGCCAGTCGTACAAGCTGTTCAGCCCGGCCACCACGCCCCGCTTGCACTGCAGCGGGGCAAAGCTCTCGTGGCGGTAGACGACGATGTCCTCGCCCTCGACGTAGCTCAGGCCGTGGCGGTAGGTCTGGGTGCGCAGCTCGCGCACCAGGCCACTGACCTCGGTGAAGGCCAGGGTCTCGCCACCCACGTCGACGCGGAAGTTGTAGGCCGCCAGCGGATAGCTGGCCGCCTGCCGGGCGATGCCGTGCGCCATGGCCGGGGCTCCGCGCGGCCTCAGGCCTGCTCGATGACCACCGCGTCGGCGGTGAGTTGCATCGATTCGATGGCCACGTCGTTGGCACTGGCGGTGAACGACGGTGCGTCCAGCTGCGTGGGGAAGGCGTTGATCACCTTCCAGCTGATGACCGGGGCGCCGGTCTCGTCGCACAGGCGGATCACCAGGTCCTTCTTGACCACGCGGTTCAGCGCCACGGTGTTGATCCAGTCGTACAGCACCTTGACGCTGACGCCCGCCACCACGCCCTTCTTCATCGTGAGCGTGGTCACCTTGGGCTTGCCGGGCATGTAGAGGATGCGCGGACCGGGCCCGGCAGTGGCGCTCTCGGTGTAGGTGATCGTGTCGTAGGCGATGTTCAGCCCCGAGACTTCGGAAAAGCCCACGGTCTGGCCGTCGATCTCGACGCGGAAGTTGTAGACCGGCAGCGGATAGGCAGCCTTGATCTGGTCCTTGGTCATGGCCATGGCGGGCCTCCTGGGTGTGTGCGGGGTTCAGGCGGATGCCGGTGCGGTGGCGCGGGCCGCGCTCACTCGGTCTGCAGCTTGTGCGAGAAGCGCAGCACGATGAACTCGGCCGGCCGCACCGCCGCGATGCCGATCTCGACGATCAGGTTGCCGTTGAGCACGTCCTGCGCGGTCATCGTGGTGCCCAGGCCCACGCGCACGAAGTAGGCCGACTCGGGCTTGGCGCCGGCCAGCGCCCCCCGCTCCCACAGGCCGTACAGGTAGCTCTCGATCATGGCCTTCACCTTCAGCCAGGTGCCGGCGTCATTGGGCTCGAAGACCGCAAAGGCGGTGGCCTTGCGTGCCGACTCCTCGATCATGATGAACAGCCGGCGCACCGACACGTAGCGCCACTCGTTGTCGTTGCCGGCCAGCGTGCGGGCACCCCACACCAGCGTGCCCTTGCCGGTGAAGGCGCGGATGGCGTTGATCGACTTGCCGGCGGTCTCATCGATGTTCAGGCCGTCCTGCTCGGTGTCGGTGATCTTGCTCACCGGCCCCAGCACGGCCAGCACGCCCACGTTGGCCGGGGCTTTCCACACGCCGCGCTCGCGGTCCACACGGGCGTAGATGCCGGCCATCGCCGCGCTGGGCGGCAGCGTGACGCGCTGCAGTTCCAGCATCGCGCGCGCGTTGTTGTAGAAGGCCGTCTCGGTGTTGCGGATCGAGGCCAGCGACTCCCCCGGCGGGGCCGGCAGCGAGATGCTGGTGCGCGGCAGGTCGGCGGTGGCGATCGTGCCGGTGCCATCGCCCGACCGGGTCAGGTCGAAGCCACCAGCGCCGCCCGCCGTCTTGAAGGCCGCCCAGGCCGTGACCAGGTCGTTGCCGGTCTTGCTGTTGGCATCGACGATGGTCAGCAGGCCGCCCACCACCGTGAAGGTGGCTGCCGTGGTCTTGCGGCCGAAGTTCACCGCCACGCCCGGCCCGCTGCCCGGCGCCCCGGTGTAGGTGATGGTGACGCCGTTGGGCGCCCCCAGCGTCAGGGTGCCGGTCACATTGGCCAGCCGCGCCGGGCTCTGGCGCACGATGTCCACCGCCGCCTCGTCGTACTCGCTGGCCAGTCCGGTCTGCAGGTACGGGTGGTAGGCCGCGCCGTACATCAGGTTGGCCGACAGGTTGCTGTCGTTGCGGAACACATCCACCGCGCCGCCGTGCACGTCGAGGATCGTGAAGCGATCGCCCAGGCGGCGGCACTGCGCCAGCGCCTCGCCGCACAACTCGTAGTACGAACTGGCGGGCAGCAGGGCCGCGGCGTCGGTCAGCACCAGCAGCGTGGGCTCGTCCTCCTTCTCGAGGGCGGCCAGACCCGCCGAGAAGCGGGCCTTCGAGGGCGCGTTGCCGTAGTTGCCCACCGAGACCACGTAGCACGGCCCCCCGCCGTTCTTGAAGTAATGGCTGAGTGCGTAGTACAGCGCGAACGGGTTCTGCGGCGGCACCGCGGTCACGGCGGGTGGCAGGCCCGGTGCGGCGGGCTCCGCCACGCTGAACTTCGCGCGCAGCGCGCCGCCGAATGCCGCGCGGTAGTCCAGCATCGACGCGATGCGCAGCACCTTGGGCGCCGCGCTGTCGGCCGGACCGCTCTCGGTGTAGCCGACGAAGGCTGGCACCGCAGTGGCCACCTCGGCCACCGACGGGGGCAGCGTCGAGATCTCTTCGATGTAGACGCCGGGGGTCCTGTACACGGGCATGGCTGGCACTCCGTTCGGTCGGTGGGGAGGTGAAGGCCTCAGGCGTCGATCCGCCGCGTGCGGACCACCGTCTGGCCGATGGGTGTGGGCGTGACGCCCGCCGGATCACTGAGCACCACCATGCGCACCCGGTACATCACCGAGGGCTGGTAGTGCACGCGCAAGGCGCTCCAGATGTCGTTCTGCTCGTGCTGCGGCAGCGTGACCAGTTCGACCGCCAGCTTCTCGACGCCGGCCGGCAGCCCCGGCGTGTTCTCGTGATCGAACACCGGGTGGGTCTGGAAGAAGCGGATCACCAGCGCCAGCTGGTTCAGCCCCAGCGCATACGACTTGAAGCGGGCCACGAACAGCACGCTGAGCGACAGGCGCACATCGGGGGCCACACGCTGCTGGCGGCCATCGGGCGTGACGCGCAACCAGGGATCGGGGGCGCGCAGGTGGTTCTCGTGCTGGATGTTGACCAGCAGGATCGAGATCGCGTTGAGGCGGAAGTCGACCGAATCGGCCTTGTCGCCGTCGATCAGCTGGGCGCGGTCTTCGGGTGAGTCGTCCCCGGCGGTGGCCGCTGCCGCATGCAGATAGGCATCGAGCCGATCCCGCAGCAGCACAAGCAGATCACCGATCATCGCCGGGCCAACCTTTCCGGCGCCATGCGCCCTGGAATCCGCCGCCACAGGCTTCAACGCGTGCTGGGGGCTCCGGTTCATTGTGTGGACATCGTCACACCCGGCACCACCCCCTAACTCCCGTCGTGGGGAGGGGGCCTGGCAGCGGCATCCCGTGGGCGGTGGACGCCGCGCGGGCCGCGCACCACGCACCTGGCCGCTGTCGCGGATGCACCATCTCGGGTGGCACGCAAACTGCTAAAGGCTGGGCCGCAATCGCCTGCACATCCGCGCGGGGCGGCTCCCCCCTGTAGGGTGTTGCCCCAAGCGGATGTAGTATTCTTTCAGGCTATATTGCCCTCCTCGCAGCAAACGAGGCTGCAGGCGGCTCACAAGGCTGCTTTTCGAAATGTAGTCACAGCGCCCCGCAGCCACCACCTCGGGTCGTCTGGAGGATCAAGAGTGGATTACGCTTCCCAGCAACGCAACCCCGGCAAGCACTCCGTCGGGCTAGGCATCGTCGTGCTGCTGCACGTGGTGCTTGGCTGGGCCCTGATGAACGGGCTGGCGCGCAAGGTGGTCGAGGTGATCAAGGCCCCGATCGAGACCAAGATCATCGACGAGGTCAAGCCGCCGCCCCCGCCCCCGCCCGAGAACCTGCCGCCGCCGCCCAAGATGGCCGCACCGCCGCCGTCCTTCGTGCCGCCGCCCGAGGTGCAGGTGGCCACCCCGCAGCAGGCCCCGGCCATCACCGTCACCCGCGAGGCCCCGCCGCCCGCCCCCGTGACCGTCGCGCCCGCCCCGGCACCGGCCGTGGCCGCGCCGCCGGCCCCGCCCGCCCCGCCAGCCCGCCCCCGCGTGCCGGTGGCCCGCGTGGACGTGGGCAAGTGCGTGAACTACGACGACTACCCAGCCGCCGCGCTGCGTGCCGAGGCCTCGGGCACCACGCGGCTGCGTCTGACGGTGGATCCGTCGGGCGTGGTCAGCAAGGCCGACGTCATCAACTCGGCCGGCCCGACGCGTGAGCACCGCCTGCTCGACCGCGCCGCCGTGTCGCAGATGGCCTCGGGCACCTGCAAGGGTGTCGCCGCCACCGACGAGGCCGGCAAGCCCATCGGCAGCACCATCGACGTCGACGTCGTCTGGCGTATCCAGTGATCTGCGGCGCGCCGCCGGGTCGGTGACACCCACCGCCACCGACGGCCGCCGGGATCCGCAAGGCCGGCAGCGCCAGTCCCTCCCCCTCGAGACCCTGTTCGAGATTTCCCCCGAGACTCTAGGCGGCACCACCCCCGCTGCCCTTGTTACCTGTTGGAGCCACCCATGTCCCTGATGAAGACCCTGCGCGCGCCGCTGGCCGCAGCCCTGATGGCGTTCGCTGCGCTCGCCACCACCGCCCTGCCCGAGACCGCGCAGGCCCAGGCCTCCGCCCCGGCCGCCGAAGCCTCGGCCCCGGCGCCCGGCGCCGCGCCCTCCCCGGCCGCCACCGTGCACAAGGAAGAAGTGGCCAACCCCTATGGCGTCGAAGCCATGTGGAAGGAAGGTGACTTCGTCACCAAGGGCACCGCGATCATCATGATCATCATGTCCATGGGCTCGTGGTACATCATCTTCACCAAGCTGTTCGAGCAGCAGAAGCTGATGAACGCCTACAAGAAGGTCGGCGACGGCTTCTGGAAGGCCGCCTCGATGAAGCAGGCTGCCACCACGCTGGACGAAGGCAGCGCCTTCCGCTACATCGCCGAGCAGGGCGTCAAGGCCGATGACCACCACGAGGGCACGCTGGTCGAATCGATCGACCGCCACACCTGGATCAGCATGAGCATCGACCGTGCGGTGGGCAACGTGCAAAGCCGCATGCAGGACGGCCTGGCCTTCCTGGCCACCGTGGGCTCGACCGCACCGTTCGTGGGCCTGTTCGGCACCGTCTGGGGCATCTACAACGCGCTGACGGCCATCGGCATCAGCGGCCAGGCCTCGATCGACAAGGTCGCCGGCCCGGTGGGTGAAGCGCTGATCATGACCGCCTTCGGCCTGGCCGTGGCCGTGCCCGCGGTGATGGGCTACAACTGGCTGATCCGCCGCAACAAGACCGTGATGGAAGGCGTCAAGGCCTTCAGCGGCGATGTGCACAACGTCCTGCTCGCCGGCAAGCGCTGAGAGGTCCGCACCATGGCCATGGCAGTCGGATCGCCCGATGGCGAAGAAGATGGGATGAATTCGGCCATCAACACCACGCCCCTGGTGGACGTGATGTTGGTGCTGCTGATCATCTTCCTGATCACCACGCCGGTGATCACGCAGAGCGTGAAGCTCGAACTGCCCAAGGAAGCCAACGTCCCCACGCAGACCAAGCCGGAGAACATCCTGCTGGCGGTCAGCAAGGAAGGCGAGTGGTACTGGGCCACCAAGCGCTACACCGACCTCGAGGCCCTGGTGTCCGACCTGAAGAAGGAATCGGTCAAGGAGCCGCAACCCGAGGTGCACATCCGTGGCGACATGGACTCGCGCTACGAGAGCGTGGGCAAGCTGGTGGTGGCCTGCCAGCGCGCGGGCATCGCCAAGGTCGGCTTCATCACCGAGCCGCCTCCGCGGAACTGAGGAACAGACATGGGCATGCAAGTAGGAGGGGCCGAGGACGACGGCCCGATGATCGAGATCAACACCACGCCGCTGATCGACGTGATGCTGGTGCTGATCATCATGCTGATCATCACGATCCCGATCCAGACGCACGCGGTGAAGATGAACATGCCGGTGGGGCCGAGCGCGGCGCCGCCCAAGCCGCCCGAGGTGGTGCGCATCGACGTCGACTTCGACGGCACGATCGGCTGGAACGGCACGGTGGTGGCCGACCGGGCGGATCTGGAGAACCGCCTGACCCAGGTGGCGGCAATGCCCGACCAGCCCGAGGTGCACCTGCGGCCGAACAAGCTGGTGAGCTACAAGGTGGTGGCCATGGTGATGGCCAGCGCACAGCGCCTGGGCGTCACCAAGATCGGCATCGTCGGCAACGAGCAGTTCATGAACTGACACGCGCACCCGCGCACTGACCCGAACCGAGAACTGCGATGACCAAGATCCACGCCCTGGCCGCCGCCGTGGCCCTTGCCGTGACGATGGGCACGGCCCACGCCCAGGCCCTGCGCCCCGAGGTGGGCAAGCCGCTGCAGCAGGCCTACGAGTTGATCAAGGCCGGCAAGGGCAAGGAAGCCCTGGCCAAGGTGCGCGAAGCCGAGGCCGTGGGCGGCAAGACGCCGACCGAAACCCTGCAGATCGAGCGCATGAAGGCCGCCGCCGCCCAGCGCGCGGGCGACCATGCCACCGCCATCCAGGCGCTGGAATCGCTGCACGGCAAGACCTCCGGCGCCGAGCAGGGCCAGATCGCCGAGCAGATCGCCTCGGCCTACGCCTCGGCCAAGGACAATGCCAAGGCCAGCCAGTGGGCGCAGAAGGCGGCCGCCGCCGGCAACAACAGCGCATCGCTGAAGCAGCTGCAGGCCTACCTGCAAGGCGCCAGCGGCGACTACAACGCGATCGCCAAGGACGCTGCCGCCGCCGTGCAGGCCGCCGAAGGCGCGGGCCGCAAGCCCGAGGAAGGCGACCTGCTGCGCCTGGCCGATGCGCAGCAGCGCACCGGCAATGCCGCGGGCCAGACCGCCACGCTCGAGAAGCTGCTGGCCAACTACCCGAAGAAGGACTACTGGGCCATCTACCTGGGCCGGGTGCGCAGCAAGGCCGGTTTCTCCGACCGCTATGCGCTCGACCTGATGCGCCTGAAGCTGGCCACCGGCAACCTGTCCAAGACCGAAGACTTCATGGAGATGGCCCAGCTCGCGCTGCAGGCCGGCCTGGCGTCCGAGGGCAAGGCCATCGTGGACAAGGGTTTCGCCTCCGGGGCCCTGGGCACCGGCGCCGAGGCCGAGCGCCACAAGCGCCTGCGCGACCTGGCGGTCAAGCAGGAGGCCGAGGGCAAAGGCTCGATCGAGCAGCGCGCCACGGCTGCGGCCAGCCAGAAGGACGGCAACGATCTGGTGCAGGTGGGCTATGCCTACGTCACGATGGGCCAGGTGGACAAGGGCCTGCCGCTGATCGAGCAGGGCATCGCCAAGGGCGGCCTGAAGCGCCCGGACGAGGCCAAGCTGCGCCTGGGCCTGGCCCAGCTGGCGGCCAAGAACAAGGCCAAGGCGGTGCAGACACTGCGCAGCGTGCAGGGCAACGACGGCGCGGCCGACATCGGCCGTCTGTGGGCGCTGTACGCCAACACCAACGGCGGCTGACACCCAGGCGCCACGCGCCCCACGGGGCGCTGCGACACAATGCCGAGGGCAGGGTTGATCCCCTGCCCTTTTTCATGGCCGCGACCGTCAGGCCGCGGCCGGTGACCAACGTCCACGCCCGCCCCCACGCTCATGGCCCTTCCCTATGTCCACGACCTCGGTGACGGCATCCACGTCATCGACACCGGCTTCCACCGCGACGACTTCGATGCCGCCTACCTGGTGGTGCAGGACGGCCATGCGCTGTTCGTCGACACCGGCACCAACTTCTCGGTGCCGCGCCTGCTGGCCGCGCTGGACGACCTGGGCCTGCCGCGCGACGCGGTGGACCACGTGATCCCCACCCATGTGCACCTCGACCATGCCGGCGGCGTGGGCCTGCTGATGCAGCAGCTGCCGCGCGCCACGGTGCTGGCGCATCCGCGCGGGGCGCGGCACATGGTCGACCCTTCCGCGCTGTACCAGGGCGCTCTGGCGGTGTACGGCCAGGCGCAGATGGACCGCGCCTACGGCCAGCTGCAGCCGGTGCCGGCCGAGCGCGTGCAGGCCACCACCGACGGCCAGACGCTGGACTGGCATGGCCGCGCGCTGCACTTCATCGACACGCCCGGCCATGCCAAGCACCACCACTGCCTGTGGGACGAGGCCAGCCGCAGCTGGTTCACCGGCGACACCTTCGGCCTGAGCTACCGCGAGCACGACACCGCCCGCGGCGCCTGGATCATGCCCACCTCCACCCCGGTGCAGTTCGAGCCCGAGGCGCTCAAGCGCTCGATCGACCGGCTGATGGCGCGCGACCCGCAGGCCATGCTGCTGACCCACTACAGCCGCGTGACCGACGTGCGGCGCCTGGCCGGCCTGCTGTTCGAGCAGATCGACGCGATGGTGGCCATGGCCCTGCCGCTGCGCGCGGCGCCTGATCGCCACGCCGCACTGCTGGCCGGACTGAACGCGCTGTACGCCGAGCAACTGCGCCGCCATGGCGTGACCGATCTGGCGGCCGCGCTGGCCGGCCTGGAACTGGATATCGAACTCAATGCCCAGGGCCTGGGCGTCTGGCTGGACCGGGACGACGGTCCGCGCTGAGCACCTCGCGGATCACCCGACGCCGCCGGGGACAGCCCCGCTGCGGCACACTGGCCACCTTGCCTGAGAACGGAACACCCTGATGCGAATGCTGCACACCATGCTGCGGGTCGGCAACCTGCAACGCTCGATCGACTTCTACACCCAGGTGCTGGGCATGCAGCTGCTGCGCACCACGCACCGGCCGGAGCAACAGTACGACCTGGCCTTCGTGGGCTACGGCGGCAACCCCGAGCAGGCCGAAATCGAGCTGACCTACAACTACGGCGTCGAGCAGTACGAACTGGGCACGGCCTACGGCCACATCGCCATCGGCGTGGCCGATGCCGCCGCCACCTGCGATGCCGTGCGCGCCAAGGCCGCGGCGCTGGGCGGCGCCATCACGCGCGAAGCCGGCCCGGTCAAGGGCGGCAGCACGGTGATCGCCTTCATCACCGATCCCGACGGCTACAAGATCGAGCTGATCCAGACCAGCCGGGCCTGACGCCCCACGGGCCCTGCGGCCTGCGCCGCACAGCCAAGCAAAACGGGCCCCGCAGGGCCCGTTGTCATGTCGGCGCCGTGGCGCCGGATCGCGCTGACCGGTCAGGCGTGCGCGGCGCGCAGCTTGCGCGAGAAGTCGGCCAGGGCCTCGATGCCGCTGGCCTCGGCCTTCTTGCACCAGGCCTGCAGATCGGCCACCAGCTGTTCGGCCGACACGTTGGTGCGGGTCCACAGCATGCGCAGTTCCTCGCGCATGGCCACCAGCTTGGCCAGTTGCGGGCTCTCGCTCATCACGCTGGCCAACTGCGGCTTCACGGCCTGCGGGATCTTCTCCTCGTCGCGGTGCAGCCAGCGTTGGGCCAGCTTGAATTCACCCAGGCGATGGGCAGACAGGCCCTGCTTCTTGACGCGGTCGAACTCGGCGGCGCAGGCGGCGCGCACATCGGCGGCATAGCGCGCCATCACCTCGTAGCGGTTGGCGATGATGGCTTCCAGCGTCTGGCTGTCGGCCACCGGCTTGATGCTGCCCAGTTGCAGTTGCGGCGGCGTCTTGCGCACCTTGGCCCAGCCCAGCTTCTCCATCGCGCAGATGTACATCCAGCCGATGTCGAACTCATACGGCTTGACCGAGAACTTGGCCGAGGTGGCGAAGGTGTGGTGGTTGTTGTGCAGCTCTTCGCCGCCGATCAGGATGCCCCAGGGCGAGACATTGGTGCTGGCGTCGGCCGCCTCGAAGTTGCGGTAGCCCCAGTAGTGGCCGATGCCGTTGATCACGCCGGTGGCCCACACCGGGATCCAGGCCATCTGGATGGCCCAGACGGTCAGGCCGATGGCGCCGAACAGCGCCACGTCGATGATCAGCATCAGGCCCACGCCCTGCCAGCTGTAGCGGGTGTAGAGGTTGCGCTCGATCCAGTCGTCGGGCGTGCCCTTGCCGTACTTGGTCAGGGTCTCGGCGTTCTTGGCCTCGGCACGGTAGAGCTCCACGCCGGTCAGCAGCAGGGCCTTCAGGCCGCGGGTCTGCGGGCTGTGCGGGTCTTCCTCGGTCTCGCACTTGGCGTGGTGCTTGCGGTGCACGGCGACGAATTCCTTGGTCACCATGCCCGTGGTCAGCCACAGCCAGAAGCGGAAGAAGTGGGACGGGATCGGTCCCAGTTCCAGCGCACGATGGGCCTGCGCACGGTGCAGGAAGATGGTGACGCCGCAGATGGTCAGGTGGGTGAGCACCAGGGTCACCAGCACCACTTGCCACCAGGTGGCGCTGGCCCACAGGCCATGGGCCAGCCAGTCGACCACAGCCATCCCCAACGAATTGAAATCGATCATTGCGTTCGCGATCCTGTCGGTCCGCGCACAACGCACGGAGTGCGACATTGTAGACGGGGCCCCCAGCGGCCCCGTTCGCCGAACAGACCCGTGAAAACCGCGTGCCCTTTGTGCTTCCACTACACTGCAAACACGAATAGTTCTTGTTGCGCTTGCGTTTGCCCCTCCTGGGGCGGGCGGCTGGCGCGCCATCCGTCCGGAGCCTGCATCCATGTCCTTCGTGTCCCGCCTGCGTCCCCTCGCCCTCGCCGCGCTGGCCCTGGCCAGCAGCCTGGCCTCGGCCGACGACAAGGTACTCAACCTCTACAGCGCACGCCACTACCAGACCGACGAGGCGCTGTACGCCAACTTCACCAAGGCCACCGGCATCACGATCAACCGTGTGGATGCCGACGACGCCGGCCTGCTGGCCCGCCTGAAGAACGAAGGCGCCTCCAGCCCGGCCGACGTGGTGCTGCTGGTGGACGCCGCCCGGCTGTGGAAGGCCGAGGCCGACGGTCTTTTCCAGCCGGTGAAGTCGGCCGTGCTGGAGCAGCGCATTCCGGCCACGCTGCGGGGCCAGGACAGCGGCAAGGGCTCGGCCTGGTTCGGCCTGTCCACCCGCGCGCGCATGGTCGTCTACAACAAGGCCAGCGTGCAGCGCGAGGACGTGGACACCTACGCCGAACTGGCCGAGCCCAAGAACAAGGGCCGCCTGTGCACCCGCTCGGGCGCGCACCCGTACAACCTGTCGCTGTTCGGCTCGGTGCTGGAGCACATCGGCCCCGAGAAGACCGAAGCCTGGCTGCGCGGCCTGGTGGCGAACATGGCCCGCGCGCCCAAGGGCGGCGACACCGACCAGATCAAGGCCGTGGCCAGCGGTGAATGCCAGGTGGCACTGACCAACAGCTACTACCTCGCCCGACTGCTGCGCTCGGACAAGCCCGAGGACAAGGCCGTGGTCGACAAGATCGGCATGGTCTTCCCCGACCAGCAGGGCTTCGGCACGCACGTCAACATCGCCGGCGGCGCGGTGGCCGCCCACGCCCGCAACCGGGCCGCCGCGGTGCAGTTCCTCGAGTACCTGGCCGGCAACGAGGCGCAGGCCTATTTCGCCAACGGCAACAACGAGTGGCCGGTGGCCAAGGGCCTGAAGCTGGCCAATCCGGCGCTCGATGCGATGGGCAGCTTCAAGCAGGAGGCGGTGCCGGTGGCCGCCGTGGGTGCCAACCAAGCCCGCGTGCAGCAGATGCTGGACCGCGTCGGCTACAAGTGATGTGCGCGCCGGGCGCGCCGCGCGCTCAGGCCGCGTCGGCGCCCGGACGGTTCATCGTGCGCGCCAGCATCACCACCGGCAGCAGGCCCACCAGCACGATGGCCACCGAGGGCAGCGCGGCCTCGGCCAGGCGCTCGTCGCGCGCCAGGTTGTAGGCCACCACCGCCAGCGTGTCGCTGCCGAAGGGCCGCAGCACCAGCGTGGCGGGCAGCTCCTTCATGGTGTCGACGAACACCAGCAGCGCCGCCGCCAGCGCCGGCCGGCGCATCAGCGGCAGGTGCACCTGCCAGAACAGGCGGCCCGCGCCGGCGCCCAGCATGCGCGTGGTTTCGTCCACGGCCATCGGCACCCGGGCGTAGCCGGCCTCCACCGATTGCAGCGCCACAGCCGAGAAGCGCACCAGGTAGGCCAGCACCACGCCGGCCAGCGTGCCGGTGACGAAGCCGGCCGCGCCCAGCTGCGGCCAGCGGGCCTGCAACCAGCCCACCGGCAGCATCAGGCCGATGGCCACCACCGCGCCGGGCACGGCATAGCCCAGCGACAGCAGCCGGGCCGCCAGCGGCAGCGCCCGGCCGGTAGCGCCGCCGGCCGCCGGGCGGCGCAGCGCGAAGCCCAGCGCCAGCGCCAGCGCGGTGGCCAGCACGGCGGCCAGCGCCGCCAGCCGGAAGCTGGCCCAGGCCCAGTCGGCAAAGCGCAGCCACGACCAGCCCTCGGCGCCGGCCGCCCATTCGCGCACCAGCATGGCCCCCAGCCAGCCCACAGGCAGCACGAAGCCCAGCAGCACCGGCAGCGCGCACCACAGCACGGCCAGGGCCGCCGCCAGACCGTGCAGCGGCATCGGCTGGGCCTCGCGGCCCGGCGTGCCGCGGCCGGCTGCGAAACGCAGGCGCGCCTGGGCGCGGCGCTCCAGCGCCAGCAGCAGGGCCACCACCACCAGCAGCACCGACGACAGCTGCGCCGCCGCCACCGCGTCGTTCATCGACAGCCAGGCGCGGTAGATGCCGGTGGTGAAGGTGCCCAGGCCGAAATAGGCGCCCACGCCGTAGTCGGCCAGGGTCTCCATCAGCGCCAGCGCCACGCCGGCCATCACCGCCGGCCGCGCCAGCGGCAGGGCCACGCGCAGCACGCGCCGCAGCGCCCCGGCCCCCATCAGCCGGGCCGCTTCCAGCAGGTGCACCGCGCGCTCGCCCAGGGCCACCCGGGTCAGCAGGTAGACGTAGGGATACAGGCACAACGTGAACAGCGCCACCGCGCCGCCCAGGCTGCGGATGTCGGGCCACAGCGCGCCCTGGGCGCCGGTGCGCTCGCGCAGCCAGGTCTGCACCGGGCCGCTGTACTGCAGCGCGTCGGTGTAGGCATAAGCCAGCACATAGGCCGGCATGGCCATCGGCAGCAGCAGCGCCCATTCGGCCACGCCGCGCCCCGGAAACCGGCACAGCGCCACCAGCGCCGCCGTGCTCACGCCCAGCAGCGCCACGCCCACGGCCACCGCCAGCGACAGCCACAGCGACTCGAGTGCGTAACCGGGCAGCACGGTCTGGGCCTGGTGCCGCAGCACCGCCAGGGCCTGGGCATCGGTGCCCAGCCAACTGCCCAGCACCGACAGCACCGGCAGCGCCAGCACGGCGCACACCGCCAGCAACAGCCCCCGCATCATCGGGCGCAGGCGCTCATCGACGGGGCGGGCCAGCGGTGACGGGGTGGGTCCTGCGGGTTCATTGCCACGATTGTCGCGCGGCTATCATCGTTCGATGTTCCTGCAACTCGATCAGGTGCAGGTGCGCTACCGGCGCGCCAGCACCCCCCGTCCGGCGGTGGACGGTGTGACACTGGCCATGGCACCCGGCCAGATCGGCGTGCTGATCGGTCCGTCGGGCTGCGGCAAGACCTCGCTGCTGCGCGCGGTGGCCGGGCTGGAGCCGCTGGCCGGCGGCCGCATCGTCATGGACGGCCGCGTGCTGGCCGATGCCGCGCAGGGCCAGCAGGTGCCGGCCGAGCAGCGCCGCATCGGCATGGTGTTCCAGGATTTCGCGTTGTTCCCGCACCTGAGCGTGGCCGACAACGTGGCCTTCGGCCTGCAGGGCCTGGCCAAGGCTGAACGCCCGGCGCGGGTGCGCGACATGCTGGCGCTGGTGGGGCTGGAGGCGCTGGCCCAGCGAATGCCGCACCAGCTGTCGGGCGGCCAGCAGCAGCGCGTGGCGCTGGCGCGCGCGCTGGCGCCGCGCCCGGCGCTGCTGCTGATGGACGAGCCCTTCTCCAGCCTGGACGTGGAGTTGCGCGAGCGCCTGGCGCAGGACGTGCGCGAGATCCTGCAGCGCCACGGCACCGGGGCGCTGGTGGTCACGCACGACCAGTTCGAGGCCTTCGCGCTCGGCGACGTGATCGGCGTCATGCAGCAGGGCCAGCTGGCGCAGTGGGACGATGCCTACACCCTCTACCACCGCCCCGCCACGCGCTTCGTGGCGCAGTTCATCGGCCACGGCGTGTTCACGCCGGCCCGCGTGGTGCAGGGCCCCGACGGCCCGCGCGTGCACACGCCGCTGGGCCTGCTGGACGACGCGGCCGAGTGCCCGATGCCGGACGCCTATCCGGCCGGCGAGTGCGATGTGCTGCTGCGCGCCGACGACATCGTGCACGACGACGCCAGCCCGGTGCGCGCCTGCATCGAGCGCAAGGCCTTCCGCGGCTCGGAGTTCTTGTACACGCTGCGCCTGGGCAGCGGTGAGCGGGTGCTGGCCCATGTGCCCTCGCACCACGACCACCAGGTGGGCGAGTGGATCGGCATCCGCCCCGAGATCGACCACGTGGTCACGTTCGGGCGCGGCGACGCCGACCCGCACTGAGCGGGCCGCGGCTCAGTCGCGCTGCCACACCGCGGCGAAGAAGCCGTCGGTGGCATGCCGGTGCGGCCACAGCCGCAGGTACGGGCCCTGCACCAGCGACTCGGCCCCGCCGACCTGGGCCTTGGCCAGCACTTCGGCGGCGTCCAGCGGCCGGAAGTCCGGGTGCGCGGCGCCGAAGGCCTCGGCCACGCGCTCGTTTTCGTCGGCCAGCAGGCTGCAGGTGGCGTAGACCAGGCGGCCGCCGGGCTTGAGCAGGCGCGCCGCGCTGTCGAGGATGGCCGTCTGCTTGGCGTTGAGTTCGGCCACGGCCTGCGGGCTCTGGCGCCACTTCAGGTCGGGGTTGCGGCGCAAGGTGCCCAGGCCCGAGCACGGCGCATCGACCAGCACGCGGTCGATCTTGCCGGTCAGGCGCTTGATGCGCTCGTCGCGCTCGTGGGCGATCTGCGCCGGGTGGATGTTGCTCAGCCCGCTGCGCGCCATGCGCGGCTTGAGGGCATCCAGCCGGTGGCCCGACACATCGAAGGCATAGAGCCGGCCGGTGGAGCGCATGGCCGCGCCCAGCGCCAGCGTCTTGCCGCCGGCGCCGGCACAGAAGTCGACCACCATCTCGCCGCGCTTGGCATCGACCAGCAGCGACAGCAGCTGGCTGCCCTCGTCCTGCACCTCGACATCGCCGCGGTTGAACATCGCCAGCTTCTGCAGCGCCGGTTTGCCCTGCACGCGGATGCCCCAGGGCGAATGCGGCGTCGGTGCGGCCTGCACGCCCAGGGCCTTGAGCTCCTGCAGGATGTCCTCGCGCTTGGCCTTGAGCGTGTTGACGCGCAGGTCCAGCGGCGCGCCCTGGTCCATCGAGGCCACCAGTTGCCAGAAGTCGGCATGCTCGGGCGCCCCGCCCAGCTGCTGCTTCAGCGCATTGGCCATCCAGTCGGGCAGGTTGTGGCGCAGCTTCTCGGGCAGGCCGGACAGATCGATCTCGCGCACCTGGGCGCGCCAGGTCTGCTCGTGGGGGCCCACGGCGCCGCGCAGCTGGTTGGCATCGCCGGCCCAGGCCAGCAGGGCCAGGCGGCGTTCCAGTGCGCCGCTGCCGCTTTGCGCCAGGTGCTGCAGCTGCGGGCGGCGGCGCAGCACCGCGTAGGCGGTTTCGGCCAGCGCGTGGCGTTCGCGCGGGCCCAGGTTCTTGTGCTTGCGGAAAAAGGCCGAGACGATGCCGTCGGCCGGCGCGTCGAGCTTGAGCACGGCACGCAGCAGCTCGGTGGTGAGGTCCAGCAGGGCGGAGGGATGCATCGCCCGGATTATCCCAGGCCCCCGGCGCCGCCGGCGTCAGCGCAGATCGGCCTTGGGCGCGATGCCCAGCAGCGCGTCGCGCAGCAGGTGGTCGGCCGGCCGCTCGCCGAACCAGATGCGCAGCACCATGTGGAAGAACTCGTCGTCGCCCACCGGGGCGCCCTGGGGCTGGCCGGCAATGAAGAACTGCGTGCCCTTGCCGGGCACGAAGTCCATCGCGAAGCTGTCGCCCGGCATCAGCTTGCTGCGCCCCGAGAAGATCTCGATGAAGCGCGTCATCGACGGCAGGTGGCGGTTCATCTCATCGGGCCGGGCGTTGTCGGTCAGGCCCTTGACGAACAGGCGGCCCAGGTCGGTGCCGGGCAGCTCGCGCTGGGCCACGAACTGCAGGCGCTTGGGGCCGGGCAGCGCCAGCAGTTCGGCCGGCGAGGCCACCTTGCGCGTGGTGTACAGGCCCATGTCGTAGACGCGGAACACGGCCTTGTAGCGCGTGCCCGCGCCGTTGAGCAGCAGCGCCTGGCCCTGCAGCGTGGCGCCGGGTTCGAAGCGCGTGGCGGGCGCGGCCAGCAGCGCCTGGGCCGGCAGCAGCGCCAGCGCCACGGCCAGCGGCAGCATCATCAGCCCGGCCTGGCGGCCACGGGCATGGGCGGGGCGCATCGTCGACTCCTCCTGAACGCGCGTTGTGTGTTTGCGCCGGATTGTCGGCGTTCGCCGGCCGGGGCGCCTCCGCCGGACAGCCGATGCACCGGCCGCGGCACCGGCCTGGCGCCGGCCGGCCGTGGCAGCGCGACCCTGACGCGCCCGGGACGGCTACAGTGGCCGCATGAGCCACGATCTGCCCGCCCTGCCCCCCACGCCCACCGGCCGCTACCGCCACTACAAAGGCAACGAGTACGAGGTGGTGGGCGCCGCGCGCCACAGCGAGACGCTGGAGCCGCTGGTGGTCTACCGCCCGCTGTACGGCGAGGGCGCGCTGTGGGTGCGCCCGCACGCCATGTTCTTCGAACAGGTGACCATCGACGGCGTCACGCAGCCGCGCTTCGCGAAGATCGGCTGAGCCGGCGCGCAGCCGCCCCTGCCCCTGCCCCTGCCCCCCGGCGTCAGCCCAGCAGCAGCTGCGAGGCGCCGCCGCGGTGGCGCACCACGCCGGCGGTGTCCACCTGCAGCTCGTCGCTGACGAACCAGCGCACCGCCTGCGGGTAGATCACATGCTCCACGGCCAGCACGCGCGCGGCCAGGGCCTCGGGCGTGTCATCGGGCTGCACCGGCACGGCAGCCTGGGCGACGATGGGCCCATGGTCGAGCGCCGGGGTGACGAAGTGCACCGTGGCGCCGGCCAGCTTGCAGCCGGCCTCGATGGCGCGGCGGTGCGTGTGCAGGCCGGCAAAGGCCGGCAACAGCGACGGGTGGATGTTCAGCAGCCGCCCGGCGTAGCGCTGCACGAAGGCGTCGCCCAGGATGCGCATGAAGCCGGCCAGCACCACCAGGTCGGGCGCATGGGCGTCGATGGCCGCGGCCAGTGCGGCGTCGAAGGCCTCGCGGCTGGCGTGCGCCGTGTGGTCGACCACCGTGGTGGCGATGCCATGGCCGGCGGCGAAGGCCAGGCCCGAGGCGCCCGGCCGGTTGGCGATCACGGCGGCCACCTGCGCGGGCCAGCCCTCGGCGGCGCAACGCTGCACGATGGCCTCCATGTTGCTGCCGCGGCCGGAGATGAGGATGACGATGCGCTTCATGGTGAAGGGGCGGGAGTGTAGCCGCGGGCCGCGCCGCCCTGCTCTGACAGAATCGCCCCTCCCGCAGATTCCCACGATTCCCCGGATCGCCACCCGCCATGTCCACCAGCGCCCCTGCCGCCCTGCCGCCCAAGTCCCGCGTGCTCTCGGGAATGCGCCCCACCGGGGCCCTGCACCTGGGCCACTACCACGGCGCGCTGAAGAACTGGGTGCGACTGCAGGACGAGCACGACTGCTTCTACTTCGTGGCCGACTGGCATGCGCTGACCACGCACTACGAAGACCCCGCGGTCATCGAGCGCAGCGTCTACGACATGGTCATCGACTGGCTGGCCGCCGGCCTCGACCCCGAGAAGGCCACCATCTTCATCCAGAGCCGGCTGCCCGAGCATGCCGAGCTGTTCACGCTGCTGGCCATGGGCACGCCGCTGGGCTGGCTGGAGCGTGTGCCGACCTACAAGGACCAGATCGAGAAGCTCAAGGACAAGGACCTGGCCACCTACGGCTTCCTGGGCTACCCGCTGCTGCAGGCCGCCGACATCCTGATCTACAAGGCCACCTACGTGCCGGTGGGCGAGGACCAGGCCTCGCACGTGGAGCTCACGCGCGAGGTGGCGCGCCGCTTCAACCACCTGTACGGCCGCAGCAAGGACTTCGACGCCAAGGTGGCTGCCGCACTGGCCAAGCTGGGCAAGGACGACACGCGCTACTTCGAGAAGCAGCGCAAGGCCTTCGGCGAGACCGGCGCCGCCGAGGCCCTGGCCAAGGGCGAGGGCATCGTGCGCAAGGCCGCCGTGGTGCTGGACGAGACCGAGACCGAGCTGCTGCTGGGCCACCTGAAGGGCAGCGGCCGCAGCGTGCTGCAGGAGCCGCTGGCCCTGCACACCGAGGTGGCCAAGCTGCCCGGCCTGGACGGCGGCAAGATGAGCAAGAGCTACGGCAACACCATCGCGATGCGCGAGGAGCCCGAGGTGGTGCGCCAGAAGATCGCCCGCATGCCCACCGACCCGCAGCGCCAGCGCCGCACCGACGTGGGCGACCCGGCGCGCTGCCCGGTGTGGCAGTTCCACGAGGTGTACTCCGACGAGGCCACCAAGACCTGGGCGCGCCAGGGCTGCACCACGGCCGGCATCGGCTGCCTGGACTGCAAGGCCCCGGTGGCCGACGCCGTGATCCGCGAGCAGCAACCCTGGCGCGAGCGCGCCGAAACCTACCTGGCCAACCCCAAGCAGGTGCACTGGATCGTCGAGATGGGCACCGAGCGGGCCCGCACCGTGGCGCGCCAGACCATGAAGGACGTGCGCGAGGCCATGGGCCTCAGGTACTGACCCTCAGGTGTTCAACGGCAACGCGGCCTGCACCGGGTTGCTGTCGCCGTAGACCTCCACGCGGTTGCGGCCGCCGTGCTTGGCCTCGTACAGCGCCTGATCGGCGCGGCCGTACAGGCGGTCGGCGCTGATGCCGGCGTCGCCGGGCGCCACCGCGATGCCGGCCGAGACCGTGACCTGCACCGGCCGGCCCGATTCGTCGGTGGCCAGCGGCGCCGCGGCCACCGCCTGGCGGATCGATTCCAGCAGCACGCGGGCGCCATCGGCGTCGGTGCCGGGCAGCACCAGGCCGAACTCCTCGCCGCCGGTGCGGCCCAGCGCGTCGGAGCCGCGCAGGCGCTGCTTGGCGATGGCCACGAAGGCCTGCAGCACCGCGTCGCCGGTGCGGTGGCCATGGCGGTCATTGACCTGCTTGAAGTGGTCCAGGTCCAGCAGCACGAAGGCCAGCGGCCGTCCGGCCGGTCCGCCGGCCTGGCGCTCGCGGCGGGCGCGGCGCAGCTCGTGCGCCAGCAGCGCGTCGGTGGTGCTGCGGTTCAGGCAGCCGGTCAGGCCGTCGTGGCTGGCCAGGTGCTCCATCTGCTGCGCCACGCGCTCGAACACCGCCAGCTGGAACGCGAAGCCCGATCCCAGCAGGGCCAGGAAGGCCATCATGAACGTGGCGCCCTGCCCCAGACTGGGCTGCATGACGCTCTGGTAGTCCTCGGGCACGCCCAGCGCGTGCACGGCGCGCACGCCCAGCGCCAGCATCGCCAGGCCCAGCGTGACGCCCACGGTGCGCAGCGAGCGCTCGTCGCGCCAGCCGTGGCGCAGCACCAGCCACACGGCCGGCGCCAGCAGCCCTGCGAACAGCAGCGACACGGCCGCCGTGCGCAGCGACTGCGGCCAGAACACCAGCAGCGCCAGGCCCAGCCACAGGGCTGGCTGGATGCGGCGCGTCCAGCGCGGCGGCGCGGCCTCGCGCAGCAGCCGGTGCAGCGCCTGCACATAGGCGATCAGGCCCAGCGCGATCAGGCCGTTGCCCAGCACCAGCGACAGCCATTCCGGCATCAGCACCCGCGCGAACAGCATCGCGAAGCCGGCCAGCATGGCCCAGTTGCCCAGGTTCCAGCGCCGCAGCTCGGGCCGCGCGCGCAGCCCGCGCTGCGCCACGCCCAGTTCCAGCGTCAGCAGCGCGAAGCCCAGCAGCAGCGTCACCAGCAGGGTGGGGGTGTGGAGTTGCATCGCGACGGGAGGGACGGCTGCGGCGCAGTATGCCTGCCCGTCCACCACCGGCTTTGGGGGGCCTGGGTGGCGGCATTGCGTCACGCCTGCCGAGATTGGAGGCCTGACTCAAGTCAATTCCGATGGCAGGGACTTGGTGAAAACCCTATACTGCACTGCAACATGAATCCAACCCGGGTTCAGTGCTCACAGGAGTCACCATCATGACCAGTGCTTCGATGACCTTCGGTCGCCCCGCCCGCCTGACTGTGCCGCGTGGCGCGGTGTGGTTTGCCGCCGCTGCCGGCGCCGTGATCAGCGCGCTGCGCCGCCTGGACCAGTGGCAGCTGAAGGTCAGCCGCCAGGAGCCCCAGACCGCCGAGGAAGTGCTCGCCTGGGCCAGCCGCATCCAGTCCAGCGACCCCGGCTTTGCCGCCGACCTGCGCTCGGCCGCGCTGCGCTCGATGGGCAAGAACGACTGATCTGCGCCCGGCGCGCCTGATGTAGGCGCGATGGCGTTGCGGTTTCCACGATCGGGCAGGCGCCCGCATCGGCGCTAGCATCTCGCCCACGCTGCCGGCAGTGCAGCGGATGTCGTTGCGAGGTGTGTGCGATGAAGAGCGTTGCTGCGGTCGATCGCCGCCAGTGGCTGGCCCGCAGTCTGGGCCTGTGTGCCCTGGCCGGTCTGGGGGCCTGTGCCACGCGGTCCCCCGAGGGCGAGACCGCGTCGCCGGCCGTGGACGGCATGGGGCACCCGGCCGCACCGGCCACCGAGATCCAGACCTTTTCCGGCGCCGCACCGGGGCAGCTGCCCACGGGCTGGTTTCCGTATGTGCTGCGGCGTGATCTGCCGCGTACCCGCTACGCGCTGGCGCGCGAGGGCAGCCGCGTGGCGCTGCATGCCCAGGCCCGCCGCTCGGCCACCGGCCTGCACTGCGCCCTCGACATCGACCCGGCGCAGCGCCGCACGCTGGGCTTCAGCTGGAAGGTGCCGCATGTGCACGACCAGGCCGACGTGTCGGCGGCCGAGCTGGACGACTGCCCGGCGCGCCTGATCGTCGCCTTCGACGGCGACCACGCGCGCCTGTCGCTGCGCGACCGCCTGCTGTTCGACCAGGTGGAGCTGTTCACCGGCCAGCGCCTGCCGTTTGCGATGCTGATGTACGTGTGGGACGGCGGCCGCCATGCGGTGGAAAGCGTGCACCGCAACCACCGCACCGCGCGCATCCAGTACCTCACGGTGGAGAGCGGTGGCGCGCGCACCGGCCAGTGGCTGCACTACCAGCGTGACCTGGCCGCCGACTACCGCCGCGTGTACGGCGAGGCCCCCGGCAAGGTGATCGGCGTGGGCGTGCTGACCGACGGCGACGCGCTGAAGACCGACCACGACGCCTGGTACGGCGACATCACGCTGGCCTGAGCGCGCCCGCCGCGCCGGCCGCGCTGGCGCCGTCCAGCGGCAGCCACAGGCTCACCACCAGGCCCGGCGCCGCTGGCGCGATGTCCAGCCGGCCACCGTGCGACTGCGCCACCAGCCGGCACAGGTACAGGCCCAGGCCCACGCCACCGCGCTCGCGGCTGCGCGCCGCATCGGGGCGGAAGAAGGGTTCGGCCAGGCGCGCCAGCGTGGCGGCGTCGACGCCGGGCCCCTGGTCGCGCACGCTCAGGCGCACGCCGCCCGCCTGCCGCTGCGTGCTCAGCAGCACCGGCGTGCCGCCGCCGTGGCGCAGCGCGTTGTCCAGCAGGTTGCGCAGCAGCAGCTGCAGGCGCACCCGGTCGAGTGCCAGCGTCGGCAGGTCGGGCGCCAGGTCCAGCGCCACGCCGCGGCCGTCGAACTCGGCCGCCACCAGCGTGCGGGCCAGCGCGTTCAGGTCGGTGGGCTCGCGCTGCAGCGTGGCGTCGCCGCGCGCCAGGCGCTCGCTCTCCAGCAGGTCGGCGATCAGGTCGCGCATGGCCGCCAGGTCGCGCAGCAGCGCATCGCGCTCGGGGCCTTCGGCCACCAGTTCGGCGTTCAGCCGCGCACGCGTCAGCGGCGAGCGCAACTCGTGGCTGATGGCCAGCAGCAGGCCGCGCTGGCCCTCCAGCATGCGGTTCAGCCCCTCGGCCATGGCGTTGACCTGGCCGGCCAGCTCGCCCAGCTCGTCGCGGCGGCGCTGCGGGATGGGCTGCGAGAAATCACCCGCGCCGTAGCGCTGGGCGCCGGCGCGGATGTCGTCCAGTGGCCGGAACAGGTGGCGCACATAGGCAAAGGCCAGCGCCGTGAGCACCAACAGCCCGCCCAGCGTGGCCCAGGCGAACCACACCGGCCGCTGCGGCCACTGCAGGCTGCCGACGCCGAACACGATGCGGTGGCCGTCGGCGGTGCTGCGGGTCAGCAGCGTGCGCAGCATCTGCTCGCGGGCCGAATGTGGCTCGCGTGACGTGTCGTGAAAGTGATCGTGGTAGCGCTGGCGCTCGGGGTGCGAATCCCAGTTCAGCACCGGGCCCTCGATGCGGATGGCCACCGGCAGGCGCCGGGTGATGGCCTGGGCGCGCGCCAGCTCGGGCGGGTCGCCGATCTCGGCCGCCAGGCGGTCCACGTAGTCGGCGATCAGCGGCAGCGCCACGCCGCGCCAGCCGGTGGAGAACACCTCGCGCGTGCCGGCCACGAACACCGCCGTGGTGGCCAGCGCCAGCAGCACGAACAGCGCCACCAGCCGCCAGCGCAGCGAATGGCCGAAGCGCCCGCGCAGCGTGCGTGGCGGGCAGTCGGGTGCGGGATGGCGCCAGCGCATCAGCCGGCCGCCACGCTGCCCGGGCCGGGTGCGACGCCCGCCAGCGGCGCCCCCGACGCCCCCGACGCCCCCGACACCTGCGGCGCCAGGGCCAGCGCATAGCCGGCGTTGCGCAGCGTCTTCACCGCCGGCAGTGGCTCCAGCTTGCGGCGCAGCCGGCTGACCAGGATGTCGACCGCGCGCGTGGCCAGGTCGGCATCGCGGCCGCGCAGGCGGTTGAGGATCTCGTCGCGGTGGAACACGCGCTGCGGCTCGCGCGCCAGCACCAGCAGCAGCTCGTACTCGGTGCCGGTGAGCGGCACCACCTCGCCCAGGCGCTGCACCTCGCGGCGCGCGGTGTCGATCTGCAAGCCGTCGAAGCACAGCAGGCTGGTGGACGGCGGCGCCGCCGCCGGCGCGGCCGGCGCGGCCGGCGCGGCCGGTGGCCGCGTGGCGCGGCGCAGGATGGTCTGCAAGCGTGCCGCCAGCTCGCGCGGCTCGAAGGGCTTGGGCAGGTAGTCGTCGGCGCCCAGCTCCAGCCCCACCACGCGGTCGGTCAGGTCGCCGCGCGCCGTGAGCATCAGGATCGGGATGTCGCTGTCGGCGCGCAGTTGCCGGCACAGCGCGAAGCCGTCCATCTCGGGCAGCATCACATCCAGGATCACCGCGTCGATGCCGCCGGCGGCCAGCCGCGCCAGGCCGGCGCTGGGCAACAGCGCCGATTCCAGCGCCAGGTCAAAGCGCTTCAGGTAGGCCGCCAGCGGCGGGGCCAGCTCGGCGTCGTCGTCGATCAGCAGGATGCGGTGCATGGGGTGTGCATCGTCGCATGGCCACGGGCCGCGCCCGGCGTCACAGCCACCGGCGCACGTCCTCGGCATAGTCGCGCCACCAGCCGCCGAAGTGTGCCGCCAGGCGGGCTTCCTCGCGCGGCAACTGCACGCGGTCGAACCACAGCGCCAGCGCCAGCACGGCAATGCCCAGGCTCAGCGACTGCGCCGCCAGCGCCCAGCCGGCCAGCGCCACCAGGCCGCCCAGCGCCATCGGATGCCGGCCCAGCGCGTAGGGGCCGTCGTCCACCAGGCGCAGCGGCGGCGCGCCGGGCGCCAGGGCCACACCGGCGCGGTGCAGCGTGCGGCCCGCCCAGGCGGCCCAGCCCAGGCCCAGCAGCATCAGGCCCCAGCCGGTGGCGGCCAGGGCCTGCGCGACGCCAGGCATCGGCAACCAGAACGTGACACCGGCCATGGCTCAGGTCCGCCAGTGGCCGTGCCGACCCTTGGCCATGAAGTCGCGCAGCTTCTGCTGCTGCTCGGGCTTCAGGCTGTCGTAGAAGTCGGCCGCGGCGCTCATCACCTGGGGCGCGCCGTCGCGCAGCGCGCCGGTCTTGGCGTCGAGCAGGGCCTGGCCCTTGGCACGGTCGAACTGCGGGCCGGCGATCAGCGCCTGGAACTCGGCGCGCGGGTTGGCGCCCATCTCGCCCACCAGCGCGCGGCGCTGCGCCGCCATGGCCTCGGCCAGGCCGTTCAGCTTGGCCTGCTGCGCGGCGTCGAGATCGAGCTCGCGGCTGGCCTTGTGCACGATGCGCTCGCGCCACTGCGCGGCATCGGCCTCGCTGGCCGGCCAGCCATGGCCCATGCGGTGGCTGCAGGCGGCCAGGCCGCCGAACACCAGGCCAAGGCCGGCCACGCCGATCAGGGTGCGTCGGATCCAGGGTTTCATCGTCGATCTCCCGAACAAGTTGAAGGTGTGGAACATGGACGCCATGGTGTCGGCGCGCGCCCGGCGCGTCCTTTCACCGCCGTATCGGCGTGTTTCGTTTCTTTTCACCGTCACGCGCTGGGTATGCTCGCGCCCCGTGAATGACGCCCTGTCCCTGATCCACGTCGACGACCATGTGGTCGTGGCCGACAAGCCGGCCGGCCTGCTGTGCGTGCCCGGCCGTGGCCCCGACAAGGCCGACTGCCTGGCCGCCCGCGTGGCCGCGCGCTGGCCCGGTGCCAAGCCGGTGCACCGGCTGGACATGGGCACCTCGGGTCTGGTGGTCTTCGGCCGCAGCGCCGCCGCGCACCGTGCGCTGTCGATGGCCTTTGCCGCGCGCCAGGTGGCCAAGCGCTACGAGGCGGTGGTGGCCGGCCTGCCCGCACAGGACGAAGGCGAGATCGACTTGCCGCTGATCTGCGACTGGCCCAACCGGCCGCGCCAGATCGTCGACCACCAGGTGGGCAAGCCCTCGCAGACGCGCTGGCGCGTGATCGCGCGCAACGCGGCAGCGGGCACCACCCGGCTGGCGCTGGAGCCCATCACAGGCCGCTCGCACCAGCTGCGCGTGCACCTGGCCAGCATCGGCCACCCGATCCTCGGCGACGACCTGTATGCCCCGCCCGAGTGGCTGGCCGCCGCGCCGCGCCTGCTGCTGCATGCCTGTGCGCTGCAACTGCCGCAGGTGCAGTGGCCGGCGGAGGCCGAGACAGCCGATGCCACTGTTGGCGCTGCAGCCACCGAAGCCATCATCACGGCCGGCCCCTGGCAGTTCGACTGCCCCACCCCGTTCTGAGACCACCCACCCCGCCATGCGCCAAGACGTCCCGCTCGCCCAGGCCAGCCGCCTGTTGAACCACGGCCCCACGGTGCTGGTGAGCGCCGCGCACGGCGGCCGGCGAAACGTGATGGCCGCCGCCTGGGCCATGCCGCTGGATTTCGAGCCGCCCAAGGTGGCGGTGGTGATCGACAAGGCCACCTTCACCCGCCGGCTGATCGAGGCCAGTGGCGAGTTCGCGCTGATGGTGCCGAGCGCGGCCCAGGCCGACCTGACCGTGACCGTGGGCAACACCAGCGGCCAGGCGCTGGCCGAGGCCGATCCGCCCAGCGACAAGTTCGCGGCCCAGGGCATCGCCAGCTTCGCCGCGCAGCGCATCGCCGCGCCGCTGGTGGACGGCTGCCTGGCCTGGCTGGAATGCCGCGTGATCGCCTGGCCCGACGTGACCGCCGCGCACGACCTCTACCTGGCCGAGGTGGTGGCGGCGCAGGCCGACAGCCGCGTGTTCCACGGCGGGCGCTGGCATTTCGACGACGCGCCGCCGGAACTGCGCAGCCTGCACCACCTGGGCGGCGGGCAGTTCGTGCTGCCCGGCGCCAGCGTGAAGGGACGGCAGGCCGGCTGACCGGCGCGGCGCGTGGGCGCCGGCCGGGTCAGTGCCAGGTCAGTGGCGGGCGGGAGCCTCCGGGTGCCGCGCCGGCTCCGGCTGCGCCCAGCCCGCCGGCAACGCATGCAGCACCTGGGCCGCATCCAGCGAGCGGATGGCCACGGCCTCGTCGGCGGGGATGCGGCCCTGGGCCATCAGCGCCTCGTAGCGCAACGCCGACACGCGCAGGAAGGACGCGAAGTTGCCCACCGCGCCGCGCGCGGCCACCAGTTCGTCGTACAGCTTCTCGATCAGCTGCACCACGCCCAGGCCGTCGCGCGCCGCGATCTCGTCCAGCACCTGCCAGAACAGGTTCTCCAGCCGGATGCTGGTGACCACGCCATGCAGCCGCACCGAGCGCGTGCGGCTGTCGTAGCTGTGCGGATCGGCGCTGATGAAGACCTCACACATGGCGGCTCCTGGCAAAGGGGGAGAACTGAGAGAAAGCGGAGTCACTCTAGCGGAGCGGGCGGGCCGAACGCCGGGCCGCTCCCAAGTCGGCCCGCCACCCGCCCGGCGGGTGGACCCGCGTATTTCGCGGGGCCGGGTGCGCCACTTCAAGCGTCAATCCGCGTGCCCAGCACCTTGAGGAACTGCGCGATCCAGGCCGGGTGCGCCGGCCAGGCCGGCGCGGTCACCAGCTTGCCATCCGTCACCGCCTGATCGACCGCGATGCCGCAGTACTCGGCGCCGGCCAGTTCCACCTCCACCTGGCAGGCCGGGTAGGCCGACACGCGCCGGCCCTTGATCAGCCCGGTGGCGGCCAGCAGCTGCGCGCCGTGGCACACCGCGGCCACCGGCTTGTCGGCGGCCAGGAAGTGGCGCGTGATCTCGACCACGCGGCTGTTCAGGCGCAGGTACTCGGGTGCACGGCCGCCGGGGATCAGCAGCGCGTCGTAGGACTCGGGGCGCACGTCGGCGAAGGCGGCGTTCAGCACGAAGCGGTGGCCGGGCTTCTCGCTGTAGGTCTGGGCGCCGTCGAAGTCGTGCACCGCCGTGTGGATCCAGTCGCCGGCCTTCTTGTCGGGGGCCACCGCGTGCACGGTGTGGCCCACGGCCTGCAGCGCCTGGAAGGGCACCATGGTCTCGTAGTCTTCGGCGTAGTCGCCGCACAGCATCAGGATCTTGCAGGGCATGGTGGGTCTCCTCGCGGGGTGGATCGGTGGACGCGGCGGCCGCAGCCGTCCACGTGGCATCGATTCTTCCGAGACGCTCTGCCCGGCGGGTAGCAGCCGGTTGTGACCCGGCGGGGGATCGACCCTAGGGCTTGCCCTGAGCCGGTGCCCCCAGCCGCGCCGCGAAGTCGCGCGGCGCCACGTACTGCAGCACGCCGCGCTGGCCGGCGCGCACGCTGGCGGCCAGGCCGCGCTCGGGGTAGAGCAGGCGCTGCACGCCGTCGGCCTCGGCCTGCACCTGGTCCGGCGGGCCGAAGCGCTCGCGCAGGTCGGCCTCGCCCAGGCGCAGCGCCGGGATGAAGCTCAGGCCCGCCAGCGGCGCGCGCCGGGCCTCGTCGCGGTCGGCCGCGCGCAGCGTGAAGCGGCGCACCCCGCCCTCCATGGCCTCGGAGCCGCCCACGTTGGCGCGCCAGCGGCGCAGCGTGGCCTCGGGCACGTCGAAGGCCAGCACCAGCCGGCCGCTGACGAAGCCGGCGCTCATCGGGTCGACCAGGGCCTCCAGCGCGCCCACTTCGCCCAGCCGCGCCACCAGCGCCAGCTGCAGGTTGTCGCCGAAGCGCGCCTCGGCCTGGGCCAGCGTGTCACTGCCCAGCGTCAGGCCGAAGACCTGTGAGCGGCCGTCGCCCAGTGCGCGCACCTGCCACGGCAGGTTGGCGTCGGCGGCGTCGGGCCGCCGCGCGTCGGCCGTGGCCCCGCCGCCCGGCTGGCCCAGGTGCAGCAGCGGCAGCGCGGCGGCCACCAGCAGCACCGCCAGGCCCAGGCCGGCGGCGATCACGAACGGGTGCTTGATCCAGGACTTCATGGCCGGGATTGTCCCCGCCCGCTGCCGGACCAGGGTCACCAGGCGCGGCGTATGCTGCTGCGCCATGACAAGCCACCTCTACATCGTCACCGGTTCGTCGCGCGGCCTGGGCGCGGCGCTGGCCACCCAGCTGCTGCAGCCCGGCCACCGCGTGCTGGGCATTGCGCGCGGCAGCAACGCCGCGCTGCAGGCCCATGCCCAGGCCAACGGCGTGCCGCTGACGCAGTGGACGCTGGACCTGGCCGATGCCCCGGCAGCGGCCACGCGGCTGGAGCGCTGGCTGGCCGAGTTCGACCCGGCCGAGGTGGCCAGCGCCACGCTGATCAACAACGCCGGCGTGGTCGGCCAGCCCGGCGCGCTGGACGAGGTGCCGCTGGCCACGCTGTCGCTGGCCATCCGCGCGGGGCTGGAATCGGCCCTGCTGCTGAGCGCCGCCTTCCTGGCCGGCACCGCACGCTGGACCGGGCCGCGCCGCATCATGAACATCTCGTCGGGCCTGGGCCGGCGCGCCATGGCCGGCAGCGCCGCCTACTGCGCGGCCAAGGCCGGCATGGACCATTTCAGCCGCGCCGTGGCGCTGGAGCAGGCCGGCCGCGCCAACGCGGCGCGCATCGTGTCCATTGCCCCCGGCGTGATCGACACCGACATGCAGGCCGAGCTGCGCGGCGCCGATGCCGCGCAGTTCCCCGAGCAGGCGCGCTTTGCCCAGCTGCATGCCAACGGCCAGCTGAGCAGCGCGGCCGACTGCGCCGAGCGCCTGCTGCGCTACCTGGGCCGGCCCGACTACGGCGCCGACCCGATCGCCGACATCCGCGAGGTGTGAGGCTGCGGCAACCGACATGACGGTCAGAAGCGTCATCCTGTTCACCGGGCACATCGTCGACCGGCCGGGGCGCACGCCGCCGCGCTTTCCACCCTCGGCCGTGCCGGCCGCCGCGGCGCGCATCGCCGACGCGCTGGCCAGCCTGGACGCCGGTCCGTCCGACCTGGCGCTGACCCAGGGCGCCGCCGGCGGCGATCTGCTGTTCGTCGAGGCCGCGCAGGCCCGTGGCGTGCCGGTGCAGCTGCTGCAGCCCTTCGACGAGCCGCGCTTCCTGGCCGAATCGGTGCTGCCGCATGGCGAGGCCTGGCTGGCGCGCTATGCCGCGGCGCGGGCGCGGCTGGGCGCCGACCACCCCGTGCTGGCCGCACCGGCCGTGCTGGGCGACCTGGCCGCCGGTGACGATGCCTACGAGCGCTGCAACCGCTGGCTGCTGGCCACCGCGCTGGCGCAGCACGGCGCCGCGTTGAGCCTCATCGCGCTGTGGGATGGCGCCGGCGGCGACGGCCCGGGCGGCACCGCCCACCTGGTGCGCACCGTGGGCGAGCAGGCCGGCCGCGTGATCGTCATCGCGCCCCAGTCGCTGTGACCCCTGGGCAGCGCGGCGACACGGCCGGCCCCTAGAATCCGGCGCTTCCCGCCCCGGCCGGCCGGCGCCCACAAGGTGCGTGCGCTGGCGCCTGCCGTCCCCCTCCCACCCGCCGGATGACCCTCTCCCACCTGATCGGTGGCTTCGTGCGCCGCCACTGGCGCGCCTATGCCGCATCGGCGGCCATGCTGGCCACGATCGCCGTGCTCACCGTGTGGCTGCCGCGCCAGATCGGCCAGATGGTCGACGGCCTGGTCACCCAACGCCTGAGTGGCGCGGCCTTGTGGCGCGAGATCGGCTGGCTGCTGGCCGCCGGCATCGCCATCTACTTCCTGCGCGTGGCCTGGCGGCAGATCCTCTATGCCGCGGCCTACCGCATGGGCATGGATCTGCGCAACCAGCTCTACCGCCAGCTGGCGCTGCAGGGCGCGCGCTTCTTCCAGCGCCACCGCACCGGCGACCTGATGGCCCTGGCCACCAACGATGTGGATGCCGTGGAGATGGCCGTCGGCGAGGCGCTGCTGGCCGGCTTCGACGGCACGCTGACCCTGGTGCTGGTGGTGGCCACGATGACGCTGGGCGTCGACTGGCGCCTGGCCGCCGTGGTGCTGCTGCCCTTCCCGGCCATGGCCTGGAGCTTCTGGTGGATCTCGCGCCATGTGCACGAGGCCTCGCGCGATGCGCTCGCCGCCTTCGGCACCTTGAACGACCAGGTGCAGGAAACGCTGACCGGCGTGCGCACGCTGCGTGCGCTGGGGCTGGAGGCGCGCAGCAGCGCCCACTTCGCCACGCTGGCCGGCCGCGCCGCCGACACCAGCCTGTCCGCCCAGCGCTGGGAGGCCGCCTACGAGCCCGCCGTGGGCCTGACGCTGACCGCCGCCACCGTGCTGGCGCTGGGCTACGGCGGCTGGCTGGTGTGGCATGGCCAGATCACCGTGGGCCAGCTCACCAGCTTCGGCCTGTACCTGGGCCAGCTGATCTGGCCGATGTTCGCCGCCGGCTGGGTGCTGGCGCTGATGGAGCGCGGCCGCGCCGCCTGGGCCCGGCTGCAGCCGGTGCTGGCCGAGCCGCCGGCCATCGACGACCACGGCACGTTGGCCGCGGTGACGCCCGGCCCGCTGCGGGCCGAGCAGCTCGCCTTCCACTACCCCGCCGAGGCGGGCGGACAGGGCGGACAGGGCGGCCAGGCCGGCCACGCCGCGCTGCAGGGCGTGGGCTTTGCGCTGCCGCCGGGCGGCACGCTGGGCATCGTGGGCCCCACCGGATCGGGCAAGAGCACGCTGCTGAAGCTGCTGATGCGCCAGTGGACGCCGCAGCAGGGCCGCATTACCTGGGGCGGCGTGCCGCTGGCCGAGCACACGCTGGCCGCGCTGCGCGCGGCCCAGGCCTGGGTGGCGCAGGAGCCCTTCCTGTTCTCGGCCACGGTGGGCGAGAACATCGCGCTGGCGCGGCCGGACGCGACGAAGGCCGAGATCGAGGCCGTGGCCCGCCTGGCCGCGGTGCACGAGGACATCGCCCGGCTGCCCCAGGGCTACGACACGCCGGTGGGCGAACGCGGCGTCACGCTCTCGGGCGGGCAGCGCCAGCGCGTGGCCATCGCCCGCGCGCTGCTGGCCGAGGCGCCGCTGCTGCTGCTGGACGATGCGCTGTCGGCGGTGGACACCGAGACCGAGGCACGCATCCTGGCCGCGCTGCGCGGCGCACGCCAGCAGGCCAACGGTTCCGGCCACGCGGGCACACCGCGCAGCACGGTGATCGTGAGCCACCGCCTGCGCACGCTGCTGGATGCCGACGAGATCCTGGTGCTGCGCCACGGCCGCATCACCGAGCGCGGCACACACGCCGAGCTGGTGGCACTGGGCGGCTGGTACGCCACGCAATGGCGGGTGCAGCAGCTGCAGGCCTCGCTGGAAGCCGACGACGGCCCCACCTCGACGACCGGAGGCGCGCATGGCCCCGCTGCCTGAACACCGCCCGCCGGCGCAGCGCGAGCGCCGCGCCGCGCTGGCCCTGCTGCTGCGCGCGGCCGCGCCCGAGCTGCCGCTGCTGCGCGGCGCGCTGCTGTGGCTGGTGCTGGCGGCCGGCCTGGAGGCGCTGGGCCCGGTGCTGGGCAAGGCCTTCATCGACCGCCACCTGCTGCCGCGCGATGCCGATGCGCTGGCCATCGCCGGCCTGCTGGGCGGTGCGCTGGTGGCCGGCTGGATCGCCAGCTGGCTGCGCTACGGCCAGCTGCTGCGCCTGGCCGGCGTGGCCATGCGCTCGGTGCAGCGCATCCGCGAGCGGGTCTACGGCCATGTGCTGCGCCTGCCGATGGCCTTCTTCGACCGCGCCATCACCGGCCAGCTGGTCAGCCGCGTCACCAACGACACCGAGGCGGTGAAGACGCTCTATGTGCAGGTGCTGTTCGTGATGCTGGACAGCGTGGTCACGCTGGGCGGCATGCTGGTGACGATGGCGCTGCTGGACTGGCGGCTGATGCTGGTGGTGGCCCTGCTGGTGCCGGCGGTGGTGGGCATCGTGTGGATCTACCAGCGCCTGTCGGCCCCGGCCGTGGCGGCCAGCCGCGCGCTGCGCAGCGACCTCAACGCCCAGGTGGCCGAGGCGATTGCCGGCATGGCCACGCTGCAGGCCGCCGGCGCCGCGCCGCGCTTTGCCGAGCGCTATGCCGGCACCAACGCCGGGCATTACCGCTCGCGCCGGCTGGAGCTGCGCGCCAACGCCTGGCTGCTGCGCCCGGCGCTGGACCTGCTGAACGTGGCCATGCTGGGCGCGGTGATCGCGCTGTTCGGCCTGCGCGCCGACGGCGCGGCCGGCGGCCAGCTCAGCGCGGTGGAGGTTGGCGTGCTCTACGCCTTCGTCAGCTACATCGCGCGGGTGGTCGAGCCGCTGATCCAGATCACCATGCAGTTCTCGCAGCTGCAGCAGGCGGTGGTGGCCGCCGCGCGCGTCAACACCCTGCTCGACGAGGCCGAGGCGCCGCCGGCCCAGGCCGCAGGCCAGGTGACGGCCGGCGCCTTGTCAGTGCGCCAGCTGACGTTCGGCTACCAGCCGGGCCGGCCGGTGCTGCACGGGCTGGACCTGGAGATCCCGGCCGGGCGCTTCACCGGCATCGTGGGCGCCACGGGCAGCGGCAAGAGCACGCTGCTGTCGCTGCTGCTGCGCTTTTACGAGGCCACGCCCGGCAGCCTACTGATCGACGGCCAGCCGCTGGGCCGCATCGGCGACGACGACTTCCGCGCCGCCGTGGCCCTGGTGCCGCAAGACCCCTTCCTGCTGGCCGCCAGCGCGCGCGAGAACATCGCCATGGGCCGTCCGCTCAGCGACGCGCAGATCGAGGCCGCGGCGCGCGACGCCCAGGCGCACGATTTCATCCTGCGCCTGCCGCAAGGCTACGACACGCCGCTGGGCGAAGGCGGCGCGCGCCTGGCCGTGGGCGAGAAGCAGCTGATCGCCATCGCCCGCGCGCTGGCCGGCGCGCCGCGCGTGCTGTTCCTCGACGAGGCCACGGCCCACATCGACAGCGAGACCGAGCGCCTGGTGCAGCGCACGCTGGGCGCCCTGCGCGGGCGCATCACCATCGTGGCCATCGCCCACCGCCTGTCCACCATCCGCGAAGCCGACGAGATCGTGGTGCTCAACCATGGCCGCATCGCCGAACGGGGCCCGCACGAGGCGCTGATGGCCCTGGACGGCGGGCTTTACCAGCGCCTGGTGCAGCTGCAGCAGCTGGTGGTGGACACTGACGATGACGATGAATCCCCCGCAGCCCCCCAGCCCACGCCCTCACCTGCCCGCTGACGCCGTCGACACTGCCGCACCGGCCGCAGCGCCCGGACACACCGCCCTGGCCGAACTCGCCGAAGAGGCCCGCGCCGAGGTGACCCTGCTGCGCCATCCGGGCTTTCGCCGCTTCTGGCTGTCGCGTCTGTCCAGCACCGCCGCCGGCCAGATGCTGATGGTGGCGCTGGGCTGGCAGATGTACGACCTGACCGCCAGCGCCTGGGACCTGGGCCTGGTGGGCCTGGCGCAGTTCGTGCCCGCGCTGCTGCTGGCGCTGCCGGCCGGCCATGTGGTCGACCGCCATCCGCGCCAGCGCGTGCTGGCCGGTGTGCTGCTGGCGCAGGTGCTGGTGGCCACGCTGCTGTCGGTGGCCACCGCGCAGGGGGCGCTGGGGCGCGGCGGGGTGCTGGCGCTGTCGATGGTGCTGGGCGCCGCCCGCGCCTTCCAGATGCCGGCCAGCCAGGCACTGCTGCCGCTGCTGGTGGAACTGGCCGTGCTGCCGCGGGCGCTGGCGCTGTCATCGGTGGCGCTGCAGGGCGCCATCATCGCCGGACCGGCGCTGGGCGGTGCGCTGTATGCTGCAGGCAGCTGGCTGGACGCCAGCCACACCTCAGCCGGCACGGCCGCAGCCGGTGCCGCGGCGGTGTACGCGATGTCGGCGCTGGGCTTCGCCATTTCGCTTTGGGCCGTGTGGGGCCTGCGGCCGCGGCCGGCCCAGCAGCACAAGGAGCCTGCCTCGCTGGCCACGCTGTCGGCCGGCCTGGGCTTCGTGTGGCGGCAGAAGGTGGTGCTGGGCGCCGTGTCGCTGGATCTGTTCGCCGTGCTGCTGGGCGGGGCCACGGCGCTGCTGCCGATCTTCGCGCGCGACATCCTGGCCACCGGGCCGCAGGGCCTGGGCCTGCTGCGCGCGGCACCGGCCGCCGGGGCACTGGCGATGTCGCTGTGGCTGGCGCGCCGGCCGATCGAGCGCCACACCGGCGCCTGGCTGCTGGGTTCGGTGGCGGTGTTCGGGCTGACGATGGTGGCCTTCGGCCTGTCGCGCTGGTTCTGGCTGTCGCTGGCGGCGCTGGCCGTCTCGGGCGCCGCCGACATGGTCAGCGTGGTCATCCGCCAGACCCTGGTGCAGCTGGAAACGCCCGACGCCATGCGCGGCCGGGTGTCGGCGGTCAACGGCCTGTTCATCGGCGCCAGCAACCAGCTGGGAGAATTCGAGTCGGGCGCGACGGCGGCGCTGCTGGGGCCGGTAGGATCGGTGGTGTCGGGCGGCATCGGCACGCTGCTGGTGGTGCTGACCTGGATCCGGCTGTTTCCGGCGCTCTCACGCCGTGACCGCCTGGTGACACCCGATTCCCGGCACCCCCCGACATCCCAGCAGTAACCCCAGGAGTAGTGGTTGAACGAGGCGGACCTTCAGGCCCTGGCGCAGTTGCTGGACGGCTTCGGCCTGGCCTGCAGCCTGGTCGATGCCGACGGCCAGCCGCTGCTGGCCAACCGCCAGGCCGCGCAGTTGCAGGCCCAGCGCCGGCCCGGCGCCCGCCCGGCGGCGCTGCGCCTGTCCGACGGCCGCCGGCTGCTGCTGGCCGAGGGCGACCGCCGCCCGGCCAACGACGGCGCCGAGGTGCGTTTTCGCCTGCTGGCCGAACACTCGATGGACCTGATCGTGGCCGTGGACGCCGATCTGGCCATCCGCTACGCCTCGCCGGCCACGCGCACGCTGCTGGGCTGCGAGCCGGCCGACCTGCACGGCCACACGCTGGCCGAGCTGCTGGTGCCCGAGGAGCGCGCCGCCTTCATCGCCCGCCACTTCACCAAGGCCGCGCAGCGCGGCGCCGGGCCCGACCTGTTCCGCACGCTGCGCCGCGACGGCGGCACGCGCTGGGTGGAGGCCCGCGTCGCGCCGCTGCCGCCGGGCAACGGCCTGGGCGACTACCTGGTGACGATGCGCGACGCCGAGCAACGCCGCCGCACCGAGGAACAGCTGGGCCAGGTGAACGCCGAACTGTCGGCCCTGGCCTCCACCGACGCGCTGACCGGCCTGCCCAACCGCCGCGTGTTCGACGCCACGCTGAACAAGGAATGGTTCCGCGCGCTGCGCGACGCCCAGCCACTGGCGCTGATGATGATCGACGTGGACCGCTTCAAATCGCTGAACGACCTGTTCGGCCACCAGATGGGCGACGCCTTCCTGGCCCTGGTGGGCAAGGTGATCCGCGACAATGTGCGCCGCGCCGGCGACATGGCCACACGCTACGGCGGCGAAGAGTTCGCCGTGGTGCTGCCCGGCACCTCGGCCACCGGCGCGCTGGAGATCGCCGAGATCATCCGCCGCGCCGTGGCCGCGGCCGACACGCGGCCGATCATCGAGGGCGGCTATCCCATCAGCGTGAGCATCGGCGTGGCCGCCACCGTGCCGCTGGCCGGCGGCGGCGCAGCAGCCCTGGTGCACAGCGCCGACGCCGCGCTGTACCAGGCCAAGCGCAACGGGCGCAACCGCGTGGAAATTCTGCATTAGTCACCCCCGAAGCGCCCAAGGGCGCTCCCCCTGGGCACTCCTCCTTGGGCACCGCCAGCGGCCCGGCAGAGCCGGTTCCGCGGCGGTCGCTGGGTTTCGGCCTTGGCCTGCCGCGATCGCGACACCTGGCCAGGCCACGCGCTGGCAGCATCGGCCGGCTTTCAAACGCTGGAGACCGCCTTGGCCGATGCCGCCCCCGACGCTGCCCTGATCCTGACCGAGATCGACCCCGCCGGCTTTGCCGTCGTCACGCTGAACCGGCCGCAGGCCATGAACGCGCTGTCGCGCGGGCTGATGAGCGAGCTGGCTGACACGATCGACGCGCTCAGCGCCAACGACGCGGTGCGCGTGATCATCCTCACCGGTGCCGGCCGCGCCTTCAGCGCCGGGCTGGACCTGAAGGAAATCGGCGCCGGCGAAGGCTCGCTGGGCTCGGGCAAGGCTGCAGGCGACCCGGTGGCGGCCATCGACCGCTGCCCCAAGCCGGTGATCGGCGCCATCAACGGCGCCGCCGTGACCGGCGGATTCGAGCTGGCGCTGTGCTGCGATGTGCTGCTGGCCAGCAGCGCCGCGCGCTTTGCCGACACACATGCGCGCGTGGGCGTCAGCCCGGGCTGGGGCCTCTCACAGCGGCTGTCGCGCGCCATCGGACCGTACCGGGCGCGCGAGGTGTCGTTCACCGGCAACTGGGTGAGCGCCGAGCAGGCCGCCGCCTGGGGCTTCGTCAACCGCGTGGTGGCGCCCGAGGCGCTGCTGGACAGCGCCAAGGCGCTGGCGCGCGACATGCTGGGCACGCTGCCCGAGATGCTGCTGCGCTACAAGGCCGTGATCAACGACGGCTACCGCCTGCCGTTCGGCGAGGGCATGGTGCTGGAAAAGACCCGCGCCCGCGAGTTCAATTCAAAGGTCACGGCCGACGGCGTCGAACAACGCCGCGAGGCCGTGCGGGCGCGCAATCGCAGCGCCTGACGCGCTGCGGCACCGGGCTCAATGCGCCAGCTTCTCGCGCTCGGCGCGCTCGGTGTCTTCCTTGATGTGCTTGGCGAAGTAGCGGCCGTAGAAGACGCCCATGCCGAGCGTGAACACGATGACCACCGCGCTGAGCAGGCCGTAGTCGGTGGTGAAGAAGTCCTTCAGGGCGTGCATGTCGTTGCTCCGTTGCAAGTCGATGCACGCATCTGACGCCTGATCCCCCCGGCGGTGCTTGCGCTGCCTCAAACCCGCACCCGGCGCCCAAAAAAAAGCCCCCGGGGGTTTGACCTGATCCCGGGGGCAATGCTCCTCATCGCTGCCGTGGCCTGGCGCCTGCGCCGCCCGGATCGGCCGGACCGCGCTTCACCTCAGCGAACCCACGACAGCTCAACCTTACGCCGCCGGGCCGGGCCTGCCATCCGGGCAAATGCAGGGGGAGCGTGACGGAACTTGTCAGGACGGCAAGACTCCACGCCCGGCTGAGGTTTCAGCCCAGCGACACGCCCAGCCCGCGGGCCGCCGCCAGCAGCGGATGGTCGGCCGGCACCGGCCGGTTGCGCCCGGCCACGGCCTCCAGCGGCACGCTGGCAATGTCTGACCCCGCCAGCGTGACCATGCGGCCCCACTGCCGCCGCTCCACCAGCTGCGCCGCGGCATAGCCGAAGCGCGTGGCCAGCACGCGGTCAAAGGGCGTCGGCGAGCCGCCGCGCTGCACATGGCCCAACAGGGTGGCGCGCACCTCGCTTTGCACCAGCGGCTGCAACTGGTGCGCCAGCACCGCGCCAACGCCGCCCAGGCGCAACGGATCGGGGCTGTCGGCCAGGGTCTGCGCCACCACCAGCTCGCCGCCTTCGGCCTTGGCGCCCTCGGCAATGCAGACCAGCGTGCACAGGCCCTGGACCTCGCGCGCGCGGCAGACGTCGGCCACCGCCTCCAGCTGGTACGGCAGCTCAGGCAGCAGGATCACGTCGGCGCCGCCGGCCATGCCACCTTCCAGCGCGATCCAGCCGGCGTAGCGGCCCATGGTTTCCAGCACCATCACGCGGCCGTGGCTGCGGGCGGTGGTCTCCAGCCGGTCGAGCGCCTCGGCCACCACGGCCACCGCGCTGTCGAAGCCGAAGGTGCGGTCGGTGTGCTGCAGGTCGTTGTCGATGGTCTTGGGCACGCCCACCACCGGCAGGCCCAGCGCCTCGAAGCGGTGGGCGATGGTCATCGTGCCGTCGCCGCCGATGGCCACCAGCGCATCCAGCCCCAGCTCGCGCACGAAGGCCATGGCTCGGGCCGAGACATCGGCGCCGCCGGCGCCGAAGTAGTGGAACGGGTCGCACTTGTTGTGCGTGGCCAGGATGGTGCCGCCCTGGGCCAGGATACCGGCCACCGCGGCGCGGTCCAGTGCCTGAACATCGCGCTCGATCAGGCCCAGGAAGCCGCGGCGGATGCCAGTGACGCGGGCGCCGCATTCGTTGATCAGCGCCAGCGTCACGGCGCGGATCACCGCGTTCAGGCCGGGGCAGTCGCCGCCACCGGTCAGGATGCCGACATGCATGGGGTGGTGTCCTCGTGCGGAATGAAAACCCCGATCGTGCCGGATCAGCGGCCCAGCCAGGCGGCCAGATCGGCCGCCATCTGCGCCAGATCAGCCTGGCGCGTGTACATCATGTGGCCGGCGTCGTAATAGCGGTGGGTGATGCGCGCCAGCACCTCGGCCGGCGCGTCCAGCTGGGCCAGCGACCAGTCGGTGGCCGAATACGGTGTGCCCAGGTCGTAGCGGCCGCTGGCCACGAACACGCGCAGGTGCGGGTTGCGGCGCAGCGCGCGCGCCAGATCGTCGCTGGTGCTGGTGAAGCCGTTGGCCTCGATGCGCCCTTCCCCGCTGCCGCGCCGCCATTCCCAGGCGCGATTGACCTCGCCGTTCATCACCTCGAAACGCGGCTCGACCGGCAGGCCGATCCGGCTGAACCAGGCCATGGCCGCCGTGGCGTAGGGCGCCAGCAAGGCATCGATGCCGGGGTCGAACAGCATCTGCCGCTCCTGGCTGGCCGCCAGCGGTGCGGTGGCGCGCGATTCCAGCCGGCCGACCAGGCGGCCGCGCCCGCGCAGCGCCTCGACGAAGAAGCGGCTGTCGCTGATCCGCAGGTTGCAGGCCTCGACCAGGGCGGGGCTCAGGCCGGTGAGCTCGGCCACGCGGCGCGCCACGCGGCTGCGCTGGCGCGCATCCAGCCGGGCACCGGCGTGCAATGCGCGCAGGTAGTCGCCCTGGGCGAAGTCTTCCGCCGCCGTGCGGGCAGCCTCGGCCGACGCGCCCAGCGCCCCCTGCAGCGTGCCGTGGTACTGCGCAGTGGCGGCATAGGCCGGCAGGAACAGCGCATAGGGCAGATCGTTCTTCGGCGCGAAGACCAGGCTTTGCAGGTCCATCGCGCAACTGACCAGGATGGCGCCGTCGACGGCCAGGCCCAGGTCCAGCATCTTGTCCACCAGGGCCGCGCCGCGCGTGGTGCCGTAGCTCTCGCCGGCCAGGTACAGCGGCGCGCCGAAGCGCCGGTGCGCCGCCAGCCAGCCGCGCATCACCCCGGCCAGGGCCTCGACGTCGCCGTCCACCGACAGCAGCGTCTTGCGCGCCGCGTCGCTGGCGCTGGTGGACCAGCCGGTGTGCGGCGGATCGAGGAACACCAGGTCGAAGTGCGCCAGCCAGGTCAGCGGGTTGTCCTCCACGGCCCAGGGTGAGGGGCCGAGCATGCCGTCGTCCGACACCGGCACGCGCTTGGGGCCCAGCGCGCCCAGCTGCAGCCAGATCGAGCACGAGCCCGGCCCGCCGTTGAAGGCGAAGCACACCGGGCGCTGCGGCGCGCCCTCGGGCTGCGGCACCGTGTAGGCTGTGGTCATCACCGCCGCCTGCGGCTCGCCGGCCTCGGCCCCCAGGCCGCCGGCCAGCACCGGCAGGAAGCCGACGTGCACCCGGTAGGCCAGCGTGCGGCCGTCGGCCAGGGTCAGCTGGTCGTCGTGGGTGACGCCGGGACGGGCGAGCAGGCTGTCGACACGCGCGCGCTGGCGCTTGGCGGCATCGCTGGTGTCCGGGTTCGGCGAGTTGCTGGTGGTGGCGGTGTCGGTCATGAACGGGGCCTTGGGTGGGCAGGCGGGCGCTCAGCGCGCCAGGTACTCGGCAAAACGCGGCAGGTCGACATTGCCGCCCGACACGATGACGCCGACGCGTGCACCGCGCAGGTCGGGCAGCCCCGCCAGGCCGGGGTTCAGCGCGGCGGCGGCAGCCAGGCAGCCGGTGGGCTCGACCACCTGCTTCAGGCGCTCGGCAAAAAAGCGCATCGTCTCCACCAGTTGCGCGTCACTGACCGTGACGATGCGCTCCACCAGGGCCTGGATCACCGGAAAGGTGAGTTGTCCGCTGGCCGGCGACATGGCGCCATCCGCAATGGTGCGCGGCACCGGGATGGTGACGATCTCGCCACGCGCCAGGCTCAGCTGCGTGTCGTTGCCGGCCTCGGGCTCGACACCGATCACGCGCACATCCGGCAGCATGGCCTTGGCGATGGTGGCGCAGCCCGAGATCAGGCCGCCGCCGCCCACGCACACCAGCAGCGCATCGAGCGCACCCACCTCGTCGATCAGCTCGAGCGCAGCCGTGCCTTGCCCGGCCATCACATGCGGGTGATCAAACGGCGGGATCAGGGTCATGCCGCGCTCAGTGGCCAGGCGCTGTCCGATGGCGTCGCGGTCTTCGGTGTAGCGGTCGTACAGCACCACCTCGCTGCCGGCCTGGCCGGCCTGGTACTCGCGCGTGGCGGCCAGCTTGGCGGCGGGCGCGTCGTGGGGCATCACGATCACGGTGGGGATGTCCAGCAGCCGCCCGGCCAGCGCCACGGCCTGGGCATGGTTGCCCGAGCTGAAGGCCAACGCGCCGGCGCGGCGCTGCTCGGGCGTGAACTGCGCCAGCGCGTTGTAGCCGCCGCGGAACTTGAAGGCGCCCATGCGCTGCTGGTTCTCGGCCTTGAAGAACAGCGTGGCGCCGCTGCGGGCATCGGCCGTGCGCGAGCGCAGCACCGGCGTGCGGTGGGCCACGCCACGCAGGCGCTGGGCGGCGGCCAGCACATCGGCCGGCTGGATGGCGAGGGGCGAGGGGCTCATCCGCCACAGCATAACGGCCCGATGCGCCGCGCCACGGCATGCACCGCGATGCGGCCATGCCCTGCCACGGTGCATGGCGCCCGGGCCGCGCGCGGGCGGTTTGCAGCGCTTTCCTGCCGCTGCTGCCGAATTTGCCGCTCATGCGGCAGCCTATGCTGTGCACACCCTGGCTGGCATCGAACCTGCAGAGCACGGGGACACCATGCCTGCCTTGATGACCACCGACGCGCCGCCCCCACCCGCCCTGCCGCCACAGGAGGCCGCGGCGCTGGCCGAGTTCCGCCTGCTGATGGCCGGCGACGGTCACGATGTGGACCTGGCGCGGCTGCGCCTGGACCGGGCCTATGCGCGCGGCTGCCTGGCGCTGGCGCGCGGCTCCACCGCTCCCGGGCTGCAGGCCGCCGCCGATGCGCTGGGCCAGTGGCTGCGCGTCAGCGTGTCACGCGCCTGAGGGGGCACGAGAGGCCGGCCGGGCAGGTCCGGTTCAGCCGCGCAGCGCGTGCGTGGCGCGGGCCAGCGCCGTGATGCAGCCCCAATCCCCCGCCGCCACGGCATCGGCCGGCGTCAGCCATGAGCCACCGCAGACCTTGACATTGGGCAAGGCCAGGAACTGCGGTGCGGTCTCGGGCGTCAGGCCGCCGGTGGGGCAGAACACCACATCGGGGAACGGACCGCCCAGCGCCTTGAGCATGGCCACGCCGCCGGCCTGCACGGCCGGGAAGAACTTCAGGAAGTTCAGGCCGTCGGCATTGGCGGCCATCACCTCGCTGGCCGTGGCCACGCCGGGCAGCAGCGGCAGGCCGATGCGGCGGCAGGCGGCACCCACCTCGGCGGTGTAGCCGGGGCTCACGGCAAAGCGGCTGCCGGCATCCAGCGCGGCCTGGGCATCGGCCGCCGAGCGGATGGTGCCGGCGCCGACCAGGGCCTCGGGCAGCGCCTTGGCGATGGCCTCGATGCACTGCAGCGCCACCGGCGTGCGCATCGTCACCTCCAGCACCTTGACGCCGCCGGCCAGCAGGGCCTCGGCCAGCGGCACGGCGTCCTGCACGCGTTGCAGCACGATGACGGGAATGACGGGGCCGTGGCCGGCCAGGCTCAAGGTGTCGAGGGTCATGAAGGGTCCAGTCTGATGAATTCGTTGGGCGATCCAGGGTCACAGCCAGGTGACGGCGCCCTCTTCGGCGCTGCGCACGGTGCGGCGCAGACCGCCGAACAGCTCGCGGCCCAGGCCGTGGGCGCTGTCCTCGGCCTGGGCCGGGTCCAGCGTGGCCAGGTCGCGCGCGGCCCATTCGTCGTCCGGCACCAGGGCGGCCAGCGTGCCGGCCACGGCATCCAGGCGGATCAGGTCGCCGTCGCGCACGCGGGCCAGCGGGCCGCCGGCCAGGGCCTCGGGGCTCACGTGGATGGCGGCCGGCACCTTGCCGCTGGCGCCGCTCATGCGGCCGTCGGTGACCAGGGCCACGCGGAAGCCCTGGCCCTGCAGCACGGCCAGCGGCGGCGTCAGCTTGTGCAGTTCGGGCATGCCGTTGGACTGCGGGCCCTGGAAGCGCACCACCACCACCACATCGCGGTTCAGTTCGCCGGCCTTGAAGGCGGCCTGCATGGCCTCCTGGCTGGTGAACACCCGGGCCGGCGCTTCGATGACGTGGCGCTCCTCGGGCACGGCCGAGACCTTGATCACCGCGCGACCCAGGTTGCCGCTCAGCAGCTTGAGGCCGCCGCTGGGCGAGAACGGCGCCGCGGCCGGGCGCACCACGCCTTCGTCGGCGCTGGCGGCAGGCGTGGCGTCCCAAGCCACGCCGCCAGAGGGCGCCAGCCGCGGCACCTGGCCGTACGCGGCCATGCCGCCGGCCGCCACGGTGGCCACATCACCGTGCAGGTAGCCGGCATCCAACAATTCACGCAACACATAGCCGGTGCCACCGGCGGCCTGGAACTGATTCACGTCGGCGCTGCCGTTGGGGTACACGCGAGCCAGCAGCGGCACCTCGGCCGACAGATCGGAGAAATCGGTCCAGTCGATCAGGATGCCGGCCGCGCGCGCCACCGCCACCCAGTGGATCAGGTGGTTGGTGCTGCCGCCGGTGGCCAGCAGCGCGACCATGGCGTTGACGATCACGCGCTCGTCGACCAGGCGGCCGATGGGCGTGAAGCGCGCGCTGCGCTCGGTGATGCCCAGCAGCGTGGCCACGGCCTCACGCGTCAGCGCCTCGCGCAGCGGCGTGTGCGGGTGCACGAAGGCGGCGCCCGGCACATGCAGGCCCATGGCCTCCAGCAGCATCTGGTTGCTGTTGGCCGTGCCGTAGAAGGTGCAAGTGCCGGCGCCGTGGTACGCGGCCTGCTCGGCCGCCAGCAGCTCGTCGCGCCCCACCAGGCCCTGGGCGGCCCGTTCGCGCACCTTGGCCTTGTCACCGTTCGACAGGCCCGAGGCCATCGGCCCGGCGGGCACGAACACGCAGGGCAGGTGCCCGAAGTGCAGCGCGCCGATCAGCAGGCCGGGCACGATCTTGTCGCAGATGCCCAGCAGCAGCGCGCCGTCGAACACATCGTGGCTCAACGCCACGGCCGTGCCCATCGCGATGGTGTCGCGCGAGAACAGGCTCAGCTCCATGCCGGGCAGGCCTTGCGTGACACCGTCGCACATGGCCGGCACGCCACCGGCCACCTGCACCGTGGCGCCATGGCGCTGCGCCTCGGCGCGGATCAGCGCCGGGTAGCCCTCATAAGGCTGATGCGCCGACAGCATGTCGTTGTAGGCCGTCACCACGGCCAGGTTGGGCGCGCGCTCGGCCACGATGCGCAGGCGCTCGTCGCCCGGCAGCGCGGCAAAGGCATGGGCCACATTGGCACAGCCCATGCGCTGGGCACCGGGCGCGCGGCCGGTCAGCCGGTCCACCCGCGCCAGATAGGCGCTGCGCAGCGCCGCGCTGCGTTCACGGATGCGCTGGGTGACGTCGACGATGCGGGGCTTCATGCCGTCTCCATGTAACAGTGGATTCGATTATCAAGTAACCTGGTTACATGGTCAACCGTCACCGAATGCCACGACGGCGGCGGACAGGCATGGATCTGGCATGCTCGGGCGCCATGCACAACGGCGATCTCCCGGCTCCGTACCCGGCACCTGAGCCGGTGGCTGCCCAGGTGGACGGCCCCACCGCGCTGCCGGCCCCGCTGCGCGACACCGCGGCGCTGCTGGCGCGTGTGCGCGCCGAATGGGGCGGCCGCAGCGACCTGTGGGTGTTCGGCTACGCATCCCTGATCTGGCGTCCCGAGTTCGAATCCGCCGAGCACCGCCCGGCCCTGGTGCGCGGCTGGCACCGCGCGTTCCGCATGCGCTCACGCGTGAACCGCGGCACGCCGGAGCGTCCGGGGTTGGTCTATGCCCTGGTGTCGGGCGGCATGTGCCGCGGCATGGTCTACCGCATCCCGCGCGAGCGCGCCTCGGCGGAACTGGATCGCCTGTGGCTGCGCGAGATGCCCACCGGCGTGTACGACCCGCGCTGGCTGCGCTGCCAGACCGCCGACGGCACGGTGGCGGCGCTGGCTTTCACGCTCAGCCGCAAGAGCCCCAGCTTCACAGGCCCGATCGGCGACGCGGAGATGCTGCACATCCTGCGCCACGCCCACGGGCGCTACGGCAGCACGCTGGATTACCTGGTGCGCACCGCCGAGAGCCTGCACAGCCACCGCATGTGCGACCGCGAGAGCGCCCGCCTGCTGGCGTTGGCCCGGCGGCAGGGCTTGGTCTAGGTGTGAAGGTTCAATAGGTTGTTGCGGGTGTTCACCCGGAGAGGTTTTGAGAGACTGGCAATCGCCAAACCGCCCGTCTAACTCAAAGCCCGAACCGGATGAACACCCATAAGCATGCCCGATTGACGTACCTGCGCCGACTGGAGATGGTCAAGGACATCACCGAACACGGTGTAAGCGCCGCCCAGGCTGGCCGCCAACATGGCGTCAGTGCGGTCACCGCCCGCAAGTGGCTGGAACGCTACCTGGTCGAGGGCGCCGTCGGGCTGATGGATAAGTCGTCGCGTCCGGCCCGATCGCCTCGAAGCATCGATCCCAGCGTCGCCCTGACGATCGTTGAACTGCGCCGGAAGATGTTTCTGCAAGCGCGCATCGCCTCGTACATGGGCGTGTCCAAGGCCACGGTCAGTCGCGTGCTGCGTCGCGCCGGGTTGTCGCGTCTGAGCGACCTACAGCCCGACGAGCCGGTCCAGCGATACGAGCGCGAAGCGCCTGGCGAACTGCTGCACATCGACACCAAGAAGCTCGGGCGATTCGACAAGGTGGGGCATCGCATCACGGGGGACCGAACCCAGCGCGCCAGAGCCATTGGATGGGACTTCGTCTTCGTGGCCGTGGACGACAACAGCCGGGTCGCCTTCACCCAGGTCTATCCCGACGAAACGGGGCACAGCGCTGCCGCATTTGTGCGTGCTGCGGCGGCATATTTCGGCACGCTTGGCGTGCCGATCCAGCGTGTGCTCACGGACAACGGAAAAGCGTTCTACTCCGCAGCCTTCGCCGAGGCCTGCCTGGAGCAGGGCATCGCCCAACATTTCACCCGCGCCTATCGACCACAGACCAACGGCAAGGCCGAGCGCTTCATCCAGTCCGCGCTACGCGAATGGGCCTACGGCCGCGCCTACGCCAACTCGGCGCAGCGCAACCACGCCTTGCCTGTCTGGACGCACTTCTACAACTGGCATCGCCAGCACCACGGCATCCAGCTCAATGTCCCTGTCTCACGCCTCCCCGCGCTCGACAAGAACCTGTTGACACTTCACATCTAGGCGCGGCGACCCCCGCCCGCGGCGGCCAGGGCTGGCGCGACAGGGGCCACGGAGGCAGCGGGTGCGGCCGGGGCAGCAGGTGCCGCCGGCGGGGTGGCCCGCAGCGCCGCCAGATCAGCCTCGGTGTCCACATCCACCAGCACCCCGGTGTCAGGCAGTTCCACCCCCACCGACGGATAGCGCGCCATCACGCGGCGGGCGCCTTCGTCGCCGGTCAGCGCAACCAGTTCCGAGAACAGTTCCGCCGCGAAGCCCACCGGGTGCCCGCGCCGCCCCTGGTGCTGCGCGTAGGCCACCGGGTGGTGCTCGAGGGCCGACGCCACGGCCAGCAGGCTGGCCGGCTGCACCAGCGGCATGTCACCCGGCAGCACCAGCCAACCGGTGGCGTTGGGCCGCGCCGCCACACCGGTGGCGATGGAGTAGCCCATGCCCAGCGGCTGGCCACCGCCCTGCCCCACCTCGGGCAGCAGCACGATGTCGCGCCGCGCCACCCAACGCGCGGCTTCAGCGGCCAGCGGCTCGGTGGTGACCACCAGCACCGGCAGGCGCGTCTCGATGGCATGGCCGATGGTGCGGCCCAGCACGCTGGTGTCACCCAGGTCCTGCGCCAGCTTGTGGCGCGGACCGGCGAAGCGGCTGCCGCGGCCGGCGGCCAGCACCACGATGACGGGTTGCGGTTTCATTCGGATTGGCGGGCAGATGACGACGACTTCCGCAGCCTCCCCGGCACTGGCGGACGCGCTGTCATCGAGGTCAAGCATGGGCTCGGCCGACCGTGGCAGACAGTCGGACGATCACCTAGGGCATTGCACTTAGGGTGGATCACCGAGCTTGCAGGGGCCTTGCACGGTGGGTGAGCGGAATTCGAACAGACGGATGCAGCGCCGGCGCGCGGCGAGCCCACGCGCTGTGCCAGCGCGGCATACTGGCCGCATGGATCCCCGCATTGCCGACCTCCGCAAGAGCTACGAGCGCGCCGAACTCGACGAGAACGCGGCCGCCGACGCGCCGCTGGCGCAGTTTCGCACCTGGCTGGACGAAGCCCTGGCCGCCCAGGTGCCCGAACCGAACGCCATGACCCTGGCCACCGTGGGCGAGGACGGCCGGCCGTCCACCCGCATCGTGCTGATCAAGGGCGTGGACGAGCGTGGACTGGTCTGGTTCACCAACTACGCCAGCCGCAAGGGCCGCGAGATCGCCGGCCGGCCGTTTGCCGCCCTGCAGTTCCATTGGGTGGAACTGGAGCGGGTGGTGCGCGTGGAAGGCGCGGTCGAGAAGGTGTCGGACGAGGAATCCGACGCCTACTACGCCTCGCGCCCGCTGGATTCGCGCATCGGCGCCTGGGCCTCGCCGCAGAGCGAAGTGATCAGTTCGCGCGCGGTGCTGGTGGCCAATGCCGCCAAGTACGGCGCGCAGTTCCTGCTGCACCCGCCGCGTCCGCCGCACTGGGGCGGCTACCGCCTGCTGCCCGACCGCTGGGAGTTCTGGCAGGGCCGCAAGAGCCGCCTGCACGACCGCATCCGCTACCGGCTGGAGGCCGGGCAGTGGGTCAAGGAGCGGCTGGCGCCGTGAATTGGGGCACCCGGTGCCGCGGGTACGCGGCACCACCCGCCGGGCGGGTTTGCCGGCCGGCTTCGGGCGGCCGGGCGCTCGGCCGGCCCCGCATCAATCAGCGCCGCACGCGGCTGGCGAAGGTCTTCCTGAACTTTTCCACCTTGGGCCCGACCACGAAGGCGCAGTAACCCTGGTGCGGGTGGTTGGCGAAGTAGTGCTGGTGGTAGTCCTCGGCGCGGTGGTAGTTGGCCAGCGGCTGCAACTCGGTCACCACCCGGCCGCCATGCGCCGCATTCGCCTCGGCCAGCACCTCGCGCGCCACGGCCTCATGCGCCGGATCGCTGAGGTAGATGCCCGAGCGGTACTGCGGCCCGATGTCGTTGCCCTGGCGGTTCAGCGTGGTGGGGTCGTGGATGGCGAAGAAGATCTGCAGCACCTCGCGCAGGCTGATCACTGCCGGGTCGAAGGCGAGCTTCACCACTTCCACATGGCCGGTGTCGCCCTCGCATACCTGCTCGTAGGTGGGCCGGGCCAGGTGGCCATTGCAGTAGCCTGACTCGACGGCCGCAACGCCCTGCACCTGCTCGTACACGGCCTCCAGGCACCAGAAGCAGCCGCCGCCCAGGGTGATGGTCTCGAGGCTCATGCACGCGTCTCCAGGTGAGTTCAAGGGATTGGCGCCGATTGTGGGCCGCCACCGTCCGCCCGCGCCGGCCCACAAAACGAAACCCCTCCGGACCTTGCGGCGCCGGAGGGGCGGGTGGCCGATGGCCACCATGTGGGGATCCGGGGAAAGTGGGCCCGGGGCCCCGTTTCACGCAGCGACTGCGTGAATGGAGGTACCTTCATCGAAGGCGACTCAACATTACTCCAAGCCGCGGCGGGCTTCAAGTCGAGATCGCATGTCGGCTGCGTGGGGTCAGGTCGACCGGCCGGCCATCACGGCCTTGAACACGTCCTCGATGCGGCCGGTCACCTCGGCCGGCATGGTGATCGTGCGACCCCATTCGCGCTGCGTCTCGCCGGGCCACTTGTTCGTGGCGTCCAGCCCCATCTTCCCGCCCAGCCCGCTGACCGGCGACGCGAAGTCCAGGTAGTCGATCGGCGTCGAATCCACCAAGGTGGTGTCGCGCGCCGGGTCCATGCGGGTGGTGATGGCCCACATCACGTCCTTCCAGTCGCGGATGTCCACGTCGTCGTCGGTCACCACGATGAACTTGGTGTACATGAACTGGCGCAGGTAGCTCCACAGCCCGAACATCAGCCGCTTGGCATGGCCGGGGTAGGCCTTCTTGATCGAGATGATCGCCATGCGGTAGCTGCAACCTTCCGGCGGCAGATAGAAGTCGACGATCTCGGGAAACTGCTTCTGCAGGATGGGCACGAACACTTCGTTCAACGCCACGCCCAGCACCGCGGGCTCGTCGGGCGGCTTGCCGGTGTAGGTGGAGTGGTAGACCGGGTCGCGCCGGTGCGTGAGCCGGTCGATGCGGAACACCGGGAACCAGTCCTGTTCGTTGTAGTAACCGGTGTGATCGCCGTACGGGCCTTCCAGCGCATGCAGGTAGCCGCCGATCTCCTTGACTGGCACGCCGTGGGCGCTGCGACCTTCGAAGCCCGGCGCGGCGGTGGGGATGTGGCCTTCCAGCACGATCTCGGCCGTGGCCGGCACCTGCAGCTTGCGCTCGCCCTCGCCCACGGCGCAGTCCACCAGTTCGGTGGCGCTGCCGCGCAGCAGACCGGCGAACTGGTACTCGCTCAAGCTGTCGGGCACCGGCGTCACCGCGCCCAGCGTGGTGGCCGGATCGGCGCCCAGCGCCACGGCGATCGGGAACGGCTGGCCGGGGTTGGCGCGGGCGAAGTCACGAAAATCCAGCGCGCCGCCGCGGTGCGCCAGCCAGCGCATGATGACCTCGCGCGGGCCGATCACCTGCTGGCGGTAGATGCCGATGTTCTGGCGCAGGCGCGGCCGCGCCACGCCCTGCGGACCGCGTGTGACCACCAGGCCCCAGGTGATCAGCGGCGCAGCGTCGCCCGGCCAGCAGGTCTGGATCGGCCACTGGCCGAGGTCGATCTCGTCACCCAGCTGTTCCACCTCGCGGCAGGGGCCGTCGCGGCGGCGCGTGGGCTTCATGTCCCACACGGCCTTGGCCAGTTGCACGAAGCGGCCGGCGTCCTTCAGCCCCTGCGGCGGCTCGGGCTCCTTCAGCCGTGACAGCAGCGTGCCGATATCGCGCAGCTCGGACACATCGGCCGCACCCATGCCCAGCGCCACGCGCCGCGGCGTGCCGAACAGGTTGGCCAACACCGGCACGCGGTGGCCGGTGGGCTGGCTGAACCACAGCGCCGGACCTTCGGCGCGCAGCACGCGGTCGGCCAGGGCGGTCATCTCGAGCACCGGCGACACCGGCGTCGTCACGCGGCGCAACTCGCCCTGCGCCTCCAGCTGGGCAGCGAAATCGCGCAAATCGCGGTATTTCATAATTCGGAATGAATAAGAGACGAAAGTCTTATGCTTGACCGGTTATTTCGAGGCTTCCTAGAATGCCTCTCAGCCCGATACTTCGGGTTAACCCGCGCCCGTCGTGCCGCTGGCTCGAGCAGGGCGCAACGCTGCCAGTTCCGGGTCTGTGCCCACGGCCACTGCAAGGTGGCTCCGGCAGACCAGCGGACGATTATCGGCCCCCGACCCAAGCCCCTCCTCGCTGTGCGAGGCGCGGCCCGCCGTCGGAGGCCCGAAGAAAGGATGCACATGACAGCGATTGCGAAGCTGCGCGCCACCGCGTCGACCAGCCTGGCCTCGGCCCAGGTGTTCCTGCGCGACGTGGGCGCCGGCCTGCTGGAAGTCAGCCACAACTCGCTGGCCCTGCTGGGCCTGGCGGTGCTGGGCGCCGCCCTGTTCGCCGGCGGCCGTGAAGACATGCGCGACGCAATGGAGCGGCACGCCCTCGACTGGCTGCTCGCTCGCCAGGAAGCGCGCGAGCCGGCCGATGCGCTGGCCGAGATCACCGAACCCGATGCCGTGGCCCGGGCCACCGCGGCCGATCCCAAGGCCCTGCCGCGCCAGCAGGCCGCCGTGGCCGGCTGGCTCTCGCGCCGTTACCACGTGGCCCCCGAACCGGTGAGCCGCCTGGTGCAGGAAGCCTGGAGCGTGGGCCAGCGCATGGGCCTCGATCCCACGCTGATCCTGGCCGTGATGGCCATCGAGTCGAACTTCAACCCGTTCGCGCAAAGCGCCGTGGGCGCCCAGGGCCTGATGCAGGTGATGACCCGGGTGCACGACGACAAGTACGAAGCCTTCGGTGGCGTGCGCGCCGCCTTCGACCCGGTGAGCAACCTGCGCGTGGGCGTGCTGGTGCTCAAGGAATGCATCGCCCGCGCCGGCGGGCTGGAGGCCGGCCTGCGCTACTACGTGGGGGCCGCCAACCAGAACGACGACGGGGGCTACGCCGCCAAGGTGCTGGCCGAGCAGACCCATCTGCGCAAGGTGGCCGATGGCAAGACCGTGGCGGTGAATGCGCCGCTGCCCGCCGCGCAGCCGGTGGTGCCCGCCGCGCCGGCCAACACCGCCGACGACGGCGCGCCGGTCAAGTCGGCCGGCACATCCGCACACGACGAGCGGGTGGCCCTGCTGCGCTGACGCCCGTACGGGCCGAAGCCGCTAGAATCCAAAGTCTCGCGCAACTGGCGATCAGGGCCTCACCGGCCCGAGGTGGATTGACCACCGGGAAGCGCGAGCCGCCAGCCGCACGCCCAGCGTGACGACCGGCGATGTCAGCCGTTCGCCTGGGCAACCTGTTGCACCTTGCCACCGCGCGGGGTCGCCGCAACGGGTCTTCACCGCACCGTTGAAGAGGATGCCCTCCATGTTCGACCGCTCCCAATCCACCATCGCCAACGTCGATCCCGCGCTGTGGGCCGCCATCCAGGCCGAGAACCAGCGCCAGGAAGACCACATCGAGCTGATCGCCAGCGAGAACTACACCTCGCCCGCCGTGATGCAGGCGCAAGGCTCGCAACTGACCAACAAGTACGCCGAGGGCTACCCCGGCAAGCGCTACTACGGCGGCTGCGAGCATGTGGACGTGGTCGAGCAGCTGGCGATTGACCGCGCCAAACAGCTGTTCGGCGCCGAGTACGCCAACGTGCAGCCCAACAGCGGCAGCCAGGCCAACCAGGCCGTGTACTTCGGCCTGCTGCAGCCCGGCGACACCATCATGGGCATGAGCCTGGCCGAAGGCGGCCACCTGACCCACGGCATGCCGCTGAACATGTCGGGCAAGTGGTTCAAGGTGGTGTCCTACGGCCTGAACGCCCAGGAAGACATCGACTACGACGCGATGGAGCGCCTGGCCCACGAGAACAAGCCCAAGCTGATCATCGCCGGCGCCTCGGCCTTCTCGCTGCGCATCGACTTCGAGCGCATCGCCGGCATCGCCAAGGCCATCGGCGCGTACTTCTGGGTCGACATGGCGCACTACGCCGGCCTGATCGCCGCGGGCGTCTACCCCAACCCGGTGCCGCATGCCGACGTGGTGACCACCACCACGCACAAGACCCTGCGCGGCCCGCGCGGCGGCCTGATCCTGATGCGCGGCGAAGAGATCGCCAAGAAGATCAACTCGGCCATCTTCCCCGGCATCCAGGGCGGCCCGCTGATGCACGTCATCGCCGGCAAGGCCGTGGCGCTGCAGGAGGCGCTGTCGCCGGAGTTCAAGGCCTACCAGGAGCAGGTGGTGAAGAACGCCGCCGCCATGGCCGAGACGCTCAAGCAGCGCGGCCTGCGCATCGTCAGTGGCCGCACCGAGAGCCATGTGATGCTGGTCGATCTGCGCCCCAAGGGCCTGACCGGCAAGGAAGCCGAGGCGCTGCTGGGCCGCGCTCACATCACCTGCAACAAGAACGGCATCCCCAACGATCCGCAAAAGCCCATGGTCACCAGCGGCATCCGCCTGGGCAGCCCGGCGATGACCACGCGCGGCTTCAAGGAAGCCGAGGCCGTGAAGGTGGCCCACCTGATCGCCGACGTGCTGGACAAGCCCAACGACGAGGCCACGCTGGCCGCCGTGCGCGAGCAGGTGTCGGCGCTGACCCGCGCCTTCCCGGTCTACCGCTGACCGGACACGGCGGCGCAGTCGGGCCCGGCTTGAAGACGTAGCACCCCATGCGCTGCCCCTATTGCGCTCACAACGAGACCCAGGTCGTCGAGACCCGCGAGTCCGACGAAGGCGACGTCATCCGGCGTCGCCGCCGCTGCCTGAAGTGCGACAAGCGCTTCACCACCTACGAGCGGGCGGAGATCGCACTGCCGGCGGTGGTGAAGAAGGACGGCGCCCGGGTCGAGTTCGATCCCGCCAAGCTGCGCGGCTCGATGATGCTGGCGCTGCGCAAGCGGCCGGTCAGCGTCGAGCAGGTGGACGCGGCGATCGAGCGCATCCAGGAAAAGCTGCTGGCCAGCGGCGCCCGCGAGGTGCCGTCGGCCCGCGTGGGCGAGCTGGTGATGCGCGAGCTCAAGCGCATGGACAAGGTGGGCTATGTGCGCTTCGCCTCCGTCTACCGCAGCTTCGAGGACGTGGACGAGTTCAGGCAGCTGATCCGCGACATCTGATCCGCAACACCTGATCCCGGCCCGGCCATCGGGGCGATTCCCCCCTTTCGGGTGGCGCATCCCCCCCCGCGCCGCCCCTCCCTCCGAAAGCCCCCGCCCCCTCCCCCCGCGCGGGCGACGCGCCGCCGGGCGCCGATTTCTACAGTGTGCGCATCCCATCCCGATGCATGGAGCGCACATGTCCCAGACCCCCTGCTGCCCCCGGCCCCGCCCGCTGCCGCGCCAAACCAGCCGCGGCCTGACGATGGTGGAGTTGCTGTGCTGCCTGTGCATCAGCGGCCTGCTGCTCGCCGGCGCGCTGCCCTCGCTGCGCGACCTGCGCCTGCGGCAGACGCTGGACGCCGTGGCCGCGATGCTGGAGACCGATGTCCAGTACGCACGCTCGCTGGCCCGCGCCACCGACCGCACCGTGCGGCTGGCGGTGCAGGCGACCGCCGACGGCGGCAGCTGCTACGTGATCCACAGCGGGCCAGCCGGCGCCTGCAGCTGCGATGCCAGCGGTGCCGCCCGCTGCGACGAGCCGGCGCAGCTGCAACGCGTGCAGGTGCAGGCCGCCACGGCCGGCGTGCGCATCAGCACGGCCAGCCGCAGCCTGGTGTTCGACGCCGGCAAGGGCACGGTGACGCCCACGGCCACCTTCGTGGTCACCGACAGCGAGGGCCGCGCCCTGCACCAGATCGTCAACGTGCTCGGCCGCACGCGGTCCTGCTCGCCCAGCGGCCTGGCCGGCTACCGCCGCTGCGCCTGAGCGCTTCGCCGTCCAGCGGGCCCCTGAACCCCCGTGGTCACGGGAGTCGGCCGACGAGCGGTCAATCCCCCGCGATGAACGGCGCACCCGTGACAGGTTGCCGCGTGCATCGGCCAATAATCGGCACATGTTCACACCGTCTGCCCGCCCCCCGCGCGACCGCGGCTTCACGCTCGTCGAGTTGATGATCGTGCTGGCCGTGCTGGCCATCCTGGTGGGCGTGGCCTGGCCGTCCTACCAGTCCGCGGTGCAGAAGGGCCGCCGCGCCGACGCCATGGCCGCACTGGCCCAGCTGATGCAGGCGCAGGAACGCTGGCGCAGCGAGCACGCGAGCTACCAGGCCACGCTGTCCAGCCTGCCGGGCACCGGCAGCACGTCGCCCGAAGGGCACTACACGCTGACGCTGGTCGATGACTCGGTCACCGCCACCGGCTACACCGCCCGGGCCACGGCCAAGAGCAGTTCCCCCCAGACGCACGACAGCGTGTGCCGCGTGATGCAGGTGGCCGTGTCCGGCGGCAGCATCACCTACAGCTCGCTCACCGCCAGCAACACCACCAACTCCGCGCCCGATCCATGCTGGGTCAAGTGATGACACGACCGCGGTCCGCCCGCACCGGGCTGACCCTGGTCGAGATGCTGATCACCATGGCCGTGATGGCCGTGCTGGTGGCCATCGCCGTGCCGTCCATGTACCAGTTCATCATGCGCAAGCGGGTGCAGGGTGTGGCGGATGAGTTGTTGGGGGATGTGCGCTTGGCTCGCTCGGTACAAGCGCGCGACAACCGTGACACGGTGATCCGCTTCGGCAGCCTGGATGGCCAGACCTGCTACGTGGTGTACCACCCCAGTTCGCGCCTTGCCTGCGACTGCACGGCCACGCCGGTGTGCGCTTCGCGCGGTAGTTCCAGCGCAGTGGAAATCAAGACCGTGCGGCTGGCGAGCAGTGGCCGCGTGTCGGTCAACCCCGTCGACGACAGCGCGTCACTGCTGAAGTGGGACGCAGTCACTGGCTTGCCGACCGATGGCGTGACGCTGAACATCCAGGTGTCGGGCAGTTCTGGCGGCGAAGTCCGCATGCGAACCAATGCCACCGGCCGCGGACAGCTGTGCAGTGTCAGCGGCCACACCGGCACCTACCCGGCCTGCGCCACCACCACAACCTCGACGGAACAATGAGACACGCCTTGACGCGCGCCACTTTGTCGCCCCGCCCTCGCGGCATGTCGCTGGTGGAACTGATGGTCGGTGTGACCATCGGCCTGTTCATCCTGGCGGCGGCAACGCTGGTGGTCACCAGCCAGTTGGGCGACAACCGCCGAATGCTCACCGATGCCCAACTGCAGCAGGACATGCGCGCCACCATGGACATCGCCGTGCGTGACATGCGACGTGCGGGCTACTGGGCCCATGGCTGGAACAACGTCTGGGCCGACTCGGTGACCAACGCGATGGCGAACCCGTACAACACGGTGAGCGCCACACGCAGCAGTCGTGAAGGCGACTCGATCGTCTACGACCGTTCCACCGACGAGGAAGGTCAGCAGTCCGGCACCGACAACGACCGTGTCGATTCGTCGGAACGGGTGGGCTTTCGCTTCAACGCCGCGGCCGGCACGGTGGAAATGCTGATGGGCGGCGACACATGGCAGACCTTGACCGACCCTGCGGTGATGCGTGTGACAAGGTTTGATCTGACCTACACGACCCAGGCGGTGCCGCTGCCCTGCGGAGCGCAGTGCCCTGTCAGTTCCCGGGGCTGCGCGCTGGATCTGCTGGTGCGCAATGCCACATTGGTGTTCAGCGCACAGGCGGCGAGTGACGCCTCGGTCAAACGAAGCGTCCGCAGCGACCTGCGGCTGCGCAACGACATCCTGGTCGAGCGGAGTGGATGCTGACATGAGCCGCAGCGAGCCTCTCACCCTCTCCCTCCACCGTCGCCAGACACCGGCACGGGGATTGGCGGCCTTGACCATCGTGATGGTGCTGTTCCTGATCATGGCGATGGTCGCGGCCTACACGAACCGCAACCTGGTGTTCGAGCAACGCACGAGCGCCAACAGCTATCGCGCCGAGCGCGCCCTGGCCGCCGCGGATGCCGGCATCGACTGGGCGTTGTCGATGCTCAACAGCGGCCGCATCGACACGCGCTGCAGCCTGGACGCCGATGGCGGCAGTTCCTACCGCGCACGCTACCTGACCACCGACACCGAAGGTCGCATCAGCGTGGCCACCGGCACCGGCGGCGTCACCCTGTACTCGGGCTGTACCAATGTGGACGGTGCGCTGAGTTGTGGTTGCCCGACCGCCGACTCGCCGACGGTGTCGGTGAGCAACTCAGCCGATCCGCCAGGCAACGCGTTCCGCGTCAGCTACTTTGTGCCCGGCGGCGCGGCGCGCGCCGGGGCCATCGCACTGAACGTCCAAGGCTGCGGCACCCCGGGCGTCAGCGACGCAAACTGCGTCTCCGCATCCACCGATCCTCAGGTCGACGGCAGGGCGCGGGTGGTGGTCACGCTGGGCATGGTGCGTGCACTGCCGACACCGCCTGTGGCTGCACTCACTGCCGCCAACATGATCAGCGCCGCCGGCGTGGAACTGCAGATTGGCAACCAGGACAACCTGACCGGTGCCACCGTGCACACCGGCGCGGCCGGTCCCACCGATGCAGCCTCGACCAGCCGCTACGTGGTACCAGCAGGCGGCGGCGGCAACGGCTGGTTGGTCAACGACGGTGCGTTGTTCCAGAAGCGACTGCAGAACCTGGCTGATGGCGCCACCGCCAGCGATGGCATGTTCACCGCCACGTTCGGCATGGACGGGCCCAACTATCGCCGCCAGCAGGGTGTCGTGCGCAAGACTTGTACCGCAGCGTGCGGCATCGGCGACCTGGACTACATGCTCAAGTTGTTCCCTGGCCGCACGCTGTGGTTTGACGGTGATCTGAGTATTGACGGCAGCACCACGGCCGCTGCCGGCAGCATTGGCACCGTCGCCCAGCCGGCGCTGGTCATCGTCACCGGCACGCTGGGCGTCCAGCGCGACAACCCCATGGTCGGGCTGTTCTATGCAAGTGCCGTGAATTGGTCTGCGGCCGGCGCCTCGCTGCGTGGTGCGTTGATCTCGGCCTCGGACTTCACCGCCACCAGCCGCGCCACGATCAGCTACGACGCCGACGTGATCAATGCCATCGTGACCTCTTATGGCACGTTCGTGCGGGCACCAGGCAGTTGGAACCGCACCACCTTCTGACGCCATGCGCCCCATCCCTCACCCGCACCTGCGTCATCTCGGGGTCTCACTGATCGAGGCCTTGGTGGCACTGGCTGTCATGTCCTTCGGCATGCTGGCGCTCATCGGTGTGCAAAGCACGATGCGCATCAACACCGACCTGTCGCGCCAGACGACCGAAGCCGCGCGAATCGCCACCGAAGACCTCGAATCGTTGCGCCTGTTCGTTGATGTCCGACACGACGATGATCAGCCGGTCCCGTCCTGGGACGATCTGACCAACCGTACCGCCACCGTGCAACTGCCAGGCGATACCGGTAACGTCAGTTTCGCGCTCAGCCGACAATTGACGAACTTCCCGACCCGGCCCGAGCAGATGACGCGTCTGGGTCTGGTGGCCTCGCAGGCCAAGATCGCACAGACCACCGTGACCTGGACCGACCGCACCAACAGCACGCGCACGGTGCGCTTGCAGGGCCTGGTGTCGGCCACCTCGCCGGCACTGGCAGGAATCCTGTCACTGCCACCCATCTCCGGCGTGACGGCGCGCAGCAACAATCGGCATCCCAGCATTCCAGTCAGCGCGCGCGACCTGGGCAACGGCAAGAGCGCCTACAAGCCATCGACCACCAGCAACGTGGTCTGGGTCTTCAATAACACCACCGGCGCCATCACCGGCCGGTGTTCGTCGGTCGCACTGGCGCAGGCCGACATCACCGCCGATTCGGTCAGCAGTTGCACCGCGGTGGGCTATGGCAGCCTGGTCTCGGGCACCGTGCGCTTTCATCTCACCGCGCCACCCAGTGGTGGCTACACGGCCGCGCAGGCCGAAGATCCCCAGGGCGCCGCCGGCACCGAAACCTTGGCGCTCGGGAGCACGCCCTTGAGCTTCAATGCCAACAACCGTGTCGGCCTGGTGTCGCCGTTTTCGGAGTGTTTCGCAGGCCTGCTCTACACGCCGTCCGGCAGCACTGCCCGCGGCCCATCCGCGATCGACTACACCTGCCTGGTGTATGCCACGGACGCCAATGGCTGGGGTGGGCGGATCGATCTGAGTGTTGCGGTGCCGGGCTGGGCACCTACCAGCCTGTCCACGGCGGACAGCACGGCCCAGCGACTGCGGGTCTGCCGCTACACCCGGAGCAGCAGCGATTACACGGCCAACCGCGATCACCCCAGGACCTACTGCCGTGTCGCGTCCGATGAATGTCTGTCTGCCAATCGCGTCACCCGCAACCTCAACAACCAGAACTTCCTGGTCATCGCCGCCGGCGGCCTGTGCCCGGCGGACAGCGACAATAACGCGGCCAGTGGCCAGGATCCGCTGCGCAACGCCAACACCCTCGCCCACCAGCCCTGATGCACGATTGCCTGCCCGCCGCTGACCAGTTGCTGCTGCAGCGGGCGATCACGCTGGCGGAAGGTGCGATCGGCGTGTCCGAGCCGAATCCGCGGGTCGGTTGCGTGATCCACGATGCACAGGGCCGGCTGGCCGGCGAGGGCCACACGCAGCAGGCGGGAGGCCCGCATGCCGAAGTCATGGCACTGCGCGCCGCGCGGGAAGCGGGCATCGACGTCAGCGGCGGCACGGCCTGGGTCAGCCTGGAACCCTGTGCGCACCATGGGCGCACGCCGCCCTGTGCCGACGCGCTGGTAGCCGCCGGCATCGCGCGCGTGGTGGTGGCCCTGCACGACCCGTTTCCGCAGGTGTGCGGCCAAGGCATCGCGCGGCTGCGTGCGGCCGGCGTGCGCGTGGATATCGCGCCCGAGGGTCCCGTCACGGCGGCTGCGCGCGCCCTCAACATCGGCTTCCTCTCGCGGGTGCTGCGCGGCCGGCCCTGGGTGAGGCTGAAGGTGGCCGCTTCGCTGGATGCCCGCACGGCCCTGCCGGATGGCCGCAGCCAGTGGATCACCGGCCCGGTCGCGCGCGCCGATGGCCATGCCTGGCGCCGCCGTGCCGGCGCGGTGCTCACCGGCATCGGCACGGTGCGCGACGACGACCCGCGCCTGGACGTGCGCGAGGTGCCCACGCTGCGGCAACCGCGCCGCGTGGTGCTCGATTCACGCTTTGCCACACCGCCTACCGCGCGCCTGCTGTCGCCCCCGGCCGATGTGCTGGTGGTGGGGGCGGTGGCCGACGCGCCGCGCCAGGCCGCGCTGCAGGCGGCCGGTGCGCGCACGCTGCTGCTGCCCGGCCAAGATGGCCGTGTGGATCTGCCCGCCCTGCTGCGCCAGCTGGGCAGTGAAGGCATCAACGAACTGCATGTCGAGGCCGGCGCCGTGCTCAACGGCGCCTGGCTGGCGGCCGACCTGGTCGATGAACTGCTGGTCTACCTGGCGCCCAAACTGCTGGGGCCGGGCAGAGACATCGCCATGCTGCCGGCACTGCCCTCGCTGGACGAGGCGCGCGGCTGGCGCTTCATCGGCAGCGACCCGGTCGGTGTCGACCTGCGCCTGCGCCTGATGCGCCAGGGCGCCGACGCTTTTCTGGGCTGAGCGTCTGGGCAGAACGTCTGGGCCCAGCGATCCGGCTGAACGCCCAGACCGAACACCGGCGGCGACCGCCGGTGCTGCAAAGCTCAGTGACCCTGGCTGCGGCAGACGGCGGGCTGGCGGTACTCGCGCCCCACCACGGCCCTGGCATACAGGTAGTTCGAGCGTGCGCGCTCGCTCAAGGCGTCGAGGTCCACATGGCCCTCGCGGTCGCAGGGAAAGGCCAGACCACGCCCTTCCACGAACAGAGATTCAAATCGCAGCTCGAAACCGTCGTCGATCTGCAGCATGTTGTCGCTCGGGTGCATGTCCGTCGTCCTGTCGCCACCGCGGTCGCGGCCGATGCTGCAAGACTAGGCGCACCGGCGGCTTGGCGCCTTGGACGGCAACCGGTGCAATACGTCGTCCGGCCGCGCAAACCTGTGTCAGACAGATTCCGACAACTGTGCAGACGGCTTGATCGGCGCGCGGGCAAAGAAAAAGCCGCTGCAGGCGTTCGGCTTGCAGCGGCTTTGCGAGGTTGGCGGAGTGGACGGGGCTCGAACCCGCGACCCCCGGCGTGACAGGCCGGTATTCTGACCAACTGAACTACCACTCCACGTTCGATAAAAAAGCCGCTGCGGTAGCTCAGGCAGCGGCTTTCGCTCACTCGATGAATTGTTTGGCGGAGTGGACGGGACTCGAACCCGCGACCCCCGGCGTGACAGGCCGGTATTCTAACCGACTGAACTACCACTCCGCGTCGGTGAAGCTAGCACTATAGCAGAGCTTTGACAGCCTGCGCAAGTGCACGCCAAAAAGAATCGACAATGCCAGCATGCAAGCCGTCGTGTTCATGGTGTTGGCCGCCCTGCTGTTCTCGATGATGGGGGTGGCGGTCAAGCTGGCGTCGGCCAGCTATCCGGCGGCGGAGATCGTTTTCTATCGCGGCGTCGTGGGGGCGCTCACGATGTGGGCCTGGGGCCGCTGGCAGGGGGTGGGCATGCGCACCCGGGTGCCGATGCTGCACGTGTGGCGCAGTGCCTCGGGCGTCAGCGCGCTGATGCTGTGGTTCTCGGCCATCGCGGTGCTGCCGCTGGCCACCGCGGTGACGCTGAACTACATGTCATCGGTGTGGATGGCGGTGTTCGTCATCGCCATGGGCCTGTGGCGCCGCAGCGCCCGCCTGGACGCGCACCTGGTGCTGGCGGTGGCCGCCGGCTTCATCGGCGTGGTGCTGATCCTGCAACCCACGGTCCAGGGCTACCCGCTGTGGGGCGGACTGGCCGGCCTGGCCTCGGGCATGCTGTCGGCCACGGCGTACCTGCAGGTGTCGGCGCTGGGCAAGGCCGGCGAGCCCGAGGCGCGTGTGGTGTTCTATTTCTCGCTGTGTGGTGCGGCGGCGGGCGCCGTGCTCACCACGTTGGGCGCGGGCTGGCATGGCCACACGCCGCGCGGGCTGGCGCTGCTGCTGGCCGCCGGCGTGCTGGCCACCGCCGCGCAGTTGCTGATGACGCGCGCCTACGCCATCGGCCGGCAGCTCACCAATGCCACGCTGCAGTACCTGGGCATCGTGTTCTCGTTCGGCTGGGGCGTGCTGCTGTTCGACGACCCGGTGCACGTGTCGGCTCTGGCCGGCATGTTGATGATCGTCGGCGCGGGCATCGCCGCCGCACGGCTGCGCGGTCGCCGGCCGTCCTGAAGCCTCGCGCGGATTGACTCGGATCAAGGCCTGCGCCCCACCTGGGCGCACACTTGCTGCATGTCCGCCGGTGCGCCGGCATTCCCGCCCGAGGAGTTCACATGTACCAACGCATCCTGGTCCCGACCGACGGCTCCGAGATCACCGCCAAGGCCGTGGCGTCGGCCATCTCGCTGGCCAAGCTGAGCGGCGCGTCGCTGCTGACGATCAGCGTGAAGGAGCCCTTCCCGTACAGCGCCATCTCCGAGATGCAGCCGGTGCCGCCGCAGGAGTTCTATGACGCGCAGGAGCGCATCGCCAACGACCGCGTGAAGGCCGTGCTGGAAGCCGCCAGCGCCGCCGGTGTGGCCTGCGAGGGCAGCACCGTCGAGGCCCTGCATCCCTGGGAAGCGATCCTGGACCTGGCCAAGGACAAGGGCTGCGACCTGATCGTGATGGCCTCGCACGGCCGCCGCGGCATGGCGGCCCTGCTGATCGGCAGCGAGACCAGCCGCGTGCTGACGCACAGCCCGCTGCCGGTGCTGGTGATCAAGTGAGCCCGCGCGGTGCGGCGGCCCGTCAGTGACCGCCGTGCTGCAGCGCCTTGACCAGCATGATCAGGCTCAGGCCGGCGGCGATCCAGCCCAGCTGGGCCACGTTGTCGCGCCATGACAGCCGGCGCTGCAACTGCGGCAGCAGGTCGGCCACGGCCACGTAGATGAAGCTGCTGGAAGCCACCACCAGCAGGTACGGGAACAGTGCCTGCCACGGCCCGGCGATGAAGTAGCCCAGCACGCCGCCCACCACCGCAGCCAGGCCCGACAGCGCGTTGTAGGTCAGCGCCTTGCGCCGCGAGAAGCCCGCGTTCAGCAGCACGATGGTGTCGCCCACCTCCTGCGGGATCTCGTGGGCGATGATGGCCAGCGCCGTGACCATGCCCAGCTGCGTGTCGGCCAGGAAGGCCGCCGCGATGATCAGGCCGTCGCAGAAGTTGTGGATGCTGTCGCCCACCAGCACCGAGAAGCCGCCGCGACCGGCCTGTTCCACATCGAAGTGGTGATGGTGGTGGTGGCCATCGCCCTCGTGGTGGTGGCCGTGGCGGTACAGGGCCGCCTTCTCCAGCAGGAAGAAGAACAACAGCCCGCCCAGCAGGGTGAGGAACAGCGGATGCGGCTCGATGCCCAGCTGGTGCCCCTGCTCGAAGGCCTCGGGCAGCACATGCAGCAGGGCCGTGCCCAGCAGCACGCCCACCGACAGGCTGACCAGGTGGCGCACCAGTTGGCCCAGCAGCACCTGGGTGAGCGTGGCCGCCAGCACCACCGACAGCACGCCGCCGGCCAGCGTGGCCAGCACGATGTAACCCAGGGTCATCAAGGCTGGCGCTCCAGGCGCGTCGTCTTCGTTGTCGAATGTGTCATCACGGGGTGCATTCTAGGAAGGCCGCCGCAGCCGCGCGGCCGAGCCCGTATTTGCCGCTAGCATCGCGGCCAACATGAGCACCCGTCCTCCCCGCCTTGGCGCGCCGCTGGCCGCGATCGACATCGGATCGAACAGCTTCCGCCTCGAGATCGGGCAACTGCAGCACGGGCGTTACCGCCGCATCGCCTACCTGAAGGAAACGGTGCGCCTGGGTGGCGGCCTGGATGCCAACGGCTTCCTCACCGAAGACGCCGCACAGCGCGGCCTGGACTGCCTGGCCCGCTTCGCGCAGCGACTGGCCGGCTTCGAGCCCGGCCAGGTGCGCGCGGTGGCCACGCAAACCCTGCGCGAGGCCCGCAACCGCGACGCCTTCCTGCTGCGCGGACAGGCCGCGCTGGGCCATCCGATCGAGGTGATCTCGGGCCGCGAGGAAGCGCGCCTGATCTACGCCGGCGTGTCGCACCTGCAGCCCTCGGACGTGCCGCGGCTGGTCATCGACATCGGCGGACGCAGCACCGAGATGATCGTCGGCCACGGCCGCGTGCCCAAGGTGGCCGAATCGTTCCAGGTCGGCAGCGTGAGCCTGTCGATGCGCTGGTTCCCCGATGGCAAGTTCACCGAGCAACGCTTCCGCGATGCCCAGGTGGCCGCCGGCGCCGAGCTGGAAGAGGCGCTGGCCCCGTTTGCCCCGGCACACTGGCGCGAGGCGCTGGGCTCGTCGGGCACGGCCGGTGCGGTGTCGCAGATCCTGGCCGCCGCCTGCCGCAGCGACGGCACCATCACGCCCGAGGGCCTGCGCTGGTGCATCGGCCAGTGCCTGGCGGCCGGCAGCGTGGCCAAGCTGAACCTGCCCTCGCTGCGCGAGGACCGCAAGGCCATCCTGGGCGGTGGCCTGGCACTGCTGTACACGCTGGCCACGCACTTCGGCATCACCGAGCTGAAGCCCGCCAAGGGTGCGCTGCGCCAGGGCGTGATCGTCGACCTGGCCGAACGGCATGCCGCGCTGCGCCAGGCCGACGGCGCGCAGGACATGCGCGACCTGGGCGCCGCCGAGTTGCAGCGCCGCTTCCAGGTCGACACCGCGCAGGCCCAGCGCGTGCGCGAGGTGGCCACCGGCCTGCTGCGGCAGGCCCTGCCCGATGCGGACGCCGAATCGCTGCGCGAGCTGGGCTGGGCCTGCGACCTGCACGAGATCGGCCTGATGGTCTCGCACCACGACCACCACCGCCACAGCGCCTACCTGATGGGCCATGTGGACGCGTCCGGCTTCTCGCAAAGCCAGCAGCGCCGCATCGCCGACCTGGTGCTGGCGCAGCGCGGCGGCCTGCGCAAGATCGAGGCCCAGCTGGCCAGCGAGGCCTTTGCCTGGCAGGTGCTGGCGCTGCGGCTGGCGGTCATCAAGTGCCATGCGCGCGATGCGGTCGACGGCCAGGCCCTGCGCCTGAAGCGCGACGGCCGCCAGGCCCGCCTGGGCTGGGGCCGCGCCTGGGCCGAGGCCCACCCGCGCACCCTGCACCTGCTGCGCGAGGAGGCCGAGGCCTGGGCGCGCCACACGCCGCGGCTGGTGCTTCAGACGGACGCCAAGGTCTGAGCGGGCTGAACGCCGGCGGGGCGGCCGTTCAGAGCTTGTCGGGCGTGCGCACGGCAACCAGCACGACCTCGGCGCCGTCCTCGCGCTGCCGGTGGCGCAGCCACCACACGCCGCCCTTGCGCACCGCCCACACCGGCGACTCCAGTGCAGCGGCACCGGCCATCAGCCAGGCCGCCGTGCGGCCCAGCGTGGGCTGGTGGCCCACCACCAGCACCGGCTCGCGCTGATCGGGCCAGCGTGCGGCGGCCAGCAGCTGGTCGGCGCTGCCGCCAGGGCCCAGCGATTCCATCACCCGGCACTTGCGGCCCAGCGCCTCGGCGGTCTGGCGGGTGCGCAGCGCCGGGCTGACGATGATGCGCGTGCTCTCGGGCAGGAAGCGGTTCAGCCATTCGGCCATGCGCTTGGCCTGCTTCTCGCCACGCGGGGTCAGCGGGCGTGCCAGATCGTCCTCGCCCTCGCGGGCATCGCGCGCCTCGGCATGGCGCCACAGGATCAGGTCCATCGCCGTCGTGCTCCCTGGGATGATCGTCGACCCGGGGGTCAACCGGCGGTCATGAAGCGGCGCGCCAGCGCACCCTGCGCGCTGGGGCCGGTGTCGGCCACCCGCTGGTACTGGCCATCGCTGTGCTGCTGCCAGGCGTCGCAACGGTCGTGCAGGTAGGGCACCAGGCATTCGTCGATGACGCGCTGGCGCAGCGCGGCGTCGCGCACCGGCCAGGCCACCTCGATGCGGCGGAACATGTTGCGCCCCATCCAGTCGGCGCTGGACAGGTACAGCACCTCGTCCTCGTCGCGCCGGCCCCAGCGGAAGTACAGCACCCGCGTGTGCTCCAGGAAGCGCCCCACCACCGAGCGCACGCGGATGCGATCGGTGACGCCGGCGATGCCCGGCGGCAGCATACAGGCGCCGCGCACGATCAGGTCGATCTCGGCGCCGGCCCGGGCCGCGGCGATCAACGCATGGATCAGCCCCGGATCGGTCAGCGCATTCACCTTCACGACGATGCGCGCCGGCTGCCCGGCCCGCGCCGCATCGGCCACCAGCGCGATGCACGACACCAGCCGGCGGTGCAGCGCGAACGGCGCGGTGAGCAGGTGGCGCGGCGTGCGCACCTTGGTCAGGCTGGCCAGCTGGTGGAACACCGCATCGGCATCGGCGGTGAGCAGCGGGTCGGCGGTGAGCATGCCCACATCGGTGTACAGCCGCGCGGTCTTGGGGTTGTAGTTGCCGGTGGACAGGTGGGCGTAACGGCGCAGCACCGGCAGGCCGCGGCGCGTGGTCTCCCGGCGCGTGATCAGCAGCAGCTTGGCGTGCGTCTTGAAGCCGACGATGCCGTACACCACCTGCGCGCCCACGGCCTCCAGCCGCTCGGCCCAGTTGATGTTGGCCTCCTCGTCGAAGCGGGCCTTCAGCTCCACCACCACGGTCACTTCCTTGCCGCGGCGGGCCGCCTCGATCAGCAGCTCCATCAGCACGCTCTCGCTGCCGGTGCGGTAGATGGTCTGCTTGATGGCCAGCACCGCGGGGTCGGCCACCGCCTCGCGCAGAAAGGCCACCACCGGCTCGAAGCTCTGGAACGGGTGGTGCAGCAGCACGTCGCGCTGGGCCACGCGGGCCAGGATGGATTCGCCCTGCGGCAGCGCGGCCTCGGGCCAGCTGGGCTCCAGCGGCGCAAAGCGCAGCGCCGCGCCGTCGGCCTGGTCGATCAGCTGGTTCAGCCGCACCAGGTTCACCGGGCCGTTGACGCGGTACAGCGCCGCCTCGGGCAGCTCGAACTGCTCCAGCAGCAGGCGCCACAGCTCCTCGGGGCAGCTGGCCACCACCTCCAGCCGGATGGCCTGGCCGAAGTGGCGCGTGGTCAGCCCGGTGCGCATGGCCTGGCGCAGGTTGGCCACGTCGAGCTCGTCGATGTCGATGTCGGAATCGCGCGTGACGCGGAACTGCGAGAACGACTCCACCGGCCGGCCGCCGAACAATTCCTCCAGATGCGCGCGGATCACGCTGGTCAGCTGCACGAAGCCCTGCGTGCCCCTGGGCATCAGCGCATCGGGCAGGCGGATGATGCGCGGCAGCGCACGCGGCACCTTGACGATGGCGATGGCGTTGTGCCTCCCGAAGGCATCGTGCCCGCCCAGCCTGACGATGAAGTTGAGCGACTTGTTGGCCACCAGCGGAAACGGATGCGCCGGGTCCAGTCCCACCGGCATCAGCAGCGGTTGCACCTGGGTCTCGAAGAAGCGGGCCACCCATTCGCGCTGCGCCGCATTGCGCTCGGCATGGTTCAGGATGACGATGCCCTGCCCTGCCAGCGCCGGCATGACCTCGTCGTTGAACACGCGGTACTGCTCGGCGATCAGCTCGTGCGCCTCGGCCGTCACCTCGTCCAGCGCGTCGCGGTGCGGCTGCGCGGCACCGTCCTGCCCGGCGCGGCGCATGGCCTCCAGCGCGTCGGCGAAGCGCACCTCGAAGAACTCGTCCATGTTGGACGACATGATGGTGACGTAGCGCAGCCGCTCGAGCAGCGGCACATCGGGCCGCCGGGCCTGCGCGAGCACGCGCCGGTTGAATTCAAGGATCGCGCGCTCGCGGTTGAGCAGCGCCGGCATCTCTGGGGACGCCTCGGGAACATCGGTCATGCACCGAGTCTATGAATCTTTCAAGACAATTCCGTGACGTGGCCATCATGGATTGGGGAGCGGCGCCGGCGCCACACGGCCCAGCGCAGCCAGAGCTCGCGATGCAGCACGGCGGCCGCCCACATCACCAGCAGGCAGAACACGATGTCGCTGGCGAAGTGGCGGCCCTGCGCCACACGCACCGCGCCGATCAGGCCGCCACACACGGCGCCGATGGCCCACCAGCGCCAGCGCGTGCGCCGGCTGCCAAACAGGCCCAAGGCCAGCAATGCGAAGCCCGCGCCGGCATGACCACTGACGAACGAGCAGTTGCGGTCGCAGCGCGTGCTGGGCTGCAGTGCCGGTGTGAAGGGCTGTGCGCCACCAAACACCTGCACCTGGTCGGGACGCGGCCGGCCCCAGCCATCCTTCAAACCCATGTGCACCAGGCCACCCAGGCCCATCAGCACCAACGTCACCACTGCCGTGGCCCGCCGCCAGCGCCAACGCGCCAACGGCGTGGGTGGTGCACCCCTGGCAGCCAACGCGCGCGGCTGCCGCCACACGCTCAGGCTGAACACCAGCGCCACCGCAAAGCCCAGGGCCCCCAGCCAGGGCACGCCGCGGTACACCCAGCGCACCGCCGCCCACTCGTCACCGACGAAGCGGCCCGCCACGAAAAACCGGGCGCTGAGCCAGGCATCGGCGTCGGGCCAGACCTCCACCGCCACGGTGGCCACGGCCAGCGCGGCCACCAGGGCCAGCCGCTCGGCATGCCGCGCCTTCATGGTGACGTGACCCCGCCACGCCGACCCTCGGCACGCCACAGGCTCAGCTGGCGGCCGCTGTCGGCGCGGCCCAGTGCCAGCCGGCGCCAGTGCAGGTAATGCGCTTGCTGCGCGGCGGAGGGTTCGGTCTCGCACAGCAACAACAGCGCGTCGGGCCAGGCGGTGCTGCCGGCGCCTGCGGGCACCAGGGACTCGAACTGCTGGTAGTGGTTTTGCGGTGCGCCGTCGGCAGGCCAGGCCAGCACTTGGCGGCCGCTGTCGCGCCAGGCGCGCCGGGCCTGCACCAGCACATCACGCTCGGCGGCCGCCACCGGCAACGCGGGCTGCGCCAGCAGTGCCAGGCGCAGGCCGTCGAGTGCGGCGTCCCACCCGCGCATGCGCGCCCAGATGTCGGCCTGGCGGCCCGCCCAGGCAGGCAGCACCGTTGCGGCCAGGGCCACGGCGGTGGTGATGGCCAGGCCGCCTGCGGCATGCCACAACAGCGGGCGTACGCCCAGGCCGGCACGTGCCGCGCGCAGACCCAGCCACAGGCACAGACCGGCCAGTGCCGGAGCGGTCCAGTTCATCTGCGCCTTGGCATTCAGCGCCTGCAGGGCCCCCAAGCACAGCAAGGGCACGGCCATGGCCAGCGCGAAGCCCTCGCCCAGCGCGGTGGCCTGATCGGCGTGCCTCACCGCCCTGCCGCGCGGCCGCACCCGCCAGGCCAGCATCAACGCGGCAGGCCCCAGCAACAGCCCCTGGCCCAGCAGGTACTCGGCCAGCGAGGTCAGCGGCCCGGCGCCAGGCCGCGCGCTGGCCTGGGCCGTGATCGCGGCCGTGTGCGTGAGCGTGGGCCAGCCATGCCGCGCATTCCACAGCAGGTGCGGCAGCAGCAGCACGGCCATCACCCCCAGCGCCAGTGCCGGCCCGCCCAGCATCTGCCAACGCTGCGCGCCCGGGGCTTGCCGCAGCCGCCACAGCCCCGGCAAGGCGCCCAGCACAAAGGCCGCCGCGGTGTACTTGGACAGCAAGCCCAGCCCCAGCACCAGGCCGAGCACCCACCAGGCCCGCCACCGCATGGCGCCTTGGCCGCTTTCGGATGGATGGATTGCGTGCCAGCAGGCCAGCATGGCCAGCGCCCAGCACAGCAGCAGCGGCCCATCGGTGGTGACCACCAGACCCAGCAGGCCCGCGGCCGGCGTGGTGGCGAACAAGCCTGCGGTCCACAGCGCCGCCGCCGTCCCGTGAGCCGTGCCGCCGATGCGCCAGGCCAGGGCGGCCAGCACCGCGGCAGCGGCCGGCCAGCAGGCCATGCCGAGCAGGCGCACGCCCAGCAGACCATTGCCGAACAGCTGCGTGCTGGCCGCGATCAGCACGGCCACGCCGGGCGGCTTCGACCAATAACCCCATTGCAGGTGGCGCGACCAATCCCAGTACTGGGCCTCGTCGACATGGAGGCCCGCGCCGCTGGCCCGCATCGTCAGCCCATGCAGCACCAGCAACAGCACCAGACCGGCGCCGATCGCCGTCGCCAGCGTGGCTGGCGACATGGGCCGTGCGCCAGCACTGTGGGCCGGGACGTGCGAGACCGCAGCGAGCTTCGCTTCAGCCATGCCAGCCCTCACCGGCCGCCGGCTCGACCACCGGCCGGGCGTGATAGGGGCGCGCATGGCCGCCGTCGTAGTACACGCGCATCAGCAGTTCGGCCAGCACGCCGGTGGTGAGGAACTGCAGGCCGCCCATCACCGAGAAGAAGCCGAGCGCCAGCAGCGGCCGCGTGCCCACCGATTCACCCAGCAGCTTGAGCACGCCCAGGTAGGCCAGCATCAGCCCGCCCAACGTCATCGCCACCAGGCCGATGCCGCCGAAGAAGTGCCCCGGCCGCGTGCCGAAGCGCAAAAAGTAGTGCACCGCCAGCAGGTCCACCACCACGCGGAAGCTGCGCGACAGGCCGTACTTGGACTGCCCCTGCTGGCGCGCATGGTGGCGCACCGGCACCTCGGCCATACGCTCGGGCGAGGTCACCGTGGCCAGCCAGGCCGGGATGAAGCGGTGCATCTCGCCATACAGCCGCACCTGGCGCAGCACCGGCGCGCGAAAGGCCTTCAGGCTGCAGCCCAGGTCCTGGAAGGCCAGGCCGCTGACGCGCCGGATCAGCCGGTTGGCCAGCAGCGACGGCAGGCGGCGCAGCACGAAGCCGTCCTGCCGCTGCCGGCGCCAGCCGGCCACCAGATCCAGGTCATCGGCCAGCAGGCGCGCCACCAGGGCCGGGATGTCGCGCGGATCGTTCTGCAGGTCGCCGTCCATCGTCACGATGACATCGCCGCGCGCCGCGTCGATGCCGGCCTGCATGGCCGCCGTCTGGCGGAAGTTGCGCGCCAGCCGCACGATGCGCACATGCGGCCCCACACGCGCGGCGTGGCGCTGCAGGGCCGCGCCGGTGCCGTCGGTGCTGCCGTCGTCCACCACCACCAGCTCCCAGGGCTGCGGATACGCGGCAAGCGCGGCCTGCACGGCGTCGATCAGCGGTGCGGCATTGGCCAGTTCGTTGAACATCGGCACCACCACCGACAGGCGGTGCGCCGGCAGCGGCCCGGCCGGCGCGTGCGGCATGGCCAGCGGCAGGGCATTGCGGCGCTCGGGCGCCAGGCTCAGGCTGCTCATCGCATCGGTCTCCGGTCGCGCCACAGTGGCAGATGGATCAGCGCCGCCGCGCCCAGCGCCACCGCCACGCTGAAGGCGTGCACGGCCAGCACGGCGGCGATCAGCGCCTGGCCTGTGGTCACCGGCAAGGGCCGGCCCGGCGCGGCCAGCCAGGCGCCGGCCTCGTAACTGCCCAGGCCCGCCGGGCCTTGCACGGGCATCACCCCACCCAGTTCACCGCCCAGCGATGTGCGCCACGACAGTTCAAGCCCCAGGCCGGTGAGCGCCGCCACCAGGCCGCCCAGCACCAGCACCTTGGTCAGCCAGATGGCCGCGGCGATGCCGAAGCCGGCGTGCGGGTCACGCCGAGGCGGCGCCGCCGCGTGCCCTTTGCGGCGCAGCAGCAGACGCTCGGCGCCGCGCTGCACGCACGGCGCCAGCGTGGCCGCGGCCACCAGGGCCGCCACGGCCAGCACCACGCGCGCCGGCCAGCCCAGCGGGGCCAGGCACAGCAGCGCCAGCAGGGCCAGCACGGTGGCGTCCTGCACGCGCCACCACAGCAGGCTGCGCGCCGCCTCGCGCCAGTCCACGCCCCAGGTGCGGTGCACCAGCCACAGGTAGCCGGCCTCGCCGCTGCGCAGCGGCATCAGCAGCACGGCGGCGTTGTGCGCCAGCACCAGGCGCAGCACCTGCAGCCAGGGCACGGTGCGCAGGTGCCGCCATTCGTCGCGCAGGCGCCAGGCGCGCAGGCCATGGCCACCCAGCAGCGCCAGCCCGGCCAGCAGCCAAAGGCCGGCCGGCAGGCGCCGCCCCTGGGCCAGCACCTGGGTGAAATCGGCATGCCGCAGCAGCCACCACCAGGCCAGGCCCAGCACGGCGGGCGGCAGCAGCCAGCGCCAGGCCGGGTGCAGGCCAGCGCCTGTGCCAGCGGCCAGGCCGGGCGACAGCTGCGTGGGGGCGGGCAGGGTTTCGGTGCGCGAGCTCATGCGGTGCAAGGCCCCGCACGGCCGGGTGGCCGCGGAGGCGATGCCCGCCAGCGTCGCCCAGCCCTGCGACGCTGGCGTGACCCCGGCGCTTCAGTTCAGTGACAAGCCGCCGCCACCGGGCGCTGCAGCACGCCGCAGAGCGCCGGACGAGCGGGCAGCGCTCAGTGCGCCTGCTCCCAGTTGGGCCCCACGCCCACCTCGGCCAGCAGCGGCACGCTCAACGCGGCCACGCCGGCCATCAGCCGCGGCACCTCGCTGCGCGCCCAGTCGATCTCGTCTTCGGGCACCTCGAACACCAGTTCGTCGTGCACCTGCATCACCATCACCGTGCGCTTGCCCTGCTCGTCCAGCGCGCGCTGCACCGCGATCATCGCCAGCTTGATCAGGTCGGCCGCCGTGCCCTGCATCGGCGCGTTGATGGCCTGGCGCTCGGCGCCGGCGCGGCGCGGGCCATTGCCGCCGCGGATGTCCAGCAGCGTGATGCGGCGGCCGAACAGGGTCTCGACATAGCCCTTGTCGGCCGCGCTGGCGCGGATGTCGTCCATGTAGCGCTTGACGCCGGCAAAGCGCGCGAAGTAGCGGTCGATGTAGTCCTTGGCCGCCTTCTGCTCGATGCCCAGACTCTGCGCCAGACCGAAGGCGCCCATGCCGTAGATCAGGCCGAAGTTGATGGTCTTGGCATAGCGGCGCTGCTCGGACGTCACCGCATCGGGCGCCAGGTTGAACACCTCGGCGGCGGTGGCGCGGTGCACGTCCATGCCCTCGGCGAAGGCGCGGGTCAGGCCGGGGTCGCCGCTCATGTGGGCCATGATGCGCAGCTCGATCTGCGAGTAGTCGGCACTGACGATCACGTGCCCTGGCGGCGCGATGAAGGCCTCGCGCACACGCCGGCCATCGGCGGTGCGGATCGGGATGTTCTGCAGGTTGGGGTCGTTGCTGGACAAGCGCCCGGTGACGGCCACCGCCTGCGCGTAGTTGGTGTGCACGCGGCCGGTGGCCGGGTTCACCATCTGCGGCAGCTTGTCGGTGTAGGTGCCCTTCAGCTTGGCCAGGCTGCGGTGTTCCAGGATGCGGGCCGGCAGCGGGTAGTCGGCGGCCAGTTCCTGCAGCACCTCTTCATCGGTGCTGGGCGCGCCGGTGGCGGTCTTCTTCTTGACCGGCAGGCCCAGCTTGGTGAACAGGATCTCGCCGATCTGCTTGGGGCTGCCCATGTTGAAGGGCTGGCCGGCGATGTCGTAGGCCTCGCGCTCCAGGTCCATCATGCGCTGGGCCAGCTGCTGGCTCTGGCGCGCCAGCACGCCGGCATCCACCAGCACGCCGTGGCGCTCAATGCGCGCGAGGATGGCCGACACCGGCAGCTCGATCTCCTCGTACACCCGCTTCATGCCCGGCTCAGCGGCCAGCTGCGGGTAGAGCTGCTGGTGCACCTGCAGCGTCATCTCGCTGTCCTCGCCGCTGTAGGTGGTGGCGCGCACCACATCCACCTGGCTGAACGGGATCTGCGCCGCGCCCTTGCCGCACAGGTCTTCGTAGCTCAGGCCGCGGCGGCCCAGGTGGCGCTCGGCCAGCTTCTCCAGGCTGTGGGCCAGATGCGCCTCGAAGACATAGCTTTCCAGCAGCGTGTCGTGCCGCCAGCCGCGCACGGTGATGCCGTGGTTGGCCAGCACATGCGTGTCGTACTTGATGTTCTGGCCCACCTTGGCGGCGGCGGCATCTTCCAGCCAGGGGCGCAGTTCGGCCAGCACCTCGTCGAGCGGCAGCTGCTCGGGCGCGTCGGGGCCGTCGTGGGCCAGCGGCACGTAGGCGGCCTCGCCGGGCTGCACCGCGAACGAGATGCCGACGATGCGCGCGCGCATCGGGTCGAGCGAGTCGGTCTCGGTGTCGAGTGCGCTGATCTCGGCTGCTTTCAGGCGCGCGATCCAGGCGGCCAGCTGCTCGCGGGTGAGCACGGTTTCGTAGTGACGGGCCAGGCCGGCGTCGCCGGGCGGAGTGGCCGGCGCTGCAGTGCCCTCGACCGGCACGGCCACCGCGCCAGCCGCAGCCGCCGGCGCTGGCGCGCCCAGTTCGGCCGCCAGCTCGTTCTTCAGCCGGCCAAAGCCGTAGCGCTGCAAAAAGTCCAGCATGGCCGGCTTGTCCACCGGCGCCAGCGCCAACGACTCGATGGCCGGCCAGCCCGGCACATGGCCGGCCAGGTCGCAGTCGGTCACCACGGTCACCAGGCGCTGGCCCTGCGGCAGCCAGTCGAGGGCCTTGCGCAGGTTCTCGCCCGCCACGCCCTTGATGCTGCCGGCAGCCGCCATCACGCCGGCCAGCGAGCCATGTTCGGCCAGCCACTTCACAGCCGTCTTGGGGCCTACCTTCTCGACGCCCGGCACGTTGTCCACCGTGTCGCCGATCAGGCTCAGGTAATCCACGATGCGCTCGGGCGGCACGCCGAACTTGGCCTGCACGCCGGGAATGTCCAGCGTCTCGTTGGTCATCGTGTTGATCAGCGTGACGCGCTCGTTGACCAGCTGGGCCAGGTCCTTGTCGCCGGTGGACACGATCACCCGGTGGCCGGCCGCCGCGCCCACGCGGGCCAGCGTACCGATGGCGTCGTCGGCCTCGATGCCGGGCACCTCCAGCACCGGCCAGCCCAGCAGGCGCACCACCTCGTGGATGGGCGCGATCTGCGTGCGCAGGTCGTCGGGCATGGGCGCGCGCTGGGCCTTGTACTCGGGGTACCAGGCATCGCGGAAGGTGGGGCCCGAGGCGTCGAACACGCAGGCCGCATGGCCGCCGGGCCCGGCGCCGATGACCTGCTCGCGCAGGCGCTTCATCATCGCGATGAAGCCGTGGATCGCCCCGGTGGGAAAGCCGTCCGGGCTGCGCAGATCGGGCATCGCGTGATACGCCCGGTACAGGTAGCTCGAGCCGTCGACCAGCAGCAGCACCGGCAGCGCCGCGGCATCGGTGGCCGGGCGGTCAGCCGGGCTGGCGGCGGCGGGGGTCTCGGGCAGGGCTTGGTCGGGGGCGGCGGGCTCGGTCATGACGCGATTGTGGCCGCGGCCGCCCTGTGTTCAAGGCGCCACGCGGTGGCCCCGCAGTCGCGGGGGCTGGGCCGGTGCGGCACAAAGCGTTTACAGCGCGCTTGCAAGCTGTCACACATCCCGGCCGGCCTGCCATGCCGTCCGGCCTGCAGTTCCACACCGCCACCGCATGACCGCTACGACACCGACTCCGCGCAAGCTCGCCCTGGCCGCCCCCCTGCTCGCCCTGCTGGCCACCGCCAGCGAACCGGCGCAGGCCATCGTGTCCACCACGGCGTCCAGCAACTGGCTGGCCACCGACGACAGCCTGGATGGCGTGGCCAAGCTGCTGATCAACGGCAGCACCGGCTGCAGCGGCACGCTGCTGGCCGGCGGCGCCTATGTGCTCACCGCGGCGCACTGCGTCACCAACAGCAGCGGCCAGCTCACCGCCACGCAGATCAGCGTGACGCTGGACGGCGGCGCGGTGACGGCCCAGGTCAGCGCGTCCAGCCAGATCAGCGTGTACGGCAGCTGGAACGGCAGCACGCTGGGCCTGAACAACGACCTGGCCCTGCTCAAGCTCGACAGCGCCGTGACCAGCGTCGAGGGCTACCAGGTCTACGCCGGCCAAAGCCTGGGCAGCACGGTGATCCTGGCCGGCTACGGCTACACCGGCACCGGCAGCACCGGCTACAGCAGCGGCAGCTTCGGCACCCTGCACTGGGGCATGAACACCTATGACCTGCTGTACAGCGGCCGCTCGGGCAGCCTGGTCTACGACTTCGACGACGGCACCACGGCGCACAACGCCACCGGCAGCACCGGCCTGGGCAGCACCGAGGCCGGCATCGCACCGGGCGACTCGGGCGGCGCCAGCTTCATCGCCGCGGCCGACGGCAGCTACTACCTGGTGGGCGTGCACTCCTTCGGCGGCCGCGAGACCGGCAGCGACACCACCGACATCGACGGCACGCTCAACGGCAGCTATGGCGAATACGCCGGCGACACCGGCTTCTACAGCGCCGCCACGGCGCGCTGGCTGATCGGGCTGGCCGGCAGTGGCGTGGTCGTCACCAGCCTGCCGACGGTCGCCGGGCTGGTGCCCGAGCCCGGCTCGGCCGCCCTGATGGCCGCCGGCGGCCTGCTGCTGGCGCTGCGCCGCCGCAAGGCCTGATCCGGCGCCGGCAGCGGGTCCGGCGGCGGTTCGTAGAATCGCGCCGATGACCGCCTTTCTGTCGAAGTCCGCCAGCGCCCTGCTGCTGGCCGCCACCGCGGCGCTGCTGAGCGCCTGCGCCGGCCTGGTGCCGCCGCCCACCGAAGCCGCCGTGGCCCGCCTGACGGCCGAAGACAGCCAGGTGCGCATCGACGAACTGCGCGTGCGCGGCCAGACCCAGCGGGTCACGGTGCAGCCCAAGGCGGTGGCCGGTGCGGCATCGGCGCCGGCCTACGAGGTGCTGCCGGCCCCGGGCGGGCAAGACCCGTCGCAGGCCAAGGATTCGGCCGGCCGCCGCGTGTGGCCGGTGCTGAGCTTCTGACAGCCGAGGCAGCATGGCCGTCTTCACCGAGGTGGCACCGGCCGAGGCCGGTGCGCTGCTGACCGAGCTGCATCTGGGCACATTGGTGTCGCTGCAAGGCATCGGCGCCGGCATCGAGAACACCAACTACTTCGTCACCTCCCGCAACGATCAGGGCGACGAGCAGCAGTGGGTGCTGACGCTGTTCGAGCGCCTGCACGCCGATCAGCTGCCCTTCTATCTGCAACTGATGCAGCACCTGGCGCGCAACGGCCTGCCCGTGCCCGAGCCGCGTGCCAACGCCAGCGGCGGGCTGGTGCACCACGTGGCGGGCAAGCCCGCGGCCCTGGTCAACCGCCTGCCCGGCGCGCACCAGCATGCGCCCGACCTGCACCACTGCGCCCAGCTGGGCGCGGTGCTGGCGCGCATGCACCTGGCGGTGGCCGACTTCGCGCCGCAGCAGCCCAATCTGCGCGGCATCGACTGGTGGCTGGCCACGGCACCGCAGGTCATGCCTTACCTGGACGCCGAGCGCCAGGCCCTGCTGGCCGACGAGATCGCGTTCCAGCAGCAGGTGGCCGCGTCGGCCGCCCACGCCGCGCTGCCGCGTGGCGCGGTGCATGCCGACCTGTTCCGCGACAACGCCATGTTCGACGGCCTGCCAGGCCACGAGAAGCTCACCGGCTGCATCGACTTCTACTTCGCCGGCACCGACACCTTCGCCTACGACCTGGCGGTGTGCCTGAACGACTGGTGCCTGGGCGGCCGCGACGGCCTGCTCGACGACGCCCGCGCCGAGGCCCTGGTGGCCGCCTACGAGCGCGTGCGGCCGCTGCAGGCGGCCGAAGCGCGGCTGCTGCCTGCATTGCTGCGCGCCGCCGCGCTGCGCTTCTGGCTCTCGCGGCTGGCCGACTGGCACCTGCCGCGCCCGGCCTCGCTGCTGGCACCGAAGGACCCGCTGCACTTCGAGCATGTGCTGCGCGAGCGCATCGCCAATCCCTGGCATCCGCCGCGCTGAGCGCGCCCGGCCGCCGCATCCGACACCGTACCCGTTCTCACACCCCATGGGACTTCGACTGCACCCGGTGGCGCCCCGCCAGGGCTGGCTCTGGATCACCCGGGCCTTCGCGCTGTGGCGCCAACGGCCGCTGGCGCTGGTCGGCCTGTTCGTGTTCTTCCTGGTCAGCCTGCTGCTGTTGGCCCTGCTGGTGCCCGGACTGGGCGGCGCCATCGGCCTGGGCGGCCTGCCGCTGCTGACGCTGGGCTTCATGATCGCCAGCCGCAGCCTGCTGGACGGCGGCCCGGTGCATGCGCTGCAGTTGATCGAGGGCCTGCGCGTGCCCGACCGGTCCCGCCGGCGCGCGCAGTGGACGCTGTGCGCCGGCTACATGCTGGGCGCCATGCTGGTGATCAGCCTGGCCGACTGGGCCGACGGTGGCCAGTTCGAGGCCCTGCAGCGCGCGCTGGCCGAGAACCAGCCCGGCGGCAAGGGCGCGGCGCAGGTCAACGCCATCCTGGCCGATCCGCGCCTGGCCTGGGGCATGCTGGTGCGCCTGGGCCTCACGGTGCTGCTGTCGGTGCCCTACTGGTACGCGCCAGCCCTGGTGCACTGGGCTGGCCAGAGCGCCGGCCAGGCGCTGTTCTCCAGCACGCTGGCGCTGTGGCGTTCGCGCGGCGCCTTCTTGGTGTATTCCATCGGCTGGATGGCGCTGATGACCGCCATCGGCACCGGCGCGATGCTGGCCAGCGCGCTGCTGGGCGCCGGACAGCTGCTGGGCGTGCTGGTGATGCCGCTGGCCCTGGTGATCTCCACCGTGTTCTACGTCTCGCTCTGGTTCGGATTTGCCGACAGTTTCGGCGCACGGCCGGTGGGCAGCGCCACGACAATCGACGCATGAACCACGCCGCCCACCGCCAAGCTCTGTCCACCCTTCCGGCCCATCCGGCAGCGCACCGCCCGGCCCGCGCCGGCCGGTCGGCGTGGGGGCCCCGGCGCTTGGCGATGGCCGGTCTGGCCGCGGCGGCCGTGGCCGCGCTGTCGGGTTGCGCGGTGGTCAACGTGGCCGGCGCCGCGGCTGGCGCGGCCATCAGCGTCACCGGCGCGGTGGTGTCCACCGGCGTCAAGGTCACCGGCAAGGTGGTCGAGAAAACCATCGACGCGGTGACGCCTAGCAGCAACTGAGCCGGGCCCGAGCGGGCGGCCGGCGTTTGATCGGCGCCACAGACACCCAGTCTTCACGGCCGTGTGTCACCGGTTTGGCCGGGGTCGACATGCACAATCGTTTGGTTCAGCGGCAGGCACGACGCTTGCGTGCCGCCACCCCATCGACACAGCCATGGAGGCCCCCGCCGTGCCCACCCCAGCCCTGCCCCGTTTCCACCGCCACACCCCGCTGGCCGCCGCCCTGGCGCTGGCCTTCGCCGCGCCGGCCTTCGCCCAGAGCGCCGGCCAGCTGCAGACCGTGACCGTGACGGCCGAGCGCCGTGCCGAGAACGCGCAGAGCGTGCCCAGCTCGATCAGCGTGGTGGGTGGCGACCTGCTGGAGGCGCTGAACACCAGCGGGCAGGATCTGCGCATGCTGGCCGGCCGCGTGCCCAGCCTGAACATCGAGTCGTCCTTCGGCCGCGCCTTCCCGCGCTTTTACCTGCGCGGCTACGGCAACACCGACTTCCGCCTGAACGCTTCGCAGCCGGTCTCGCTGGTGTACGACGACGTGGTGCAGGAGAACCCGATCCTGAAGGGCTTCCCGGCCTTCGACCTGGATCGCATCGAGGTGCTGCGCGGCCCGCAGGGCTCGCTGTTCGGCCGCAACACGCCGGCCGGCGTGGTGAAGTTCGAATCGGCCCGGCCGTCGCCCAAGAAGCTGGAAGGCTACGGCAGCATCAGCTTCGGCAGCTACCAGACCATCAACGCCGAAGGCATGGTCAACGTGCCCACCTCGGCCAGCTCGGCGCTGCGCGTGTCGGTGCTCAGCCAGACGCGCAACGACTGGGTGCACAACACCGTGGCCAATGCGCAGACGCCCGACATGGAGGGCTACCGCGACAACGCCGTGCGCGTGCAGTACCTGCTGACCGCGGGCAACGACTTCTCGGCGCTGGCCAACGTGCATGCCCGCGACTACTCGGGCTCGGCCCGCGTCTTCCGCGCCAACATCATTAAGCCCGGCACCAACGACTTCGTCGACGGCTTCGATCGCACCAAGGTGTCGTTCGATGGCAAGAACGAATCGGAAGTGCAGAACTACGGCGCCAACCTGCGCTTGAAGTGGAACCTGGGCGGCGGCCTGTCGCTGAACTCGATCACCGGCTACGAAACGGTGCGCACCTACAGCCGCGGCGACATCGACGGCGGTTCGACCTACAACTTCGCCGGTGGCGCCGGCAGCATCCCGTTCCCGTCCGAGACGGCCGACGGCATGCCCGCCCACCACCAATTCACGCAGGAACTGCGCCTGGAGTCGAACAACAGTGGCCCGCTGAACTGGCAGGCCGGCGTCTTCTACTTCAACGAAGACTACAAGATCGAGAGCTTCAGCTACAACAGCACCGCCGCGGGCAACCCGCAGACCGGCTACGAGCGCGTGCGCCAGAAGAACGACGCCTACGCCATCTTCGGCGCCGTCAACTACCAAGTCAGCCCGGCACTGAAGCTGCGCGGCGGCCTGCGCTACACCCACGACAAGAAGACCTTCACGGTCGAGGACAACACCTACAGCCTGACCGAACTGGGCACCGGCACCAAGGACAGCAAGCTGAGTTGGGATGTCAGCGGCACCTATGCGCTGGACAAGGACACCTCGCTGTACGCCCGCGTGGCCACCGGCTTCCGTGGCTCCAGCGTGCAGGGCGCCGGCCCGTTCAATGGCCAGTCGGTGGCCGGCCCCGAGACCAACACGTCCTATGAGGCCGGCGTCAAGGCCGACCTGTTCGGCAAGCGCGCGCGCGTCAACTTCGGTGTCTTCCGCTACGACGTGAAGGACCTGCAGCTCACCGCCGTGGGTGGTGCCAGCGGCAATGCCAACATCCTGCTCAACGCCAAGAAGGCCACCGGCCAGGGCTTCGAACTGGATGCGCAGGCCTTCGTCACCGACAACCTGCTGGCCTCGCTGGGCTTCGGCTACAACGACACCCAGATCAAGGATCCGACGCTGGCCGTCTCGCCCTGCGGCAACCTGCAGGACCTGACCAAGACCAACTGCACGGTGCTGGATCCGGTGGACGCCAACGGCAAGGCACTGATCAACGGCAACCCCCTGCCCCAGGCCCCCAAGACCACGCTGAACTTCTCGCTCAAGTACACCCAGCCGGTGGCCAACGGCGAGATGTACGTCTACACCGACTGGGTCTACCGCAGCAAGATCAACTTCTTCCTGTACGAGAGCACCGAGTTCACCGGCAAGGCGCTCACCGAGGGCGGCGTGCGCGTGGGCTACACCTGGGCCAACGGCAAGTACGACGCCGCGGTGTTCGGTCGCAACATCACCAACCAGACCCGCATCGTCGGCGGCATCGACTTCAACAACCTGACCGGCTTCATCAACGAGCCGCGCACCTGGGGCGTGCAGTTCAAGGCGCTGTTCTGAACATGCGCCTGACACGCGCGCTGGCTGCGGTGCTGGCGCTGGTGGCTTCGGCCGCCGGCGCCCAGCCCGCGGTGATCTACGAACTCGGCGGCAAGTTCGACCGCTCCTTCAACCAGGCCGCGTCGGATGGCGCCGAGCGCTGGAAGAAGGAGACCGGCAAGCCCTTCCTCGAGTTCGAGATCGCGCAGAGCGCGCAGCGCGAGCAGGCCGTCCGGCGCTTCGCCGAGCGCGGCGCCAATCCGGTGGTGGCCATCGGTTTTCCGCAGGCCGAGGCCATCGGCAAGGTGGCGCGCGAGTTCCCCAAGACCTCGTTCGCCCTCATCGACGCGGTGGTCGACGCGCCCAACGTGCAGAGCGTGGTCTACCGCGAGCATGAAGGCGCGTTCCTGGTCGGCGTGCTGGCGGCCATGGCCAGCAAGACCGGCAAGATCGGCTTCGTCGGCGGGATGGACATCCCGCATGTGCGCAAGTTCCTGTGCGGCTACGAGCAGGGGGCCAAGCACGCCAACCCCAAGGTGCAGGTGCTCTCGGCCATGGCCGGCAGCACGCCCGCCGCCTGGACCGACCCGGTACGCGGCGCCGAACTGACGCGCGGCCAGATCGCCCAAGGTGTCGATGTGGTGTTCGCCGCGGCCGGCACCACGGGCTTGGGGATCCTGCAGGCGGCCAAGGACGGCGGCATCTACGGCATCGGCGTCGACAGCAACCAGAACCACCTGCACCCCGGCACCATGCTCACCAGCCTGGTCAAGCGCACCGATCTGGCGGTGTACCAGGCCTTCCAGGGCGTGAAGCCAGGGGTCAGTGCCTTGGGGCTGAAGGAAGGCGGCCTGGACTACGCGGTGGACCAGCACAACGAAAAGCTGCTCACCCCCGCCATGCGCCAGAAGGCCGAGGCTGCACGCGCCGACATCATTGCCGGCCGGCTGAAGGTGATCGACTACACGGTGGCCAACCGCTGCCAGTGAGTCCGACCAGGGTCTGAGACTCGGGCGACCGGAAGGTCGCCTCCTACAATCGGCGGTTCCCCCTCCCATTTCGCGCAGCGGGTGCGGCCGCAAGGCCGACCCGCGCTGCCTGCCGTTGCCATGACCGAGCTCGCCAAGTCCTTCGAACCCGCCGCCATCGAGGCCCGCTGGGCCCCGCAGTGGGAGCAATCGGGCGTCTACGCGCCCACGCTGGATGCCGCCAAGCCCAGCTTCTGCATCCAGCTGCCGCCGCCCAACGTCACCGGCACGCTGCACATGGGCCATGCGTTCAACCAGACCATCATGGACTCGTTGACGCGCTACCACCGCATGCTGGGCCACAACACGCTGTGGGTGCCGGGCACCGACCATGCCGGCATCGCCACGCAGATCGTGGTGGAGCGCCAGCTGCAGGAGCAAGGCGTCAGCCGGCACGACCTGGGCCGCGAGGCCTTCGTGGCCAAGGTGTGGGAATGGAAGGCCAAGAGCGGCGCCACCATCACGCAGCAGATGCGCCGCATGGGCGACAGCGTGAGCTGGGGCCACGAGTACTTCACGATGGACGACAAGCTGTCGGGCGTAGTCACCGACACCTTCGTCAAGCTGTTCGAGGAAGGCCTGATCTACCGCGGCAAGCGCCTGGTGAGCTGGGACCCGATCCTGAAGTCGGCCGTGTCCGACCTGGAGGTGGAGAGCGAGGAGGAAGACGGCTTCCTGTGGCACATCCGCTACCCATTGGCCGATGGCTCGGGTGAGCTGGTGGTGGCCACCACCCGCCCCGAGACCATGCTGGGCGACACCGCGGTGATGGTGCACCCGGAAGACGAGCGCTACGCCGCGCTGATCGGCAAGCAGGTCAAGCTGCCCATCACCGGCCGCCTGGTGCCGGTGATCGCCGACGACTACGTGGACAAGGCCTTCGGCACCGGCGTGGTCAAGGTCACGCCCGCGCACGACCCCAACGACTACCAGGTGGGCCAGCGCCATGGCCTGCCGATGCTGACCATCTTCACGCTGGAAGCCAAGGTGGTGTCGGACATGGCCGACATCCCCGAGGCCTACCGCGGGCAAGATCGCTTCGCCGCACGCAAGGCCATCGTGGCCCAGCTCGATGCCGAAGGCCTGCTGGTCGAGACCAAGAAGCACAAGCTGCAGGTGCCGCGCTGCGCCCGCACCGGGCAGGTCATCGAGCCCATGCTGACTGACCAGTGGTTCGTGGCCATGACCAAGCCGGGCCACAACGGCAAGAGCATCGCCGAAGAGGCGATCGAGGCGGTCAGCAGCGGTGACGTGCGCTTCGTGCCCGAGCAGTGGGTCAACACCTACAACCAGTGGATGAAGAACATCCAGGACTGGTGCATCAGCCGCCAGCTGTGGTGGGGCCACCAGATCCCGGCCTGGTACGGCACGAACGGCGAACTGTTCGTGGCCCGCAGCGAGGCCGAGGCCCGCGCCCAGGCCGATGCCGCCGGCTACACCGGTGAGCTGACCCGCGACCCCGATGTGCTGGACACCTGGTACTCCAGCGCGCTGGTGCCCTTCAGCACGCTGGGCTGGCCTGGGCAGACGCAGGAGATGGACCTCTTCCTGCCCAGCAGCGTGCTGGTCACCGGCCACGACATCATCTTCTTCTGGGTCGCCCGGATGATCATGATGACCAAGCACTTCACCGGCAAGGTGCCGTTCAGGGACGTCTACATCCACGGCCTGGTGCTCGATGCACAGGGCAAGAAGATGAGCAAGAGCGAGGGCAACGTGCTCGATCCGGTCGACTTGATCGACGGCATCGCACTGGCCCCGCTGCTGGACAAGCGCACCACCGGCCTGCGCAAGCCCGAGACCGCGCCCAAGGTGCGCAAGGCCACCGAGAAGGAGTTTCCCGAGGGCATCCCGGCTTATGGCGCCGACGCGCTGCGCTTCACCTTCGCGGCCATGGCCACGCTGGGCCGCACGGTCAACTTCGACACCAAGCGCTGCGAGGGCTACCGCAACTTCTGCAACAAGCTGTGGAACGCCACGCGCTTCGTGCTGATGAACTGCGAAGGCCAGGACTGCGGCCTGATGGAGCACTCCAAGGCCGACTGCACCGTGGGCGGCAAGGCCCATGGCTACATGCGCTTCAGCGCCGCCGACAAGTGGATCAGCAGCGAACTGCAGCGCGTGGAAGCGGCCGTGGCCCAGGGCTTCGCCGACTACCGCCTGGACAACGTGGCCAACGCCATCTACCAGTTCGTGTGGGACGAGTACTGCGACTGGTACCTCGAGATCGCCAAGGTGCAGATCCAGACCGGCAGCGAGGCCGAGCAGCGCGCCACGCGTCGCACGCTGATCCGCACGCTGGAGACCGTGCTGCGCCTGCTGCACCCGATCGCCCCGTTCATCACCGCCGAGCTGTGGGACACGGTGGCGCCGGTGGCCGGCCGCAAGACCAGCGACAGCGTGGCCACCGCCGCCTACCCGCTGGCACAGCTGGAGCGCATCGACGCCGCGGCCGACGCCTGGATGGGCCGGCTGAAGGCCCTGGTGGACAGCTGCCGCAGCCTGCGTGGCGAGATGGGCCTGTCACCCGCCGAGCGCGTGCCGCTGCTGCTGGCCACGCCCGCCGCCGAGGCCGAGTTCGCCGAGACGGCCGCGCCGCTGCTCAAGGCCCTGGCCAAGCTGGCCGAGGTGCAGGTGTTCACCGACGACGCCGCCTTCGCCGCGGCCAGCGCCATGGCCCCGGTGGCCGTGCAGGGCACGCTGCGCCTGGCGCTGAAGGTGGAGATCGACGTGGTCGCCGAGCAGGCGCGCCTGGGCAAGGAGATCACCCGCCTGGAAGGCGAGATCACCAAGGCCGAGGCCAAGCTTGGCAACGAGAGCTTCGTGGCCCGTGCGCCCGCCGCCGTGGTGGAGCAGGAGCGCGGTCGCCTGGCCGAGTTCGGCGCCACGCTGGCCCGCCTGCGCGAGCAGCTGGCACGGCTGGGCTGACCGGCGACGGGCCGCGATCGACGCGGCCCGGGTGCGCCCCGCTCAATAGGCGTTGGGCATCGCCGGCAGTGACAGCGCCATGTCGATGCGCTTGGCCACGTCCCAGGCCGCACGCACGCGCGACTCGCGCGTGGTGCTGGCCACGCGCGGCGTCACCTGCAGCGTGTCGATCTGGTGCAGCGGCCGGCCGGGCTCGAGCATCTGCGGCTCCATGCTGTCGAACCAGGCCGCGGCCATGCGGCCCGTGCCCAGCACATCGGCCAGCGCGGCCTCGTCGAACAGGCTCGACGGCGTCAGGCTCACCAGCACCTGGTTGGGCTTGCAGAACGCCAGGTAGCGCTCGCCCAGCAGCTGCTGGTAGCGGGGGAAGTAGCTCAGCATCACCGCGACGCAGTCGCTGGCCTCCATCAGTTCGCGCAGGCCCACCGGCTCCACGCGCAGCATCTGCCAGGCCGGGTCGTTGGCGTGCAGCATCGGGTCGTAGCCGATCACATGCGCACCAAAGGCCTCCAGCAGCCGTGCCAGCGGCTCGGCCGCCGGTGCCATGCCGATCAGGCCCACCGTGGTGTCGCCCAGTTCGCGCCCGACCAGCAGGCCCTCGGCATTGACCACCGGCACGCGGCGCAGCATCTGCAGCAGCGCACCGATCATGAACTCGGCCTCGGCCTGCGAGGTGGCATCGCCGGGCCGGATCACATCCACCCCGGCCCGTGCGCAGGCCTCGGCATCGATGTTCTCCACGCCGGCCGACAGGCGGCCCACGGCCCTGAGCATCGGCGCCTCGGCCAGCGCGTCGGCATCCACCGACACCGGGGGCGGGATGATCAGCGCCCGCACCTGCGGCAAGGCCTGACGCAGCGCGCGCGGATCACGTGCCAGATCAGGGGCATAGCGCACTGGATGACGGGCCACCAGCCACTGCATCACCTCGGGGTCGATCGGCTCCACGACGAGGATCATCGCGACGCTCCCCGCGTGACTTCTGGGGGGGCAACCGTCACGGACGGCATGCCAGAATCATTCGAATCCCACACGACAACTGCTGTTCTTATGATGGTCAAGAAGGCGATCTTCCCTGTAGCGGGCCTCGGCACGCGGTTCCTGCCGGCCACCAAGGCGCAACCCAAGGAGATGCTGCCGGTGGTCGACAAGCCACTGATCCAGTACGCCGTGGAAGAGGCTTATGCGGCGGGCGTGCGCGAGATGATCTTCGTCACCGGTCGGCACAAGCGCCCGATCGAAGACCACTTTGACATGACCTTCGAGCTCGAGGTAGCCCTTGAACAAGCGGGTAAAGCCGAATTGCTGGAAGTTGTCCGCAGCGTCAAGCCGGCCGACATGGAGTGCATCTACGTGCGCCAGGCCCAGGCGCTGGGCCTCGGCCACGCCGTGCTGTGCGGCCGCCGGCTGGTCGGCAACGAGCCCTTCGCCGTGCTGCTGGCCGACGACCTGATGGTCGGCGAGAAGCCCATCCTGAAGCAGATGGTCGAGCAGTTCGCCGAGTGGCAGGCGTCCATCCTGGCCGTGCAGGAAGTGCCGCCCGAGCACACCAAGCGTTACGGCATCGTCGCCGGTACGCAGGTCAATGACCGCCTGGTCGACATCACCCGCATCGTCGAGAAGCCGGCACCCGAGGTCGCGCCGTCCAACCTGGGCGTGGCCGGCCGCTACATCCTCACGCCCGGCGTGTTCCGCGAGATCGAGAACCAGCCGCGTGGCGTGGGCGGCGAGATCCAGCTCACCGATGGCATCGCCGCGCTGCTGCGCCGCGAGAAGGTCTTCGCCTACCGCTACGACGGCCGGCGCTACGACTGCGGCAGCAAGGAAGGCTTCCTCGAGGCCAATGTCGAGCTGGCACTGGCCCACCCGCAGCTGGGCCCGGGTTTCCGCGAGTTCCTGAAGACGCTGCCCCTGTGAGCGCCGGCGCCGGTGGCGCCGTGGCAGTGATGCCAGGGCGCCCATCGGCTCAGCGGCGGCGCAGCAGGTGCACGAACTCGCCGCCGGCGCTGGTCTGCTCGACCAGCTCGTTGCCGGTCTGACGGCAGAAGGCCTGGAAGTCGCGCACCGATCCGGGATCGGTGGCCACCACCTTCAGCAGCTCACCGCTGTGCAGTTCGGCCAGGGCCTTCTTGGCCTTCAGGATGGGCAAGGGGCAGTTCAGCCCGCGCGTGTCGAGTTCCTTCTGGGCTTGCATGGTGGGACGCCGATCGTGCAAAAAAAGCGCCGCGATTCTAGGTGCGCGGCGGGAACTCGATGAACTGCGGCTCGTGGCCGCGGCTGCGCAGCCAGTCGGCCAGGGCGATGCCGGTGCCGGCCCGCCAGCAGCGCAGGTCGGCCAGGTCGAACAGCTTGTACTCCGACAACTCGGGCGACAGCCGCACCTCGCCACGCGCCAGCGCGTGGTAGGCGATGATGACCTGGTTCATGCGCTGGAAGTCGTAGACGCCCACCAGCTTCAGGTCCAGCACCTCCAGCGCGGTCTCCTCCGCCACCTCGCGGCGGATGCCGTGCTCGGGCGATTCGCCGGCCTCCATGAAGCCGGTGATCAGCGCGAACATGCGGCCGCTCCAGGCGGCATTGCGCGCCAGCAGCACCTTGCCGCCCTGGTCGGCACACTCGACGATGGCCGCCAGCACCGGCGTGGGGTTGTTCCAGTGCGTCCAGCCGCAGGCCGGGCAGCGCAGCCGGGTCTTGGGGCCGCCGTCCTCCCACTGCTCGATGGCCTCGAGCGGCGTGGCACAGCTGGGGCAGAAGCGGAAGGCGTCGCGCGACATGGCGGGCGCGCTCAGGCCGGGAACACGCCGGTGGACAGGTAGCGCTCGCCGCGGTCGCAGACCACGAAGGCAATCGTCGCGTCGCGCACCTGCTGCGCAATCTGCAGCGCCACCCAGCAGGCACCCGCGGCCGAGATGCCGGCGAACAGGCCTTCCTCGCGCGCCAGGCGGCGCGCCATGTCCTCGGCATCGGCCTGGCTGACCAGCACCAGTTCATCGACGCTGCTGGCGTCGTAGATCTTCGGCAGATAGGCCTCGGGCCACTTGCGGATGCCGGGGATGCGCGAGCCCTCGGACGGCTGCGCGCCGACGATGCGCACGCCCGGGTTGCGCTCCTTCAGGTAGCGGCTCACGCCGGTGATGGTGCCGGTGGTGCCCATCGCGCTGACGAAGTGGGTGATGCGCCCCTGGGTCTGCTGCCACAGCTCGGGGCCGGTGGTCTCGTAATGGATGCGCGGGTTGTCGGCGTTGGCGAACTGGTCGAGCACATGCCCCTTGCCGTCGTTGCGCATCTGCTCGGCCAGGTCGCGTGCGTACTCCATGCCACCCGAGCGCGGCGTGAGGATCAGTTCGGCGCCGAAGGCCTTCATGGTCTGGGCGCGCTCGATCGACAGGTCCTCCGGCATGATCAGCACCATGCGGTAGCCGCGGATCGCGGCCGCCATCGCCAGCGCGATGCCGGTGTTGCCGCTGGTGGCCTCGATCAGCGTGTCGCCCGGACGGATGTCGCCACGCTCCTCGGCGCGGCGGATCATGCTCATCGCCGGCCGGTCCTTCACCGATCCGGCCGGGTTGTTGCCTTCGAGCTTGCCGAGGACCACATTGCCACGGGCCGCGCCTGCGGCGCCGGGCAGGCGCTGCAGCTGCACCAGCGGCGTCTGGCCGATGACATCCTCGATCGTGGGGTAGCGGGGCATGGACACGTGATGAACCTCCGGGCGACGATTGTGTCAGCGCCGGGCGGTGGCTGCTGTGTGCCCCGCGACATCCCGCGGCGGCCTTCGGCGCACCCGGCGGCCACCGGATGCGGCGCACCCCCATGACATAATCCGAGGCCACGCCGCTCCTTCCCCGGAGCGCTCCTGCCCGCGTGACGAAATCGGTAGACGTAGCGGATTCAAAATCCGCCGCCGCAAGGCGTGCCAGTTCGAGTCTGGCCGCGGGCACCACTGCTCTCCCAGCCCACCTGCCGATGCTGCAACTGCCCCCGGTCACCAAGGCGCTGCTGCTGGCCTGCATCGCCGTGTTCTGCGTGCAGTCGCTGCTGCCCATCCTGCCGATCGGCGCCTACCTGGCGCTGTGGCCGTTGTCCAGCGGGCACTTCTGGCCGTGGCAGGTGCTGAGCTACGGTTTCCTGCACGGCGACTTCACCCACCTGCTGTTCAACATGCTGGGCATGTGGATGTTCGGCCGCGAGCTCGAAAGCCTGTGGGGCGGCAAGCGCTACGCCCACCTGCTGCTGGCCAGCCTGGTGACGGCCGCCATCGCCCAGTTGCTGGTCACGCTGCTGATCGGCAGCCGCGCGCCGACGGTGGGCGCCTCGGGCGCGCTGTACGGCCTGCTGCTGGCCTACGGCATGGTGTTCCGCCACCGCATGTTCGATCTGGTGGGCCTGCTGCCGATGGCACTGATGCTGCTGCCGGGCGACATCTTCCAGACCCTGGGCCTGATCCTGTTCGTGCTGCTGCTGGCCAACCGCCAGATGGTGCCGATCCCGCCGGTGATGATCCCGGCGATGACGATGGTGGCCATCTTCGGCGGCATCGAGTTGTTCATGGGCCTGATGCACTACCGGGATTCGGGCATCGCCCACTTCGCCCACCTGGGTGGCATGCTCGGCGCTTGGCTGCTGATGCGCCACTGGCGCAACGGCGGCGGCACGCGCGGCAAGGTGCGCCGCATCCACTGAGCGGCCCGTCGGCCCGTCGGGCCGGCGCTGGCCGCGTCGCGTCCACCATCCTTGGGATGTGACCGCCCGCCCGTCACAGACCGATACCCACGTCCTCCTGCAGAGGTCTAAGCTGTGCCCAACCCCCCATCGTGAGCGGGGAACTCGGGAATGCCTCATGCTTGCACGCATCGCATTCCCGTCGGGAGCGCTGCCATGCACCGAGGTCTGTCCCCCTGGAGTCTGACCGCCTGGACCGCCATGCTGGCGGTGGTGGCCGCCGTGCTACTGGTGTGGCCGGGACTGGGCAACGCCCAGGGCCTGCTGCCCGCCGGGGCCACGCCCGCCGCGCTGGCCGACCGCTCGAAAGCCCTGGACCGCGCCCGCGAAGCCATGGTGGGCGTGCAGGTCACGGCGGTGGACGACGCCCGCTCGATCCGCAGCCTGGGCCGCGAGCGCGCCGGCTCTGGCGTGGTGATCGAGCGCGACGGCCTGGTGCTGACCATCGGCTACCTGGTGCTGGAAGCCGAGTCGGTGCTGCTGCAACTCGACGACGGGCGCACCGTGCCGGCGCGCGTGCTGGGCTACGACGGCGCATCGGGCCTGGGCCTGGTGCAGGCGCTGGCGCCACTGGGCATCGCGCCGGCGCCGCTGGGTCGGCCGGGGGCCCTGGACCTGCAGCAGCCGCTGCTGGTGGCCACCGGCGGATCGGATGCGGCGGTCAGCACCACGGCACTGGCCGCGCGGCGCGCCTTCGCCGGCACCTGGGAATACCACCTCGAGCAGGCGCTGATCACCGCGCCGGCGCGGCGCGATCACAGCGGCGCCGGTCTGTTCGATGACCAGGGGCGACTGGTGGGCATCGGCTCGCTGTTCCTGGCCGACGGGCGCGCTGGCGGTGAGCCGACCGCGCCGGCCGAGGCCGGCGGCCCGGCCAACCTGTTCGTGCCGGTGGACCTGCTGCCCCCGGTGCTGGACGAACTGCGCCAGCGTGGCACCACCCAGGCCAGCCGACGTGCCTGGCTGGGCCTGAACTGCGTGGAACTGGCCGGCGCGCTGCGCGTGGTGCGCGTCACCCACGACAGCCCGGCCGATGTGGCCGGCCTGGAGGTGGGCGACCGCATCCTGCGCATCGATGGCGCCGAGGTCCATTCACTCGCCGCGCTGTGGCAGGCCCTGTGGGCCGGCGGTGCCGAGCGCGAGGTGGTGCTCGACATCCTGCGCCAGGGCGAAGCCCAGGCCGTCAAGGTCTACAGCGTCGACCGCCTGAAGACCCTGCGCCGGCCGCAGGGCATCTGAGGCCGGCGTTCAGCCGGTCAGGCCCTCGACCACCGTCGGGTAGCGCAGCACCAGGCGCAGCTCGCGCTTGAGCCGGCCGTTGAGCAGCCGGCGCGATTCGGCCATGAAACTCAGCTGCATCGGTGACAACTGGCCCGCCGCCTCGGCCCGGCGCACGCGCGGCGGCGGCGCCAGGCCGCACAGCCGGGCCGCCAGATCGAAGTACTCGCCCATGCGCAACTCGGTGTCGTCGCTGGCATGCAGCACGCGCTGCGGTTGCCCACGCAGCAACGCCGCCACGCAGGCACGCGCCAGGTCGTCGGCGTGGATGTGGTTGGTGTAGACGTCGTCCTCGGGTGCCAGCACCGGCGTGCCGCGCAACAGGCGCTCGCGCGGGTGGCCGCCGGGCCGGTCGGGCGCGTAGATGCCGGGGATGCGCAGGATGCTCACCGCCACGCCGACCTCGCGGCCGAAGCGGCGCACCTGGCGCTCGGCATCGACGCGGCGGCGCGCGCGGTCGGTGGCCGGGGCCACCGTGCGGGTCTCGTCGAAGCGCGCGCCGGCGCAGTCGCCGTACACGCCGGTGGTGCTGGCATAGACCAGGCGCTTCAGCCGCCCGGGCTCGCGCGCCACGCCGCGGGCCAGCGCCTGCAACAGGTGCGCGGTGCGTGTGTCGGTGGCGCCCTGCCCTGGCGGCGGCGCCAGGTGCAGCACCGCATCGGCCAGGCCGGCCAGGCGGCGCAGGCTGGCGGCATCGTCCAGGTTGCCCACCAGCGGCACGGCGCCGGCGGCACGCAACTCGGCGCAGCGCGCCGGGCTGCTGGTCAGCGCCAGCAGGCGCCAGCGCCCGGCCAGCAGGCGCAGCACGCGCAGGCCCACATCGCCGCAGCCCACCACCAGCAGCGTGGGTCGGCGGTGGCGGGGTGTGGGCGTCATGGTCGGTGGGCTTTGGGCAGGGGCAGGCAAAATGGCGGGTTCAGTGTAGTTCGCACGCCTCCCCAGCCCCGCCTTCACCATGACCTTCACCGTCACGCTCCAGCCCTCCGGCCGCGCCTTCGATGTGGCACGCGACGAGACCGTGCTCGCCGCCGCCATTCGCCAGGGCATCGGCCTGCCTTATGGCTGCCGCGACGGCGCCTGCGGCTCGTGCAAGAGCAAGCTGATGGACGGCCGCGTGATCCACGGCGCGCACCAGCTGAAGGCGCTGAGCGAGGCGGAAGAAGCCGCCGGCATGATCCTCACCTGCTGCGCCACGCCGCAGACCGACTGCACCGTGGAGGCGCGCAGCGTGCCCGGCGCGGGCGAGTTCCCGGTGCTGAAGATGCCCACCCGCGTGCTGGCCATCAGCAAGCCCACGGCCGATGTGGCGCTGCTGCGCATGCTGTTGCCGGCCAACCAGAGCTTCCAGTACCGCGCCGGCCAGTACGTCGAGTTCCTGCTGCGCGACGGCTCGCGCCGCAGCTACTCGATGGCCAATGCGCCCACCAACGTCGGCGAGCCGCCCAGCATCGAGCTGCACATCCGCCACATGCCCGGCGGCAAGTTCACCGACGTGGTGTTCTCCACGCTGAAGGAGAAGGACATCCTGCGCATGGAAGGCCCGTTCGGCAGCTTCTTCCTGCGCGAGGGCGACAAGCCCATGGTGCTGCTGGCCTCGGGGACCGGCTTCGCACCGATCAAGGCGCTGATCGAGCAGCTCAAGACCAGCGGCAGCCAGCGCCCGGCCGTGCTGTACTGGGGCGCGCGCCGCAAGGCCGACCTGTACATGCACGACTGGGCGGTGCAGGCCGCCGCCGAACTGCCCAACCTGCGCTATGTGCCGGTGCTGTCGGAGGCCACCGCCGACGACGCCTGGACCGGCCGCACCGGCTTCGTGCACCAGGCCGTGATGGCCGACCTGCCCGACCTGTCGGGCCACGAGGTCTATGCCTGCGGCGTGCCGGTGATGGTGGATGCGGCGCAGCGCGACTTCACGGCGCAGTGCCAGCTGCCGGCCGACGCGTTCTTCGCCGACGCGTTCACGTCGGAAGCCGACAAGAACCCCGCGGCCTGAGCCCATGCCGATGTCTTTCCTGCCGCGCCGCTCGCTGCTGGCCACCCTGGCCCTGTGTACCCTGGCCGGGGCCGCCGCGGCCCAGCCCGCGCCCAAGCCCATCCGCCTGATCGTGCCCTACCCGCCCGGCGGCCCGCTGGACATCGCCGCGCGCACGCTGGCCGCCGCGGTGAAGGATTCGCTGGGCACCGTGGTGGTCGACAACAAGCCCGGTGCCGGCGGCAACCTGGGCGCCGACCTGGCGGCCAAGGCCGCACCCGACGGCACCACGATCGTGATGGGCGCGGTGGCCACGCATGCCATCAACCCCTGGCTGTTCAAGAAGCTGCCCTACGACCCGATCCGCGACTTCACGCCCATCACCCGTGTGGCGCAGGTGCCCAATGTGCTGGTGATGAACGCCGAAGCGGCGCAACGCCTGCACATCGCATCGCTGGCCGACCTGGTGGCCTACGCCAAGAAGAACCCCGGCCGCCTGAACTACGGCTCGGGCGGCAACGGCAGTGCCGGTCACCTGGCCGGCGAGATGTTCAAGGCCCAGGCCGGCGTGTTCATGGTGCACATCCCGTACGCCGGCGGCAACCCGGCGCAGCTGGGCCTGCTGTCGGGCCAGGTGGACCTGAACTTCGACAACCTGGCCACGGCTTCGGCCAACATCAAGAGCGGCAAGCTCAAGGCGCTGGCGGTCACCGGCACGCGCCGCAGCGCCGCGCTGCCCGAGGTGCCCACCGTGGCCGAGGCCGGCGCCAAGCTGGGCCTGGCGCAGTTCGACGTGGGCACCTGGTTCGGCCTGTTCGCACCGGCCGGCCTGCCCGCGCCCGAGCTGGCGCGCCTGCACAAGGCCTTCACGGCCGCGCTGGACGCGCCCGACACCAAGGCCCGCTTCGCCCAGCTGATGGCCGAGCCCTCGCCCACCACGCCCGAGCAGTTCGCTGCCTTCGTGAAGGCCGAGCTGGCCAAGTACGGCCCGGTGGTCAAGGCCTCCGGCGCGACGGTGGATTGACGTGCCCCCACGTCGCGTCGCTCCTGCCCCCCGAGGGGGCGCTCAGGCCCTTCGGGCGGCCGGGCGGGCCTGAGACCCGCTGCGACCCCAGCGCGCAGTCATGGTGCTGAACCTCGTCTGGATCGCCTTCGTGCTGCTGGGCCTGCTGGCCACCGCGGTGCAGGTGGCGCAGGGCCAGGCCGATGCCGCCACCCGTGTGCTCACCGGCCTGTTCGACGCGGCCAAGACCGGCTTCGACATCTCGCTGGGCCTGGTGGGCGTGATGTGCCTGTGGCTGGGCCTGATGAAGATCGGCGAGCGGGCCGGCGTCATCGGCCTGTTCGCGCGCGGCATGGCGCCGTTCTTCCGGCGCATCTTTCCCGGCATCCCGCCTGGCCACCCGGCCGGCGGCAGCATCGTGATGAACGTCAGCGCCAACATGCTGGGGCTGGACAACGCCGCCACGCCGCTGGGCCTGAAGGCCATGCGCGAGCTGCAGGAGATCAACCCGGACAAGGCCGTGGCCAGCGATCCGATGATCATGTTCCTGGTGCTCAACACCGCGGGCATCACGCTGATCCCCACCTCGGTGATCGCCATCCGCCAGGCCATGGCGGCCGAGCAGGGCCTGGCCGGCTTCAACGGCGCCGACATCTTCCTGCCCACGCTGCTGGGCACCTTCGTGTCCTTCGTGGCCGGGCTGCTGGCCGTGGCCTGGGTGCAGCGCATCCGCCTGCTGAACTGGCCGGTGGCGGCCTTCTTCGGCGGCTTCGCGGCGCTGATGGGCGGACTGTGGGCCTGGCTGGCACCGCTGCCAGCGGCCGTGATGGCTCAGCGCATCGGCCTGCTGGGCAGCGGCTGCATCCTGGCCATCGTGGCACTGTTCGTGGCCGCCGGGGCGCTGCGGCGCGTGAACGTCTACGAGGCCTTCGTCGACGGTGCCAAGGAGGGCTTCGGCGTCGCGGTGCAGATCATCCCGTACCTGGTGGCCATGCTGGTGGCGATCTCGGTGTTCCGTCACAGCGGCTGCATGGCCTGGCTGATCGACGGCATCGCCGCCACGGTGCGCGCGCTGGGCCTGGACGACCGCTTCGTGCCCGCCCTGCCGGTGGGGCTGATGAAGACGCTGTCGGGCAGCGGTGCACGCGGCCTGATGGTGGACGTGCTGAAGACCTACGGCGTCGATTCCTTCCAGGGCAAGCTGGCGTCCATCATCCAGGGCTCCACCGAGACCACCTTATACGTGCTGGCGGTGTATTTCGGCAGCGTCAACATCAGCCGCACCCGCCATGCGCTGGCCTGCGGGCTGTTTGCCGACGCCGTCGGCCTGGTGGGCGCGATCTTGATCGGCTACGCCTTCTACGGCTGAGGTCTGCCGCCCTCGGTCAGCAGCAGCACCTGCATCGCCGCGCCGCCCTCGGCACGGTTGGCCGCGCGGATGTCGCCGCCGTAGCGCTCGACGATGCCGCGGCTGATCCACAGGCCCAGGCCGGTGCCGTCCTTCTTGCGCGTGACGAAGGGCTGGAACAGCTCGCGCAGCAGGCCTTCGTCCAGGCCCGGTCCGGTGTCGGCCACCTCCAGCAGCACGCCGGGACGGCCCTGGTCGTCGGCCCAGTCGCGCGTGGCCAGCGTCAGCGTGCCGCCGCCGGCCATGGCCTGGATGGCGTTGACCATCAGGTTCACCAGCACCTGCTGCAGTTCCTGGCGGTTGATGCCGGCCGGCCGCGTGGTCTCGAAGTGCCGCTGCACCGCGATGCGGCTGCTGGCCAGCAGGTGGCTCACCAGCACCAGGCTGTCGTCGATGGCGCGGGCGGGGTCCACCGCCTCCACGTAGCCGGCGTATTCGTTGGGCCGGGCGAACTGCAGCAGCTGGGTCACGATCAGGCGCATGCGCTCGATCTGCTCGTCGGCCAGGCGCAGCTCGTCGGCCACCTTGCGCGCATCGGGGCCCAGCAGTTCGCGCGCCAGGTCCAGGTTGCCCTGGATCACCGCAATCGGGTTGTTCACCTCGTGCGCGATGCTGGCGGTGAGCTGGCCCACGGTGGCCATCTTCTCGCTGCGCAGCAGTTGCTGCTGGGCGGCGGCCAGCGCCGCGGTGCGCTCGGTGACCTTGGCGTCGAGCTCGGCATTCCAGCGCTGCAGCTGGGCGTTGCGCTCGGCCAGCGTCTCGAGCAGGCGGTCGAGGTGGCCGGCCAGCGCGCCCAGTTCGTCGCCGCTGTCCACATCGCCCACGCGGGCGCCCAGCGTGCCGGCCTCCACCTGCTGCATCGTGCGGTCCATCTGCTCGATGGGCCGGAAGATGCGCCGCGCCAGCCGTGCCGACGCGGCGGCCGCCGCGATCATCACGCCGAAGAACACCGCCCCGATGCCGGCCAGCACGCCCCACTTCAGCCAGGTGAAGGGCCGCTCGAGAAAGCCCACGTAGAGCATGCCCACGCGCCGGCCCTGCGCGTCGTGCAGCGGCTGGTAGGCCGAGACATACCAGTCGCTGACCACGAAGGCACGGCCCAGCCACAGGTTGCCGCGCTCCAGCACCGCCTCGCGCACCGCCTGCGACACGCGCGTGCCGATGGCCCGCGCCTCGCCGCCCTGCCCCTGACCGTCGCCGAACAGGCGCACATTGGTGGAGATGCGCACATCGTCGAGGAACAGCGTGGCCGTGCCCTGGCTGCCGAAGGGCAGTGCGCCCTCGGGGTAGACGATGGCATTGATGTGGTCGATGAAGGGCAGGTTGCGGTTGAGCAGCAGGCCGGCCTGCACCCAGGCCAGCACCTGGCCCTGCGCGTCGCGCACCGGGGCCAGCGCGCGCAGCACCATCGCGCGGTCTTCCACCTGGCGGTCGCTGGGCTGGGCGGCGCGCGTGCTCAGCAGGCCCACCGCCACGCGCTGGCGCAGCGCCAACGGCAGCAGACCCTGCTCGGTGGGCGACAGGATGGCGACGCTGGCCTGCACGCGTTCGTCGGCCGGCGGCAGGGCCGGGGCCGCGGCCTCGCGACCCGAACCGCCGTCGGCTTCGCCATCGCCCACCCACAGCCGGCCATCGGGATGGCGCAGGTTGATGAAGTCCAGCCCCTCGCGCGCCTGGATGCGCAGCAGCAGCGCGCGCACCGCGGCGTCGCTGACCGGGGCTGGCTGCAGCGCCCCGCGCAACACACCGCGCAGCACCTCGTGCAGCGCCTGCGATTCGGCCACCGCGCGCGTGCTGGCCGCCACCTCGCCCTGCACGCGCTCGAAGTAGCCCTGCGCCACCGCCAGGTCAGAGCGTGCCTTGGTCACCAGCAGACGGTCCACCGCCGCGTCGCCCCAGGCCAGCAGCACCAGGCCCAGCAAGGGCAGCACGCCCAGCAGCGGCAGCAGGGCCAGCGCCTGCAGCTTGCGGCGGATGGGCCAGGCGCCGAAGTCGCGCCAGGGCGCTGCGATCAGCCCGCGCCCCACTCGGCCACCCGGCGTTCCAGCGTGCGGCGTGAGATGCCCAGCAACTGCGCGGCGCGGGTCTTGTCCTGGTCCACGGCGGCCAGCACGGCCTGGATGTGCTGCTTTTCCAGCGTCTGCAGGTCGGTGGGCCGGCCACCGCCCATGCCCGCCCCCACGCCCGCCCCCGCCGCCGCGCCGGCGTAGGGGCCGCCGGCCTTGTCCTGCCGGGCCAGGCCCTGGTACAGCGCCGAGACGTTCAGCGCCCCCAGGATCAGCGAGCGCTCCACCAGGTTGCGCAGCTCGCGCACATTGCCCGGCCAGTCGTACTGCTGCAGGTAGTGCAGCTCGTCGTCCGTGACCTCGATCGGCGCCACGCCCAGGCGCGGTGCCAGCGTGGCGACGAAGTGCGCCACCAGCGCGGCGATGTCTTCCTTGTGCGCGCGCAGTGGCGGCAGGTTGATCTCGACCACCTGCAGCCGGTAGTACAGGTCGGCACGGAAGCGCCCGGCCGCCACCTCGTCGGCCAGGCGGCGGTTGGTGGCGGCGACGATGCGCACATCCACCGGCACCTCCTGCTCGCCGCCCACCGGGCGGATGCGCCGCTCCTCCAGCACGCGCAGCAGCGTGGCCTGCAGGCGCGGCGGCAGCTCGCCCACCTCGTCGAGGAACAGCGTGCCGCCCTGGGCATAGACGAACAGGCCGTCGCGGCCCGGCTGCGCCGTGTCGCCGGGCTCGGGATGCGGCGTGCCGGCATGGCGCCAGGCCTGGCCAAACAGCTCGATCTCGATGGCCTCGGGCGACAGCGTGGCGCAGTTCACCGGCACGAAGGACCCGTCGGCGCGCGGGCTCAGCCGGTGCAGGGCCAGCGCGGCCAGCTCCTTGCCGGTGCCCGATTCGCCGCTCAGCAGCACCGTGCTGTGCACCGCCGCCACGCGGTGCAGCGCCGCCTGCAGGCCGCGCATGGCGATCGAATCACCCACCAGCGCATCGGCCGCCGGCTGCTGCTGGCGCGACAGGCTGCGCCGCAGCACGAAGTTTTCGCGCCGCAGCGAGGCGCGCTCCAGCCCGCGCTCCAGCGCACTGACGATCTGCGTCACACGGAAGGGCTTGAGGATGAAGTCGCTGGCGCCGGCGCGCAGCGCCTCGATGGCGGTATCGAGGTCGGCAAAGGCGGTGATCAGCACCACCTCGGCGCCGAAGCCGCGCTCGCGCAGCTGCTTGAGCCAGTCGATGCCGCTCTGCCCCGGCAGCGCGATGTCCAGCACCACCAGGTCGACGCGGTGGCGCTGCAGCAGCGCCTCGCCGGCCTCGGCCGATTCGGCCGACAGCACCTGGCCTACGCGGCTGGCCAGCGTCTTCTCCAGGAAGTTGCGCATGCCCGGCTCGTCGTCGACCACCAGCACGGCGGCCAGCGGCCAGCGCACGGTGGCAGAGGGTTCGGCAAGCTCGCGGGGGACCATGGCGCGGCATTGTAGAAACGCCCTGCGCCGCGCTGGGCAGCGCCCGCCGGTGACAATGCGGGCGTGTCTGAATCCACCACCCGCCCACCGGCCGCGTCCTCGCCTGCGCCCACGCCGAGCCCGCTGAATCCGCTGAGTCCGTTGACCAATGCCGACCTGCACAGCCACTCGCGCTGCTCCGACGGCACGCTGAGCCCCGGCGCGCTGGCCGAGCGCGCCCATGCCCAGGGCGTGCAGCTGTGGGCGCTGACCGACCACGACGAACTGGCCGGCCTGCCCGAGGCCGCCGAAGCCGCGCACGACCTGGGCCTGGACTTCCTCACCGGCGTGGAGCTGTCGGTCAGCTTTGCTGGCGAGACGGTGCACATCGTCGGCCTGGGCTTCGACGCCGACCACCCCGACCTGGCCGCCGGCGTGGCGCGCACCCGCGGCGGCCGCATCGAGCGCGCCCGCGCCATGGCCGAGGGGCTGGCCCGCGCCGGGCACCCGGGCGCCTTCGAAGGCGCGCTGGCCTACACCGGCAACCCCGACCTGATCGCCCGCACGCACTTCGCACGCTGGCTGATCGAGACCGGCGTGTGCAGCGACATGGGCATGGTGTTCCGCAACTACCTGAAGCCCGGCAAGCCCGGCTATGTGCCGCACCAGTGGGCCGGGCTGGGCGACGCGGTGCGCTGGATCACCGCTGCCGGCGGCATGGCGGTCATCGCCCACCCGGGCCGCTACCCCTTCAGCCCGAGCGCCGAGTACGCGCTGTTCAGCGAGTTCCACACCCATGGCGGGCGCGGCGTCGAGGTGCTGACCGGCAGCCACGGCCAGGCCGACACGCTGAAGTACACCGACATGGCGCGCGAGTTCGGCCTGGCCGCCTCGCGCGGCAGCGACTTCCATTCGCCCGAGGAAAGCCGCACCGACCTGGGCGCCCTGCCCGACCTGCCGGGCACGCTGACGCCGGTGTGGATGGCGCTGGCGCACCGGGTGAACCGTACCCGCGCCTGAGGGTTCGGCGCTGGCCCGGCGACCGGCGGCACGGGCGTACAGTGTGAGGGCACATCACCGGCCCCGCGCATGTCGCAGTACTTCGAAGTCCACCCCGAGAACCCGCAGGCCCGCCTGCTGCGCCAGGCCGCGCAGATCCTGCACGCCGGCGGCGTAGCGGCCGTGCCCACCGACTCCAGCTACGCGCTGGTGTGCCACCTGGATGACAAGGCCGCGGCCGAGTCGCTGCGGCGCATCCGCGGTGTCGACGACAAGCACCACCTCACGCTGCTGTGCCGCGACCTGTCGGAGCTGGCCAGCTACGCCCGCGTCGACAACAAGCAGTACCGGCTGCTGAAGCTGGCCACGCCGGGGCCCTACACCTTCATCCTCGAAGCCACCAAGGAGGTGCCGCGGCGGCTGTCGCACCCGTCGCGCCGCACCATCGGCCTGCGCGTGCCCGACCATGCGGTCACCCAGGCCCTGCTGGCCGAGCTGGGCCAGCCGCTGCTGGCCACCACGCTGATCCCGCCGGGCGAGACCGAGCCGCTGAACGATCCCGAGGAGATCCGCGAACAGTTCGAGAAGCGCATCCAGGCCGTGGTGGATGCCGGCGCCTGCCAGCGCGCGCCCACCTCGGTGATCGACCTCACCGGCGACGAGCCGGTGGTGGTGCGCGCCGGCCGCGGTGATCTGGCCCGTCTGGGCCTGTCGGTCGACTGACCTGGCGCACCCGGCCCGGTCAACCCGGCTGGGCCAGCCGGTCGCGCAACTGCTGCGGGCTGAAGCCCAGCTGCACCTGGCCGCGCACCAGCAGCACCGGCGTGCCCGGCTGCATCAGCGCGCGGAACTGCGCGTCGCAGGCCGCGTCGCGCTCGATGAAGCATTCGGTGAACGGCACCTGCTGCGCCTGCAGCCACAGGCGGGCCTGGGTGCAGTAGTGGCAGGTCACGGACGACAGCATGCGGATGTCGCCCGGCCGGGCCACGGCCGCCAGTTCGCGGCCCAGCGCGCCGTCGCGGTGCTGCTGCCACCAGGACAGGGCCGCCGAGGTGCCCAGCACCAGTGCCGCTGCCACCCACAGCGAGCGGCGTGAGCCGGCGGGCGGGGTGCCGGGGGCGGTGGGTTCGGCCATGCGCTCAGACTCGGCGAGGACGGCGCCGGCCGCGTGCGGTCAGAGCGCCGCGGTGACGACGATCTCGACCTTCCACTCGGGCTTGGCCAGCGCGGCCTGCACGGTGGCGCGCGGCGGCGTGTGGCCGGGCACCACCCAGGCTTCCCACACGCTGTTCATGCCGGCGAAGTCGGCCAGGTCGGCCAGGAAGATCTGCGCGCGCAGGATCTTGGTCTTGTCGCTGCCGGCGCGGGCCAGCAGCGCGTCGATGGCAGCCAGCACCTCGCGGGTCTGCTCCTCGATGGTGGGGGCGGCGCCCACGGCCACCTGGCCGGCCAGGTAGCACACCCCGTTGTGCACGGCCATCTCGGACATGCGGGCACCGACATCGAAACGCTGGACCATGGATCAGTTTCCTTTGGATGAAGAAGATGAAGACGAAGAGGAGGCTTGGGCGCCCGGCGCGCGGGTGTCGGGTGCCTCGACATGCAGGCGATGGCGGCGGTGCCGGCGACGGCCCCGGCCGGACTCGTCGGGCTTGGCGCCCAGCTTCGATTCCTTGCCGGCGACCAGGTTCATGATGTTGCGCCAGTGCCGCCAGATCAGCATCAGGCTCATGATCGTGACGGCCAGCGCCACGACCGGGCGGTCGAAGAACATCAGCGTGAAGAACGGGGCGAACACCGAGGCGATGATGGCCGCCAGCGACGAGTAGCGGAACATCGCCGCCACCAGCACCCAGACGATCAGCGTGGCCACGCCCAGCATCGGCTCATACGCCAGCAGCACGCCCAGCGCGGTGGCCACGCCCTTGCCGCCCTTGAACTTGAAGAACACCGGGTACAGGTGGCCCAGAAACGCGGCCACGCCGACGAAGGCGATGGTGGCGTCCACCAGGCCGAAATCGGCGGCGTAGTACGACACCAGCGCCGTGGGCACGTAGCCCTTCAGCGCGTCCAGCAGCAGGGTCAGCGCGGCGGCTTTCTTGCTGCCCGAGCGCAGCACATTGGTGGCGCCCGGGTTGTTGGAGCCGTAGGTGCGCGGGTCGGGCAGGCGCATCAGCTTGCTGACGATCACCGCGAACGACAGCGAGCCGATCAGGTAGGCGACGAACATCGCCGCGTAGCTGTAGATCAGGTCGAGGTGGGGACGGATCGCATCCATGGCATCGAGACTTCGAGGGGGCAGCGCCGCCACACGGCGCTGGCAATGCTTCAGTGTAAGGCGGCGTTACAGCCGCCGCCGGCCGCCGGCGACGCGCTCCCCCGGATCACGCGCCACCGGGACAGGGGCCGGCGCCACGTATGCTGGCGGCCTGCCGGCACCGGCCGGCGCGTTCCCAACTGTCTGGCACCCTGCCTGGAGATCGACCATGTTCCTGTTCCATGCCCACTGGCTGCGCCCGGCCGCCACACTGGCCGCCTTGGCCCTGGCCGGCCTGTCCGCTTCCGCCCAGACCACCGTGCAGGACGCCTGGGTGCGTGGCGTGGTGGCCCAGCAGAAGGCCACCGGGGCCTTCATGCAGATCACCTCGGCCCGCGGCGGCAAGCTGCTGTCGGCCAGTTCGCCGGCCGCCGGTGTGGTCGAGATCCACGAGATGGCCATGGACGGCAACACCATGAAGATGCGCGCGCTGACTGAAGGGCTGCCCCTGCCCGCCGGCAAGCCGGTGGCGCTGAAGCCGGGCGGCTACCACGTGATGCTGATGGACCTGAAGGCGCCGCTGAAGGCCGGCGACACCGTCGAGCTCTCGCTGGTGGTCGAAGGCAAGGACGGCAAGAAGGAAACCGTGCCCGTGAAGGCCGCGGTGCGCGCGATGGGTGGCATGGGCGCCGCCTCGGGCGCCGGCCACGATCACCACGGCATGCACAACAAGAACTGACGGCGCGGCGGCAGGCCGGCGCGCCGGTTCAGCCCCGGGTCAGCGCGGGCTGCGCTTCTTGGCCGCCGGCTTGCGCGCCGGCTCGTCGACCGGGTGGCCGCCCGGGGGCGCCGAGAACAGCTTGGCGGCGCGGCCCTTGAGCTCCAGCAGTTCGCTGGGGGTGATCGAGTAGGTGCGGCCGACCACGTCGACCTCGATGCGGAACTCGACTTCCTTGCTGCCGTTGGACAGCGTGCCGCAGGTGAAGTCGTAGTCCTCGCTCTCGGCGGGGAAGCCCTCTTCCTCGATGTCGAAGTCGACGTACTTGACCTGGGTGATCTCGCCGCTGGCCAGGTCGAGCATGCCCTTGGATTCGATCACCTCGTCGGCGAGTTCGTCGTGGATGGTGATCGGCAGCTTCAGGTCCATGGTGCGCTTGCGGCGGTTCGGCAAAGGGGCGGCATCATGCCACAGCCGCCCGCCCAGGCGGCCACCCCGCTCAGGCCCGCGCCGACACGAACACGCCGGTGGGCTGCAGCAGCATCGCACTGATCAGGCGGCCGTGCATCAGGTGCCAGGGGCCCTGGGCGCGGTGGCTGTCCACCACCTCGGCCACCGCCTCCAGCGCGCCGTCGATCAGGTGCACGCGCTGGCCCGGCTGCAGGGCCGCCGGGGTGTACAGGCTCAACCCGGTCAGCGACAGGTCGCGCCAGCGCACCGGCACCGGCTGGCCGGGCCAGCCAACCTGCAGGCTGGCCACATGGTGCTTGTCGCGCCGCACCGCGCCGCGCCGGCCCAGCAGCTCGTGCGCCTGGCTACCGGGCACCGGCAGCGCGGCCAGCGGCGCGTGGCAGCGCGTGCAGCGGCTGTCGGGCCGCGGATGGTGCGGGCCCGGCAGCGCGCACAGCGGGCACGGCCGGCCGGCCAGTGCCGGCTCGGGCGCCAGCGGCGCCAGGCCGCGCGCGGCCTCGGTCTGCCGGCGCAGCTCGCGGTCGTACTCAGCGCGTCGCTCGGGGTCGCCCAGCACCTGCCAGGCGGCATTCACCAGCGCCGCCTCGGCATGGCTGCCGCCCAGGTCGGGGTGCAGCCGCAGGCGCTGCATCAGCGTGCGGTAGCTGGCCTGGATCACGGCCGCGGGCGCCTCGGGCTGCACATGCAGCACGCGGTAGAGGTTGCGGCGGTTGTCCGGCGCCGCGCCACCGGGGGCCACGTCGAGGGGGTCGTGCGGCAGGTCGGTGGGCGCGGTCATGCTGCGTTTCTCGGGGAGGATCGCCTCTCATCGGCAGCTGGCGCCACAACTTGAGCCGGAAGTGCGCCGGTTCACCCCGCCAGTCACCCGGCCAGTCACCCGGCTGATACCCCCGTGCAGCCCTGCACAGGGGCGCCGGGCCGGGGCCGCAGCGGGTCAGAAGGTTTCCCAGTCGGCCTCGGCCTTGCTGGCCGACGGCGCGGCCAGGGCAAGCGCGGGCGCGGGCGCGGGCGCCGGTGCGGCACGCACCGCGGCCTGCGGGCGCACCGCCGGCGCCGCCGACGGCATGGGCCGGCGCGTGGCGGCGGGCAGCACCTCCACCGCAGCCGGCAGACCGCGCGCCGACGCCAGGCGGAAGGTGCCCACCAGCGCGGCCAGCTTGCCGGCCTGCTGCTTCAGGCTCTCGGCGGCGGCGGCGCTCTGCTCCACCAGCGCGGCGTTCTGCTGCGTCACCTGGTCGAGCTGGGTCACGGCCTCGTTGACCTGGCCCATGCCCTGCGACTGCTCCTGCGTGGCGGCGCCGATCTCGGTGATCATGTCGGCCACGCGCTGCACCTGGTGCACCACGTCGCCGATGCTGGCGCCGGCCTCGGACACCAGCTGCGCACCGGCCGATACCTTCTCCACGCTCTGGTGGATCAGGCCCTTGATCTCGCGTGCCGCGTCGGCGCTGCGCTGCGCCAGCGTGCGCACCTCGCCGGCCACCACCGCGAAGCCGCGGCCCTGCTCGCCCGCGCGCGCAGCTTCCACCGCCGCGTTCAGCGCCAGGATGTTGGTCTGGAAGGCGATGCCGTCGATGGTGCCGATGATGTCGGCGATGCGGCGCGAGCTGGCGCTGATTTCGTCCATCGTGGTCACCACGCGGCCCACCACCTCACCGCCGCGGCCGGCGGCCTGGCTGGCCGACTGGGCCAGCTGCGTGGCGGTGCTGGCGGTGTCGGCGCTCTGTCGCACGTTGGCCGTCATCTGCTCCATCGACGCCGCGGTCTGCTCCAGGTTGGAGGCCTGTTCCTCGGTGCGCTGGCTCAGGTCGGCATTGCCGCTGGCGATCTGCGAGGAGCCGGTGGCGATCGAATCGCTGCTCAGGCGCACCTGGCTGACGATGTCCACCAGGCTGTCGTTCATGCTCTTGAGCGCCGACAGCAGCTCGGCCAGCTCGTCACGGCCCTGCACGTCGATGTGGGCGCTGAGGTCGCCCGCGGCCACGGTGCGGGCCACGGTCACCGCACGCGCGATCGGGCCGGTCAGCGAGCCCGTCACCCACCAGGCCAGGCCGCCACCCAGGCCCACCGCCAGCACCAGGCCGGCCATCACCCACAGGCGCGCATTGGCATACAGCACGTCGCCCTGGCGACTGGCATCGTCGGCGCCCTTGGCATTCAACGCGATCAGCTGGTCGAGCACGGCGTCGAGTTCCTCGAAGCGCTTCTGCGACTCGCCCCGGATCAGCGTGGTGGCCTCCTCGTTGCGGTTCTGGCGCGACAGGGCCAGCACCTTGTCATGCTCGGCCAGGTAGGCCGTCCACAGGCCCTTGAAACGGTCGTAGAGCTGGCGCTCCTCGGGGCTGGAGATCAGCTTCTCGTAGGCCGAGCGCTCCTTCTCCAGCTTCTGCAGCAGGCCGGTCATCTGGGCTTCCCAGCCGGCCATCGCCTTGTCGTCGGTGGACAGGATGTGCTGCAGCTCGCCCACCCGCAGGTCCGACACGAACATGGCCATGGCCGCGGTGCCGCGCACGCTGGGCAGCCAGTTCAGCTCGATGTCGGTGGAGGTCTGGTTGACCCGCGCCAGCTGCAGCGTGGCGAACACGCCCAGCAGCACGGTGAGCACCAGCACGCTGGCGAATGCGAGGCCCAGGCGGGCGCCAATGCGCAAGTTTCGGAGATGGTCCATGGGGCAGCGGTCTTCTAGCGGACAGAGGAGCCGCGCGCCCGCACAGGCAGGACGGCACGGCCGGCAAACGAAATGCCGGCAGCCTTGCCCCAGGACTTCAGGCCGGCTGCCAGAAAGCAGCAGACAGAGCCTACCGGCCGCCCGCCTGCGGCAATCGCCCGAGCAGGCCGCCTAAGCCCCGCCTGTTGCGCCGAGCGCCGCCACGGCCCCAGCCCGCAGCGACGCGATGCTGGCCGACCAATCGGCGCTGCCGAACACCGCCGAGCCGGCCACGAAGGTGTCGGCGCCGGCCGCGGCGATGGCGCCGATGTTGCCGGGCTTGACGCCGCCGTCCACCTCCAGCCGCAGCGCACGGCCGCTGGTGGCGGCATACGCATCCAGCCGCGCCCGCACCTGCCGCAGCTTGGGCAAGGTGGATGGGATGAAGCGCTGGCCCCCGAAACCGGGGTTCACGCTCATCAGCATCACCAGGTCCAGCTGGTCCATCACGTCGTCCAGCCAGGCCAGCGGCGTGGCCGGGTTGAACACCAGGCCGGCCTGGCAACCGCAGTCGCGGATCAGCGCCAGCGTGCGGTGCAGGTGGCGCGTGGCCTCGGGGTGCACGCTGATCAGGCCGGCGCCGGCCTGGGCGAACATCGGGATCAGCGCATCCACCGGCTCGACCATCAGGTGCACATCCAGCATGGCCTGGCCGGCATGGGGCTTGATCGCCTCGCACACCATGGGTCCGAGGGTGAGGTTGGGCACGTAGTGGTTGTCCATCACGTCCACATGGATCCAGTCGGCCCCGGCGGCCAGCACGCCCGAGACGGCCTCGCCCAGGCGGGCGAAGTCGGCCGACAGCAGGCTAGGCGCGATGACGGTGGGCTGGCGTGCGTCGGGCGGCGTGCGCATCAGGCCGCCTGCTTCAGCGCCGCGCGCTCGCCGTCGTAGCGCTGCGCCATGGCCGCCAGCGGCAGCACCTGGATGCGGCTGGCCTGGCCGGCGCAGCCAAAGGCCTCGAAACGCGCCATGCAGATGCCGCGCGCCGCCGCGGTGGCGGCCTTGAAGAAGGCGCGCGGGTCGAACTCCTCCGGCTTCTCGGCCATCAGCTGGCGCATCGCGCCGGTCATGGCCAGGCGGATGTCGGTGTCGATGTTGACCTTGCGCACGCCCGAGCGGATGCCGCGCACGATCTCCTCCACCGGCACGCCGTAGGTCTCGCGGATGTCGCCCCCGAAGCGGCGGATGGTGGCCAGCCACTCCTGCGGCACGCTGGAGCTGCCGTGCATCACCAGGTGGGTGTTCGGGATGGCGGCATGGATGGCCGCGATGCGCTCGATGGCCAGGATGTCGCCAGTAGGCTGGCGGGTGAACTTGTAGGCGCCGTGGCTGGTGCCGATCGCGATCGCCAGCGCATCGACGCCGGTGGCGGCCACGAAATCGGCGGCCTGGTCGGGGTCGGTCAGCAGTTGGCTGTGATCGAGCGTGCCTTCGGCGCCCACGCCGTCTTCCTCGCCGGCCTGGCCGGTCTCCAGGCTGCCCAGGCAGCCCAGTTCACCCTCGACGCTGACGCCCACCGCGTGGCTCATTTCCACCACGCGGGCGGTGACGGCCAGGTTGTGGTCGTAGCTGGCAGGCGTCTTCTGGTCTTCCAGCAGGCTGCCGTCCATCATCACGCTGGAAAAGCCCGAGCGGATGGCCTGCTGGCACACGGCCGGCGAGGCACCGTGGTCCTGGTGCAGGCACACCGGCAGCTGCGGGTACTGCTCCAGCACCGCCTCGACCATCTTGCGCAGGAAGGGCTCGCCGGCGTATTTGCGCGCACCGGCACTGGCCTGCAGGATCACCGGCGCACCGCAGGCCTCGGCCGCCTGCAGGATGGCCTGGATCTGCTCCATGTTGTTGACGTTGAAGGCGGGCACACCGTAGTCGTGCTCGGCGGCGTGGTCGAGCAATTGGCGCAGCGAGATCAGGGGCATGGCAGGTCTCCTTGATGAATGGCGATGTCAGTGGGAGGCACGCTCGCTGAGCACGACCAGGGCCGGCAGCGTCTTGCCTTCGAGCAGTTCGAGGAAGGCGCCGCCGCCGGTGGAGATGGTGTCCACCTGGCCGGCGATGCCGTACTGGGCGATGGCCGCCAGCGTGTCGCCGCCACCGGCCAGGCTGTAGGCCGGGCTGGCGGCGATGGCGCGGGCGATGGTGGCCGTGCCCTGGCTGAAGGCCTCGAACTCGAACACGCCGACGGGGCCGTTCCAGACGATGGTGCCGGCGGCCTGCAGGCGCTCGGCCAGGCGGGCCGCGGTGCGCGGGCCGATGTCGAGGATCAGGTCATCGTCGGCCACCTCGGCGGCGGGCTTGATCGTGGCCACCGCGTCGGCAGCGAAGGTCTTGGCGCAGACCACATCCTCGGGAATGGGCACCTCGGCGCCGCGGGCCTTCATGGCCGCCATCACCGCACGCGCCTCGTCCAGCAGCTCCGGCTCGGCCAGGCTCTTGCCGATGGGTAGGCCGGCGGCCAGCATGAAGGTGTTGGCGATGCCGCCACCGACGATCAGGCCATCGACCTTTTCGGCCAGGTTGCGCAGGATGCTGAGCTTGGTGCTCACCTTGCTGCCGGCCACGATGGCCACCAGCGGGCGCTTCGGTGCCTGCAGCGCCCGCGTGATGCCCTCCACCTCGGCCGCCAGCAGCGGTCCGGCGCAGGCGATGGGTGCAAAGCGCGCAATGCCGTGCGTGCTGGCCTCGGCGCGGTGCGCCGTGCCGAAGGCGTCGTTGACATACAGGTCGCACAGCGCGGCCATGCGGCGGGCCAGCGCCTCGTCGTTCTTCTTCTCGCCGGGGTTGACGCGGCAGTTCTCCAGCATCACCAGCTGGCCGGGTTGCACGGCCACGCCATCCAGCCAGTTCGTCAGCAGCGGTACCTCGCAGCCCAGCAGTTCACCCAGGCGCTGCGCCACGGGCGCCAGCGAGTCCTCGGGCCGCAGTTGGCCCTCGGTGGGCCGGCCCAGGTGGCTGGTGACCATCACCGCGGCGCCGGCCTTCAGCGCCATCTGGATGCCGGGCACCGCGGCGCGGATGCGGGTGTCCTCGGTGATGCGGCCCTGGGCATCCTGCGGCACGTTCAGGTCAGCGCGGATGAACACGCGCTTGCCGCTGGCAAAGCCCGAGGCCAGCACATCGGCCAGGTGCAGCAGCTTCATCGCTCGGCTCCGCTGTTGGTGGTGCCCAGGTCGGCGCCGATCACGCGCGCCATCTCCAGCACCTTGTTCGAGTAGCCCCACTCGTTGTCGTACCAGGACACCACCTTCACGAAAGTCTTGTCGAGCGCGATGCCGGCTTCGGCGTCGAACACCGAGGTGCAGCTCTCGCCGCGGAAGTCGGTGGCCACCACCTTGTCCTCGGTGTAGCCCAGCACGCCCTTCATCGCGCCTTGACTGGCCGCCTTCATGGCCGCGCAGATCTCGGCATAGCTGGCTTCCTGGTCCAGCTCGACGGTCAGGTCGACCACCGACACGTCGCTGGTGGGCACGCGGAAGGCCATGCCGGTCAGCTTCTTGTTCAGCTCGGGGATCACCACGCCCACGGCCTTGGCGGCGCCGGTGCTGCTGGGGATGATGTTCTCCAGAATGCCGCGGCCACCGCGCCAGTCCTTGTTGCTGGGGCCGTCCACGGTCTTCTGCGTGGCGGTGGCGGCGTGCACGGTGGTCATCAGGCCGCGCCGGATGCCGAAGCTGTCGTTCAGCACCTTGGCCACCGGGGCCAGGCAGTTGGTGGTGCAGCTGGCGTTGCTGATGATGGTCTGGCCGGCGTAGGTCTTGTCGTTGACGCCGTAGACGAACATCGGCGTGTCGTCCTTGCTGGGGGCCGACATGATGACCTTCTTGGCGCCGGCCTTCAGGTGGGCTTCGGCGGTTTCCTTGGTCAGGAACAGGCCGGTGGACTCGACCACGAGGTCGGCGCCCACGTCGCCCCAGGCCAGCTCGGCCGGGTTCTTCACCGCGGTCAGGCGGATCTTCTGGCCGTTGACGATCAGGTTGCTGCCGTCGACCGAGACCTCGCCCTTGAAGCGGCCGTGCACGCTGTCGTAGGTCAGCATGTAGGCCAGGTAGTCGGGCTCCAGCAGGTCGTTGATGCCGACCACCTGGATGTCCGAGAAGTTGGCGATGGCGGCGCGGAACACCATGCGCCCGATGCGGCCGAAGCCGTTGATGCCGATGCGAAGAGTCATGGAACTGCTCGAAGGAGAATGAGAAAGGGATCAGGCGATGGCCATGCGTGGCGCGGCCTGGGGATGGAAGTCGTCGAAGTGCGCGATGAAGCCGTCGGGCGCGTCGGGGCCGGTGGCGGGCAGCTCGGCCTGCGGGTAGCCATGGCGCACCAGCCACACGCCGATGCCGGCGGCGCGCGCGGTGCGCAGGTCGGTCAGCGAATCGCCCACCAGCAAGGCCTCGTGCGGTTCGGCCTGCAAGGCCGTGAGCGCGTGCTGCACCACGCCGGGGTGCGGCTTCTTGACGTTGAGCGTGTCGCCTGCCACCACCAGGTCGAAGGCCTCGGCCAGGTCATGCCGCGCCAGCAGACGGTGCGCGAAGCCGGCCTCCTTGTTGGTCAGCACCGCTAGGCGAAAGCCTTGGGCGCGCAGCCGCGCCAGCAGCGGACGCACGCCGTCGAACACGCGGCTGTTGGTGCCGCAGCGGTCGGCATAGTCCCAGGCGAACTCGTTCCATGCGCTCAGCGCCTTGGCTGGTGGCGCGCCGGCATGGCTGAGCGCCTTGGCCAGCAGCGCCCGCGCGCCATCACCGATCCAGCCACGCACCAGGTCGGCATCCACCGGCGGCAGATCGGCACGGCGCAGCGTGAGGTTCAGCGCATCGCCGAGCTCGGGCGCGGTGTCGATCAGCGTGCCGTCGAGATCAAACAGGATGACCTTCATGCGGCGACCCGCTCGGCAATGGCCACGCGCTGGCGCACGGCCGCCATCACGCGTTCTGCCGTGAAGCCGAAGTGCGCCATCAGCTGCGGCCCGGGCGCCGAGGCGCCGAAGCTGGCGATGCCCAGCACCGCACCGGCGCGGCCGGTGTAGCGGCGCCAGCCGTCGGGGTGGCCGGCCTCCACCGCCACCACCGGCAGCGTGGGCGGCAGCACGGTGTCGCACCAGCCCTCGCCCTGGGCGTCGAAGCGCTGCGTGCAGGGCATGGACACCACGCGCACGGCCAGGCCCTCCTCGTCCATCAGGCGGCGCTGGGCTTCGAGGGCCAGGGCCACCTCGCTGCCGGTGGCCAGGATCACCGCCTTCGGTCGCTGTCCGGCCGGCGCGTCGCGCAGCACATAGCCGCCGCGGGCGATGTCGGCGCGCTGGGCCGGCGTGGCGGCCTGCGGCAGCGCCTGTCGCGACAGGATCAGCGCGCTGGGGCCGTCACCGCGGGCCAGCGCCTCGGTCCAGGCCACGGCGGTCTCCACGCCATCGGCCGGGCGCCACACATCCAGGCCGGGGATCAGGCGCAGCGAGGCGATGTGCTCGATGGGCTGGTGCGTGGGGCCGTCCTCGCCGACGCCGATGGAGTCGTGCGTGAACACCTGCACCACGCGCTGGCCCATCAGCGCGGCCATGCGGATGGCGTTGCGGCTGTAGTCGCTGAAGGTCAGGAAGGTGCCGCCGTACGGGATGAAGCCGCCGTGCAGCGCCATGCCGTTCAGCGCCGCGGCCATGCCGAACTCGCGCACGCCCCAGCTGAGGTAGTTGCCGGCGCGGCCGGGGCCGGCCTTGCGGTGGCCCTTGAAGTCGGTGAGGTTGCTGCCGGTCAGGTCGGCCGATCCGCCCAGCAGTTCGGGCAGGCCGGGCGCCAGTGCGTCGAGTGCCAGCTGCGAGGCGCGGCGCGTGGCGATGGGCTTGGCATTGGCCTCGGCCAGCGCCTGCACGGCGGCGGCGGCATGGTGCTCGTAGTCCAGGGGCAGCGCGCCCTGCTGGCGGCGGCGGAACTCGGCCGCCAGTGTCGGGTGGGCATCGGCATAGGCCGCGAAAAGCGCCTGCCATTGCGCATGGCGCTGGCCACCGGTGTCGCGCGCATCCCAGGCCTGGCGCAGGGCCGCAGGCACCTCGAAGGGTGCGGCGGTCCAGTCCAGCGCCGCCCGCAGCGCGGCGATGCCGGCCGCGCCCAGCGGCGCACCGTGCACATCCGCCGTGCCCTCGTGGCCGATGGCACCCTTGCCGATGGTGGTGCGGCAGACGATCAGTGTGGGCTTGGCACCGGGCCGGCGCGCCTGCGCCGCGGCGTGGCCGATGGCGGCATCCAGCGCGGCCAGGTCATGCCCGTCCAGCGGACCGATGACGTCCCAGCCGCAGGCGCGAAAGCGCGCCGGCGTGTCGTCGGCGAACCACTCGCCCACCTGGCCGTCGATGCTGATGCCGTTGTCGTCGTACAGCGCGATCAGCTTGCCCAAGCCCAGCGTGCCGGCCAGCGAGAGGGCCTCCTGGCTGATGCCTTCCATCAGGCAGCCATCGCCCAGCGCCACCCAGGTCAGGTGGTCGACGATGGCGAAGCCGTCGCGGTTGAACTCGGCCGCCAGCAGGCTCTCGGCCAGCGCCATGCCCACGGCATTGGCCAGGCCCTGACCCAGCGGGCCGGTGGTGGTCTCGACGCCGGGCGTGTGGCCCACCTCGGGATGGCCGGGCGTGCGGCTGCCCAGCTGGCGGAAGCGCTGGAGCTCCTCGATGGGCAGGTCATAGCCCGTCAGGTGCAGCAGGCCGTAGAGCAGCATCGACGCATGGCCGTTGCTGAGGACGAAGCGGTCGCGGTCGGGCCAGCGCGGATCGGCCGGGTCGTGCTTCAGGTGGCGGTGCCACAGCACGGTGGCGAAATCGGCCATGCCCAGCGGTGCGCCGGGGTGGCCGCTGTTGGCCTGCTGCACGGCATCGGCGGCCAGCACGCGCAGCGCATTGGCCATGCGGCGCAGCTGCGGGATGTCGGCGCCCGTGGCGGCCGGCAGGTGTTCGGGGGCGTTCATGATGGGTCTCCTCGGTGTCCGGGCGGCGCGTTCACTGCGCCTTGCGCTTGAGATCCATCAGCCGCAGGATCATCGGCGTGAAGATCAGCTGCATGGCCAGGCCCATCTTGCCGCCCGGCACCACGATGGAGTTGGGCCGCGTCATCCACGAGCCGTGCAGCATCGACATCAGGTACGGGAAGTCGATGCCGCGCGGCTTGGCGAAGCGGATCACCACCATCGACTCATCGGCCGTGGGGATGTCCTTGGCGATGAACGGATTGCTGGTGTCCACCGTGGGCACGCGCTGGAAGTTGACATGCGTGCGGCTGAACTGCGGGCACAGGTGGTTCACGTAATCGGGCATGCGGCGCAGGATGGTGTCCACCACCGCCTCCTGGCTGTAGCCGCGCAGCGTCTGGTCGCGGTGCAGCTTCTGGATCCACTCCAGATTGATGATGGGCACCACGCCAACCAGCAGATCCACATGGCGCGCCACGTCCACGCCGGCATGCTCGCCCTGGCCCACGTAGCCACCGTGCAGGCCCTCGTAGAACAGCAGGTCGCTGCCCGGCGCCATGTCCACCCAGGGCGTGAAGGTGCCGGGCTCGCCGCCCAGCGCCTTGGCCTCGTCGGCATCGTGGATGTACTTGCGCACCTGGCCGCCGCCGGTCTCACCGTAACGCGCGAACGTGGCGTCCAGCTCGGCCAGCAGGTTGCTTTCGGGGCCGAAGTGGCTGATGCGCGGGCCCTCGCCGGCATCGGCCGCGCGCACACGCTCGCGCATGGCCTGGCGGTCAAAGCGGTGGAAGGAATCGCCCTCGACCACCTGGGCCTGGATGCCCTCGCGGCGGAAGATGTGGGCGAAGCTCTTCATCACCGTGGTGGTGCCTGCGCCGCTGCTGCCGGTGATCGCGATGATCGGGTGCCTCTGAGACATGTTTGCTCCTGATTTGATGAAGGGGCTCAGGCCGGCTGCTGCGCCCGGTACAGCGAGCGCTCGTTGAACAGCGGTGACTCGAAGGGCTGGTCGGTGCCGCGGTCGTGCTCGGCGTGGTAGCGCTCGATGCGCTCGACCTCGTGGCGCGAGCCCAGGATCAGCGGCACGCGCTGGTGCAGGCCGTCGGGGGCCAGATCCATGATGCGGGCGCGGCCGGTGCTGGCGCTGCCGCCGGCCTGCTCCACCAGCCAGGCCATCGGGTTGGCCTCGTACATCAGGCGCAGGCGGCCGGCCTTCGTCGGATCCTTGGTGTCGCGCGGGTAGAGGTAGACGCCGCCGCGCATCAGGATGCGGTGGGTGTCGGCCACCATGCAGGCGATCCAGCGGGTGTTGAAGTCGCGCCCGCGCTCGCCCGCGCGGCCGGCCTGGCATTCGGCGATGTAGCGCGCCACCGGCGGCTCCCAGAAGCGCGCGTTGCTGGTGTTGATCGCGAACTCGCTGCTGTCCTCGGGGATGGTCAGATCCGGATGCGTGAGGATGAAGTTGCCGATCTCGCGGTCCAGCGTGAAGCCGTGCGTGCCGCGGCCCACGGTCAGCACCAGCATCGTGGCCGGGCCGTAGATGGCATAGCCCGCGGCCACCTGGCGGCTGCCGGGCTGCAGGTAGTCGGCCTCGGCGGGCGCGGCCTCGCCGTCGTGGCGCAGCACCGAGAAGATGCTGCCCACCGAGGCGTTGACGTCGGTGTTCGACGAGCCGTCCAGCGGGTCGTAGACCAGCAGGTAGCGGCCGCGCGAGAACTCCGCGGGGATGGGCAGCGGGTGCTCGTGCTCCTCGCTGGCCAGGCCGGCCAGCAGGCCGCCCCACTCGCAGCTGCGTACGATGGCCTCGTCGGCCAGCACGTCGAGCTTCTTCTGCTGCTCGCCCTGCACGTTCTCGTTGTCGATGGCGCCCAAGTAGGCGCCGAGCGCGCCCTTGGCGGTCATCGCGGCAATGGCCTTGACGGCGGCGGCCACATCGACCAGCAGCGCGCCCAGGTCGCTGGCATCGGGCATGTCGTGCAACTGCTGGATCAAAAACTTCGACAGCGTGGTGCGTCCGAGGTGCATGGGAAATCCTTGGAACTTCAGGGGGGTGTCAGGTGGATGCGGCGAACACCCGGCTGGCGCGGATGTCGTCGGCGGTGATCGTGGTCAGTGCATCGCGGTCGAGCACGCGCTCGGCATCGGCGAACAGGCGCGAGGCCTGGCGCAGCCGCGCGCGGTCGAGCGCGTTGCGCACGCTGCGCGCATTGGCAAAGTGCGGCTGCGTGATGCGGCGCGCGATGTACTCGGCGAACGCGCCCTCGGCCGCCGCATCGAAGCGGTAGTGCTGGCCGTGCAGCAGGCGCAGCGCGATCTGCAGCAGCTCAGGCGGGCTGTAGTCCGGAAAGTCGAGGTGGTGCGCGATGCGCGAGCGCAGGCCGGGGTTGCTGTGGAAGAAGGTGTCCATGCGGTTGCCGTAGCCGGCCAGGATCACCACCAGGTCGTCGCGCTGGTTCTCCATGGTCTGCAACAGGATCTCGATGGCCTCCTGGCCGTAGTCGCGCTCGTTCTCGGGGCGATACAGCGTGTAGGCCTCGTCGATGAACAGCACGCCGCCCATGGCCTTTTTCAGCACCTCGCGGGTCTTGGGCCCGGTGTGGCCGATGTAGCTGCCCACCAGATCGTCACGGGTCACGGCCACCAGGTGGTCGCGCCGCACATAGCCCAGGCGGTGCAGCAGCGTGGCCATGCGCAGCGCCACGGTGGTCTTGCCGGTGCCGGGGCGGCCGGTGAAGGCCATGTGCAGCGTGGGCGAGGTCGTCGTCAAGCCCTGTCCCAGCCGCAGCCGGTCGATCACCAGCAGCGCGGCGATGTCGCGGATGCGGGCCTTGACCGGCGCCAGGCCGACGAGCTCGGTGTCCAGTTCATCCAGCACGGCCTGCACCTGGCTGCCGGCCATGACCTCGGCCACGGTGCGGGGGGCTGGCGCGACAGCAGGCGCATCGGCCGGCGCCGGAGTCGTGGCCGCAGGCACGGTGGTGCCTGGGATGGAATACAGCGGTGCGCCCATGGTGCTCGTCGCCTCGATGCAGCCGTGATGTGGACGCTCAGACGCCGGTGTAGCGCTCGGCCTCGGGGCGGTCGGTGGCGTACGAGTGCACGGTGGTGCGCATCGTGCGGCCGGCCACTTCCTGGCGCGCCAGGCCGAAGCCGGGCTCCACCGCCGGGCGGTTGACGATGAAGCTCATCGTGATCGACTCGACGCCGCGGGTCGAATCGAAGGCCATCAGGCGGATGTAGTGGCGCGGAAACGCGGCGCGGCACGCGTTCATCTCCTGCAGCACACCGGCGGCGTCCTGCAGGTCGAACATGGGCATGCCGTACATCTCCCAGTACGTGTTGCGGGGATGCGGGTCGTCGGTGTATTCCACGCTCCAGGCGTAGCCCTTGTTCAGGCCGTACTGGATCTGGGCCGCGATCTCTTCGTTCGTGAGATCGGGCAGGAAGCTGAACTGGCCCTGGGTGAGGCGGCCGGTGGGGTTGGTCATCATGGTTGGGTTCTCCTGTTCAGGAATTCGTTATTGCTTGCTGATGTCTGCACGAGTCACAGGCGGCTGGGGTGGCGTACTCCGCTCATGTCCTCTGCCGCCGGCCATAGGCCGGCGGCTCCCCCTTTACTTCGCTCCGCACGCCACCCCATCCACCTGTGCAGCACCATCCCCGCACGCCGAGGGCATGCCACGGTGGTGCCGGAGCGGGACGGCAGGGGGCTTCCCAGAGCGAAGTAAAGGAGGAGCCGAATGCCGAAGGCGTTCGGCGGGGGACATGAGCGGCGGGAAGCCCCCTGGCGGCCCGCTCAAGCGCAGGTCATCGCAAGCAGAAGAGCAATCTCAAGCAGCAACCGCAGGGGTCACCGCAAAGTCGCTGGTATCCGTGCTCGCATAGTTGAAGGACACGTCCTTCCACGTCTCCAACGCCTGCTTCAGCGGCGTGCAGAAGCGCGCAGCGGCTTGAAGAATCTCCGGACCTTCGGATGCAATGTCACGGCCCTCATTGCGCGCCTTCACCATGCACTCCAAGGCCACACGGTTGGCCACCGCACCCGCCTGGATGCCCGCCGGGTGGCCGATGGTGCCGCCGCCGAACTGCAGGATCACGTCGTCGCCGAACAGGTCGATCAGCTGGTGCATTTGGCCGGCATGGATGCCGCCCGAGGCCACCGGCATCACCTTGCGCAGGTCCGCCCAGTCCTGGTCGAAGAACAGGCCGCGGGACAGGTCCTGCTTCGTGTAGCTGTCTCGGCACACGTTGTAGTAGCCCTGCACCGTCATCGGATCGCCTTCGAGCTTGCCGACTGCCGTGCCCGTGTGCAGATGGTCCACGCCCGCCAGGCGCAGCCATTTGGCCATCACGCGGAAGCTCACGCCGTGATTCTTCTGCCGCGTGTAGGTGCCGTGGCCGGCGCGGTGCATGTGAACGATCATGTCGTTCTTGCGCGCCCAGTTGGCAATGCTCTGGATCGCGCTCCAGCCGATGATCAGGTCGACCATGATCACCACGCTGCCCAGTTCCTTGGCGAACTCGGCGCGCTCGTAGATGTCTTCCATCGTCGCGCCGGTCACGTTCAGGTAGCTGCCCTTGACCTCACCGGTGGCGGCGCTGGCCTTGTTGACGCCTTCCATCACGTACAGGAAGCGGTCACGCCAGTGCATGAAGGGCTGCGAGTTGATGTTCTCGTCGTCCTTCATGAAGTCCAGGCCACCCTTCAGCCCTTCGTAGATCACACGGCCGTAGTTGCGACCGGAGAGCCCCAGCTTCGGCTTGGTGGTCGCGCCCAGCAGCGGGCGGCCGAACTTGTCCAGGCGCTCGCGCTCCACCACCAGGCCGGTGGGCGGACCGCGGAAGGTCTTCACCAAGGCCACCGGCATGCGGATGTCTTCCAGCCGGGCCGCCTTCAGCGGCTTGAAGCTGAACACGTTGCCGATCAGGCTGGCCGTGATGTTGGCGATCGAGCCCTCTTCGAACAGGATGATGTCGTAGGCCACCCAGGCGAAGTACTCGCCGGGCCGGCCGGGCACGGCTTCCACCTTGTAGGCCTTGGCGCGGTAGCTGTCGCAGGCGGTCAGGCGGTCGGTCCACACCACCGTCCAGGTGGCGGTGCTGCTCTCACCGGCCACGGCCGCCGCGGCCTCGATCGGGTCCACCCCCTCCTGCGGCGTGATGCGGAACAGGCACAGCGTGTCGGTGTCCTTGGGCGCGTAGTCGGCGTCCCAGTAGCCCATCTGGCGGTACTTCAGCACGCCGGCGCTGTAGCGCTTTTTCTGGTCGGTGATCTGGCCCTCGGCGGCGGCGGGCGCCAGCGTGGCAGCGGTGTTCGGTGCGTTCATCGGGTGTCTCCGGTGGGCAGTGGGGGTGCGTTGGAACGCACTCTAAAAACCGGAATGGATAAGCACCAGTCAAACTTGCTTGCCTTTGACTTCAGCTTTTGCTTAAATCAGGGTGAACCCTAGATCCCTGGTCATGAACATCACCTTCCGTCAGTTGCGCGTGTTTGCCGAGGTCGCCCGCAGCGGCAGCGTGCAGCGTGCGGCCGAGGCGCTGCACCTCACGTCGCCGGCGGTGTCGATGGCGGTCAAGGAGTTGGAGGGCCAGGTCGGCATGCCGCTGTTCGACCGCGGCAGCCGCAAGCTCGTCCTGTCGACGGCGGGCGAGTACTTCCTGGTCTACGCCCGGCGCCTGCTGGCCACGCTGAAGGAGGCCGAGGACGCGATGGCGCGCTTCACGCGCATCGAGACCGGCCTGCTGACCGTGGGCATGGTCAGCTCGGCCAAGTACTTCCTGCCGGCGCTGCTGGCCGAGTTCCACCGCGAGCACCCGGCCGTGGAGGTGCGGCTCAAGCTGGGCAACCGCGAGCAGCTGGCCGCGATGATGGCCGCCAACGAGGTGGACTTGGCCATCATGGGCCGCCCGCCCAAGGAGTTTCCGAACCGCGCCGAGCCCTTCGCCATGCACCCGCATGTGCTGATCACGGCGCCCGAGCACCCCTTCACCGCGCTGGAGACCGTGCCCGCCGCCGCGCTGGCGCGTGAGCCCTTCATCGTGCGCGAGGCCGGCTCGGGCACCCGCGCGGCGCTGGAGGAATACCTCGACACCCACCACCTCAAGCCCATGGTGGTGATGGAAATCGACTCCACCGAGGCCATCAAGCAGGCCGTGATGGCCGGCCTGGGCGTGGCGCTGGTGTCGCTGCACACCATCGGCCTGGAATGGCGCAACGGCCTGGTGGCCGCGCCGGCCGTCGAAGGCCTGCCGCTGATGCGCCGCTGGCATGTGGTCAACACCGCCGCCAAGCTGCTCTCGCCCGCCGCTGAAGCGTTGCGCTATTTCGTGCTCGAACACGGCGAGGCCCGGCTGGCCGCGATGTTCGGCGACGACGCGCCGCAGGTGCTGTGAGACCACCGACCGGCACGACCCAATTTCCCACCTCCGAGCCCCGCCCATGACCACCGACCCGAGCACCACCTCGCACGGCGTGCCCTTTCCGCCACGCGATCTGCTGGCCCTGCACCAGGAGCTGCACGCCCGCCCCGCCCTGCCCACACGGCCCACCTGCGTGGTGTCGTCGTGGGTGCATGCCGGCATGAGCGCCGAGCGGGCCGAGGCCGCGCTGGCCACGCTGTGCCTGGCCTGCGGCAGCACGCCACCGGCACCCGACGCGCGCCACCATGTGCTGCACGCGCCCGGCTTCGCGCTGAAGCTGGAGCGGCATGGCGAGTTCGTGAGCTTCCAGCTCAACCGCCCGCTGCCCGACATCGCGGCGGCCGGAAACGAGCCCGACGACGCCACGCTGTCGGCCCTGCTGCAGAGCGCCAGCGCGCTGCCGGTGCTGCCCGACGCCTTCGTGGCCCTGCTGTCGGGCGAGGGCGCCGGCCGCCTGGTGGCCGCCAGCCATGTGCTGCTGATCGACGCCCGCGAGCACGAGGCCATGCTGGGCCGCTGCCAGGCCTTGCTGAAGGCCCAGGCCGGCGGCGGCCAGGACGATGCCGCCACGCTGGCCGGCGCCTGGATCGGTGATGGCCAGCGCGGCGCCCTGCTCACCCACCTGCGCCTGGGCACCGACGGCTTCACGCGCTTCGTGCTGCTGGACTTCGGCCTGCCGCTCGACCAGGCCGCGCGCGAGGCCCAGCGCCTGGGTGAGATCGAGGCCTACCGCATGCTGGCGATGATGGGCTTCCCGGTCGCGCAGCAGGAGGCCGCGCTGCTGGGCGAACTGGAGCGCACGCTGCAGGGCACCGTGGACGCCATGGCCAACGACCGCAGCGCCGACGACACGCAGGCCTTCGAGACCCTCACCCGCCTGGCCGCCGAGGTGGAGCACAGCACGGCGCGCACGCGCTACCGCTTCTCGGCCACGCGGGCCTACCACCGCATCGTCGAGCGCCGCCTGGCCGATCTGCGCGAGCAGCGCATCCCCGGCGTGCAGACGCTCTCGGGCTTCCTGTCGCGCCGGTTCACGCCGGCCATGGCGCTGTGCGAAAGCACCGATGGTCGGCTGACCGACATCGCTGAGCGCATCAACCGCGCCACCAGCCTGGCGCGCGTGCGCATCGAGGTGCGGCGTGAAGAGGGCAACCAGGAGCTGCTGCGCGCGCTCGCCACACGCCAGAAGCAGCAGCTGCAGCTGCAGCAGACGGTGGAAGGCCTGTCGGTGGTGGCCATCAGCTACTACGCGCTGGGCCTGGTGGGCTACCTGGCCAAGGCCGCCAAGGTGCTGCCGGTGCTGGAGCCGCTGCACCTGCAGCCCGACCTGGTGGTGGGCCTGGCGGCCCTGCCCATCGTGGCCGGCGTCGCGTGGTTCGTGCAGAAGTTACGCAAGCACCTCGAATGACCGGAACGGCCCCCGCGAATGGGTGGTGCCACCCCCTGCTCACGGGCTGCGCGCGCCTTGAGCCTGCCATGTAACGGATCGATACTGCCCTACATGGAAAGTATTTCGACACCCCGCCGGTCCGGTCTGCCCTGGGCAGCCAACCTCGCCACGCTGGCCGTGGTGGTGGTGACCACGTGGTGGTCGGGTGCCCAGCGCCCGGCCCCGGCGTCCACGGCCCAGGTCGAACAGGCTGCGCAGCCGCAGCCCGGCGCCCTGCCCGCGCAGCAGCCGGCCCATGCCGCGCAACCGCCCGCAGCCGAGCCGCTGCCGCTGCGCGTCAAGGCCGACGGTGCTGCGGCCACCGGCGCCACGGTGGCCCAGGCCACGCTGCTGGGCGGCAGCCTCGCCGCCAGCCCGCTGCAGCCGGTGGCCTTCAAGGCCCTGACGCGCTGATCATCCCCCCAGGCCGGTCACGGCCCGGTACCGACAGGGGCGCTGCGGCGCCCCTGGTCGTTTCTGCCGCTCAGATGGCGCAGCTGACCGGCTGGGCCCCCAGCACCTGGGCCAGCACCGCGGGCGCCAGACCCACCAGGTAGCCGCGCCGGCCACCGTTGATCAGGATGCGCTCGAGCGCCATCACGCTGGCCTCCACGTACACCGGCACGCCGGCGCGCTTGAAGCCGAAGGGCGAGGTGCCGCCGACCAGGTAGCCGCTGTGGCGCTGCGCCTCCTCGGGCTTGCAGGGCTCCACGCCCTTGGCGCCGATCGCCCGCGCCAGGTTCTTGGTGCTCACCTGCTTGTCGCCGTGCATCAGGATGATCAGCGGCTCGCTGCGTTCGTTCTTCATCACCAGCGTCTTCACCACCGCATGCTCGGGCCAGCCCAGCTGCTTGGCCGATTCGGCCGTGCCGCCGTGGTCCACGTAGTCGTAGACATGCTCGGTGAAATCCACCCCGGCCTGGCGCAGCAACGCGGTGGCCGGGGTCTCGCTGACGTGTTTGTCCTTCTTCGCCACGTGGCGCTCCCAAACGGAGGAGCCGGACGAGCGCCCGGCCGCCCGAAGCCGGCCGGCCGACCCGCCCGGCGGGTGGCCCCGCGTCACCGCGGGGCCGGGTGCTTCATTCACTGCGCGGGGTCGCGGAGTTCCCAGCGGATCTTGTCGACAGCGGCCAGCAACTCGGGGGACAGCTGCACGTTCCAGGCGTCCAGGCACTCGTCGAGCTGGGCCACGCTGGTCACGCCGATGATGGTGCTGGCCACGCGCCAGCTGCGGTAGCAGAAGGCCAGCGCCAGCTGCGTGGGTGTCAGGCCGTGCTCGCGCGCCAGGGCGTTGTAGCGGCGGGCGGCGGTCAGCGTGTCGGCTCGCGCCCAGCGCTGCGCGCGCATGCTTTCGAATTTGGCCAGCCGGCCCAGCTGCGGCTGCGCGGGGTCGAAGCCCGGGCCGTCGTACTTGCCGGTCAGCGCCCCGAAGCCCAGCGGCGAGTAGGCCAGCAGGCCCACGCCGGTGCGGTGCAGCACCTCGTCCAGACCGTTGTCGAGCGAGCGGTTCACCAGCGCATAGGGGTTCTGCACGGTGGCCACGCGCGGCAGGCCATGCTGCTCGGCCAGGCGCAGAAATTCCATCAAGCCCCACGGCGTCTCGTTCGACAGGCCGATGTGGCGCACCTTGCCCGCCTTCACCAGGCCGGCCAGGGCCTGCAGCTGGTCGTGGATGGACGTGAATTCGCGGTCCTTGGACGGGTCGAAGTAGATCGCGCCGAAGGCCGGCGCGTTGCGGTTCGGCCAGTGGATCTGGTAGAGGTCGATCACCTCGGTGCGCAGGCGCTTCAGGCTGTCGTCGCAGGCGGCCACGATGTGCTCGGGCTTCAGGTCGGCGGCGCCGTCGCGGATCCAGGGCATGCCACGCGACGGACCGGCCACCTTGGTGGCCAGCACCAGCTTCTGGCGCGCCCCGGGGCGGGCGTCGAACCAGCGGCCGAGGATGGTCTCGGTGGCGCCAAAGGTCTCGCGCCGCGCCGGCACGGCGTACATCTCGGCGGTATCGATGAAATTGATGCCGCGCTCGCGTGCGCGGTCGAGGATGGTGAAGGCGGTGGCCTCGTCGACCTGCTCGCCGAAGGTCATGGTGCCGAGGCAGATCTGGGTGACGCGCAGATCGCTGCCGCCGAGTTGCGTGAAGTCCATGGAAGAGCCCGAAGGGTTGTCGTGGATCGGTGCACGCGCCGCGGCGGATGCACCAGGAAGGCTGCGCCGCGCAGTGTGCCGCATGCCACGGTGGCGGCCGTCGCGGCGGCGACGCAAGCTCGGTCCGTGCCCCTCGCGGGCGGGCCATCCACAGACCTGCGCATGCATCTCGCTGGACGATCAATGTTTATTGTTTTACAGTAATTTCATCATGCCTGACGTGAAACTCAATCCTGTGGTGACGCCGGTCTTCCCGACCGATGCCTTGCGCTGGCGCGTGGGCACGGTGCGGGCGCTGGTGCTGCTGGGCGCCGTGGCGGCGCCCTTGTTGACGCTGGTGCTGTGGACCTCCGACGACTGGCTGCGCGCCGTGGCGCCGCAGCTCACCGGTCTGGCCGCCGACACCCGCTTCACCATCGACGACCGCGCCCGTGCCTGGGGTGCCGCGGCTTCGCTGCCGGTGCTGGCCCTGGTGCTGTGGACGCTGTGGCGGCTGTGGCAGCTGTTCGGTGAATACGCCCGCGGCCAGGTGTTCAGCCGTGCCGCGCTGGGCCACCTGCGCGGCTTTGCCCGCGGCCTGCTGGCGCTGGGCCTGGCGGGCCCGTTGCTGCGCACCGCCGTGGCGCTGGCCCTCACCGTCGGCAACCCGCCTGGGCAGAAGCTGCTGGTGCTGAGCATCGACCTGTCCGACTACGCGCAGATGCTGGTCGGCGCGGTGCTGCTGACCATCGCCGCGGTGATGGACCATGCCGCCGCGCTGGCCGAAGACAACGCCGGCTTCGTGTGACGCGGCCCGCCGCTCGGAGCTGACGCATGCCCATCGTCGTGCACCTGGACGTGATGCTGGCGCGGCGCAAGATGCGCTCGCGCGAGCTGGCCGAGCGCATCGGCATCACCGAGCAGAACCTGTCGCTGCTCAAGAGCGGCAAGGTGCGCGGCGTGCGCTTCGACACGCTGGCGCGCATCTGCGCGGTGCTGCAGTGCCAGCCGGGTGATCTGCTGGGCTGGGAGCCTGGGCCGCAGGACGCTGCCGAGCCGGCGTCCGGCCCCGAGCCCGACCCGGAGCCCGACCACGCGTGAAGCCGCCCCGCCACCGCGCGCTGGGCCTGCTGGTGCTGGCCCTGCACCTGGGCCTGGGGCTGAGCCTGCACCTGGCGCTGCGGCGCCCACCCGCCACACCCGCCACACCCACCCGCCCGGGGCCGGTGCATGTGTGGATCTCGCCGCCGGCAGCCCGACCCGAGCCACCAGCGCCCGCGCCGGTTCGCCCGTCGCCGGCCGCGCTGCGGGCCGCGATCCCGGAGCCACCGGCGCTGCGCACGCGGCCTGATCGCGAGGTGGCGGCCCAGGCCATCACCCTGCCCGTGCCGACGGCTGCAGCGGCCGCATCCGCCAGCCCCACCGCCACTGCCACCACCACGACCACCACCGCCGCGACACCGGCCACGCCATCCGCCTCGGCCCCCTTGAACCTGGCGCTGCCTGCGCGCCCGGCCTCGGCCCCGCTGCCCTCCGGCTGGGCGCGTGACGACCCGCGCGTGCACAGCCCGCCGTTGAATGGCGACGAACGCATGGCGCGCGCATTGGGCACCGACACCACGCTGCGCACCGTGCGCCGGGGCGATGGCTTCGAGCTGCGGCGCGGCAACGGCTGCGTGCAGGTGCAGCCCAGCCGCGCCGGCCAGATCCTGCCGGCCGACAGCAGCGCACCGCGGCCCTCGCTGGTGGGCAGTTGCTGAGGCGGCTTCAGCCGGTGGCCACCACCGCATCCGGCTGGGCGCACCACTCGCTCCACGACCCGGGATAGAGCGTGGCGCCGGCCAGGCCGGCCGCCTGCAGCGCCAGCAGGTTGTGGCAGGCCGTGACGCCGGAGCCGCACTGCATCACCAGCGCATCGGGCGTGTGGCCGGCCAGCAGCGCCTGCCATTCGGCGCGCAGCGTGTCGGCTGGCTTGAAGCAGCCGTCGGCGCCCAGGTTCAGCCGGAAGAAGCGGTTCAACGCACCGGGAATGTGGCCACCCACGGGATCGAGCGTCTCGTTCTCGCCGCGGAAGCGGTCGGCCGCGCGGGCATCGACGATCAGCCGGCCCGGCGTGCCCAGACTGGCGCGCAAGGTGGCGTAATCCAGCGTGGCCTGCAGCGGCTCGCGCAGCGCGAACGCGGGTTGCGCCGCCAGCGTGCGGGCCGGGCCGCTGTTCAGCGCGCCACCGGCCGCCTGCCAGGCGCCGATGCCACCATCGAGCACCTGCACGTCGGCATGGCCCAGCCAGCGCAGCATCCACCAGGCGCGCGCGGCGTACATGGCGCCGGCCTGGTCGTAGGCCACGATCGGCAGGTCGTCGCGCAGCCCGCGCGCCGCCAGCGTGGCGGCAAAGGTCTCGCGTGTGGGCAGCGGGTGGCGGCCGTTGCGGCCGGTCTTGGCGCTGGACAGGTCGCGGTCCAGGTGCAGGCGGATGGCGCCCGGCAGGCGGGCCTGCTGGTGCAGCCGCTCGCCGGCGGCGGGATCGGCCAGGTCGAAGCTGCAGTCGACGATCTGCACGGGCGTGCCGGCAGCCAGCCGGGCCTGCAGTTCAGCGGCGGAAATCAGGGGCGAGGTGGACATGGCGACAAGCGGCTCCCGCGGCGGTGTGATGCCCGCCATCATCGCCCAACCACCCTCCGGCGCCGCGTATTACCGCAGGAAGTCGGCCATCGCGGCCGCCAGGGCCTGCGGCTGGTCATGGTGCAGCATGTGGCCGGCACCGGGCAGCAGACATTCGCGCACGTCGCGCACCTGGGCCAGGCGTTGACGGAACTCGGCCAGCGTGTAGCGGCCGTTCCAGAACTTCTCGGGCGTGGATTCGCCGCCCTGCACCCACAGCGTGGGCGCGGTGATGGCCGCCCAGGTGGCCATGGCATCGGCCGCGCGATAGGGCACCGGGTTGACGCGGCGGTGCGCGGCATCGGCCCGCAGCTGCCACTGGCCGTCGGGCTGGCGCTCGGCCCAGTGCGCGGCCAGCCATTCGGCGCGGTCGGCCGGCAGGCGCGGGTTGTTCTGGCGCAGGCGCTGCGCCACGTCGGCCAGGCTGGCATAGGGCTTCAGGCGTTGCGGCGTCTTCAGCTCGTCCAGCCACTGCGCCAGCCGGCCGGGCGCCTGCGCGGGCGGCAGGTCGGGCAGGCCGAAGCCTTCCAGGTTCACCAGGCGGCGGATGCGCTGCGGGCGCACGCCGGCATAGGTCATGGCCACGTTGCCGCCCATGCTGTGGCCAATCAGGTCCACCGGCACGTCGGATGACAGCGCATCGAGCAAGCCGTCCAGATCGCCCACATAGTCGGGGAACCAGTAGGCATCGGTGCCGGGCGGTGGCAGCGTGCGGCCGAAGCCGCGCCAGTCGGGTGCGATCACGCAGGCCTCGTCACCCAGCGCATGCAGCGCATCGACGACGAACTGGAACGAGGCCCCCACGTCCATGAAGCCATGGGCCATCACGCGCAGCGGCACGCCGGGCTGCGGCTCGCCCCATTGCAGCAGGTGGATCTGCAGCCCGCGCACCGGCACGAAGCGGCTGCGGGCATGGCGCAAGGCCTGGTAGGGCGTGGGGCTGGGGGCGGGGCTCATCGGCGCGCACTGTAGGCGGCGGCCGGGCCGGCGGCTGTCGCTGCGCCGACAGGCCCCGATGCCAGAATGGCCCGCATGAGCCTCGAACCCGCCCACGCCTTCACCCTGCGCCCGGCCGAGCCGCGCGACGTGCCCGCCATCGTGGGCCTGATCACCGAGCTGGCCGAGTTCGAATCGCTCACGCATCTGCTGCAGGTGACGCCCGAGACCCTGCACCCGCACCTGTTCGGCGAGCGGCCGGTGGTGGAAAGCGTGGTGGCCGAAGTGCCCGGCGCGACGGCGGGCGCAACGGCTGGCGAAGTGCCGCGGGTGGTGGCCTTCGCCCTGTTCTTCACCAACTTCTCCACCTTCCTGGCCAGGCCGGGCCTGTACCTGGAAGACCTGTACGTGCAGCCGGCGCAGCGCGGGCTGGGCATCGGCCGTGCGCTGCTGCAGCACCTGGGTGCACTGGCGGTGGCGCGTGGCTATGGCCGCTTCGAATGGAGCGTGCTCGACTGGAACGTCAACGCCATCGGCTTCTACGAGAAGATGGGCGCCACGGTGATGCCCGACTGGCGCATCTGCCGCGTGGCGGGCGAGGCACTGCAGGGCTTTGAACGGAAGATTTAGCCCGCCGCCAGCATCACCAGCATCTCGGGCGAGATGCCCGACTGCAGCATCTGTCCGCTGATCACGGCCTGGATGGCATAGCCCTTGATCGAGGTGTCGCGACGCAAGGGCTGGCGCAGCGGTGTGCCGCTGGGCGTGCTCATCACCGCCACCACCGGCGTGGTGACGGTGGGGCCGCGGCGCACCACCAGGCCGCACTCGCCCGACACCAGGCGCACATAGCAACCCGGCGGGTAGACGCCGAACTCCTTGACCAGCGCGGCGGTCATCGGGTGGCCGGGGTCCTGCATGAACATCTGCCGTCCGGCCTGGTCGGCGGCCATGGCCTGGCGGCTGCCGCGCGGGCTGAGCTTGGCGGTGTAGATGTCGGCGCGGCGCACCAGGTCGGCGGTGTCGCAGATGCTGCGCGCGCCGCTGGGGTAGCCGCTGCCATCGGGCACCTCGTGGTGCTCGGCCACGGCGCGCAGCCACTCGGCATCGCTCACGCCGCTGAGCTCGAGCATCAGGCGGCTGAAATCGGGGTGGGCGCGGATCGCGTCGCGCTGCTCGTCGGTCAGCGGCGTGCTCTGCTGGGCCAGTTCGCCCTGCAGCTCCAGCATCGAGATGTTCATCGTCAGCGCCACCTTGAAGGCGCGCTGCGCATCGTCGGCCGCCCAGCCCAGGCGCTGGGCCACCAGCAGCGCGGTGATGGCCGCGTGCATCGAGCGGTTCACGCCGTACTGCGCCATCGCGTTGCCCTCCTGGCGCAGCACCTGGAAGATGGCCAGGTCGCGGTCGCGCTCGATCAGCGTCACCACGGTGGGTGTGGCGGCGTCCAGCGCGTCGACGAAGGCCTCGTCACCGGCGGCGTGGCGCAGCGTCTCGCCCAGGTGGTACAGGCTGCGGTTCCACAGGCCGGGCAGTTCGTGCGGCTTGGCACGCCGCGCCTCGGCGGCGGGGTCGGCCAGCTCGGCGATGTCCACCAGCGCGCCCCGCTCGAACAGCGCGCACATCTGTTCGTAGTTCTCGACCAGCTGGCCGCGCGCCAGCAGCAGCGTGCGGTCGGCGTCGTACACGTTGAACGGCAGCGACGCTGCGATCGCCACGCGATGCTTGAACTGCGACAACGGGGAAAACTGCACGGTGGCGGGAGCGGTGGACTGCATGGGACGGCTCGCTGTGAGGACTATCAGAACTGATAGAAGTGACCTGCTTGGGGGCGTTATCGGGTCAGGCCAGCGGGACTTGAGGGGAACCCTCAATCGGTTGCAGGTGAAATCCGCAAAAAGTGAAAGGGTCAACTCCACCACAATGGCAGGCCATGAGTGCGCCCACCGACCGCCATGCCGCCCTGCACGCCAGCTTCCGCTGGCAGGTGCCGGCGCAGTTCAACATCGCCGAGGCCTGCTGCGGCCGCTGGGCCCGGCGCACGCCGCGCGCGGTGGCCATCCGCTGGCAGCGTGAGAACGGCGAGCGCGGCAGCCTCAGCTACGGCCAGCTGCAGCGCCAGGCCAACCGCCTGGCCCATGCCCTGGCACGGCGCGGCGTGGCGCGCGGCGACCGCGTGGCCATCGTGATGCCGCAGCGCGTGGAAACTGCCGTGGCGCACATGGCCGTGTACCAGCTGGGCGCGGTGGCCATGCCGCTGTCGATGCTGTTCGGCCCCGAGGCGCTGGAGTACCGGCTGCGCGACAGCGGCGCGCGGGCAGCCATCGTCGACGAAAGCGCCATCGCCAACCTGCGCGCCGCGCGGCCGGCCTGCCCCGCGCTGGCCTGCGTGATCGCGGTGGGCCAGGCCACCGGCCAGGGCGACATGGACTGGGCCCCGGCGCTGGCCGCCGAGCCCGACCGCCACGACCCGGTCGTGACCGGCGCCGACGACCCCGCGGTGCTGATCTACACCAGCGGCACCACCGGCCCGCCCAAGGGCGCGCTGATCCCGCACCGGGCGCTGATCGGCAACCTGTCGGGCTTCGTCTGCAGCCAGAACTTCTTTCCGCAGGACGACGCGGTGTTCTGGAGCCCGGCCGACTGGGCCTGGACCGGCGGCCTGATGGACGCGCTGCTGCCCACGCTGTACTTCGGCCGGCCCATCGTCGCGTACCAGGGCCGCTTCGACCCCGAGCGCGCGCTGGCGCTGATGGCCGAGTACAAGGTGACCCACAGCTTCCTGTTCCCCACCGCGCTGAAGGCCATGATGAAGGCCGTGCCGGAACCCAGGCAACGCTTCAGGCTGCGGCTGCGCGCGGTGATGAGCGCCGGCGAGGCGGTGGGCGACGCGGTGTTCGCCTGGTGCCAGCAGGCGCTGGGCGTCACGGTCAACGAGATGTTCGGCCAGACCGAGATCAACTACATCGTCGGCAACTGCACCCGCAGCCTCGATGCCCAGGGCCGCCTCGCCCCCGGCTGGCCCGCCAAGCCCGGCAGCATGGGCCGCGCCTACCCCGGACACCGCGTGGCGGTGATCGATGACGACGGCCGCGAATGCCCGCGCGGCACGCCCGGCGACGTGGCCGTGCACCGGCTGGACGTGCATGGCCAGCCCGACCCGGTGTTCTTCCTGGGCTACTGGAACAATCCGCAGGCCACCGCCGCCAAGTTCACCGGCGACCCGGCCGATTCATGGTGCCGCACCGGCGACACCGCCGTGATGGATGCCGACGGCTACCTCTGGTACCAGGGCCGCAGCGACGACGTGTTCAAGGCCGCCGGCTACCGCATCGGCCCCAGCGAGGTGGAGAACTGCCTGGTCAAGCACCCGGCCGTGGCCAACGCCGCCGTGGTGCCCAAGCCCGACGCCGCGCGCGGCGCCGTGGTCAAGGCCTATGTGGTGCTGTCGCCGGGCTTCAGCGGCGACACTGGCCTGGTCGAGGCGCTGCAGCAGCACGTGAAAGGCCGGCTGGCGCCGTATGAATACCCGAAGGAGATCGAGTTCATCGACGCGCTGCCGATGACCACCACCGGCAAGGTGCAGCGGCGGGTGCTGCGGCTGCAGGAAGAAGATCGCGCGCGGGCGGCAACAGCCGGCCGCTGAACCTGGCTCAGGCAGAGGCGAAGGGGTTCTCGACCAGCAATTTGCCCAGGCGCCGGCCGGCCTGGAAGTCCTCGCTGCACAGGCGGGCGCAGCCGCTGACCATGGCCGCCTGCGCGATCAGCGCGTCGTAGAACGACAACCCGTGGGTGACATGCAAGTCCAGCGCGGCCTGGATCAGGTCCGGCGTGGTCGGCACCACCTCGAAGCCGGCGTAGAAGGCCAGCCTCTCGCGCACCAGCGCCGGCGGCAGGCCCAGTTTGCGCAGCGCCACATTGGCGAATTCCTGCAGCACCTGGGTGGACAGCAGGCCCTCGCCGGCCAGGCGCAACTCGCAGATCAGGGCCAGCGCGCGGGTCTGCTTGGCCGGCTCATCACCGGCATCGGCGTAGACCAGCACGTTGGTGTCGATGAAGCTGCGCATGAGAGCTGGCGGTCAGCGCCGCTCATTGGCCTCGTCGCGATCGAAGCGCCAGCCGCCTAGCCGGCCAGGCGTCTGCTGGGCCGACGCCTCGAAGCTGGCCACTTCGGCCTCGCGTTGCTGCGCGCCAGCCAATTGCTCGAGGTAGTCCCGCACGGCCTGGTTCAGGCTCTTGCCCATCGCCTGGGCGGCCTGGCGGGCACGGTCGGCCAGTTGCTCGTCGACGGACAGGGTGATGTTCATGGCAGCCCTCAATGTACACACATATTATGTGTGCACGGTAACCGGAAATTCAAGCCTCAATCCACCGGCGTCAGCTTGGCCACCGACAGCGCCAGCCACTTCGGCCCGTGGCGGCCGAAGTTGACCTGCGCGCGGGCGTCGGCGCCCGAGCCTTCCAGCGTGATCACCACGCCCTCGCCGAACTTGGTGTGGAACACCGCCTGGCCCACGCGCAGTCCGTGGCCCGACTTGGCCGCCTGCGCGTTGGCCATCGCCGTGGGCACCGGGCCGCCGCCGGTCAGCGGCGCGTCGCGGCCGGCGCCGTAGCCGTCGCGGCCGCCCCAGGGCACGCGCTTGCCGTCGCCGCTGTCGCCACCGCTGTCACGGCGCCAGCTGGGCGGGCGGTTGTCCTGCCGGCCGGCGCCGACGATGCCGCCGGGGCCGGTGCCACGCTGCCAGGCCTGCTGGTACTCCTTGGCGTAGCCCGAGCCGAAGCCCTGGTTGCGCGGCGTCAGCCACTTCAGCGCACCCTCGGGCAACTCATCCAGGAAGCGGCTCTTGACGTTGTAGCGCGTCTGGCCGTGCAGCAGCCGGGTCTGGCTGTAGCTGAGGTACAGGCGCTTGCGCGCCCGCGTGATGGCCACGTACATCAGCCGGCGCTCTTCCTCCAGGCCGTCGGTGTCGCTCATCGCGTTCTCGTGCGGGAACAGGCTTTCTTCCAGCCCGGTGATGAACACCGCATCGAACTCCAGGCCCTTGGCCGAGTGCACGGTCATCATCTGGATCGCGTCCTGGCCGGCCTGGGCCTGGTTGTCGCCGGCCTCCAGCGCCGCGTGGGTCAAGAAGGCGGCCAGCGGCGACATGATCTCGCCGGTCTCGGCATCGGGGGCCAGCGGCGCCACCGGTGCCGGGGCGATGCCATCCGGGCCCTCGCGACGGTCCGCCAGCGTGCCCGGCCCGATCTCGTCGACCGGCAGCGCGACCGCGTCCTTGCCGAAGCCCTCCTGCGTGACGAAGGCCTCGGCGGCGTTGACCAGTTCCTCCAGGTTCTCGATGCGGTCCTGGCCTTCCTTCTCGGTGCGGTAGAAGTCCAGCAGGCCGCTGGTGGCCAGCATCTTCTCGATGATCTCGCGCAGCGTCAGGCCGCGCGTGGCCTCGCGCAGGCCGTCGATCAGGCCGTTGAAGCCCAGCAGGTTGGCGCCGCCCTTGCCGGCCACGGCCGACACGCTTTGGTACAGGCTGCGGCCGCTCTGGCGTGCGGCGTCCTGCAGCAGCTCCAGCGTGCGCGCACCGATGCCGCGGGTGGGGAAGTTCACCACCCGCAGGTAGCTGGTGTCGTCGTTGGGGTTCTCCACCAGGCGCAGGTAGGCCAGCGCATGCTTGACCTCGGCACGCTCGAAAAAGCGCAGCCCGCCGTACACGCGGTATGGCACGCCGGCATTGAACAGCGCGCTTTCCATCACCCGGCTCTGCGCGTTGCTGCGGTACAGGATGGCGATCTCGCTGCGCGCCAGGCCGCCGCGGTGCAGGCCTTGCGCCTCCTCCAGCAGCCACTGGGCCTCGGCGTAGTCGCTGGTGGCCTCGTGCACGCGCACCGGCTCGCCAGGGCCGGCCTCGGTGCTGAGGTTCTTGCCCAGACGCTTGCTGTTGTGGGCGATCAGGGCATTGGCCGAGTCGAGGATGTTGCCGAACGAGCGGTAGTTGCGCTCCAGCTTGATCAGGTGGCGCACGCGGTACTCGCGCTCGAAGTCGGCCATGTTGCCCACCTGCGCCCCGCGGAAGGCGTAGATGCTCTGGTCGTCATCGCCCACCGCGAACACGCTCTGGCGCAGCGTGCCGCGCGCGCGCTCGCCGGTGTTCTCGGGCGGCGCGAACATCTTCAGCCAGCGGTACTGCAGGCGGTTGGTGTCCTGGAACTCGTCGACCAGGATGTGCGCGAAGCGGTGCTGGTAATGCTCGCGCAGCGCCGGCTGGTCGCGCATCAGCTCGTAGGTGCGCAGCATCAGTTCGGCGAAGTCGACCACGCCCTCGCGCTGGCATTGCTCTTCATAGGCGCGGTAGATCTCGACCATGGTGCGCGTGTTGGGGTCGCGCGCATCCACATCGGACGGCCGCTCGCCCTCCTCCTTGCGCGCGGCGATGAACCAGCTCACCTGCTTGGGCACGAAGCGCTGCTCGTCCAGGTTCATGGCCTTGATGACGCGCTTGACGGCCGAGAGCTGGTCGCCGGTGTCCAGGATCTGGAAGCCCTGCGGCAGGCCGGCCAGCTTCCAGTGCGCGCGCAGGAAGCGGTTGCACAGGCCGTGGAAGGTGCCGATCCACATGCCGCGCACCGGCACCGGCAGCATGGCCGACAGCCGGTGCAGCATCTCCTTGGCCGCCTTGTTGGTGAAGGTCACGGCCATCAGCCCGCCGGGGCTGACCTGGCCGGTGGCCAGCAGCCAGGCGATGCGGGTGGTGAGCACGCGGGTCTTGCCCGAGCCCGCGCCGGCCAGGATCAGCGCCGGTTCGGCAGGCAGCGACACGGCCGCATGCTGCTCGGGATTCAGGCCTTCGAGCAGCCGGGCGGTGCCACCCGCCCCAGGTGCGGGCGGGGAGAACGGATCGTCGTGAAAATGCGGCGCATGCATCCATGGATTCTAGGAGTGGGCCTGACCCTGGCTGGTCTCGCCGGCAGTGCCGGCGCAGCGCAGCCCGCGGCGACGCCGGGCCCCTGTCCGGCCGCCCAGGCCCCGGTGCGCGAGCGCTTCACGGCCGCCGACTGCACCGACTGCTGGGCCGCGCCCGATGCCGCCGACACCACGGGTGCGGCGGACGCCGCCGGGAAGGCCGGCCCGCCCGGCCGAACCGGCCGCACCCGCCCGGCCACCTGGACGCTGGACTGGCTGCTGCCGCGCGGCGACGACGCGCCGATGTCTGCCGCCGCGCTGCCCGCCGGCACCGAGCGCCAGCAACGCGCCGCAGCCGCGCTGGCCCAGCCGTCCGGCGCCTGGCCACGCGGGGCGCGGTTGCAGGTGGAGTCCGGCCCCGCCTGGCAGGGCTACTTCGGCCTGCGCCTGAGCCTGCGCACCCCACGCGGCCTGCCCCCGGGCGCCACCGCCTGGCTGGCGCTGGTGGAAAAGCTGCCGGCCGGCAGCGAGGGCTCGGCCGCGCCCCGGTGGCTGGTGCGCAACGTGGCCGGCCCGCTGCCGCTGGACACGCTGCAGCCGGGCCGCGCATTCAGCCACCTGACCGCGCTGCGCTGGCCCGACGGCGCCCAGCCCGAGCGCCTGCGCGCCCGCGGCTGGATCGAGTCGGCCGACGGCCGTGTGCTGGCCATGGGCGCCGACCGCTGTCCCTGAGCACGCCACCGCTGGCGGTTCAGTGCTTTCCCTAGAGCCGCCGAACTTTCAACTGACGTTCAGGCGTGCGTCCTTACATTTGCCATGTGCGCAGGCGCACGGGTGCAGTCTTGCGCCCGACAACAACCACGGACGCGCCGCACGCCCTCTCCCACCCAACGACAACCATCCCCGGAGGTGACGTGACTCCCTTACTGCCCCTGTCGCGGGCGATCGACAAGCTCAATGAGTGGGTCGGTTCCGCGGTTTCGTGGCTCGTGCTCGCGGCGGTGCTGATCAGCGCCGGCAACGCGATCGTGCGCAAGGCCTTCAACAACAGCTCGAACGGTCTGCTGGAGATCCAGTGGTACCTGTTCGCCGCCGTGTTCCTGCTGGCAGCCGGCTACACCATGCTGCGCCAGGAGCACGTCAAGATCGACGTGATCCTGGGCAAGTTCAGCCGCCGCACCCAGGTGAAGGTGGAGATCTTCGGCATCGTCGCCTTCCTGTTCCCGTTCTGCTGGAAGGTCATCACGCTGGTCTGGCCGCTGGTGGTGCAGGCCTACAACACCGGTGAGATGTCGTCCAACGCGGGCGGCCTGATCCGCTGGCCGGTGTACGCGCTGGTGCCCGCAGGCTTTGCGCTGCTGTGGCTGCAGGGCGTGTCCGAGCTGATCAAGCGCCTGGGCTTCCTGGCCGGCGTGTGCGACGACCCCGCGGTGAAGAAGGACGCCAAGTCCGCCGAGGAAGAACTGGCCGAGATCATCCGCGCCCGCGCGGAGGCCGAAGCCGCCGAGAAGGCTGCCAAGGGAGCCCAGGCATGAGCGAGTTCCTGCACGCCTACATGGCGCCCCTGATGTTCGGGGGCCTGATCGTTTTCCTGCTGATGGGCTTCTCGGTGGCGTTCTCGCTCGCCGCGTCGGGCCTGTTCTTCGGCTGGGTCGGCATCCAGTATGGACTGCTGCCCGAATCGCTGATGCAGGCCCTGCCGCTGCGGGTGTTCGGCATCATGCAGAACGACACGCTGCTGGCGATCCCGTTCTTCACCTTCATGGGCCTGATCCTCGAGCGATCAGGGATGGCCGAGGACCTGCTCGACACCATCGGCCAGCTGTTCGGCCCGATCCGCGGCGGCCTGGCCTTCGCGGTGATCCTGGTGGGCGCGATGCTGGCCGCCACCACCGGTGTGGTGGCCGCGTCGGTGATCTCGATGGGCCTGATCTCGCTGCCGATCATGCTGCGCTACGGCTATGACCGGCGCGTGGCCTCGGGCGTGATCGCCGCATCCGGCACGCTGGCGCAGATCATCCCGCCCTCGCTGGTGCTGATCATCATGGCCGACCAGCTGGGCAAGAGCGTGGGCGACCTGTACAAGGGCGCCTTCATCCCCGGCTTCGTGCTGACCGGCCTGTACATCGGCTACATCGTGCTGGTGGCCATCATGCGCCCCAGCTACGTGCCGGCGCTGCCGCCCGAGGCCCGCACCATCCGCGAGCCCGACGGCGGCTCGGGCCTGCGCTCGCTGGGCCTGCTGTTCGTGGCCTCCACCGGCCTGGCCGTGGCCTTCGCCAAGACCCGTCCGGCCACCACGCCCACCGACGAGCTGATCGTCGTGAGCATGTGCGTGGGCGTGGGTGTGGCCTTTGCGCTGTCGGTGGTCAACAAGACGCTGAACCTGGGCCTGCTGTCGAAGATGGCCGAGCGCGTGACCTTCGTGCTGATCCCGCCGCTGGGTCTGATCTTCCTGGTGCTGGGCACCATCTTCCTGGGCGTGGCCACGCCCACCGAGGGTGGCGCGATGGGTGCCGTCGGCGCCCTGGCCATGGCCCTGGCCCGCAAGCGCATCGACCTGAAGCTGCTGCGCCAGGCGATGGACTCGACGATGAAGCTCAGCTGCTTCGTCGTGTTCATCCTGCTGGGCTCCACGGTGTTCAGCCTGGCCTTCCAGGGCGTGGACGGCCCGAAGTGGGTGGAGCACCTGCTGACCAGCCTGCCCGGCGGCCAGCTCGGCTTCCTGATCGTGGTGAACATCCTGGTCTTCGTGCTGGCGTTCTTCCTCGACTTCTTCGAGTTGAGCTTCATCGTGGTGCCGCTGCTGGGCCCAGTGGCCGAGAAGCTGGGCATCGACCTGGTCTGGTTCGGCGTGCTGCTGGCGGTGAACATGCAGACCTCGTTCATGCACCCGCCGTTCGGCTTCGCGCTGTTCTACCTGCGCAGCGTGGCGCCCACCAACGACTACAAGGACCGCGTCACCGGCAAGCCGGTCGAGAAGGTCACCACCGGCCAGATCTACTGGGGCGCGGTGCCCTTCGTCATCATCCAGATCATCATGGTGGGCCTGGTCATCGCCTTCCCGAACCTGGTGTCGGGCGGCCTGGACAAGAAGGCCGAGATCAACGTCGACAACGTGCAGCTCGAGGTGCAGCCGGCCAACGACGGCGGCAAGGAGATGGACGCGGCCAAGCTGTTCGGCGTCGAGCCCTCGGCCTCGGCACCGGCCGGCGCCGAGCCGGCCAAGGACGCACCAAAGGACGAAGATCCGATGGAAGCCGTCAAGCGCAGCCTGCAGCAGGACGCGCAGAAGAAGTGAGCGACGTGCGGGGCGTGCGCGCCCCGCACACCCTGTGCCCCCAAAGCAAAAGGGCCCTGCCGCGAGGCAGGGCCCTTTTTTCATGGCCAGGTGGCCGGGCGGTGCACCGCCCGGTGCGCCGGGCTCAGAGCTTTTGCGACTGCATGAAGTCGTCGAAGCCGGCCTCGGCGAAGCGGAACCACAGGTTCTGGTCGCGACGGAAGTTGGCGTAGTCGTCGTACACCTTCTTCCAGTTCGGGTTCTTGGCGCTCAGGTCGCTGTAGAGCGCCAGCGATTCCTTGAAGGCCAGGTCCATCACGTCCTTCGGGAAGCGGAACAGCTTGGTGCCGCCGGCCACCAGCTGCTTGAGCGCGCCGGGGTTCTTGGCGTCGTACTTGGCCTGCATGTCCACATGGGCGTAGGCGGCCGCGCACTCGACGATGGCCTTGTACTCGGCCGACAGGCCGTCATAGGCCTTCTGGTTGATGAAGAAGTCCAGCTGCGGGCCGCCCTCCCACCAGCCGGGGTAGGCGTAGAACGGGGCCACCTTGTTGAAGCCCAGTTTCTGGTCGTCGTAGGGGCCGATCCACTCGGCCGCGTCGATCGTGCCCTTCTCCAGCGACTGGTAGATCTCGCCACCGGGGATGTTCTGCGGCACGCCGCCCATGCGCTCGACCACCTTGCCGGCGAAGCCGCCGACGCGGAACTTCAGGCCCTTGATGTCGGCCGCGCTCTTGACTTCCTTGCGGTACCAGCCACCCATCTGCGAGCCGGTGTTGCCGCCCGGGAAGCTCATGATGTTGTACTGCTTGTAGAACTCGCGCATCAGCTTCAGGCCGTTGCCCTCGAACATCCAGGCCGTCATCTGGCGGCTGTTCAGGCCGAAGGGGATGGCGCAGCCCAGCGCGAAGGTCTCGTCCTTGCCGAAGAAGTAGTAAGGCGCGGTGTGCGCGGCCTCGATGGTGCCGTTCTGCACGCCATCCACCACGCCGAAGGCGGGCATCAGTTCACCGGCCGCATGGGTGGAGATGGTGAACTTGCCGCCCGACAGTTCCTTGACCTTGGCGGCGAACACGTCGGACGCGCCGAAGATGGTGTCCAGCGACTTCGGGAAGCTCGAGGCCAGACGCCAGCGCACCTGCGCCTGGGCATGCACGATGGCCGGTGCCGTGCCGGCAGCCAGCACGCCGGCCAAGCCGGCACCACGAACGAACGAACGACGCTCCATGGAACGGTCTCCTCGAAGGGGGATTGAGTGGAAATGCAGACCCGCTCTGCACTGCCGCCGCATTCTAGGGAGGCCCTGCCGGAACCCGATGGGGTGAAGCCCTTGGTTTTGCGCGCGCCGGCGCCCCATCGCGCCCCGATCGCGCGCCATGGCCACACCGCGCCGAAAACGCCGAAAGCCCCATGGGCCGACAAGGCACATGGGGCCGTTCGCGCCAGCCCTGGGCGGGCCGTGCGCGCTGCCGCCGGACAGCCCGGCGGCGCTCAGGTCACAGCTTCTGGGCCTGCATGAAGTCGTCGAAGCCGGCCTCGGCGAAGCGGAACCACAGGTTCTGGTCGCGGCGGAAGGTGGCGAAGTCCTCGTACACCTTCTTCCAGTGCGGGTTCTTGCCGCTCAGTTCGCTGTACAGGGCCTGCGATTCCTTGAAGGCCAGTTCCATCACGTCCTTGGGCAGACGGAACAGCTTGGTGCCGTTGGCCACCAGCTGCTTCAGGGCCTGGGGGTTCTTGGCGTCGTACTTGGCCTGCATGTCCACATGGGCGTAGGCCGACGCGGCCTCGACGATGGCCTTGTACTCGGCCGACAGCGCGCCATAGGCCTTCTGGTTGATGAAGAAGTCGATCTGCGGACCGCCCTCCCACCAGGCCGGGTAGGCGTAGAACGGGGCCACCTTGTTGAAGCCCAGCTTCTGGTCGTCGTAGGGGCCGATCCACTCGGCCGCGTCGATCGTGCCCTTCTCCAGCGACTGGTAGATCTCGCCGCCGGGGATGTTCTGCGGCACGCCGCCCATGCGCTCGACCACCTTGCCCGCAAAGCCGCCGATGCGGAACTTCAGGCCCTTGATGTCGGCCACGCTCTTGACTTCCTTGCGGTACCAGCCGGCCATCTGGGCGCCGGTGTTGCCGCCCAGGAAGTTGATCATGTTGTAGTTGGCGTAGAACTCGCGCATCAGCTTCAGGCCGTTGCCTTCCAGCATCCAGGCGGTCATCTGGCGGCTGTTCAGGCCGAAGGGCACGGCCGCGCCCAGCGCGAAGGTCTCGTCCTTGCCGAAGAAGTAGTACGGCACGGTGTGGCAGGCCTCGATGGTGCCGTTCTGCACGCCGTCCACCACGCCGAAGGCGGGCATCAGTTCACCGGCGGCATGCACCGAGATCTGGAACTTGCCACCCGACAGCTCGCCGACCTTCTTGGCGAACACGTCGGCCGCGCCGTAGATGGTGTCGAGCGACTTCGGGAAGCTCGAGGCCATGCGCCAGCGCAGCTGCGCCTGGGCGTTGACGACGGCGGGGGCGGCACCAGCGGCCAGGATGCCGGCCAGGCCAGCGCTGCGTACGAAGGAACGGCGTTCCATGCGGGATCTCCTCGTCTGAATGGCAGCGCCGCAACAGGTGGCGCCGGATCGGGCGGGAGTCTCGGACAGGGCAGCTTGCAGTTCCCTGAAGACGCGGTCAGGTGCGCGCGGAACCGAGGGTAAGCCCTGATCCGCCGCAAGAAACGCTCAGCTGCCGGCCACCTTCATGCGGTCGATCAGCAGCGAGCCGATGCGCTTGCCGCCGAGCTGGTACTCGTCGGCGCCGAGCGCCACGATGCCGCGCAGCATGTCCTTCAGGTTGCCGGCGATGGTGACCTCGTGCACCGGGTGCACGATGCGGCCGCCCTCGACCCAGAAGCCCGCGGCGCCACGGGAATAGTCGCCGGTGACGCCATTGACGCCCTGGCCCATCAGCTCGGTGACGAACAGGCCGCGGTCCAGCTTGCGCAGCATCTGCTCCAGGTGATCGCCGGGCTGGGTCAGGCGGCTGGTCAGGCGCAGGTTCTGCGCGCCGCCGGCGTGGCCGGTGGTCTTGAGCCCCAGCTTGCGCGCCGAGTAGCTGGACAGGAAGTAACCCTGCAGCACGCCGGCCTCCACCACGCGGCGCTGCCGCGTGGCCACGCCCTCGTCGTCGAAGGGCGCGCTGCCCTTGCCCTTGGGGATGTGCGGCGCCTCGTCGAGGTCGAGGTGGTCGGCCATCACCTGCGTGCCCAGGCTGTCCAGCAGGTAGGTGGCGCGGCGGTACAGCGCGCCACCGCTGGTGGCGCCCACCAGCGCGCCGATCATGCCGGCGGCCAGCGTGTTCTCGAACAGCACCGGCACCTCGCAGGTGGCGATCTTGCGCGCGTTCAGGCGCGACAGCGCGCGCTCGGCGGCATAACGGCCCACGGCCTCGGGCGCGGCCAGCTCCATCGGGTCGCGCATCGAGGTGTACCAGGCGTCGCGCTGCATGTCGCGGCGGTGCGAGGCGATGGGCGCCACCGAGATCGAATGCCGCGAGCTGGCATAGCCACCGCGGAAGCCACGCGAGTTACCGGCCCAGAAGTGCGACTGCTGCGCCGAGACGCCCGCGCCCTCGCTGTTGCTGATGCGCGGATGGGTGGCGAAGGCCGCGGCCTCGCTGCGGCGTGCCAGCTCGGCGGCGGTGTCGGCGTCCAGCGCCCAGGGGTGGAACAGGTCGAGGTCCATGCCGGCCACGTCGGGCGTGGCCAGGTCCTCGGCCTCGGGCAGGCCGGCGGCGGGGTCTTCGGCGGTGAAGCGGGCGATGTCGTAGGCCGCACGCACGGTCTGCTCGATGGCGGCACGCGAGAAGTCGCTGGTGCTGGCATTGCCGCGGCGCTGGCCCAGGTAGACGGTGACGCCCAGGCTCTTGTCGCGGTTGCGCTCCACGTTCTCGAGCTCGCCCTTGCGCACCGACACCGACAGGCCGGCGCCCTCGCTCACCTCGGCCCCGGCGTCGCTGGCGCCCAGGCCCTTCGCGATGGCCAGCGTGTCCTCGATGATCTGCTGGAACTGCTCGCGGTCGAAGGCGAAGCCCTGGGAGGTGGTGGATCCGGACATGGGGTGCTTTGGCTGGCGCGCGGCGAAGCGGCTGGAGAGGGGGGAATGAACGGGAACCGAGGTAAGAGACAATCATAGCCACCCCACCCAACCTGTCTGGCCCCATGCGGCAACGTCCCACCGACGCCCTCCCCGATGAATCTTCCGGCCTGGATGGCATTGCCATCGAGACCGGCCGCCCCAGCAAGACGCGCATGAAGCAGCAGGCCCATGACCTGCAGAAGCTCGGCGCCGAGCTGGCCGCCCTGCCCGCCAGCCGCCTGGCCGCGCTCGACATGCCCGAGGCGCTGCGTGATGCCATCGCCGAGCTGCGCCGCACCAAGAGCCACGAGGGCAAGCGCCGCCAGCTGCAGTTCGTCGGCAAGCAGATGCGCTTTGCCGATCCCGAGCCGCTGCGCGAGGCCGTGGCCGCCTTCAAGCTGGGCTCGGCCCAGGACACGCTGCGCCTGCACGACACCGAGCGCTGGCGCGACGAGATGGTGGCCAGCGACGACGCCATCACGCGCTGGGCCAGCGAGTTCCCGGGCAGCGACCTGCAGCAGCTGCGCAGCCTGGTGCGCGCCGCGCGCACCGATGCCGCCGCCGCGCCCGAGAAGCGCAACGGCCGCGGCTACCGCGCGCTGTTCCAGTTCATCAAGCCCTGGCTGGCGGCCGATGGCGCGGCCGACCCCGACGACGAATCCAGCGAAGACGACGATGAGCACGACGAGTGAACTGCACGACCCGGTGACCATTGGCGTGGTCTCGATCAGCGACCGCGCCTCCACCGGCGTCTACGAGGACAAGGGCATCCCGGCGCTGCAGGACTGGCTGGGCCGGGCGCTGAAGAACCCGATCACCTGGCAGCCGCGCCTGATCCCCGACGAGCGCGAGACCATCGCCGCCACGCTGCGCGAGCTGGTGGACGAGGTGAAGTGCGACCTGGTGCTGACCACCGGCGGCACCGGCCCGGCGCTGCGCGACGTGACGCCCGAAGCCACGATGGATGTGGCCGACAAGGAGATGCCGGGCTTTGGCGAGCAGATGCGCCAGATCAGCCTGAACTTCGTGCCCACGGCCATCCTGAGCCGCCAGGTGGCGGTGATCCGCGGCAAGACGCTGATCATCAACCTGCCCGGCCAGCCCAAGAGCATTGCCGAGACACTGCAGGGCCTGCCGCATGCCGAGCGCCCGGTGCACGGCATCTTCGCCGCCGTGCCCTACTGCATCGACCTGATCGGCGGCCCGTACCTGGAGTGCAACGACGAGTTCACCAAGGCCTGGCGGCCGAAGACGGCCGTCAAGCCGCAGCGCGGCTGAACGCGGCTTACTTGACCAGGCGGTTCAGGCGCTCGGCGTCGAATCGCTCGGTCACGCAGGCGTCGTCGGGCACGCAGTCGCCGGCCGGCAGTTCGCGCGCGCCGGACGACAGCGTCTCGATCGCCCGCCACAGCAGCGCGATCTGGTGCTCGTGGCTGGAGGCGTTGTCGATCAGGCCCTTCATGGCCTGGGCCACGGGGTCGTCGCCCTGAGTCACGCCGTAGGCCGAGAAGCCCATCTTGGCCGCGGCCTGTTCGCGCGCGGCATCGGCGCTCTTTTGCACGATGCGCGCCGGAATGCCCACCGCCGTGGCGCCGGCCGGCACCGGCTGCAGCAGCACGGCATTGCTGCCCACGCGCGCGCCGTCACCCACGGTGAAGCTGCCCAGCACCTTGGCGCCGGCCGAGACGATCACGCCGCGGCCCAGCGTCGGGTGGCGCTTGGCGCCCTTTTCCAGCGATGTGCCGCCCAGCGTCACGCCCTGGTAGATGGTGCAGTCGTCGCCGACCTCGGCAGTCTCGCCGATCACCACGCCCATGCCGTGGTCGATGAACACGCGACGGCCGATGGTGGCGCCGGGGTGGATCTCGATGCCGGTGAGAAAGCGGCCGATGTGCGACAGGAAGCGCGCCGGCCAGCGCATGCCGCGCAGCCAGAAGCGGTGCGCCAGGCGGTGCCAGATCAGTGCATGCAGGCCCGGGTAACAGGTGAGCACCTCCCAATTCGAGCGCGCGGCGGGGTCGCGCTCACGAATGCAGGCGATGTCTTCACGAAGGCGGCTGAACATGACGGAACTTCCAGCGGAATAGCCAGGGCAGTGTAGCGGCGGGGCTCAATCCTTGCTGGCCGGGGCGGTGGCGGCCGCGGCGCGGGCTATGCCGCGCAGGATGTGCACCTCCTCGCGCGTGAGCTGGGCGCGGTTGAGCAGCTGGTTCAGCCGCGGCATCAGCTTCTTGGGTGCCACGGGGTCGAGAAAGCCGATGGCTTCGAGCGTGCGCTGCCAGTGCGCCAGCGCGCCGGCCACCTCGTCGGCGCCGGCCAGCGCGGCATCGGGCGTGCGCGGCTGCACGGCAAAGCCGCCCAAGGCCATGCGCCAGTCGTAGGCGATCAGCTGCACCGCCTGGGCCAGGTTCAGGCTGCCGTAGTCGGGGTGGGTGGGGATGCTCAGGCAGGTGTGGCAGCGCCACACGTCCTCGTTGGCCAGACCGTGGCGCTCGCTGCCGAAGACGAAGGCCACCGCCGGCGCCGGCGCCGGCTGGGCCGGATCGGCCAGCGTGGCGAAGTGCTGGCGCGGCGCGACCGTGGGCGGGCCGAAGTCGCGCGGCGTCATCGCCGTGGCGCAGGCGTGGGTGACGCCGGCCAGCGCGGCGTCCAGCGTGTCGACGATGCGCGCGCGGGCCAGGATGTCGGCCGCGCCGCTGGCCAGGGCCACGGTCTCCTCCTGGCTCAGCACGTCGGCGAAGCGCGGCTGCACCAGCACCAGATCGGCGAAGCCCATCACCTTCATCGCCCGGGCCGCGGCGCCCACATTGCCGGGGTGGCTGGTGCGCACCAGCACGAAACGTGTGCCATTCACGGGCGGCGGCAAGGGCTGAATGTCGGCGAGGTCGGTCACAGGCGGCTAAAATGCGGGTTTTCTTGGGTGGACTCGGCCGGCAATTGTCGGCGGTCAGCCCGGAACGCGCGCTCTTTTCCTCCGTCGGCCCCCTTTCCTTCCCGCCCGTCCGGTGCGTTCGCTTGCGATCCACGGCGCGCCCGGACCTCCAGGACTTTCCATGTCGCAATCCCTGCACCCCATGCTCAACATCGCGATCAAGGCCGCCCGGGCCGCAGGCGCGATCATCAACCGGGGTTCGCAGGACCTGGACCTGCTGAAGATCAGCCACAAGGGGCCGAACGACTTCGTCAGCGAAGTCGACCACGCGGCGGAAGACGCCATCATCGAGACCCTGCTCGAGGCTTATCCCGGCCACGGCATCCTGGCCGAGGAGTCGGGGCGCGAGCGCGGGGCCAAGCACAGCGACTACGTCTGGATCATCGATCCGCTGGACGGCACCACCAACTTCCTGCACGGCCTGCCGATCTATGCCGTGTCCATCGCGCTGGCCTACCGCGGCAAGGTGGAGCAGGCCGTGGTGTACGACCCCAACCGCAACGACCTGTTCTACGCCTCCAAGGGCCGCGGCGCCTTCCTGAACGACCGCCGCCTGCGCGTGTCCAAGCGCGTGCGCCTGGCCGATTCGCTGGTGGGCACCGGCTTCCCGTTCCGCCGCGGCGACAACTTCCAGCGCTACATGAAGATGTTCGAGAGCGTGATGCAGAACTGCGCCGGCCTGCGCCGCCCCGGTTCGGCCGCACTCGACCTGTGCTACGTGGCCGCCGGCTGGTACGACGGCTTCTTCGAGACCGGCCTGTCGCCCTGGGACCTGGCGGCCGGCTCGCTGATGATCACCGAGGCCGGTGGCCTGGTGGGCAACTTCACCGGCGAAGCCGACTTCCTCTACCAGCGCGAACTGGTGGCCGGCAACCCGAAGGTCTATGCCCAGTTGGTGACGCTGCTGGCGCCGTACTCGCGCGCCATCAGCCGTGACGAGGACGCGCCGGCCGACGGCGCCGAGACGCCGGCTGGCGAGCAACCTGCCGCCGCGCTGGCCGCGGCCCTGGGCGTCAGCGCCGACACCGCCGCCGCACCGGCCGCCGCCGAGGCCTCGGGCGACGCCGCGGCCCCGGCCGTGCGCGAGCGCAAGCCCGTGCGCATCCGCAAGCCCGAGCCGGTGGCCGAGGCCGCCGACGGTGCCACCGGCGAGGCAGCCGCCCCCGGCGACGCCCCGGTCGAACGCGCCCCGCGCCCCGCGCCCACGGTGACCCGCAAGCCGGCCGAGGCCCGTGACCCGCGTGACCCGCGTGACCCGCGCGATGCCCGCGGCCCCCGCAGCGGCGGTGGTGGTGGGTTTGGCGGCGGTTTTGGCGGTGGCCGCGACGCCGGTGGCCCCGGTGGCCCCGGTGGCCCGCGTGGCCCGGCCCGCGGCGGCCCGCAGGGCGATCGCCGTCCGCCGTCCAAGACCGCCGGCGGCCCGCGCCCCGGTGGCAAGCCCGGCTTCAAGACCGGCGGTGGCCGTGGCGGCCAGGGCGGCGGTGGCCAGGGTGGCGGCCGCGGTGGCCGCGGCGGCCCGGCGCCGTTTTGAGCGCGCGCTGAACGCCGCCGCTTCGTCCCCGTCTCACCGTCCCACGCAGTCCCCGTTCCGCGATGACCGGCGCGCCCGCCACGCCTGAGCCGTCCCTGCCCGATCTGTCGGCCCACACGCCGATGATGCAGCAGTACCTCCGGATCAAACACGAGTTCCCCGAGACGCTCGTGTTCTACCGGATGGGCGATTTCTACGAGCTGTTCTTCGACGACGCGCGCAAGGCCAACCGCCTGCTCGACATCACCATCACCACCCGCGGCCAGAGCGCCGGCGAGCCGGTGGTGATGGCCGGCGTGCCGGTGCACTCGGTCGAGAACTACCTGGCGCGCCTGATCAAGCTGGGCGAGGCCGTGGCCATCGCCGAGCAGGTGGGCGACGTGGCCACCGCCAAGGGCCCGGTGGAACGCAAGGTGGTGCGCGTGGTGACGCCCGGCACCGTGACCGACAGCGAACTGCTGGCCGACCGGGTGGACACCCTGCTGCTGGCCGTGACCAAGCAGCGCGCCACCTGGGGCCTGGCCTGGCTGGGCCTGGCCAGCGGGCATCTGGGCGCCACCGAATGCGGCGAGCGCGAGCTGGCCGGCTGGCTGGCGCGGCTGGATCCGGCTGAGTTGCTGCTGCCGCAGGAACTGGCGGCCAACCCGACCACCTTGCCGGCCGCCATCACCCAGCACCGCGCCGCGCGCACCGTGCGGCCCGACTGGCAGTTCGACACCGCACTCGGCGTGCGCAAGCTCACCGCGCTGCTGAAAGTGGCCTCGCTGCAGGGCTTCAATGCGCAGGACCTGCCCGTGGCCCAGGCCGCCGGCGCCGCGCTGCTGGCCTATGCCGAGCACACCCAGGGCCAGGCGCTGGCGCATGTCACCGCGCTGACGGTGGAGCGCGCCACCGAACTGCTGGACCTGCCGCCGGCCACGCACCGCAACCTCGAGCTCACGCAGACGTTGCGCGGCGAGGACGCGCCCACGCTGCTGTCGCTGCTGGACAGCTGCCGCACCGGCATGGGCAGCCGCCTGCTGCGCCACTGGCTGACGCACCCGCTGCGCGACCGGTCCGCCGCCACAGCACGCCACGAGGCCATCGGCGTGCTGATCGCCGCCGGCGAAGGCCGCGACGGCCCGCTGCGCCAGGCGCTGCGCCACATCAGTGACGTGGAACGCATCACCGCCCGGCTGGCGCTGCGCCAGGTGCGCCCGCGCGAGCTGTCGGGCCTGCGCGCCACGCTGCTGGCCCTGCCGGCGCTGCGCGAGCTGGCGCCGCATGGCGCGCCGCTGCTGGAGGCCGTGCACGCCGGCCTGGCGCCTGAAGGCACCCTGGCCCAGCTGCTGGCCGCGGCGATTGCCGAAGAACCCGCCGTGCTGCTGCGCGACGGCGGCGTCATCGCCACCGGCTTCGATGCCGACCTGGACGAGTTGCGCGCCATCGGCCAGAACTGCGACGCCTTCCTGATCGACCTGGAACAGCGCGAGCGCGCGCGCACCGGCATCGGCAACCTGCGCGTGCAGTTCAACCGCGTGCACGGCTTCTACATCGAGGTGACGACCAGCGGCCTGGACAAGGTGCCGGCCGACTACCAGCGCCGGCAGACGATGAAGAACGCCGAGCGCTTCATCACGCCGGAGCTCAAGGCCTTCGAGGACAAGGCGCTGAGCGCGCAGGACCGTGCGCTGGCGCGCGAGAAGTGGCTGTTCGAGCAGCTGCTCGATCAGTTGCAGGCGCACCTGCCGGTGCTGGGCGCGCTGGCCCGCGCACTGGCCACGCTGGACGCGCTGGCGGCACTGGCCGAGCGCGCCGCCACACTCGACTGGTGCCGCCCGCAGTTTGTGCCCCACCCGTGCATCGACATCTCCCAAGGCCGCCACCCGGTGGTGCAAGCGCGCCTGGCCGAGACCGGCGGGCCGGATTTCATCGCCAACGACTGCCGGCTGGATGCCAAGACCCGCATGCTGGTGATCACCGGCCCGAACATGGGCGGCAAGAGCACCTTCATGCGCCAGGTGGCGCTGATCGTGCTGCTGGCCAGCATGGGCTCGTACGTGCCGGCGCGCGACTGCCGCCTGGGGCTTGTGGACGCCATCCACACCCGCATCGGCGCCGCCGACGACCTGGCCAATGCGCAGTCGACCTTCATGCTGGAGATGACCGAGGCCGCCGCCATCCTGCACAGCGCCACCGAGCACAGCCTGGTGCTGATGGACGAGATCGGCCGCGGCACCAGCACCTTCGACGGCCTGGCGCTGGCCGGCGCCATCGCCAGTCACCTGCACGACCGCAACCGCGCCTTCACGCTGTTCGCCACGCACTACTTCGAGCTGACCGAGTTTCCGGTCAAGCACACGCAGGCGGCCAACATGCATGTCTCGGCGGTGGAGAGCGGGCACGACATCGTGTTCCTGCACGCCATCGAGCCCGGCCCGGCCAGCCGCAGCTACGGCGTGCAGGTGGCGCGCCTGGCCGGCATGCCGGCCACGCTGCTGCGCCAGGCCCGCCATGCGCTGGAATCGCTGGAAACCCAGGCCAAGGCCGGCGATGCGCAGGTGGACCTGTTCGCCGCGCCGCCCGAGGCCGCCGCGCCCGAGCCCAGCCGCGTGGAGGCCGCACTGGCCGCCATCGACCCCGACAGCCTGACCCCGCGCGAGGCGCTGGACGCGCTGTACCGCCTCAAATCCCTGCAGCCTTGAGCCACGACTGACCCTGCCATGACCTACTGCATCGGCATCCGCCTGAACGCCGGCCTGGTGTTCCTGAGTGACAGCCGCACCAATGCCGGCATCGACCAGATCAGCACCTTCCGCAAGATGATGGTCTACGAGAAGCCGGGCGACCGCTTCATGGCGCTGCTGTCGGCCGGCAACCTGAGCATCAGCCAGAGCGTGCGCGAGATCCTGCAGCTGGAAAAGCTGGATCGCGGCCCCGACCAGGAGCCGCTGACGATCTGGAACGCCGAGAGCATGTTCGACGCCGCCCGCGTGCTGGGCGCCGCGGTGCGCCGCGTGTACGAGCAGGACGCCCCGGCGCTGCGCAACGCCGGCATCGACTTCAACGCCAGCTTCATCTTCGGCGGCCAAATCAAGGGAGAGGCGATGCGCATGTTCCTGGTCTATTCGGCCGGCAACTTCATCGAGGCCACGCGCGAGACCTGCTTCTTCCAGGTGGGCGAGAGCAAGTACGGCAAGCCCATCCTCGACCGCATCCTGACGCCCGAGACGCCGCTGGACGAAGCCGCCAAGTGCGCGCTGGTGTCGATGGATTCGACGCTGAAATCCAACCTGGGCGTGGGCCTGCCGCTGGACCTGCTGGTCTACGAGGCCGACAGCTTCCAGAGCGCGCAGCATGTGTGCATCGACGAGCACAACGCCTACTTCCGCATGATCCGCAACACCTGGGGCCAGCGCCTGCACGAGGTGTTCGAGGCCATCGACGACCCGCGCTGGGACGGCGGCGACACCACCCACCCGCTGATGGGCGGCAGCGCGCGCTACGAGCCGATGCGCAAGATCAGCAAGCCGGGCGACCGCATCGTGTGATCCGGCGCGCCCGGCCGTCGGCGGCGCGGGCGCAGCGGGTTTTCCCGCATCATGCTGCAGCGCGACGGCGTCGATTCGTCGGAAGCGCCTCGGCCTGGCAGGCAGTCGGAGGGGTCGGCGCACAGCCCTTCCCATTGCCCCCGGCGAGGTGATCCATGGACCGACAAGACCCTTTCCTGCAACAGGCCGCCGCGATGCCGGCCATGCCCGAAGTCGCACGCAAGTTGTTGAAATCCTTCGATCGCGATGACCTGGCGATCGGCGAACTCACCCACCTGATCGGACAGGACCAGACCCTGTCGGCCAAGGTGCTGCGCATGGCCAACTCGGCCCGCTACGCCCCCACGCGCACCATCGCCGTGCTGTCGGACGCTGCGGCCTGCCTGGGCATGCGCACGCTGCGCGACCTGACCCTGTCGGCGTCGATGACCGGCGCCTTCCCGTCGCTGCCCGGCTTCGACCGCCTGGTCTTCTGGCGCGACAACCTGGCCAACGCCGCCTATGCCCAGACGCTGGCGCGCGGCCTCGACGCCGACCCCGACGTGGCCTACCTCGGCGGCCTGATGCTGCGCACCGGCCAGGTGCTGATGGCCATGGTGGTGCCGCAAGCCATGGCCGAGGTGGCCCGCCACCACCTGGACATGGACGTGGACACGCGCATCGGCTTCGAGCAATCCATCGTCGGGCGCTCGCACCCCACCGTGACCGCGGCGCTGGCCCGGCACTGGCAGTTCCCCGAGGCGCTGGCCTCGGCCTTCGAGGCCGCCGCCGAGCCGCTGGCGGCGCGGCCCTTCTGCCGGCTGGGCGCGGTGCTGCGCCTGGCCAGTGTGGTGACCGAGTCGCGCGACCGCGGCCTGAGTGCCAGCGCCGGCCTGCTGGCCGCCCAGCCTGAGTTGGTGGAGCACCTGCAACTCGACCTGGAGTGGCTGGAAACCCACCTGCCCGCCCACGCCCTGGCCACGGCCGGTGCCGACATGCTGATGAACTGACAACCGGTGGCCGGTGGCCGATTGACGAAAAGGCCACCGCGCCGTCAGCGGCGTCAGCGGCGGCGCATGCGCCGCACGCCGGCCAGCACCGGCAGGCCCAGCAGCCACAGCCAGGCCGCGCCGGGCTCGGGCACCGCCGACGCCCAGGCCACGGCGGGCAGAGGCGAATCCACGCCGCCGATGCGCAGCAGCGTGACGCCGGGGCTCACCGTCAGCGACAGCTGCGCGCCGAAGTCCAGCGCCATCGGCGCGCCGGGCTGCGCCTCGATGGCGCCGCTGGCCAGCACGCGGCCGCGCAGGTCCAGCGCGGCATACAGGCTCACGAAGCCGCTGCACAGGCCGCGCGCCACGCTGCAGCCGCCGTTGTTCAGCATCCCGGCATAACCCAGCACGGCGCCGGCCACGTCCTGTTCGCTGCGCCACACCGGATCGAGCATCGGGTGCGACTCGCCGGTGTCCGCGCCGGCCAGCTGCAGGTAAGCCTGCACGCCGCCGATGCGGCCGTTGGCACCGGTGTTGCCATCCACCTGCCCGTCGATGCGCAGGCTCAGCGCCACGTGCACCGGCTCGGCACGGGCGATCGGGTAGACCAGTTCGAAGGTCTCGAACAACTCGGCGAACGGATAGGCCGCCACATACGCCTCGCGCACACCGCCGCCCGGCGCGGCGTAGGCCACATGCGTGGTGTCGAAGCGCAGCCCCAGGCGGCCGGCCAGCAGATCGCTGGACACCTCGGTGCTGCCGGCAAAGGCCAGCGCCTCGGGCACGCCCGGCTGGCGCAGCCCGGCACGGCCCTGCAGCACCACGCGCGCACTGTCGCTGACAGGCGCCGTGTCCTCGCGCAGGCTGGCCGCAGCGGCGTCGTTGAACGGGGTGGACGTCACCACCACGCTGTGCTGCAGCAGGCCGTCGCGCCAGCGGCTGCCGCTGACCTGGGCGTCCTGCAGGTCGCCGTTGGCCCAGGTGCCCAGCGAGGCACCCACCTGGGCCCGTCCGGCCTGGGCCACCAGAGGCAGGCCCAGCAGCAGGCAGCCGGCGATCACCCCCCGGCGCAGCCAGGCCGGGCCACGGCGCACCACACGGCGCACCACGCGGCCGCCCTGGCGACAGGATCGGCCCGCCTGTCGCAGGGCGCCGAGCGCCACGCCGCCCAGCATCAGCGCCCAGGTGCCGGGCTCGGGCACGGCGGTGGCGAAGTCGTACCCGCTCGCCCCCAGGGTGTTGAGGCCCGCCACCGACGGCGCCAGCCTGTAGCCGGCCGAGTGGTAGAAGTCGACCTCGGCGCTGCGCGCCACCCGGGCGCCGGCGGCGACGTAGGTGCCGGCGTAGAGCATGCCGTCGATGGCCAGCGTGTGGCCCACGGTGGTGTCCAGCGTCAGCGAGAACACACCGGTGGCCTGGTTGCGCGCATCCCAGTGCAGGCTGACGGCGGCACCGCTGCTCACGTCGCGCAGGCGGGCTTCGGCGATCGCATCGGCGCTGTAGCGACCGCCGATCTCGAAGTTCGGGCTGCTCACCGTGCCGTCCAGGCGCAGGTCCAGCCGGTAGCGCACCGGCGTGCCGGCGGCCAGGCCGGCGCCCTGCACCAGCACCTCGTCGTAGAAGCGCAGTTCGGCCGTGCCATCGGCGTAGCCGTCCTGCACCGTGACGCCACCGCTGCAGCAATAGGCGTAGTCGGACGCGGCATAGGCCTTGAGCAGGCCGATGCGCCCGAGCAGCCGCGCCGTGGCACTGCCATGCGCGGTGCTGGCAAAGCTGTCCAGCGCCTGCAGTTGCGTCGCACCGGGCTGGTTCAGCAGGTCGATGTCCTGGTTGTCGGTGCCGCCCAGGCCGGGCACCGGATAGGTGGTGACGGCATGCGCCCGTGCGTGGCCGCTGAACTGGTAGGTGGCCTGGGCCGGCAGCGACAGGCTGGCGGCCAGCGTCAGACTGGCCAGTCCGATGGCGCGTGCGAGGTTCATGCCCGGTCCTCCGTCGGCGATGTGGCGTCGATGCTGACGCGACGCCGCGCGCGCAACCATCCCGCACATCCCAGGCCGGCCAGCCACAGCAGCCCGGTGGCGGGCTCGGGCACGGCACTGGTCAGCATCTCCACGCGCAGGCCGGTGGGGCTTTGCGTGCTGAGGGTGTCGAACTCCAGCACGTTGACGCCCGGCAGGATGCCCTGGGTGATCGTGAACGCCTGCCAGCCGGTGGCATCGGGCACCGTGAAGCCGCTCAGCGCCATGCCATTGAGGCGGATGGCCACGCCGCCATCGTCGGCTGCCCAGCGGCCGACGATCTGCCAGGCCGGGGCACTGTAGGCCGACAGGTCGAAGGTGGTGCGGTAGGTGATGCGGTCGGTGCTGCCATCGGGCGCATCGGTGATGTACAGCGCGGCCGAGGGCGTGATCCACGACGAGGCGCCAGCCAGGCCATCGGTCAACCACGCGCCGGCCGGCGGCCCGCCCAGCGGTGCGCCATCGGCATCGTGGAAGGCATAACCCGGGCCAAACACCGATGGGCTGACGATCTGGTAATGCGGATCCACCGCATAGCTGGCCAGCGGCGCGCCGGCATTGTCGACACCGGTGTTGTACGGACCGGGCCGGGCGGCCAGCACGGGGCCGGCGGCCGCCAGCAGGACGCCGAGCGCCAGGGCGGCGCGGGTGATCGGATGCATGGTGTCACTCTCCTGGTTGGGGTTTCGGGGTGGCCCGCCCGGTGCCGGATGCAGGCGCACGGACAGCCCATGCACCAGCCAACGGCGCCCGACCCTGCCCCCGGACACGCGCCCCTGCATTCATGGGGGTAGGCCCGGCGTGCCCATGCGAAGATGGCCCGCATGCCGCCCGACACCCCGGCCGCGCTGCCCCCGGCCTGGGCCGCCGCCTACCCCGAGCTGAAGAAGATCGCCCGCGCGCGGCTGCACGCCGCCGTGCCGGCCGGTGCGCCGGTGGCGGGGCTGAACACCACCGCCCTGGTGCACGAGAGCTTCTTGCGCCTGGCGCAGCGGCTCGAGGCCCTGCAGTTCAGCAGCCACGGCCACTTCTACGCCTATGCCTCGCAGGTGATGCGCTCGGTGATCGTCGACCTCGTGCGCGAGCAGCAGGCCCAGCGCCGCGGCGGCGACCTGCAGGCGGTGACGCTGGACACCGCACTGTCCGAAGCGCTGGCCACGCCAGCCGACGGCACCGAGACCGAAGCCGAGGCCCTGCGCGTGGACGCCGCGCTGACCGCGCTGGCCCGGGTGGAGCCGCGCCTGGCCCAGGTGGTGGAGATGCGCTATTTCGCCGGCATGAACGACCTCGAGATCGCGCAGGCACTCGGCCTGACCGACCGCACCGTGCGGCGCGACTGGGACAAGGCGCGCGCGCTGCTGCGCACCATGCTCGCCGGATGAGCGTCCAGGCCCGGCGTCCACCGCGATGAACCCGCCACCGCTGCCTTGCCCGCCCGAGCGCTGGCCCGTGTTCAGCGCCCGGCTGGATGCCCTGCTGGCCTTGCCCGATGCCGCCGCCCGCGCCGCCGCGCTGGCCACCCTGCCCGCCGACGAGGCCGACCTGGCGCCGGCCCTGGCCGCGGTGCTGGCCGCCACACCCGCCACCGTGGGCGATGGCTTCCTGGATGCCGGCCCGCAGTGGCCCGCCAGCCCGGCCGGCGGCGAAGCGGACGCCGCTCCCGGCCTGCAGGCCGGCCAGCGCATCGGCCCGTATGCGCTGCTGCGCGAGCTGGGCCGCGGCGGCATGGGCGTGGTGTGGCTGGCCGAGCGCGCCGATGGCGCCTTCCAGCGCCAGGTGGCGCTGAAGCTGCCGCACCGCCACCTGCTGGAGAACCTCAACGCCGCCGCGGTGCGCGAACGCTTCGCCCGCGAGCGCGACATCCTGGCCGGGCTGGCGCATCCGCACATCGCCGCCTTCTTCGATGCCGGCGTCACGTCCGAGGGCCAGCCCTGGCTGGCGCTGGAGGCCGTGCCGGGCGAGCCGATCACCGACTGGTGCCGTTGCCATGCCCTGCCGCTGGCGCAGCGGCTGGCGCTGTTCGGCCAGGTACTCGATGCGGTGGACCATGCCCACGCCCGCTTCGTGGCGCACCGCGACATCAAGCCGGCCAATGTGCTGGTGACGCCCGAGGGCCAGGTCAAGCTGCTGGATTTCGGCATCGCCCGCCTGCTGCACGCCGACGACCCCGCCGGTGCCGACAGCACCGCGCTGACGCGCGAAGGCAGCGTGCTGGCCACGCCGCGCTACGCCGCGCCCGAGCAGCTGGCCGGTGGCCCGGTGACCGCCGCCACCGACGTGCATGCGCTCGGGCTGATGCTGTTCGAGCTGCTGACCGACACGCCCGCCTTCGACGGCGCCGCACCCGCACTCGCACCCGCGCGACCGCAGGACCGCGAGCCACCGCTGCCCTCGCGCCGCGCGGCCACCCCGGCGCTGCACCGCGCGCTGGCCGGCGACCTGGATGCGATCACGGTGCGCGCGCTGCAGCCCGATCCGGCGGCGCGCTACGCCTCGGTGGCGGCGCTGGCCGATGACCTGCGCCGCCAGCGCGAGCACCGGCCGATCCGCGCGCGCCGCATCACCGTGTGGGCCCAGGCATGGCGCTACGCAAGGCGGCACCGCCTGCCGGTGGCGCTGGCCTCTGCGCTGGTCGTAGCACTGCTCGCCGGCAGCGCCGGCGTGGCCTGGCAGGCGCACGAGGCACGCACCCAGGCGCGCCGTGCCGAGGCCGTGAAAGACTTTCTGCTGGGCGTGTTCAGCGCCGCCGATCCGCGCCTGGCCGGTGGCAAGCCCGATGGCGCCACCACCGCCAAGACCCTGCTCGACCGCAGCGCCGCGCGCATCGACGAACGCTTTGCCACCGACCCCGAGCTGCGCATCGAGCTGCTGCGCACCGCCGCCGACATCTACCGCGAGCTGGGTGAGCAAGGCGCCTACCAGGCCCTGCAGCAGCGCCAGCTGGCCCTGGTGCGGGATCGATTCGGGCCGTTGCACGACAACATCCTGACGGCCGGCCTGGAAGCCGCGACCCAGGCCTATTTGGCCGGCGACCCGGCCGAGTGCCGCCGCCTGCTGGCCGGCCTGGACGCGCCGATCCGCCAGGCCGGCCGCGACCGCTCGGCGCTGCGCGCGCACTGGTGGATGAACCAAGGCATCTGCCAGCGCGACCAGCCCGACCAGGCCGCCGCGCGCCTGGCCGCGCTGCAGCGCGCCGAGGCCCTGTTCGCCGATGTCGAGCCTGGCCAGCGCGGCCATGTCACGGCGTGGGCGGAGATCGCCACCGAGCACAACTCGGCGCTGCGCCTGACCGAGGCCATGGCCGCCAACCAGCGGGCCATTGCGCTGGCCGAGCAACTGCCGCAGCGCAACGAGGCCGAGCTGCAAACCCTGTACGGCAACCTTGGCCTGTACCTGCAGCAGGCCGGGCGGCTGGCCGAGTCGGCGGTGGCGCTGGGCCGCGCGGCCGACATCGCCGAGCGCACCAGCGGTGCCGACTTTCCCACCGCCTGGGTGCCGCGCGCCCGCCACGCCCGCACGCTGCACCTGGCTGGCGACCGCGCCGCCGCCCTGCCGCTGTTCGAGGCCCTGATGCGCCGCCTGCCGCCGGCCGAGCAGGCCACGCCCGACGCCAGCCTGGCGCGTGAGCAGTACGGCGAGCGCCTCACCGCCGAAGGCCGGCCCGATCTGGCGCTGCCGCTGCTGCAGGCCGCCGAAGCCGGCTTCCGGCGCAAGGCCAGCTTCGAGTTCGACCTGCGCCGCTGCCGGCGCAGCCTGGGCGATGCGCTGGCCCAACTGGGCCGCCTTGACCAGGCGCGCGAGGTGCTGGCCCTGGCCAAGGCCGACTACGAGGCGCATGACGCGCCGCAGGCCCAGCCCAGCGTGGCGATGCAGGAACGCTGGGCCCGCCTGCTGCTGGAAACGGGCGATCTGGCGGGCGCGCAGCAGCACTACCAGCGGCTGATCGCCGTGGCCGCCAACCAGAACTGGGCGCATGTGACGCTGGCCCATGCCGGCCTGGCGCGCGTGGCGCTGGCCCGCGGCGAGTCCGCGGCGGCGCTGCAGCACAGCGCCGATGCGCTGGCCGGCTGGCAGGCGCTCACCGGCTTTCGCGACGTGCGCATGCAGCACCACCTGTGGCGGGTGCGCGCCGCCGCGCTGCTGGCGCATGGCCAGGCGGGCCAGGCGGGCCAGGCCGCCCAGACGCCCCAGACGCCCCAGGTGGCCGAAGGCCGTGCGCTGCGCGAGCAGGCGCTGGCCGCCGCCCGCCGCACCGACGCGCCCGGCAGCCGCACGCTGACCCAGGCCGACTACCTGGGGCTGTGACGCGCCAGCGCGCTGGACGCGGCACTCCAATGGCCGCACCGGGCAGCCGCGACAATCCCGGCCCATGTCCGTTCCGCAGTCCGGCGATCGCGCCCACGCCCCCACCCTGGTCTTCGCCCACGCCAACGGCTTTCCGGCCTGCAGCTACCGCCAGCTGTTCGCAGCGTGGCGCGCCGCCGGCTGGCGCGTGGTGGCGCCGCCCATGCTGGGCCACGACCCGGCCTACCCGGTGGCCAGCAACTGGGCGCGGCTGCGCGACCAGCTGGCCGATTTCAGTGCCCGGGAAGCCCCCGGCGGCGCCTGGCTGGTGGGCCACTCGCTGGGCGGGCTGCTGAGCCTGATGGTGGCCAGCAAGCACCCCGAGCGCGTGCGCGGCGTGGTGCTGCTGGATTCACCGGTCATCACCGGCTGGCGCGCGCACAGCGTGCAGGTGCTCAAGGCCAGCCGGCTGATGCCGCGCGTGTCGCCCGGCAAGGTGTCGCAGACCCGGCGCATGGCCTGGCCCAGCCGCGAGGCGGCGCACGCCCACTTCGCGGCCAAGCGCAAGTTCGCACGCTGGGCGCCCGACGTGCTGGCCGACTACCTGCGCGACGGGCTGGTCGAGGCCGCCGACGGCAGCGTGACGCTGGCCTTCACGCGCGAGGTGGAAACGCGCATCTACAACACCCTGCCTCACCACCTGGGCACGATGCTGCGCCGCCACCCGCTGCGCTGCCCGCTGGGCTTCGTGGCCGGCACGCGCTCGCGCGAGGTGCGCCAGGGCGGGCTGGACACCGCCCACCGCCTGGCCGGCGAGCGCTTCGCCTGGATCGAGGGCTCGCACCTGTACCCGATGGAACGCCCGGCCGAGACGGCCGCCACGGTGCTGACGCTGCTGGGCACCATGGTCGCGGTCTGATCCCCGTCAGCCGGCCGCCGGGCGTGGCGGCGGGCTGTGGAAACTACGCACGTCAGGGTTTTCCCGTGGTCGCATGATGCGCGACCCCTGAGGAAAACCCTGATATGGCCGACCATTCCACCCCGATCACCGCTGCGGCTGCCAAGCCGCCGTTCTACCGCTCGCTGTATGCGCAGGTGCTGGCCGCCATTGCGCTCGGCGTGCTGCTGGGCCACTTCGCCCCGGCCACCGGCGAGGCCATGAAGCCCCTGGGCGACGGCTTCATCAAGCTGATCAAGATGATCATCGCGCCGATCATCTTCTGCACCGTCGTCGTCGGCATCGCCGGCATGGAGGACATGAAGAAGGTGGGCAAGACCGGCGGCCTGGCGCTGCTGTACTTCGAGATCGTCAGCACGCTGGCGCTGATGATCGGCCTGGTCATCGTGAACCTGGTGGGCCCCGGCGTGGGCATGCACGTGGACGCCAAGGCGCTGGACACCAAGGCCATCGCCGCCTACACCGCACCGGGCAAGATGGGCAGCACCACCGAGTTCCTGCTCAACGTCATCCCCAGCAGCGTGGTCGATGCCTTCGCCAAGGGCGACATCCTGCAGGTGCTGCTGTTCTCGGTGCTGTTCGGCTTCGCGCTGCATGCCTTCGGCGGCCGCGGCACGCTGGTGTTCGACTTCATCGAGAAGCTCAGCCACGTGCTGTTCCGCATCGTCGGCATCGTCATGAAGGTGGCGCCGATCGGTGCCTTCGGCGCGATGGCCTTCACCATCGGCAAGTACGGCGTGGGCTCGCTGGCCGCGCTGGGCCAGCTGATGGCCACCTTCTACCTGACCTGCGTGGTGTTCGTGTTCGGCGTGCTGGGCCTCATCGCCAAGGCGCACGGCTTCTCGATCTGGCGCTTCGTGCGCTACATCCGCGAGGAACTGCTGATCGTGCTGGGCACCAGCAGCAGCGAGAGCGTGCTGCCGCGCATGATGGCCAAGCTGGAGAACCTGGGCGCCAGCAAGAGCACCGTGGGCCTGGTGGTGCCCACCGGCTACAGCTTCAACCTCGACGGCACCAGCATCTACCTGACCATGGCCGCGGTGTTCATCGCCCAGGCCACCGACACGCCGATGACGCTGACCCAGCAGCTCACGCTGCTGGCCGTGCTGCTGCTGACCAGCAAGGGCGCGGCCGGCGTCACCGGCTCGGGCTTCATCGTGCTGGCGGCCACGCTCAGCGCCGTGGGCAACGTGCCGGTGGCCGGCCTGGCGCTGATCCTGGGCATCGACCGCTTCATGAGCGAGGCGCGTGCGCTGACCAACCTGGTGGGCAACGGCGTGGCCACGCTGGTGGTGGCCAAGTGGTGCGGCGAGCTCGACAGCGACCGGCTGGAACACCACCTGGCGCACGAGACGCTGGAAGAAGGCGACGCGCCCGAGGCGGTGCTGGACGCCACCGACGCGCAGATGGCCGGCCGCTGACCGCGGCGGGCGGCAGGCCTGCGGAATAATTGGTCATACGATAAGACCAAGTCGCAGCGAGCAGCTGCCAGCCATCCGCAGGAGACAAGCCGCCATGAGCCCCGCGCAAACGACCACCCCGACAGCCACCGCCGCCGCCACCGCCCGCTACCGCGGCGTGTTCCCGGTGGTGCCCACGCCCTTCCACCCCGACGGCAGCCTCGACCTGCCGGGCCAGAAGCGCGTGGTCGATTTCATGATCGACGCCGGCTCCAACGGCCTGTGCATCCTGGCCAATTTCAGCGAGCAGTTCGTGCTCAGCGACGACGAGCGCGAGACGCTCACGCGGCTGATCCTCGAACACGTGGCCGGGCGCGTGCCGGTGATCGTCACCACCACGCACTTCAGCACCGACGTGTGCATCGCCCGCAGCCTGCGCGCCCAGGCGCAAGGCGCGGCCATGGTGATGGTGATGCCGCCCTACCACGGCGCCACGCTGCGCGTGGGCGAGGCCGCGGTGGGCGAGTTCTACCGCCGCCTGGCGGCCGCGCTGGCCATTCCGGTGATGGTGCAGGACGCGCCGATGGCCGGCACGCCGATGTCGGCCGCCTTCCTGGCCCGGCTGGCGCAGGAGACCGCGAACGTGCGCTACTTCAAGATCGAGACACCCGGCGCCGCCACCAAGCTGCGCGAGCTGATCGCGCTCGGCGGCGAGGCGATCGAGGGCCCCTGGGACGGCGAGGAAGCCATCACGCTGCTGCCCGACCTGCACGCCGGCGCCACCGGCGCGATGACCGGCGGCGGCTACCCCGACGGCATCCGCCAGATCCTGGACGCCTGGACCGCCGGCGACCGCGACACCGCCGCCGAGCGCTACGCGCGCTGGCTGCCGCTGATCAACTACGAGAACCGCCAGGGCGGCATCCTCACCGCCAAGGCCCTGATGCAGGCCGGTGGCGTGATCGCCTGCGACGCGCCGCGCCACCCCTTCCCGCCCATGCATCCGGCCGTGCGTGAAGGCCTGCTGGCCACCGCACGCCCGCTCGACCCGCTGGTGCTGCGCTGGGGGCGCTGAGCGGCCCACCCCTATAATCGCGCTTTACCACCAGAGCATTCGTGGGCGGCGCCGGCCAGCAGCCAGGCTGAGGTCCCGCACGGATGCGTCACGACATGACCAAGTACGTCTTCGTCACCGGCGGTGTGGTGTCCTCCCTCGGCAAGGGCATCGCGTCGGCCTCGCTGGCTGCGATCCTGGAATCGCGCGGCTTGAAGGTCACCCTGATCAAGCTGGACCCCTACCTCAACGTCGATCCGGGCACCATGAGCCCGTTCCAGCACGGCGAGGTGTTCGTCACCGACGACGGTGCCGAGACCGACCTCGACCTCGGCCACTACGAGCGCTTCATCACCACGCGGATGAAGCGCAGCAACAACTTCACCGCGGGCCAGGTCTACAAGAGCGTGCTCGAGAAGGAGCGCCGCGGCGACTACCTGGGCAAGACGGTGCAGGTGATCCCGCACGTCACCAACGAGATCCAGGAATTCGTCAAGCGCGGCGCTGAAGGGCACGATGTCGCCATCGTCGAGATCGGCGGCACCGTGGGCGACATCGAGTCGCTGCCCTTCCTGGAGGCCGTGCGCCAGATGAGCCTGCGCGCCGGCCCCAATGCCGCCGCCTTCGTGCACCTGACCTACGTGCCCTACATCGCCGCCGCGGGTGAGCTCAAGACCAAGCCCACCCAGCACACGGTGCAAAAGCTGCGCGAGATCGGCATCCAGCCCGACGTGCTGCTGTGCCGCGCCGACCGCGAGGTGCCGGCCGACGAGCGCGAAAAGATCAGCCTGTTCACCAACGTGGTCCAGCACGGCGTGATCAGCATGTGGGACGTGGACACCATCTACAAGGTGCCGCGCGTGCTGCACGAGCAGGGCCTGGACGAGCAGATCTGCATGAAGCTGCAGCTTCTGACCAAGCCGGCCAACCTGCAGCGCTGGGACCACCTGGTGCACGAGGTGCTGCATCCGAAGCACCAGGTCACCATCGCCATGTGCGGCAAGTACACCGACCTATCGGACAGCTACAAGTCGCTGAACGAGGCGCTGCGCCACGCCGGCATCCACCACCACGCCCGCGTGAAGATCGAGTACGTCGACGCCGAAACGCTGACGCCCGACACCGTGGACAGCCTGGCCCAGTTCGACGCCATCCTGGTGCCCGGCGGCTTCGGCAAGCGCGGCATCGAGGGCAAGATCCTGGCCGCGCAGTACGCCCGCGAGCACAAGCTGCCGTATCTGGGCATCTGCCTGGGCATGCAGGTGGCCACGATCGAGTTCGCACGCCATGTGGCCGGCCTGGCCGACGCCAACTCCACCGAGTTCGAGCCCGCCACGCCGCACCCGGTGATCGCGCTGATCGACGAATGGCAGGACCGTGACGGCACGATCCAGAAGCGCGATGCCAGCAGCGATCTGGGCGGCACCATGCGCCTGGGCGCGCAGAGCTCCGACGTCAAGCCCGGCACCATCGCCTTCGAGATCTACGGCGCGGTGGTCACCGAGCGCCACCGCCACCGCTACGAGGCCAACGAGAAGTACCTCGACCAGCTGCAGAAGTCCGGCCTGGTGATCAGCGCCATCACCCAGCGCGAGAAGCTGACCGAGATGGTCGAGCTGCCGCGCGAGGTGCACCCGTGGTTCGTGGGCGTGCAGTTCCACCCCGAGTTCAAGAGCACCCCGTGGGACGGCCATCCGCTGTTCATCGGCTACATCGGCGCGGCCCTGGCCCATGCCGGCAAGCCGGCCGTGACCGACTGATCAGGGAGCGCGCGCGATGCAACTGTGCGGATTCGACGTCGGCCTGGACCGGCCCTTCTTCCTGATCGCCGGCACCTGCTCGATCGAGAGCCTGCAGATGTCGCTCGACGTCGCCGGCACGCTGAAGGAGGCCTGCACGGCGCTCGGCATCCCGCTGGTCTACAAGGGCTCGTTCGACAAGGCCAACCGCTCGTCGGGCACCAGCCAGCGCGGCGTGGGCCTGGACGCCGGCCTGAAGATCCTGGATGAAGTGCGGCGCCAGACCGGCCTGCCGGTGATCACCGACGTGCACGACGAGGCCCAGGTGGCCCCGGTGGCCGCGGTGGTCGACATGCTGCAGACCCCGGCCTTCCTGTGCCGCCAGACCGATTTCATCCGTGCCGTGGCCCAGTCGGGCAAGCCGGTGAACATCAAGAAGGGCCAGTTCCTCGCGCCCTGGGACATGACCAACGTCATCGACAAGGCGCGGGCCGCGGCCCGCGAGGTGGGTCTGAGCGAAGACCGCTTCCTGGCCTGCGAGCGCGGCGTGAGCTTCGGCTACAACAACCTGGTGGCCGACATGAGCAGCCTGGCCGAGATGCGCAAGTCGGGCGCGCCGGTGGTGTTCGACGTGACCCACTCGGTGCAAAAGCCCGGCGGCCTGGGCGGCAGCAGCGGCGGCGCGCGCGAGATGGTGCCGGTGCTGGCGCGTGCCGGCGTGGGCGCCGGCGTGGCCGGCCTGTTCATGGAAACCCACCCCGAGCCGGCCAAGGCCTGGTCGGACGGCCCCAACGCCGTGCCGCTGAAGCACATGCGCGCGTTGCTGGAGCAGTTGGTGGCACTCGACCGCGTGGTCAAGAGCCGGCCGCTGCTGGAAAACGACTTCGCCGCCTGACCCCGACCGGAGCCCCGCCATGCCCGCCGCCTACCTGATCGTCGAATCCAACATCAGCGACCCCGAGGCCTTCAAGCGCTACATGGCGGCGGCGCCCGAGGTGGTGAAGGCCTTCGGCGGCGAGTACCTGGTGCGCGGCGGCCGCATGGCCGTGCAGGAAGGCGACTGGACACCGGCCCGCCTGACCGTGCTGCGCTACCCCAGCTTCGAGGCCGCGCAGGCCATGTACAACAGCCCCGGCTATGTTGCGGCCCGTGCCCTGCGCCAGGGCGCCACGGCCTGCTTCAACATGGTGCTGGTCGAAGGGGTGGACGCGCAGCCGGTCTGAGCCGCCGCCCGCCCGAGAACCCCGCCTCGACCCGACCCGACCCGACCCGAGAATTCCAACTCCACTTTTCTGAGGACTTGCATGAGCGCCATCGTCGACATCGTCGGACGTGAGATCCTGGACAGCCGCGGCAACCCCACCGTCGAGTGCGACGTGCTGCTGGAAAGCGGCGTGATGGGCCGCGCCGCCGTGCCCTCGGGCGCCAGCACCGGCAGCCGCGAGGCCATCGAGCTGCGCGATGGCGACAAGGCGCGCTACCTCGGCAAGGGCGTGCTCAAGGCCGTCAACCACATCAACACCGAGATCTCGGAAGCCGTGCTGGGCCTGGATGCCGCCGAGCAGGCCTTCCTGGACAAGACCCTGATCGACCTGGACGGCACCGAGAACAAGAGCCGCCTGGGCGCCAACGCCATGCTGGCCGTGTCGATGGCCGTGGCCCGCGCCGCGGCTGAAGAGAGCGGCCTGCCGCTGTACCGCTACTTCGGCGGCATGGGCGGCGTGCAGCTGCCGGTGCCGATGATGAACGTCATCAACGGCGGCGCCCACGCCAACAACAGCCTGGACCTGCAGGAACTGATGATCATCCCCGTGGGCGCGCCGTCGTTCCGCGAGGCCCTGCGCTGGGGTGCCGAGACCTTCCATGCACTGAAGAAGATCCTGCACGACAAGGGCATCAGCACCGCCGTGGGCGACGAGGGCGGCTTCGCCCCCAGCGTCGAGAGCCATGAGGCCGCCATCCAGCTGATCCTGCAGGCCATCGACATGGCCGGCTACACCGCCGGCGAGCAGATCGCCATCGGCCTCGATTGCGCCGCCAGCGAGTTCTACAAGGACGGCAAGTACGTGCTGGAAGGCGAAGGCGGCATCGCGCTGACCGCCGCGCAGTGGACCGACATGCTGGCCAGCTGGGTCGACAAGTACCCGATCATCAGCATCGAAGACGGCATGCACGAGGGCGACTGGGACGGCTGGAAGCTGCTGACCGAGCGCCTGGGTGGCAAGGTGCAGCTGGTGGGCGACGACCTGTTCGTCACCAACACCAAGATCCTGAAGGAAGGCATCGACAAGGGCATCGCCAACTCGATCCTCATCAAGATCAACCAGATCGGCACGCTGACCGAGACCTTCGCCGCCATCGAGATGGCCAAGCGCGCCGGCTACACCGCCGTGATCAGCCACCGCTCGGGCGAAACCGAAGACTCCACCATCAGCGACATCGCCGTGGGCCTGAACGCCGGCCAGATCAAGACCGGCTCGCTCAGCCGCTCGGACCGCATGGCCAAGTACAACCAGCTGCTGCGCATCGAGGAAGACCTCGGCGAAGTGGCCGTGTACCCCGGCCGCGCCGCGTTCTACAACCTGCGCTGACCGGCGCAGCCGCGCACCCACCGCGACGACGAGAGGCGGCCCGCCATGCGCTTCGTCACCCTGGCGCTCGTGGCCCTGCTGGCCGTGGTGCAGTACAGCCTGTGGCTGGGTGACGGCGGGCTGCGCCACGTGGCCGCCAAGCAGCGCGAGCTGGACGGCAAGCTGCGCGCCAATGCCGAACGCCAGCGCACCAACGAGCGCCTGCTGGCCGAGGTGGACGACCTGCGCCAGGGCCTGGAGATGGTGGAAGAGCGCGCGCGCAGCGAGCTGGGCATGGTCAAGCCCGACGAGGTGTTCGTGCAATACCTCGCCAAGCGTTGAACAGCCTGCTCGCCGCGCTGTCCGACGCCCTGCTGCAGCCCCTGGCCGCCCCCGGCGGCAGCCCGATCACCGGGCTGGAGCTGGCGGCCTGCGTGCTGTCGGTGTGGATGGTGGTGTGCAATGCGCGCGTCAACCCGCTGGGCTGGCCGCTGGCCATCGCCAGCTCGGCGCTCTACGCCTGGCTGTTCGCGCACAGCAAGCTGTACGGCGAGGCCGCGCTGCAGGGCGTGTTCATCGCCGCGGCGCTGTGGGGCTGGTGGCAGTGGCTGCGTGGCACCGGTGACGACGGCGCGCCGCTGGCGGTGCGCCGCCTGGGCCGCGGCGGCCTGCTGAAGGTGGCGCTGGCCACGCTGGCCGCCTGGCCGCTGCTGGCGCTGCTGCTGTCGCACGCCACCGATTCCGACGTGCCCTGGCTCGATGCGCTGCCCACCGTGGGCAGCCTGGCCGGCACCTGGCTGCTGGCCCGCAAGTGGCTGGAGAACTGGCCGGCCTGGGTGATCGTGAACCTGGTCAGCATCGGCCTGTTCGCGGTGAAGGGCCTGTGGCTCACCGTGGGCCTGTACGCGCTGTTCACCGCCATGGCGCTGTGGGGCTGGAAGGCCTGGGCGGCGCTGGCGCGCGCGCCAGCCGCCGCACCGGCCAGCACGGCCCGCCCATGAGCGGCGGCACCACGCCGCGCCCGGCCCGGGTGATCGGCATCCTGGGTGCCGAGAGCACCGGCAAGACCGCGCTGGCCCAGGCCCTGGCGTCGCAGCTGGCGGCGGCCACCGGCCTGCGCTGCACCTGGGTGAGCGAGTGGCTGCGCCACTGGTGCGAGGCCGAGGGCCGCACGCCCCGGGCCGACGAGCAGGCCGACATCGCACGCGCGCAACATGCGCGCATCGACGCCGCGGCGGCCACGCACGACCTGGTGATTGCCGACACCACGGCGCTGATGACGGCGGTCTACAGCCAGCAGTTCTTCGGTGACGACGGGCTGGACACGCTGGCCGTGGCCCTGCACCGGCGCTGCGACGCCACGCTGCTGACCGCGCCGGACCTCGCGTGGCAGCCCGATCCGCTGCGCGATGGCCCGGCCGTGCGGGCGCAGGTGGACACGCGCCTGCGCGACATGCTGACGCGCCACGCCCTGCCCTGGCACGGTGTGCAGGGCCTGGGCGCGGCGCGGGTGGGATCGGCGCTGGCAGCACTGGCGCCGCTGCTGGCTCGCTGAGACGGGCGGCAAGGCGCCGCCATCCTCATCACCAGGTGCGCAGGCGCGAGCGCAGGCGCGCGATGCTCTGGCTGTGCAGCTGGCACACCCGGCTCTCGGTCACCTTCAGCACGGCAGCGATCTCCTTGAGATTCATGTCGTGCTCGTAGTACATGCTCATCACGTACTGCTCGCGCTCGGGCAGGTTCTTGATGGCCTCGACCAGCGCCTCGCGCATGCGGCGGTCTTCCAGCAGGGCCAGCGGATTGGCTTCCTCGTCGGCCACATGGCGGTCGAGGTAGTCGTCGTCGCCGTCCTCGCCGGTCATGTCCTCCAGGTAGACCAGCTGGGTGCCACGCACCTTGCCCAGCAGTTCCTGGTACTCGCTGAGCGACATCTCCATTTCCTTGGCGATCTCGCTCTCGCTGGGCGCGCGGCCCAGGCGCTGCTCGAGCTTGTGCACCGCGGCCTCGATGCTGCGCTGTTGGCGGCGTTCGCCACGGCTCATCCAGTCGCTGCCGCGCAACTCGTCGAGCATGGCGCCGCGGATGCGCTGGGTGGCGAAGGTCTCGAACTGCACGCCCATGCTGGCGTCGAAGCGCGACAGCGCGTCGGACAGCCCGATCATGCCCACCTGGATGAGGTCGTCCAGCTCCACGTTGGCCGGCAGCTTGGCGATCATCTGGTGCGCCAGCCGTCTGACCAGCGGGCTGTACTGCTTGAGCAGCGCGTTCGCGTCGAGTCGGCCCTTTTCGGTGTACATGGCGAGGCTCCGGGGGGACGGTACGGTCATTCAGTTCAATCGGCCGGGCTGCGATGCAGGCATCGCAGCGGCATGCAGGTAGGCGTGGCTGGCGCCGGCATCGCCCAGGTCGGCGCCCGAGGGGCGCTCCTGGGGCAGCTGCGCCTGGGCCAGGAAGTGCAGGTCGTCGCTGACGGCGGCGCGCGCCGGCGCGGTGGGGTCGACCACCGCCCAGCAGCCGATGGCGGCGCCCAGGAAGTGGTCGGCGCACTGCGCCAGGCGTTCGGCGGTCTGGCGCGCGCGGCGGGCGGACATGTCGCCCACCACCACGGTGTCGTAGGTCAGCGGGCCCAGGCGCTGGCCCAGCAGTTTCATCGCCGCATAGGCCTCGGTCAGGCTGTCGGGGCGCAAGCCGGCCATCAGCACCGGGCGCGGCGCCCGGCCGCTGAACAGCCGGCGCAGGTCGGACGCGCCGGCATGCACCAGCACGATGTCGGCCTGCGGCGCGGCCACCGACAGCGCCTGCAGGAAGCCGGCGGTGCTGGCGCGGTGGTCCAGGTAGCGCATCGGCAGGCCGCGGGCGGCCAGGTAGCCCACGCTGGGCGACAGGCGTTCGATGCAGGCCGCCAGGTCCACCGCGGCCAGCTCGTGCGGCGCGCTGGCGGTGTCGGCGGCATCGACCACCAGGGTGCGCAGGCCGGCACCGGCAAAGGCCGTGCACAGGCGCTCCATCACCACGCCGCCGAAGCCGACATGCGGGTTGTGCACCAGGGGCACGAAGCGCTGGCGGCTGCCGGCGAACAGCTGCCGCAGGCCATGGGCCTGGTCGACGGGCTGGCGGCGCGGGCGGGCGACGGTGGCGGCGTGCTGGGTCATCGGGGGTACGGCGGCGGTCGGATGGGCGGGGGGTTCGGGGGATCGGGGGATCGGGCCTCAGGCGTGCAGGCCGGTGCCGCGCGCGGCGGCCGCGCCCTGCGCCGCCGGCGTGGCAGCGAAGAGCAGGTTCACGTCGTCGGCGTCCAGGCGCCAGGTGGCCCCGCCGCTGGGACGCAGCGCGCGCTGCACCAGGGCCTGGGCGCTCAGGCGGTGCCAGTCCTCGGGCACGCGCTGGCCGTTGGCCACGCCCACCACGCGGGACTTGTGCCGGATCAGCGCATCCAGTGCCGGGCCCAGCTTGACGGCCTCGTCGAGCTTGGACAGCACCACGCCGTGGCAGCGCGCCACGTCGTAGCCGACCATCACGTCCTCCACGGTCTCGCCCTGGGCCGCGGCATTGAGCACCAGCAGCTTGCGGATGGCCGGGTGCGACAGCATCTCCAGCAGTTCGCGGGTGCGGGTGTCGCGCTGGGCCATGCCGGCCGTGTCGATCAGCACCAGGCGCTTGCTCTGCAGCAGCTCCAGCAGGTCTTCCAGCGAGGCGCGGTCGTGGGCGGTGTGCACCGCCACGCCCAGGATGCGGCCATAGGCGCGCAACTGCTCGTGGGCGGCCACGCGGTAGGCATCCAGCGTGATCAGGCCCAGGTTGTGCGCACCATACTTGGTGGCGAAGGCGGCGGCGATCTTGGCCGTGCTGGTGGTCTTGCCCACACCGGTGGGGCCGATCAGCGCCAGCACGCCCTCGTGGTCCTCGATGGCCGGCTGGCCCTCGTCGGTGACCAGGTTGCGCTCCAGCACCTCGGCGGCCCAGGCCAGGTCGTCGGGCAAGTTGGCGGGCAGCTGTTGCACCAGCTTGCGCACCAGGCCGGGCGACAGGCCGGTGTCGAAGAGCCGCTGCGCCAGCGCCACCTGCTTGGGGTTGCGCTGCAGCTTCTCCATGAAGGCCAGCATGCCGAAACGCTCTTCGATCAAGCTGCGCACCGAGCGCAGCTCGGCCAGCGTCTCGTCCTGGCCCGACAGGTTCACCGGCGTGGCCGCGCGCAGGCCGCGGGCCGGGCGGATGACCGGCGGCGGCTCGTCGTGCAGCGGGGCCTCGTCGTCCAGCAGCGGCGCATGGCGGCGCACGCGGGCGGCCAGGCCGCTGGCGGGCGCTTCGGCCGCGTTGCGGCGCGGACCGCCGTTGACCACGCGCAGGCCCGGCGCCTCGGCGCCCGGCTCGGGCACGCGTGCGCCCTGGCCGGCCGCCTGCGTGGCAGCCAGGCTGGCCGCCAGCGTCTGGCCGCTGTGGCCGGCCTCGCGCTCGAGCTCGTTCTGGCGGCGGCGCAGCATGCGTTCACGCACATAGTCCTGGAACGACAGCGTGCTCATGCCCAGGCGCTGCACGTCCTCGTCGACACCGGACGGGCCGGGGGCGTCGAAGGGCGCGGCACCGGCCGGCATCTCGATGCGCGGCTCCAGGCGCTCGCCGCGCGCGGCGATGCGCTCGGCCAGGCTGGGGCGGCGCTCGGCCGGGGCGGCAGGCGCCGCGGCACGGGCCGGGCGGGCCGGCGTGGCCGCCGGAGCGCGCGACGCCGCACTCTCGATCTGCTGCATGCCGTCCGGCGCCATGGCCAGCACTTCCACGCCACCGGGGGCGGGCCGGGTGGAGAGCACCACGGCGTCGTCGCCGAGCTGCTCGCGCACCTGGGCCAGTGCCTCGCGGGAGGTCTTGGCGGTGTATCGCTTGATGTTCATGCGGCCTCCGGTACGACGCGCTCAGGGCAGGCGTTTGAAATCATGCGGTGCCTCCGATGATGGAGCCGATGCGGATGGTGTGGGTCTCAGGAATCTCGCTGTGCGACAGCACCTTCAGCCGGGGCGCCGCGCGCTTGAGCAGGCGGGCCATGGGCATGCGGATGGGGTCGGGCACCAGCAGGCAGGCGGGCTGCCCGAGGTCTTCCTGTTTGCGGGCGCTTTCGGCGGCCTCGCGGGCCAGGGTGTCGGCCACGCCCGGGTCCAGCGCCGCGCCATGCGGCGAGGTCAGGGCCTGGGTGACCAGACGCTCCAGTTCGGGTTCGAGCGCGATCACGTCGAGTTCCTTGGCCGGCCCGTAGATCTGCTGGACGATCAGGGGCGCCAGGTGCACGCGGATGCGCTTGGCCAGCTCGCCGGGGTCGGTGATGGTGGCCGCGTGCTCGGCGATGCCTTCGATGATCGAACGCATGTCGCGGATGTGCACGCCCTCCTCCAGCAAGAGCTGGAGCACCTTCTGCAGGGGGGCGATGCCGATCATCTTGGGAACCACGTCTTCGATCAGTTTCGGGGCCAGTTTGGTCACGTGCTCGACGAGCTGCTGGGTCTCGACGCGGCCAAGCAGGCGTGCCGCCGAGACTTGCATCAAGTGTGAAAGATGGGTCGCCACGACGGTCGAGCAATCAACCACCGTAAATCCGTTCATCTGTGCCATCTCGCGGTGGCGCTCCTCGATCCAGGTGGCGGGCAGGCCGAAGGCCGGATCGATGGTGGGTGTGCCGGGCAGCTTGACGCTGGCGCCACCGGGGTTGATGGCCAGGTACATGCCCGGGAAGGCCTCGCCCTCGCCCACCACGGCGCCGCGCAGCAGCACGCGGTACATGCTGGGCTTGAGCTCGAGGTTGTCGCGGATGTGCACGGCCGGCGGCAGGAAGCCCACCTCCTGCGCGAACTTCTTGCGCACGCCCTTGATGCGGCTGAGCAGATCGCCCTGGCGCGCCTTGTCCACCAGCGCGATCAGGCGGTAGCCCACCTCCAGGCCCAGCGCGTCCACCGGCTGCAGGTCGTCCCAGCTGGCCTCGGCATTGGCGGCCTGGGCCTCGGGCGGGGCCGGCGGCGGCGCGTCCTTGCTGGCCTTGGCCTGCTTGTCCAGCCACCACGCCAGGCCGCCGAGCGAGGCCCCCATCAGCAGGAACACCAGGTGCGGCATGCCGGGAATCAGGCCCAGCAGCGCCACGATGCCGCCGGCAATGCCCAGCGACTTGGCGCTGGAGAACACCTGCGCACCGATCTGGCTGCCGATGTCGGCATCCTTGCCCACGCGCGAGACCACCATGGCCGCGGCCACCGAGATCAGCAGCGCCGGAATCTGCGCCACCAGCGCATCGCCCACGGCCAGCAGCACGTAGCGGTCGGCGGCGTCGCCGGCGCCCATGCCGTGGCTGACCACGCCGATGATGAAGCCGCCGACGATGTTGATCACCAGGATCAGCAGGCCGGCCACGGCGTCGCCGCGCACGAACTTGCTGGCACCGTCCATCGAGCCGAAGAACTCGGCCTCGGTGGCCACCTCGGCGCGCCGGCGCTTGGCCTCCTTCTCGTCGATCAGGCCGGCCGACAGGTCGGCGTCGATGGCCATCTGCTTGCCAGGCATGGCGTCCAGGGTGAAGCGCGCGCCGACCTCGGCGATGCGCTCGGCGCCCTTGGTGACCACGATGAAGTTGATCACCACCAAAATGGCAAAAACGATCAGGCCGACCGCGAAGTTGCCACCCACCAGCACCTTGCCGAAGCTCTCGATCACATGGCCGGCGGCAGCGGCGCTCTGGTGGCCCTCCATCAGCACCACGCGGGTGGAGGCCACGTTCAGGCTCAGGCGCATCAGCGTGGTGATCAGCAGCACCGTGGGAAAGGCCGCGAAATCCAGCGGCTTGATCATGTGCGCGGCCACCAGCATCACCACCAGGGCCATCGCGATGTTCACGGTGAACAGCAGGTCCAGCGCCAGCGCCGGCAGCGGCAGCACCATCATCGCCAGCACCAGCACGATGAACACCGGCGCGCCCAGCATGCGCAGCAGCCCCAGGTCCAGGCCGGCGATGCGCTGCTCCACGCGCTGGCCCATGGGGCTGGCGCGCACCGGGCCCAGCAGGGCGTTCAGTCGGGCGATCAGTTCGTTCATCGCGTGTGTCGTGGGTTAGGCAGGCCGCGCGGCCATCAGGTCGGTTCAGCGGCCGCGGCGTACAGCGGGTCCATGTCGGCCGGCACCTCGATGGCGCCCAGATCGGGCGGCATCGGCCCGCGGCCGGCCAGCGCATTGCGCAGGCGGTACACATAGGCCAGCACCTGCGCCACGGCGGTGAACAGGCGCTGCGGCACCTCCTGGTCCACCTCGGTGTGGGCGTACAGCGCACGCGCCAGCGGCGGCGCCTGCAGCACCGGCACCTTGTGCTCGCGGGCGATGTCGCGGATCTTGAAGGCCAGCAGGTCGGTGCCCTTGGCCACCACGCGCGGCGCGGCCATCTGGCCGTCCTCGTACTTCAGCGCCACGGCGTAGTGGGTCGGGTTCATCACCACCAGGTCGGCGGTGGGCACGGCGGCCAGCATGCGCTTGCGGCTCATCTCGCGCATGCGCTGGCGGATGCGGCCCTTGACCTCGGGGTTGCCTTCGTTCTCCTTGTGCTCCTGCTTGGCTTCCTGGTGGCTCATGCGCAGCTGGCGCATCAGCATGAAGCGCTGCAGCGGCACGTCGATGGCGGCGGACACCGCCAGCGCGATGACCAGCAGCATCAGCCCCGAGACCAGGGTGTCGGCGGTGTGGGTGATGGCCGGCAGCAGCGGCATGCCCAGCGCGTCGCGGAAGACCGGCAGGCGCAACCAGACGTAAGCGGCACCGATGACGCCCACCACCAGCGCCAGCAGGCAGGCCTTGCCCAGATCGGCCAGGCGGCGGCCCGAGACGATCTGGCCCAGGCCGCTGATCGGGTTGAGCTTGCCGAAATTGGGCGCCAGCGGCTTGAAGGTGAAGTTCCAGCCCCCGGCGGCCACGCTGCCAGCCAGTGCCAGGCCCACCGCCAGCACGCCCAGCACGGCCAGCATCTGCAGCCACACCCAGCCCAGCTCGGCCAGGCGGTCGAGCATCGCGCCCTCGTGTGACAGAAGTCGCGCATCGAAACTCAAGCCCGAGCGCAGCACGGCCGACAACCGTTGGCCGAGGTGCGGCATCAGCACCACCAGCAGCGCGCCCCCCGCGCCCACGACCACCAGATGCGCCAGGTCGCGCGAACGCGCCACCTGGCCCTCTTCGCGGGCCTTGCGGATCTTGCGTTCCGATGCGGGTAATTGGCGGTTCTGGTCGTCGGCCATGGTGGGCGGGACGGCGCACGCGCACGTCCCCCAAGAGATCAGGCGACGCCATGTTGCCCGCCGGTCCGGGCCCGCCAGAGAGCGATAAGGCCCCGCAAAGCCTCGGTTTTCGGGCCAGTGTGTCGCCCCGGAAACGCCGACAGTGGCCGACAGCGTGAATTGGTGTGCCCGCACCTTCCGTTACGACGACGGAATTCAAGTTGGCACAGGCCGCGCCCGATAAGGCAACGAGGAACGCGCCGAAGGTGCGGCCATCGTTGCCATTGAAGGCGGCGACGCACCCCAACCGGCTGCCAGACAGCTCCAGACATCAGTGCCGAAGGATCCAAGACCATGGCTTCCAACATCTCGAACATGACGCCCGCGGAGATCGCTGCGCTGACCACGACCCAGATCGCGGCACTGACAGCGTCCGACTGGGCCGTGTTCAGCGTCGACCAGATCGCTGCCCTGACGGCGGATCAGATCGGCGCGATCTCGGTGCAGCGCATGGCGGTGCTGAACTCGGCGCAGATCGGGGCCTTCGACCCGGCCGACTTCGCGGTCATGAGCACCGCGCAGCTGCGTGCGATCGCCACCAGCGCCGTGCCGGCGATGGCGGCGGCAGACTTCGACGCGCTGAGCCCGACGCAGATCAGCGCGCTGACCACCGGCCAGGTGCGGGCGATCTCGACCACCGAGGTGGCCTCGATCGCCGGCAGCACGCTGACCGGCATGAACACGCTGCAGATCACGTCCCTGAGCAGCGCCCAGCTGGCCGCCCTGACCGATGGCCAGATGCAGACGCTGAGCAGCGCGCAGCTGGTGGCCCTGAACACCGCGCAGCTGGCCTCGCTGGCCAGCGATGACCTGCGCTCGCTGACCGCCGACCAGTTCGCCACGCTCACCAGCCGCCAGCTCGGCGCGCTGTCGAGCGCCCAGGTCACCAGCCTGGAAGCCACCTACGTGGCCGGCCTCAGCACCGCCCAGCTGCGCGGCCTGAGCACCGCCGCCGCCGCAGGCCTGGAATCGTCGGACCTGCTGGCGCTGAGCTCGGCCCAGATCGCCGCCTTCACCACCAGCCAGGTGCGCGCGCTGGGCAATGCCGCGCTGGCCGGCATGGATGCCGACACCGTGGGCCGCTTCTCGTCGGCCCAGATCGCCGCGCTGAGCAGCGAGCAGATCGGTGCCCTCACCTCCACCCACCTGCAGGCCCTGTCGCTGGGCCAGGTGGCCGCGCTCACCAGCGCCCAGTTCGGCGCCCTGGGCGTCAACGGACTGAATGCACTGACCACGGCCCAGTTCCAGGGCTTGACCAGCGTGCAGATGGGCATGCTGTCGGCCACCCAGGTGGCCGGCCTCGAGACCGAAGACCTGGCCGCGCTGAGCGCGGTGCAGCTCAGGGGTCTGGGCACCGCCGCCATCGCCGCGCTGAACAGCGCCGAGCTGGCCGTGCTGAGCCCGGCCCAGGTGGCCCTGCTGGGCACGGCCCAGGTGCGCGCGCTCGACAGCGCCGACCTGTCGGCCCTGGGCACCGCCACGATTGCCGCCTTGTCCAGCACCCAGATGCCCGGCCTCACGCTGGGCCAGCTGGGCGCCCTGAGCTCCGACCAGCTGCAGGCCCTGACCAGCCAGCAGCTGCGCGCGCTGACCACCGCCCAGCTGTCGGGCCTGGGCAGCGACGACCTGAACGCGCTGACCAGCACCCAGTTCCAGGCACTGACCAGCGTGCAGATCGGTGCGCTGACCTCGGCCCAGGTGCGAGCGCTGGAATCGGATGACCTGGCCGCGCTGACTTCCACCCAGCTGCGCGCGCTGGCCCCGTCGGTGCTGGCCGCCCTGGACAGCACCGACGTCGCGGCCCTGACGGCCGACCAGCTCGGCGCGCTGAACTCGGCCCAGCTGCGCGCCCTCGAAACCGCCGACCTGGCGGCCGTGGACGCCAGCCGCCTGGCCGGCCTGAGCTCGGCCCAGATCGGCCAGATCACCAGCAGCCAGCTGCGTGCGCTGACTTCCGATCAGCTGCAGGCCCTGGGCAGCTTGCAGCTGCGCGGCCTGACCTCGGCCCAGGTGGCCGCGCTGGGCACCGACGACGTCAACACCCTCACGGCCACGCAGATGGCCACACTGGGCACAGCCCAGATGGCCGCGCTGACCAGCACCCAGCTGGGTGCGCTGTCCACCGAGCTGCTGGCCACCCTGGGCACCGCCCAGATCCGCGCCATCGACGCCGACGACATCGCCGCACTCGACAGTGCGGATTTCGCCGTCATGAATGCCGGCCAGCTGGGCGCGCTCACGTCCAGCCAGCTGGCCAAGATCGACACCGCGGACCTGGCCGGTCTGCAGTTGTCGGCGCTGGCCGGACTGACCAGCAACCAGTTGGCCGCACTCAGCTCGGCCCAGCTGGCCGCACTGTCCAGCGACCAGCTGCGCGCATTCACCACGGCCCAGCTCTCGGGCCTGACCACCGCCCAGCTGGCCTCGCTGGGCACCGATGACCTGAACACGCTCACCAGCGCACAGATTTCGGCGCTGAGCACCAAGCAGATCGTCGGCCTGACCAACGCCCAGATCGGGGCGATGGCCAGCGACGACCTGGTGGCCCTGAGCAGCGCACAACTGCGCGCCCTGGGCACCCGTGGCATTGCCGCGCTGGACAGCACCGACCTGGGTGCGCTGACCACCGCCCAGCTGGCCACGCTGACCACCGCACAGATCGGAGCCATCGAGACCAGCGACATCGTCGGTCTGAGCGTGGCCTCGCTGGCCACGCTGGCCACCCCGCAGATCGCGGCGCTGTCCAGCGCCCAGCTGGGGGCCCTCACGTCCGACCAGCTCCAGGGCCTGACCACCGGCCAGCTGCATGCGCTGAGCCCCGAACAGGTGGCGTCGCTGTCCAGCGACGACCTGAACGTGCTGACCTCGGCCCAGCTGCAGGCGCTGACCACCTCGCGCATCGCGGCACTGACCTCGGACCAGATCGACGCGCTGAGCTCGGATGACCTGCGCGCGCTGAGCACGCTGCAGATCCGCAGCCTGACCACGGCACAGATCCATGCATTGGCCACGGACACGGTCAACACGCTCACCACCGACCAGTTCGCCGCACTGAGCAGCGTGCAGATCGGCGCGCTGAGCACCGACCAGGTGGCCAACCTGTCCAGCGATCACCTGGGCGCGCTGAGCACCTCGCAGATCCGCGGCCTGAGCACCGGCGACATCGCCGCGCTGAGCAGCGCGGACGTCTCGCTGTTCAGCTCCAGCCAGCTCGGCGCACTGAGCTCGGCCCAGCTGCGTGCCATCGAGACCGGCGACATCGTCGGCATCGACACCGAGACCCTGTCGCTGCTGGGCTCCGCCCAGATCGGGCAGCTCACCGTGGCCCAGCTCGGCGCCATGAGCAGCGACCAGCTGCGCGCCATCACCACGCTGCAGGTGCGTGGCCTGACCACCGCGCAGGTGGCGGGCCTGGGCACCGATGACCTGGTGACGCTGTCGACGGCCCAGTACGCCGCGCTGTCCACCGCCCAGGTGGCCGCCCTCACCAGCGATCAGGTCGCTGCCATCGCCAGCGACGACCTGCGCGCGCTGACCTCGGCCCAGATCCGCGCCATCGAGACGCGTGACCTCGCCGCCTTCGACAGCGCCGACCTGAACGCACTGACCGCTGACCAGGTGGCTGCGCTGGGTTCGGCACAGATCCGCGCGCTGGCCACCGATGACCTGGCCGGCCTGTCGGTCAGCCAGCTCACCGCCAGCCAGGTCGGGGCGCTGACAAGCGCCCAGCTGGCCGCACTCGGCACCGACCAGCTGCAGTCCCTCACCAGCACCCAGCTCGGCGGCCTGACCAGCACGCAGATCGCCCAGCTGGGCACCGATGACCTGCGCAGCCTGACCACGGAGCAGTACACCCAGCTGGTGACGCGCCAGATCGCGGCCATGACCAGCCTGCAGGTGGCCAACCTGGCCAGCGACGACCTGGCCAGCCTGTCCAGCGACCAGATCCGCGCGCTGGGCACCGGCATGATGCGCGCCTTCGACAGCGCCGACCTCGCCGCGCTGGGCGCCGACCAGATGGCCGGCTTCAGCTCGGCACAGCTGCAGGCGCTGGACAGCGCCGACCTCAAGGGCCTGTCCAACAGCGCCCTGCAGGCCCTGAGCACGGCCCAGGTCGGTGCCTTGACGTCGGCGCAACTCACGGCACTGGCCTCCGACCAGCTGGTGGCCCTGACCACCAGCCAGGTGGCGGCGCTGGGCACCGCACAACTGGCCGCACTGGGCACCGACACGCTCAACACGCTCACCGCCACGCAGTTCCAGGCGCTGAGCACACGCCAGATCGCTGCCCTGAGCGGCACGCAGGTCGGCAAGCTCGAAACCACCGACCTGGCCGCACTGAGCTCGGCACAGATCGCCGCGCTGTCCACCGCCGGCATCGCCGCGCTGGACAGCACCGACCTGCAGGCCATGGGCACGGCCCAGTTCGCGGCGCTGAGCACGACGCAGGTGCGCGCCCTGGAAACGGCCGATCTGGCCGGCCTGGGCACCGACGACATCGCCGCCCTGAGCTCGCTGCAGGTGGCCGCCCTCAGCACCCAGCAGCTCGGCGCACTGGGTTCCGACCAGATGCGCGCACTCAGCAGCCTGCAGATGGCCGGCCTGTCCACCGCGCAGCTGGCGGCCCTGGGCACCGACGACCTGGCGGCGCTGACCACGGCCCAGATCCAGGCCCTGAGCACCAGCCGCATCGCCGTGCTGACCAATGCCCAGCTCGCCAACCTGACCAGCGACCAGCTGCAGGCCCTGACCTCTGCCCAGGTGCGCAGCCTGACCACCGGCCAGATCGCCAGCCTGGGCAGCGACGACCTCAACACCCTCACCTCGGCGCAGTTCATCCAGCTGACGACGGCACAGATCGCCGGTCTGTCGAGCAGCCAGATCGGCACGCTGACCACCGAAGACCTGAGCGCGCTGACCAGCGCCCAGGTGGTGGCCATCGAGACCCGTGACCTGGCCGCGTTCGACAGCGCCGACCTCGCCGCACTGACCTCGGGTCAGCTGGCCGCGCTGCGCACGTCCCAGATCGCCGCGCTGGACAGCCAGGACATGGTCGGCCTGAGCGTGTCCAGCCTGGCCGGTCTGGCCACCGCCCAGATCGCCGCGCTGACCACGGCCCAGCTGGCGGCACTCAGCAGCGACCAGCTGCGTGCCCTGTCGGAGACCCAGCTGCGCGGGCTCACCTCGCAGCAGATCTCGTCGCTGTCGACCGACGACCTCAACACGCTGACCAGCACGCAGTTCCAGGCGCTGACCTCGACCCAGATCTCCTGGCTGACCGAAGCCCAGATCGCCAAGCTCGAGTCGCAGGACCTGGCCGCGCTGTCCAGCGTGCAGATCCGCGCCATCGAGACGCGCGACATCGCCGCGCTCGACAGCGCCGATTTCGCCGCCCTGACCAGCGGCCAGCTCGCCGCACTGTCCAGCGCCCAGCTGCGCGCCATCGACAGTGCCGACATGGGCGGCCTCAGCGTGGGCACCCTGGCCGGCCTGAGCAGCGTACAGATCGCCGCACTGGCCACCAACCAGCTGGCGGCCCTGGCCAGCGACCAGTGGCGCGCACTCGACACCGGCCAGCTGCGCGGCCTGACTACCGGCCAGATCGCCCAGATGACCACCGATGACCTGGGCGCGCTGACCAGCACCCAGCTGTCCTCGCTGGCCACGCTTCAGATCAGCGCACTGACCAGCGCCCAGCTGGCGGCCCTGCCGTCGGACAGCCTGGCGGCGCTCGGCACCGCGCAACTGCGCGCCATCGATTCCCGCACGCTGGCCGGACTGGACAGCGCCGACATCGCCGCCCTCACCTCGGTGCAGGTGTCGGCCCTCACCTCGGCCCAGCTGCGCGGCCTGGAGACCGGTGACGTGGCCGCCCTGAGCGTGGGCGCGCTGCAAGGCCTGGGCACGGCCCAGATCGTGGGCCTGACCAGCCAGCAGCTGGCCGCCATGGGTTCCGACCAGTGGCAGAGCCTGGGCACCGCCCAGTTGCGCGGCCTGACCACCAGCCAGATCGCCGGCCTGACCAGCGATGACCTGAATGCGCTGACCTCGGTCCAGATCTCGCAGCTGGGCACGCAGCAGATCGCAGCGCTGACCAGCGCCCAGCTGGGCAAGATGGAGTCGACCGACCTGGCCGCGCTGAGCAGCGCCCAGCTGCGCGCGCTGAGCAGCCTGGCCATGACCGGGCTGGACAGCGCCGACCTGGCCGCGTTCGGTGTCGAGCAGACGGTGGCCATGACGGCCGACCAGGTGCGCGCCCTGGGCAGCGACGACATCGTGGGCCTGAGCACCCGTGCCCTGTCCGGCCTGGGCAGCACCCAGTTCGCCGCGATGAACAGTGCCCAATTCGGCAGCCTGAGCTCCGACCAGGTGGTGTCGCTGTCCAGCGACCAGCTGCGCGGTCTGAGCACCCAGGCCCTGGCCGCCCTGGGCAGCGACGACCTCAACGTCCTGACCACCACCCAGTTCTCGCAACTGAGCACCGCCCAGATCGCGGCCCTGACCAGCGCCCAGCTGTCCAAGCTGGAAAGCGCCGACCTGGCGGCCCTCACCAGCGCGCAGATCCGCGCGATCGAGACACGCAACCTGGCCGCGCTGGACAGCGCCGACCTGGCCGCCCTGTCCTCGGCCCAGCTGGCCGCGATGACGTCCACCCAGCTGGCGGCCCTGGACAGCGCCGACCTGGTGGGCCTGAGCGCCTCCGCACTGGCCGGCGTGGCGCCCTCGCAGATCTCCGGCTTCACCACGGCCCAGCTGGCGGCCCTGGGCAGCGACCAGTGGCGTGCGCTCGGCTCGGCCCAGCTGCAGGCCCTGAGCTCGCGCCAGATCGCCAACCTGACCAGTGACGACCTGAATGCACTGACCACGACGCAGTTGCAGGACCTGACCACCACCCAGCTGAGCATGCTGACCAGCACCCAGCTGGCCGGCCTGGCGTCCGACAGCCTGCAGGGCCTGAGCAGCGTGCAGCTGCGCGGCCTGACCACCGCCCAGCTGGCCTCGCTGGGCTCGGACGACCTGCGCGTGCTGACGAGTGACCAGTTCACCCAGCTGACCACCGCGCAGGTGGCCGCGCTGACCACCTACCAGCTCAGCGCGCTGGAGAGCACCGACCTGGCCGCGCTCAGCTCGCTGCAGCTGCGCGCCATCGCCAGCCGCGACCTCGCCGCCTTCGACAGCGCCGATCTGGCCGTGCTGAGCTCGACCCAGATCTCGGGTCTGACCACCTCGCAGATCCGCGGCCTGGACAGCGCCGACCTGGTGGGCCTGAGCACCGACACCCTCAGTGGGTTGAGTGCGGCTCAGATGGCTGGCTTCAGCACCACCCAGCTGGCGGCCCTGGGCAGCGACCAGTGGCGCTCGCTGAGCAGCACCCAGCTGCGTGGCCTGAGCACCGAACAGATCGTCAACCTCACCACCGACGACGTCAACGCGCTGACCAGCAGCCAGCTGGCCGCCCTGACCACGGCCCAGATGCTGGCCCTGTCCTCGGTGCAGCTGTCCTCGCTGGGCAGCGACGACATCGCCTCGCTGACCACCGCCCAGATCCGGGCCCTGGAGACGCGTGACATCGCCGGCCTGGACAGCGCCGACTTCGCCGCCATGAGCTCGGCCCAGGTGGCCGCCATGACCACCGAGCAGCTGCGCGCCATCGAGTCGGGCGACCTCGCGGCCATGAGCACCGCCGGCATCGCTGCCATCGCCACGGCCGGTCTGGCCGCGCTGAGCACCGTGCAGCTCGGCGCCCTGGGCTCTGACCAGTGGCAGGCCTTGTCCAGCGTGCAACTGCGGGGCCTGACCACCGCGCAGATCGCCGGCATGTCCACCGAGGACCTCGGCGCCCTGACCACCGACCAGCTCGGCGCCCTGACCACCGAGCAGCTGCGCAGCCTGACCACCTCGCAGGTGGCCTCGCTGGACAGCACCGACATCGCCTCGCTCAGCTCGACCCAGCTGCGTGGCTTCGGCACTGCGCAGATCGCCGCGCTGGACTCGGCCGACCTGGCCGGCCTGACCACGCAGCAGGCCGCCGGCCTGAGCTCGGACCAGCTGCGCGCCATCGAAACCGCCGACCTGGCCGCGCTGAACACCACGGCCCTGGCCGCGCTGGGCACCGGCAACATCGCGTCGTTCACCACGGCGCAGCTGGCCGCCCTGGGCAGTGACCAGTGGCGCTCGCTGTCGACGGTGCAGCTGCGCAGCCTCACGGCCACGCAGATCGCGAACCTCACCACGGACGACCTGGGCGCGCTCACCACCGACCAGCTGTCGCGTCTGAGCACCGACCAGATCGCGGCACTGACCACCACCCAGGTGGCCTCGCTGGACAGCAGCGACATCGCGTCGCTGACCAGCGCCCAGCTGCGCGCGCTGAACACGCCCGACATCGTGGCGCTGGACAGCGCCGACCTGGCAGCCCTGAACACCGCCCAGGTGGCCTCGCTGACCGTGGCCCAGCTGCGTGCCCTCGAGACTGCCGATCTGGCGGCCATCACCACGGCCGGCATCGCCGCCCTGGCCAACGCCAGCATGTCGGCCTTCAGCACGCGCCAGATCAACGCGCTGACCAGTGACCAGCTGCAGGCCCTGACCACCGGTCAGATCCGTTCCCTGTCCACCGAGCAACTCACCGGCCTGGGCACCGACGACATCGTCGCGCTGTCCACCACGCAGATCGCCAAGCTCAGCACCGAACAGCTGAGCTCGCTGAGCACGGTTCAGATCAACGCCCTGCAGAGCGAAGACCTCGCCGTGCTGGGCACCGATCAGATCCGGGCCCTGAGCAGCGCCGCCATCGCCGCGCTGGACAGCGCCGACCTGGCCGTGCTGACCTCGGCCCAGGTGGCCGCCATGTCGTCCGACCAGCTGCGTGCCATCGAGACCGCCGACCTGGCAGCCATGACCACGGCGGCGATCCTCACGCTGCCCACCGAGGCGCTGAGCGGCTTCAGCACGGCCCAGCTGGCGGTGCTGGGCAGCGACCAGTGGCGTGCGCTGAGCACGCAGCAGCTGCGCGGCCTGACCACGGCCCAGGTGGCCAACATCACCACCGAGGACCTCACAGCACTTTCCACCAGCCAACTGGCCGGCCTGAGCGGCGACCAGATCGCGGCCTTGAGCACGGCGCAGATCGCCGCGCTGGACAGCAGTGACTTCGCAGCCCTCGGTACCGACCAGATCCGCGCCATGGAGACGCGTGACCTCGCCGCGCTGGAGACCGCCGACGTCGCCGCACTGACGTCCACCCAGGTGGCCGCCCTCACCGGCGACCAGCTGCGTGCCCTCGAGACCGCCGACCTGGCAGCCATGACCACCCAGGCCCTGGCAGCTATCGGCGCCGACAAGATGGCCTCGCTGAGCACACTGCAGCTGGCCAACCTGGGCAGCGACCAGCTGCGCGCACTGACCACCGACCAGCTCCGCAGCCTGACCACGGCCCAGATTGCCTCGCTGGCCACCGACGACCTGGGGGCCCTCTCCACCGCCCAGCTGGCCTCGCTGACCGACGACCAGATCACCGGCCTGTCGACGACGCAGTTCGCCTCGCTGGACAGCTCGGACATCGCGGCACTGGGCTCCGACCAGATCCGCGCGATGGAAACCCGCGACATCGCGGCGCTGGACAGCGCCGACATCGCGGCCCTGTCCTCGGTGCAGTTCACGGCCATGGGCACCGGCCAGCTGGCGGCCATCGAATCGGCCGACATCGGCGGCATCACCACGGCCTCGCTGGCGGCGATCAGCGCCGCCAACGTGTCGGCCTTCAGCACCCGCCAGCTGGCGGCGCTGGGCAGCGACCAGTTCCGCGCCCTGACGGCCGAGCAACTGGTCGGCCTGACCACCAGCCAGGTGGCCGGCCTGGGCAGCGATGACCTGAATGCACTGTCGACGACGCAGTTCGCCGCCCTCAGCTCGAACCAGATCGCCGCGCTGACGACCAGCCAGATCAGCACGCTGGAAAGTGCCGACCTGGCGGCCCTGACCGCCGGCCAGATGGCCGCCATGAGCACCCGCGGCATCGTCGCGATCGACAGCGCCGATGCCCCGGCACTGAGCTCGCTGCAACTGGCCGCGCTGAGCACGGCCCAGATCCGCGCCTTCGAGACCGCCGACCTGTCGGTGCTGACCACCCAGGCCCTGGTGGGGCTGAACACCGTGCAGCTCACGGCACTCAGCACCGCCCAGCTGGCGGCGCTGGGCACCGACCAGCTGCGCGCACTCACCACCGAGCAGGTGCAAGGCCTGTCCACGGCCCAACTGGCCAGCCTGGGCACCGACGACCTGCGCAGCCTGAGCGCCGACCAGTTCGCCGCCTTCACCAGCACGCAGCTGCAAGGGCTCACCACCCAGCAACTCGCCAACCTGGAAAGCGCCGACCTGGCCGCGCTGAGTTCGGTGCAGATCCGCGCCCTCACCACCCAGGGCATCGCGGCCTTCGATTCGGCCGACCTGGGCGTGCTGAGCGCCGACCAGGCCGGCGTGCTGACCACCAGCCAGGTTCGCGCCATCGAATCGGCCGACATTGCCGGCCTGTCGATCAGCGCCCTGGGCGGCCTGGGCACCAGCCAGATCGCCGCGCTGACCACCACCCAGCTGGGCGCCATGTCCAGCGACCAGCTGCAGGCGCTCAACGCCACCCAGCTGGCCGCGCTGAGCACCGCACAGCTGGCCGGCCTGGACAGCGCCGACCTGAACACGCTGACCGGTGACCAGTTCAGCTGGCTGAGCACGGCACAGGTCGCCGGCCTGACCACGCTGCAGTTCTCGACCATCACCAGCGCCGACCTGCAGGCGCTGACCACGGCCCAGGTGCGCGCCATCGAGACGCGCGACATCGAGGCCCTGGGCTCCGACAGCATCGCGGCCCTCACCGGCAACCAGCTGGCGGCCCTGAGCACGGCACAGATCCGCGCCATCGACTCCGGCGACATCAGCGGCATCGGCGTCAGCGCCCTGGCCAGCCTGAGCTCGACCCAGGTCGCCGCGCTGACCACCGCCCAGCTCGAGGCCCTGGGCAGCGACCAGATCCGCGCACTCAGCGCCGACCAGCTGGGCGGGCTGAGCACCGTGCAGCTGGGCAGCCTGGGCAGCGCCGACCTGAACGCGCTGACCGCCAGCCAGTTCCAGCAGTTGAGCACGCTGCAGATCGCCGGCCTGACCTCGCTGCAGCTGAGCACGATGGAGTCCACCGACCTGCTGGCACTCAGCCCCAGCCAGGTGGTGGCGATCGAGACCCGTGACCTGGTGGCACTGGACAGCGCCGACTGGTCGGCGATGACCGCCACGTTCGTCGGCAACCTGAGCACTGCCCAGGTGCGCGCCATCGAGACCGGCGACATCATCGGCATCGGCGTCGGCGCCCTGGCCGGCCTCAGCTCGGCCCAGGTGGCTGCGCTGAGCACCGCCCAGCTCGCCGCCATGGGAACCGACCAGCTGCAGGCCCTGAGCCAGCAGCAGATGGCCGGCCTGACCACGGCGCAGATCGCCTCGCTGTCGACGGAGGACCTGAACACCCTCACGGCAACCCAGTTCGGCTACTTCTCCACGGCGCAGATCGCTGCGCTGGGCACCGAGCAGGTGGCCAAGCTCGAGACCACCGACCTGGCCGCACTGAGCGCCGCCCAGGTGGGTGCCCTGAGCACCCGTGACATCGTGGCGCTCGACACCGCCCAGGCCAATCTGCTCAGCGCCACCCAGGTGGCCGGGCTGACCACGGCCCAGGTGCGCGCCCTGCAGACCGAGGACCTCGCGGCGCTGTCGAACGCGGGCTTCGCGGCCCTGAGCTCGGCCCACATCGCCGCGCTGGGCACCGACCAGCTCGGCGCCCTGGGCACCGATCAGCTGCAGGCCCTGAGCAACAACCAGCTCGCCGGCCTGACCACGCAACAGATGGCGACCCTGTCCACCGAGGACCTGAACACCTTCACGGCCAGCCAGTTCCAGGCCCTGAGCACGCGTCAGATCGCTGCGCTGGGCACCGAACAGGTCACGCTGCTGGAGACCGCCGACCTGGCCGCGCTCAGCTCGGCCCAGATCCGCGCCCTCAGCGCCGCCAGCATCACGGCGATGGACAGCTCGGACCTGGCCGTGCTCTCGGCCGAGCAGGTCTCGGGCTTCAGCTCGACCCAGCTGCGCGCCATCGACAGCCAGGACATCGTGGGCCTGTCGGTCAGCGCCGTGCGCGGCCTGACCTCGACCCAGATCGCCACGCTGACCAGCGACGAAATCGCCGGCCTGTCGTCCGATCAGGTGCAAGCCCTGTCCGACACCCAGTTGCGCGGCCTGACCGCCGGCCAGGTGGCGGCGCTGACCAGTGACCAGCTCGGCACGCTGACCGGATCGCAGTGGGCCGGCCTCTCGACCGCCCAGATCGCAGCCCTGACCAGCGAGCAGGTCAGCGTCATCGCCAGCGAAGACCTGATCATGCTGACCACGGCCCAGGTGCGCGCTCTGGCCACCGAAGACATCGTGGCCATGGACAGCGCCGACCTGATCGCCCTGACCGGCGAGCAGATGCAGGCCCTGAGCGCAGCCCAGGTGCAGGCGATCCAGACCGACGACATCAATGCGATGCTCGGCTCGCTGAACGACCTGGGTGTCACGCAGATCCGCGCGCTGAGCCAGGCGCAGATCAACGCCATGGCCACCGACACCGTGGTGGCCCTGAGCGCCGACAGCGTGGCGGCCCTGACCACCGAGCAGGTGAGCTGGCTGGACAGCACCGACCTGCGCGTGCTCACCGCCGACCAGCTCGGCGCCATGACCAGCAGCCAGCTGCGCGCCCTGGACACGGCCGACATCGGCAGCATCACCGTGGCCACCCTGGGCGGCCTGACGGCGGCCCAGGTGGCCAACCTGACGAATGCCCAGCTGGCGGCCCTGGGCAGCGACCAGCTGCAAGGCCTCAGCGACAGCCAGATCGCCGGCCTGACGACCAGCCAGCTGCGCTCGCTGGGCACCGATGACCTGGCCACGTTGACCGGCACCCAGTTCCAGGCGTTGACCACGCGCCAGATCGCCGGCCTGGGCACCGACCAGATCAACGCCCTGACCAGCGAGGATCTGCAGGCCTTCACCGCCTCGCAGATGGCCGGCTTCAGCACCCTGCAGCTGGCGAAGATGGGCAGTGACGACGTGGCCCTGCTCACCGGCGAACAGCTGGGTGCGCTGAGCACGACCCAGCTGCGAGCCATCGAGAGCGTGGACATGGTGGGCATCGGCCTGACCGCCCTGGCCGGTCTGTCGGCCACCCAGGTGGGCGCGCTGACCAACGGCCAGCTGGCCTCGCTGAGCAGCGACCAGCTGCAGGCGCTGACCGACGAGCAGTTGCGCGGCCTCGGCACCAGCCAGATCGCCAACCTGGGCACCGACGACCTGAACACGCTGACCGCCAACCAGTTCCAGCAGCTGACCACGGCCCAGGTGTCGGCCCTGACCGCCACCCAGCTGCAGAAGCTGGAGAGCACCGACCTGTCGGCGCTCAGCGGCACCCAGATCGCGGCGCTGCGCACGGCGCAGATCGCCAGCCTGAGCAGCGACAACCTGGCTGTGCTGACCGGCGAGCAGCTGGCTGCGCTGACCAGCGCCCAGCTGCGGGCCATCGAGACCGGCGACATCGGCGCCATCGGTGTCACCGCGCTGAGCAGCCTGCGCGCCGACCAGATCGCCGTGCTGACCACCCAGCAGCTCGGCGCGATGGGCAGCGACCAGCTGCAGTCGCTCAGCAACGAGCAACTGGCAGGAATGGGCACCGCCCAGCTGGCCGGCCTGTCGACCGACGATCTGAACACGCTGACGGCGACGCAGTTCGCGTCCCTGTCGGCCAGCCAGATCGCCGGCCTGACCACGCTGCAGGTTTCGAAGCTGGAGTCCACCGACCTGGCCGCCCTGAGCGGTGACCAGATGGCGGCCCTGCGCACCGCACAGATCGCCGGCATGGACTCGGCCGACCTCGCCGTGCTGAGCGCCGAGCAACTCGGTGCCCTGAACACGACGCAGCTGCGCGCCATCGAGACGGCGGACATCACCGGTGTCACCGCCGCCGCCCTGTCGGGCCTCACGGCCAACCAGGTCGGCAGCCTGACGACCGCCCAACTGGCGGTGATGACCAGCGACCAGCTGCAGGCGTTCAGCGCCGACCAGCTGGCGGGCCTGACAACGGCCCAGCTGGTGGCCCTGTCGACCGACGACCTGAACACCTTCACCGCCTCGCAGTTCCAGGCGCTGTCGGCCAGCCAGATCTCGTCGCTGCTCACCAAGCAGATCGCCAGCCTGCAGAGCGAGGACCTGAACGCGCTGTCGGCGCACCAGGTCCGGTCGATGACCACCGCGCAGCTGGCGGCACTGGACAGCGCCGACCTGGCCGCCCTCACCGGCGAGCAGCTGTCGGGCCTGTCGAGCACGCAGATGCGGGTGCTGGACAGCGCCGACGTGGGCGGGCTGAGCAACGACGCCCTGGCCAGCCTCACCGGCGCCCAGGTGGGTCAGCTCACCGTCGGACAGATCAGTGGCCTGTCGACCGACCAGCTGCAAGCCCTGTCGGAGCAGCAGATCGCCGGCATGACCACGGCCCAGATCGCGGTGCTGGACAACACCGATCTCGCGGCACTGACCGACGCCCAGTTCCAGGCCCTGACCACGGCCCAGATCGCCGGCCTGTCGACGTCGCAGATCTACAACCTGACCGCCAGCGACTTCACCTTGCTGAGCGTGGCCCAGGTGCGTGCGATCGAGACGGCAGACATCGCCGCGATGACGGCCTCGGGCCTGGCTGCGCTCGACGGTGACCAGTTCGCCGCCCTGAGCACGGTGCAGATCCGCGCCATCGAGACGGCGGACATCGCGGCGCTGTCGGCCAGCGACCTGCAGGAGTTCACGACGGCGCAGATCCGGGCGCTGACCACGCAGCAGTTCGCCGCGCTGGACAGCACCGACCTGCCGCAGCTGTCGGCCACGCAGTTCGCCGCGCTGGGCACGCAGCACATCCGCACGCTGGACAGCGGCGACATCGCCTCGCTGACCAACGAGCAGATCTCGGCGCTCACCACGGCCCAGGCGGCATCGCTGACCACGGCGCAGATCGTGGCCCTGACCGACGGCCAGATCAGCGCGCTGGAGGTGGCCGACATCTCGGCCATGTCGATGACCCAGTCCGCGGCCTTCTCGACCGACGACTACAACCTGATGAGCGCCTCGCAGCAGGCCGCCCTGAATGCGTTGTCGCCGATCGTGCTGGACCTGGACGGCAACGGCGTCACCACGCTGTCGGCGGCCGAGGGCGTGCAGTTCGACCTGACCGCCACCGGCAACGTGGGCCAGTACGGCTGGGTGGGTGGCAACGACGGCCTGCTGGTGCGCGATGTCAACGGCGACGGCGTGATCAACGACGGCAGCGAGCTGTTCGGCGCCGCCACCAAGCTGGCCGATGGCCGCAGCGCCGGCAACGGCTACGTGGCGATGACCGCACTCGACAGCAACAGCGACGGCAAGCTGAGTGCGGCCGACACCGCCTTCGGCGAGCTGAAGGTGTGGGTCGATGCCGACCACGACGGCCAGACCGACCTGGGCGAACTGAAGGGTCTGGTCGACCTGGGCATCGCCTCGCTGGATCTGGCGCACAACAGCTCGACCGAGACCGACAACGGCAACCTGCTGGCGCTGCAGGGCAGCTACACCACGACCGACGGGGCTTCGCACCAGATGGTCGACGTGTGGTTCGCCAAGCAGTCCGCCGACGGCAGCGCGCCGGCGATCGGCGACCTGCTGGCCGCCCCGGCCACCGACCTGGTGCCGGGCGCCACGGGCGATGCGGCGGCCGGACCGGCCACGCCGGCCAGCACCCAGGTGGCGGCCGCGGGCGATGCCGCTGCGGCGCCGACGACGCAGCTCACGTCGATCGAGGAAGAGCTGCTGCGCAACCAGCCGCCGCTGGTCTGACGCCAGGCCGGCCGCCAGCAGCGGACCGGCAGCACCCAACCGGTGCCCACTGCGGCGCACCATCCCGAAAGGGGTGGTGCGCCGCAGTCACGTTCGCTCCCCGGCCTCGACACGCGGCGCAGCACGGCGCCGGGTCGGCGCGAGGCCCCGACCGAAGGGCGAACGGCGAACGGCGAATGAGAAACGCCGCCGATGCGGGGCACGGGCGGCGTGACGGATCAGGATGGCGGGGCGTCGGCCCGCCGGTGCTGTCAGGCTTGGCTCAGGTGGACGGTGCGCCCCAGGCCAGAGCCACCAGCGCGTTGGGCACCGGATCGGCCAGGCTGTCGTGATGGGCCGGACCGAGCGAACTGCGTGTCGGCGAACCGGTCACGTCGGCCATCAAGGCCTCGGCAGCACGGGCCTCGTCGAGCGAGGCCGACCCTGCCAGCACCGCGACGAACAGGCCGGCGTTCCGCGGCTGCAGCCGCGCCAGCTTCTGCGTGGCGGCCTGCAATTTCGCAGCCGGCACACCCAGGGCGATCAGCACGGGGTAGGCCCCACCCTGCGGCAGGGCGAACACGCGACCGGCGCTGGCCAGATCGTCAAAGCCCACATCGAGCACGTCGGTCCGGCTGCCCGGGCCGAAGAACTGCACCAGGGCATGCGAGGCGGCATCCAGTTCGGCGGCCGAGAAGCCCAGGGCGTCCGGCACATCCGTCAGGCGCACCACCAGCACGCGCTGGCCGTCGCGTCGCCAGGGCCGCATCAGGCCCTCCAGCGCCCCGGCCAGGCCGCGCCGCGGTGACACCTGGGCGCCCAGGCTGGCACGGTGCTGCCAGCACAGGTACTCCAGCAGTTCGGTGCGGCACTGGTACTGCGGCTCACCGCCGCGCCCGTGGGCCAGCGCATGGCGGCGCGGGTTGGCCACGGCCTCGGGGTCGTCACGGTGCTGCCAGGCATAGCGTCGCGCATCGAAGCTGGCGCGCAGGCGCTCGGGCGACAGCGACCCCTGCCAATGCAGGAACTCGTTGTCGCGGGTGATGCCGGGAAAGTAGTCGATCTCGATGCCGGCGCGCCGGCGCGCCATGTCCAGCGACAGCTGGTCGCGCTTGCTGTAGGCCAGAATGCTCTCCCACCACAGGCGGCCGAAGTGCCGCACCACCGGCGCCTGGTGGCTGCGCAGCAGCACCGTGCCTGTGGTCAGCGGCGTGATCTCGGCCAGCGGCCCCTGCTGGGCATACGCATCCAGCTGGCGGCACACGGTGGCGACATCGTCGTAGCCCAGCATCGCGATGGCGCCGGCCTCCTGGTGCAGGTGGGTGTGGCGCGAATGCTTGAAGGCGCGGAACACGAAGGCCCGGCCCTCGGCATCCACCTGCCGCGTGTGCAGGTCGGCCGACTGCGGCAGGCGCTTGAAGGTGACGGTGTTGTCGATGTAGAGGCTGTAGGCCGCGTCCGGGAAGTAGGCATCGGGCATGGCCTTGGCGCGGCGCGAGGCCTTCTCGGGCGCCAGGTGCGACTCGTCGATCGGCACACAGCGCCACACCGGCGAGCGCAGCTCGGGGTTGTCGGTCAGGCACACGAAGTCGAGCACCAGATCGCTGCCGGCGCCGGCCGGCAGGACCGACAAGGGGTTGTTCAGCGCCTCCTTGGCACCGATCAGCACCGTGTAGATCACCAGGCGCGTGCCGGGACCCGCCGGTGCGGGCGCTTGCGAGGAGGACGGAGGGACGCTCATGGTCGTTGATTCTGGACAGCGGCGGCCGCGGCCGAGGCCACGAAATGCGCCCGCTTTGCCGGCCTGAAGCTGCCGCCACAGCGGCGCCGGCACCGGCCACACCCGCTCGCCAGGCTGGGAACAGCACCGTGTTTGCCCGCCTTTTGCCGCTCAAGTCCGGCGCTGGCCGGTGTCCAATGCGCAGCAAGTGGCGGCATGCCGGCCTCGCCTGCGGGTGGGGTCCTGCCCGGTGCGGCCCCCCAACTTCGAGCCAGGGACACCCTCATGAAAAAAGCGTTCATCACCGGCATCACCGGCCAGGACGGCTCCTACCTCGCCGAATTCCTGCTCGCCAAGGGCTACGAGGTGCACGCCATCCTGCGCCGCAGCTCGGTGTTCACCACCAACCGCATCGACCATGTGCTGGACCACGAGCGGGTCAAGACCTACCACGGCGACCTCACCGATTCCAGCAACCTGCACACCCTGCTGTCGCGCGTGCAGCCCGACGAGGTCTACAACCTGGGGGCGCAGTCGCACGTGGCGGTCTCGTTCGAGGTGCCCGAATACACCGCCGAGGTGGACGCGCTGGGCACCATCCGCCTGCTCAACGCCATCAAGGACCTGGGCCTGAAGCCGCGCTTCTACCAGGCCAGCACCTCCGAGATGTTCGGCGGCCTGCCCGAAACGGCACCGCAGAGCGAGCGCACGCCCTTCCACCCGCGCTCGCCCTACGGCGCGGCCAAGCTCTATGCCTACTGGGCCACGGTGAACTACCGCGAGGCCTACGGCCTGCACGGCAGCAACGGCATCCTGTTCAACCACGAGTCGCCGCGCCGCGGCGAGACCTTCGTGACCAAGAAGGTCACCAAGGCCGTGGCCCGCATCGCCCAGGGCCGCCAGCAGCAACTGAGCCTGGGCAACCTGGACGCCAAGCGCGACTGGGGCTATGCCAAGGATTACGTGGAAGCCATGTGGCTGATGCTGCAGCAGGAACGGCCCGACGATTACGTCATCGCCTCCGGCGAGACCTACAGCGTGCGCCAGTTCGTCGAGATGGCCTTCGCCGTCACCGGCGTGGCGCTCGACTGGGTGGGCGAAGGCGTCCATGAGCGCGGCGTGTGCCGCGTCACCGGCAAGACCCGCGTCACCGTGGACCCGCGCTACTTCCGCCCGTCCGAGGTGGATCTGCTGTGGGGCGACCCGACCAAGGCGCGAGAGAAGCTGGGCTGGCAGGTCAAGACGCCGATCAAGGACCTGGTGCGCATCATGGTCGAGTACGACCTGCGCCACGACGACTACGGCTGGAGCGACGAAGAATGATCCTGGTCACCGGCGCCACCGGCTTCGTCGGTCGCCGCGTCTGCCGCCAGCTGGCGGCGCGCGGCCTGGCTCACACGCCCACCAGCCGCTCGCTGGGCCTGGACCTGCGAGACGCCGCCGCCACCACGGCCTTCTTCCGCGAGCTCAGGCCTACCCAGGTGATCCACTGCGCGGCCCATGTGGGCGGCATCCAGTGGGGCGCCAAGCGGCCGGTGGAGATCTTCCAGCACAACCTGCAGATGACGCTGTCGCTGTGCGAGGCCGCGCAGGCCAGCGGTGTGCAGCGCATCGTCAACCCGATCTCGAACTGCGCCTACCCGGCGCAGGCCACGCTGTTCAAGGAAGACGAATTCTGGGACGGCCCGCTGCATGAATCGGTGCTGGTCTACGGTTTCGTGCGCAAGGCCTCGTGGGTGGCCAGCTGGGCCTGGCGCCAGCAGCACGGGCTGGACACGCTGAACCTGATCCTGTCGAACATGTACGGCCCCGGTGACCACTTCGAGGAAGAGCGCTCGCATGCGCTGGGCGCGCTGGTGATGAAGATCGTGCGCGCCCACCAGCAAGGCCTGCCCGAGGTGGTGGTGTGGGGCAGCGGCACGCCGGTGCGCGAATGGCTGCATGTGGACGACGGCGCCGAGGCGCTGATCCGCGGCCTGGACGCCCCGGCCACCGCCGAGCCGGTGAACGTGGGCGTGGCCCACGGCGTCAGCATCATGGCCATGGCCGAGCTGATCCGCGACGTGGTGGGCTACCGCGGCCGCCTGGTGCTCGACCCCGCCAAGCCCGACGGCGCGCCCCACAAGACCGTGGACGGCACGCGCGGCGCGGCACTGCTGGGCTGGCGCCCGTCGCGCGACTTCGAGGCCGGCGTGCGCGAGACCGTGGCCTGGTACCTGCAATCCCTGGCCCAGGCCAGCTGAACACGACGGAGCGCCACGCATGGCCATCACCGAGATCAAGCAGGACGCGCTGGTGCTGGCGCGCCACATCCCCGCCGCCGACGCCTGGGGCGACGGGCTGAAGTTCTTCTCGCCCGATGGCGACTACCAGCAGGTGGGCACCTGGGGTTATGACGCCGGCAAGACCCTGCAGGCGCACAGCCACAACGAGGTGACACGCAGCGTGCTGTGGACGCAGGAGGTGCTCTACATCCGCGCCGGCCGCGTGCTGGCCGAGGTGTACGACACCGCTGACCAGAAGGTGGCCGAGCTGGAAGCCGGCGCCGGCGACCTGCTGGTGCTGCTGCGCGGCGGCCACGGCTACCGCATCCTGGAGGACGGCACCCAGGTGCTGGAGATCAAGAACGGCCCCTACGTGGGCGCCGATGCCGACCGGAGGCGCCTGTGAGCACCCCCGCGCCAGGCACCGGCCTGAAGCTGCACCTGGGCTGCTGGCACCGCCACTTCCCCGGCTGGGTGCATGTGGACCTGTGCGACATGCCGCACATCGACCACCGCTCGTCCATCGACCAGTTGCCCTTCATCGACGACGGCGCGGCGCAGCTCGTCTACTGCAGCCACGCGCTGGAGTATTTCGACCGCCAGCAGGCGCTGGGCGTGCTGGCCGAATGGCGCCGCGTGCTGGCCCCCGGCGGCACGCTGCGCCTGGCCGTGCCCGACTTCGAGGCGCTGATCCAGGTCTACCAGCGCACCGGCGAGCTGGCTCGCGTGCTGGGCCCGCTGTACGGCCGCATGGCCATCCCCACGCCGCAGGGCGAGCAGTGGCTGTACCACCGCACCACCTACGACGAGCGCTCGCTGACCGCCCTGCTGGCCGAGGCCGGCTTCACCGCGCCGCGGCGCTGGGACTGGCGCGAGACGGAACATGCCCACATCGACGACCACTCGCAGGCCTACTTTCCGCACATGCAGAAGGAGACCGGCCTGCTGGTCTCGCTGAACATGGAATTCACCCGCCCTGCGGACTGACCCCGGCCTGGATACCCCATGAGCGACACCGACTTCATCCCCCAGATGCGCCCGCTGTTCGGCGCCGACGAGCGCGCCGAGCTGCTGAGCTACCTCGACGAGGACGGCTTCTTCACCGAGTTCAAGCGCACCGAGGCCTTCGAGGCCGAGATCGCCCGCTACACCGGCGCACGCCACTGCGTGGTGGTGAACAACGGCACCGTGTCGCTCACCCTGGCTGCGGTGGCGCTGGGCATCGGCCCGGGCGACGAGGTGATCTGCCCCGACTACACCATGATCGCCACGCCCAACTCGGTGCAGATGCTGGGCGCCAGGCCGGTGTTCGTGGACGTGGAGCCCGACACCCTGGTGATGGACGTGGCGCTGGCTGAGCGCGCCATCACGCCGCGCACCAAGGCCATCATGCTGGTGTCGGCCAACGGCCGCGCACCGCGCGCCGGCATCGCCGCCTTCGAGGCCTTGTCGCAGCGCACCGGCATCCCGCTGATCGAGGACGCCGCGCAGTCGCTGGGCTCGTGGTACGACGACGGCCGCACTGAGCGTCGGCATGTCGGCCGCGCCGGCCGCATCGGCAGCTTCTCGTTCTCGGCACCCAAGATCATCTCCACCGGCCAGGGCGGCGCCCTGATCACCGACGACGACGCCCTGGCCGCCCGCCTGCGCAAGCTCAAGGATTTCGGCCGCTCGGGCGGCGGCAACGACGTGCACGACAGCATCGGCTGGAACTTCAAGTTCACCGAGCTGCAGGCCTGCGTGGGCCTGGCGCAGATGCGCCAGCTGCCCGACCGGGTGGTGCGCAAGAAGGCCATCTGGCGCCGCTACGCCGAAGGCCTGGCCGGCGTGAGCGGCTACCGCCTGTTCGACCATGACCTGTCGCTGTGCACGCCGTGGTTCATCGACGGTGTGGCCGAGCGCCGCGACGAACTGGCCGCGCACCTGAAGGCCCGCGGCATCGGCACGCGCACGATGTACCCGCCGATCCACCGCCAGAAGGCCTATGACCTGCCGGGCGACCACCCGGTGGCCGAACGCATCGGCCGTGACGGCCTGTGGCTGCCCTCGATGATCCAGCTCACCGACGCGCAGATCGACCGCATCTGCGGCGAGATTGCGGCGTTCTACGCCGCCTGAGCACGGGGCTGGCCGCCCTGGGCGGCATGCAAGCTGCATTGGACACCCTGCCCGTCGCGGTCACAGGGTGAATCGCTCGACCGCCGCCGCGTGCGCGCCTGGCGCGCGCCGCTGCGGTGTCTGCCGGGCCCGCGCCCGGCATCGCACACGGGCGCGACAGGGCGGCGGGTCAACGCACCGGAACGTTCAGGCGATGGGCGATCGAGAACACGTTCTCGCCGATGTAGACGAAATCGCGGTCACGGTCGGCCACCGCGCGCAGAAAGTTGCGCGATGTGCCCTGGGTGGGCAATGCCCAGTCGTGGAGTTCGGTGATCATCAGCGCGAACTCGTCGATCCAGTCGCAACGGCCTTCGAACAGCGTCGACTCATAGCCTTCGATGTCGACCTTCAGGATGAACGGCAGGTAGCCGTCGCGCCAGCTGAAGCGCTCCAGTAGTTCAGGCATCGTCACCGTGTCGATGCCGCTGCACTCGCACGCACGCGTGCGAAAGCCCACCGGATCGGTCTCGGGATTGGCGATCTCCACGCGTTCGTGGCGGCTGCTGGCTGCCCGGTGCAAGGCGACGATCTGGTCGCGCTGGCGTGCGTTGGCCTGCAGCATCTCGAAATTGGACGACTCCGGCTCCACGGCCACCACGGTGGCCTCTGGCCACATCAGGCTGAAGTAGGCCGCGCTGAGCCCGATGTTGGCGCCGAGGTCGACGATCAGGGGCTTCCAGCCCTGGGCCAGCGCCTGCTCGTAGAAGCGTTGCAACTGCGGCCCGCGCTTGAGGCGGCTGAGCGAAAAGGGCTGCTGCCCGAAGATCTGGTCATACAGCTGCACTTCGTACTTGTCAGCCCGCAGCGCCACGGTCAGGGTCTGGGCCCCGTGGGAAATGGTCCGGCTCTCGATCACGCGCTTCTCCCTATCGGTCGTTGCCGCTCAGAGCACATCGGCGGCCAGCCGTTCCCGCACCGCTGGCGGTACGAAATCGAAGATGTTCGAGGCCAGCACCAGATCACCGGCTCCGGCATCGACCTCTTCGATGGAGGCGACCTGGTAGCGAACCGGCGTGCGGCCCAGGAAATCGCGCACCGCGTCGTAGTTCGCGTCACTGGCCAGCCAGGAGCCCGGGCCGTTGACCAGGCAGTTCGAATCGCGGAACTGCTCCCGCGCGTCGTGGATGTCCAGGCGTGCGGCCACGTCGATGCGGTTGTCGCCCACGTTGCGCATGCCCCAGACCTGCAGACCATTGCCCTGCGGCTGCACACGCGCGAAGGCCAGCGTGCGCAGGATGTCGAACACCTCGCGCTCGTACAGCGCACCCACCCGGGCTGCGCGCAGCAACCGCTGGGTCAGGGGTTCGGCGGCCGACACCGCCATGCGGCCGTCGGCGGCCAGATCCACCGGCGCCAGCAGGTAGCGTTCGACGAAGTCGCGCCGCGTGGGCGACTGGGTGATCAGCCCGTGCACCGCGCGCGAGAAGGCCACGGTGCAGGGGTTGACGTCGAACATCACCAGCTCGGCAAACCCCTGGTCGCCGCAGGCCACCATCTGGTCCAGGCTGAAGAAGCCGCCGCAACTGGCCACCAGACGGCGGCCCTGCCAGCGGCCACGCCCGTCGCGCAGCTGCTGCACATGGCGCGCCACCAGGCTCATGGCCTCGGCGGTGCCCAGATACACATCGTTCCAGCCGCTGAAGGACGCCCGGCCACGCGCCGCGGCGTCGAGACCCAGCGCCTGGTAGAAGCCGGGCACGCTGTCGTAGGGCACGGTGGCGTCGAGCCCCTGCAGCGTGAACAGCAGGTTGCGCGCCGTGCATTGCACGCCCGGCAGGCGCGCGATGGGCGACACGCGGGTCGAGCACAGCGCCGCCAGTGCGGCCAGCTGCGGTTCGTCCAGGCAGTTGGCGATGCAGTGCTCGGTGCGCACCGCCTCGGTGGCCCAGTCGCGGCTGGCGGCGTTGTGCTCCAGCACATGCACATGGCGGAAGCGTGCCAGCGCCCAGCGCAGCACGGCCACCATGCGCTCGCGGGGCACATCGCAGCCCAGCAGCACATGCAGCACGCAGTGCTCGATGCCGGCATGCACCGCAGGATCAGCAGCCAAGGCTTCGTCCACCGACAGATTGATACGCTGCGCCTCCAGTTCGCGGAAGCCGAAGGGACGCACATGCGTCACCTCGACGAAGCGGGCGCCACCCACGGCCTGCGCCGTGGCCTGCAAGGCCACCAGGTGCGGGTCGACGCCCACACGCACCGGGCCCTGGGCCGCGGCCCGGGCGATCGCCTGGGCGGCCAGGCCCGCAGCATCCTGGTCCGGGGCCGTCGCCACCGGCGCGGAGGCACCCGACACCCGGCCACGCCCCGTCTCGAAGCCCGCATTGCTGAAGCCCGGCGCTCCGAAGCACAGCAGCGGCTGACGCAGCTTGCCCAGCGGCAGGCGTCCCAGGCTGTCCAATGTCCAGCCCTGACGCAGCGTGGGTTCGGTCTCTTCACGGGCCAAGTACTCGGCATCCGGCGTGGACAGTCCCACCAGGTTCAATCCGCCGACGCGCCCCAGGGCCTGGATGCGCGTGGGCCCGTAGATGCGGTGGGCATTGAAGTGCGTGAGGTCCTGCCCCACCGGCACTGCCAGCCCGCACAGGCCGTGCGGCGCCAGGCAGCGCGACATCAGGTAGAAGGTGTAGAGGTCGCCCAGCGGCTGGAAGCGGTCGCCATAACGGCCCAGGCCCGAATGCTCGATGGAGCTGTACGACAGCACCATGTCATAGCCCGCCGCATGCTGCGGCAGCTCGGTCAGGTACTGGTCCCAGGTGATCGAGCGCAGGCGCGTGGGCACGGCCGGCAGGCCGTCGGTCCAGGCGATCTCGCGGTACTCCACGGTCACCACCTCGCGCGCGCCGTACAGCGCGCACAACAGCTCCAGCCAATAGGTCTCCGAGCCGATGATCAGCACGCGGCTGCCGCGCACATGACCGGCCAGGCGGCTGATCTGGCCGCGCGCCTCGGGGTACGGGCACAGCGCCCGGAACTGTGCCTCGGACAAGCCGGCATCACCGCCAGCCACCAGGCGCTCGAACTGGCGCGTGTCCCAGCGCAGCGTGGGCGTACCGTTGCTGGTGTTGATCATGCGCTCGAGCATCGGCACCTTCCAGCCCAGCGTCTCCCAGTACAGGTAGTCGCGCGGCAGCGTCTCCAGCGGCGCCGGGCCGGCCACTGAGCCCTCGGTGGGCAGGTGGTGGCCCTGTGCGCCTCGCGGCAGCAGCGCGGTGCACCGAGCGACGAAGTCAGCGTTCAACATTTCCGGCGTCAGCGCGTCCGCCGTCGCGCTTGCAGCAGCGTCGGCCTGCAGTACGCCGTGCAGGTGGCGCGAAATCTCGGCAAAGGTGCTGCCGGGATGAAACACCACCAGATCCACGCAGCTGAGCAGGTAGATGTCGGTCAGCGCGTCGAGGCCATGCTCGACGCTGATGGTGTAGCTGTCGGGATCGCCCCAGACCTGCTTGCCCTCATTGAGCGCCAGGTGCAGGCGGTCGTTGCGGCTGATCACCTGGCCGGGGAAGGCCTCGCGCAGGCCCTGCTCAAGCTGCGCGTCCTCGGTCGACAGGAAGAACCGCTGTCCACCCAGGCGCTCTCGCACCAGCTGGCTGTACTGTTCGATGGCCTGCTGCAGGCCGAAGTCGGTCCCGCGGGCATGCACGCCCTTCAGCGACTGCCAGGGCTGGCCGGGGCCGGCCCACAGGCCCAACTCGGCGGCCTGGGCGATGACCTTGTCGCGCACCTCGGCCGACGGCACCAGGCTGCGCAACGCGGCGATGCTGCGCTCGCGCGGCACGCTCTGCAGGTAGTCGTTGTCGTAGACGATGACCACGTCGGCGCTCTCATCCAGTCGAAGGGCCTGGCTGTGGCGTGGCGGGGTGCGCTGGGCCAGCTTCAGCAACTGGTCGCGGCCGAAGCGCTCGGCTTCGCGCTGCACGTTGTGGCCGGGCCCCTTCTCGGTGAACAGGGCCAGGCTGAGCTCACTGCGGCCCAGCGCCTCGATCTCGTCGAGCGTGATGGCCTCGAAGCGTGTGTCGAACAGGCGCTCCAGCGGTGTCAGGCAGCCATTGGGCGTGATGTTGTCCCAGTAGACGCGCAGCCGGCGGCCGGTCATCTGGCAGTAGGCCATGGCAGCGGCCAGTGGCCGCAGCCGGTTGCCCAGGCCGCTGGTGCAGTAGACGATGTAGAGCTTGTCGGACATGCGGGAACCCCCAGTAGGTGCTCCCGCAGTGTGGCCAGACTTGAGCTGGCCGAAGCCCGGAAGAACGGTCCTGCGGGCGCCCTGTCCGACGCTTTCAGGCGATGGAGGCCACCTCATGCCACCCGAACCGCAGCAGCCCCTTGGGCTTGGGCAGGCCGATCTGCTGCTTGAACTGCGCCAGCGCATGGTTGTGCGTGGTGTCGCGGCTCAACCCGCCGGTGCGAAAGCCCATCTGCTCGAAGGCGATGTCGGTCAGCAGCAGTTCCTGGCCGACATGCTTGCGCCACATGGTGCGGAAGACCACGTCCTCGTAGCCGTAGTGGCCGCAGAAGTCCTCGTCGTAGCCGCCGGCCTGGAAGAAGCCGCGGCGCGTGATCAGGAAGGTGTTGATGTGCGGCTCGACATCCACGCCGTTTTCCACCCGGCGGAACACATACAGGCGCAGCGGGTCCAGCCGCGGCAGGGCCGCCACCAGCTTGGCGATGGCGGCCTCGTCGGCGATGTTGTCGGCGTCGAAGTACAGCATCCACTCGGTGCGCGACTGGATGGCGGCCAGGTTGCGGCAGCCGGGCATGTTCCAGTCGATGTCGTCGTCCACGCGCAGCAGGCGCAGGTCCAGCGGGCCGGGGTCGATCTGCAGCGGCGTGTCGGAGTGGTCGTCGATGATCAGGAACTGCAGCTGGCTCAGCAGTTCGGGCGCGAAGCGCTTCCAGCGCTCGATCTGCCGGTCCACCGGCCCCTGGGCGTTGTAGACATGGGTGATCAGGGTCAGCTGCGGCATGGTCATCGGGGCTCGTGCGGGGGTGGGCCGGCGTGGTGGGCCGGGCTCAGGCGATGTGGGTCAGGCACTGGGGGTTGATGTAGAGCCGCGCGCCGGCGGCGCACAGCGCGGCGTGGTAAGGCACGTGCTCGCACACCTCGCGGCCGTGCACCAGGCCGGTGTAGCGGCCCCGGGACGCGATGGCGCCCTTGTACAGGCCGAAGCCGGCGAAGGCCGAGCGCACCGGCACCCAGCCCTTGACGCGCTGCGGCGCCAGGATCTGCGTGGCGGCGTGGATGTCGCGGCCCTCGTACAGCGCGGCGTTCAGCCGGTGCTTGCCCTCGCCCACGTAGTCGTCGCGGCAGAAGTGGTCTTCGCGCAGCGCGTAGGTGTCGTAGTACAGCGGCCAGGACAGCGGGAACACCGCGTCCCAGGCCGCTTCGTGGCGGAAGTTGCTGAGGAACCCGGCGGTGGAGAAACGCGGGCCCACCAGGCCGTCCAGGTCGGCCCAGGCGATGTAGTCCCACGGTCCACGGGCCAGCGCATGGTCGAGCAGCCGGTTTCGGCCGTAGGCCAGGCGCTCGGTGCGCAGCGGCATGCGCGCGGCGATGCCGCGCTCGCTGTGCAGGTGCAGCAGGCGGTCGCGCGCCATCTGCGCCAGCAGCGCGTCGGTGCCATCCACCGAGTCGTTCTCGTAGACGTGGATCTCGTGCGCCGCGAACAGCGTGCCCAGCTCGCGCAGCCGGGTGATCGAGGCCGGCAGGGCCTTGGCGCAGTCGCGCGCCGTGCCCAGGAAGGCGATGCGCGCGCCGCGCAGGCGCTGGGCGATCTGCTCGTCGCTCTCGGCCGGCAGCATGTCCAGCCGCCCCAGCGGCGCCACCTCGGCGGCCGCATCGGCGCCCGGCGCGGCCAGGATGTCGAAGCCGAAGCGCGCCCAGTTGTCCGGCCGGTCGAAGCGGATCTGCGCCATGTCGCCGTCGATCTGCAGCCGGCAGGCCGGCGTGTCCCAGTCCAGCGGCTCGTGCACGCGGGCCACGCCGATGCGCACGTCGAGGATGGGCACGCCCGGCGTGCGCAGGGTCAGGCCCTGCACGAAGCCGAAGCCGTCGTTGGCGAGGCGGTGTCTCATGGCCGGTGCTCTCCGGGCGGCAGCCGGCTCACAGCTGGGCCAGCAGGTCCTGGGTCACGCGGGCCCAGGTGTAGTCGGTGGCCAGGCGCGCGCGGGCGGCCAGGCGCTCGGGGGTGTCGCGCGGCACGCGGCCAGCGGCCACGGCCTGCATGCACTCCACCAGGGCGTCCACGTCGGGCACCAGGAAGCGGCCGAACATGTTGGGCTCGTCGGCGGCGGTGCCCTCGCGCGAGGGCAGCTTCAGCGCCAGCGCCTCGGGGCAGAAGTCGTCGGTGGCGCCGCCGTCGGTGACGATCACCGGCGTGCCGCAGGCCATGGCCTCCAGCACCGGCAGGTTGAAGCCTTCGGCCCGGTACGGCGAAACATAGGCATCGGCCACGCCGTACAGCGCGCGCAGCTGGCCCTGGTCGAGGCTGCCGCTGATCAGCGACACGCCGGCCAGCACGTCGGCCGTCATCAGACCCGGGTGCTCGCGCGCCACCTGGGCCAGCACGCGGTCGGCGCCCAGGCCGTACATGGCCTTGTGGTCCTTGAGCAGCAGGCGCACCTTGGGGTTCTTCTGGCGCACACGGGCGTAGGCCTGTACCAGCAGGTCCAGGCCCTTGTTCCAGGTGGCCACGCCCACGTTCAGGAACAGCGTCTCGTCGTCGGCCACGCCCAGCGCGGCGCGGCCGGCGCGGCGGTCCAGCGCGTTCAGCGGCTGGAAGGTGTCGGCCTTGTAGCCATGCGGCACCACGGCCACGCCGGCGGGGTCGAAGCCATGCTCCAGCAGCCGGTCGCGCGACCAGCGCGAGGGCGTGACGATGCGGTTGCCGTCGCGCGTGTAGGCGCCCAGGTCGGGCGGCACGGCGTCGAAGCATTCGGGCGTGATGCCGCATTCGGTGACCATGAAGGTCACGGTCTTCTGGTTCGCCGGCAGCACGCTGGCAAAGGGCGACGAGATGCGCAGCAGCGTGTCGATGGCCTCATCTTCGGGCGGCGCCGGGATGGCGTCGATGCGCGCCTGCTCCGCCGGCGAGAAGCCTGCGGGCATCTCCTTGGCGTTCCAGCGCTTCATGAAGAAGGGCACGTCGCGGTGGTACAGGCGCAGACCGGGCTGCTCCAGCATCACCAGCAGCTGGAACTGGTTGACCAGGGCGATCGAATGGCTGATGCCGCGCCAGCCTTCGACACAGATCGTCTTCATGCGGTGTGCTCTCCGGCCGCCCTCAGGGCAGCCAATTCCTCAGGCCGCTGCCCATCGACAGCAGCATGGCGTTCATCTGCTGGCCGTCGTGCAGCGCGTTGACGTACTGCACGCGCAGGTTGTAGTGCTCGCTCTCGGCGGCGATCACGTCGAACAGCGAGCGCCGGCCCAGCTGCTGCCACTGCTGCAGCGTGAAGTTGCGCAGGCGGTCGCTCTCGCGCAGCACCAGGCTGATGCGGCGCAGGCGGTCGAAGGCATTGCCGGTCTGCTCGTGGATCTCGGTGATGCGCTGGCGGCGCTGCTCCAGCGCGTCGGCGCGCTGCAGCGAGGCCGCCTCGGCGCGCTTGCGCGCGGCGGCGACCGAGTGGTCCACGGCCTTGTTGATCAGCGGCACGCTCAGTGTCACGCCGGCGCTCAGCGTGCCGTTGTGCCGGCCACTGGTGCCCACCGCCGAGCCACCGGCCACGGCGGCGCTGCCGTTGACGTTCCAGCCCACCTGCGGCCGCGTGCCGGCTTCCACCGCGCGCGCCATCTCGCGCATTGCGGCGGCGTTGGCGCCCAGCTGTTCGATCTCCACCGAGCCCTCGGCGGCGGTCAGCACGTCGGCCAGGTCAGGCACGGCCAGCAGCACGGTGCTCAGGCCGTCGATCGACGGCAACCCGGCGCCCACCACGCGGCGCAGCTTGGCCTCCACCTGCCGCGCCTGCGACACGGACTGGGCCTGCTGCAGCTCGGCCTGCATCAGCTGCTTGCGCGCCTGCACCAGCTCGCTCTGGCGGCCGCGGTCGGCGGCCACGATGGTCTCCAGCGCCTCCACCAGGCAGCCCATCTTGCGCGCGTTCTGCCCGTAGATGGCGGCCGTCATGCGGTAGCGGCTGCGCTCGAAGGCCAGCGACACGGTGGACAGCGTGATCTGCTCCTGCGTGCTCAGGTGGCCCAGGCGGGCCACCTCGGTGAGCTGACGCCGCCAGTCGATCACGCGGTCGGCGCGGCCGCCGTCCCACAGCATCTGGCTCAGCGTGATGCCGGCACTGGCCTGCACCTGGCTGCCGCGCAGCGCGCCGGTGTCCACCAGCGACGGCGACATCGAGCCGGTGAGTGCCGCCTGCGGCAGCTTGCCGGCACGGGCCTCTTCCAGGTCCTGCAGGGCGGCGTCCACCAGGGTGCGGGCGGCGTTGATGCCGTTGCTCTGCGCGATGGCGTCGCGCACCAGTTCGCCCAACTGCTGGCGCGCGTCGGTCGGCTGCGCAGCCGTGCCGGAGGCCGGGGCGGTGGCGGCGTCGCTGTGGGCCTGGGTGCCACCGGCCAGCGGCGCCTGGGGTTCGACGCGGGATTCGTCGACGCAGGCGGCGTGCAGTGCGGGGGCGGCCAGGGCCAGCGAGGCGGCCAGCGCCGTGACGGCCTGGCGGGGTCGTGCAACGAGGAGACGGCGGGTGCGTGGCATGGCGGATCGGTCACGGCGCCACCCGGAAGGCGGGTGGCTTGACAGCCATTACACGCTGCGTGGGGCCGCGTCGATCGGGCGAACAGGGCGCCGTTTGACGCCGTTTCCGGCCCGGCGGTCAGCGCTCGGTGAAGGCCTCCTGGGCCTTCATCATCGGCCGCACCAGGTAGGCCAGCACGGTGCGCTGGCCGTTGCGGATCTCGGCCGTGCCCAGCATGCCGGGCAGCACCTGCAGCGGCTTCTTGCCGGCTTTCAGCGTGCTGGGATCGGCGCGCACCAGCGCGCGGTACCAGGTGGCCTCGGCACCGGCCGGGCTGGCGTTGGCGTCGCCGATCGCGTCGGGGCTCAGCGTCTGCAGCTTGCCGTGCAGCATGCCGTAGATGGTGTAGTCGTAGGCGGTGAGCTTGATCTCCACCTGCTGCCCCACCTTCACGAAGCCCACGTCGGCCGGCTTGATGCGCAGCTCCACCAGCACGTCGGCGGCCAGCGGCACGATCTCCATCACCGGCGCGCCGGCGGTGATCACGCCGCCCAGCGTGTTGACGCGGATGTTCTTGACGATGCCGCGCACCGGGCTGGTCAGCGTGGTGCGGCGCAGCATGTCGTCGCGCACCACCTGCTGCTCCTCCAGCATGGTCAGCTCGGTTTGCACCTTCACCAGCTCGGCGCTGGCGTCCTGGCGGAAGCGGTTGCTGCGCTCGGCGTTCTGCATGCCCATGTCGTTGACCTGGCGGCGCAGGCGCATCACCTCCACCTCGCTGACCAGGCCCTTGGCCGACATGCTCTCGCTGACCGCCAGTTCCTTCTCGAGCAGGCGCTGGTTGCGGCTGTTGACGGCCAGCGCGTCGCCCAGCGCGCGCTGGCGCGACTGGTACACGTCGGTCTCGGCGCGCAGCACGCCGGGCACGGCCTTCACATCGGCCGGAAATTCCAGCGCACGGCCGCTGGCCTCGGCCTGCAGGCGGGCCACCTGGGCCATCAGGCTCAGGCGCTTGGCGCGGCTCTCGCCCTGCTGGGCCTCCACGCGGGTGGGGTCCAGCAGCGCCAGGGCCTGGCCGGCTTCCACCGTCTCGCCCTCGCGCACCTTCATCTCGCGCAGGATGCCGCCCTCCAGGCTGGCGATGACCTGCTCGCGGCCCTCGGGGATCACGCGGGCGTCGGCGCGGGTGATCATGTCCACCTTGGCCAGCGAGGCCCACACGATGGCCGCCACCAGGGCCGCCAGCATCAGGTAGATCGACCAGATCGCCGCGCGCGCCGGCTCCAGGTGCAGCGCCGCCTGCGTGGGCGTCAGGAACTGCTCGTCGCCGGGGCGCAGGGCACCCAGGCCGTCGCGGGCGAACGGGGAGGTGGACATCGCGGGCGCGCCTCGGCTGGCTGCGTTTCAGGGGGGCTCAGACCGCCGCGCGGCGCTCGGCCGGCTGCGTGCTGGGATGGCGGTGCACATTGGCCGGCGGCGCACCGGCGCCCTGCCCTGGCGCCGCCTGCGCGGCCGGCTTGGCGCCCGACAGCGCCGCCAGCACCGCGGCCTTGGGGCCGTCCATCACCACGCGGCCGGCATCGACCACGATGATGCGCTGCACCAGCTCCAGCACCGCCGGGCGGTGCGTCACCATCACCAGCGTGCAGCCCTGGGCGGCCTCGTTGAGCTGGCGCAGGAACACCAGCTCGCTCTGGGCGTCCATCGAGCTGGTGGGCTCGTCCATCAGCAGCACCTTGGGCCGGGTGATGAGGCTGCGCGTCAGCGCCACCAGCTGGCGCTGGCCGCCCGACAGCAGGCTGCCCGATTCGCCCACCGGCATGTCCCAGCCCAGCGGGTGGCTGTCGACCACGCGCTGCAGGCCGGTCAGGCGCGCCACCGCGCCCAGGCGGCCCAGGTCGGCGCTGGCGCGGCCCAGCAGCACGTTGTCGCGCAGCGTGCCGTTGAACAGCCGCGAATCCTGCGGCACATAGCCCACCGCCGCGCGGAAATCATTCGGGTCGATCTGGCGCAGATCCACGCCATCGACATCCACCATGCCCTCGCCCGGCCGGTACAGGCCGGCCACCAGGCGCAGGATGGTGCTCTTGCCGCTGCCGATGCGGCCCAGGATGGCCACGCGCTCGCCGGGCTCGAACACCAGGTTCACGCCCTTGAGCACGCCCGGCGCCTGCTGGCCGGGCGCGGCCGGGTAGGCAAAGCTCACATCGTGCAGCGCGATGCGGCCGCGCAGTCCGCGCAGCGGAATGTAGGACTGCCCCTCCACCCGGTCGGTGGGCTGGGACATCACGCGGTCCAGCGCGATCATCGCGGCGCGGGCGCCCTGCCAGCGGTTGGCCAGCGTGACCAGCGAGGTCAGCGGCGCGATCGCGCGCATCGCGAACATCACGCCGCCCATCAGCGCGCCGGCGGTGATGACCTTGGATTCGATCAGGTACACGCCCCACACCAGCATCACCAGCGTGACCAGCTGCTGCGACAGCATCGACACGTTCATCGACAGGTTGGTGATGGCGCGCGACTTGATCTGGCTGTGCACCGCCGCGGCGGTGCTGTGCTCGTAGCGGTGCAGGAAGCGGCCCTGCGCACCGGTGGCCTTGATGTCCTCGATGCCCTCCACCGCCTCGACCAGCAGGCCGTGCAGGTCTGCCTGCTGCTGCATGTGGGCGGTGCTGGCGCGGCGCATGGTGCCCTGCACCACCACCAGGCCGATCAGGATGATGGGCACGGCCAGCAGCGGCACCACGCCCAGCGGGCCGGCCATCACGAAGGTCATACCGATGAAGATGGCGATGAACGGCAGGTCGCTGGCCGCCGACATGGTGGCCGACGAGCAGAACTCGCGCACCAGCTCGATCTGGCCGACGATGTGCGAATACGCGCCGGCCGATTCGGGCCGGTGCTCCATGCGCACTGCCAGGCTCTGGCGGAACAGCTGCGTGCCCACCAGCAGGTCGGCCTTCTTGCCGGCCAGGTCGATCAGGTAGCCGCGCAGCTGGCGCGCACTCAGGTCGAAGATCAGCGCCAGGCCGCCGCCGATGGCCAGCGCCCACAGCGTGGCGAAGGCCTGGTGCGGGATCACCTTGTCGTAGATCACCGAGGTCAGCGTGCCGGTGGCCAGCATCAGCGTGTTGCTGAGCAGGGCCGCCAGCATGGCGCCGCGGTAATAGGGCGAGAAACGGCGCAGCGTGCCCCACAGCCAGTGGCTGCCGGGGTCGCGCATGGCCTCGCGGATTTCGGGCGCGGCCTGGGCCGAGGCCCGCGTCTCGACGGGCTTGGGCGTGGCCACCAGGGCCACACCGGCGTATTCGGCGCGCAACTCGTCCAGCGTGGCCTGCAGGCTCTGGTGCTCGGGGCCGGGCATCACCAGGTCGCACAGCTGGCCGCCGTCGGCCAGCGGCGTGCGCGCCACCAGCACGCAGGCGTCGCCGCTGCGCAGCAGCAGCACCGCCGGCAGCAGCACCGGGGCGATGTCGGCGATCTCGCGCTGCACCAGGCCGGCGTTGAAGCCGGCCTCGCGCAGCGCGCGCACGGCCTGGTCGGGGCCCAGCGCGCCGTTCAGTTCCTGCCCGTGCAGCAGCGACGCGATCGACCGCTCCTGCCCGTGGTGCTGTGTCAGCCACAGCAGGGCATGGGCGAGCGCATCCTCGGCCAGGCCCGCGGGGCCCGGCTCGTCGACGCCGGCGGGCACCGGCTCGGGCGCCGCGTCGAACGGTGGAATGTGGCGTTGGCTCACGAGGTCGGCAACAGATCACGGCGCCTGCCGGCAGGCAGCCGCGACGGATGGGCCCGCCATCGGCGATGGCGGTGCGGGGCTCGGGATGCGGTGTGCGCGCGGGTCGGTGTCAGTGGCGGTGGGCGAGCGCCAGGCGCTCGAATTCGGTCTCGATGTCGCGCACCAGGCGCGGCACGTCGAACAGCGGCGAACTTCGCCCGTGTTCGTCCAGGTAGCGGCGGTACGAGGCGGCACGCGCCGGCTCGCGGCCGATGCGGATCGCCAGCTTCTCGTACTCTGCCAGCGAGTCGGTCACCAGATCGGGCAGGCCGGCGGCGGTGAGCAGGCTGCCGGCCATGCGCGAGATGTAGGTGCGCCCCGACCAGGTGACGATGGGCAGGCCCATCCACAGCGCATCGCTGGCCGTGGTGCCGGCGTTGTACGGGAAGGTGTCCAGCATCAGATCCGCACAGCGGAATCTGGCCAGGTAGTCCGGCGGCGCGGCGCGCCCGGCGAAGATCAGCCGCTCGCGCGCCACGCCATGGGCATCGGCACAGCGCAGCATGTTGTCCTGGGCCGTGTCGTTGTCGGCCAGCAGCCACAGGACGCTGTCGGGCACGCCGGCCAGGATGCGCATCCAGGCCGAGAACACCGGCTCGGTGAACTTGTGGTTGTTGTTGAACGAGCAGTAGACGAACTTGTCCGGCGGCAGCCCGGCCTCGGCCCGCGTGGGCGTGCGGCCCACCTCGCGCTGGCGGTCGCTCACCTGGTAGCAGTGCGGCACGCGGATCGGCCTCTCGGTGCAGTACGGCTCCAGCTCGGGCGGCAGCACGAAGTGATCGGCCAGGATCCAGTCCACCCCCGGCAGGCCCGAGGTGCCGGGCAGGCCCAGGTAGCTGACCTGGATGGGTGCGGCGCGGTAGCCCAGGATGGCCGGACGCGCGCCGTTGGTCAGCCCCTGCAGATCCACCAGCACGTCGATGCCGGCCTCGGCGATCAGCCTGGCCGCCGTGGCGTCGTCCACGCCGTCCAGCCGCACCACATGGTCCATCGCGCGCAGGATGCGCTGGCGCTGCGGCATGTTGCTCTCGGGCGTCCAGCAGAAGGCCCAGACCTCGAATTTCGAGCGGTCGTGCAGCTCGAACAGCTCGGGCGTCAGCAGGCCCACGGCATGCATGTGCAGATCGCCCGACAGGTAGCCGATGCGGATCTTGCCGGTGCGTGGCGGTGCCACCGAGTGCAGCGGCACCGGCTGCGCCTTGGGCACGCGCTCGCTGGCGAAGCGCACCGCCGACAGCAGCTGCATCGCCGGATCGTCGGACAGACCCATCATCGCCAGCAGCGAGGTGCCCATCACCAGCTTGTTCGGCCCCACCTCGCCCACCGGCTCCCAGGCCGGCCATTCGCACTGCTTCTGGCGCAGGTGCACATAGTGCTGCACCACGTTGGGCTGGTCGGCGTTGAGCTCGAGGCTGCGCTTGAGCTCGGCCTCGGCCTCGGGGTAGCGGCGCAGTTGCTCCAGCAGGCGGCCGCGGTTGTTCAGCGCGTGCACCCGCAGGTCGGCCTGCGCGGCGCCGTCGAGCACGGCCTGCCACTGGGCCAGCGCGCCATCGGTGTCGCCGCGGCGCTCCAGCAGGTGGCCCAGGTTCAGCCGGGCGTGGGGGAAATCGGGCTGCAGCGCGATGGCGCGCAGGTAGGCGGCCTCGGCCTCGTCGGCGCGGTTCATCGCGCCCAGCAGCGTGCCGAGGTTGAAGCAGGCCACATGCACCATGGCCTGCGGCGCGGTGTCGATCCAGTCGCGGTAGACCTGCACCGCAGCAGCCATGTCGCCCGCCGACTGCAGGCGCTGGGCCTCATGCACCAGTTCCACCAGCGTGCGCGGCGGCACGGCCGGGTGGGCGGGGGTGTGCGGGTTCGACATGGGGGCGCTCTGGGACATCAGGGTGGCAGCGGACATGCAGGCTCCGGCAAGGCGTTCAGGAATTCGGCCATGCTAGGAGCCCGCCCCCTGCGCCGTTGCCCCGATAAGGGCCCCATTCCCTGGCCTTTCGGCACCCGCCCCGCCCCCGCGCGCGGCGGCGCCACAAACACGAAAGCGGCCCGCAGGCCGCCTTTCACATCGTGGGAACCGGGCTGTTCAGAAGCCCAGGCTGGCGAGCAGATCATCCACTTCGCCCTGGTCCTGCACGATGTCGGTGCGCCCTTCCGGGTTCACCACGGGGCCGTGCAGCACGTTCGGATCGACCTTCTCGCGCTGCTCGGGCGGCACCACCTGCACCAGCAGCTTGACCAGGCTGTCTTCCAGCTCGTTGGCCAGGGTCACGACCTTCTGCACGACCTGACCGGTCAGGTCGTGGAAGTCCTGGGCCATCATGATGTCGGTCAGGTGCGCGTCCACGGCGTTGGTGCGCCGCTCGACGTCGCTGACGAAGTTCATCACCGCGCCGCTGGCGATGGCACGCACCGGGTCGGCCGTCAGTTGCTGGGCCAGTGCCCGCGTCTGGTCGGCGATCTGGGCCTGCTCGGCCTTGGCCTGGTCGACTGAGTTCAGCACCTTCTCGGCGGCTGCGGCGGTCTTGGCGGCGATGTAGGTCAGGCGGCTGCGCGCGTCGGGCAGGCCGTCGGCGGCGATCTGCAACTGCGGCATCACGCCCAGCTGGCGCAGTGTGTCGTGCAGCAGCCGGGTGATCTCGCCGATCTTCTGTACCACCTCGGGCGAGGCCATGGCATTCGACGTCGCCCCTGCAGGCAGCAGGGCTTCCATGTTTTCCATCTTCATGTCAGCGGTCTCCAGGCTGCCTCAAGCCGCGGCGGCTTGGAGTTTCTGCATGATCTTGGTCACCTTCTCCTCGAGCGTCGCCTTGGTGAAGGGTTTGACCACGTAGCCGGCCGCACCGCTCTGGGCGGCCAGCAGGATGTCCTCCTTGCGGGCCTCGGCGGTGACCATCAGCACGGGGATGTGCTTGAGGGCCGGGTCGGCCTTGACCGCCTTGAGCAGGTCGAAGCCGTTCATGTTCGGCATGTTGATGTCGCTGACGACGAAGTCGTAGCGCGCGTTCTTCAGCATCTGCAACGCGACGGCACCGTCCTCGGCTTCGTCGGCGTTGTTGGCCCCCATCTCTTTGAGCAGGCCCCGCACGATGCGACGCATCGTGTTGAAGTCGTCGACGATCAAGAACTTCAGGTCGGCGGGATTCATCGCATTCCTCTGGTCAGGTGTTTCCGGTCACGAGCGTTCCTCGTTATCGGAGGCAGCGCCGGAAACTTGAATGGCGTGCCAGCGGTCGTCGCCGGCCGGCCCAAAGACCCTGAACCAGGCTCATCAGGGGCTTTGGACAGGGTCAGGCGGCCATCAGCCGGTGGCCGGGCAGCCCGCTGCCGCTGCCGCTGCCGCCGCTGCCACCACCACCACCGCCGCTGCGCCCCGGCGGGGGCAGGCGGGCGGGCCGCGGCGGGCCGACCACCGCGTTGTCGCTGCGCTGGCGCAGCGCCGACGCGAAGTCCACCGCGTAGACCCGTCCGCGAGCGGCCGGACGCAGGCTTGCGGCGGCGGTGTCGGCCCTGTCGGTGGCCAGGGTCGCCGCCTGCGGAATCGTTCGCGGCACCGGCCGGGCAGGCGCCGGCGCAGCACGCGGGCGCAGGCTGGCGTTCAGGCAGGCGTGGCGCAGCGGCGCCCACAGGCCGTCGCGCACCGTCGCCCGGCCCCAGGCCAGCGGCAGGCCCTGGGCCAGACAGGCCACGGTGACGCTGGCCTCGACCAGCGCATCGACCGCATTCACCGGCAGCGTTCGAACACGCCGCCGCCAAGCCTCCACCGGCAGCGCGGCCGCCCAAGGCGCCCACGACGCCCACGGTGGCGCCGCACGTGCCCGCTGGGCCCGTGCAGGCTGGCCGGGCCCGGACGGCAGCCGATCCCCCGCGGTGACTCGGGCACCGGAGTCGACGGCTCGCCGGTGCGCCGGCCACAGCGCCGGCCACAGCCCCGCCAGCCTGGCGACCAGCGTGCCGGTCGGGGCTGTCTGGGCTGTCTGAGCTGTCGGGGCGGGCGCCAGGCCCACCGTCGCAGCACCGGGGTCGCCGGCCACCACGGCGGCCAGGCCCGGCGGCGGCGCCCCCAGGCGTCCGGCCGGCCATCGGGCCCATTGCGGCCAGCGTGTCCACTGGCGCCAGGCGGCCCATTGCGGTGATCGCTGAGGTCGATGCCGTTGCACCGATTGCGGCGATTGCGTCGTTCGCGGCCTTCGCAGCGCTTGCAACGCTTGCAGCGGTTGGGACCACCGTGGCCACCCGGGCACGGACAGGCGCACGCCTCGCCGCGCGGACTGGGCGGGTGGCGGCGTGGACCGGCGGTCCGGCGGCGCGTCGGCAGCGTCCAGCAGCCATCGTCGGTCGATGGCTGTGTCACGCCAGCGCAGCACCGCAGCGCCACCCGGTGGCGCGGTGGTTCGTCGGTCGGCCGTTGGCGGATCGGCCAGCATGGGTTCATGGCGGGCGTGGCGTGCCAGGCCGGCGGAGCGGTCCAGGCCGGGATCCCAGCCCGGTTCGGGCAGGGGTTCGCGCCAGACGTTGGTGGACGCAGCCGGCTGGGGCTCGCGCCGCGGTGTTGCGGCCCAAGCGACCGTGGCCGACGGGCCGCGCAGGCGCAGGCGGCGCACCAGCGCCCCCACCCACACCTGCACGCGGCGCAGGCGCCCGACAAACTGGCGCCGCATCTGCGCGGCACCGCTGTGATCGTCGAGAAAGCGCAGATCCAGCACCACGCCGTCCTGGGCCGCGTCGGCACGCGCCACGGGTTCGGGCGCCAGCGCCGGCGTGTCCGCCAGATCCGGTATCGGCCGTGGCGACGGCGTCCGGGCTTGCGCCGGCACGGTGTCGCGCGGCAGCGTCTGTGCCTGTGTCTGCGTCGGTGTGTGCGTCGGCGGCAAGGCCTGCGTCGGCGGCAGCGTCTGCAGCGGCATCGGGGGCTGCGCCGGCGCCTGCGCCAGGTTCCAGCGCGGCAGCGGCAGCTCGATCACGTCGTCGAGCACCGGAAGGTCTTCGGGCACCAGCGGCCGGCCAGCCGCCGAGGTGGCCATCGGCGCCGCCCGCGGTGCCGGCGACGGCGTGGGCACCAACGGTGCGGGGCCTGTTGGGCTGGGCACCGACGGCGCACGCGCCACGGGCGGCACACCAGGCCGGCCCGCTGTCGCTGGGGGCGTGGCCACCGGGGCCGCCGTGGCCGCCGGGGCGGCACGCCGGCCCTGCACGCGGCGCATCAGCAGGCCCGGGCCGACGCATTCGCCGGCCAGTTCGGTGTCGGTGACGGCGAAGGCCATCGGCTCGGGGGTGAAGACCACCACCTCGCAGCGCCGGGCCTCGCCGGGCCGCCCGTGCAGGGCCGTCACCACGCAGGCGTCGCCGGTGGCCAGGGTCAGCACGGCCGGCAGGTCGGCCGGCATCAGCTGCACCGGGCTGGTGTGTCCGATGTAGGTGTCACAGCCCAGCCGCTGCAGGGCCTGCAGCGTGCGGTCGGGGTCCTGGGCGAAGGCGGCGGCGTCCAGGCCGCTGAGGGCCATCACGTCGGGCTGCAGGCCCAGGTGGGCGGTGAGCCAGGGCAGCACCTGCGCGATCGAGCCAGCCGGCGGCAACGCGGGCGCGTCGGCCAGCCAGATCATCGGCGGATCGGACAGCAGGTCTCTGGAATCGAAGGCGATCATGGCGGTACCCCTCAGGAGAGCGGAGCTTGACCACCATGGTAGGCAGGGGTGCCGGGAACATGAGCCCGATGAGCCGGGCTTTCACCGGCCAGTTCGGCGCCGGGGCGCCGCGGGGTCAGCGGCCGGCGGCCGGCTTGGGCGCGACGTTGAGCGCCGGGGCCTCGTCGCTGTCGGCGTTGTCCGGTGCGCCGGGCCGCAGGAAGCGGTTCTCGGCGTCGCGGTTCATCACGATGATGCTGATGCGCCGGTTCTGCGGGTCGTTGGGATCGGCCGGGTTGAACGGCTGGCTGGAGGCCAGGCCCAGCACGCGCAGCACCCGGTCGTCGCCCAGGCCGCCGCCGATCAGTTCGCGCCGCGCCGCGTTGGCGCGGTCGGCCGCCAGTTCCCAGTTGCCGTAGCCCTTGTCACCGCCGGGGAACGGCATGGCGTCGGTGTGCCCTTCCAGCGTGATGCGGTTGGGCACCTCGGCCAGCACGCTGCCGATGGCGCGCAGCAGGTCGCGCATGTGCGGCTTCACCAGCGGGCTGCCGGAATCGAACATCGGCCGGCTCTGCTCGTCGACGATCTGGATGCGCAGGCCGTCGCGGGTCATGTCCAGCTTGATCTGCGACGAGAACTGGGCGAGTTTGGGGCTGTTCTGCAGCTCCGACTGCACTTTCTCGCGCAATTCCTCGAGCATGGCGCCCTCGACGCGCTGTTGCTCGGCCTTCAGGCGCTGCAGGTTGATGGTGTGGCGCGGTGCCGGCACGTCGCCGGCCTTGACCTGACCGTGGCTGCGGCTCAGGTCGGTGCCGCCGCCCTTGATCACGCTGGACGAATCGCCCGAGCCGGAGCCGCCGTTCAGCAGCGCCACCTTCAGCGGCGAATTGAAGTAGTCGGCAATGCCCTTCTTGTCGCCCTCGGTGGTGCTGCCCAGCAGCCACATCAGCAGGAAGAAGGCCATCATCGCGGTCACGAAGTCGGCGTACGCGATCTTCCACGCCCCGCCATGCGCCGCATGGCCGCCCTTCTTCACCTTCTTGATGATGATGGGCTGCAGCTTCTTGGCGTCACCAGCCATGGTTCTCCCCGAAGCGCACCGGTGGCGGCAGGGTCGCGGTCAAACCAAGCAGCCGCCGCGGAGCCGGCTTTGCCGGGCCGCTGGCTGCGCCCCCCTGGGGGGAAGCGCCGAAGGCGCTACGGGGGTCGGCCATCACTTCTTCTTCACGTGCTGTTCGAGTTCGGAGAACGTCGGACGGTCGTCGGAGAACAGCACCTTGCGGCCGAATTCGATCGCCACCTGGGGCGCGTAGCCCTGCATCGAGGCCAGCAGCGTGGTCTTGATGCACTGGAATTCCTTGCCGGCGTCTTCCACCTTCTGCTCCAGCAGGCCGCCCAGCGGCTCCACGAAGCCGTAGGCCAGCAGAATGCCCAGGAAGGTACCCACCAGGGCCGAGCCGATCATGCCGCCCAGCACCGCCGGGGGCTGGCCCACCGAGCCCATGGTGTTCACCACGCCCAGCACGGCGGCCACGATGCCGAAGGCCGGCAGGCCGCCCGCCAGCCGCCCGATGGCGGCCACGGCGGCGTGCTCTTCCTGGTGGTGCGTCTCGATCTCGCTGTCCATCAGGCTCTCGATCTCGTGGGCGTTCAGGTTGCCCGAGACCATCATGCGCAGGTAGTCGGTGATGAACTCGACCACGTGGTGGTCGTTGCCCACCACCGGGTACTTCTGGAAGATGGCCGAGTTGTGCGGGTCTTCGACGTCCTTTTCGATCGACATCAGGCCCTCCTTGCGGGCCTTCTGCAGGATGTCGTACATCAGCGCCAGCAGCTCCATGTAGCGGGCCTTGCTGAATTTGCTGCCCTTGAAGCACTGGCCCAGGCCGGCCAGCGTCTTCTTGGTCACCTTCATCTGGTTGTTGGCCAGGAAGGCGCCGAAGGCCGAACCGAAGATGGTGGTGAACTCGAAGGGCAAGGCCTTCAGGATCACGCCCATGTTGCCGCCGTGCACGATGTACACGCCGAAGATGCAAGCCAGCGCGAGAACCCAACCGATGATGACGAACATGGTGCGTTTTCGAAGGTGAAACCGGTCGGCACGCCCCGCGGGACGCACCGGTTCGCTGATTTATCGGCGGCCCGGGGTGCGGATTGAGCCGGAACTGGCGCCCCGGTACGGCTTGTTCTCGATGCGGTAGACCCACACCGGTTGCGCGCCGGGCCGGCGCAGCACGCGCGCCGGCGGCACGCCGGGCACGGCGAAGTCCAGGCTCACCAGCCAGCGGCCGGGTGCCATCTCGGCGCAGGCCTTGTCCCAGGCGCGGGCCATCGATTCAGGACGCTGGAACAGGTACACCAGGTCCAGGCCCGACCAGTCCTCGGCCCACAGGTCGCCGCGGCGCACCTGGGCGAAGCGGCAGCGCCAGCGCGCGGCCAGGGCCAGCGGCCAGCTCCATTCGGTGCCCTGCAGCCGGGCCTGCGGGTATTCGGTGTGCAGGGCCTCCAGACCCTGGCCCAGGCCGCAGCCGGCGTCGAGCACGCGTGCGCCAGCCGGCAGCGGCACCTGGCGGGCCAGGCCCTGCAGCGCCCGCGGCGGCGTGGGAAACAGCGGCGCATCGCGCCAGGCGCGCAGCGGGTAGGCCACCAGCAGCAGGCCCAGCGGCAGCAGCCAGGCCCAGGCCGGCACGCCCTGCGCCAGGCCGCTGCCCAGCATGGCCAGCGGGAAACCGCCACCCAGGATCATGCGGCGCCAGGTGCTCAGGCCGGGCCAGGCCAGGGCCAGCGCGGTGCAGGCCACCAGGCCGGTGCCCAGGGCCAGCCAGGGGCTGGCACCGGCCAGGCGCAGCACCAGCGTCAGCAGCCAGGCGGCCAGCCAGCCCAGCAGCGCCGGCGCCGGCCAGCGCAGGCGCGCGGCCAGGCCGGTCGCCAGCGCGGCGGCGCGACCGGTTTCGGCGGTGTGCGGCGACGGCGCAGGGGCCGCGGCAGCAGTGGCGTGGGCAGACATGCGCGCCAGTGTGTCGATCACGACATGCGCGCGGTCGTCCGAAATGCGGGGCGATCCGGGCCCGGTGGGTCCGTCGGTCGGGTTCGAGACCTGAATAACCGGCAAATCCGATGAAACCGGCAAAATTTCACGGGCTGTCGCGGCGGACGGGCGCCCGGACTGGCGTCCGGACAGGCGCGTGGACGGGCGCTCAGGGGTGCTGACCGGCGGCGCCATCAGTCCGGCCCGCCCGGTCGGTCAGCGCAGGCGCAGCAGCTGCGCGTGCGGCACGGTCAGCGGCAGCGGCGACAGATCGGGGTCGAGGCTGCCGGTCACGGCATGGGCCGGATCGGCGGTGTCGCGCGACACCGGCTGGGCCAGCGGCTGGCCCTGGGCGTCGGCCAGCACGGCCACGCGTGGCAGGTTGGCGCGCAGGCCGCGGGCGATGACCACGCCGCGCTCGCCATTGGCCAAGCGCACCGGGCTGCCGGGCGGGTACAGGCCCAGCGCGCCGATCATCGCGTGGCCGATCTCGTCGGTGGTGCCGTCCGGGCCCACGCAGGCGGTGCGCGCGGCCAGTACCGGCGACAGCGGCGGCCGGTCGGCGCGGCAGGCCAGCGCGGCGGCGAAGCGGTCGACCCGGCGCAGCAGCCGGGCCGCGGCCGCGGCCGGCGGCAGGCGCATCAGCGGCAGCGCGTCGGGCGCCTCGTCGTGGTGGTGGCGCACGATGGCCAGCCACAGTTCGTCGTGCACGCCGGCCGCGGCCAGCGTGTGCGCAGCCGCCACGGCATGGGTGTCGATGCGCGCCTGCTCGGCCACCGAGGGCGGACCGTCGTGCTCGGCCAGGCGGTCCTGCAGCGCGCGCAGCGTGCAGTTCATGGTCAGCGCGGCCAGCGCCAGGGCCTCGCCCTGGTGGTCGCTGCCGCCCAGGCGGGCATGGGCTTCGCGCGCCACCCACCAGCACAGCCAGGCGTGGCGGTCGCTGTAGCCGGCCACCTCGTGGCCGGCGCGCAGGATCAGCCAATACAGCGCGGCATCGGGCTGGGCATCGACCACGGCGGCGGCGCGGCGGTGCAGGTCGCGCAGGCGCGACTCGGCCACGCCGGGCGCGGTTTCGTGCGGCAGCGCCACCAGTTCCTCGGCCAGCGCGGCCAGCAGCGGCGGCCAGGGGTCAGTGGTGGACGGGGCGTCGGCCAGGATGGGATGCACGGCGCTGGGCGGTACCGGCAGCGGGGCCGCGGCGTCGACCGACGCGGCATCGCGCGGCGTGGTGGACGGCCGGGCTTCAGGAGGCGTGGTGGACGTGGGCATGGTCATGGACTGGAACAGGGACGACAGGAAAAAAAAGAGGCGGCTTCCGTGAGGAACCCGCCTGCAAAGCACAGGGGACTGTGCCAGGAGGAGACAAGCAAGAAAAACTGCGGTCGCTGAGTTCGCTATCGGCCGCCAGACGCCGGGGCTCGAGGCCGGCGCCGGGCCACCGCGGGCGAAGGCATCAGTCGGCCATGCATTCCTGCACGCTCGGCAGGCGGATGGCGCCGGCATTGCGCCCCTTGCCGGCCCGGGCGGGCGGGTTGCACAGGCCGCACACATAGTGGCGGGCGATCTCGTGCGGGTGGGTCACGAAGTGGCCGCCGCACTTGCTGCACTTGGTCATGGTGAGCATGCCGTTGTCGACGAACTTCACCAGGCGCCAGGCGCGGGTGACCGACAGCTGCGGCTCGAGGTCCTGCGCGCCCACCTGTTCCTGGTAGAGCTTGTAGGCCTTGATCACCGTGTCGATCTCGTCGAGCGCGGCCACCTTGTTCAGGTATTCGTGGATGTTCAGGAAGAGGCTGGCATGGATGTTGGGCTGCCAGGTCATGAACCAGTCGGTGGAGAACGGCAGCTGGCCCTTGCTGGGCGACTTGCCGGCGACCTCCTTGTACAGGCGCAGCAGGCGCTCGTAGCTCAGGTCGGTCTCGCTCTCCAGCACCTGCAGGCGGGCACCGAGCTTGATCAGCTCGACAGCGGTCTCGATCTGCTTGGCTTCGGTCAGGATGCTCTTGGTGCGCGACATGGTTCTCTCTCCTTGATGTTTGTCAGGTTCGGCGTCGAGGCCGGCGGCTTACGCAGCCTCTTGATGGCGGCCGGCCATCAGGATGCTGGCGTGCAGGCGGCTGACGGCGTCGTTGGCGGCCGACTTGCCGTGGCTGGTCAGCAGGCCCCAGACCATGTCGTCGTCGCAGCGCATCTTGCACAGCAGTGTGTTGCTGGAGGCCACCTTCATCATCTGGGCGGGGGTCAGCGCGGCGATCAGGTCGGCGGTGCCCTCGTTGATGCCCAGGCGGAACAGGGCCTGGTCGCGGTCGATGCGCACCAGCGACTGGGCCAGCATCAGGTACGACAGGTTGGCTTCGCGGATCTCGGCGAGGATCTGGTCGGTGTTCATGCTTGCTCTCCGGTGGGGTGGCGGGTTGGTATGGGATGAACTGTAGGCACCGGAACTGGGCCGGAACATTGGCCTGTCTCCGCTTCTGAAGTCCCGTTTCTTCTGTGCCCTTGTCAGACAAATTCCTACACGCCGCGCCCGGCCGCAGACCTGTCATCCCGCCAGGCGACGATGCCCCTGCTGCCAGCAGGCCCGCTGGCACAATGACCCGGCACCTCCAGTGGCCGCCTGTGGCTCGCCTCGTGGCCCGCCCAGGCCCGCCGGCCGACACCCCGGCGCCGGGGCCGCCGCGCCGGGAGTGACTGCACGAGACCTGAACCGATGTTGTCTTCGATCCTGGACGCCCTGAGCACCCACGGCCTGCCGCTGGCCCTGGCCCTGGCCATGGTGGTGCTGGCCGCGCTGGCCCTGGTGCTGCTGGGCCGGCGCAAGCGTCGCCCTCCTCCGTCCACCGCGCCCACCGCGCCCACCCCACCCACGCCGCCCGCCCCGGCACCGTCGCACCGCCCGCCGGTGGCCGCCCCCGGCCCGGCGCCCGTGCGCCGCGCGGTGCCGCCGTCACCCGTGCGTGCCCCGGCGCCCCCGCCCGCACCCACGCCGGCCGCCCGGCCTGTCGCCCGGCCCGTGGCGCCACCGCCCTCGGCGCAGCCCACGACGCCGCAGCCCCGCCCCGCCGCGCCCGCCACGCCCCCCGCGCCGGCCACGCCACCGGCGCCGGCCGCACCGCCCCATGTCACCTCGGCGACACAAGCCGCCGCACCGCTGCCGCTGCTGCTGGTCGACGATTCCGCCGTGGTGCGCGCCAAGCTGCGCAAGCTGCTGGAAGGCGCCGGCCATGCGGTGGTGCAGGCGCGCGACGGCGTCGAGGCCCTGGCCCTGCTGGATCAGCAGCCCTTCGCGCTGCTGATCACCGACCTCGAGATGCCCCACATGAACGGCGCCGAGCTGATCGCCGCCGCCCATGCGCGGCCGGCGTTGGGCCGCCTGCCGATGCTGGCCATCACCGGCCACGACGAGATGCAGGCCCAGCTGCAGGGCTTCGCGCGCCTGCACGGCGTGCTGCGCAAGCCCTGGGACGACGCCGATCTGCTGCAGCGCGTGCAGCGGCTGCTGCCCCGGCACTGAGCCCCGGCACCGGGCCCCGGCACGGATTCTTCTGTCCGCACGGGCCGGATGCGCCCGGCCGCGTTCTGGCCCGGTTTCGCCGGGCTATTCGGCCTTTAGCCGCCGGCCGCGCTGCCTAGACTGCCTCCCAGCGTCGAAACACCGCCAGCGCCATGCACCCGACCCAGCTGCCCCACCCGATCCCCACCTGCTCCGGCCAGAGCACGTGGATCCCCGGTGCCCGGCATGGCTTGGCTCCGGTCGGCAACGGCCGTCCCGCGCGCTGAATCCCGAAGACACCCACTGCGACCCGAGCCCCTCTGCCCTGGAGCCCACCATGAACGTCAGCACGATCGTCAGCCTTGATGACCTCGTCCGCGAGGACACCTGGCCCGCCAGCGAGTTTGTGCTCGACCTGGTGCGCCTGCCCATCTTCCATGCCAGCGGTCTGCGCGTCAGCAAGACCCCGCACCGCGCCGACGGCCACGGCCTGAAGCCCGGTTTCTCGATCCAGCAGTTCCGTGCGCTGTGCATGGTGGATGGCCAGATGCCGACCTGGCAGGCCCTGCACCATGCCGTGCCCGCCGCCGCCGCCGACTACCTGCTGCAGCACCTGCCCGCCGACGCGCTGGTGCTGGGCCACGAGATGGCGCCCTGGCTGATCGCGCAGCTCGACAGCGCCGATGTCGCCTGGGTCGACCTGCGCATGTCGCCGCTGCGCTTCGGCAGCGACCTGGTGATGGGCCTGCGCACCAACCGCGCCGAGATCCACGCCGCCGTCGCGCCGCTGGCCATGGGCACCGCCGAGCTGGTGGCCGAGGCCTCGCAGATGGCCGCCCGCGCCCGGCTGCGCCGCCGCGGCGAGTCGCAGCTGCGCCTGCCGGCCGACCCCGTGATCTTCGTCGGCCAACCCGAATGCGAAGCCTCGCTGGTGCAGGCTGATGGCCGCATCGTGCGCGCCAGCGACCATGCCGAGACACTGCAGCGCCTGGCCCGCACCGGCCCGATGCTGTACCTGGCCGACCCGCGTGCCGGCGACTTCGCCCGCATCGAGCGCGAGACGCTGGAGCGCCTGATCGGCCAGCGCGTGCCGTTGTGCGAGATGGACGCCTACGAGCTGCTGGCCTGCGACGACGAGATCACGCTGGTCGGCCTGTCCTCGGGCGTGCTGCTCGAGGCGCAGTGGTTCGCCCGCAAGGCCTACGCCCTGCACGGCACCTCGGCCACGCCCAGCTTCGAACCCATGCCCACGCCCGATGGCTACCTGCAGATCGCCTCGCACACGCTGCTGGGCGAGGCCTTGTGGAGCGCCGCGCTGCAGCAGCCGCTGCGCGAGGAGCCCATCGTGGTGGCGCCGCGCGCCAACCTGCTGCGCGAGCTGCGCAACGATTGGGCCGGCTACGCCGAGGCCACGCTGCGTGGCAGCGCGCTGGTGCGCGAGGCCTTTGCCCAGGCCGGCGGCCTGCGCCAGGCCGACGCGCTGCGACGCGCCGAGAACGAGCTCGCCCACACCAAGGACGAGGTGCGCCAGCTGCGCGCCGAGCTGGACCAGCTGCGCCGCGTGCTCGACGAGACCGCGCGCATCGCGGCCAATGCCGCCGCGCTGGCGCGGCCGATGCCGCCGGTGCGGGGCAAGCCCGCCACCACCGCGCGCAAGGCCGCGGCCTGACCGGCTGCGGGCCCGGCCCGGCACCCGTCTGCCTGCCTGCACCGCTGCGCCGCCGCGCAGCGCGTGCCACCGTCCCTGCCCACGCCCGCGGCGGCGCCGCGTGAGCCTGCTCCCCAGGGCCTGACACGGCCCGCGCACGGCCTGCCCCCTTGGCCAGCGCGCACCCATGGCCAGTCCGCGCACGGCGCGGCTGCGCCCACCCATGCTGCAAGGCACGCGACTGCGATGGCATACGGCCATGCGCGTACGCCTGCCCATGCGCGCACGGCTGCCCATGCGCGCTGAACGCGCCGAAGCCCCCCGCCCCCCGCCCCCTGCCCCCGGCCCGCCACGCGCCAGCCGCGGTGCGCCATGCAGCGTCCGGATTGCCCCCGAAACGCGGGCTGTTTTTGCGCTAAACCCCTGCCACACCCCGACTTGAGTGCTTTCTGAGCCCTTTGGCGTGCCGAACTTCACGCGAAGGACCCGAAAGCGTATTGACAGTCTCGAAAAAAAGGGAGCGATACAGGCCTCAAGTTGCGTTTCCAGCGGGCCGATACCCAACCCAACGGGCAGACAACAACATCTGACCGGGGTCCGGTTAGCCGGCCGATGGACGAAGGCTCCCACCCGGGAGCTCGTCGAGCCAAAGGCGACTAGCGCGGGCGTGCTGATCCCCAGCAATGAGGATCAGCGGCAAAGGTGGTGATGACCGCAAGGAACCCCACCACTGGCGAAAACGCCGGCGCTTCCGCCGGGATTCATGGAAACGGAAAGGAAACCATCGTGCCTCAGACCATCAACACCAACATGTCTTCGCTGAACGCCCAGCGGAACCTGAACACCAACCAGTCGTCGCTGGCCACGTCGATGCAGCGCCTGTCCTCGGGTCTGCGTGTCAACAGCGCCAAGGACGACGCCGCCGGCCTGGCCATCGCCGAGCGCATGAACGCCCAGGTGCGTGGCATGAACGTCGCGGTGCGCAACTCCAACGACGGCATCTCGATGGCGCAGACCGCGGAAGGCGCACTCGGCAAGGTGACCGACTCGCTGCAGCGCATGCGTGAACTGGCGGTTCAGGCCTCCAACGCCACGGTGACCGGCTCGGACAAGGACTCGCTGGACAAGGAATTCGGCGAACTGTCGAAGGAAATCCAGCGCGTGCTGGGTGCCACCAACTTCAACGGCAAGCGCATGCTGGCCGGTGACGCCGGTGCCCAGACCTTCCAGGTCGGTGCCAACACCACCAGCGACGACACCATCGACATCCAGACCACCAACCTGACCCAGGACGCCACGATCACCGTGGTGGCCGGCACCGACAACACCGGTGCGGGCCGGGCGGTGATCGACAACACCGCGGCGCTGTCGGACATCCACACGGTGATCGACAACATCGACACGGCGATCAACACGGTCAGCGGCGAGCGCGCCACGCTGGGTGCCTCGCAGAACCGCTTCGAGTCGGTGGTCTCGAACCTGCAGGTCTCGGTCGAGAACCAGAGCGCCGCGCGCGGCCGCATCATGGACACCGACTTCGCGGCGGAAACGGCCAACATGAGCCGCGCCAACATCCTGCAGCAGGCTGGCACGGCGATGGTGGCGCAAGCCAACCAGTTGCCGCAGCAAGTCCTGTCGCTTCTTCGATGAGTTTGGGCCAGCCCTGATGGAGTCGGCCGCGGCGGCTGCGGCCCCGCAGGCCGCGCCCTCCGGATGACAAGGCGCCGCTACTCCCCCGGGAGCCGGCGCCTTGTCTTTTTTCACGGCCAGAAGAACTAAGCGTTCAAGCAAGCGGCCGATCGGTCGATAAGTGTTGCAGCAGCCTCGTTTTTCGGGCAACCGGAAGCCGCAGGCCGTCATTGCAACGCCAAAGACGCGACATTGCCGCGCATTGGACGCGATTCATTGAGCGAAGGAGTCGTTCGTGCCTCAGACCATCAACACCAACATCGTCTCGCTGAATGCCCAGCGAAACCTGAATGCCTCGCAGGACTCGCTGTCCGTCTCGATGCAGCGCCTGTCCTCGGGCCTGCGGGTGAACTCGGCCAAGGACGACGCGGCGGGACTGGCCATCGCCGAACGCATGAGCGCCCAGGTTCGCGGCATGACCGTGGCCATGCGCAACGCCAACGACGGCATCTCGATGGCCCAGACCGCCGAAGGCTCGCTGGGCAAGGTGGCCGACGCCTTCCAGCGCATGCGTGAACTGGCGGTGCAGTCGGCCAACGCCACCAACTCCGACAGCGACAAGGATTCGCTGGACAAGGAGTTCGGCGAGCTGGCCAAGGAAGTGCAGCGCGTGCTCGGCGGCACCAGCTTCAACGGCCTGAAGGTGCTGGGCAGCGACGCCGGCAACAAGAGCTTCCAGGTGGGCGCCAACACCAGCTCCAACGACACCATCTCGATCACCACCACCAACATGACCACCGACGGTGACATCACCGCGGTGGCAGGCACCGACAACAGCGGCAGCGGCCGCGCCGACATCTCGTCGGCCGCCACCGCCAACGACATCAAGAGCGTGATCGACAAGATCGACACCGCCCTCGACAAGGTGAGCACCGAGCGCGGCACGCTGGGCGCCTCGCAGAGCCGCTTCGAATCGGTGGTGTCGAACCTGCAGGTCTCGATCGAGAACCAGAACGCCGCCAAGGGCCGCATCATGGACGCCGACTTCGCCAGCGAGACGGCCAACATGAGCCGCGCGCAGATCCTGCAGCAGGCCGGCGTGGCCATGGTGGCCCAGGCCAACCAGCTGCCCCAGGCGGTGATCAGCCTGCTGCGCTGAACGGCCCACCCAGCGCCGCAGCGACGCGGCGCCGCATCCCCCTCCCCGACGCCCCGCCGGCCTGACACAGCCGGCGGGGCGTTCTTGCGTGTGTCACGGGCGCAAACTGAGGCCCCTTTGCTCCGCATTTCGGCCTAATGCCGAAGCCCTGCCCTTCTCACAATTCGTCCAACGCCTGAGCTCTGCCGCACAGGCGCCGTCCGGAAGCACTGACGACCGATTCGCCAGTGGAACCAGCCGGTCTCGAAAGCGGCAGGCGGCAATCAGCAGTACGCCGCGTGTGCTTTCGGAATGCCGGCCGATTTCCGCCGGGTGTCGTCGAATCTCGAGGAGTGGCAAATGCCCCAGACGATCAACACGAACCTTTCGTCGCTGAACGCGCAACGGAACCTCAACACGTCTCAGTCTTCCCTGGCCATCTCGATGCAGCGGCTTTCCTCCGGCATGCGCGTGAACTCCGCCAAGGACGACGCCGCCGGCCTGGCGATTGCCGAGCGCATGACGGCCCAGATACGCGGCATGAACGCCGCGGTGCGCAACGCCAACGATGGCATCTCGCTGGCGCAGACCGCCGAAGGCGCGCTCGGCAAGGTGGCCGACGCCCTGCAGCGCATGCGTGAGCTGTCGGTGCAGGCGGCCAACGCCACCAACTCGGCCAACGACAAGGATTCGCTGGACAAGGAATTCGGCGAGCTGGCCAAGGAAGTGCAGCGCGTGCTGTCGGCCACCACCTTCAACGGCTCGCACATCCTCGGTGCCGAAGCCCGCGAACTGGTGTTCCAGGTCGGCGCCGGCACCAGCAGCGAAGACACGATCAACATCACCACCAGCGACCTGACCTCGGACGCGCTGATCACCGTGGTGGCCGGCACCGACGCCGCCGGCAGCGGCCGCGCCTCGATCGCCTCGACCGCGGCGATCACCGACATCCACACGGTGATCGACAACATCGACAGCGCGCTGGACATGCTGAACAACCAGCGTGCCACGCTGGGTGCCTCGCAGTCGCGCTTCGAGTCGGTGATCTCGAACCTGCAGGTCTCGGTGGAGAACCAGAGCGCGGCCAAGAGCCGCATCATGGACGCCGACTTCGCGGCGGAAACCGCCAACCTCAGCCGCTCGCAGATCCTGCAGCAGGCCGGCAACGCGATGGTGGCGCAGGCCAACCAGATGCCGCAGCAGGTGCTCAAGCTGCTGCAGGGCTGACCCCGCGGGCCCATCGCAGGCGCCGCCGGCACGGCCACCCGCCCTGTCCCGACGCCCAGCCCCAGGCGGCCCGGTCTTCCGGGCCGTTGTCGTTTGCGCGGCCCCATGCGCCGGGTGAGCGCCCCGCGCCTCAAGCCCGCGCCCGCCCGGTCGAAAACACGCACGTCTAGGAGCGTCCGCCATGGCCACCTCATCCGTCAGCAGCAGCAGCACGATCAGCTCGGCCGGCATCGGCAGCGGGTTGGACGTGAACGGCATCATCACCAAGCTGATGTCGGTGGAATCGCAGCCGCTGAACCTGTTGCAGGACCAGGCCACCAGCCTGAACGCCAAGCTCTCCAGCTTCGGCAAGCTGCAGAGCTACATGTCCACGCTGCGCGAGAAGGCCAATGCGCTGACCTCCACCACGCTGTGGAACAGCACCACCGCCACGCCCAGCGATGCCAGCGTCGTCAAGGCCAGCACCGCCACCAGCGGCACGACGGCTGCCGCCGGCAGCTACGCGCTGGAGGTCAGCCGCCTGGCCACCGGCCAGACGGCCAGCAGCGCCGCGCTGGCCTCGGGCGGTACGCTGTCGGCCGGCACGCTGACCATCGAGCTGGGCACCTGGACCGGTGGCACCGCCACCACGCCGCCCACCGGCTTCGAGGCCAAGGCCGGCAGTTCGGCGGTCAGCATCACCATCGGCGACGGGGACACCAGCCTGGCCGCCGTGCGCGACAAGATCAACGCTGCCGGCGCCGGCGTGGTGGCCACCATCGTCACCGACAGCGCCGGCTCGCGCCTGTCGCTGCGCTCGCGCGAGACCGGCGCCGAGAACGGATTCCGCATCGGCGTCAGCGAGACGGCCGACGACGGCCAGGCCACCACCGGCCTGTCGGCGCTGGCCTACGACGCCACCGTGGCCGACACGCCGATGTCGCGCACCGTGGAGGCCGGCAACGCCAGCGCCACGATCAACGGCATCGCCATCAGCTCGGCCAGCAACACGCTCGACAACGTGGTCGACGGCCTGACGCTGACGCTGCAGAAGACCACCACCACGCCGGTGACGGTGGATGTGGCGGCCGACTCGGCATCGATCAAGACTGCCATCACCGACTTCGTCACCGCCTTCAACGCGGTGGCCAGCTTCATCCACACCCAGACCGCCTACAACGCCGACACCAAGAAGGGTGGCGACCTGCAGGGCGACTCGGGGGCGCTGGCGGTGCAGACGCAACTGCGCGCCGTGCTCAACCAGGCCAGCAGCGCCTCGTCGGTGTTCGGCCGGCTGTCCGAGGTGGGCATCACGATGAAGACCGACGGCTCGCTGGACACCAATGGCAGTAAGCTCGACAACGCCCTGGGCAACCTGGGCGAGTTGCGCAAGGTGCTGGTGGCCGACGGGGCCGACAGCGGCAGTTCGGGCTTCGTGCGGCGCTTCAAGCAGCTGTCGGACGCCATGCTCGGCTCCGACGGCCTGTTCGACAGCCGCAGCGCCGGGCTGCGCACCAGCATCGACCGCAACAGCAAGTCGCAGACCAGCATGGAATTGCGCCTGAGCATCACCGAGGCCCGCCTGCGCAAGCAGTACCAGGCGCTCGACACCACGATGGCGCAGATGTCCACGCTGAGCAGCTACATCACGCAGCAGCTCAAGACCAACAGCAGCAGCAGCTGACGCGCCGCGCGCGCACCGCGCCGCCGGCCCTGCCGACCGGTGGCGCGTGAAGGGCGTGACAACCCGGGTCTTTACCGGCTCAAGTCCGCCCAGGGGTCGTCCGATAAATCTCTCAGGACAAACGACCCGACACACGGCCCCCCATGTACAGCGTCTCGTCAGCCGCCAGCCCCCGCATCCGCCACCTCGCCGGTGCCTACCACCATGTGGGCGTCCAGACCATGGTCGCCAGCGCCAGCCCGCATCAGCTGGTGGCGATGCTGTTCGACGGTTTCATCGTGGCGCTCAACCGCGCGCGCGGTGCCATCCGCAACGGCGACACGGCGCTCAAGGGCGAATCGATCGGCCATGCCGTGCGCATCGTCGACGAGGGCCTGCGCTCGGCGCTGAACCTCAAGGACGGCGGCAAGCTGGCCCAGGACCTCTCGGACCTGTACGGCTACATCTGCGTGCGTCTGACCCAGGCCAACCTGCGCAGCGACGAAGCCGCGCTGGAGGAATGCCTGACCCTGATCCAGCCCCTGCGCGAGGCGTGGGCGGCCATTGCCGACCAGGTGCAACCTGGTCCCCGCTCCTGACCGGCACCAAGACCATCGGTGGAACACATGAACAGCAGTCTTATCACGTTCTACGAGGCCATCGAGCGCGCCAGCGCCGACATGCTGGAGGCCGCCCGTGCCGGCAACTGGGACCATGTGATCAAGCTCGAGGGCGCCTGCGTCCTGCTGATCAGCCAGTTGAAGAATGCCGCGCGCAACAACGCGCTGAGCGCCGAGGAAAGCCAGCTCAAGTCGCGCATCATGAAGCGCGTGCTGGTCAATGACGCCGAGATCCGCCACCTGGCCGAGCCCTGGCTAGAGGACATCGACGACATGATGAACGGCCGGCGCAAGACCATCCACTGAGCCCCCGGCGAACGGCCATGCCCGCCGACTTCCAGGACACCCGGCCCACGCCGGTCGACGACGCCGACGCGGCCCTCGCCGAGTTCCGCTGCGAGCGGCCGGGCGAGGTGCTGGCGCTGCTGCGCCAGGTGCGCGATGCCGACGCGCCGGTGGCGCTGTCCACCCCGGGGGGCGGCAGCTTCACGGCCAGCCTGTGGAGCATCGACGCCGACCGCGGCGTGCTGTCGCTGCAGGTCGAGCGCGCCGATCCGGCGCTGACCGGCCTGGTTGACGGTGACGAGGCCACCGCGGTGACCTACCTCGACTCGATCAAGCTGCAGTTCGACCTGGACGGCCTGGTGCTGGTGCGCGGCGACCGCGCCACCGCACTGCAGGGCCGGCTGCCGCGCTGCATCTACCGCTTCCAGCGCCGCGCCGCCTACCGCGTGCGCCCGCCCGAGCGCGCCACGCCCTCGGCCTCGCTGCGCCACCCGGCCATGCCCGAGATGCAGCTCACGCTGCGGCTGATCGACATCAGCAGTGGCGGCTGCGGCCTGCTGCTGCCCGACGACGTGCCAGCGCTGCCGCTGGGCATCGTGCTGCACGGCGTGCGGCTGGAACTGGACAACGCCACGCGGCTGGAGGTGACGCTGCGCCTGCTGCACGCCAGCTCGATGCAGGGCGCCGACGGCGCCAGCGCCGGGCTGCGCCTGGGCTGCGAGCTGCTGGCCGTCACGCCCGAGGAGCAGCGCGCGCTGCAGCGCTACATCGACCTCACGCAGCGCCGCCGGCGCCTGCTGTCGCTGGACTGAGCGTGCGCCGCCCTGCCCCCGCCGGCGACGCACGGGTCGCCGCGCCGTCGCGCCTGGGCTTCACGCTGGTGGAACTGGCCATCGCGATGGCCGTGCTGGCGGTGCTGATGGCCGCCGGTGCGCCGTCGTTCAGCGCCGCCATCGCCCGCCACCGGCTGCAGGCCACGGCGCGCCATCTGCAGGCCGACCTGTCGCTGGCCCGCCAGGAGGCGGTGACCCGCGGCCTGCCCGCCCATGTCAGCCTGCAGGCGGGCGCCCAGTGGTGCTGGGCGCTGAGCCTGGGCGCCGCGGTGGACTGCCGCAACGCGCGGCCCGGCGCCTTTGCCGGTGGCCGGGTGATCAAGGTGGTGCGCGCCGACGCGCATCCGAACATCACGCTGGGCCAGGCCGACGCAATGGTGCTGGACGGCCGCACCGGCACGCGCGTGTCCGAGCCCGGCCAGGTCCTGTTCCTCGCCGCCCACGGCGAACGGCTGGCGCTGCGGCTGAACACGCTGGGCCGGGCCACCCTGTGCACGCCGGCCGGCGCGATCAGCGGCGTGCCGGCCTGCGCCACGCCAGGCGGCTGAGCGCTCAGACTTGCATGTTCATGATGTCGGTGTAGGCCTGCACCAGGCGGTTGCGCACCGACAGCGCCGCGGTGAAGCCCAGCTGGGACTTCTGCATCGCGATCATGGTCTGCTCGAAGCTCACCTCGGGGTTGCCGAGCTGAACTTCCTCCTGCAGCGCCTTCGTGGTGTTCTGCGCGTCGCTGACCGCGCGCAGCGCCTGGGCGATGGCGACCTGGAAGCTCGGCGACTCCTCGGTCGCCTGCGGCTTGCTGGCCGCGCCCGCGCCGCCCAGCGGCGTGCCATCGGTGCGCAAGCCGGCCCGCGCCGCCGCCTGGGCGAAGTCGAAGGGCTTGAGCTCGAGTTTCATGGCCGAGGCGCGTGGGACGGAAGGAGCGGTGTGGCAGGGGCGGCGGGCGCGCAAGACCGTGACGGCCTTCTCGCATGCCAGCACTCTAGGGGCGGCGCTCGGCCGCGATGGCGCGAACTGAAGCCCGAATTGCGGGCTGTTTGCCCCTTGGCCGTGGGCTTTGGCGCCGAACAATCGCCTTCGATCGGGGCCCACCGTCCGTGCCCCGCATGCCCCCCTCACGCCGCACACCACCCCATGGACGCCGCCGTCACACCGCTGACCCCCGCCAACGCCGCCGCCGAACTGGCCGAGCGCGAACTGGCCGACGCCGTGCAGACGCCGATGCAGCGCCTGAAGGCCCTGCCTGCGCGCAAGAAGTGGATGGCCGGCCTGGGCCTGGTGGGCCTGCTGGTGGCGCTGCTGCTGCTGATGCAGCTGAACAAGCCCGACAGCATGGCGCCGCTGTTCCGCGGCGAGCTGTCCGACAAGGACGCCGGCGCCGTGCTGGCCCAGCTCGACACGCTGCAGGTGCCCTACAAGATCAAGTCCGACGGCTCGATCATGGTGCCGGCCGAGCGCGCCAACGCGCTGCGCATGAAGCTGGCGCTGATGGGCCTGCCCAAGAGCAGCAGCGCCGGCGCGGAGCTGCTGGACAAGCAGCGCTTCGGCCAGAGCTCGCTGCAGGAGCACACCACGCTGCGCATGGCCATGCAGGCCGACCTGGAGCGCACCATCGGCGCGCTGCCCATGGTGCAGGCCGTGCGCGTGCACCTGGCCCTGCCCGAGCAGCGCGGCTTCTACCGCGAGCAGGCCAAGCCCAGCGCCTCGGTGGCGCTGACGCTGCATCCGGGGCGCGTGCTCGACAAGGGCCAGGTGGCCGGCATCGTGCACCTGGTCAGCTCGTCGGTGCCCGAGCTGAACCCCAAGGCCGTCAGCGTGATCGACCAGGACAGCACGCTGCTGTCGCAGACCGCCGACGGCGACCGGCAGGACCTCACCCAGCAGCAGCGCGCCCACGTGCAGTACGTGGAGAAGAAGCTGCTCGAGCGCGTCAACGAGATCCTCGAGCCGGCGCTGGGCCGCGACAACCTGCGCGCCACCGTCACCGCCGACATCGACTTCAACCAGGTGGAGACCACGGCCGAGGCCTACCGCCCGAACCAGACGCCCGAGACCGCCGCCATCCGCAGCCAGAGCAACCTGGAGACCTCGGGGCCTGGCCAGATCCTGCCCACCGGCGTGCCCGGCGCGGCCAGCAACCAGCCGCCCACCAGCGCCAACGCGCCCATCACCGGCGCCTCGCAGCCGCTGCAGCCCGCGCAGGCCGGCACCGCCGGCGGCGGCACCAAGCGCCACAGCCAGATCAACTACGAGGTCGACCGCCGCGTCGACGTCACGCGCAACGCCGTCGGCACCATCAAGCGCATCAACGTGGCGGTGCTGGTCAACCACCGCATGGTCACCGACGCCAAGGGCAAGAGCACGGCCCAGCCGCTGCCGCAGGAAGAGCGCGACAAGCTCACCGCCCTGGTGCAGGAGGCCGTGGGCTACAGCAAGGACCGCGGTGATTCGGTCACCGTGGCCACCATCCCGTTCCGCGCCGAGCCCAAGCCCGAGGAGCCGCCGCTGTGGAAGCAGCCCTGGGCCCTGGAGATGCTGAAGACGGCCGCCGTGCCCACGGTGATGCTGCTGGTGGCCCTGCTGCTGATCTTCATGGTCATCCGCCCGGCGCTGGCCAAGGAGAAGCCGCCCGAGCCGCCGCCCGAAGCCGGTCTGGACGCCGTCGTCGACGACCCCGAGGCCCTGCCCGCCCCCGAGGACGAGATGGCCGCCGACGATCCCGAATCGCCCGAGAAGCTGCGCATCCTGGCCGATGCACGCGAGATGGCCAAGGCCAACCCGCTGGGCGTGGCCAACATCCTGCGCTCCTGGATGAACCCCGACGAAGCCAAGAAGTGACGCCCGGGCCGGCCCCCGCCGGCCCGCCGACCGCCCCACCGCAAAGCCCAGACCGAGAAGACCACCATGGACGACAAGGGCGTCGAAGACGCAGCCATCCTGCTGATGACCCTCGGCGAGGAAGAAGCCGCCGAGGTGTTCAAGCACCTGGCGCCCAAGGAAGTGCAGAAGCTGGGCGAGACCATCGCGCGGCTGAAGATCGTGCCGCGCGAGCGCCTGGGCGCCGTGCTGGGCCGCTTCGGCGCCGAGGCCGTGGAATCGCAGGTGCTGGTGGCCGACACCGACGAGTACGTCAAGAGCGTGCTGCGCAAGGCGCTCGGCGAGGACAAGGCCAACCTGCTGATCGACCGCATCCTGCAGGGCAACGATGTCACCGGCATCGAGGGCCTGAAGTGGATGGACCCGCAGACCGTGGCCGAGCTGGTGCGCAACGAGCACCCGCAGATCGTGGCCGCGATCCTGGTGCACCTGGACCCCGACCATGCCGGCGCCATCCTCAAGTGCCTGACCGAGCGCCAGCGCAACGAGGTGCTGATCCGCATCGCCACGCTGGACGGCATCCAGCCGGCCGCGCTGCGCGACCTGAACGACGTGATGGGCACCGTGCTGGCCGGCGGCGAGCGCACGCGCAAGTCCACGCTGGGCGGCGTCAAGCCGGCGGCCGAGATCATCAACCTGCTGGGCAGCGCCTACGAGACGGCGGTGCTCGACTTCGTGCGCGAATCCGACGCCGATCTGGCGCAGAAGCTGATGGACAACATGTTCGGCTTCGACGACCTGATCAAGCTCGACGACAAGGGCTTCCAGGCGGTGCTCAAGGAAGTGCAGAGCGAATCGCTGGTGCTGGCGCTCAAGGGCGCCGCGCCCGAGCTGCGCGACAAGGTGTTCAAGAACATGTCCAGCCGCGCGGCCGAGACGCTCAAGGAAGACCTGGACGGCCGCGGCCCGGTGCGCGTGTCCGACGTGGAAGCCGAGCAGAAGGAAATCCTGAAGATCGTCCGCCGCCTGGTCGACGAGGGACAGATCGTGCTGGCCTCGGGAGGCGGCGATGACTTCGTCTGACGCTGGCGAGCGCCCGCGCACCCCGTACACCCGCTTCATCCCGCGCGAAGAGCTCGAGGGCGTCACGGTGCGGATGCCGGGCCGCCTGGGCACCGCCTTCGACCAGGACGGCCCGGGCGCCCAGCCCACCCGGCCCTGGCAGCCGCTGGACGGCGCCGCCGAAACGCCGGCGGCCCTGCGCAGCGCCAGCGCCAAGGTGGCCGGCCTGGCCACCGCGCTGCGCCCCGGCACCGCCGTGCCCGACCTGTCGCTCGATGACGGGGCCCTGCCCGGCGCGGCCCACGCCGCCGCCGCACCGGCCGCGCGCAGCGCATCGGCGGCCTTCGCCGCCCGTGTGGCGCAATCGGCACCGCCAGCGCCGTCGGCCCCATCGGGTGCCGCGCACGGGGAGGACCTGCTCGCCGCCGCGCTGGCCGCCGCCGCGCAAGCCCAGTCACAGGCCCAGTCACAAGCCCAAGCCCAGATGCAGGCCGAGGCCGATGCCCGCATGGCCGAGATGCAGGCCCGCGTGGACGCGCTGGAGGCCGAAGTGGCCGCCGCCCGCCAGGCCGGCTACCAGGACGGCTACCGCGACGGCCTGGTGGCGCTGGACAGCTTCAAGAGCAGCTACGCACAGCAGGTCACGGCCCAGGTGGGCCAGGTGCTGCAGTCGCTGGACGGCGAACTGCGCCAGCTCGAGCAGAACGCCGCCGCCAGCCTGGCGCGCGTGGCCATCGCGCTGGCGCGCCAGGTGGTGCGCCACGAGATCGCCACCCGGCCGGCCCAGGTGATGCAGGTGGCCGAGGAGGCCGTCAACGCCGTGATGACCGGCGCCCGGCACATCACGGTGAAGCTGCACCCCGACGACCATGCCCTGGTGGCCCAGGGCTGCGCCGATCTGCTGGACGCGCGCGGCGCCCGCCTGGTGGCCGAGCCGTCGGTGGAGCGCGGCGGCTGCCTGGTGGACACCGAGGCCGGCGGCGTCGATGCGCGCGTCGCCACCCGCTGGGCCGCCGTGATGCAGACCATGGGCAGTGCCGCCCCCTGGCACGCCGACGAAGCGCCGGAGTCGGGCGCATGAGCCCCACCGCCCACGAGATCGACGCCGAGCTGCCGCTGGCGCCCTCCTCGGCCGACCTGGCCGACCTGATCGACGACCCCACCGGCGCCGAGTCGCCGCGGCTGGCGCGCTGGGCGCACTGGCTGCGCGACCTGGAGGCCTGCGCCCAGGTGCGCGTGCCGCTGCAGAGCCACGGCACCCTGGTGCGCGTGACCGGCCTGGTGCTCGAAGCCGCCGGCGTGCGCGCCCCGGTGGGGGCGGTGTGCGAGGTGCGCAGCGAGGGCCAGGAACCCGTGGCCGCCGAGGTGGTGGGCTTCAACGGCGACCGCGCCTTCCTGATGCCCACCGGCGAACTGCACGGCCTGGCCAGCGGCGCGCATGTGGTGCCGCGCGTCACGCCCAACACCCTGCCGCAGCTGGGCCGCGACAACGCCCTGTGGCGCCGCAGCGAGGACCGCGGCCTGCACCTGCCCATGGGCGACGGCCTGCTGGGCCGCGTGCTCGACGCGCACGGCCAGCCCATGGACCGCGGCGGCCCGCTGCAGCATGTGCGCAACGAGCCGCTGCAGCGCCGCCCGATCAACGCGATGGACCGCGACCCGGTGCGCCAGCCGCTGGACACCGGCGTACGCGCCATCAACAGCATGCTCACCGTGGGCCGCGGCCAGCGCATCGGCCTGTTCGCCGGCACCGGCGTCGGCAAGTCGGTGCTGCTGGGCATGATGGCCCGCTACACCGCGGCCGATGTCATCGTCGTCGGCCTGATCGGCGAGCGCGGCCGCGAGGTCAAGGAATTCATCGAGGACATCCTCGGCGAGGAAGGCCTGCAGCGCAGCGTGGTCGTCGCGGCGCCTGCGGATGCGCCGCCGCTGGTGCGCATGCAGGGTGCCACCTACGCCACGGCGATTGCCGAGCACTTCCGCGACCAGGGCCGCCACGTGCTGCTGCTGATGGACAGCCTGACCCGCTTCGCGATGGCGCAGCGCGAGATCGCGCTGGCCATCGGCGAGCCGCCGGCCACCAAGGGCTACCCGCCCAGCTGCTTTGCCAAGCTGCCGCAGTTGGTCGAGCGCAGCGGCAACGGCCTGCACGGCGTGGGCTCGATCACCGCGTTCTACACCGTGCTCAGCGAGGGCGACGACCAGCAGGACCCGATCGCCGACGCGGCGCGCGGCATCCTGGACGGCCACATCGTGCTCTCGCGCGACCTGGCCGAGGCCGGCCACTTCCCGGCCATCGACGTCGAGAAGTCGATCAGCCGCGTGATGACCAGCGTGGCCCCGCGCGAACAGCTCGATGCCGCCCGCCGCGCCCGCGCGCTGCTGGCCCGCCTGACCAAGGCACGCGACCTGATCCAGCTGGGCGCCTACCAGCCCGGCCACGACCCCGAGCTCGACCTGGCCGTGCAGTTGCAGCCGCAGCTGATCGCGCTGCTGCAGCAGGACATGCGCGACCGCGCGACGCTGGACGCCAGCCGCGCCCAGCTGCTGCACGTGCTCAAGCGCGCCGGCTGACCCCTGAACCCATCCCCCGCCACGCAGCCCCACCATGGACTCGATCGCCCTGCTCCACACCCTGCTGCAACGCGCGGAGGCCGAGCGCGACAGCGCACTGGCCGTGCTGCGCCAGGCCGAAGCCCAGCTGCGCGCCGCCGAGGCCCAGGCCGAACAGCTGCGCAACTACCGCAGCGAGTACGACCAGCGCTGGACGCTGCGCTTTCGCCAGGCCGGCGGCGGCACGCGCGAGCTGCTGCAGCACCACCAGACCTTCGGCCTGCGCCTGGACGAGGCCATCACGCACCAGCACGGCAGCACCACCCAGCTGCAGCAGCGCGCCGAGCGCGCCCGCGCCGCGCTGCTGCAGCGCGAGCAGCGCGTGGCCGCCGTGCGCAAGCTGATCGAGCGCCGCGAGCAGGAGCTGGGCCGCATCGCCCAGCGCCGCGAGCAGCGCGCCGAAGACGAGATGGCCATGCGCCAGCACCAGCGCCGCATGGCACTGCAGGGCTGAGCGGCCCACCGCGATCGCCCGACCGCCGGACCGCCCGACAAGCCCGACAAGCCCGAACGCCTGCCCACCGCGCCCGCGCCGGCACCCGCCCCGCTCGCCAAGACCGCCCCGAGACCGCACGATGGCCCTCAGCCTCTCCGCCTTCCTGCCCACCGACACCCGCCGCACCGCCGGCCCGCCCACCAGCCAGGGCACCAGCCCGAGCACCAGCCCGAGCACGGGCCAGGCCGCGCAGGGCAACCCCGGCGCCTACGGCAACGCCTTCGCCGACCTGCTGCGCGACACCCAGACCCGCGCACTGACCAGCCCCGCGCCCGCCGCCGCGGTGCAGCCCGTGCCGGCCACCACGGCCAGCCCGCGATCTGCCGCCACGGCCACGGTGACGACCGCCAGCGCACCCACCAGTGCGCCCGTCACCCCACCCGTCAGCGCGCCCGCCAGCCGCCCGGTGGCCAGCGGCACCTCGGCCATCAGCACCTCGGCCAACAGCGCGCCGGCCCGGTCCACGGCCGAGGCCAGCGCCACTGACGCCACCACTGACGCCGGCACCGACGCCACCACGGCGTCTGCCGACGGCGCATCCGACGCCGCCCCGGCCTCGGCCCCCGCCAACCGCGCCGCCGCGCCGGGCCGCAGCACGACCAACACCGCGGCTGCCGCCCGACGCAACGGCAACAGCAGCAGCAGCGGCAGTGGCAGCAGCACGGCCGATCTGCAGGCCCACGCCGCCACGGCCACGGCAGCCAGCACGGCCGGCAACGGTGCGGCCGGCGCCACCGCCACGCGGGGCGCCGACAGCGCCGCGCTGGCCGCCGCAGCCGCCAGCCGCCCGGGCCGCCGTGCCGACGCATCGGCCGACGCCTCCGCCAGCGATGCCGGCGACGCCACCCGCGCCGAGGCGCAGCGCCTGCCGGGCGACGACGCGGCCGCGCCGGCCTCAGCCGACGCAGTGGCGCGCCAGCCCACCGCCGCCGACACACTGCCGGCCGCGGTCATGGCACCGCCCCCGGTGGCCGACCCGGCCGCTGCGGCACGCACCGGCGCCACGGCGCCCGATGCCGCGCAGCCCGACCCCGCCGTTGGCACGCCATCGCTGTCCGCCCTCGGCGGGGCCGAGCGCGGGGTGGCCGGCATCACCGACACGGCCAGAGCGGCCAACACGGCCAGCCCAGCCAGCACCGCAGAAACGCCACTGCCCGGCGCCAGCGCCCAGGCGCTGCGCCCGCGCACGGCTGCGGCCGATGCCCCGCTGGCCGCCACCGCGTCCAGTGGCGCCGCGGCCAGCACCGCCAGCACCGCCGCCACGGCCGGCGCGCAGCACACCGGCGCCGGCACCGAGGCCGGTACCAGCCCCGCAGCCGACGCGGCGGGCCGCCGCGGCCGCCGCGACGCCACCGACCCCGCCACCGCCGACGCCGCCAGCAGCGCGCTGGCCCAAGCCCAGGTCCAGGCCCAAAACCAGGCCCAGGCCAGCCTGCTGCCCAGCGCAGCGCCCGGTAGCCCGGCAGCCCAGGACACGCGCGGCAGCGCCACGTCCCCCGACGGCACCGCCCGCCAGCCCCTGCCGGCGGCCCCGTCCGCCGGTCCCGAGGACGGCGGCCGCAGCGGCGCGCTGTCGATCGACGGCCTGAGCCCGGCCGACGGTGCAGCGGTGACGCGTCTGGCGGCCTCTGGCGCTGCCGCCGCCTCGGCCCGCAGCGGTGCGGCCGCCGGCGCCACCCCCGACACGGCCACCCGCCCGGCAGGCGGCTTTGCCGCCGCGCTGGCCCAGGCCGGTGGCGCCGGTACGGCCGAGGCCGTGCGGGCCGACACCGCCACCCCGGCGCTGGACGCCGGCCGCAGCGCCGCCCCGGCCGAGGCCCTGGCCACGCTGGCTGCCGCCGGCAGCCCGGCCAGCGCGACGGCGGGCGGCACCAGCGCCGCCAGCGCCGCACCGCGCCAGGCCAGCATCCCGGTGCCGCTGGACAGCCCGACCTTCGCCCCCGCACTGGGCGCGCAGGTGGCGGTGTTCGCGCGCGACGGTGTGCACGAGGCGCGCCTCGAACTGCACCCGGCCGAGATGGGCCCGATCACGGTCAACATCACGGTCGACGGCACCGCTGCCCGGGTCGACTTCCAGGCCGACCTGGCGCCCACGCGCGCGGCCATCGAATCCTCGCTGCCGGCCCTGGCCGGCGCGCTGCAGGAGGCCGGCCTCACGCTGGCCGGTGGCGGCGTGTTCCAGCAGTCGCCCGGCCAGCAGGGCCAGGGCCAGCCCCGTCCCGATGGCCAGGCCACGGCCGGCCAGGCAGCCACGCCCGGTGGCCGCGACGGCACCGGCGATGGCAGCCCCACGGCCGGCACGCATGCGGCCGCGCCGGTGCGCGCCCGCGGCCTGGTCGACCTGGTGGCCTGAAAGCCTGGGGACTGGAGCCTGGGCGCCCCGCGCCGCCAGGGCCCCGGCACGGCCGGGCCCGGCCCCAGCCGCAAGACAGCGTGTTTTCCGCCGGCTTTTTCGGTTCATCACCGAGGCCGCGGCTCCGAATAATCGATCGAAGAGCCTGAACGGGCGGCACGGGCCGTCCGGACCGGCTTGCCGATCCCTGGAGAACGCATGTCCGCCGCACCCGCCGCCACCGCCGATGCCGCCGCCGCCCCCGCGAAGGGCGGCAAGAAGAAGCTGATCATCATCATCGTCGCCGTGCTGCTGCTGCTCGTGCTGGGCGGTGGGGGTGCCTTCATGATGCTGAAGAAGAAGCCCGCCGCCGAGGACGAGGAAGGCGGTGACGGCCACGCCAAGACCAGCAGCCATGCCAAGGCCAAGGAAGAGCACGCGCCGCCCCCGCCGACGCTGCGCGACCCGAAGAAGCCGCCCACCTTCGTGCCGCTGGACGCGTTCACCGTGAACCTGGCCGACAAGGACGCCGAGCGCTATGCGCAGATCGGCGTCACGCTGGAGATCGACGATCCCAAGCTGGCCGACCAGCTCAAGGTCTACATGCCGGCCATCCGCAACAACGTGCTGATGGTGCTGAGCAACAAGACCGCCGCGCAGCTGCTCAGCCGCGAGGGCAAGGAGAAGCTCGCCCGCAACATCCTGCTGGCCTCGGTGCAGCCGCTGGGCTACCCGGTGGACTTCGAGGAGGACGAGGACGCCGAACAGGCCGAGGACGCGCCGAAGAAGAAAAAGAAGAAGAAGCGCGTGGTCGTGCAGTACCCGGTGACCGCGGTGCACTTCTCCACCTTCATCGTGCAATGACCGCCACGGCGGCCATTCACCCGAACCCCATGCATGTCTGGCGCAGCCACCGCGCCATGAACCCGGCAGCAGCATGAACCAGCAGATCCTTTCGCAGGACGAAGTCGATGCCCTGCTGCAAGGCATCACGGGCGAGAGCCAGAAGCTCGACGCGCCCGCCGAGGTCAAGGCCGAGGGCATCCGCGACTACGATCCGGCCAGCCAGGAACGCATCGTCCGCGGCCGCATGCCCACCATGGAGGTGGTGGCCGAGCGCTTCGCCCGCAACATCCGCCTGGGCCTGTTCAAGCTGATGCGCAAGAGCCCCGAGGTCTCGATCTCGGGCATCAAGGTGGTGAAGTACAGCGCCTTCCTGCGCGAGATCGTGGTGCCCACGAACTTCAACATCGTGGCCGTCAAGCCGCTGCGCGGCCATGGCCTGGTGATCTGCGAGCCCACGCTGGTGTTCGCGGTGATCGACGCGCTGTACGGCGGCGTGGGCAAGTTCCACACCCGCATCGAGGGCCGCGACTTCTCGGCCACCGAGCAGAAGGTGATCCGCCGCCTGGTCGACTGCATCAGCGAGGAGTTCGCCAAGGCCTGGAGCGGCATCTACCCGATCGAGCTGGAGTACCAGCGCTCGGAGATGCAGCCGCAGTTCGCCGCCATCGCCACCGCCAGCGAGGTGGTGGTGACCTGCTCGTACTCGCTGGAGATCGGCGACACGGTCGGCACGATCCACTTCTGCATCCCCTACTCCACGCTGGAGCCGATCCGCGACGTGCTCTACAGCACCATGCAGAGCGACGTGGCCGACCCCGACCGCCGCTGGGTCAAGCTGCTGCGCCACGAGATCCAGCTGGCCGAGGTGGAGCTGTGCGCCGAACTGGCCACGGCCGACGCCACCGTGGGCCAGCTGCTGAGCTTCAAGCCTGGCGACTTCGTCGAGCTGGACCTGCTGCCGCAGATCCTGTCCAAGGTCGACGGGGTGCCGGTGTTCAAGTGCAACTACGGCACGTCCAACGGCCGATACGCAATCAAGATCGATAGCCTGCTGACGGTGGACCGCCGCGGCTGGCTGGGGGAAGAAGACCATGGCTGACGACAACGCCTTCATGTCCGAAGAGGACCGCATGGCCGCCGAATGGGCGGCCGCGCTGGAGGAGGCCAAGCCCACCGAGACCGCGGTGGCGGCTCCGGCGCCAGCGTCGGCGGCCCCGCAGTTCGCCAACTTCAGCGCGCCCGGCGCCGACGGTGCACCGCCGGTCAACGACCTGAACATGATCCTGGACATCCCGGTGCAGCTCACCGTGGAGCTGGGCCGCACCCGCATCCCCATCAAGAACATCCTGCAGCTGGCCCAGGGTTCGGTGGTGGAGCTGGACACGCTGGCCGGCGAGCCGATGGACGTGCTGGTCAACGGCTACCTGATCGCCCAGGGCGAGGTGGTGGTGGTCAACGAGAAGTTCGGCATCCGCCTGACCGACATCGTCACGCCCAGCGAGCGCATGCGCCGCCTGAGCCGGCTGTGAGCGCGGAAGGCTGCCCGTGAGTTCCTCTGTCTCCCTGCTCGGCCCGCTGCTGGCCTTTGCGCTGATCGTCGCGCTGATCCCGCTGTCGCTATGGCTGCTCAAGCGCTCGCCGCTGGGCGCCCGCCTGGGCGTGCCGGCCGGCACCGCCCAGGGCAGACCGATGCGCCTGGTGGCCGCACTGTCGCTGGCGCCGGGCCAGCGCGTGGTCACCGTCGAGGTGGGCACCGGCGACGACCGCCGCTGGCTGGTGCTGGGCTGCACGCCGCAGGCCATCCACACTCTGCACACGCTGGCGCCGCAGGCCGAGCCGAGCGCCGCCGCACCGGCCGCCTTCCCCGGCATGGCCGGCAGCTTCGCGCAACTGCTGGCGCGCCAGCCGGGAGGCCGCGATGCGCGCTGACCGCCGCCTGCCGGCCCGCCCGTTTTTTTCGCCCGCCGCCTGGCGCGTGGCGCGCATCCTGGGCCTGTCGGTGATTTCGGCCGTTCCTGCAGCGGCTTTAGCGCAATCGCAGGCGGGCGGCCCGGGCCTGCCGCTGGTCATCGGCTCGGCCGGTGGCACCAGCTACTCGGTGCCGGTGCAGACGCTGCTGTTCTTCACCGCCCTGAGCTTCCTGCCGGCGGTGGTGCTGATGATGACCGGCTTCACCCGCATCGTCATCGTGCTGTCGCTGCTGCGCCAGGCACTGGGCACGCCGGCCGCGCCGCCCAACCAGGTGATCGTGGGCCTGAGCCTGTTCCTCACCTTCTTCGTGATGTCGCCCACCATCGACAAGGTCTACACCGAGGCCTGGGTGCCGTACTCGGCGCAGAAGATCGACTTCACGCAGGCCGTGGCCATCGGCAGCCAGCCGGTGCGCGCCTTCATGATGAAGCAGACGCGCCAGAGCGACATGCAGCTGTTCCGCAAGCTGGCCAAGGTGCCCGACGGCACCGCTGCCACCGATGTGCCCTTCACCGTGCTGGTGCCGGCCTTCGTGACCAGCGAGCTCAAGAGCGCGTTCCAGATCGGCTTCATGATCTTCATCCCCTTCCTGATCATCGACATGATCGTCGCCAGCGTGCTGATGAGCCTGGGCATGATGATGCTGTCGCCGGTGCTGGTGAGCCTGCCGTTCAAGCTGATGCTGTTCGTGCTGGCCGATGGCTGGAACCTGCTGCTGGGTTCGCTCGCAGCCTCCTTTGCACAGTAACCCCAGGGCCCCCGTCATGGATTCACAACAAGCGTTCCACCTCGGCCAGCAGGGCCTGTACATGCTGCTGATGGTCTCGGCCCCGCTGCTGGTGGCCGTGCTGCTGGTGGGCCTGGTGGTCAGCATCTTCCAGGCGGCCACGCAGATCAACGAGCAGACGCTGAGCTTCGTGCCCAAGGTGCTGGCCGCCGTGGCGGTGCTGGCCATCGCCGGGCCGTGGATGCTGACCATGCTCACCGAGTACATCCAGCGCACGCTGATGGCCATTCCCACCGCGGTGGGCTGAGGCCCGCGCATGATCAGCGTCACCGAAGCCCAGTTGCTGGCCTGGCTGACGCCGGTGTTCTGGCCCTTCGTGCGGGCGCTGGCGCTGCTGGCCAGCCTGCCGGTGTTCAGCCAGCGCGCCGTGCCCACGCGGGTGAAGATCGGGCTGGCGCTGTTCATCGCGCTGGCCGCCCAGCCCTCGCTGCCGGCCATGCGGCCGGTGGCACTGGACTCGCTGCCCGCCTTCACCATGGTGGTGCAGCAGATGCTGGTGGGCCTGGCGCTGGGCTTCTCGGTGCGCATCGTGTTCTCGGCGGTCGAACTGGCCGGCGAACTGATGGGCCTGCAGATGGGCCTGAACTTCGCCGGCTTCTTCGACCCGGTCAGCGCCTCGCAGGGCACGGCCAGCGCGCGCTTCATGGGCACCATGGTGGCCTTCCTGTTCGTGCTGATCGGCGGCCACCTGGCGATCATCGGCGCGCTGGTGCGCAGCTTCGAGGTGTTCCCGGTCGGTGACGAGCCCTTCGCCTTCCTGCGCGCCACGCAGCCGCACCTGTGGGGCCGCGAGGTGTTCAGCCTGGGCCTGTGGATCGCGCTGCCGCTGGTGGGCATGCTGCTGTTCGTCAACCTGGTGCTGGGCGTCATCGCCCGCGTGGCGCCGCAGATCAGCATCTTCTCGGTCGGCTTTCCCATCACGCTGGCCGTCGGCCTGATCGGCATGCTGCTGACGCTGCCGCTGATGGAGCAGCCCTTCGCGATGGCGCTGCAACGCATGCTGGCGCAATTCCAGTAACGGCACTCAAGTTGTCGCCAGGGCCGCCGATAACCCTCGCAAACCCGGGCAGGTGACGCCTGACCGGCCCGACCCGCAGCGGTCGACCCACAGCCCCTCCGACACCCGGCCCATGTCGCCCGTCCTCAGCTTCTTCAGGCCGCCCGTGGTGCTGCCGGCCATGCCGGAGGTGGCGCGCCGCCTGCTCGCCACCTTCGGCCGCGACAACGTCACGATCGACGAACTGGTGACCATCGTCGGCACCGACGCCGCGCTGTCGGCACGCCTGCTGCGCCTGGCCAACAGCCCGCGCTACGCGCCCAGCCGGCCGGTCACGCGGCTGCACGAGGCGGCCCAGATCATCGGCCTGGGCGCGCTGCGCGGCCTGGCCCTGGGCGCCAGCCTGGCCGACTGCTTCCCGCACCCGCCCGGCTTCGACCGCCTGCGCTTCTGGCGCCAGAACCTGGCCACCGCCGGCCATGCCCGCTGGCTGGCCCAGGCCGCCAGCGTGGACGCCGACACCGCCGAAACCGCCGGCCTGATGCTGCGCAGCGGCCAGCTGCTGATGCTGATGCACGAGCCCGGCCTGCTGTCGCTGGTGGAGGCGCTGACCGGCCCGCCCGACAGCGTGTTCGAACTGGAGCGCCTGCACTTCGGCTGCACCCATGCCGAGGTGAGCGCCGAGCTGGCCGTGCGCTGGCGCTTCCCCACCGCGCTGGTGGACGCGCTGCACAGCGCCAGCAACCCGCTGGGCACGCGGCCCTTCCTGCCCATGGGCGCGGTGCTGCGCCTGGCCAGCGTGCTGGCCGATGCCGGCGACGCCGGCCTGGACCCGGTGGCCTCGGTGGACCTGGCCCAGCCCGAGCTGGGCCGCGCGCTGGGCCTCGACCTGGGCGGCATGGCCGACCTGTGCCCGCACCACGCCATGCTGACGCTGGCGGTGGACGCCTTCGTCTCCTGATCCCGACGGCCGGGCCGGCGGGACGCCGGGCCCGCGCTCAGGCCGCCAGCCGCTGGCTTTGCAGCGCCTGGGCGATGGCCCCCAGGTCCAGCACCCGCAGCATGCGCTGCTCGGCCCCCTGCCCCACCTGCGCCAGCGTGCGCGAGCGCAGCGTGTGGGTCAGCGCATCGGCCTCGCCCAGACCATGCGACGGCAGCGACGGCTCCCAGTCGGCCGGCTCGATGGCGCGCAGCCGCGGCACGGCAAAGCCCAGCCAGGCCTCGCCGGCCTGCACCACCAGCACGCTGGCATCGATGCCGGGCGCCAGCTGGCCCACGGCGGCCAGGCGCGGCAGGTCCAGCACCGGGATCGAGCGGCCGCGGTCGACCACCAGGCCCACCAGCGCGCCACCGCCCGTGCCGGCCGGCGAAGCGGCCGCGTCGGCCGTGCGGTACGGCAGGATCTCGGCCAGCTGCTCGATCGGCACCGCCGCCTCGCCCGCCAGCTCGAAGGTCACCATCGCCCGGCGCGCGGCCAGCGCACCGTCGCCACCGGTGGTCAGGCCCAGCGCCCCCACCACGGCCGCGGCCTGGGCCTGGCCCACGGGGGTCTGGGTGCTGGCCAGCGCGCACAGCGGCTCGTCCTGGCGCAGGCCGGTGTCGTCCAGCACCAGGCATTGCGCCGCACCGCCGGCGCCGCGCAGCTCGTCGCGCAGGGCGGCGGGCAGCGCGTCCAGCGGCAGCGCGCCGCTGAACAGGGCCGGCCGCGGCAGCGCAAAGGCCGGCACCGGCACCACGGCGTCGCGGGCCACGCCCACCACGTCGATCACGCGTTCCATCAGCAGCCCGACCAGGCCCGGGCCGCAGTGCAGCAGCAGCAGCTCGCGCATGCCGCCCTCGGGCAGGCGCCCCAGGCCCAGGTGTTCCAGCAGGTCGACCACCGGCACGCGCTCGCCCTGGTAGGGCACCACGCCGCGGCAGGCGCCCATGGCCAGCACCGAGCGCTCGATCACCGGCGCCGACAGCGTGGCGTGCACCGCCATCGCATCAATGCACAGCACCAGCGGGCCGCTGCGCATCAGCATCATCGGCACCGCGGTCGGTGCGGCCTGCGCCTGGCCGGCGCCGCTGCCGTGGTGGCTGCGTTCGGGCTCGGGGTCCTCGACCATCGGCATCTCGGGCAGCGTGGCCAGGGCCTGCGGACTGAGCAGGTTGACCAGGCGGTCGTCGTCGGCGCGCCGCAGGCTGCCGGCCAGCAGCGGCAGGGCGCCGCCGCTGACATGCATGCGCTTGAAGCTGCCGTCGGCCACGCGGAACACGCCGGTCACATCGTCGGCCAGCAGGCCCAGCAGCCGCCCCTCGTGCACCATGATCACCACGCAGGGAAAGCGCGCATCGTTGCTGTTGCGGCACAGCGTCAGGCGCAGGTCGAGCACCGGCAGCATCACGCCGCGCAGGTCGATCGCGCCGATCAGCCCGTGCGCCTTGCTGGGCACGCAGTGCAGCGGGGTCAGCGGCACCACCTCACGCAGCGCGCCCATCGGCAGGGCCACCTCCAGCGTGCCCATCATGAAGCCGCCGCAGCCCTCGTACACGGCCTGCGCCAGCACGGTGTCGGCCACATGGCCGGCGTCGCCCGCGTGGCCCGTGCCACCGGCGCCACCGGCCGCCCGCAGCACCGTGGCCGGCGTGCGCCCGGGGGGCGGCACCGGCACGGCATCGCCCGGGTAGCCGGCGTCGAAGGCCGGCACGTCGTAGCCCGTCATCGCCGGTGCTCCGTCACTGGGCGCGCGGGCCCGAGGACGGCACGGTCAGCTCGGCGATCAGCGACGACACCGCCTGCGCCGACAGGCGCTGGCTCTCGGTGGCGCGGGCGATCTGGCCCACGCTGCCGTCGGTGCGTTCGACGGCGCGCAGCACGCCCTCGAAGCTGTGCGCGGCCTGGCGGCTGACCTCGGCGCCCTGCCCCACCTGCATCACCGATTCGTCGATCAGCTTGGCGATCTCGCGCGCGGCGGTGCTGCTGCGTTCGGCCAGCTTGCGCACCTCGCCGGCCACCACGGAGAAGCCCACGCCATGCTGGCCGGCCCGCGCCGCCTCGATGGCGGCGTTGAAGGCCAGCAGGTTGGTCTGGTTGGCGATCTCGCCGATGGCCCGCACGATCTCGCCCATGCGCATCGAGCCCGCCTGGATCGCGGCGATCGCGGCGATCGACTTCTCCAGCGCGGCATGGCCGGCGCGCGCCGCCTGGTTGGCGGCATCGGCGTTCTCGGCGGCGGTGCCGGAGTTGGCGGCGATCTCGGTGATGCTGGCCGCCAGCTGGGCGATGCTGTCGCGCATCTCCTCGCTCTTGGCGGCGATGCGGCGCTCCAGCTGCACCTCGTGGGTCACGTCGAAGGCGTACTTGATGATCTTCGAGACCTTGCCGTTGAGGTCGAAGATCGGGTTGTAGGTGGCCTGGATCCACACCTCGCGGTTGTACTTGCCCACGCGCTGGAAGCGGCCGCTGATGAACTCGCCCTCGTTCAGGCGCAGCCAGAACACGCGGTACTCGGTGCTCTGCGTGTACTCCGGCGAGCAGAACAGGCTGTGGTGCTGGCCCTGGATCTCGCGCAGCGTGTAGCCCATCGCCGCCAGGAAGTTGCGGTTGGCGTTGAGCACCCGGCCGTCCAGGTCGAACTCGATCACCGCCTGGCCCTTGTCGATGGCCTGGACACGCGCCTCGAACTCGGCATTGCGCAGCTTGGCCTCGGTCACGTCGGTGGCGAACTTCACCACCTTCACCGGCCGGCCCGAGGGGTCGAACACCGGGTTGTAGGTGGCCTGGATCCACACCTCGCGGCCGTTGCGGCCCAGGCGCCGGTATTCGCCGCCGAACACCTCGCCGCGCGACAGGCGCTCCCAGAAGTTCATGTACTCGGCGCTGGCGGCCTCGTCGGCGTCGACGAACATGCGGTGGTGGCGGCCCTGGATGTCCTCGAGCCGGTAGCCCATCAGCTTCAGGAAGTTGGCGTTGGCGCGCAGCACCTTGCCGTCGATGTCGAACTCGATCGTGGCCTGCGCGCGGTCGATGGCCTCGAGCTTGCCCTGCGCCTCCAGCCGCGCATTCTTGTCGGCGGTGATGTTCGTGGCGATCAGGATCACCTTGGCCAGCTTGCCGTCCAGGCCCATCACCGGGCTCAGCGTGGTGGCGAACCACAGCTCGCGGTCGTTCAGGCCGCGGCCGCGCATCTCGCCGAACACCGCCTGCCCGGCGGCCAGCTTGCCCCAGTTGTGTTCATAGGCCGGGTTGCGCACGTCCTCCTCGAACTGCACGAAGGAGCCGGGCTTGCCCACCACCTGCTCGCGGTCGTAGCCCAGCACGGCCAGCAGGCGGTCGTTGATCGACAGGATGGTGCGCCGGGCGTCCATCTCCAGCACGCAGGAGCTGCTGCTGAGCGCCGACATGCGCGCGGACATCTCCAACGCCTGCATCTTGCTGTCGGTGATGTCGGCGCAGAACTTCACCACCTTCACCACCTGGCCGTCGAGGTCGAAGATCGGGTTGTAGGTGGCCTGGATCCACACCTGGCGCCCGCCCTTGGCCACGCGCAGGTAGTCGCCGCGGTCGAACTCGCCGCGGCCCAGCTTCAGCCAGAACTGGCGGTAGGCGCCGCCGCTGGCCTCGCCGGGCTCGACGAACATGCGGTGGTGCTGGCCGATCACCTCGTCGATCTGGTAGCCCATCAGCGCCAGGAAGTTCTCGTTGGCGGTGAGCACATGGCCGCTGAGGTCGAACTCGATCACGCCCTGCGAGCGACCGATGGCCGCCAGTTTGCTGTCGTCCTCGAGCGACTTGGTCTTGGCGTCGGTCACGTCGGTGGCGAACTTCACCACCTTGTACGGCTTGCCGTCCACGTCGAGGATGGGCGTGTAGGTGGCCTGCAGCCACACGGTGCGGCCGCTGGCGGCACGGCGGCGGAATTCACCGCCCTGCGGCTGGCCGTCGCCCAGTTCGGCCCAGAAGTCCTCGTACTGGCCACTCGCCGCGAACTCGGGGTCGCAGAACAGGCGGTGCGACTGGCCGATGACCTGCTCGGCACGGTAGCCCATGGTCTGCAGGAACAGGCTGTTGGCGGCCAGCACCGTGCCCTGCATGTCGAACTCCACCACCGCCTGGGTGCGGTCGATGGCGGCGATGATGCCGTCGGCCTCGAGCACGCGCCGCTTGCTGTCGGTCACGTCGATGGCGTACTTCACCACCTTGATCGGCCGGCCGTCGATGCCCAGCACCGGCATGTAGGCCGCCTGCAGCCACACGGTGCGGCCCTTGGCATCGCGGCGCTCGAACTCGCCGGTGCAGTGCTGGCCGGCGCGAAGGTGGTCCCAGAAGGCCTGGTAGTCGGGGCCGTCGGCGAACTCGGGCGGGCACAGCAGGCGGTGCGGCTGGCCCACCACCTGCTCGCGTGCGTAGCCCATGGCCTGCAGGTACAGGTCGTTGGCGGCCGTCACCCGGCCGTCGAGGTCGAACTCGATGACCGCCTGCGTGCGGTCGATGGCGGCGATGCGGCTGTCGTTCTCGAGCGCCTGGCGCTTGATCTCGGTGACGTCGTAGGCGAACTTCACCACCGACACCACGCGACCCTGCTCGTCGAGCACCGGGTTGTAGCTGGCCTGGGTGTGCACGATGCGCCCGTCCTTGCCGCGGCGCTGGTACTGGGCGGTGAAGTGCTCGCCGCTGCGCAGGCGGTCCCAGAACTCGTGGTAAGCCAGCGAGGCCGCCTCGTCGGGATCGCAGAAGATGCGGTGGTGCTGGCCGACGATCTCGTCTTCGCGCTCGTAGCCGAACAGGTCGAGGAAGTTGCGGTTGGCGCGCAGCACGGTGCCATCGAGCGCGTACTCGATGACCGCCTGGCTGCGGTCGGTGGCGGCGTAGAGGCTGGCGATCTCGGCGGCGGGGCGCTGGGCCACGGCGTCGCGCAGCGCGACGGCTTCGTCTCGGGAATGGGCGGACAAGGGCGAACTCCGATGCGTGAGGCGTTGCGAGGGCACCGCCGCATCGTCGACAACCGGTCCCCCCTCACGCAGCACTGGCGCGCGTGACCCCGGATGCTTGTGCAGTCCTCTGGGAGCGCATATCGGCCCCCGAACAGCGAAGTTGAGCGTCGCCCCGGCGGCCCGAAGCCAGGCCTCAGTCGCCCACCAGCCCGTTGCGGATGGCGTACACCGTGAGTTCGGCGTTGTTCTGCAGGCCCAGCTTTTCAAGCACCCGTGCACGGTAGACGCTCACCGTCTTGGGGCTGAGCGTGAGTTCTTCCGCGATGTCGGCCAGGCGCTTGCCCGAGGCGATCATCACCAGGGTCTGCAGTTCGCGGTCCGAGAGCTTGTCGTGCGCGTTCTCGGGCGCCGGCATGGTCAGGCTTTCCACCAGCATCTGCGCGATCTCGGGCGTGACGTATTTCCGCCCCTGGGCCACGGTGCGCACGGCCGCCACCAGGCCCTGCGGGTCGCCACCCTTGTTCACGTAGCCGTAGGCGCCGGCGCGCAGCGCGCGGATGGCGTACTGGTCTTCGGGGTACATGCTGACCACCAGCACCTTGACCGGCGAACCCTCGTCCTTGAGCGCGTGCATCACGTCCAGCCCGCTGCGGCCGGGCAGGTTGATGTCGAGCACCAGCACATCGCAGCGCGTGCCGCGCATCAGCGCGCGCAGCTCGCCGTAGTCGCCGGCCTCGCCCACCACCTCGATGTCGGCGGCGTCGGACAGGGTGTCGCGGATGCCGCGCCGGATCAGCGCGTGGTCGTCACACAGAATGACTTTGATCATGGGTTGTCGTCCCAGCCCAGGGTGTCGGGATCGTCGAAATCGGTGTCGTCGGCGCCACCGGCGCCGGGGATCGGCACGCTCAGCATCAGCACCGTGCCCTGGCCGGGGCTGCTGGACACGTCGACCCAGCCGCCCACGGTGCCGGCGCGCTCGTGCAGGCCGCGCAGGCCGAAGCTGCGCGCCTTGGCCAGGTCGGCCTTGGACAGGCCGCGGCCGTTGTCGCTGACCTCCAGCGACAGCACGCCGCGCGCCAGCGACAGGTCGATCAGCACCTTGCTGGCCTGGGCGTGCTTGGTCACGTTGGTCAGCGCCTCCTGCGCGAAGCGGTAGGCCACCAGCGGCACGCCGGCGGGCAGTTGCATGCTGTCGTGGCTGGTCTGGCAGATGCAGGTGATGCCGTGGCGCTTCTCGAAGGCCTGGGCCATCCACTGCAGCGCCGGCACCAGGCCCTGTTCGAGGATGGCCGGACGCAGGTTCAACATGATGCGCTGGCTGGCCTCGACCGCATGGGCCACGGTGTCCAGCGCGGTGGCCACGCGGTGCTGCACCTCGGGCACATCGACATGCCGGGCGATCCAAGACAGGTCGAACTTGATGGCCGTCAAGCTGCCGCCCACGTCGTCGTGGATCTCGCGCGCGATGGCCGCGCGCTCCATCTCGATGCTGGTCTGCAGGTGCTGGGCCAGCTCACTCAGGCGCTGGCGGCTGGCGGCCAGCTCGCGGTCGGCCTGCTGGCGCGCCAGGCGCTCGTGGTGGGCCTCGATGGCGTGCTCCACGGCCGGCGCCAGGCGCGCGAGGTTGTTCTTCAGCAGGTAGTCGGACGCGCCGTTGCGCATGGCGGCCACGGCCGTGTCCTCGCCGATCTCGCCCGAGACCAGGATGAAGGGCAGGTCGCAGCCGCTGTCCTTGAGGATCTGCTGCGCGCGCAGGCCGGTGAAGCCGGGCAGCTTGAAATCGGACAGCACCACGTCCCACGGCCAGCCGTCGCGACCGCTGGCCAGTTGGCGGGCGAACTCGGCTTCGGTGTCCACGCGCAGCGCGTCCAGGCGGTGGCCGGCGCGGGCCAGATGGGCCATGGCCAGGTCGTGGTCGAGTGGGGAATCCTCGACGTGCAGCACGCGCAGCACCCGATCGGGGGTCGAAATGGGCATGGCCGGAGTATGGCAAAGCCCACACCCCATGCCGGACCTGCCCGGCGCAGTGAGGAATTGGCACCGGTTGAGCCCCAACTTCGCCCTAATGTTTCCGGCCCCGGCGCCGAAAAATCGCGAAGCCCCTGCCATCCGGAGCCTCCGGAATGCCGGGCTGAACGTGGAGTGACGATGCCCGACGACGAACTGACACCGCAGGTCCCCAGCGCCGAGCTCAGCCTGACCGTGGCGGCCGACCTGCAGGACAGCCTGATGGTGGCCCAGAACGACCTGGACCGCCTGCAGCGCCTGCTGTCCGATGCCACGGAGACGTTGATGGGCCATTTCTATGGCGCCTCGGCCCAGATCACGCGTCTGGCCCGGGCCGCCGCGCAGCACCCCGAGTTGCAGAGCGAAGGCCTGCACGAGGCCATGCAGCACCTGGGCGGCGCCGTCACGGCGCTGCAGTTCCAGGACATGGCCTGGCAACTGATCGGCCATACCCAGCGGCGATTGCGCAGTTGCGCCGACCGGCTGGCCAATGACGTGATGGGCGACGACGAAGAAGGCGCCGCCATCGTGGAGGAAGCCCCGTTGCGACCCAACCCCGTGACCCAGGACGAGATGGACGCCGGCTCGATCGAGCTGTTCTAGACCGCCACCCGACCGACCCGACAGCCCCAACAGACAGCCCTCATACAGCCCGGAGAATGACCATGCACTCGATCCTCGCCGTCGACGATTCCGCCTCCATGCGCCAGATGGTGTCCTTCACGCTGAAGAACGCCGGCTTCAACGTCGTCGAGGCCGTGGACGGCCAGGACGCCTGGGAGAAGGCCGGCCAGCGCGACTTCAGCCTGGTGCTGACCGACCAGAACATGCCCCGCATGGACGGCATCTCGCTGACCAAGAAGCTGCGTGACAGCCCCAAGTTCAAGAGCACGCCAATCCTGATCCTGACCACCGAGTCCAGCGACCAGATGAAGCAGGCCGGCCGCGCCGCAGGCGCCACGGGCTGGCTGGTCAAGCCCTTCGACCCCGCCAAGCTGATCGAAGTGATCGGCAAGGTCATTCGCTGACCGTCCGGCCCGCGGGCCGCGACCGCAACCGTCTGACCACCGCATCATTTTCGGGAGATCCCAGTCATGGGTGACATGAGCAACGAAGGCGCGCACCTGTCCGCCGGCATCGACCTGAGCCAGTTCTTCCAGGTCTTCTTCGAGGAGGCGGGCGAAAACCTCGAGTCGATGGAGCAGATGCTGCTCGAACTCGACGTGTCGGCCGCCGACGACGAGGAACTGAACGCCATCTTCCGCTGCGCCCACTCGGTCAAGGGTGGCGCCGCCACCTTCGGCTTCACCGACGTGGCCGAGCTGACGCACCAGATGGAGGCCCTGCTCGACAAGCTGCGCCGCCACGAACTGACCCCCACCGCGCAGATGGTGGACGTGCTGCTGGCCTCGGGCGACGCGCTCAAGGCCCTGCTGGCGCGCCACCAGGGCGCCGGCAACGAGGTGCCCGACACCACCGAGCTGCTGGCCACCATCCGCACGCTGTGCGCCGGTGGCACCCCCGCGCCGGTGGCCGCCCCGGTGATGGTGGCACCACCGCCGCCGGCCCCGGCCCCGGCGCCGGTGGCCGCGCCGGCCGGCGCCGCCGCCGCCAACCTGCTGCGCACGCTGGAACTGCGCGTGGGCTCCCTGCCCGATCCGAGCATGGCCGACAACCTGGTCGAGCTGTTCAAGGAGATCGACGGCCTGGGCACCATCGAGCCGCTGGACGCCGGCCGCTCGGCCGACGGCATGCGCCGCTTCAAGATCGTCACCACCAGCAGCGACAACGACCTGCTGGACCTGTTCACCTTCCATGTGCCACGCGAGGCGGTGCAACTGCAGCCGCTGGGCCCCGGCTACGGCTTCCACGAAGGCGCGCCGGGTGCGCCGCCGGTGGAGGCTCCGCCGGCGCGTGAGGTGGGCTACGGCTTCTTCGACAACGCCCCCGGCGCACCGGGCGCCGCCGCGCCCGCGCCGGCCGCCGCCAGCGACAGCGCCGCACCGGCCCCGGTGGCCGAGGCGCCCAAGCCCGTGGCCAAGCCGGCCGCACCGCGCGCCGAGGCCAAGCCGCCCGCCGCCGACGCCGCCACGCTGCGCGTGGCCGTGGAGAAGGTGGACCAGCTGATCAACCTGGTGGGCGAGCTGGTGATCACCCAGGCCATGCTGGCGCAAAACAGCAAGAACCTGGACGCCGCGCTGCACCAGCAGCTGGGCGCCGGCCTGGCCGACCTGGAGCGCAACACCCGCGACCTGCAGGAAGCGGTGATGTCGATCCGGATGATTCCGATGTCGATGGTTTTCAACCGCTTCCCGCGCATGCTGCGCGATCTGGCGGCCAAGCTGGGCAAGAAGGTCGAGCTGGTGACGCAGGGCGAAGCCACCGAGCTCGACAAGGGCATGGTGGAGAAGATCACCGACCCGCTGACCCACCTGGTGCGCAACAGCTGCGACCACGGCATCGAGAGCCCGGCCGACCGCCTGGCCAAGGGCAAGCCCGAGCACGGCACCATCACGCTCGTCGCCAGCCACCAGGGCGGTTCCATCGTCATCGAGGTGCGCGACGACGGCAAGGGCCTGAACCGCGAGAAGCTGATCAGCAAGGCGCGCGAGAAAGGCATCGACGCGCCCGACTCGATGAGCGACAACGAGGTCTGGAACCTGATCTTCGCGCCCGGCTTCTCCACCGCCGAGGTCGTCACCGACGTGTCGGGCCGCGGCGTGGGCATGGACGTCGTCAAGAAGAACATCATGGCGCTGGGCGGCTCGGTGGACATCGATTCCGCCGAGGGCTACGGCATGAGCGTCAAGGTGCGCCTGCCGCTCACGCTGGCCATCATGGACGGCATGAGCGTGGGCGTGGGCGAGGAGTGCTACATCCTGCCGCTGGGCTCGGTGGTCGAGTCGTTCCAGGTGCAGGACAACATGGTCAAGACCATCGGCACCACCGGCCGCGTGGTGGAAGTGCGCGGCGAGTACATGCCGGTGATCGACCTGGAGAAGGTGTTCGAGGTGCCGCGCTTCGACTTCGAGCACGTTAGCAACATCATGGTGGTAGTCGAGAGCGAGGGCACGCGCGTGGCGCTGCTCGTCGACGAACTGCTCGGCCAGCAGCAGGTGGTGGTGAAGAACCTGGAAGCCAACTACCGCAAGGTGCCCGACGTGTCCGGCGCCACCATCATGGGCGACGGCCGCGTGGCCCTGATCCTCGACATCCTGTCGCTGGTGCGCCGCACGCGCCACTGACCTGCCCCACCCCCGCGCCGGCCCTGCGCCGGCGCCACCCCTGCCCTGCGTGCGGCCCGCCCGGCGGGCCGCAGCGAACACGACTGCCTCCATGAACCTTCAGAACCTGCGCATCGCCGCCAAGCTGTGGCTGGTGGTCGGCCTGTTCATCGCCGCCCTGCTGGCGCTGATCGGCTTCGCGGCCCTGCGATCGGCCGCCTCGCAGGCCGACGCCGACCGCGTGCTGGGCCAGGCCGAACTCAAGATCCACCTGGCCGGTGAATGGAGCGGCCTGACCGACGCCACGGTATCGCGCGTGATCGCCGCGGCGATCAGCAGCGACGAGACCGTGACCGTCGCGTTCAAGGAACAGAACGAGAAGTCCATCGCGCAGATCTCCGAGCTGCAGAAGCAGCTCAAGGAGCTGGCCACCAGCGACGCCGAGCGCGCGCAGATGGACAAGATCGGCGACCTGCGCAAGAAGGCGCTGGCGCACAACGCCAACATCGTGGCCCTGCGCAAGGACGGCAAGGGCGATGCCGCACGCGAGCTGGCCACCGGCCCGTTCCGCGCCGATGCCGCCGTCTACCTGCAGGCGCTGCGCGAGTTCGTGGTGATGCAAAAGGAGCTGTCACGCCAGGGCCGCGAGCGCGTGGCCGCCGAGCGCCGCCAGACCGTGGTGGTGGCGGCCGTGGCCGTGGCCCTGATCATCGCCGGCATGGTGGCCGGCACGCTGGCCCTGGTGGGCAGCATCCGCAACCCGGTGCGCGAGGCCGTGGGCCTGGCCGACCGCATTGCCGCGGGCGACCTGAGCGCACCGCGCACCGCCCACCGCGGTGACGAGTTCGGCGAGCTGATGACCGCGCTGGGCCGCATGGCGGCGTCGCTGTCAGGCACCATCGTGCAGGTGCGCCAGGCCAGCGACTCGATCCGCACCGCCAGCGCCGAGATCGCCGCCGGCAACCAGGACCTGAGCCAGCGCACCGAGCAGACCGCCAGCAGCCTGCAGCAGACCGCCAGCTCGATCGAGCAGCTGACCGGCACCGTGCGCCAGAGCGCCGACTCGGCCGCCCAGGCCAACCAGCTGGCCGCCAGCGCGCAAAGCGTGGCGCAACGCGGCGGCGAGGTGGTGAGCCAGGTGGTCAGCACCATGGATGAGATCAACACCGCGTCCAAGCGCATCGCAGACATCATCGGCACCATCGACGGCATCGCCTTCCAGACCAACATCCTGGCGCTGAACGCGGCGGTGGAAGCCGCCCGCGCCGGCGAGCAGGGCCGCGGCTTCGCGGTGGTGGCCGGCGAGGTGCGCAGCCTGGCGCAGCGCAGCGCCGAGGCCGCGCGCGAGATCAAGAGCCTGATCAGCGCCAGCGTCGAGAAGGTGGAATCGGGCTCGCGCCTGGTGCAGGACGCCGGCAGCACGATGAACGAGATCGTCAGCAGCGTCTCGCGCGTCACCGACATCATCGGCGAGATCAGTGCCGCCTCGGCCGAACAGAGCTCGGGCATCGGCCTGGTCAACGGCGCGGTGACCGACCTGGACCAGATGACGCAGCAGAACGCCGCGCTGGTGGAGCAGAGCGCTGCCGCCGCCGAGAGCCTGAAGTCGCAGGCCGACCGCCTGGCCAGCATGGTGGCCACCTTCCGCGCCGATGGCGCCGCCGCGCCGGCCATGCCGCCGGCCGCCAGCCCGGTGCGCGCACCGGCGGCCGCCCCGGTGCTGCACAGCGCGCCGGCCGCGCGCCCGGCCCCGGCGCTGCAGGCCCCCAAGGCCGCCGCACCGCGTCCGGCACCGGCCCCGGTGGCGGCACCTCGCCCGGCCCCGGCGCCCGCGGCCAGCAGCACGGCCGACGCCGACTGGGAAACCTTTTGATCCCCTGCGCAGCGGCCGGCCCCGTGCCGGCCGCTGCGCCGGATGCCTGACCCGGTCCGCCTGCGCCCGCCGTATCCGCGCCCGGCCGACCGATATCTTTCTGGCAGTACCCCCACCCTGCGGAGCGCGGTGATGAATTCGGCGATGCAATGGATGCGCGGCTACTCGATCCGGTTCCGCATGCGCGCGGCGATTGCCGTGGTGCTGGGGCTGTTCGGGCTGGTCGGCTTGGCCGGCCTGCTGGGCGGCCGGAACCTGGGCGTGCTGAACCAGGACATGGTGCACCACTCGATGGCCGAGCAGCGGGCGGTGGCCGATGCCCGCTTCACGCTGGCCCAGGTGCGCCGCTTCGAGCAGGACGCGGTGATCCACTACGAGGACGGCGAGGCGGTGGCGCGCGACCGCAAGTCCTGGCAGCAGACCGTCGAGGCGCTGAAGAGCCAGCTGGGCAAGCTGCTGGAAGGCGAGGACGACGCCGACAACCCGCATGCGCGAGCGGCGCTCAAGGCCATCGAGGAGTACGCCACCGCGTCCAAACCGGTGTTCGACACGCTGCAGGCCGGCAACTACGACAACGCCCGCACCGCCGACCGCATGCTGGCGCGCGCCAAGCACCACTTCCAGACGATGGAGGCGGAGATGGAGGCCATCACCGTGATCCTCGACAAGGAAGCCAAGGCCACGCAACAGCAATTCGACGACGAGCTGCAGCGCACCACGGTGCTGTTCGTCGGCGTGCTGGCGATGGTGGTGCTGGTGGTGGTGCCGACCACGCTGCTGAACTCGCAATCGATCACCGGCCCCATCGTGCAGGCGCGTGCGGTGGCCCAGGCCATCGCCTCGGGCGACCTGACCCAGCGCATCGTGGCCGAGGGCAGTGACGAGGCCGCCGACCTGCTGCGCGGCCTGGCCTCGATGCAGGACGCGCTGCGCACCCTGGTGGGCGAACTGCGCGACGCCTCGGGCAGCATCCAGCGCTCGTCGGGCGAGATGGCGGCCGGCAACCTGGACCTCAGCGGCCGCACCGAGCAGGCCGCCAGCAGCCTGCAGCAGGCCGCCTCGTCGCTGGAGCAGATCACCGATTCGGTGCGCCAGAGCGCCGAGTCGTCCGGCCAGGCCAGCGCGCTGGCGCAGTCGGCGCAGGACGTGGCCCAGCGCGGCGGCTCGGTGGTGCAGCAGGTGGTGGCCACGATGGACCAGATCCACAGCGCCTCCAGCCGCATCGCCGACATCACCGGCGTGATCGACGGCATCGCCTTCCAGACCAACATCCTGGCGCTGAACGCGGCGGTGGAAGCCGCCCGCGCCGGTGAACAGGGCCGCGGCTTCGCCGTGGTGGCCGGCGAGGTGCGCAGCCTGGCGCAGCGCAGCGCCGAGGCCGCACGCGAGATCAAGAGCCTGATCGGCGCCTCGGTGGAGCGCGTGTCGGCCGGTGCCGAGCAGGTGCGCGAGGCCGGCCGCACGATGGACGAGATCGTCGATTCGGTGCAGCGCGTCAGCCGCATCATCGCCGAGGTCACCACCTCGGCCGACGCGCAGAGCCAGGGCATCGGCGAGGTCAGCGGCGCCGTCACCGGGCTGGACCGCATGACGCAGCAGAACGCCTCGCTGGTGGAGCAGACCGCCGCCGCAGCCGAGAGCCTGTCCGACCAGGCCAAGGCGCTGACCGGCATCGTCGGCCGCTTCCGCATCGAGAGCGTGCATTGATTCACGACCACCGGTGCCCGCCGCGCGGCCAGGCCGCCTGCGGCACCGGCCACGCCTCAACCGGCGCCAGACCCCGCCGATAACCCCGACAGGCCCGCAAGCCAGCGCGCCCGCACCTACCGCCCCCGACTGGAGAACGCACGCCATGGACATGATCACCGACGCCGCCGCCGTGGCCCGCCACGAGGCCCAGCGCGCCATCGAGGCCGCCGGCCAGCGCGCTGCCACGCTGCAGGCGCACAACGGCGAGTACCTCACCTTCCGCCTCGGCGCCGAGGAATACGGCATCGACATCCTGCGCGTGCAGGAGATCCGCTCGTACGAGCAGCCCACGCGCATCGCCAACGCGCCCTCGTTCCTGAAGGGCGTGGTCAACCTGCGTGGCGTGATCGTGCCCATCGTCGACCTGCGCCTGAAGCTGGGCTGCGACAGCGCCGACTACACGCCGTTCACCGTGGTCATCGTGCTGAACCTGCGCGGCCGGGTGGTGGGCGCGGTGGTGGACTCGGTGTCCGACGTGCTGGAGCTGGCGGGCGACAGCATCCGCCCGGCCCCGGCCATGGGCACCTCGGTCGATGCCGCCTTCATCACCGGCATCGCCAGCGTCAACGAGCGCATGCTGATCCTGATGGACATCGAGGCGCTGATGGGCAGTGCCGACATGGGCCTGCTGGAGCAAGCCGCCACCTGAGCGCCGGCGCGATCCCCCCAGCGAGTCGGGTACGCGCCTGCGCCAGTCGATCGCCCGAGACCCCTTCGAACCTGTCTTCTCGCCCGGGAGTTCCCAGATGCAGATGAAACTCTCCACCCGCCTGTGGTTGCCCACCATCGTCCAGCTCACCGTGGTGGTGGCGCTGGCCGGTCTGATGGCCGTGCGCACGCAGAGCAACATCGCCGAATCGAATGCGCAGCAGGCCGCGCAGCAGACCAAGCTGGAGGACGCCTCGGACTGGCGCGGCCTCACGGCATCGAACATCGTCCGCACGCTGGCCAGCGTGCAGGGTGACGACCCCAAGGTGGCGGCCGCGCTGAAGCCGCAGATCGAGGCCACGACGGCCAAGATCAGCGAATTGCAAAAGCGCATCGAATCGCTGGCCGACACCCCGGAAGAGAAGGACGCGCTGGCCAAGGTGGCCGAGACGCGCAAGGCCTACATCGCCGCGCGCGACGAGGTGCGCAAGCTCAAGGCCGACGGCAAGCACGAGGAGGCCACCGCGGCGCTGGACAGCAAGATGCGGCCCAAGGTGGAGGCCTACACCGCCGCCCAGACCGCCTTCCTGACGCTGCAGCAGACGCGCAGCAACGCGCTGCGCGAGGCCACCGGCCGCGACCGCATGCGCACCGTGTGGGCCGTCGTCGGCGTGATGCTGGTGGTGGTGGCCGGCATGGCCATCGGCGCCCTGCTGACCGTGCGCGCCATCGCCCGCCCGATGAAGGAACTGGCCGACACCGCGCACCGCATCGGCGAGGGCGACCTGACCGTCAACATCGACACCAGCCGCCATGACGAGATCGGCGAGGTGATGAACTCGCTGGCCCACATGCGCGACGCACTGCAGCGCGTGGTGGGCGAGGTGCAGCAGGTGGCCGAATCGATCCAGGTGGCCAGCACCGAGGTGGCCAGCGGCAACCAGGACCTGAGCCAGCGCACCGAGCAGGCTGCCAGCAACCTGCAGCAGACCGCCAGCTCGATCGAGGAGCTGACCGGCACCGTGCGCCAGAGCGCCGACTCCGCCGCCCAGGCCAACCAGCTGGCCGCCAGCGCCCAGAACGTGGCGCAGCGCGGCGGCGAGGTGGTGAGCCAGGTGGTCAGCACGATGGACGAGATCAACCACGCGTCGAAGAAGATCTCCGACATCATCGGCACCATCGACGGCATCGCCTTCCAGACCAACATCCTGGCGCTGAACGCGGCGGTGGAAGCCGCCCGCGCCGGCGAACAGGGCCGCGGCTTCGCGGTGGTGGCCGGCGAGGTGCGCAGCCTGGCCCAGCGCAGCGCCGAGGCCGCGCGCGAGATCAAGAGCCTGATCGGCGCCAGCGTCGAGAAGGTGGAATCGGGCTCGCGCCTGGTGCAGGACGCCGGCAGCACGATGAGCGAGATCGTCACCAGCGTCTCGCGCGTCACCGACATCATCGGCGAGATCAGCGCAGCCGCCGGCGAGCAGAGCTCGGGCATCGGCCTGGTCAACAGCGCGGTGAGCAACCTCGACCAGATGACGCAGCAGAACGCCGCGCTGGTGGAGGAAAGCGCCGCCGCCGCCGAGAGCCTGCGCGAGCAGGCCCACCGCCTGGCCGAGGTGGTGAGCACCTTCAAGGTCAACGGCAGCACGGCCCGCGCCAGCCACGCGGTCGCCGCGCCGCGGCCGGCCGCCAACCGGCCCGCCAGCAGCCTGGCCAGCGCCGGCAGCGCTCAGGCCACGGCCACGGCCACTGCCACGGCCACGCGCACGCCGAGCCCGGCGCCGGCCCGCCCGGCCACGCCGGCCCCGACCGCGGCCCCGGCCCGTCCCGCCGACGTGGCGCAGGCCGCCATCGGCCAGGCCCGTGACAGCAGCGCGCGCAGCACCGCCCCCGCCAGTCGCGCCGTCTCCGACGACGACTGGGAAACCTTCTGAACCCCGCGGCACACGCCCACGGAGCCCCAGCGATGCACGCCTCCCTTTCCCTCCCTGGCCGCCCTTCCGGCGGTTCGTCCCTGGCCCGACGCATCTCGCTGGGTGCCGCCGGGGCCATCGCCGCGGTGATGCTCGGCATCTGCGCCGTGATGGCCTGGGCCACCGCGCACGAGACCCGCGGCCACGTTGAACGCCTGGCTTCCGAGCGCGCCCATGCGGCGGCGCAGTCGCTGGAGGCCTTCGACGAGGCCGCCCGCCAGGTGACCGAACGCTTCTACACCAGCTTTGCTGAAGGCTTTGCCAAGGACTTCAGCCTGGATGCCGCCTCGGGCGAGCTGCGCAACGCCGGCGAGAAGCTCAACGGCAGCTTCACGGCGGTGGACAAGTTCGCCGCCAGCACCGGCGGCGTGGCCACGATCTTCGCGCGCAAGGGCGATGACTTCGTGCGCATCACCACCTCGCTGAAGAAGGAGAACGGCGACCGCGCGATGGGCACGATGCTCGGCAGCGGCCACCCGGCCTTCAAGAAGATGATGGCCGGTGACAGCTACACCGGCCGCGCCTTCCTGTTCGGCAAGCACTACATGACCCGCTACCAGGCGGTGAAGGATGGCGCCGGCCAGGTGGCGGGCATCCTGTTCATCGGCTTCGACCTGTCGGCCTTCCAGGCCACGCTGGACAAGATGGTGGCCGAGGGCAAGCTCTACGACACCGGCGGTCTGGCCGTGATCGACCCGAAGAAGGCCCCCGCCGACGCGGTGTTCGTGGCCCACCCGACGCTGCGCGGCAAGAAGGTGACCGAAGCCTGGCCGGGCGCCGAGAAGTCGCTGGCCATGCTGGCGGCCGCCGGTGCCGACAGCGGACCCCAGGCGCTGCCGGTGCCGCTGCTGGCCGCCGGCGACAACCGCTGGGCCGTGGTGCGCAAGGCGCCGGGCTCGGGCTGGTGGCTGGTGGCCGAGGTGAGCGACACCGAGGCCATGCGCCCGCATTACGCGGCCATGCTGCCCTTCGTGGCCTTGTTCGTCGGCGCGGCCGTGGTGCTGGGCCTGGGCATGGCCTGGCTGCTGCGCAACGGCGTGTCGCGCCCGCTGGCCGATCTGGGCCAGCACCTGGAAGCCGTGGCCCAGGGCGACCTGACCCATGCCGTGCGGGTGGACCGCCACGACGAGATCGGCCGCCTGATGCAGCAGGTGGAAGCGATGCGCGAGAACCTGGCCAGCACCATCCAGCGCGTGCGCCAGGCCGCCGAATCGATCGGCACGGCCAGCAACGAGGTGGCCAGCGGCAACCAGGACCTGAGCCACCGCACCGAGCAGGCGGCCAGCAACCTGCAGCAGACCGCCAGCTCGATCGAGCAGCTGACCGGCACCGTGCGCCAGAGCGCCGACTCGGCCGCCCAGGCCAACCAGCTGGCCGCCAGCGCGCAAAGCGTGGCCCAGCGCGGCGGCGAGGTGGTGCAGCAGGTGGTCAGCACGATGGACGAGATCAACCACGCGTCCAAGAAGATCGCCGACATCATCGGCACCATCGACGGCATCGCCTTCCAGACCAACATCCTGGCGCTGAACGCCGCGGTGGAAGCCGCGCGCGCCGGCGAGCAGGGCCGCGGCTTCGCGGTGGTGGCCGGCGAGGTGCGCAGCCTGGCGCAGCGCAGCGCCGAGGCGGCGCGCGAGATCAAGAGCCTGATCGGCGCCAGCGTCGAGAAGGTGGACTCGGGCTCGCGCCTGGTGCAGGACGCCGGCAGCACGATGCGCGACATCGTCAGCAGCGTCTCGCGCGTCACCGACATCATCGGCGAGATCAGCGCCGCCGCCGGCGAGCAGAGCAGCGGCTTCGGTCAGGTCAATGGCGCCATCGGCAACCTCGACCAGATGACGCAGCAGAACGCCGCGCTGGTGGAAGAAAGCGCCGCCGCCGCCGAGAGCCTGCGCGAGCAGGCGCACCGACTGACCGAGGTGGTGAGCACCTTCAAGGTGAGTTGACGCACGCCCCAGGCGGCGCCGCCGGGTTCAGGCCCTGCGCTCAATCGGCGGCCTGGCGCAGCGTGTGCATCACGGGGCGGCGCAGCACCTCGCGCAGGCCCCACCAGCCGGCGGCCCAGGCCAGCAGCGCGCCGGCCGCCAGGCCGGCCAGCGGCACCCAGGGCGCAGGCGTCCAGACGAACTCGAACACGCGCTGGGCCAGCAGCCCGCCCAGCACCACGGCGGCCAGCGAGGCCAGCAGCCCGGCCAGCGCGCCCACGCCCAGCAGCTCGGCGCGCTGCACCCGGCGCAACAGCGTGCTGCCGGCGCCCACCGCGCGCATCACGGCGTACTCGCGCGCGCGACTCTCGCGCGTGGCCGTCACCGCGGCGAACAGCACCACCACGCCGGCCGCCAGCGTGAAGCCGAACAACACCTCCACCGCCCGGATCACCTGGTCCAGCACCTGCTGCACCTGGGCCAGCGAGGCGGTGAGGTCGACATTGGTCAGGTTCGGAAACTGCCGCGCCAGCGCCCGGTCGAAGCCGGGGGCGGCGGCCGCATCGGGCGCACGGAATGCGCTGATGTAGGTGCTGGGCACGCCGTCCATGCGCGACAGCGGGAACATCACGAAGAAGTTCACCCGCATCGAGCCCCAGTCCACCTTGCGCAGGCTGGTGATGCGGCCCTCGCGCGGCTGGCCGGCGATGTCGAAGCGCAGCCGGTCGCCCAGCTTCAGCCCCAGGGTCTGCGCCAGGCCGACCTCCACGCTCAGGCCGTCGGCCTGCTCGGGCACCCAGGCGCCGGCGCTCAGCTGGTTGTGCGCGGGCAGCCGGGCGTCGTGGCTGAGGTTGAACTCGCGCTCGACCAGGCGCTGGGCGCGGTCGTCGGCGTACTGGCCGGGCGCCACCTCGCGGCCGTTGATGGCCACCAGTCGGCCGCGGATCATCGGGTACCAGTCGTAGCGCGTGACGCCGGCCGTCTTCAGCGCGGCCTGGAAGGCCTCGCCCTGCTCGGGCTGCAGGTTGATGACGAAGCGGTTGGGCGCGTCCACCGGCGTGGCGCGGCGCCAGGCCGAGATCAGGTCGGTGCGCAGCAGCACCAGCAGCACCAGGGCCAGCAGGCCGACCGACAGGGCCGAGACCTGCAGCACCACGAAGGCCGGCCGCGCCGACAGCTGTCGCGTGGCCAGCACCAGCCAGCGCGGCGCGCTGGCGCCCAGCATCCACCAGCGCGGCGCGCTGTCGGCCACGGCGCGGCGCAGCACCCACACCGCCACCCAGGCCAGCAGCGCGAACAGGCCCACCGCCACCGCGAAGCCGCCCACCGCGATGGCGCCCATGGTCAGGTCGCTCGAGGCTGCCAGCAGCAGCGCCGCGAAGCCCGCCGTGCCCGCCGCCAGCACGCCCAGCGAAGCCGGGCGCAGGCCGCCCACGTCGCGCCGGATCACGCGCAGCGGCGGCACCCGGGCCAGTTGCAGCACCGGCGGCAGGCCGAAGGCCATCAGCAGCATCAGGCCCACGCCCAGGCCGAACAGCGCCGGCCGCGCGTCGGGCGGCGGCAGCTGGGTGTCGAACAGCCCGGCCAGCAGCGTGACGAAGACGAAGTGCACCGCGAAGCCCAGCGCCACGCCGACCGCGCTGGCCACCACGCCCACGGCGCCGAACTCGAGCGCATAGGCGCCGGCGATGGCGCGCTGCGGCGCGCCCAGCACGCGCAGCATGGCGCAGTCGTCCAGGTGGCGCTGGGCGAAGTCGCGCGCCGCGATGGCCACCGCCACCGCCGCCAGCAGCGCCGCCAGCAGGGCCACCAGGTTCAGGAAGCGCTGCGCGCGGTCCAGCGTCTGGCGCATGGCCGGCTGGCCGGCGTCGATGGACTCGATGCGCACACCGCGCAGCCTGGCCGTGGCCACCTGGCCCTCGGCCCAGCGCACGAACTCGCGCACGCCGGGATCGGCCACGCCACGGTCGCCGCGCGCCGGGCTGGCCGCAGCCGCCACGGCCAGGCGCCAGGTCACGCGGCTGGCCGGCTGCACCAGGCCGGTGGCGTCCAGGTCGTCGGCATGCAGCATCACGCGCGGCGCGAAGGTGGCGAAGCCGGTGCCGCGGTCGGGTTCCTGCACGATCAGGCGGTCGATGGTGAAGCGGCTGTCCCCCAACAGCAGCGCATCGCCGAGGTGGAGCTGCAGCACATCCAGCAGCGCCGGATCCACCCACACGCGGCCGCGCGGCGGCCCTTGCGTGACCGCGGCCACCGGCCCCTCGGCCGCACTGCGGGTGCGCAGCACGCCACGCAGCGGATAGCCTTCGGACACCGCCTTGATGGCCGCCAGGCGCACGCCGCCACCCTGGTCGTCGGTGGCCCGGGCCATGCTGGGAAAGCTGGCGTTGCTGGCCACGCGCAGGCCCAGCGTCCGGGCCTTGGCCGCGAACTCGGGCGGCAGCGGCTGGTCGCTGGCCACCACGGCATCGCCGCCGAGCAATTGCATGGCATCGCGCGCCAGCGCCCCATCGAGCCGGTTGGCGAAGAAGCCCACGGCCGTCAGCGCTGCCACGGCCAGCACCACGGCCACCAGCAGCAGGCGCAACTCGCCGGCGCGGGCGTCGCGCCAGGTCTGGCGCCAGGCCAGCGCCAGGGTGGAGACAGGCAGGCGGCGCATCGGGGTCGACAGTTCACGGGGCATGGCCGGCACGGTACACCAGCGCCATGGCAACTGCCGGCATCGTGGCGATTGAACCCCGCATGCAGCACCTTCGAACGGCGGCCACCGGGCGCGCTGCTGTAATGGCCGCATGGACACCGCCACTGCCACCACACCCACCCGACTGGCCGGCCCCACGACGGCCATCGCCCCGATCTACCTGAGCCACGGCTCGCCGATGACCGCGCTGGAGCCCGGCGTGGCCGGTCCGTTCTGGCAGGCGCTGGGCGCACGCATCGACGCCAGCGTGGGCCGCCCGCGGGCCATCCTGGCGGTCTCGGCGCACACGCTGACGCGCGAGCCGGTGCTGCTGGCCGCCGCGCGCCACACCACGGTGCACGACTTCTCCGGCTTCCCCGAGCCGCTGTACCGCCTGCGCTACGACGCCCCGGGCGAGCCGGTGCTGGCCCAGCGCGTGGCCGGGCTGCTGAAGACCGCCGGGCTGCCGGCGCATGTGGTGCCCGAGGGCGGCCTCGACCATGGCATCTGGGCGCCGCTGCGCTTTGCCTGGCCGCAGGCCGACATCCCGGTGCTGCCGCTGGGCTTTCCGCCCGACTGGAGCCCCGCGCGGCTGTTCGCGCTGGGCCAGGCGCTGGCGCCGCTGGCCGCCGAGGGCGTGCTGGTCTACGGCAGCGGCAGCATCACGCACAACCTGCGCCTGGTGTTCGCCTCGCGCTCGGGCGGCATGCCGCCGCTGGACGCCGCCGAGATGCCCGAGAGCGCCGCGTTCCGCGGCTGGTTCGCCGAGCGCAGCGCCGCAGCCGATTGGGACGCCCTGCTCGACTACCGGCGCCAGGCCCCGCATGCGGCCCTGATGCACCCCACCGACGAGCACCTGCTGCCCTTCTACGTGGCCGCGGGTGCCGCCGGCCGCGTGCCCGCCACCCGGCTGCACGACAGCATCACCTACGGCTGCCTGGGCATGGACGGCTACGGCTTCGGGCCCGGCGCCGGTGCGCTGGCCTGACCGGCGGCCGCAAAGAAAAACGGGTCAGATGCGCAAGGCATCTGACCCGTTGATCCAGCACCGGGGAGACCCGGACATCTGGCGCGGCTGGCAGGATTCGAACCCACGACCCCTTGGTTCGTAGCCAAGTACTCTATCCAACTGAGCTACAGCCGCAAATTTTTGAACAACTGATCTTCTGAAACGAAACCTCTTGGAGAGGACAACGGGTTACGAGATCACTCTCGTAACCCGTTGATTTGGATGGCGCGGCTGGCAGGATTCGAACCCACGACCCCTTGGTTCGTAGCCAAGTACTCTATCCAACTGAGCTACAGCCGCGAAGCCTCGCAGTATACAGCGTTTTTTGCCAGGCTGGCAAGTTCACGCAGATTTCGTCAATCGATGGCCGCCGCGGCGCGGTGGCAGGTGTTGGCCCGCTCCTCGTCGCCCTCCTCGGTGGCCAGGTGGGCCAGCGTGCGCCAGGCCTGGCGGCGCGCACGCGACTCCAGTGCGGCGTCGGTGGCGGCCTGCTCCAGCGGACGGCGCGCCTTGCCCCACAGCTGGCGCTCGGCGAACACCGCGCCGGCGGCGGCCTGCACCGCCGATTCCGACGCATGCGCGCGCTGCGCCGCCTCGAGCCGCGGCAGCCAGTCGGGGCCGATGCCGGCCACCGCATCCACCAGCGCCAGCGCCACCTGGGCGCGGCCGTCGGTGCCCAGCGTCTCCAGCCGGTCCCAGAACGGACGCAGCCACAGGCGGGCATCCTCGGGCGCCCCCAGCGCGGCGATGCGGCGCGCGGCACGGCCGGCCACGAAGGCATCGCGCTGGTCGGCGGTGTCGAACTGCTGCCAGGTGCGGCGCAGCTGGTCGGCATCGTGTGCGTCGTCCAGCGCCTCGAAGGCCAGCGCGCGCAGCAGGGCCTGTGCCGCCGTGGCGGTGAAGGCCTGGTGGTTGGCCAGCAGGCGCGCGGTATGCAGCGCCTCCAGCGGGCGGCGGCTGATGCGCGCGGCCTGCAGCTTCAGGCGCAGCGCCTGGGTGCGGCGCGCCACGCCCGGCTGCAACTCGGCCAGCAGGGCCTCGGCACGCGGACCGTCGCGGTCGTCCAACGCCCACTCGGCGGCCAGCAGGCGCGCGCCGTCATCGGCCGCGCTGGGGCCCAGCTTGCGCACCAGGCGGAAGGCGCGCTGCAGCATCTCGTCGCGGCGGCCGCGGTCCTGCAGGCGGTGCAGGCCGCCGGCGGCGATCACATGCGCCAGCACCAGGAACTCGTGGTCGTCGTGCAGCACCTCCACCTCGTCGCGGATGGCGATGGCGCGCTGCGCGGCCTTGTGCGCCCGGCTGTAGCGGCCGGCGAAGTACTCGGTCAGCGCCTCGCGCATGGCCGACTGCGCGGCGCGCTCGCGCTGCAGTGCACGCCACTCGCGCGCGCGGGCAGGCAGGCCCACCAGGGCATCGATGGCCTGCATGGCCGAGACGACCACGAAGCCGATGCCCAGCGCGGCCAGCAGGAAGAAGTTCAGCGACAGGTCGAGCCGCCAGCCGCTCCAGTAGAACGAGGCCAGGCCGTTGTTGTCGCCCAGCGTCAGCGCGGCCACCACGGCCACGACGAACAGCAGGACGAGCCAGATGACGGTGCGCATCGGTGTCAGGCGCCTTCGGGGTGCAGACCGGGCTCAGCGCCCGGCCTGGGCCGCGGCCAGGGCCGCCAGGGTTTCATCGGGACGCGGCAGGTTCAGCTGGCGCGCCTGCCCGGCCACCTGGCGCACGGTCTCGCTGGTCAGCGTGACGCGGCGCGCGCTGTGGTCGAAGTAGCGGTCCAGCGAGTTCAGCGCATCGCGCAGATCGCTCTGCGCGGTGTCGAACTGGCGCGACAGCAGCGCCAGCCGGGCGTTCAGCAGGCGCAGCTTCAGGTTCTCGCGCAGGAACCAGGCCTGCTCGGGCGCCACCAGCATGGCCTCGGGCGCGTCGATGCGGGTCACGCGCACGAGGCCGCGCACCTCCTGCCAGATGCGGCCGGTGACGGTCAGCCAGCCGTCGCGCAGCGTGGGCCACCACTGTGTCCACACCGGTTCGGGCGCCGAGGCGGCGGCCGATGCCGCGCGGCCGGCAGCGGCCGCCCCCTTGGCCGGCGCCGAAGCCGCCGTGCCCGCGCCGATTGCCGCGGCCGCCGCGGCGTTCCGGCGCTCGATCTGCGCGGTGAGCGGCAACTCGTCCACGGTGCGGATGGCCTCGTCCAGGCGGATGGTCAGGCCGGCGATGTCGGTCACGGCGACGGCGCGCACGCGGTCGAGGTCGCGGGCGATGGCACGGCGCACGCGCTCCAGGCGCGGCTGGTTCATGCGCGCCAGTCGTTCCTCGGCCTGGCGCAGCGCGGCGGTCAGCGGCTCGGCGCTGCCAGTGATGGCGCCCTGCTGCACGGCCACGCGCAGCGCGGCATCGATGTCGGCCAGCGCGTTCTCGTCACGCGAGCGCGACAGCTGCTGGATCAACTCCTCCAGCTGGCCGCGCTGCATGGCGGTTTCGCTGACGCGGGCATCCAGCAAGGCGATCTTCGATTCGACGGCCTGCACCGTGTCCAGCGACTGGCGCGCCAGCGCCCGCGCTTCGACGGCCTGGCCCTGGCTGTCCTGCTGGCGGCGCACCAGCTCCTGCTCGAGCGCCTTCACGCGCTGCTGGCCCAGCAGGGCCAGGGTCAGCGCCGCCACGGCCATGGCGCCAACGGCGGCACCGGTGGGCAGCACCCAGCCTGGCAAGGCGGGTGCCGCGGCAATGGCTGAGGCAGCGGCAGCGGGCGCCGATGCCGGGCCGGCCGCGGACGGCGTGGCCGGTGTCACGGCGGCGGTGGACGCCTCGGGGCGCACGTGGTCGGCTGGGGTGTCGGCGTCATTCACCATCGCGGTCATTGTATCGACCGCCCCCTGCGACGCCGGGCCAGCCGGCACCCCACTCAGGCCTGGGGCACGGATCCGTCGGCCGGGCCCGCCAGCGCGTCCGCCACGGCCTCGGGCGATGGTGACACCTGCCGCACCAGGCCGAAGCCCAGCGCCTGCGCCGAGGCCGCAATGCGCGGGTGCGTAGCCAGCGCCAGCGAGGTCGACCAGTCGGCCCCAGGGGCCAGCTGCGGCAGGTGGCCCACGGCCTCGCTGCTGCTGAACAACCAGGCATGGGCGGCCGGCCGGTCGAGGGCGACGGCCAGTCGGGCCTGCTGCGCGGCATCCAGCACCGGGGCGCCCCGGCGGTAGGCCTCGACGAAGGCGACCTGGGCGCCGGCGGCGCGCAGCGTGTCGGCCAGCCAGTCGCGCCCGCCCTCGCCCCGCACGATCAGCGCCGATCCGCCCTGCCAGTCTCGGCGCGGCTGCAGGCAGCGCCACAGGGCTTCGGAATCGAAGCGGCCGTCGGCCTCAGGGGGCGACACGATGGCCGCTGCCGGCACGCCGGCCGTGCGCAGCGCCCGCGCCGTGCCCGGGCCGGTGCTGCCCGCCCACACCGTGGCGGGCCACACCGCAGCGTCCGGGCGCTGCGCGAAGAAGCGCTCCACCGCGCTGGGGCTGACGAACATCACCAGCGTGCGTGACGGCACCGTGGCCCAGGCCGCCCGCACGGCCGCGGCGTCGGGCGCGTCGCCGATCGCCAGCAGCGGCAGCGCGCTGGCCGGCAGGCCCAGCGCCTGCAGCCGGCCCACCCACTCGTCGGCCTGCGGTTGCGGCCGGGTGACGAGCACGCAGCGCAGCGCACCGCTGGCGTGGCGCATGCAATCGCCCCGTGATCCGGCCGCGCCGTCCGCTCAGGCCGCTGGCGCGGCCAGGTAGGCCTCGGCGCCCTGCGCCCGCAGGCGGGCCGCCGCCGCCTCGCCCAGCGCGGCGGCGGCTGCCGTCGCATCGGCCGCGGCCAGCGGCGTGGCCGAGATGCGGGTGCGCAGCAGCGGGCGCGTGGGCTCGCTGGCCGAACCCAGCGCGGCATTGATGGTCAGCGTGTCGCCCTGCCAGGTGGCGTGGGCGGCCAGCGGCATGCTGCAGCTGCCGCCCAGCGCGCGCGAGACCGCACGTTCGGCATGCGCCGCCAGCCAGGTGGGCTGGTGCGTCAGCTCGCCCAGCTGGGCGCGCAGCGTGGTGGCGTCGGCGCGCACCTCGATGCCCAGCGCGCCCTGGCCGGCGGCGGGGATCATGTCGGCCGGATCGAAGGTGGCGCGGATGCGCTCGCCCAGGCCCAGGCGCTTCAGGCCGGCGGCGGCCAGCACGATGGCGTCGTAGCCGCCTTCGTCGAGCTTGCGCAGGCGCGTGTCGAGGTTGCCGCGCAGCGGCTCGATGCGCAGGTCGGGCCGCAGGGTCAGCAGCTGCACCACGCGCCGCAGGCTGCTGGTGCCCACCACCGCGCCCGGCGGCAGCTCGGCCACGCTGGCGTAGCGGCTGGAGACGAAGGCGTCGCGCGGGTCTTCGCGCTCGAGCACGGCGGCCAGCACGAAGCCGTCGGGCAGCTCCATCGGCACGTCCTTCAGCGAGTGCACGGCCAGGTGGGCGCGCCCCTCCTCCAGCGCCACCTCCAGCTCCTTCACGAACAGGCCCTTGCCGCCCACCTTGCTGAGCGAGCGGTCGAGGATCTGGTCGCCGCGGGTGGTCATGCCCAGCAGCTCGACGGCAAGGCCGAAGCGCTGGCCGAGCAGCGCGCGCACATGTTCGGCCTGCCACAGGGCAAGGCGGCTTTCTCGGGTGGCGATCAGGGTGGGCTGGGTCATCGTGCCGCGGATTATCGCCGCGCACCGCTTTGGCGCAGCCCGGCGCGCGGGCGCGGGCACGCCGCTTGCACGCTGCGCGACCGCGCAACGCGGGCGTGCCGACGGCCGCCCATGACGCGCGGCGCGCGCGCTGGTACGATCCGGCCGACCGCCTGTCGATGGGTAATTTGGTTACATCGTCAGAGACACACGGAGAACGTCCATGCCCCGCGCCGCAGCACCCCGCCGATCCAGCAAGAACCCCTCGGAATCCCAGCAGCGCGACGACATTCGCGACGCCGCCGAGAAGAACAAGCCGCTGGTCGAGGATATCCGGTTACTCGGCCGCATCCTGGGCGACGTGATCCGTGAGCAGGAGGGAACCGAGGCCTTCGAGCTGATCGAGCGGGTGCGCCGGCTGTCGGTGGCCTACCGCCTGAAGAAGGACGCTTCGGCCGGCCGCGTGCTCGACCGGCTGCTGAAGAACCTGTCGGCCGACCAGACAGTGAGCGTGATCCGCGCCTTCAGCTACTTCTCGCACCTGGCCAACATCGCCGAAGACCGCCACCATGTGCGCCGCCGCGTGCACCACGAGCGCCAGGGCCACCTGCAGGAAGGCTCGCTGGCCGTGACCTTCGAGCGCCTGCACCGCGCCGACATCCGCGCCGCCGACGTGGCGCAGATGCTCGACCACGCCTACATCGCCCCGGTGCTCACCGCCCACCCCACCGAGGTGCAGCGCAAAAGCATCCTGGATGCCGAGCGCGCGGTGGCCGAGCTGGTGGGCCAGCGCGACGAACTGCCGACCGAGCGTGAACGTGCCGACAACGAGGCCCTGCTGCGCGCCCGCGTCACGCAGCTGTGGCAGACGCGCATGCTGCGCTACACCAAGCTGACCGTGGCCGACGAGATCGAGAACGCGCTCAGCTACTACCAGAGCACCTTCCTGCGCCAGATCCCGCGCCTGTACCGCGAGCTGGAGCAGCACCTGCACGGCCACAGCGTGCCCAGCTTCCTGCGCATGGGCCAGTGGATCGGCGGCGACCGCGACGGCAACCCCAACGTCACCGCCGACACGATGCGCATGGCCCTGGCCAAGCAGAGCGAGGTGGCGCTGCGCTTTTACCTGACCGAGGTGCATGCACTGGGCGCCGAGCTGTCGATCAGCCAGATGCTGGCCGGCGTGACACCCGAGATGAAGGCCCTGGCCGAGGCCTCGCCCGATGCCAACCCGCACCGCGAGGACGAGCCCTACCGCCGCGCGCTGATCGGCATCTACGCCCGCCTGGCCGCCAGCCTGCATGCACTGACCGGCACCGAGGCGCTGCGCCACGCGGTGCCGCCGCAGAACCCGTATGCCGGCCCCGACGAGTTCCTGGCCGACCTGCGCGTCATCGAGGCCAGCCTGAAGGCCCACCACGCCCAGGCGCTGGTGGCGCCCCGCCTGGCGCCGCTGATGCGCGCGGTGCAGGTGTTCGGCTTCCACCTGGCCACACTCGACCTGCGCCAGAGCAGCGACAAGCACGAGGCCGTGCTGGCCGAGCTGCTGGCCACCGCGCGGCTGCACCCCGACTACTCGTCGCTGGACGAGGCCGCCAAGCGCGCGCTGCTGCTGCAGCTGCTCAACGACGCGCGGCCGCTGCGCGTGCACGGCGCCGACTATGGCGAACTCACCCGCGGCGAGCTGGCCATCTTCGAGACCGCGCGCGAGATGCTGGCGCGCTATGGCCGCGAGGCACTGCGCCACTGCATCATCAGCCACACAGAGAGCGTCAGCGACCTGCTGGAGCTGCTGCTGCTGCTGAAGGAATGCGGCCTGATGACCGGCACGCTGGACGCCGGCGCACGCAGTGCGCTGATCGTGGTGCCGCTGTTCGAAACCATCGGCGACCTGCGCCTGGCGGCGCCGATCATGCGCGAGTACTACGCCCTGCCCGGCATCACCGCGCTGATCACCGCCAGCGGCGGCGAGCAGGACATCATGCTGGGCTACAGCGACAGCAACAAGGACGGTGGCTTCTTCACCAGCAACTGGGAGCTGTACCGCGCCGAACTGGCCCTGGTGGCGCTGTTCGAGCCGCTGCGCGCCGAACACGGCATCACGCTGCGCCTGTTCCATGGCCGTGGCGGCACGGTGGGCCGTGGTGGCGGCCCCAGCTACCAGGCCATCCTGGCCCAGCCGCCGGGCACGGTGAACGGGCAGATCCGCCTGACCGAACAGGGCGAGGTCATCGGCAGCAAGTACGCCCACCCCGAGATCGGCCGCCGCAACCTCGAAACCCTGGTGGCCGCCACGCTGGAGGCCACGCTGCTGCATGGCAGCACCAGCCACAAGCCGGGCCAGACCGCGGGCGCCCCGAAGTCCTTCCTGGAGGCCGCGGCACAGATCAGCGACGCCAGCTTCGCCGCCTACCGCAAGCTGGTCTACGAGACCGGTGGCTTCACCGACTACTTCTTCTCGGCCACGCCGATCCGCGAGATCGCCGAGCTGAACATCGGCAGCCGTCCGGCCAGCCGCAAGGCCACGCGCGCCATCGAAGACCTGCGCGCCATCCCCTGGGGCTTCAGCTGGGGCCAGTGCCGCGTGGCGCTGCCGGGCTGGTGCGGCTTCGGCTCGGCGGTCGAGGCCTACCTGGCGGGCACCGACGGCGGCGCCGGGGCCGACAAGCGGCTGGAACTACTGCAGAAGATGCACCGCCAGTGGCCGTTCTTCCGCACCCTGCTGTCGAACATGGACATGGTGCTGGCCAAGAGCGATCTGCGCATCGCCGCGCGCTACGTCGAGCTGGTGGAGGACAAGCGACTGGGCAAGCGCATCTTCACGGCCATCAAGGACGAGTGGGAGCGCACGGCGGGCGTGCTGTCGCGCATCACCGGTGAGGCCGAGCGCCTGCAGGGCAACCCGGCGCTCGCACGCTCGATCGAGCACCGCTTCCCGTACCTGGATCCGCTGAACCACCTGCAGGTGGAACTGATGCGCCGCTATCGCAGCCGCAAGGACGGGGCGCCGGACAACGAGCGCCTGCAGCGCGGCATCCACCTGTCGATCAACGGCATCGCCGCCGGCCTGCGCAACACCGGCTGACCCCGCGAACGCGGGGGCCCGGCGCGCATCCACTGCCGCTGGGCCGCGTAAGGGCCTGGGAACCCCCGCCGCGGTGGCGGGTGGACACCCCAAGGAGCCCCGCATGCCCCTGCGCTCACTGTTCCGTCCGGCCACCCTGGCCGCCGCCATCCTGTCGCTGTGCGCCGGCGCCAGCCAAGCCATCACGCTGATCGGCCTGACCAGCGCCAACGAGATCGCGCGCATCGACACCCAGTCCATGGCCGACAGCCGTGTCGCCATCACCGGGCTGAGCATGCCCGGCGAACGCCTGGTGGGCCTGGACACCCGGCCCAGCGACGGCATGCTCTACGGCGTCAGCACCGCCAACAAGATCTACACGCTCGACGCCATGAGCGGCATGGCCACCTGGCGTGCCGACCTGTCGGCGCCGGTGATCGTGGCGTCGCGGGGCTACGGCATCGACTTCAACCCGGTGGCCGACTACAACGGCGCCACCTCGCTGCGCCTGGTCAGCAGCGCGGGCGACAACTTCGCGATCAACGCGAACTCCGGCGTGGTGGGCAACGCGGCGAACAAGATCGCCAGCGGCTACAGCGCCGTGGCCTACACCAACAGCATGCCGTTGATGCCGCCGGCACCGGCCAGCACCGCGCTGTACTACATCGACAGCCAGAGCGACATGCTGCGGCGCGCCAGCGGGGCCTTCAACACGCCCACGATCACCGATGTGGGCGCGCTGGGCATCGACGTGCTGCGCGCCAATGGCTTCGACATCGCCGGCAATGGCATGGCCTATGCCGCACTGACGCTGGACGATGCGAGCCTGGCCACCGGCATCTACCGCATCGACCTGGCCAGCGGCCAGGCCTCGCTGCTGCGGCAGTACCAGGGCACGCTGGGCGGCTTGACGGTGAGCGCCGTGCCCGAGCCCGGCACCTGGGCCATGCTGTGCGCTGGCCTGGCCTGGGTGGGCCTGAGCGCCTGGCGTCGCCGTCATCCGGCATCGGCATCGGCGATGCCGCAGGCCTGAGCACCGCGCAAAGAACAACGCCCGCAGTGCTTGCACACTGCGGGCGTTTCACGCGCTTGGCGTCCCCTAGGGGATTCGAACCCCTGTAGTCACCGTGAAAGGGTGGTGTCCTAGGCCTCTAGACGAAGGGGACTGATGACTGACATTGTTGTTTGAACAGCGACCACCCGCAACCCGAAGGAAATTGGTGGAGGTAAGCGGGATCGAACCGCTGACCTCTTGCATGCCATGCAAGCGCTCTCCCAGCTGAGCTATACCCCCGGACTCCTGCACCATTGCCACCAGGGCAACAGCGCCTGAACCATGCTGTTCAAGCAACCGAATACAAACGGCGCCGAAGCGCCGCCTTGTGGAACAGCGCTTTCGCGCTGCCCCTTGCAGAACCCTGCCGAAGCAGAAATCTGGCGTCCCCTAGGGGATTCGAACCCCTGTAGTCACCGTGAAAGGGTGGTGTCCTAGGCCTCTAGACGAAGGGGACTGAAACCTTCACATCGTTTGAACAGCGCCACCGCCGCGCCCCGAAGGGCTGTTGGTGGAGGTAAGCGGGATCGAACCGCTGACCTCTTGCATGCCATGCAAGCGCTCTCCCAGCTGAGCTATACCCCCGTCGGCTTGTCGCGAATCACGGCCTTGCATTGCTGCCTGGCTGCGTTTCGCTTCAAACGTTTTGCTGTTCAAGCGAGTCCATGACTATAGCACGAGCTTTAGAACGACTGCAAGCGCTCCGCCACCATTTTCTTGTCGAACAGGGCCAGCACGGCGTCCACCGAGGGCGTCTGCGCGCGGCCGCACACCAGCACGCGCACCGGCATGGCCAGTTGCGGCATCTTCAGGCCGTGCTGCGTGAGCGTGGCCTTCATCGCCGCAGCGATGCCGGCCTTGTCCCAGGCGGCGGCGTCCAGCTGCGCCACCAGCGTGGCCAGCGCCGGGCGGATGGCATCGGTCAGGTGCGCGGCGCGCTCCTCGTCGCTGGGCGTCACCGGCGCGAAGTACATGGCCAGCCAGTCGGTCAGTTCCAGCGTGGTGCTGCAGCGGTCCTTGAACAGCGCACACATGGCGGCCAGGCGCGCATCCGCCGCCGCCGCGATGCCACGCTTGGCCAGCTGCGTGACCACCAGGCCCGCCAGGCGGCCATCGTCGGCGGCCTTCAGGTGCTGGGCGTTCACCCAGGCCAGCTTGGCCGGGTCCCACTGCGCCGGGCTCTTGGCCAGGTGGCTGCCGTCGAACCACTGCACCATCTGCTCCAGGCTGAACAACTCGTCGTCGCCATGGCTCCAGCCCAGGCGGGCCAGGTAGTTCAGCATGCCCTCGGGCAGGTAGCCAGCGTCCTCGTAGGCGGTGACGCTGACCGCGCCGCGGCGCTTGCTGAGCTTGAGCCCGTCGTCGCCGAGGATGATCGGGCAGTGGCCGTAGTTGGGCAGCGGCGCGCCAGCGGCGATGGCGTGCCAGATGTTGATCTGCCAGGGCGTGTTGTTGATGTGCTCATCGCCACGGAAGACATGCGTGATGCGCATGTCCAGGTCATCGACCACCACCGCGAAGTTGTAGGTGGGCACACCGTCGGGGCGCTGGATGATCAGGTCGTCGATCTCGGTGTTGCTGATGCTGATCGGGCCCTTGACCAGATCGTCCCATGTGACCACGCCGTCCGGCGGGTTGGCAAAACGCACCACCGGCTTCACGCCGTCGGGAATGGCCGGCAGCACCTTGCCCGGCGCCGGACGCCAGCGGCCGTCGTAGCGGGTCTTCTCGCCACGGGCCTTCTGCGCCTCGCGCATGGCGTCCAGTTCTTCCGGGCTGCAGTAGCAGCGGTAGGCGGTACCGGCCGCGATCATCTGGTCGATGACCTGCTGGTAGCGGTCGAGCCGCTGCATCTGGTAGATCGGGCCTTCGTCGTGCTGCAGGCCCAGCCAGGCCATCGAGGCCAGGATCTGGTCGACCGAGTCCTGCGTGGAGCGGGCTACGTCGGTGTCCTCGATGCGCAGCACGAACTCGCCGCCGTGGTGGCGGGCATAGGCCCAGCTGTACAGCGCGGTGCGGGCGGTGCCCAGGTGCAGGAAGCCGGTGGGCGACGGGGCGATCCGGGTACGGACAGGGGTGCGGACGTTGGAGGTGCTCATACGGACTCAGAAACCCAGTTGCGACAGGCCGCGCTGCAGGTCGTCGGTGATGTCGTCGACATGCTCCAGGCCGACGGCAACGCGGATCAGGCCCTGGCCGATGCCGGCGGCCTGGCGCTGCGCCTCGGTGAGGCGCCCGTGCGAGCTGGTGGCCGGGTGGGTGATGATGGTCTTGGTGTCGCCCAGGTTGGTGGCGATGCTCAGCACGCGGGTGCTGTCGATGACCTGGAAGGCGGCCGCACGCGCTGCTTCAGGGCTGTCGGCCTTGACGTCGAAGGACACCACCGCGCCGCCCAGGCCCGACTGCTGGCGCATCGCCAGCGCATGCTGCGGATGCGAGGCCAGGCCGGGGTAGTACACCCGGGCGACGGCCGGGTGGGCTTCCAGCCAGCGCGCCACGGCCAGCGCGGCCTCGCTCTGCGCCTTCATGCGCAGGTACAGCGTCTCCATGCCCTTCAGCGCCACCCAGGCGTTGAACGGCGCCAGCGTCATGCCGGCGGTGCGCAGCGTGGGGCCGAACACGTCGACGATCTGCTTGCTGGCACCGCACAGCGCCCCCGACATCACGCGGCCCTGGCCGTCGAGGTACTTGGTGCCGGCATGCATCACCAGGTCGGCCCCCAGCGCCAGCGGGCGCTGCAGCGCCGGCGAGCAGAAGGTGTTGTCCACCGTCAGCAACGCGCCGGCGGCGTGGGCGATCTCGGCCAGCGCGGCGATGTCGCACACCTCGGTCAACGGGTTGGTGGGCGTCTCGGCGAACAGCAGCCGGGTGTTGGGCTGGATCGCCGCGCGCCATTCGGCCAGATCGGTCTGCGACACGAAGCTGGTGGTGACGCCGAACTTGGCGAATTCCTTGCCGAACAGGCCCACGGTGGAGCCGAACACCGAGCGCGAGCACACCACATGGTCACCGGCCTTCAGCAGGCCCATGCCCAGCAGCAGGATGGCACTCATGCCGGTGGAGGTGGCGATGGCGGCTTCCGCCCCTTCCATGGCCGCCAGGCGCTGTTCGAAGCTGCGCACCGTCGGGTTGCTGGTGCGGGCGTAGGTGAAGTCCTCCATGTTCGCGAAGCGCCGCGCCGAGGTCTCGGAATCGGGCTGCACGAAGGCGGTGGTGAGGAACAGCGCCTCGGAGTTCTCGCCATGCTGGCTGGGCGCCAGGGCCGTGCGCACGGCCAGGGTCTCGGGGCGCAGGCCCTCGGGCAGGCGGGCGCGGGCGATGCGGGCCGCCTCGCTGTCGGCGGCGGGCGCCCGCGCGGCGTCGTCGTGTCGGTCGGTCATCGGTGGATCAGGGCTCGCTGCGGTTCTGCAGCGTCAGGCGGCTGCGCGCGGGGCCGTCCTCGTCGTCGTTGCGGGCGGCCGTGCGCTGGGTCGAGATGGCGTCGAAGTCCTCGGCCGAGACGTCGCCGGTGATGTAGCGGCCGTCGAAGCAACTGGCCTCGAAGCCGGTGACCGCCGGGTTCAGCTGGGCCACCACGCGCTTCATCGCGTCCACGTCCTGGTAGATCAGCGCATCGGCGCCGATGTAGGCGCGGATCTCCTCGATCGTGCGGCCGTGGGCGATCAGCTCCTCCTTGGTCGGCATGTCGATGCCGTACACATTGGGGTAGCGCACCGGCGGCGCGGCGCTGGCCATGTAGACCTTGCGGGCGCCCGCGTCACGGGCCATCTGCACGATCTCCTTGCTGGTGGTGCCGCGGACGATGGAGTCGTCCACCAGCAGCACGTTGCGCCCCTTGAACTCGCTGGCGATGGCGTTGAGCTTCTGGCGCACGCTCTTCTTGCGCTGGCCCTGGCCCGGCATGATGAAGGTGCGGCCGACGTAGCGGTTCTTCACAAAGCCTTCGCGGTAGGGCTTGCCGATCTTCTGCGCCAGCTGCATCGCACTCGGGCGGCTGCTCTCGGGGATCGGGATCACCACGTCCACCTCGCTGGGCGGCATGGTGTTGATCAGGCGCTGGGCCAGCGTCTCGCCCATGTTCAGCCGGGCCTGATAGACCGAGATGCCGTCGATCACCGAATCGGGCCGTGCCAGGTACACGTACTCGAACAGGCAGGGGTTGAGCACCGGCTTCTCGGCGCACTGCTGGGCGTGCACCTTGCCGTCCAGGTCGATGAAGATGGCCTCGCCGGGCGCCACGTCGCGCACCACGCGGTGGCCGGTGCCTTCCAGCGCCACGGTCTCGCTGGCCACCATCACCTCGGCACCGCCATCGGGCAGTTGGGTCTCGCCGAACACCAGCGGGCGGATGCCGTAGGGATCGCGGAAGGCCAGCAGGCCATGGCCGGCGATCAGCGCGATCACCGCATACGAGCCGCGGATGCGCTTGTGCACACCGGCCACGGCGCGGAAGATCAGCTCGGGCGTCAGCGGCACGCTGCGGCCGGCCAGCTCCATCTCGTGGGCCAGCACGTTGATCAGCACCTCGGTGTCGCTGGCGGTGTTGATGTGGCGGCGGTCGACATCGAACAGCTCCTGCTTCAGCGCATGGGCGTTGGTCAGGTTGCCGTTGTGCACCAGCACGATGCCGTAGGGCGCGTTGACGTAGAAGGGCTGGGCCTCTTCCTCGTTGAAGGCGTTGCCGGCCGTGGGGTAGCGCACCTGGCCCAGGCCCACCGGGCCGGGCAGCGCGCGCATGTTGCGGGTGCGGAACACGTCGCGCACCATGCCGCGCGCCTTGTGCATGAAGCACTGCGTGCCCTGCATGGTGACGATGCCGGCCGCATCCTGGCCGCGGTGCTGCAGCAGCAGCAGCGCGTCGTAGATCAGCTGGTTGACGGGCGAGCGCGAGATGACGCCGACGATGCCGCACATGGTGGATGGATCCTGAGAGTCGAAGAACGGAATGTGGAGGCCGCTGCGGTCAGGCGCAAGCGGAAGGTCAATCGGTGGGCTGTCGGGGCATGCTGCCGGGCGCGGCGGGCAGGTGCCGGGCCACGGCCTCGGGCAGCATCGGACGCAGGCCCTGCAGCAGCACGCCCAGCCACGCGGCGCCATGCGAATCCTGCCAGGGCTGAGAGCGCACGGCCGGCGTGAGCGCCACCACGGTGGCCAGGGCCAGCAGCAGCACGCCGCCGCGCAGCAGGCCGAAACCGGCGCCCAGCGTGCGGTCGATCAGGGTCAGCGGCGTGGCCTGCACCAGCAGGCGCACCAGCCGCGCCAGCAGCGCCCAGGCCAGCAGCGCGGCGAGGAAGGTCAGCGCGAAGGCCAGGCCCTGCTGCAGCGCCGAGCCCGGCGTGCCGAACGGCAGGTGCTGCGCCACGGCGCCCGACCACAGTTGCGCGGCCACATAAGCCACCAGCCAGCCCACCAGCGACATCAGCTCGAACACCAGGCCGCGCCACAGACCGACCAGCACCGACGCCAGCAGCACCGCCAGCAGACTCCAGTCGACCCAGCCCAGCGCCGCCATGGCCAACCGTCACAGCGTCAGCAGATTGGCCTGCAGGCCCGACGCACGCAGCTTGGCCGCCGCCTTGTCGGCCTCGGCCTTGGTGGCGAACGGGCCCACACGCACGCGGGTGCGCTTGCTGCCGTCCACCTCGACCACCTGCGTGTAGGTCTTGAAGCCCAGCTTCTCGACCTTGGCGCGGGCCTCGCGCAGCTTGGCGGCGTCGGTGTAGGCACCCACCTGCACCACCACGCGGGCGCTGGCGGCGGCACTGGCCGGCACGGCAGCCGCGGGCTTGCCGTCCAGCAGCGCCTGGGCGCGCTGGGCGTCGGCGGTGGGCTTGTCTGCCGTCTTGTCTGCGGTCTTGGCGGCCGGCTTGCTGGCCGCCGGTGCGGGCGCCGCCGCGCTGGCGGCGGCGTGCGGCTTGCTGGCCGGCTTCATGGCCTGTGCAGCCACCACGGCGGCCGTGCCGGCCGCCACCGCAGCTGCGGCGGTGCCGGCGCCCTTGCCGGGCGCCGACGCCTTGGGCGCCACCTCGCGGCCCTGCTCTTCGGCACGTTCGGTGATCACGTCCGGCACAGCCGCCGACTTGCCGGCGGTGGCCGATGCGGGTGCAGCGTCGTGGCGCTCAGGCTGGTCGGGCGGTGCCGGCAGCGGCGCGGCGGCCACGGTGGACGCGCCCGGTGCGGGCGCCAGAACCAGGGGCGGCGCCTTGTCCTTCTGCGGGATCTCGATCGGCACGTCGACCGGGATCGGCCGCGGCTGGGTTTCGAACAGCAACGGGAAGCCGATGATGCCGGCGGCCAGCAGCACGGTGGCGCCGATCAGGCGGCGACGGGCGCGCACCCGGGCGGCGGCCACGGCGTCGGGGGCGGAGGCCCCGTCGGACGAGGAGGCCTCGGACTTGCGCTTGAATTTGTCGAGCAGACCCATGCGGGGCGGGGGTCGCGAGGGCTGGGCCGAAGGGCGGGCATGGCACCCGTGGCTGGCAGCCGGACCGGCAGTTCAGGCCCGATCCACCGATGCGGTCAGCCCAGGTGCCGGGCCGCCAAACGGGGCAGGCCGTCCTTCAACACGCCACCCACGGTGTAGAACGAGCCGAAGACAGCGATTCTATCAGTCGGGTCCGCGCCGGCCGCTGCCGCCGCCAGGGCCTGGGCCGGGTTGGCATGGGTGTGCACGGTCACCGCACGGCCGGCGCTGGCGGCCGTGACGGCCTGGGCCAGTTCGGCCGCGGTGGCGGCGCGGGGCAGCGGCAGATCGGTGAGGTGCCACACGTCCACCAGCGGCGCAATGCGCGCCAGCAGCGTGGCGATGTCCTTGTCGCGCATGGCGCCGAACACTGCGTGCGTGCGCGGGTAGAAGCCCATCTGGTCGAGGTTGAGCGCCAGCGCGGCCACGGCCTGCGGGTTGTGCGCCACGTCCAGCACCAGGGCCGGCTCGCCGGGCACGATCTGGAAGCGCCCGGGCAGCTCCACCAGCGCCAGGCCCTGGCGCACGGCCTGGGCGTTGACCGGCAGCCGGTCGCGCAGCGCCTCGAAGGCCGCCAGCACGCCGGCGGCGTTGAGCAACTGGTTGGCGCCGCGCAGCGCCGGGTAGGCCAGGCCGGCAAAGCGCCGGCCTCGCCCGCTCCAGGCCCATTGCTGGCGGTCGCCCGAGACATTGAAGTCGCGCCCATGCAGCCACAGGTCGGCACCCAGGGCCTCAGCGCGCGCAGCAATGCTGGCCGGCGGCTCGGGGTCGCTGACGATCGCGGGCCGGCCGGCGCGCAGGATGCCCGCCTTCTCGCCACCGATGGTCTCGCGGTCGGGGCCGAGGAACTCGGTGTGGTCGAGTGCGATGCTGGTGATGACCGCGCAATCTGCGTCGATGGCATTCACCGCATCCAGCCGGCCGCCCATGCCCACCTCCAGGATCACCAGGTCGAGCTGGCCGGCGCAGGCGCGCTCGGCCAGGCAGCGCAGGATGGCCAGCGTGGTGAACTCGAACCAGGTCAGCGTGATGGCCGGCTCGCCGGCCGGGCTGGCGCAGCGCGCCGCCTCCACGGCCGCGAAGTGCGGCAGCAGCTCCGCCTCGGCCACCGGCGCGCCGTTGACGCGGCAGCGCTCCTGGAAGTGCACCAGGTGCGGCTTGATGTACAGGCCCACGCGGTAGCCCGCGGCCAGGCCGATGGCCTCCAGCATCGCGCAGGTGCTGCCCTTGCCGTTGGTGCCGGCAACGCTGATGACCGGCACCTCGCCGAAGCTCAAGCCCAGCCGGTCGCGCACCGCCACGCAGCGCTCCAGCGTCATGTCGATGGTCTTGGGATGCAGTTGCTCGCAGTGGGCGAGCCAGCCATCCAACGTGGTGGGCAGGGTCATGGTCGGTTGCTCAAAGCAGATCGGGCCCCGCAGGGCCCGATGCTGGTGAAGGGCTCAGGCTGCCTCAGGCAACGGCATCCGCGCTCTGGCGCTGCAGCATGGCCAGCATGCTGGCGATGCTCTGGCGCAACTGCCGGCGGTCGACGATCTGGTCGACCGCGCCCTTGGTCATCAGGAACTCGGCGCGCTGGAAGCCTTCAGGCAACTTCTCGCGCACGGTGTTCTCGATCACGCGCGGGCCGGCAAACCCGACCAGCGCCTTGGGCTCGGCGATCACCACATCGCCGACGAAGGCGAACGAGGCCGACACGCCGCCCATGGTCGGGTCGGTCAGCACGCTGATGTAGGGCAGTTTGGCCTTGGCCAGGCGGGTGAGCGCCGCATTGGTCTTGGCCATCTGCAGCAGGCTGAACAGGCCTTCCTGCATGCGCGCGCCGCCGGTGGCGGTGAAGCACACGAAGGGCACCTTCTGCTCGACCGCCGCCTCGACACCGCGCACGAAGCGCTCGCCGACCACCGAGCCCATCGAGCCGCCCATGAAGTCGAACTCGAAGCAGGCGGCCACCAGCGGCACGCTCATCACGGCGCCGCCGATGACCACCAGCGCGTCGGTCTCGCCGGTGGTTTCCAGCGCGTCCTTCAGACGCTCGGGGTACTTGCGGCTGTCCTTGAACTTCAGCGGGTCGACCGGCACCACCTCCTGGCCGACCTCGTAGCGCCCTTCGGCGTCGAGGAACGCATCGAGACGCGCGCGCGCACCGATGCGGTGGTGGTGGCTGCACTTGGGGCAGACGTTGAGGTTCTTGGCCAGGTCGGTGTTGTAGAGCACCGTGTCGCACGACGGGCACTTGACCCACAGGCCTTCGGGGACCGAACGGCGCTCGGTGGGGTCCGTCTGCTGGATCTTGGGGGGCAGCAGTTTCTCGAGCCAACTCATGCGGTGCTCTCCTTCTTCAACAACAAGACCGGCAACCGAGGTTACCGGGCATCCAATGCGGCGCGGATCTCGGCCATGAAGCCGCGGGCCACGCCGGCCACCTGGTCTCGCGGGGCCTTCTCCAGCAACTGGATCAGGCGCGAGCCGATGACCACCGCGTCCGCCACCTGGGCCACCGCCCGGGCCGTGACGGCGTCACGAATCCCGAAGCCTACCCCAACCGGCACGTTGACATGCGCGCGGATCCGTGGCACCGCTTCGGCCACGGCCGAGGTGTCCAGGTGGCCGGCGCCGGTCACGCCCTTCAGCGACACGTAGTACACGTAGCCGGTGGCGATGCGGCCGACCTGGGCCATGCGCTGCTCGGTGCTGGTGGGCGCCAGCAGGAAGATCAGGTCGAGTCCGGCGGCTTTCAGGTCGGCGGCAAAGGTCTCGCACTCTTCCGGCGGGTAGTCGACGATCAGCAGGCCATCGACGCCGGCCGCCGCCGCATCGCGGATGAAGGCGCCGGCACCGCGCTTCTGGTCGTAGCGCTCCACCGGGTTGGCGTAGCCCATCAGCACCACCGGTGTGGTGGCGTTGCCGGTGCGGAACTGGCGCACGATGTCCAGCACCTGCGTCGTGCCGATGCCGCGCGCCAGCGCGCGTTCGCTGGCCTGCTGGATGACCGGGCCATCGGCCATCGGATCGCTGAACGGCACGCCCAGTTCGATGATGTCGGCGCCGCCGGCGGCCAGCGCGGCCATGATCTCGGGCGTGGCGTAGGCGAACGGATCGCCGGCGGTGACGTACGGGATCAGGGCCTGGCGGCCCTCGGCCTTCAGCTTCGCAAGCGTGTTGGCGATGCGGCTCACTTCTTCACCTCCACGACTTGCTCGCCGCCCTTGACGGACTGTCCCCGGCACGACGGCCGGCAGTAGAAATCGGCACCCGACAGGTCGGCCACGGTGCCGATGTCCTTGTCGCCGCGGCCGCTCAGGTTGACCAGCAGGTGCTGGTCGGCCGGCAGCGTGGCGGCCAGCTTCATCGCATAGGCCACGGCGTGGCTCGATTCCAGCGCCGGGATGATGCCCTCGGTGCGGCACAGGCGGTGGAAGGCCGCCAGCGCCTCGTCGTCGGTGATGCCCACGTATTCGGCGCGGCCGATGTCCTTCAGGTAGGCATGCTCGGGGCCCACGCCGGGGTAGTCCAGGCCGGCCGAGACCGAGTGCGTCTCGATGATCTGGCCGTTGTCGTCCTGCAGCAGGTAGGTGCGGTTGCCGTGCAGCACGCCGGGCGAGCCCTTCTGCAGCGAGGCCGAATGCTTGCCGCTGTCCAGGCCCTGCCCTGCGGCCTCGACGCCGATCAGGCGCACCCCCTCGTGCGGGATGTAGGGGTAGAAGATGCCCATGGCGTTGCTGCCGCCGCCCACGCAGGCGATCACCGCATCGGGCTGGCGCCCGGCCGGGCCACCCAGCGACTGGATCATCTCGGGCATCTGCACCAGGCACTCGTCGCCGATCACGCGCTGGAAGTCGCGCACCATCGCCGGATAGGGGTGCGGGCCGGCCACCGTGCCGATGATGTAGAAGGTGTTCTCGACGTTGGTCACCCAGTCGCGCATGGCCTCGTTGAGCGCGTCCTTCAGCGTCTTGCTGCCGCTCTCCACCGGCACCACGCGGGCGCCCAGCAGGTGCATGCGGTAGACGTTGGGGCTCTGGCGCTTGACGTCCTCGGCACCCATGTAGACCACGCATTCCAGGCCGAAGCGCGCACAGATCGTGGCCGTGGCCACGCCATGCTGGCCAGCGCCGGTTTCGGCGATGACGCGCGGCTTGCCCATGCGCTTGGCCAGCAGGGCCTGGCCGATGGTGTTGTTGACCTTGTGCGCACCGGTGTGGTTGAGGTCCTCGCGCTTCAGGTAGATCTGTGCGCCGCCGATCTCGCGCGACAGGCGCGCCGCGTGATACACCGGGCTGGGGCGGCCGACGAAGTGCCTGAGCTCACGCTGGAATTCGGCGATGAACTCGGGATCGTGGCGGTAGTGCTCGTAGGCGGCGTTGAGTTCGTCGAGCGCATGCACAAGCGTCTCGGAGACGAAACTGCCGCCGTAGTTCAGGCCGTTGACGGGCCCGAAATGCCCTTGGGCATCGGGTTGCTGGTAGTCGATCATGGCAATGGGATCCGGAATGCCGCTGCCCGGCCGGGGCGGCGGCTGCAAATGACTGGCGGGGCGCACGCCGCCGCTCAACCGGCGGCGTCGGCGATGCGGGCATCGGCCTCACGCACCGCATCGCAGAACTGGCGCATCAGCACCGCGTCCTTCAGGCCCTTGGCGACTTCGACGCCGGAAGAGACGTCAACCGCCCAGGGGCGCACCTGCAGGATCCCATCGATCACGCTTGCAGGATTCAACCCACCAGACAAAACGACCGGACGGGCGACGTTGGGAGGTACGAGTGACCAATCGAAGGCCTTTCCACCGCCACCGTAGCCCTCGACATGGGCGTCGAGCAGGATGCCGGCAGCGTTCGCGAATGCGAGGGCGAAGTCTAGCAAAGCGAAGCCCGGCGCCATGCGCGCGGCCCGCAGGTAGGGGCGTTGCGCGGCGTCGCAATCGGCCGGCGTCTCGTCGCCGTGGAACTGCAGCAAGGCGTTGGGCACCGCCGCCACGGCCTGGGCGATCTCGGCCGGCGTGGCGTTGACGAACAGCAGCACCGGTGTCACGAAAGGCGGCAGACGCCGCGCCAGGTCGGCCGCACGTGCCACGCTCACCGCACGCGGGCTCTTGGCGTACAGCACGAAGCCGATGGCGTCGGCGCCGCAGGCCACCGCGGCATCGACATCGGCCTCGCGCGTCAGGCCGCAGATCTTGATGCGCGTGCGTTGGGTCAGGGGTTGCGTCATGGGAACCAGTCCATCGCCGGCGTGTGGATGGGGATGCCGTGGCGCGCATCGTAGTCGGCGCCAGCGAAATACAGGCCGTCGGCGGCGAAGGTGGGCGCCGCGGCATCGCGGCTGCGTGCGGCCAGCACCTCGGCCATCCAGCCCGGCGGCTGGCGCCCGGCGCCGATGGTGACCAGGCAGCCCATGATGTTGCGCACCATGTGGTGCAGAAACGCCGAGCCGTCGAAGTCGAAGCGCCAGTAGCCACGCTCGGGCTCGCCGCGATAGGCCATCGAGATCGCGCGCAGCGTCTTCACCGGGCTTCTGGCCTGGCATTCGGCCGAGCGGAAGGACGAGAAGTCATGCTCGCCGATCAGATGCGCGGCGCCGGCGCGCATGGCCTCGCCGTCCAGCGGCCGGAAGGTCCAGCCCACCTGCCCGGCCTCCAGCGACGGGCGCAGCGGCGACTCCAGCAGCAGGTAGCGGTAGCGCCGGCCGATGGCCGAGAAGCGGGCGTGGAAGTCGGCCTCGACCGGCTGGCACCACTGCAGGCCGATGTCGTGCGGCAGGTAGCGGTTGGTGCCGCGCAGCCACGAGAAGGGCTCGCGGCTGACCGGGCTGTCGAGGTGCACCACCTGGTTGAAGGCGTGCACGCCGGCGTCGGTGCGGCCGGCGCAGTGCACCTCGATGGGCGTGTCGGCGAAGCGGCTCAGCGCCTGCTGCAATGCATCTTGCACCGTGCCGCCGCCGGGCTGGCTCTGCCAGCCGCGGTAGGCATTGCCGCGGTAGGCGACGCCGAGCGCGATGCGCTGGACGCCGGCACTCACCCGAGGCTGTCGAGCATCGCCTGCGCCTTGGCGCGCAGCGTGCCCTGGGCCTTGGCCACGACCTCGGCCACGAGGTCGCGAGCGCCCTCCAGATCGCCGATCTGGCGGAACTCCTCGGCCAGCTCGAGCTTGCGCGCCAGCGGGTCGGCGTCCTCCGGCAGCAGATGCTCCAGGTGGCCCGGTGCGGTGGGCGTGGTGTCGTGCGCATCGAGGCGCGAGTCGCCGAAGCCCTGCGGACCGGTGTTGCGCACCGACACCATGGTCTGCGTGCGCTGGTCCAGCGGGTCGTCCAGCGACATCGACAGCGAGTCGAAGTCGAGGTCGGCGCGCTGCGTGTCGGCCGCCGGCATGCGCGGGGGCACCTGGGTGCGCGCGTTGAAGTCGAAGTCTAGGCCGTTGTCGGCCGGACGCCGCAGCCCCGGCGCCAGCGGCTGGGTCATCTCGGCCGGCTGCGTGGGCAGGTCGCCCGGCGCGGTGAGATCGAGGTCCAGATCCAGGTCGATGTCCAGGTCGACGCTGTGCGGTTGGGTGGGCTGGGCCGCCGGATCGTCGGGCGACAGCGTGCTCTGGCCATGGGTCAGCGCATGCGGCTGCGTGGTGGCCGACAGCGGCTCGACGACCACGCGCTCACCGTCGAGGATGATCTCCTCGGGGTGGCCACCCGGCTGGTAGAGCTGGTTGTCGGGATCGATCTGCAGGCCGAGCTCCTGGGCCCGCGCCCAGTCACCGCCCATGCCCTTGGTCAGCGCATACAGCTGCGTGGCCAGCAGCTCGAAGCCCTTGGTGTCGCGGCGCTTGGCGTACACCTCGAGCAGCTTGGTGCGCACGGCCAGCCGGTCGGGCGTGGCGCGCATCGCTTCCTTGAGGATTTCCTCGGCCTGCAGGTCGCGGCCGTAGGCCAGGTAGACATCGGCCTCGGCCACCGGGTCCACATCGCCGATCGCATCGAGCTGGCTGAGCGAGTAGCCCATCGAGCTGGCGCCGCTGGGCGACGCGTCGCGCGTGTCCACGCGCTGGCCGCCGCTGGCCCCGAAGAACGAATCGGGCTGCATGCGGCTCTCGAGGAACGAGGTCTCGGTGCCGGCCTTGTCGAGCTTGCGCCGCGCGCGCCAGGCGATCAGGCCGCTCAGCGCCACCACCAGACCGCCCAGGCCGGGCAGCAGCCAGGGGTTGGCAGTCAGGCTGTCCATCAGACTGCCCCCGGCGGCCGGCTCGGGTGGCGGCGCCGGCCGCACGGCCGGCTTGCTGGCCGGCAGCGCCGCCGTGACCGGCAGCGGCGCAGCGCTGCTGGCCGGCGGCGTGGCCACCGCCGTGGCGGGTGCCGGGGCTGGCGGCAGCACGGCAGGCGCCGAGGCCGCCGTGGGCGCGGGGGCCGGCGCCACCGCCGGGGCCGGCACGGCCACGCCCGGCGCGACCTGGGCGGTGCCCTGCTGCACCTTCTTCAGCTCTTCGACATTGCGCGTCAGTTCGGCCACACGGGTGGCGGCTTCCTTGCGCTCGGTGGACTGCGAGGCCTGCACCTCGGGCGCATTGGCCTTGACCGCGCCGCTGCTGAGCTTGAGCTTGTCGGGCGTGGGCGCGACGGCCTGCTTGCGGTCGTCGACCGAGGCCTGCACATTGCCCTGGGCGCGACCGGTCGGCACGGTCTGCGCCGGCGCGGGCGGCGCCTCGGCCGCAAGCTTGCCGCGGTAGGCGCCGAAGTCGTTGCTCTGGGCGATGATCAGGCGCTTGGCCTCGGCCACCGGAATGCCCTTGAGCGTCTCGGCCGCCGGCACCTTCAGCACCGAGCCGGCGCGCAGGCGGTTGATGTTGTCCTTGATGAACGCGTCGGGGTTGGCGCGGTACAGGCCGGCCAGCATCTGGTCGAGCGACACGCCGGCCGGCGCGGTGCGCGCGGCGATGCGGCTGAGCGACTCGCCAGGGCGCACGGCATGCTCGGTGGCACCCGGGCCGGCCGGCAGCGGCGCCGGACGTTGACCCGCTTCAGCCGCCACGGGCGCCGGGGCGGGTGCCGGCGGACGCGGACGCTCGGCCCGCTCAACCCGCTCGGGGGCGGGCGTGGGCGCCGGCGACGGCGCAGGACGAGGCGCGGCGGCCTGGCGCGGGGCCGGCGCCGGCGCGGCAGAGGGCGCCGGCTCGGGCGCCGGGCGCGGCGCGGCGGCGATCACCGGGGCCACCGGCGCCGGGGCCGGCGGCGGCGCGTTGCGGCTGCCGGGCGGGTCGAACAGCAGCGTGTATTCGCGCACCAGGCGGCCGGTGCTGGAGTTCACCTCGAGGATCACCTCGATGAAAGGCTCCTGCACGGCACGGTCGCCGCTCAGGCGCACATAGGCGCGACCGTCGCGCCGCACCACCGAGGCCTGCACCCCGGCCAGCACGGCGTTGTAGTCGACACCGGCGGCGCGGTAGGCGTCGGGCGAGGCCACGCGCACATTCAGCGAGGCTGCCTCGTCGGGCGCCAGGCTGGTGATGTCGATCTCGGCACGCATGCCCTCGCCGAGGGCCGACTGGACTGTCAGGCGCCCCAATCCGACGGCCGATGCGTCGAGCGGCGCGGCGCCGAGGGCCGCGAGAGCGGCCAACGCCAGCGCGGTGCGGGCGGCGAAAAGGGGGCGGTTGTTCAAGGCATCTCCACAACAGCATCAGGGCCCTGCCAGTCGGCAGCGCCCCCAAGGGTGATTGTCAGGCCCTGAGCGGACACCCGAACCCAACCCCGGATGCACGAAACCACAATAGCATCAGGCAGATACGCTGACAAGCTCATGCATTGTCTGACGTTCGGCGGCGCGCCGGCACATGCGCTTCGCACGCCACTCGCGATGTTGCCATGTGACAACGGGTGGTTCCCGTCACCGGTAACCACCCGTCACACGACAGCCGTCACGCTTTGGGGCGCGAACGGCCCGCCCGATCAGCCGCCGTGGCGGCCGGGCCTCACTGCGCGACCAGGATGCGCAGCATGCGGCGCAGCGGCTCGGCAGCACCCCACAGCAGTTGGTCGCCGATGGTGAAGGCGCCCACGTACTCGGGGCCCATGGCCAGCTTGCGGATGCGGCCCACGGGGATGGTCATCGTGCCGGTCACGGCCACGGGCGTCAGATCCTGGATCGTGGCCTCGCGGGTGTTGGGCACCACCTTCACCCACTCGTTGTCGGCGGCGATCATGGCTTCCAGGTCGGCCGTGGGCACGTCCTTCTTCAGCTTGAAGGTCAGGGCCTGGCTGTGGCAGCGCATGGCGCCCACGCGCACGCAGAAGCCGTCGACGGGAATCGCGGCGGAGCCGAAACCCTCGCCCTGGCCGAGGATCTTGTTGGTCTCGGCCATGCCCTTCCACTCTTCCTTGGATTGGCCATTGCCCAGGTCCTTGTCGATCCAGGGGATCAGCGAGCCGCCCAGCGGCACACCGAAGTTGGCCGTCTCGGCGGCCGACAGGCTGCGCTGCTTGGCGATGACCTTGCGGTCGATCTCGAGGATGGCACTCTTGGGGTCGTCGAGCAGGGCGCGCACCTCGGCGTTCAGCGTGCCGTACTGCGTGAGCAGTTCGCGCATGTGCTGGGCGCCGCCGCCGCTGGCGGCCTGGTAGGTCTGCGTGGACATCCACTCGACCAGGCCCGCCTTGTACAGCGCGCCCACGCCCATCAGCATGCAGCTCACCGTGCAGTTACCGCCGATCCAGTCACGGCCGCCGGCGGCCAGGCTGTTCTTGATCACCGGCATGTTGACCGGGTCGAGCACGATCACGGCCTTGGGGTCCATGCGCAGCGTGCTGGCGGCATCGATCCAGTGGCCGGTCCAGCCCGCGGCGCGCAGCTTGGGGTAGACCTCGGTGGTGTAGTCGCCGCCCTGGCAGCTGATGATGACCTCGCAGCGCTTGAGCGCGTCGATGTCGTAGCCGTTCTGCAGCGTGGTCTCGTTCTTGGCCATCGCCGGGGCCGCGCCGCCGGCGTTGCTGGTGGAGAAGAACAGCGGCTCGATCAGATCGAAGTCACGCTCGGCCTGCATGCGGTCCATCAGGACCGAGCCGACCATGCCGCGCCAGCCGACCAGGCCGACGAGAGGGTTCTTGGACAGTGCCATCTCAATTACCTTTTCAACAAGTCTCCAGACCCTGGGTTCTCCCGGCTCGTTCGCCAGGGTCCAGAGGGAGGGTGTGGGCGAAACGATCCGAGAGCGTCAGCTCTTGGTAATGGTTTTGCCGGTAATCGCAGCGACGACCGCGTCGCCCATGGCGACGGTGCCCACCTTCTGCGTGCCTTCAGACCAGATGTCGCCGGTGCGCAGACCGGCAGACAGCACCGCCTGCACCGCGGATTCGATCCGGTCGGCGGCTTCGGGCTGGTTGAGGGAGTAGCGGAGCATCATGGCAGCGGACAGGATTGTAGCCAACGGGTTTGCAACACCCTTACCGGCGATGTCGGGCGCGCTGCCGTGGCTGGGCTCATACAGGCCCTTGTTGGCCTTGTCCAGGCTGGCCGAGGGCAGCATGCCGATCGAGCCGGTGAGCATGGCGGCCTCGTCCGACAGGATGTCGCCGAACATGTTGCCGGTGACCACCACGTCGAAGGCCTTGGGCGCCTTGACCAGCTGCATCGCGGCGTTGTCCACGTACATGTGCTCCAGCGCCACGTCGGGGTACTGGGCGTGCACTTCGGTGACGACGTCCTTCCAGAACTGGAAGGTCTCCAGCACATTGGCCTTGTCGACCGAGGTGACCTTCTTGTTGCGCTTGCGGGCGGCCTGGAAGGCGACGTGAGCGATGCGCTCGATCTCGGGCTTGGAATAGCGCATCGTGTCGAAGGCTTCCTCGGCACCGGGGAAGTGGCCATCGACGGCGACGCGGCGGCCGCGCGGCTGGCCGAAGTAGATGTCGCCGGTGAGCTCGCGGATGATCAGGATGTCGAGACCCGCGACCAATTCCGGCTTCAGACTGCTGGCATGGGTCAGCTGGGGGTAGCAGATGGCCGGACGAAAGTTTGCAAACAGGCCCAGGTGCTTGCGCAACCCCAGAATGGCCTGTTCAGGCCGGAACTGGCGCTCGAGCTTGTCGTACTTCCAGTCGCCCACGGCGCCGAACAGCACGGCGTCGGCGCTCTTGGCCAGGTTCAGCGTGGCCTCGGGCAGCGGGTGGCCGTGGGCGTCGTAGGCGGCGCCGCCGACCAGGGCGGATTCGGTCTCGAACTTCAGGTCGAGGACATTCAGCACCTTCACGGCCTCGGCCATGATTTCGGTGCCGATGCCGTCACCGGGGAGGATGGCGATCTTCATGGGTTGCTCTCTTCTCTTTACGGTATTGCTTGAAATCGTGGCTTGGGTGGGTTGACTGGCTCTTGCTTGCTTCGGTTTGCGCGGGGTCCGCGGCCACCGGGTGACCGGATTCCTCCATGTCCCCCGCCGGCCTGAAGGCCGGCTCCTCCTTTACTTACGGAATCCGGTCACCCGGCGTCCGCGGCCCTGGAGCCGTCCCGCACTGCGCCGAAGTTCTTTGGCATGCGGCGCTGGTGCCGGAGCGTCGGGGTGGGGTGACCCCTTTCACGCAAGTAAAGGAGGAGGCGTCCGCAGGGCGCCGGGGGACATGGAGTGAAAGGGGGCACCCCAGCCCGGCGCGATCACTCAGACCGAAGCTAGACAACAAAAACTCAACCAGCCAGCTTCTGCGCCAACCAAGGCATGCGCGCAATGCGCTCCGCCTCGAAGGCCTTGATCTTGTCGGCGTGGCGCAGCGTCAGTCCGATGTCGTCGAAGCCGTTGACCAGGCAGTATTTGCGGAAGGCCTGCACGTCGAACGGGATCTCCTGGCCATCGCCCTTGACGATCACCTGGCGCGGCAGATCGATCGTGAGCTTGTAGCCCGGAAAGGCGGCCACCTCGTCGAACAGGCGGGCGACCACGGCCTCGTCCAGTTGAATGGGCAGCAGGCCGTTCTTGAAGCAGTTGTTGAAGAAGATGTCGGCGAAGCTGGGCGCGATGATGCAGCGGAAGCCGTACTGCTCCAGCGCCCAGGGCGCGTGCTCGCGGCTGGAGCCGCAGCCGAAGTTCTTGCGCGCCAGCAGGATGCTGGCGCCCTGGTAGCGCGGCTGGTTCAGCACGAAGTCGGGATTCGGCTTGCGGCTGGCGATGTCCTGGCCGGGCTCGCCCTTGTCGAGGTAGCGCCACTCGTCGAACAGGTTGGGGCCGAAACCCGAACGCGCGATCGACTTCAGGAACTGCTTGGGGATGATGGCGTCGGTGTCGACGTTGGCGCGGTCCATCGGGGCCACCAGGCCCTGGTGCACGGTGAAGGCTTGCATGGTGAGTTTTCGCTTATTTCTTGGCAGCGCCTTCGATGGTCTCGCCGGCCTTCTTGATGTCCTGGCCGACACCCTTGATGGTGTTGCAGGCCGAGAGGCTCAGCACGGCGGCGAGCAGAAGGATGAAACGGGTCATGTCGGGCTCCTGGTCGGGATTCAGGCGATGCGACGAACGTCGACGAAGTGGCCGGCCAGCGCGGCGGCGGCGGCCATGGCGGGGCTCACCAGGTGGGTGCGCCCCCCATTTCCCTGGCGGCCTTCGAAGTTGCGGTTGCTGGTGCTGGCGCAGCGCTCGCCGGGCTCCAGCCGGTCGGCGTTCATGGCCAGGCACATGCTGCAGCCGGGCTCGCGCCACTCGAAGCCGGCGGCCTTGAACACCTCGTGCAGGCCCTCTGCTTCGGCTTGCGCCTTCACCTGGCCCGAGCCGGGCACCACCATCGCCAGCTTGACGTTGCTGGCCACCTTGCCGCCCACCTTGCGGATGACGGCGGCGGCTTCGCGCATGTCCTCGATGCGGCTGTTGGTGCAGCTGCCGATGAACACCTTGTCGATGGTGATGTCGCTGACCGCCTTGTTGGGCTGCAGGCCCATGTAGGTGAGCGCGCGCTCGATGGCGCCACGCTTGACCTCGTCACGCTCCTTGTCGGGATCGGGCACGCGGCCGTCGATGGGCAGCACCATCTCGGGGCTGGTGCCCCAGGTGACCTGCGGCAGGATCTGCGCGGCGTCCAGTTCCACCACGGCGTCGAAGTGCGCGCCGGCATCCGAGTGCAGGTTGCGCCACAGGCTCACGGCATGGTCCCACTCCACGCCCTGCGGCGCGAACGGGCGGCCCTTGACATAGTTCAGCGTGGTGTCGTCCACGGCCACCAGGCCGGCGCGGGCACCGGCCTCGATGGCCATGTTGCACACGGTCATGCGGCCTTCCATCGTCAGGCCGCGGATGGCCGAGCCGGCGAACTCGATGGTGTAGCCGGTGCCGCCGGCGGTGCCGATCTTGCCGATGATGGCCAGCACGATGTCCTTGGCGGTGACGCCCGGCGCCAGCTTGCCGTCCACCTTGACCAGCATGTTCTTGGCCTTCTTGGCCAGCAGGGTCTGCGTGGCCATCACGTGCTCGACCTCGCTGGTGCCGATGCCGTGGGCCAGAGCGCCGAACGCGCCGTGCGTGCTGGTGTGGCTGTCGCCGCACACCACGGTCATGCCCGGCAGCGTGGCGCCGTTCTCGGGGCCGATGACATGCACGATGCCCTGGCGCTTGTCCAGGAACGGGAAGTACGCCGCGGCGCCGAAGGCCTTGATGTTGGCGTCCAGCGTGGTCACCTGCTGCTTGCTGGTGGGGTCGGTGATGCCGTCGTAGCCCAGATCCCAGCCGGTGGTGGGCGTGTTGTGGTCGGCCGTGGCCACGATGGAGCTCACGCGCCACACCTTGCGGCCGGCCAGGCGCAGGCCCTCGAAGGCCTGCGGGCTGGTGACTTCATGCACCAGGTGGCGGTCGATGTAGAGGATGGCGGTGCCGTCTTCCTCGGTGTGGACGACATGGTCGTCCCACAGCTTGTCGTAGAGGGTGCGAGCTGTCATGGGTTTACCTCTTGGGGGAGCGGGATTGTCGCGCCGAAGCCGTTTCAGGCCCAGCGTCGGGGATGTCGGACGGCACGGCGGCCAACGGGCACAGCGCGTCGACGAAGCGCTGCACCACCGCCGGCTGCACGGCCTGCGGGCGCACGGCCAGCAGGTAGGGGCGGCGCGCCCAGTCCTCGGCCAGCGTCAGCGGCGTCACGGCGAAGATGCGCGCAAAGCGCTGCGCCACCACCGCCGGCAGCACGGCCACACCCAGGCCGGCCTCGACCAGCTGGGCGATGGCGTCGAAGCCGCGCACCTGCACGCGCACGTTCAGCGTGCGGCCCAGGGCCTGCGCGCGCTCGCGCATCTGCTCATGTACCGCGGCACCCAGGTGCAGGCCGACGATGTCGTAGTCCAGCAGCGCGTCGAAGCGCACCGCGCCGGCCGGCGCATCGGGCTGCGCCTGCGCCGCCAGGCGTTCCAGCGCATGGCCGCGCGGCGCCAGCACCGCCAGTTCGCCATCGCGGTAGGGGCGGCAGTCCAGCCCGGCCTCGTGCTGCGGCGGCACGAAGATGCCCACGTCGGCACGGCCGGCGGCCACCGCCGCCTGCACCTCGGCGCTGGTGAGGTCTTCCAGGCTGATGCGGATGCCCGGGTGCGCCTGGCTGAAGGCGGCCAGATCGGCCGGCAGGCATTCGGCAATGGCGCTGGCATTGGCCGCGATGCGCAGATGGCCCTTGATGCCGCGCGAGAACTCCACCACCTCGCTCTCCAGCGCATGCAGGCTGGCGTGCAGCGAACGGATGTGGCGCACCAGCGCCCGGCCCGCCTCGGTGGGCTCGACGCCGCGCGCACGGCGCTCGAACAGCGCCACACCCAGGCGGGTTTCCAGGTCGCTCAGGCGCTTGCTGGCGGCGGCCAGCGCCAGGTGCTCGCGCTCGGCGCCGCGCGTGATGCTGCGCGTCTCGGCGATGGCGAGCACCAGGTTCAGCGTGACGAGGTCGAAGCGCATGCGGCGCGGCGGCGGGCCGCGGGACGGGCGCGGCAGTGGCGAAATGGCGGGAGGAACGGGGTGCGGCCCCGCCCTGGACACCGCCGCCACCGACTCACATCGGTGAACGTGGGCGGGGGCGGGGGGTCGCGCCGGGTGGGCGCCAGGGTGTCCGAGGGGGCCGCAGCCGAATCATCGGCGAAGGCTGCATCACGCGTGCACGCGAGTCCTCAATTCACCCTTCGCGCACCGCGAAGTCTACGCCCATGCTGCCCGCATGCGCCGCAGCGGGTGCAGGCTGGCGATCAGCCCGCGTCGTCGCCGACCGGCGCGCGCACCAGGGTCACCGGCACCGCGCTGTGCGCCAGCAGGGCCAGCGCCACGCTGCCGGGGCTGCTGGCTTCGGCGTCGGAGACACCGCGCGCGCCCATCACCACCGCGTCGCAGCCGTAGTTCTCCAGCAGTTCCAGCAGCAGGGTTTCCGGCTGACCGCCGGCCACCTCGCTCTCCCACGACAGGTTGGCCGCGGTCAGCAGCGCCTCGGCGGGCGCCAGCAGGTCGGCGCCAGCGTCGGTGCGCACATGCTCCAGCACCTCGGTGTCGTGGGCGGTCACCACCTCGTACAGCGACGGGGGCTCCTGCACGTTCACCAGCACCATCTCGGCGTCCAGCCCGGCGCGGGCCAGGGCCAGCGCGTGGTGCACGGCCGCCAGGGCGTGGGCCGAACCGTCGATGGGCAGCAGGATCTTCATGCGGGGCTCCGGAGGGCATGGGATGGAGCCCAGCATACGCCCGCCGCTGCCGCCGGTCTTGCCCGACGTCAAGCCGGCGGACGCGGGCGCCCGCTCAGCCCAGCGCCGCCACCACCTCGGGCGGGGCCTGCACCAGCTCGATCAGCACGCCCTCGCCGCCGATCGGAAACTCGTCGCTGGCCTTGGGGTGGATGAAGCAGATGTCGTGGCCGGCGGCGCCTTGGCGGATGCCACCGGGCGCGAAGCGCACGCCGTTGGCACTCATCCATTCCACCGCCTTGGGCAGATCGTCCACCCATAGGCCCACATGGTTCAGCGGCGTGGCGTGCACGGCGGGCTTCTTCTCGGGGTCCAGCGGCTGCATCAGGTCCACCTCGACCGCATGCGGCCCCTGCCCCAGCGCGCAGATGTCCTCGTCGACGTTCTCGCGCTCGCTGACGAAGGTGCTCTTGACGCTCAGGCCGAAGATGTCGACCCACAGCTTCTGCAACCGGGTCTTGTCGGGCCCGCCGATGGCGATCTGCTGGATGCCGAGGATCTTGAAAGGCTTGGTGCTCATGTCGAAGGTTCTCAGGCGAACTTGATGATCGGCTGATCGACCGACAGGCTCTCGCCCTGGGCCGCCAGCACCTCGGCCACCGTGCCATCCTGCGCCGCGGTGAGGATGTTCTCCATCTTCATCGCCTCGATGGTGGCCAGGCGTTCGCCCGCCTGCACGGCCTGGCCGGGCTTGACCGCCACATTCACCAGCAGGCCGGGCATCGGCGAGAGCAGGAACTTGCTCATGTCGGCCGGCGCCTTGAAGGGCATCACGCGCAGCAGTTCGGCGGCGCGGGCACTCATCAGCTGCACATCGATGGCCAGGCCGTTGTGCGCCACGCGGTACCACAGGCCGTGGCGCTCCACCTGGGCGGTGAAGGGCAGGCCGTTGCAACTGCCCTCGGCGCGGATGCCGCCGAAGCGCCAGTCCTTGTCGATGTCGTAGCGCTTGCCGCCCTCGATGGTGACGGTGATGTGGCCGTTGGCCTGGATGCGCAGCGGCACATAGCGGTGCTGGCCGCCCTCGCCCTTGACCACGGCGGTGAACTGCTCGCCGATCTGCACGCCATGGCCGGGCAGCTGGCCGCTGATGCCGGCGGCGCGGTCGCGGTAGCGGCGGTACACGGCGGCGGCCAGGGCCACCAGGAAGTCGGGCTCGTCGTGCGGCACAACCCCGGCCGAGAAGCCCTTGGGGTAGTGCTCGGCGATGAAGCCGGTGTTGAAATCACCCGACTGGAACTTCGGGTGAGCCAGCAGCGCGCTCTGGAACGGGATGTTGCTGCTGATGCCGCGGATCACGAACCCGTTGAGCGCCTCGCGCATCTTCTCGATGGCATCGGCGCGATCGGCGCCGTGCACGATCAGCTTGGCGATCATCGAGTCGTAGTACATCGGGATCTCGCCGCCCTCGTACACGCCGGTGTCCACGCGCACGCCACCGCCCTCGGGCACCGGCAGCGCGGCTTCCATCGTGGTGGCCGGCGGGGCGTAGCGCACCAGGCGGCCGGTGGACGGCAGAAAGTTGCGGAACGGGTCCTCGGCGTTGATGCGGCACTCAATGGCCCAGCCGCGGCGCGGGATGTCGGCCTGGCTGAAGGCCAGCGGCTCGCCGGCGGCCACGCGGATCATCTGCTCCACCAGATCGAGCCCGGTGATGCACTCGGTGACCGGGTGCTCCACCTGCAGGCGGGTGTTCATTTCCAGGAAGTAGAAGCTCTGGTCCTTGCCGACCACGAACTCCACCGTGCCCGCGCTCTGGTACTTCACGGCCTTGGCCAGGGCCACGGCCTGCTCGCCCATGGCCTTGCGCGTGGCGTCCGAGATGAAGGGCGACGGCGCCTCCTCGATCACCTTCTGGTGCCGGCGCTGGATCGAGCACTCGCGCTCGTGCAGGTAGACCACGTTGCCTTGGGCATCGCCCAGCACCTGGATCTCGATGTGGCGCGGGCTCTCGACGAACTTCTCGATGAACACGCGGTCATCGCCGAAGCTGTTGCGCGCCTCGTTGCGGCAGGCGGAAAAGCCCTCGAAAGCTTCCTTGTCGTTGAAAGCCACGCGCAGGCCCTTGCCCCCGCCACCGGCGCTGGCCTTGATCATCACCGGGTAGCCGATGTCGCGGGCGATCTCCACCGCGCGCTCGGGCGACTCGATGGCGTCGTTCCAGCCGGGGATGGTGTTGACCTTCGCCTCATTGGCCAGCTTCTTCGAGGCGATCTTGTCGCCCATCGCCGCGATGCTGTAGTGCTTGGGGCCGATGAAGGTGATGCCTTCTTCTTCCACGCGCTTGGCGAAGTCCTCGTTCTCGCTGAGGAAGCCGTAGCCCGGGTGCACGGCCTGCGCGCCGGTGCTCTTGCAGGCGGCGATGATCTTGTCGGCCACCAGGTAGCTCTCGCGGCTGGGTGCGGCACCGATGAACACGGCCTCGTCGGCCAGCTCCACATGGCGTGCGTCGCGGTCGGCTTCCGAGTACACGGCAACCGTCTTGATGCCCATCTTGCGGGCCGTCTTGATCACGCGGCAGGCGATCTCGCCGCGGTTGGCAATCAGGATCTTGGTGAACATGTTTTCTTCTCCTGGTGCGCGATCAGAGGGGGATGTTGCCGTGCTTGCGCCACGGGTTCTCGACCTTCTTGTCACGCAGCATCGCCAGGCTGCGGCAGATGCGCTTGCGGGTCTCGTGCGGCTGGATCACGTCGTCGATGAAGCCGCGGCTGCCGGCCACGAACGGGTTGGCAAAGCGGGCCTTGTATTCGGCCTCGCGCGCGGCCAGCTTGACGGGATCGTTCTTGTCCTCGCGGAAGATGATTTCCACCGCGCCCTTGGCGCCCATCACCGCGATCTCGGCATTCGGCCACGAGAAGTTCACGTCGCCGCGCAGGTGCTTGGAGCTCATCACGTCATACGCGCCGCCATAGGCCTTGCGCGTGATCACGGTCACCTTGGGCACCGTGCACTCGGCGTACGCGTACAGCAGCTTGGCGCCATGCTTGATGATGCCGCCGTACTCTTGCGACGTGCCGGGCATGAAGCCGGGCACATCGACAAAGGTGACCACCGGGATGTTGAAGGCATCGCAGAAGCGCACGAAGCGCGCGGCCTTGATGCTGCTCTTGATGTCCAGGCAGCCGGCCAGCACCATCGGGTTGTTGGCCACGATGCCCACGGCCTGGCCGTCCATGCGGCCGAAGCCGATGACGATGTTCTTGGCGTAGTCGGGCTGCAACTCGAAGAAGTCGCCGTCGTCGACCACCTTGGTGATCAGCTCCTTGATCTCGTAGGGCTTGTTCGGGTTGTCGGGCACCAGGGTGTCCAGCGACAGGTCCAGGCGCTCGGCCGGGTCACCGCTCGGGCGCACGGGCGGCTTTTCCTTGTTGCTCAGCGGCAGGTAGTTGAAGAAGCGCCGCAGCATCAGGATGGCCTCGACGTCGTTCTCGAAGGCGAGATCCGCCACGCCGCTGCGCGTGGTGTGGGTGGTGGCGCCGCCCAGTTCCTCGGCCGACACTTCCTCGTGCGTCACGGTCTTCACCACCTCGGGGCCGGTGACGAACATGTAGCTGCTGTCCTTGACCATGAAGATGAAGTCGGTCATGGCCGGGCTGTACACCGCGCCGCCGGCGCAGGGCCCCATGATCAGGCTGATCTGCGGGATCACGCCGCTGGCCATCACGTTGCGCTGGAACACCTCGGCATAACCGCCCAGAGACGCGACACCTTCCTGGATGCGCGCGCCGCCCGAGTCGTTCAGGCCGATCACCGGTGCGCCCACCTTCATGGCCTGGTCCATCACCTTGCAGATCTTCTCGGCATGGGCTTCACTCAACGCGCCACCGAAAACGGTGAAATCCTGGCTGAACACGAACACCAGGCGGCCGTTGATCATGCCGTAGCCGGTGACCACGCCATCGCCCGGAATCTTGTTGTCGGCCATGCCGAAGTCGGCGCAGCGGTGCTCGACGAACATGTCCCACTCTTCGAACGTGCCCTCGTCGAACAGCAGCTCCAGCCGCTCACGTGCGGTCAGCTTGCCCTTGGCGTGCTGCGCATCGATGCGCTTCTGGCCGCCACCCAGGCGCGCCTTGGCGCGCTTTTCCTCGAGCATCTGCTGGATGTCATGCATGTCGGTTTCTCCTCGGTCGGAAAACGGAAATTGAGAGAACAGCGTGTTCAGTGAAAGAGGTCGAGCAGGCGGCGGGCGGCCACCGAGGCCGCCACGCGGCCCTGCCGCACCTCGTCGCTCAAAGCCGGCAGCGCCTGCTGCACGGCCGGGTGGTCCTTGAACTGGCGCTTCAGGCCGGCGTCGATGCGTTCCCACATCCAGGCCTGGTCCTGGGCCTGGCGGCGTGCGGCGAGCCGGCCGTTGGCGGTCTGCACCGTGCGGAACTGCGTCACCGCCGCCCAGAACTCATCGAGCCCCGAGCCCTTCAGCGCACTGAGCTGGATGACCAGGGGCTGCCACGTGGCCACCGGCTGGTGGCCATGGTCGGGGTGGCCATGCACGCCCATGCTGGCGATCAGCCGCAGCGACGAGGTGATTTGCGCCCGCGCCCGCGTGGCCGCGGCGGCATCGATGTCGGCCTTGTTGATCACCACCAGGTCGGCCAACTCCATCACGCCCTTTTTGATGGCCTGCAGGTCATCACCGGCGTTCGGCAGCTGCAGCAGGCAGAACATGTCGGTCATGCCGGCCACGGCGGTCTCGCTCTGGCCCACGCCCACGGTCTCGACGATCACCACGTCGTGGCCCGCGGCCTCGCACACCAGCATGGCCTCGCGCGTTTTCTCGGCCACGCCGCCCAGCGTGCCGCCGCTGGGGCTGGGACGGATGTAGGCGCGCTCGTCCATCGACAGCCGCTCCATGCGCGTCTTGTCGCCCAGGATGGAGCCGCCGCTCACGCTGGACGATGGGTCCACCGCCAGCACCGCCACGCGGTGGCCGCGCTCGATCAGGAACAGGCCCAGCGCCTCGATGAAGGTGCTCTTGCCCACGCCGGGCACACCGCTGATCCCCAAGCGCAGCGAGCGCTCGGGATGCGCCTGGCCGCTGAAGGGCAGCAGCGCGTTGAGCAACGCGTCGGCGCGCGCGCGGTGGTCGGCGCGGGTGCTCTCCAGCAGCGTGATGGTCTTGGCCACGGCACGGCGGCGCCGCGCGGTGTCGGCACCCGTCACACCGTCGAGCAGGGGCTGGTCGGCCAGCGGCAGTGTCATCGGGCCGGATCTCCCCCAGGGCGCCGCGGGACGCGTCGCCCCTGCGCGCCGCACGCGACGAGACGCAGGTCTCGTCGCATGTCAGCGCGCAGCCTTGCGGATCTGCTCCAGCACATCCTTGGCGCTCACCGGGATCGGCGTGCCGGGGCCGTAGATGCCCTTCACGCCGGCGTCGTACAGGTGGTCGTAGTCCTGCTGCGGAATCACGCCGCCGACGAACACGATGATGTCGTCGGCGCCCTGCTTCTTCAGCTCGGCAATGATGGCCGGCACGAGCGTCTTGTGCCCGGCGGCCAGCGTGCTGATGCCCACCGCGTGCACATCGTTCTCGATGGCCTGACGCGCGCACTCCTCGGGCGTCTGGAACAGCGGTCCGATGTCCACGTCGTAGCCCAGATCGGCAAAGGCCGTGGCCACCACCTTGGCGCCGCGGTCGTGGCCGTCCTGGCCCAGCTTGGCGATCATCACGCGCGGGCGGCGGCCGGCTTCATCCGCGAACGCAGCGATCTCGGCCTTCAGCTTGTCCCAGCCCTCGGCCGAGTCGTACGCGGCGGCATAGACGCCGGTCACCTTCTGGATGTCGGCGCGGTGGCGGCCGAACACTTCTTCCAGCGCATCGCTGACCTCGCCCACGGTGGCGCGGGCGCGGATGGCATCAATCGCCAGGCCCAGCAGGTTGCCGCTGTTGCTGCGCGCGGCCTCGGTCAGCGCGGCCAGCGCGGCGGCCACCTTGGCGCCATCGCGCGTGGCCTTGATCTGCTGCAGGCGGGCGATCTGCATCTCGCGCACCTTGACGTTGTCGACCTCCAGGATGTCGACCTTGTCCTGCGTCTTCAGCTTGTACTTGTTGACGCCGACGATCACGTCCTTGCCGCTGTCGATGCGGGCCTGCTTCTCGGCCGCGCTGGCCTCGATCTTCAGCTTGGCCCAGCCCGAGTCCACGGCCTTGGTCATGCCGCCCATGGACTCGACTTCCTCGATGATGGCCCAGGCCTTGTCGGCCATGTCCTGCGTCAGGCTCTCCATCATGTAGCTGCCGGCCCAGGGGTCGACCACGTTGCAGATGTGGGTCTCTTCCTGAATGATCAGCTGCGTGTTGCGCGCGATGCGGGCCGAGAACTCGGTGGGCAGCGCGATGGCCTCGTCGAAGCTGTTGGTGTGCAGCGATTGCGTGCCGCCGAACACCGCGGCCATGGCCTCGATGGCCGTGCGCACCACGTTGTTGTACGGGTCCTGCTCGGTCAGGCTCCAGCCGCTGGTCTGGCTGTGCGTGCGCAGCATCAGGCTCTTGGGGTTCTTGGCGTTGAAGCCCTTCATGATCCGGGTCCACAAGAGGCGCGCGGCGCGCATCTTGGCGATCTCCAGATAGAAGTTCATGCCCACGGCCCAGAAGAAGCTCAGGCGCCCGGCGAAGTCGTCCACGTCCAGGCCCTTGGCCAGCGCGGTCTTCACGTACTCCTTGCCGTCGGCCAGCGTGAAGGCCAATTCCAGCGCCTGGTTGGCGCCGGCTTCCTGCATGTGGTACCCGCTGATCGAGATCGAGTTGAACTTCGGCATGTTCTTGGCCGTGTACTCGATGATGTCGCCGATGATCCGCATGCTCGGCTCGGGGCCGTAGATGTAGGTGTTGCGGACCATGAACTCCTTGAGGATGTCGTTCTGGATGGTGCCGCTGAGCTTGTCCTGGCTGACGCCCTGCTCTTCCGCCGCCACCACATAGCCGGCCAGCACCGGCAGCACGGCGCCGTTCATGGTCATCGACACCGAGACCTTGTCGAGCGGGATGCCGTCGAACAGGATCTTCATGTCCTCCACGCTGTCGATGGCCACGCCGGCCTTGCCCACGTCGCCGGTCACGCGCGGGTGGTCGCTGTCATAGCCGCGGTGGGTGGCCAGGTCGAAGGCCACGCTGACACCCTGGCCGCCGGCGGCCAGCGCCTTGCGGTAGAAGGCATTGCTCTCTTCGGCGGTGGAAAAGCCGGCGTACTGGCGGATGGTCCACGGCCGCACCGCGTACATCGTGGCCTGCGGGCCGCGGATGAAGGGCTCGAAGCCCGGCAGCGTGTTGGTGAACGGCAGGTTCGCCGTGTCGGCCGCTGTGTACAGCGGCTTGACCGTGATGCCCTCCGGCGTCACCCAGTTCAGCGTACCCACATCGCCGCCGGGGGCCGACTTGGCGGCGGCCTTTTGCCATTGCTCGAGACTGGCGGGGGTGAACTCGGGGGTGTTGGACATGGCGGAATCCTCGGGGCGGGAACTCAGGGCATTGCAGGACTTGAAGCCTATTATGCATGATGCATAATTATGAATTCAAATGCCCGACTACGCCACACCCGCACCCGCCGCCCCGTTCACGCCGCGCGCCCTGTACCAGGACGTGGCCGAGCGCCTGCGCGAGCAGATCTTCAACCGCGTGCTCGAGCCCGGCAGCTGGATCGACGAGCAGAAGATCGCTGCCGAACTGGGCATCAGCCGCACGCCGCTGCGCGAGGCGCTGAAGGTGCTGGCCGTCGAAGGCCTGGTGACGATGAAAGTGCGCCGCGGCGCCTATGTCACCGAGATGAGCCGCGACGATGTGAGCCAGGTCTACCACCTGCTGTCGCTGCTGGAGAGCGATGCCGCCGCCCTGGTGGCCGGCCAAGCCACGCCCGCACAGAAGGCCGAGCTGGCCACCCTGCACCAGCAGCTGGAAGGTCAGGTGGGGCAGCGCGACGCGTTCTTCGCCACCAATGAGCTGTTCCACCTGCGCCTGCTGCAGATGGCCGGCAACCGCTGGACCCAGCAGATCGTGACCGACCTGCGCAAGGTGATGAAGCTCAACCGCCACCACTCGTTGTTCAAGCAGGGCCGGCTGGAGGAATCGCTGGCCGAGCACCGCGCCATCATGGCCGCCATCAGCGCCGGCGATGCCGAGGCCGCACGCCGCCTCACCCGCGCCCACTTCGACAACGGCCTCGAAGCCGCGGCGCTGTAGACGCCGCTGCCGCTCTCGGTTCCACTTCCGTTCCCGTTCCCATCGCATCAGCTTGCGGTCAGCCAGGCTCTCCACACTGCGCGCCGCACACCCTTCAGGAGCCACCCCGTGAAAATCCACGAATACCAAGGCAAGGAAATCCTGCGCCAGTTCAATGTGCCGGTGCCGCGCGGCATTGCGGCGTTCTCGGTGCAGGAGGCGGTGGAAGCCGCGCAGAAGCTGGGCGGCCCGGTGTGGGTGGTCAAGGCGCAGATCCACGCGGGTGGCCGCGGCAAGGGCGGTGGCGTGAAGGTCACCAAGACGCTCGACGGCGTGAAGGACCTGGCCGGCCAGATCCTGGGCATGCAGCTGGTCACGCACCAGACCGGCCCCGAAGGCCAGAAGGTGCGCCGCCTGTACATCGAGGAAGGCGCTGACATCGGCAAGGAGTACTACGTCTCGCTGGTGACCGACCGCGCCTCGCAGAAGGTGGCCTTCATCGCCTCCAGCGAAGGCGGCATGGACATCGAGGAAGTGGCCCACGCCACGCCCGAGAAGATCACCACCGAGCTGATCGATCCGCTCACCGGCCTGGGTGACGCGCAAGCCCGCAAGATCGCCGAGGCCATCGGCCTGACCGGCGTGTCGGTGGATCAGGCCGTGCCGCTGTTCCAGAACCTGTACCGCTGCTACATGGACACGGACGCCAGCCTGGTGGAGATCAACCCGCTGAACTGCGACAGCAAGGGCAACCTGATCGCACTCGACGCCAAGTTCAACTTCGACGCCAACGCGCTGTTCCGCCACCCCGAGATCGTGGCCTACCGCGACCTCGACGAAGAGGATCCGGCCGAGGTGGAAGCCAGCAAGTTCGACCTGGCCTACATCAGCCTGGACGGCAACATCGGCTGCCTGGTCAACGGCGCCGGCCTGGCCATGGCCACGATGGACACCATCAAGCTGTTCGGCGGCGAGCCGGCCAACTTCCTGGACGTGGGCGGTGGCGCCACGGCCGAGAAGGTGACCGAGGCCTTCAAGATCATGCTGAAGAACCCGGACGTCAAGGGCATCCTGGTCAACATCTTCGGCGGCATCATGCGCTGCGACACCATCGCCGAGGGCGTGATCACGGCCTGCAAGGCGGTGAACCTGGGCGTGCCGCTGGTGGTGCGCATGAAGGGCACCAACGAAGACCTGGGCAAGAAGATGCTGGCCGACAGCGGCCTGCCCATCATCGCCGCAGACACCATGGCCGAAGCCGCCACGAAGATCGTGGCCGCGGTGAAGTAAGCCCGAAGGAAAGAACATGAGCATCCTGATCAACAAGGACACCCGCGTCATCACCCAGGGCATCACGGGCAAGACCGGCCAGTTCCACACCAAGGGCTGCCAGGCCTACGCCAACGGCAAGAACGCGTTCGTGGCGGGCGTGAACCCGAAGAAGGCCGGCGAGAGCTTCGAAGGCATTCCCATCTACGCCAGCGTGAAGGAAGCCGCCAGCGCCCAGGGCGCCACGGTCAGCGTGATCTACGTGCCGCCGGCCGGTGCCGCGGCCGCGATCTGGGAAGCGGTGGAAGCCGACCTGGACCTGGCGATCTGCATCACCGAAGGCATTCCCGTGAAGGACATGCTGGAAGTGCGCAACAAGATGAAGGCCAAGGAAGCGGCCGGCGGCAAGAAGACGCTGCTGCTGGGCCCGAACTGCCCGGGCCTGATCACGCCCGAGGAGATCAAGATCGGCATCATGCCGGGCCACATCCACCGCAAGGGCCGCGTCGGCGTGGTCAGCCGCTCGGGCACGCTGACCTATGAAGCCGTGGCGCAGCTGACCGAGCTGGGCATCGGCCAGTCCAGCGCCGTGGGCATCGGCGGCGACCCGATCAACGGCCTGAAGCACATCGACGTGATGCGCCTGTTCAACGACGATCCGGACACCGACGCGGTGATCATGATCGGCGAGATCGGCGGCCCCGACGAGGCCGAGGCCGCGCGCTGGGTGAAGGCGAACATGAAGAAACCGGTGGTGGGCTTCATCGCCGGTGTCACCGCCCCTCCGGGCAAGCGCATGGGCCACGCCGGCGCGCTGATCTCGGGCGGTGCCGACACGGCCGACGCCAAGCTGGCGATCATGGAAGAGTGCGGCTTCACCGTCACCCGCAACCCCAGCGAGATGGGTCGCCTGCTCAAGGGCCTGCTGAAGCTCTGAGCCCGCTCGTGTCAAGCCGCCACCAAACGGCTTGACGCTTCTTCAGCCGCGGCACACACGCCGCCGCACAAGGCATCGTCAGCATGCGCGTCCGACACGCTCCGGACCCCGTGCCTGCACGATGCCCTTTCTCTTTCTGCCCGTCAGCGCGCTGCGACGGCACCGCGCGGCACAGCGCGCCCTGTGCGCCGTGCTGGCGGCTTCGCTGACGGCTGCCCCCGTCACCTGGGCAGCCCGACCGCCCACGGCGCGGTCGACGCCTCCCATCACGCTGAACTTCCCGTCGGCCGACATCGACACGGTCACGCGCGCCGTGGCGGCGATCCTGAACCGCCCGATCTTGCTGGACCCGCGGGTCAAGGGCACGGTGACGCTGTACAGCGAACAGCCGGTGGGACCGGCCCAGGCCTTCGCGATGTACCAGACCGCGCTGCGCGGCCTGGGCTACGCGGTGGTCGACCGCGATGGCCTGCTCACCGTGCTGCCCGAGGCCGAGGCCAAGCTGCAGGCCCGCACGCTGCCGCTGGGCGCGGGCGACGCAGGCACACCCAATCCGCCCGGTGACCCGGTGCTGACCCAGGTGCTGCGCCTGCGGCACGAGAGTGCGCAGAACCTGGTGGCGGTGCTGAGGCCGCTGATCTCGCCGAACAACACGGTCAACGTCAGCCCGGGCAGCAATGCGCTGGTGATCACCGACTACGCCAGCAACCTGCGGCGCCTGGCCACGCTGGTGGCCGCACTCGACGTGCCCAGCGCCAGCGACGTGGCCATCCTGCGCCTGCAGCACACCACAGCCACCGAGCTGCTGGCCACGGTGCAGAAGCTCGCAGCCGATGGCGGTGGCACGGCGGGTGGCGCCACTGGCGGAGGTGCCCTGCCCGCCGCCACCATCACCGCCGACGCGGCCAGCAACGCGCTGCTGGTGCGCGCCGCCACCCCCGCCCGGCTGGCCGCGCTGCGCGCGCTGGTGGCCCAGCTCGACCAGCCGGCAGCCGACAGCGAAGGCCTGGGCAGCCACCTGGTCTACCTGCGCCATGCCGATGCCACGCGCCTGGCCCAGGTGCTGCGCGCAGCCTTTCCGAACCTGGGCAGCACGGGCGGCGGCACGGGCGTTGGCGCCGGCGGCGCAGCGTCACCATCCACCGGCAGCGCCACCACGGCCGCGGTGATGGCCGAGGCCGGTGGCAGCAGCACGGGCAAGTCGGGCGCCTCATCCACCGCGGCCACCACGCCGGTGTCGGCCACCGCCGCGCCCAGCACCGGCGGCGGCATCCAGGCCGATCCGGCGACCAACTCGCTGGTGATCAGCGCCACCGGGCCGCAGTTCCGCAAGATCCGCGCATTGATCGACGGGCTGGATGCGCGCCGCGCGCAGCTGTACGTGGAATCGGTGATCGTCGAGGTGGACGCCAGCAAGGCCGTCGACGTGGGCCTGCAGTGGAAATCGATCTTCAACCTGTCGTCCAGCAGCACGCTGACGCTGGGCTCGCTGGTGATGGCGCTGCGCGCCACGGCGGGCACCAACATCCTGTCCACCGCCAACCTGGTGACGCTGGACAACGAGGAGGCCAAGATCGTCGTCGGCCAGAACGTGCCCTTCGTCACCGGCAACTACACCGTGGGCTCCAGCAGCAGCCCGTTCCAGACCATCGAGCGCAAGGACGTGGGCATCACGCTGCGCCTGCGTCCGCAGATCGGCGCCGACAACACCGTGCGCATGGCGATCTACCAGGAGTCGTCGGCCCTCTCCAGCACCACCGCCAGCGGCACCAGCAATGCCGGGCCCACCACGCACAAGCGCTCGATCGAATCGAACGTCGTGGTCGACGACGGCAAGTTCATCGTGCTGGGCGGCCTGATCGAGGACAGCCTGAGCCACGACGAGCAGGCCGTGCCCGGCCTGGGCGACCTGCCGCTGGTGGGTGGCCTGTTCCGCATGCGCTCGCACAGCCGCAGCAAGAGCAACCTGGTGGTGTTCCTGCGGCCGCACATCATGCGCGACGAGGCCGGCATGAACCGCGCCACCGCCGAGCGCTACACCTACATGCGCTCGCAGCAGGCGGCGGTGCCGGGCGACGGCCCGCCGCAGTTGGACGCCGAATCGCGGCCCGCCCTGCCCCCGCTGCCCGCCGCGGCCGGCGACGACGGCGCGCCACCGTCGCGCTGAGCGGCCGGCCGCGTCAGCTGCGCGGTGCCTCGTAGGCCAGCGCCAGGTGCCGCGCCAGCGCCTCGGCAAAGCCTTCGGCCCAGGGCTGCCCGGCCGGCAGGCCCATGCGCTGCCAGATCTCGAGGTACAGCGCCCAGCAGCGTGCCGCGTCGGCCGTGGAGGCCGAGCCGATGGCGCGCTCGAAGGCCTGCGGCGCCAGCGTGCGGCCCATGCGCTCGGTGGCGGTGTCCAGCGCATCGAGCAGCCGCTCCTGGTGCTGCAGCAGGTCGCCGGCCGCCTGGGCCACCGCGGCGCCGGGATCGGTCTGCGACAGCAGCGCATACAGCGCCTGCGCCGAGTCACCGGCCAGGCGCAGCGGATTGGGCTCACCGGCCAGCACCTCGGCCGGCCCGGCGCCGATGCGGGTGCGCACCCGCGCCTGCTGGGCCAGCAGGTGGTGCAGGCTGGCCACGGCCGCCTGGGCCAGGCCGGCCACGCGCAGCGTGAGCTGCAGCGCGTCGTGCCCCGCCAGCGCCGAGGCGGGCAGGCCCAGGCCCTCGGCCAGCGCCTCGCGCACGGCCTCGGCACTGGCGGCCGGCGGCAGGTTCAGCCGCACATGGTAGGGGCCCAGGCGGATGCGGTCGCCATGGCGCAGCAAGCGGTCGCTGCGCAGGCGGTCGGCCTCGTCGTTGACGAAGGTGCCGTTGGTGGACAGGTCGCGCAGCAGCACGCCGCGCGGCGTGGCCACCAGCTCGCAATGGCGGCCCGACAGCGCCAGCGTGGAATCGGGGATGGGCCAGTGCGCCGCCGGATCACGCCCGATGACGAATCGGGGCTGGCCGTCGGGCCAGTTCACCTCGGCATGCACACCGGGCGCCAGCTCGGCCCCACGCAGGATCTTCAGCGACACCATGGCGGCAACTTGGGGGCAGCGGTGGAGGACGGGCGACGGGTTGCGCGGCCCAACACGCACCGTGAGGGTGCGCCCGCCGCGCCGCCGCAGTATCGGCGCGCCCCCGCCCGGCCACAAGGCCGATTCACCCGCCAGGACCGCCCGAAACGCGGGAGATCGGTCCGACCATGAAAAAGGGCCACGCAACAGCGTGGCCCTGTGTCGGGACCGGGCAGGCGCGATGGCCTGCCCGGGGCGCGGGATCAGCCGCGCTCGGCCAGCGGCTTGACGTCGCGGCGGGGCGAGCCCACGAACAGCTGACGCGGACGGCCGATCTTGTACTCGGGGTCGGCGATCATCTCGTTGAGCTGCGCGATCCAGCCCACCGTGCGCGCCAGCGCGAAGATGGCGGTGAACAGTTGCACCGGGATGCCGATGGCGCGCTGCACGATGCCCGAGTAGAAGTCGACGTTCGGGTAGAGCTTGCGGGCGACGAAGTAATCGTCTTCCAGCGCGATCTTCTCCAGCGCCATGGCCAGCTTGAACAGCGGGTCGTTCTCGAGGCCCAGCTCCAGCAGCACTTCCTTGCAGGTTTCCTGCATCAGCTTGGCGCGCGGGTCGTAGTTCTTGTACACGCGGTGACCGAAGCCCATCAGGCGCACGCCCGAGTTCTTGTCCTTCACCTGGTTCATGAACTCGCCGACCTTGGCCACGCCGCCCATCTTCTGGATGTCTTCCAGCATGTTCAGGCAGGCCTCGTTGGCACCGCCGTGGGCCGGGCCCCACAGGCAGGCCACGCCGGCAGCGATGGCGGCGAACGGGTTGGTGCCCGACGAACCGCACAGGCGCACCGTGGAGGTGGATGCGTTCTGCTCGTGGTCGGCGTGCAGGATGAAGATGCGGTCGAGCGCGCGCTCGATCACCGGGTTCACCTTGTAGTCCTCGCACGGCGTGCCGAACATCATGCGCATGAAGTTGCCGGCGTACGACAGCTCGTTGCGCGGGTACATGAACGGCTGGCCGACGCTGTACTTGTAGGCCATGGACACCAGCGTGGGCATCTTGGCGATCAGGCGGATCGCCGCGATCTCGCGGTGCTGCGCGTTGTTGATGTCGGTGCTGTCGTGATAGAAGGCCGACAGGGCGCCCACCAGGCCGGTCAGCACGGCCATCGGGTGCGCGTCACGGCGGAAGCCACGCAGGAAGAACTGCATCTGCTCGTTCACCATCGTGTGGTTGGTGACGCGGCCATGGAAGTCCTTGCGCTGGCCTTCGTTCGGCAGGTCCCCGTACAGCAGCAGGTAGCAGGTGTCGAGGAAGTCGCAGTTCACCGCGAGTTGCTCGATGGGGTAGCCGCGGTACAGCAGCTCGCCCTTGTCGCCATCGATGTAGGTGATGGTGGAGTTGCAGCTGGCCGTGCTCAGGAAGCCCGGGTCGTACGTGAACTTGCCGGTCTGGCCGTACAACTTGCGGATGTCGATCACGTCCGGACCGATGCTGCCCTTGTAGATGGGCAGATCCATGCTGGGGCTGCCATCGGAGAAGGACAGCGTGGCTTTCACGTCGGAGGGGGTCATGGGCATTCCCTTTGTGGTCAGTGTCTAGACGGTCGGAACGGGCGAAGCACGCAACATGCCCAGCACCTCGGTCACCTCGGAGCGAGCGAGCTCACCCTCCGGCTCGCGGCGGGCGAGCAACAGGTCCAGCAGATCGTTGTCGGCCAGATCCATCAGGGCCTGAAGGCCGTCGGCATGGCGCACCGTGAGCGATTGCTCGTGGGCACGGAAGAAGCGCTCGATGAAGAGGTCGTTCTCCAGCATGCCCCGGCGACAGCGCCATTTCAGGCGGCTGAGCTCGGTGTCGCTCACCCGCGCATCGCCTGCGTTGCCGGCATTGTTCATGGCCTGTCTTGCGCTGCGCTGTCTGCGGGTGGCGGGATGAAACCGGGAGGTCGTGCGTGCGAGCCGGGGCTCAGACGGCGCGACGCACCATCAGTTCCTTGATCTTGCCGATGGCCTTGGTGGGGTTCAGACCCTTGGGGCAGACATCGACGCAGTTCATGATGGTGTGGCAGCGGAACAGGCGGTACGGGTCCTCGAGGTTGTCGAGGCGGGCACCGGTGTCCTGGTCGCGGCTGTCGGCGATGAAGCGGTAGGCCTGCAGCAGGCCGGCGGGGCCGACGAACTTGTCGGGGTTCCACCAGAAGCTGGGGCAGCTGGTCGAGCAGCTGGCGCACAGGATGCACTCGTACAGGCCGTTGAGCTCTTCGCGCTCCTCGGGCGACTGCAGGCGCTCCTTCTCGGGCGGCTGGGTGTCGTTGACCAGGTACGGCTTGATCGAGTGGTACTGCTTGAAGAACTGCGTCATGTCCACGATCAGGTCGCGGATGACCGGCAGGCCGGGCAGCGGCTTCAGCACCACGGTGCCCGGCAGATCCCGCATGTTGGTCAGACAGGCCAGGCCGTTCTTGCCGTTGATGTTCATGGCGTCCGAGCCGCACACGCCTTCGCGGCAGCTGCGGCGGAAGCTCAACGAGGGATCGAGCGCCTTCAGCTTGAGCAGCGCGTCGAGCAGCATGCGCTCGTTGCCGTCGAGCTCGACCTCGAGGGTCTGCATGTACGGCTTGGCATCCTTGTCGGGGTCGTAGCGGTAGATCTGGAACGTACGCTTCGTCATTGCATTCTCCAAGCAGTCGCCGCGGAGCCGGCTCGGCCGGGCCGCTGGCGGCGCCCCCTCGAGGGGGAGGCGCCGCAGGCGCTTCGGGGGTGGGTCGTCAGAACGTGCGGACCTTCGGGGGAACCGATTCCACCGTCAGCGGCTTCAGGTTGACGGGCTTGTACTCGAGGCGGTTGCCTTCGCTGTACCACAAGGTGTGCTTCATCCACTCCTTGTCGTTGCGGCCCAGCGGGAACTCGGGGTCGTCCGCGCCGCGCTCGTAGTCCTTGACGGTGTGGGCGCCGCGGCACTCGTGGCGGGCGGCCGCGCCTTCGATGGTGGCTTGCGCCGCCTCGATCAGGTTGGCCACTTCCAGCGCCTCGATGCGGGCGGTGTTGAAGACCTTGCTCTTGTCCTTCAGCGTGATGCCGTTGACGCGCTCGCGGATGGCCGCGACGGCGTGCGTGCCGGCGGTCATCAGTTCCTGCGTGCGGAACACGGCGGCATGCTTCTGCATCGTGGCGCGCAGGTCGTTGGCGACGTCCTGCGCGTACTCGCCGCCGGTGGAGGCGTCGAGCTTGGCGATGCGCGCCAGCGAGTAGTCGGCGGCGTCGGCCGGCAGGTCCTTGTGCGCCTTGGGCGACTTGGCCAGCGCGTCGACGATGTGGTTGCCGGCGGCCTTGCCGAACACCAGCAGGTCGAGCAGCGAGTTGGTGCCCAGGCGGTTGGCGCCGTGCACGCTGACGCAGGAGCACTCGCCCACCGCGTACAGGCCGTTGATGACCGCGTTCGGGTTGCCGTCCTTGGGCGCCACCACCTGGCCATTGATGTTGGTGGGGATGCCACCCATCTGGTAGTGGATGGTCGGCACCACGGGGATCGGCTCCTTGGTGATGTCGACGTTGGCGAAGTTGTGGCCGATCTCGAACACGCTGGGCAGGCGCTTCAGGATGGTGTCACCGCCCAGGTGGGTCATGTCGAGCACCACGTAGTCCTTGTTGGGACCGCAGCCGCGACCTTCCTTGATCTCCTGGTCCATGCAGCGCGAGACGAAGTCACGCGGTGCCAGGTCCTTCAGCGTGGGCGCGTAGCGCTCCATGAAGCGCTCGCCGTTGCAGTTGCGCAGGATGGCACCTTCGCCGCGGCAGCCCTCGGTCAGCAGCACGCCCGCGCCGGCCACGCCGGTGGGGTGGAACTGCCAGAACTCCATGTCTTCCAGCGGGATGCCGGCGCGCGCCGCCATGCCCAAGCCGTCGCCGGTGTTGATGAAGGCGTTGGTGCTGGCTGCGTAGATGCGGCCGGCACCACCGGTGGCGAACAGCGTGACCTTGCCTTCGAGGATGTAGACCTCGCCGGTCTCCATCTCGAGCGCGGTGACACCCAGCACATCGCCCGAGGCGTCGCGGATGATGTCCAGCGCCATCCACTCCACGAAGAACTGGGTGCGCGCCTTCACGTTCTGCTGGTACAGCGTGTGCAGCATCGCGTGGCCGGTGCGGTCGGCCGCGGCGCAGGCACGCTGCACGGGCTTCTCGCCGTAGTTGGCCGTGTGGCCGCCGAACGGACGCTGGTAGATCGTGCCGTCGGGATTGCGGTCGAACGGCATGCCGAAGTGCTCGAGTTCGTACACCACCTTCGGCGCCTCGCGGCACATGAACTCGATGGCGTCCTGGTCGCCCAGCCAGTCGGAGCCCTTGACCGTGTCGTAGAAGTGGTAGTGCCAGTTGTCCTCGGCCATGTTGCCGAGCGAGGCACCGATGCCGCCCTGCGCCGCCACGGTGTGGCTGCGGGTGGGGAAGACCTTGGAGAGCACCGCCACGTTCAGGCCGGCACGGGCCAGTTGCAGCGAGGCGCGCATGCCGGAACCGCCGGCACCGACGATCACCACGTCGAACTTGCGGCGGGCGACGGAAGACTTGATGTTGGCCATTGTGTTGTCGTCTTTCTTTCAGTCGCCGATCACAGGCGCCACAGCACCTGCACTGCCCAGCCGGCGCAGCCGATCAGCCACGCGATGGTGGCCACCTGCGCGGTCAGGCGCAGGCCCACCGGCTTGATGTAGTCCATCCACACGTCGCGCGTGCCCACCCAGGCATGCCAGGCCAGCGACACGATGACGACGAAGGTGAAGACCTTCATCCATTGCTGGGCAAAGATGCCCGACCAGGCGTCGTAGCCCAGCGGGCCACCGAAGATCACCTGCAACAGCAGCAGCACGGTGTAGAGCACCATCACCACCGCGGTGACGCGCTGGCTCAGCCAGTCGCGCAGACCGTAGTGCGCGCCGACGACGACGCGCTTGGAACCGTAGTTGACAGCCATGGAGAGAGTCCAGTCCTTGTTGTTGTCAGCGAGCGCGGCGCTCAGAACAGGCCGAAGAGCTTGGCGCCCAGCAGCACGGTCAGCACCAGGCTGGCGGCGAACACCACCACCGCCGAGCTGTGGCCCTGCTGCTTGGTCACGCTGTGGGTGGCGTCCATCCACAGGTGGCGCACGCCGGCGAAGGCGTGGTGCAGGAAGCTCCAGATCAGGCCCAGCACCGCCAGCTTGACGATGACCGCCGGCACGAAGCCGATGCCGGCCACGAAGGCGCTGGTGAAGGCGTCGTACGAGACCTCGGAGCTGACGCTCTTGTCGAACAGCCAGATCACGAAAGGCAGCAGGCCGAGCATGATCAGGCCGCTGGCCCGGTGCAGGATCGACAGCTTGGCCGCCAGAGGCAGCCGGTATTGCAGCGCCTCGATCAATTTCATGTTCTCGCCCGGTCGTGACACGGGCCGAGTCTTGGTGTTGTCTGCCATGTTTGGATGCCTTGACGTAATCCGGGTGAAACCCTTGGAGTTTATTGCAACGCAGCAGGCTTACCGCAGGCTTGTGCAATGCCCGACATGCCCGCAGCGCTGTCGCCTAGGCGACCGCGCTCTGCGCTCAATTCAGCTCGTTGCGATAAAAATGTCCGCTGGTGTTGTAGAGGCCGCGACGCAGCTCCACCGGCTTGTCGCCATAGGTGAAGGACAGCCGCTCGACGCTGAGCAGCGGCGCGCCCGCGGGCACGGCCAGCAACTCGGCGTCGGCCGCATCGGCGGCCAGCGCGCGGATCTTTTCCTCGGCGCGGATCATGCGCACGCCGAATTCGGTTTCGAACATGCCGTACATCGGGCCCTTGTAGTCGGCCAGGCGTTCGGCCGTGAGGCCCTTGAACAGCGCGCCGGGCAGCCAGATCTCGTCCAGCACCACCGGGCGCTCGGCCGCAGGGGCGGCGCTCTTGTCGGGCATCAGCAGCAGGCGGCGCAACTGCACCACGGCGTCGCCGCTCTTGATCTCGAGCGCGCGCGCCACATCGGCGGGCGCGCGGGCGCGGCGGCAGTCCAGCAGGCGGCGCGCCAGGCGCTGGTCGCTGCCGTCGTCGGGCATCAGGCGCAGGAAGCGGTACTGGATGTGTTGCTCGGCATGCGTGGCCACGAACGTGCCCTTGCCCTGGCGGCGCACCAGCAGGTTCTCGGCGGCCAGCTCGTCGATGGCCTTGCGCACCGTGCCCTGGCTGACCTTGTAGCGCGCGGCCAGCTCCAGCTCGCTGGGAATGGCCTCGGCCGGTTTCCAGGTGCCGGCCTGCAGCTCGCGCGTGATCAGGCCCTTGATCTGCTGGTAAAGCGGCGCGAACGCCGGCCCAGCCTCGCCTGCCTCGGCGGCATGGGCAGGGGTGGACGAAGGCGGCTGCACGGGCATGTGCCGCATTGCAGCACAGCCCGCCGGCATGCGTCCAGCAAATGCTGACAGATGTCTTATATAAGACATGAGACCTTTGACAAGCTTCGGGGCAACCCTTAGACTCGCCTACACTGCGCGGTGCCCCCGCTCGGCAGCGCGCCGCCAGATGTTCCGGCCTCGCGCAGGTGCCCAGGCCCATGTGGCCGGCGCCCGCCGGGCCCGCGGTCAAGCGCACCGGCCTTGCGCCGGTACATGACGGTTACATCATCCCTCCCTGATCCCTTCCTGGAGCCCACCATGAGCAAGAAGCCCGTTCGCGTCGCTGTCACCGGCGCCGCCGGCCAGATCGGTTACGCCCTGCTGTTCCGCATCGCCTCGGGCGAAATGCTCGGCAAGGACCAGCCGGTGATCCTGCAACTGCTGGAGATCCCCGACGAGAAGGCCCAGAACGCGCTGAAGGGCGTGATCATGGAGCTGGAAGACTGCGCCTTCCCGCTGCTGGCCGGCATCGAAGCCCACAGCGACCCGATGACCGCCTTCAAGGACACCGACTACGCCCTGCTGGTCGGCGCCCGTCCCCGCGGCCCCGGCATGGAGCGCGCCGACCTGCTGGCCGCCAACGCCCAGATCTTCACCGCCCAGGGCAAGGCCCTGAACGCCGTGGCCAGCCGCAACGTGCGCGTGCTGGTGGTGGGCAACCCCGCCAACACCAACGCCTACATCGCGATGAAGTCGGCCCCGGACCTGCCGGCCAAGAACTTCACCGCCATGCTGCGCCTGGACCACAACCGCGCCGCCAGCCAGATCGCCAGCAAGATGGGCGTGGCCGTGGGTGACATCGAGAAGCTGGCCGTGTGGGGCAACCACTCGCCGACGATGTACGCCGACTACCGCTTTGCCACCGTGAACGGCAAGTCGGTGAAGGACACCATCAACGACCACGAGTGGAACGCCAACACCTTCCTGCCCACCGTGGGCAAGCGTGGCGCTGCCATCATCGCCGCCCGCGGCCTGTCGTCGGCCGCCTCGGCCGCCAACGCCGCCATCGACCACATGCGCGACTGGGCCCTGGGCACCAACGGCAAGTGGGTCACGATGGGCATCCCGTCGAACGGCGAATACGGCATCCCCAAGGAAGTGATGTTCGGCTACCCGGTCACCTGCGAAGGCGGCGAGTACAAGATCGTCGAGGGCCTGCCCATCGATGCCTTCTCGCAAGAGTGCATCAACAAGACCCTGGCCGAGCTCGAAGGCGAGAAGGACGGCGTCAAGCATCTGCTGTGACCGTTTGAGCCCCGGGCGCCTGGCGCCCACCCCCGAGGGGTTTGCAAAGCCGGACTGGGCAACCCAGATCCGGCTTTGTCGTTTCTGTCACCAGCGCGCGCCCCTGGCCGCTGGGTGGCCTGTCCCCTGCCGGGGACCGGTCTCGGGCTTTGCGTGGGGCAGGGATACTTGCGGCATGACACAAGCCCTGCTGCCCCACCAGGCGCTCGTCGACGAAGGCGACGCGGCGCCCGACATCCCGGTTTGCGACCACTACTGCGGCACCGAGCAGCGCATGCGCAAGGCGCTGGCGCTGCAGGCCGAGCTCGGCCCGGTGTTCGACATCACGCTCGACTGCGAGGACGGTGCCCCGGTGGGCGCCGAGGCCGAGCACGCCGCGCTGTGCGCCGAGCTGGCGCTGTCGGCCGACAACCGCTTCGGCCGCGTGGGCGCACGCGTGCACCCGGTGGACCACCCGCACTTCGAGGCCGATCTGGACACGCTGATCGGCCGCGCCGGCGACCGCCTGGCCTTCTTGATGGTGCCCAAGCCGCGCCACCTGGCCGATGCGCAGCTGGCACTCGATCGGATCGCGCAGGCCGCGCAGCGCCATGGCCGCGGCCAGGCCTTGCCGGTGCACATGCTGGTGGAAACGCACGGCGCGCTGCGCGACGTGCACGCCATCGCGCAGCTGCCGCGCATCGAGAGCCTGTCCTTCGGGCTGATGGATTTCGTCTCGGCGCACCGCGGCGCCATCCCGCACACCGCGATGGGCGTGCCGGGCCAGTTCACGCACCCACTGGTGGTGCGCGCCAAGCTCGAGATCGCCGCCGCCTGCCATGCCGCGGCCAAGGTGCCCTCGCACTGTGTGGTCACCGAGTTCAAGGACAGCAAGGCGCTGGCCGCCGCCGCCACGCGAGCCGCGCGCGAGTTCGGCTACACGCGCATGTGGAGCATCCACCCCGACCAGGTGCGCGTGATCGTCGATGCCTTCGCCCCCAGCACGGCCGAGGTCGACCAGGCGCTGGAGATCCTGCTGGCCGCCCAGGCAGCCCAGTGGGCACCGATCCGCCACCGCCATGGCGGCCAGGACCAACTGCACGACCGCGCCAGCTACCGCTTCTTCTGGCAGGTGCTGTTGCGCGCCCGCCGCACCGGCCAGCCACTGCCCGCCGAGGCCGCGCTGGCACTGTTCGGAGAACCCGCCTGATGCGCCGCCCTGCAATGCACGCCGCCCGGCGCGCCGGCTGCAGCCTGGTGCTGCTGGCCGCCACCGGCCTGGCCCAGGCGGCCGACAAGGCCCCCGTCCAGACCCCCGCCAAGCCGGTTGCCAAGTCGGCCACCCAGCCAGCGATCAAGCCGGCCGCCAAGCCCACCGTCAAGCCGGCACCGACACCTGGGGCAGCCCCCTTGGCCGCGGCCACGGCGCCGGCCGAGCCACTGAACCCCGGCCAGCTCGACGTGGCCGACCGTGTGCTCACCGGCGTGGCCGACTGCGAGTTCAAGCAGCAGATCTCGGTGCAGCCAGTGGCCGGCCAGCACGGGCACTTCGAGGTGCGCTTCCAGAAGGCGCGCTATGTGATGGTGCCGCGCGAGACTGCCACCGGCGCCGTGCGCCTGGAAGACCCGCGCAGCGGCATGCTGTGGATCCAGATCCCGGCCAAGTCCATGCTGATGGACAGCCGCCGCGGCCAGCGCGTGGTCGACCATTGCATGCAGGCCGAGCAGCGTGCGGCCGTGGCCGCCGTCAAGGACGCTGCCACCAGCCTGGGCATCGAGCCCGTGAGCCCCACCGCGGCCGCACCCTCGCTGGCCGCCACCGCCACCGCCACCGCCACCGCCACCGCGCCGCTGGCCTCGGCCGCCGCATCGGCCCCCAGCAGCCAGCAACCGTGAACTGAGGCACGCCGGGCCGGCCCGCACCGGGCCGCTGCCGGCGCCGCGGGCTCAAGTCGCACCGCCCGGCGCCGAACAGGCCGGCGGAGACCGCGCCGACGGCGCGGCCTCCCGGCAAGGCCCGGGTTGTTCAGGGGTCTTTCAGGTCATTCCCGGCGCAGCGGACACGCCAGGCCGGGCTTCCGTATGCTGCGCCGCGGCATTGACTTTCATCAACCCGAAACTTCCATCATGACGACTGTGTTCCTGGCCCTCGTGCCGCTCCTGTTCGCAACCGGCAGCCTCGCCTGGCTGATGACCATGGGTGCGAAGTCGCAAGCCGAGGCCGACGCCTGGGCCGAGCAATGGGTGCGCGACAACGGCTGAGCCGGACCCTGCCCTGCAGCAACCCGCCCTGTCGGCGGGTTTTTTTTCGCCGGTTCCGGCCGGCCGCAGCCCTCAACAGCCGCACGCGGGCGCGCTTTGTCAGCCACAGGCATGGTGCGCTGCGTCAGAATGTCCAGTTCCCGTGTCGCGCGCTGCGGATTCCGCTTGGCAAGTCTTATATAAGACATAAAATATCGGACAAACCCGAATGCCAAGCCGGGGTGCGCCAGGGCGCGCCGCAGCGCAACGCATCGCCACACCATCTCTCCCGTCGTCGAACCCCCTCTCACAGGAGCCCTCGAGATGCTGCAAGCCTATCGCCAACACGTGGCCGAACGTGCCGCCCTCGGCATCCCCCCGCTGCCGCTGTCCGCAGCCCAAGTTTCCGAGCTGATCGAGCTGATCAAGGCCCCGCCCGCGGGTGAAGACGCCTTCCTGCTCGACCTGCTGACGCACCGCGTGCCCCCGGGCGTGGACGACGCCGCCAAGGTCAAGGCCAGCTTCCTGGCCGCCGTGGCGCACGGCGAGCTGAGCGTGGGCCTGATCTCCAAGGCCAAGGCCACCGAGCTGCTGGGCACCATGGTGGGCGGCTACAACGTGCATCCGCTGATCGAGCTGCTCGACGACGCCGAAGTCGCCGGCGTGGCCGCCGAAGGTCTGAAGAAGACCCTGCTGATGTTCGACTACTTCAACGACGTGGCCGCCAAGGCCAAGGCCGGCAACGCCAAGGCCGCCGAAGTCGTGAAGAGCTGGGCCGATGCCGAGTGGTTCACCTCGCGCCCCGAGGTCGAGAAGAAGATCACCGTCACCGTGTTCAAGGTGCCCGGCGAGACCAACACCGACGACCTGTCGCCGGCCCCCGATGCCTGGAGCCGCCCGGACATCCCGCTGCACTACCTGGCGATGCTGAAGAACACCCGCAGCGATGCGGCCTTCAAGCCCGAGGAAGACGGCAAGCGCGGCCCGATGCAGTTCATCGAGGACCTGAAGAAGAAGGGCCACCTGGTGGCCTACGTTGGCGACGTGGTGGGCACTGGCTCCAGCCGCAAGAGCGCCACCAACTCGGTGATCTGGGCCACCGGCCAGGACATCCCCTTCGTGCCGAACAAGCGCTTCGGCGGCGTCACGCTGGGCGGCAAGATCGCCCCGATCTTCTTCAACACGCAGGAAGACTCGGGCTCGCTGCCGATCGAGGTGGACGTCAGCAAGCTGGAGATGGGCGATGTCATCGACATCCTGCCCTACGACGGCAAGATCGTGAAGGACGGCGCCACCGTCACCGAGTTCAAGCTCAAGAGCGATGTGCTGTTCGACGAAGTGCGCGCCGGCGGCCGCATCAACCTGATCATCGGCCGCTCGCTCACCGCCAAGGCGCGTGAGTTCCTGGGCCTGCCCGCCAGCACGCTGTTCCGCCTGCCGCAGGCCCCGGCAGAGAGCAAGGCCGGCTTCACGCTGGCGCAGAAGATGGTGGGCCGCGCCGTCGGTCTGCCCGAGGGCCAGGGCGTGCGCCCGGGCACCTACTGCGAGCCGAAGATGACCACCGTGGGTTCGCAAGACACCACCGGCCCGATGACCCGCGACGAGCTGAAGGACCTGGCCTGCCTGGGCTTCAGCGCCGACCTGGTGATGCAGTCGTTCTGCCACACCGCGGCCTACCCGAAGCCGGTGGACGCCAAGATGCACCGCGAGCTGCCGCCCTTCATCAGCAGCCGTGGCGGCGTGGCCCTGCGCCCGGGCGACGGCGTGATCCACAGCTGGCTGAACCGCCTGCTGCTGCCCGACACCGTGGGCACCGGCGGCGACAGCCACACCCGCTTCCCGATCGGCATCAGCTTCCCGGCCGGCTCGGGCCTGGTGGCCTTCGGCGCGGCCACCGGCGTGATGCCGCTGGACATGCCCGAATCGGTGCTGGTGCGCTTCAAGGGCCAGATGCAGCCCGGCGTCACGTTGCGTGACCTGGTGCATGCCATCCCGCTGTACGCCATCAAGGCCGGTCTGCTGACCGTGGCCAAGGCCGGCAAGAAGAACATCTTCTCTGGCCGCATCCTCGAGATCGAAGGCCTGCCCGACCTGAAGGTGGAGCAAGCCTTCGAGCTGAGCGACGCCTCGGCCGAGCGCAGCGCCGCCGGCTGCACCATCAAGCTCAACAAGGAGCCGGTGCAGGAGTACCTGAAGTCCAACATCGTTCTGATGAAGAACATGATCGCCGACGGCTACCAGGACGCGAAGACGCTGGCCCGCCGCATCGAGAAGGTGGAGCAGTGGCTGGCCAACCCGCAGCTGCTGGAAGCCGATGCCGACGCCGAGTACGCCGCCGTCATCGAGATCGACCTGGCCGAGATCACCGAGCCCATCGTCTGCTGCCCGAACGATCCGGACGACGCCAAGACGCTGAGCGACGTGGCCGGCACGAAGATCGACGAGGCCTTCATCGGCTCGTGCATGACCAACATCGGCCACTTCCGTGCCGCGGCCACCGTGCTGGGCGGCGCCCGTGACATCCCGGTCAAGCTGTGGGTGGCCCCGCCGACCAAGATGGACGCCAGCGAGCTGATGAAGGAAGGCCATTACGCCAACTTCGGCGCCGCCGGTGCCCGCACCGAGATGCCCGGCTGCAGCCTGTGCATGGGCAACCAGGCCCAGGTGAAGGAAGGCGCGACCGTCATCTCGACGTCGACCCGCAACTTCCCGAACCGCCTGGGCAAGAACACCAACGTGTTCCTGGGCTCGGCCGAGCTGGCCGCCGTGGCCTCCAAGCTGGGCAAGCTGCCGACGAAGGACGAGTACCTGGCCGCCACCGGCGTGATCACCGCCAAGGCCGACCAGATTTACAAGTACATGAACTTCGACCAGATCGGCGAATACGCCGACGTGGCCAAAAGCGTGACGGTCTGAGCCTTCTGACGGGCGCACAGCCCGCCTGAGCAACGGCCCGCCGGGGAGACCCGGCGGGCCGTTGTGCTTTCAGCGCCGGTGGCCCGCCCCCCGCCGCACCGCCCGCCAGGCTGCCCGCAGCGACATCACTGCACCGGTCAGCATCAGGCCCAGCGCCACCAGCGCGGCCGCGCGCAGCCACGGCGTGTTGAAGTCCTCGCCATCGGGCCAGTCCATCACGTGCAGGCGCCAGAAGAAGTCGTACCAGACCCAGGCCTCGTTGCGCACGGCCAGCAGTTCGCCGCTGTGGGCGTCGACGTACAGGCGGGTCTGCAGCGCATCGTCGAAGCGCACGCGCCACAGGCCCTGGGCGCCGCCCTGGGCCTCGCGCACGATGCCCAGGCGCTGCGGTGCGCGGCCCAGGTGCCGCACCTCGGCCAGCGGGCCACCGCCGCGGTACAGCTGCGCGGCAAAGGCCTGCACCGCGGCCGCATCGGGCGGGGCCCAGGGCTGGCCGTCGGCGCGCAGCCAGCGGGGCTCGGCGCCACCGGCCACGCGCACGCGCCAGGCCGGGCCGGCAGCGCTGGGCACGGCCTGCATCGCCGTCACCGGGCCCGGCAGTTGCGCCAGGGCCGTGGCGCTGCGGGCCAGCGCCTCGACCGGCAGCGCCAGCTGCGGCGTCGACACGGCCTCGCGGCCCTTCACCCAGGCCTGGAACGGCAGCCACGCGAACAGCGCCCCGCCCAGCACCCAGGCCAGCACCTGCAGGCCCACCACCCAACCCAGCCAGCGGTGCCAGCGGAACAGCCGCGCCGCCAGCGAGGGCGGGGCATGGCGGGGGCCGGCGGCGGCGTTGGCAGGGGTGGTCGTGGCGCGCATCGCCGGATGCTACGGCCCGCCCTGGCGCGCCGGTGGCGATGGCGGGTTTGTCGCCATCCGCACAGCCGGCGGGCGGTGGCCGCTCAGCCGTGGCGCCCGCCGCCGCCGATGATCAGGTTGAACACCTCGCGCAGCAGGCCCAACTCCACCGCCGCGGCGCCACGCAGCTGCGGCAGCGGCTTGAAGACCGCCCCGTGCGCGGCCAGCAGCGGCTTGGGTGCATCGGGCGTGGTGAAGCGCAGCAGGTGCACGCGCACCACGCTGCCGTCGGCCGCGCGCACATGCTCGATGAAGCGCGGGCTGTGCACCACCACCTCGTCGTCAGGCAGACCCAGCCGGGCCACGGCGGCCTGGCGCACGGCCTCGGCGTCGGCCGGGCTGGCGCCATCCACCTCGGCCGGCGTGGCGCCCTCGGGCAGCGGGCCGGGCCACAGCAGGCTGCCGTCCGGCCAGTGGGCGAACACCAGCGCGGTGCTGTAACTGTCGAAATGGCAGAGGATGGCGCGGTGGCTGGCCAGCAGCGCGCCGCTGCTGGCCAGCGGGGCCGGCTCGGCCGTGAGGGTTGGCGGCGATGTCATGAATGCTCCATTCGGGGCCCCGGATGGGCGCACCGTCTGCAAGCGCCGCGCCAGTGCCTTGGCCAGGGCCGTTCACGCCCTCGCAGGCCATGCCGTGCCTGCTACGCTTGCCGGCCCTGGCGCCCACCGGCGCCGCCTGCCGATGACCGGATCGATGACCGTTGACACCCGCTCCCGCCGCGCCCCCATCCCCCAGGGCGCCGTTCTCCGCCGCCCGCTGCGCCCGCTGGCCCTGGGCCTGGCCGGCCTGATCGCCTGCACGGCCGGCACCACCGCCAGTGCCGCCGAGCTGAAGCTGCGCATCCTGGAGACCACCGACCTGCACATGAACCTGCTGGCCTGGGACTACTACCAGGACAAGCCCACCGACGAGTACGGCCTGGCGCGCACCGCCACGCTGATCAAGGCCGCGCGTGCCGAGGCGAAGAACAGCCTGCTGTTCGACAACGGTGACCTGATCCAGGGCTCGCCGCTGGGCGACTACGTGGCGCGCGTCAAGCCGCTGCCGGCCGGCCAGGTGCACCCGGCCTACAAGGTGCTCAATGCGCTGGGCGTGGACGCCGGCAACATCGGCAACCACGAGTTCAACTACGGCCTGCCCTTCCTGCGCCAGGTGATCGCCGGCGCGGCCTTCCCGTATGTCAGCGCGAACGTCACGCTCGACGACGGCGACGGCAACCCCGCCAACGACAAGCCTGCCTTCACGCCCTACGTGATCCTGGAGCGCAGCTTTGCCGACGAGACGGGCGCGAAGCGCACGCTGAAGATCGGCGTCATCGGCTTCGTGCCGCCGCAGATCCTCACCTGGGACCGCGCGCAGCTGACCGGCCGCGTGACGGTGCAGGACATCCAGGAGACCGCCCGCCGCTACGTGCCCGAGATCCGCGCCAAGGGCGCCGACCTCGTGGTGGCCATTCCGCACTCGGGCTTCGAGCGCGGCGAGACGCCGCGCTTTGCCGAGAACTCGGTGGCGCGGCTGGCCGAGATCCCCGGCATCGACGCCATCCTGTTCGGCCACTCGCATGGCGAGTTCCCGGGCCGCTTCTTCGCCAGCTACCCCAAGGTGGACCTGGCCCGCGGCACGATCAACGGCGTGCCCTCGGTGATGCCCGGCCGCTGGGGCGACCACCTCGGCGTCGTCGACCTGGTACTTGACGACAGCCGCGGCGCCTGGAAGGTGAAAGACAGCCGCGCCGAGATCCGCCCGATCCGCGACCGCGCCACGCGCAAGGCCCTGGTCGAGCCCGACCCGCTGGTGGCGCAGCTGATCGCGCCCGAGCACGAGGCCACGCTGCGCTATGTGCGCGGCGAGGTGGCACGCAGCACCGCACCGATCACCAGCTACTTCGCCCAGGTGGCCGACGATCCCTCGGTGCAACTGGTCAACAACGCGCAGATCGCCTATGCGAAGCGCGCGCTGGCCGGCACCGAGTACGAGGGCCTGCCCATCGTCTCGGCCGCCGCGCCGTTCAAGTCGGGCGGGCGCATGGGCTGGAGCTACTACACCGACATCCCGGCCGGCACGCTGTCGATCCGCCACATCGCCGACCTCTACATCTACCCCAACACCATCAAGGCCGTGAAGCTGAGCGGCGCCCAGGTGCGCGAGTGGCTGGAGATGTCGGCCGGCGCCTTCCGCCGCATCGACCCCCAGGGCCCGGCCGAGCAGGCGCTGATCGACGAGCGCTACGTGCCCTACAACTTCGACATGATCGATGGGCTGAGCTACCGCATCGACGTCACGCAGCCGGCGCGCTATGACGTGGCCGGCAAGCTGGTGGCGCCCGAAGCGCGGCGCATCGTCGACCTGCGCCACCAGGGCCAGCCGGTGAAGGACGACGCGCCCTTCATCGTGGTGACCAACAACTACCGCGCGGCCGGTGGCGGCAGCTTCCCCGGCCTGGACGGCCGCCAGATCGTGATGGACGCGCCCGACGAGAACCGCGAGGCGCTGGTGCAGTACCTGCGCTCGGCCGACCGGCTGGACCCAAGCGCCGACGGCAACTGGCGCATCCAGCCGGTGCCGGGCGTGTCGCTGCGCTTCACGTCCAGCGCGGCGGGCATCGCGCAGCTGCCGCGCACGCCCCAGGTGCGGCTGGTGAAGGACAACGGCGACGGCTCGGCGCTGTACGAGCTGGTGCGGTGAGCGCGCCGCTGCAGCTCACGCGCGAGGACGCGGCGATCGCCGAGCGCCTGCACCGCGCGGTCGAGCACCTGCGCCAGCACGGGCTGAGCGCCGAGATCGAGCAGCTGGCCCCGCTGGCCGCGCAGGCGCGGCACCCGGTGCTGCGCGGCGAAATCCACCGCCTGCTCGGCTTCTACTGGCTGCGGTGCGAGCGCTACGCGCTGGCGCTGCAGCACAGCGACGCCGCGGCGCAGGCACTGCCGGCCAGCACCGACTGCAGCTACAACGCGATGTACGCGTGCTTCCGCCTGGGCCGGTATGACGAGGCCGTGGCCCGCGGCCATGCCGCCATCGCCCGCCATGGCGAAAGCCATGTCTGGCACAACCTGATGTCCACCACGCTGGGCCATGCCGGCCGCAGCCATGAGGGCCGGCCACACGGCACGCGCGCGCTGGCGCTCAAGGATGCGCTGACGGCCGGCGTGGCCGGGTGCGACCTGTCGGCCGTGCCCTGCGCGCCACCCGCGCAACGGCCGGCGCCGGGCCGCTGGGTGATCAGCTTCTCGCTGTTCGGCCAGGGCGCCAAGTACCTGCGCGGCGCAGTGCACAACGCCCAGGCCGCGCGCTACCTCTACCCCGAGTGGCGCTGCCGCTTCCATGTCGATGCCAGCGTGCCGGCCGACACGCTGCAGGCACTGCGCGACGCCGGGGCCGAGTTGCGCATGCAGCCCGAATCGCTGCCGGCCGCGCGCTGGGGCACGCTGTGGCGCTTCCTGGTGGCCGACGATCCGGCGGTGGACCGCTACCTGGTGCGCGACGCCGACTCGCTGCTGAACCTGCGCGAGGCCGCGGCGGTGCAGGAATGGCTGGCCAGCGGCCGCCACTTCCACCTGATGCGCGACCACTTCGACCACAGCGAGCTGGTGCTGGCCGGCATGTGGGGCGGCGTGCGCGGCGCGCTGCCGCCCTTGCAGGCCCTGGCCACCGCCTTCCTGGCGCAGGAAGCACGCGTGCAGGCCCGCACCGCCGACCAGGAGTTCCTGCGCGAACAGCTGTGGCCCACCATGCGCCAGAGCGTGCTGGCGCACGACAGCCAGTTCGGCTTCGGCGAGGTGCACCCGTTCCCGGCGTGGGCGCGGCTGCCGGACGGCTGCCATGTCGGCGGCGCGTGGGAAGCCCTGCTCGGCGAGCCGCCGGCGGGCTGACGGCCGCTCAGCCCGCCTCGGGCGCGATCATCTCCGCCCAGTCGTACAGCGCACCCAGGATGTCCTGCGCGCGCTCGTCCTCACCCGCCTGCTCGCCCAGCGTGTCGATGCGGGCCATGAAGTCGGCCACCGTCATCACGCCGCCCATGCCCTCGTGCAGCCGGGCGCTGCAATGCGCCTGCCAGCGGCCGCGCTCGGCATCGGTCAGGCTGTCGGGCCAGTTGCGGGCGCGGTAGCGGAACAGCAGCTCGTCGAGCCGCCCGTCCTCGAAGGCCGGGTGCTTGCCGGCCAGCGCCGTGCCGTCCAGCGTGCGCAGGCGCTCCAGCGTGCGGCGGTCTCCGGGGCCGATGAAGCCGCCGTACAGGTCTTCGTCGACGTCGGGCGTGCTGCCAGTCTCAGGCCGCTGGAACACCTGCGCCCAGGGCACGCTGGCCAGCTCGGCGGCATGGGCCTGCGCCCAGGCGGCACGCTGCAGCCCGCCCTCGATGTCCTGGCCCCAGTGCGCGGCGCGGGCCGGCGGCAAGGTCTTGAGGTTGCCGATGACCACCGGGCTCTTGTTGACGTGGATGGTCTTGACCGGCAGGCGCGTCATGCCCTCGGGCAGCTGGTCGCTGCGCGTGAACATGCGCAGGCGCAGCGTCTCGACATCGAGCTCGGGCAGTTCGGCCGGGTCGGCCGACAGGTCCCACACGATCAGCTCGTTCTTGTTGGTGGGGTGCACGCCCAGCGGCCACACCAGGGCCAGGCAGCCGCGCTCCACCGGGTACATGCCCGACAGGTGCCAGAAGGGCTTTCCCATGCCGATCTCGGACCACACGGCGTCCTTCCGGCGCAGCTTCAGGCAGAAGTCCCACAGCCGCGGCTGGCGACTGCGGATCAGCCGCGCCAGCGCGATGGTGGCGCGCACGTCGCTCACGGCGTCGTGGGCCGATTCATGCGCCAGCGCATTGGCCGCGCTCAGGTGCTCGAGCTTGAAGCTGGGCCGGCCGTCGTCGTGCTTCGGCCACTCGATGCCCTCGGGCCGCAGCGCCCAGGCGCAGCGCACGGTGTCCAGCAGGTCCCAGCGGCCGCAGCCGTTCTGCCACTCGCGGCCGTAGGGGTCGATCAGGTTGCGCCAGAACAGGTGGCGCGTGACCTCGTCGTCGAAGCGGATGGTGTTGTAGCCCACGCCCACCGTGCCGGGCGCGGCCAGCGCGGCGTGGATCTGCGCGGCGAAGGCGTGCTCGGGCAGGCCGGCTTGCGCGCACTGCTGCGGCGTGATGCCGGTCAGCAGGCAGCTCTCGGGATCGGGCAGCGTGTCCAGCGGCGGCTGGCAGAACAGCTCCAGCGGCGGGGCGATCTCGTTCAGCTCGGCATCGGTGCGGATGCCGGCGAACTGCGCCGGCCGGTCGCGGCGCGGCACGCGGCCGAAGGTCTCGTAGTCGTGCCAGAAGAAGCTGAAGTCTGAATCGCTCATCCCGGCACGATACGCGATGACTGGCCCCCGGCGGGGCCGGCCCTCACTTGCGGCGCGCGGCCTTGGGCGCCTCGGCGGTGTCACCGCCCTGGCGCAGCGCGTCGGCCATGCCGATCAGCACGCCACTGGCCAGCGCGGCATAGCTCTCGGCCAGGGTCTGCGCGGCCTTCAGGCCGGCGGCGCGGGTCTCGCGCATGGCGGCCTGCATCTGCGCCAGCTGGCCTTCGAGCTGCTCGGTGGCGGCCCCGGCGCGTGCGCCGGTCTGCGTGGCACCGGGCACCAGCTTGTCCATCACCTGCTGCCAGGGGCCGGCCAGGCCGTCGCCGGCGGCGCCGGTGGCCTTTTTCACGGCGCCGAACAGCAGGTCTTCCATCTTCTCCAGGTCGCCCAGGGCCTTCTTCAGCTGGGTCTCGCGCAGGTCGACACCGCGGTCGACGAACTGCTGCAGCGCCACGCGGTTGGCCTCCACGGCCTTGAGCAGCGCATCGTCCATGCCGGCCACCGCAGTGTCCAGCATCTTCTCCACCTGGGCCGGGGCGGCCGGGTTCTGCGCGGCACCGGCGCTGGCGGCCTGGGCCACCGTGTCGAGCACCTTGCGGATGTTCTTCAGGCTCAGCTCACGGCCCTGCAGCGCGCGCAGCGTGCTGTCGTACACCGCCTGGCGCAGCTGCGCGGTCTGCTTGGCGCTGGCGCTGGCGAACATCTCGGCCAGGGCTTGCGGATCGACGCCGGACTTCATCATCGGTAGCCTCCTCGGGGTTCACGTGGGTGGATGCGACACGCGGCGGCACAGCGCCGCTGCCCGTGCATGGTGCCATGCGTGACCGCCGCGAGGCTGACAAACAGGTTCAGCGGGCGCGCACCGCGCGCGCCACGTCGTCGGCATCGAGCTGCAGCTTGACGAACAGCTCGTTGCCGCGCGAGACGCCGGCCGCCCCGCCCTCGCCCTGGCGGCTGCGTGTGGCGCCCACGTACAGCACGCTGCCGGCCGAGCGCCGCCACGAATAGGTCAGCGAGCCGGTGTGGCCCATGTCGCGCTGCGCCAGCACGCCGGGCTCGGCCAGGCGGTCGAAGGAGGTGCGCTGCCAGATCAGGCGCAGCTTCTGCTGCGCGTCCAGGTGCCACACACCCAGCACCTGGCCCGCCGTCTCGCGGTAGGTGCGGCGGCCGTCGCGTTCCAGCCAGGCGGCCGAGACGCTGGGCTCCAGCTCCAGCCGGGGCAGCGGCCGCGTGGTCAGCGACAGCGAGCCGCTGGCGCCTGGGCGCACGGCATTGGCCTGCACATCGGCCAGGCGGCCCAGCTGCGCGTCCAGCGACAGCAGCGGCGCCCAGGTGGCTGGCGTGAACACCACGGCGGTCTTCCAGAAGCGCGGCTGCAGCCAGCGCTGGCCGACGCCGGTGCGCACACCCTCGCCACCGTGCCAGTACAGCGAGGCCTCGAGGTTGTGCGCGCCGGTGAGCCACACGCCCGGGCTCAGCGCCTGGCTGACGGCCTGGCCCGAGGCCTTGTCGCGCACCCGCTCGCCCTCCAGGTTGAACCAGAACTCGTTGAACGGCCCCAGTGCGTGCCAGCCACGCGCCACGCGGCCGCCCAGGCGCGTGATGCCGGCCTGGTTGACGAAGCCCACGTCGTCGCGGAAGCCGCTGGCGATGTCGTCCAGCGTCAGGTCGGCCTCGTGCTCGGGCTGCTGAAGCGCCAGCCGCAGGTAGGCGCGGTGGCCGGCGCGCGCCGGGCCGCGCTGCAACTGGCCGGCGCCGTCGGGCTGGGCGCTGGTGTGCGAGCCCAGCAGCTGCGCCCGCACGCGCCAGGCCTCGTCGATCTGCCAGGCCAGGTCGGGGCCAGCCACCTGGTTGTCACCGCGGTCGCCGTCGTAGCGCCGCACGGCAGCCAGCGCGCCCCACTGCAGCGCGCCGCCATCGGCGCGCAGCCGCGCCACGGCCACGCGCGAGGCCGGCTGCTCGGCCGCATCGGTGCCGAAGGCACCCGGCAGCAGCACGGCGCCGCCGCCACGGTCGTCGATGGCGAAGGCGCTGCCGGCCAGGCGGGCACCGCGCCAGGTGGCGCGCAGGCCGCCGCGCGGCGCGGTGAGGCTGCGCGTGTAGACCGCATCGGTGGGCGAGCGCAGCAGGTCGCTCGATTCGTAGAAGAACGGCCGCTTCTCCGGAAACGACAGCGCGAAGCGCGTGTTGCCGGCCAGCTGCGGCACATCCAGCGCCACCTGCGAGAAGTCGGGGTTCAGCGTGGCATCCACCACCAGCTCGGGCAGCGGCCGCCACTTCACGTCCAGCGCGGCCTCGGTGCGGGTGCGCCGGGTGTCGGGCCCGCCGGCGGGCTGCTCGCGCTCGCGCCGCCAGGTCAGGCTGGGCCGCAGCGTCAGGAACTGGTGGTCGTCGGGCATCACCAGGCCCTGCAGCGGCTGCAGTGTGGCGATGAAGCTGGGCGCCTCGCGCGGCACCAGCACCGAGGTGTGCAGGAAGAACTGCTCGCGCGGGATGCGCCGGCCGACCATGATGCGCCAGGGGCCGTCGTGCTCGCGCGTGAAGCGCAGGCTGGCGAACGGGATGCGCATCACCGCCGTCCAGCCCTGGGCGTCGCGGTGGGCGGCGCCGTCCCAGTCGAAGTCGGGCGCGAAATCCTCGTTGTCGTCGGCCGCGGTGTGCATGCCGTCGGCGGTGCTGCCGGCGGCGTTGACGCGGAAGAACTGCGCCGACTGGCGCGCGCCGATGGCGTCGAGGTAGACCACCACGAAGTCCTGCGTGCGGTTCACCAGGTCGTGCCGCACCAGCGGCGCGCGGATGGCCTGCGGCTGAGCGTCGAAGCAGCGCACGCCCACGTAGATGGCCTGGTCGTCGAACAGCACGCGGGCCTCGGTGGCCTGGGCCGGCCGGTTGCCGGTGAGCGGCGCCTTCTCGACGAAGTCACGGTGCACCGGGGCGCGCTGCCAGGCCGGGTGGTCGAGCCGGCCGTCCAGCGGCGGGCGCTCGCCAGGGGCCAGGCGCAGGGCCTGCATCGGCAGGCCGGCGGCCGCTGCGGCGGGCCCGGCGCCCCCCGGTGGCGACCCCGGGAGCACCGGCTGCGCGCTGGCCGCCCCCAGCGCCACGGCCGTCAGCAGCGGCACGGCCAGCCGGTGCGTGGCGCGGGCCCGCCGGCGCAGGCCGCGGGCATCCTCTTGTGTGTGTTCTCCCATGGGCCGGATTCTGCCGGGCGCGGGCACCGGGCCGGCACAGCGCCCCCAGGCCGCTGCAGGCCATCGGCCACCCTCACACGGTGGGACGCGGCGTGCGGCCGGGGCGGCGCGAGCGCTGTTGCAGCGCCTGCGCCTTGATCAGCGTGACCAGCGGCGGCGCGCTGCGGAAGGCGGCGGCCCGCGCCGCCATGGCCTGCTGCAGCAGGGCCTGCACATCGGGACGCGACAGGTCGGCGGCACTGCGCAGGCGCAGGCCCAGCCGGTCGTCGCCGGCCGGCTGCAGCAGGCCCGCCGGCGCCTGCAGACCGCTGCCGTGCAGGAAGAACAGGCCCACCCAGCGCGGGTAGCCCACCACCGACAGCAGCGCATCGGCACTGCGCGGCGTGGGCCCGATGGCCAGCACCAGCGCGTCACGGGTGTCGTAGACCAGTTCGTAGCCGCGCGGGACCAGCGCATGCAGCCGCGCCCGCGCCTCGCGCATCTGCGCGGCGATGTCGGGGCTGTACTTGTCGCAGAAGGCGGCGATGCGCTCGTCCACCGCGCGCAGGGCCTGGGCCGGGCCGGGGCCCGGCGCGGGCGACGGGGCCACCGGCTCGCTGGCGCGCGCGCCGCCACGGCCCACCCATTGGCCCCACCCCGCCAGAATGCCCATCGCTGCCCCCTGCCCTTGGGCGGCCGTGCTGGTGCCGGCCGCGTGGCGCGGATTGTCCGGGGCCGGCCACCGTGCCGGGCGGCGCGGCCCAGGTAACGCCGCGCAACAGGCGCTGCCGAACGTGGTACGCAGCGGTTCCGCCGTGGCGCTCAGCGCAGGCCGGCGCGCGCGGCGTCCGGGCTGTCGTACAGGTGGGGCGCCACGCCGCGTGCGGCCAGCGCCCGGCCCAGCTTGGCGCGCAGGAAGCCCGAGGTGCTGTAGCGCGTGACGTTCAGGTAGTGGCGGTCCACCAGCTCGCGCACCATCGCGGCCCAGGCGTCCTGCGCCGGCTCGTCGAGCGTGAAGTGGTCGTAGTTCACCACCGCGTAGACGCGCTCGCCCAGCGGCGCCAGCTGCGCCTCGATGGCGGCGCGCACCTCGGCCACGTCGGCCGGCGTGCGCACGGCCAGGTGCTCGAAGTCGATGAACAGCGTGCGCTGCGCGGCATCGAACTGGAAGCGCCGGGCCAGCGGCAGGTGCAGCAGCCGTTCGCGCAGGCCCATCGGGGCATCGGCGAACAGCGCCGCGTCCATCGTGCGCGGCGGCTGCTCGATCACCGGCCGGAAGTCCATCGCGTCCAGGATGTCGCGCTGCAGGTCCAGGCCCGGCGCCACCTCCACCAAGGCCAGGCCCTGCGGGTGCAGCGCGAACACCGCGCGCTCGGTCACGTACAGCACCTGCTGGCCGCGCCGGCGCGCCTGCTCGCCCGAGAAAGTGATCTGCTCGACCTGCTGCACGAACTTCCGCACCGGCGCGCCATCCGGCCCCGGCGCGGTGAAGGTGCCCACGAACACCACCCGCCGCGCGTTCTGGCTGATGTTGATGAAGCCCCCGGCGCCGGCCAGGCGGCTGCCGAAGCGGCTGACGTTGAGGTTGCCCTGGGCATCGGCCTGGGCCAGGCCCAGGATGGCGATGTCCAGCCCGCCACCGTCGTAGAAGTCGAACTGGTAGGGCTGGTCGATCACCGCCTGGGTGTTCACCGCGGCGCCGAAGTTCAGCCCGCCAGCCGGGATGCCGCCGATCACGCCGGGCTCGGCGGTCAGCGTGATCAGGTCGATGACGCGCTCCTCGGCGGCCACCGCGGCCACGCCCTCGGGCATGCCGATGCCCAGGTTGACCACCTGGTTCGGGCGCAGCTCCAGCGCCGCGCGGCGGGCGATGACGCGGCGCGGGTGCACCACCGGCCGGGCACTGTGGTGCAGCGCATCGGGCAGCTTGGCCGGCGGCGGGCTCAGTCGCGCCAGCACCTCGCTGGCCGGCAGGCGGATCTCGCCGGCGAAGGCCGGGCTGTAGGGCTCGGCGAAGGTCTGCTGGTGGTACTCGGACCGCTCGGCCACCACCACGCAATCCACCAGCACGCCCGGGATCTTGACCTGGCGCGGCGGCAGCGAGTGGCCTTCCGCCAGCCGCTCCACCTGCACGATGACGATGCCGCCGGAGTTGCGCGCCGCCATCGCAATCGCCAGCGCCTCCAGCGTCAGCGCCTCGCGCTCCATCGTGATGTTGCCGTCGGTGTCGGCGGTGGTGCCGCGGATGAAGGCCACGTCGATCGGGAAGGCCTTGTAGAACAGGTACTCCTCGCCATCCAGCTCGATCAGGCGCACGCGCTCTTCGGTGCTGTGCGCATTGATCGCGCCGCCGCCCTGGCGCGGGTCGACGAAGGTGCCCAGCCCCACCTTGCTGAGGTGGCCGGGCTTGCCGGCGGCGATGTCGCGGAACAGGTGCGAGATCACGCCCTGCGGCAGGTTCCAGCCCTGGGCCTGGCCGCTGGTGGCCAGCTTCTGCAGCGCCGGCACCAGGCCCCAGTGACCGCCGATCACGCGGCCCACCAGGCCGGCGTGGCCCAGGTGGTTCAGGCCGCGGTGGGCGCCGTCGCCCTGGCCGGCGGCGTACACCAGGCCCAGGTTGCGCGGCGCGCCACTGGCCAGGAAGCGTTCTTCCAGCGCCACCGCCAGGTTCTCGGGAAAGCCGATGCCGACGAAGCCGCCGGTGGCCAGCATGTCGCCATCGGCCAGCAGGGCCACGGCCTCGGCGGCGCTGACCACCTTGCCGCGGTGGCGCCCGCGCAGCGCGGACATGCGTTCATGGGCATGGGACGGCGGGGCGGACATCGCGAAGCTCCGGGCGGTGACGACAGCCCCGATCTTCGCCTGCCTGCGGCCCGCAGCCGCCGGCCGCGCGCGTTACTTGATGAACTGGCGCAGCACCGCGCGCAGCGCCTCGACCAGCATGGTGTGGTCGATCGGCTGGCTGTGGCGAAAGCGCAGCGTGCGCGGATCGGGCCCGCGCAGCACGCGCTTGGGCGCGCGCCGCGGGCCGGCGGCGGCATGCACCAGCTGCAGCTGCGTGGCGTTGCGGTGCGGCGTCAGCGACAGGAAGGGCCGGCCGTTGTTCAGGTACACCAGGTTGCCCCACTTGAGGCTGGGCACCAGCAGCGGCGAGGCAGCCATCACCGCCTGGTGCACGGCGCGCGTGGTGTGGGCCTGGCGCTCGGGCATCAGCTCCAGCCAGGCATCGAGCAACTGGTCGGGCAGCACCAGCGGATGCGCCCGGGCCCCGGCCGGCAGCGGCGCGCGGCGGGGCGTGACACGCATGTCCATCACGCCCTCCGGCGACGCGCGGTCATCGGGACTGGCAAGCGACACATCGGCGCCTCAGTGCCGGGTCCAGCCCAGGTACTGCTCGAACAGGCGCAGCGCCAGCGCGCGCAGCGCGTCGTCGCCGCGCGCATGGGCCAGCTCCAGGCACTGCATCGCGTAGCGGCGGTCGTAGCGCATGCGCTGCGGCCCCACCACGATGCCGGCCGCACGCGCGCCATCGGCGAACTGCTGCAGCAGGCCACGGCTCAGGCAGGCGCCAGGCACCAGCGCCGGCACCACACCGCCCACCAGCCAATCGGCCGGCAGCGGCGGAAATTCGGTCACCTCGGGCACGGGGATCATCGCGGCACCTCCTGTTTTGGGGTTGCTGGCGATGATGGGCCCCGGCCACCTGGGCCGAAGGGCCGAGAAGGGCCGGAAAGCCCGCCCGTTAGCGCCGATGTGGGTGCGCGCTCACCTGCCCTGCGCCGCGCGCCGCCGCCAGGCCAGCAGCGCCACGGCACCGCCCAGCCACAGCGGCACGGTGGCCGGCTCGGGCACGGCGCTGACTTCGAAGTGGAAAGTGGCCCGCGTGACGCCGTGGCCACCGACGTTCAGGAAACCGTAGGCCTGGCCCTTGTTCAGGTAACCGTCCCAGGGCATCGCGGCGGTGGTGGTGAGGTCCCAGCTGTCGCCGTCGAACAGGCTGTCGTCGGCCCGGTGAAAGCTCAGCACCGCGCGGTCGAGCTTCACCGTGCGCTGCAGCTGCAGCGGCTGGCTGTCGACGCCGACGTTGACCCACACCGTCTCGTCGGGCACGGTAAACAGATCGGTGGTGGCGTACATGCTGATGTCGATGGACCAGCGGCCGCCGCCCAGGTCCTGCTCCTGCTCACGGATGCCGAAGTGCAGCGTCCGGCCATCGGCCCAGACGGTGTCGAAGCCCTCGTCGATGCCGTCGAACTGCACCACGGCGGACGATGCGCCGGTCTGCGAGCCCCTGAAGAAGAAGCTGTACGTGCTGCCCGGCAGCACCAGCGATTCGGCCTGGGCCGACAAGGGCGCGGCCAGGGCCGCGGTGGTGGCCAGCGCCAGGGCCTGGCGCAAGAACGGACGGTGCATGGACAGGGTCTCCGTTGAATTTGACGACGTTGTGCGTCAGATTCTGGCGAAGCCCTGCCGACACGGGAAGCCCCGTTCCCCCGCGAGCCAGGGGGGTGGATTGGTAACAGGCTGTCAGGCGGCGCCGGCGCGCGGCCGGGCGCAGGCGCTCAGGTCTTGGGCAGCGTGACGCCGCGCTGGCCCTGGTACTTGCCGCCGCGGTCCTTGTAGCTGGTCTCGCAGACCTCGTCGCTCTCGAAGAACAGCACCTGGGCGCAGCCCTCGCCGGCGTAGATCTTGGCCGGCAGCGGCGTGGTGTTGCTGAACTCCAGCGTCACGTAGCCTTCCCACTCGGGCTCGAAGGGCGTGACGTTGACGATGATGCCGCAGCGCGCATAGGTGCTCTTGCCCAGGCAGATGGTCAGCACGTTGCGCGGGATGCGGAAGTACTCCACCGTGCGCGCCAGCGCGAAGCTGTTGGGCGGGATGATGCAGACATCGCTCTCGATGTCGACGAAGCTCTTCTCGTCGAAGTTCTTCGGGTCCACCACGGTGCTGTGGATGTTGGTGAAGACCTTGAACTCGGGCGCGCAGCGGATGTCGTAGCCGTAGCTGCTGGTGCCGTAGCTGACGATCTTCTGCCCCGCGGGCGACTGGCGCACCTGGCCGGGCTCGAACGGCTCGATCATGCCGTGCTGTTCGGCCATGCGGCGGATCCACTTGTCGCTCTTGATCGTCATCGTCGTTCACTCCGGGAATGCCCGGGCATTCTAGGTGGGGGCGGTTGGGGCGGCCCCGCATGGCGGCGCGGCGCGCGCTGTGTTGCACTGCACACTCCACCCGACCGACCGGAGCATGCCGCCATGGCCGCCAGCCCCTTGCGTCCCGCCAACGAACTGCTGGTGCAGTACGCCGCCTACCACCGCGACCGGCGCAACATCCTGAGCCACTTCGTCGGCATCCCGATGATCGTGCTGGCCATCGGCGTGCTGCTGGCGCGCGTGCCGCTGGGGCCCACCAACCTGTCGTGGGTGGTGTGTGCGCTGGCCGCGCTGTGGTACCTGGGCCGCGGCCAGCCGGTGCTGGGCGCAGCCACCGTGGCGGTCAACGCCGTGCTGATTGCGCTGGCCCAGCCGCTGGCCGCCGGCGGCACCGGCACCTGGCTGGGCTGGGGGCTGGGCCTGTTCATCGTCGGCTGGGTGATCCAGTTCGTCGGCCACCACTGGGAGGGACGCAAGCCGGCCTTCGTCGACGACCTGGTGGGCCTGCTGGTGGGCCCGATGTTCGTGGTGGCCGAATGGCTGTTCGCGCTGGGCTGGGGCCGTGCGCTGGCCGACGAGATCACGCAGCGGGCCGGCCCCGAGCGGCGCGGCACCGCCGCCGCCGGCGCACCGCAACCGCACTGAACGCTGCTGACCGCGCCCGACACCCGCCCGATGCCCCCACCCGCCCTCGGCCCCGACGCCTGCGACCCGGTGCTGGTGATGGGCGCGGGCAGCATCGGCGGCTGGCTGGGGGGCCGCCTGGCCGCCGCCGACGTGCCGGTGGTGATGGTGGGCCGGCCGCGCACGCTGGATGCGATGCGCGCACGCGGCCTGACGCTGACCGACTGCGACGGCGGCCGCCTGCACCTGCCGCCCGAGCGCCTGACGCTGGCCGAATCGGTGCCCGAGGGCCTGCGTCCCGGCCTGGCGCTGATGTGCGTGAAGACCGCCGCCACGCCCACCGCCGCGGCCGAGCTGGGCGAGAAGCTGCCAGCCGGCACGCCGGTGATCTCGATGCAGAACGGCCTGGGCAATGCAGCGCGCATTGCCGCCGCCGCGCCGCGCCTGGCCGCGCTGCCCGGCATGGTGCCCTACAACGTGGCCGAGCTGTCGCCCGGACACCTGCACCGCGGCACCGGCGGGCGGCTGGCGGCGCAGGCCCATCCGGCGTTGGCGCCCTGGTGGCCGGTGCTGCAGGCCGCGGGCCTGGACGTCGACGTGCACGAGGACCTCACCGCCGTGCAGTGGGGCAAGCTGCTGCTGAACCTGAACAACGCGGTCAACGCGCTGTCGGGCCTGCCCTTGCGCGCGCAGCTGCTCGACCGCGACCTGCGCCGCTGCACCGCCGCGCTGATGCGCGAGACGCTGCGCTTGCTCGACCGCGCGGGCATCGTGCCGGCACGGCTGTCACCGCTGCCGCCGGCCTGGCTGCCGGAGGTGCTGTCGCTGCCCTCGCCGCTGTTCCGCGCGGTGGCCGCACGCATGCTGCGCATCGACGACAAGGCGCGCTCCAGCATGGCCGATGACCTGGCGCTGGGCCGCGTCACCGAGGTCGACGCGCTCAACGGCGAGGTGCTGCGCCTGGCCGCGCAGCTGGGCCTGGCGGCGCCGGTCAACGCGCGCCTGGTGGCGCTGGTGCACAGCTGGTCGCGGCTGTCGCCGCCGCTCGGCGGCCCGGCACTGCGCGAGGCCCTCGGCGTGTAGCCGCGGCGCGGGCCCTCACAGGCCGTGCGCCGCCTCCAGCAGGCTGCTGGCGCCCTCGTACTGGCCCAGCAGCTTGACCAGCACCGGCAGCGCCTCGGCCAGCAGCGGCTTGAGCGTGTGCGGCGGATTGATCACGAACATGCCGCTGCCCAGCATGCCGAAGCCGCGCTCGTCGGGCTCGGTCACGGTCAGGCGGGCGTGCAGCCAGCCCTTGCGGGCCTGGGCTTCGGCCACGGTGCGCAGCCGGGGCGCCAGCTGGGCCGAATCGCGCAGCGTGAGCTGCGGGTACCAGACCAGGATCACGCATTCGGCAAAGCGCGTCAGCGCATCGCGGCAGGCGGCCACCACGGCGGCGTAATCGGTCTTGATCTCGTAGGACGGATCGATCAGCAGCACGCCACGGCGGCTGGTGGGCGGCAGCTGGCCCTTGATGCCGGCAAAGCCATCGGACTTGCTGACCGCCACCTGCCGGTCGCCCGCGAAGGCCTGGGCCAGCAGGTCGTGGTCGGTGGGGTGCAGTTCGAACAGGCGCAGCTGGTCCTGCGGCCGCATCATCGCGCGGGTGAGCTTGGGGCTGCCGGGGTAGAACTGCAGTTCGCCGGGCGGGTTGAAGGCCCGCACCTGCGCCACGTAGTCGGCCAGCAGCGGCGGCAGGCGCTTGCCCTCCAGCACGCGGGCCACACCGCGCTGGTATTCGGCATGCTTTTGCGCCTGCGGCGCGTGCAGCGCGTAGGCGCCGGCGCCGGCATGGGTGTCCACCAGACGCCAGGTCTTGTCCTTCTGGTTCATGTGGTGCAGCACGGCCAGCAAGGTGGCGTGCTTGAGCACGTCGGCATGGTTGCCGGCGTGGAAAGCGTGGCGGTAGGCGAGCATGGGCCGCACTGTGCCATGAGACGCGCACCGCGCCGGCCCTGCACCGCGGGCCGGCCCCAAGTTGAACGGCGATTCATGTTTGCCTACGATCGGCAGATCGCCGCGCACCGGAGCCTGCATGACCGCCCTGCCCTACCACGCCATTCCCCTGGTCAAGGGCCTGCCCCTGGTGGGCAACCTGCCCAAATTCCTGCGCGATCCGCTGGCCAATGCGCAGGGCCTGGCCGAGCATGGCAACGTGGTGCGCTCGCGCACCTTCTTCGAGACCGTCACGCTGCTGGGCCCCGAGGCCAACCAGTTCGTGCTGCACGACCGCGAGGGCAACTTCAGCAGCCGCGGCGGCTGGGCCTACTGGATCGACCAAGTGTTTCCCGGCGCCATCATGGCCATGGACGACCCGCAGCACAAACACCACCGCCGCATCATGCAGGGCGCCTTCAAGCGCCAGGCCATGGACCGCTATGTGCGCGACATGGGCCCGGTGATCGAGGCCGTGGTGGGCGCCTGGCCGGCCGGGCGGCTGCTGGTGTTCCCGCAGGTCAAGGCGCTGACGCTGAACATCGCCGCGCGGGTGTTCATGGGCCTGGCGCTGGGCCCCGAGGCCGACCGCATGAACCAGGCCTTCGTCGACACGGTGGCCGCCTCGCTGGCCCTGGTGCGGCGCAGCGTGCCGCCGCTGGCCATGTGGCGCGGCGTGCGCGCCCGCCGCTACCTGGTGGGCCTGATGCGCAGCAGGATCGCCGAGAAGCGCGCCACCGAGACGCCCGACCTGTTCAGCCAGCTGTGCCACGCCCGCAGCGAGGACGGCGAGGCCTTCACGGATGACGAGGTGGTCGACCACATGATCTTCCTGATGATGGCCGCGCACGACACCACCACCTCGGCGCTGACCACGATGTTCTATTGCCTGGCACGCGAGCCCGAATGGCAGGAGCGCCTGCGCGCCGACGCCCAGGCGCTGGCCCCCGCCCATCTGGCGCTGGCCGATCTGCCCGGCCGCGAGCGCACCGAGTGGGTGATGAAGGAGGCGCTGCGCCTGTACCCGCCGCTCACCTCCATCCCACGCAAGGCCGCGCGCGACTGCGAGTTCGGCGGCTACCGCATCCCGCGCGGCACGCCGGTGGGCGTGTCACCGATCCACACCCACCACATGCCCGAGCTGTGGACCGAACCCACGCGCTTCGACCCCGAGCGCTTCTCGCCGGCCCGCGCCGAGCACAAGCGCCATGCCTATGCCTACCTGCCCTTCGGCGGCGGTGCGCACCTGTGCATCGGCCAGCACTTCGCCGACATGGAGGTCAAGGCCGTGATGCACCAGGTGCTGCGCCGCTGGCGCTGGACGGTGCCCGAGGGCTACCGCATGCCCTACCAGCTGGTGCCCATCGCCAAGCCGCGCGACGGCCTGCCGATCACGCTGCAGCCGGTCTGACCGCCGCCGGCACGCCCACCGCGGCCAGGAAGCAGCGCGCCAGTTCGCGAGCCAGCGCCGCGTCGTGCAGGCGCACCGGGCCGCCGTCGTGCAGCACGGCGTTGACCAGGGTGCTGAACACCATCTGGAAGGCGAAGTCCATACGCCGGCGGCGCTGGCGGGCCGGCACCGCGCCAAGCTCGGGCCCCAGGCGGGCATAGACGCGGTCGACCACCTGGTCGTTCAGGCGCATCAGCGGGCCCCAGTACAGGTGGGTGCGTGCGGGGTCGCTGACCGCGGCGCGGAAGATGCCCTGGTGCGCGCGGTGCACCTGCACCAGCCACTGCATCAGCAGCGCCACCTGGCGCGCCGCGCCGGCGCGCTGCATCGCGGCCGAGGCCAGCAACTGCTGCAGATCGGCAAAGGCGGCGGCCCCGGCCTCGCGGCACAGCTCGGCAAACCAGGCGTTCTTGTCCTCGAAGCGGGTGTAGAACGAGCCCACGGCCACGCCGGCGGCCGCCGCCACCTGGGCCACCGACAGCGAGGGCAGGTCGTGCGTGGCCAGCAGCGTGCGGCCGGCGTCCAGCAGCGCCTGGTGCTTGCGCTGGCTGCGCGCCTGCTTGGCCGCGCGCACGCCCACGCGGGCCGGCACAGGCGCGGCATCGGGCACGGCGGGTGGCGGCGGCGGCATGGCGGGCACGGCAGAACGCAGCAGGCTGAGATGGGGGCCACGGCATGATGCCATCGGCCAGGCTGCCGTCGTCCACACGCCACAACCTGTGCTGCCGCTTGACGCCGGCCGCGGCCAGCCCGCACCATCGCGGCACCATGCTGATGACCCAGGCCCGCTCGCTGCGACGCCGCTCACGACGACATCGTTGAGCGGAATCGCTGTTGCCGGGCCTTGATCGACGCAAGGCCACCCTCCGAAGGCCACGATTCCCATCGTGGCCTTCGTCATTTCCGGGTTCCGGCTGCTGCGCGCCAGGGCGAGCAGGCGCTGCGGACCCGGCGGCCTGGGGCACATGGGGCGTGATCCCTTCGGTTTCCTTCTCCCGGCATCGATGCCACCGAACCCCGAACCCGCCATGACTGCCCTGCTGCAAGCCACCCCGCCTGTCGCCGCCCCCTTCCACCCGCCCCCGGCCGTGATGCCCGTGGCCCAGCGCCCGCCGCAGGTCTTCGTGCGCGGTCAGGGCAGCTGGCTGTGGGACGCCCAGGATCGCCGTTACTTCGATGCCGTGCAGGGCTGGGCCGTGAACACGCTGGGCCATGCGCCGCCCGCGGTGGCCGAGGCGCTGGCGCACCAGGCCGGCACGCTGCTGCAGGCCGGACCGGGCTTCTACAACGCACCGGCCATCGCGCTGTGCGAGCGGCTGTGCGCGCTGAGCGGCCTGGCCCATGCCTTCATCACCACCAGCGGTGCCGAGGCCAACGAGGGCGCGGTGAAGCTGGCGCGCAAGTGGGGCCAGCAGCAGCGCGGCGGCGCGGCCACGGTGATCACGATGGCCAACAGCTTTCACGGCCGCACGCTGGCCATGATGGCGGCCAGCGGCAAGCCCGGCTTCGACCGCATCTTCGCGCCGGCCGTGCCGGGCTTCGTGCACATGCCCTTCAATGACCTGGCGGCGGTGCGGCAGGCCATCGGCACCGACACCGTGGCCGTGATGCTGGAACTGGTGCAGGGCGAGGCCGGCGTGGTCGAGGCGCAGCCGGGCTTCGTGCAAGGCCTGCGCGCGCTGTGCGATGCCCACGGCCTGCTGCTGATCGTCGACGAGGTGCAGACCGGCATCGGCCGCTGCGGCACGCTGTTCGCGCACACCCAGTGGGATGTGCAGCCCGACATCGTGACGCTGGGCAAGGGCCTGGGCGCCGGCGTGCCGGCCGGTGCGGTACTGGCGCGCGCAGGTGTGTGCCGCTTCGTGCCCGGTGACCAGGGCGGCACCTACAACGGCAATGCGCTGGTGTGCGCCGCCGCGCTGGCGGTGCTGGACGCGGTGAGCGCACCCGGCTTCATGCAGAACGTACACAACCGGGGAGAACAACTGGCCGCCGGGCTGGCGCGGCTGTCGGCCCGCCACGGCCTGGGCGGCGTGCACGGCCGCGGCCTGCTGCGCGCGCTGGCGCTGCCACCGCAGCTGGCCTCGGGCGTGGTGGCCGACGCGGCACGCACGCTGCCAGGCGACTGCGGCCTGCTGGTCAACCCGGCCCAGCCGCAGCGCCTGCGCCTGATGCCGGCGCTGAACATCACGGCGGCCGAGGTCGACACCCTGCTCGCGCTGCTGGACCGCGCACTGGCCATCGCCACCGCGCCCCCAGCCTGACACGGGCGCCGGCGGGCCGGCGGCCACGTCGTCAATCGAGGGAAATGTTCAGCGAGGTGGCCAGCGCGATCCACTCGGCCGAGTCGCCGTCCCATTCCTTGCGCACCTCGGCCGGCTGGGCCATCGGCATCAGCGGAATGCCGAACTGCTCGCGCAGGTCCTTCATGCGCTGGCTGGCCGAGGCCTCGCGCACCGCCTCGGCCAGCTTGTCGAGGATGTCGCGCGGCGTGCCGGCCGGCGCCGCGAAGGGCAGCCAGCCCTCCATCGTGTACACCGGCGCGCTGAAGCCCTGTTCGGCCAGGGTGCTCAGCTCGGGCAGCTTGGGCGTGCGCGCACGGCCGGTGGCGGCCACCGCCCGCAGCGTGCCCTTCTGGATGTGCGGCAGCAGGCCCTGCACGCTGCCCACGGCGGCCTGGATCTGGCCCGAGACCAGGTCGACCACCATCGGTGCCTCGCCACGGTAATGGGCGATGACCATGTCGAGCTTTTCCTGCTTGTTCAGCGCGTCGCCCAGCATGTGTGCCCACGAGCCGGCGCCGTAGGTGCCCCAGGCCACGGGGTTCTTGCGCGCATGGGCGACCAGCTCGCGCGTGGTCTTGACCGGCACCTTGTCGTTGACCGCCAGCAGCAGCGCCCCGCTGGGGAACAGCGCGATCGGATCGAAGTCCTTCACCGGCGTGTAGCTGAGCTTCTTGTACAGCGCCTTGGCCTGCCACAGCGGCCCCGAGGTGCTGATGATCAGCGTGTGACCGTCCGGCGCGGCCTTGGCCACCTCGGCCGCACCCAGCGTGCCGCCGGCGCCGGTCTTGTTGTCGACCACGAAGGACTGGCCGAACTTGCGCGTCAGCGCCTCGCAGTAGGCGCGGGCATAGGCATCGGTCAGGCCACCGGGCGGGAACGGCACCACCACGCGCACCGGCTTGCTGGGCCAGCCGCCCTGGGCGCGCACGCCCGCGGCGGGCAGCAGCGCGGCGCCGGCCACCGCGGTGGCGGCGCCCAGCAGCTGGCGGCGGCGCAGGCCGGCAGCGGCTGCGCAGGTGTCATCGGATGCCGGGCCGGTCGGGCGCGGGGCGTCGTCGTGCATCGGGGTGTCTCCTGGGGTGTGGGCCGATTCGGCCGCCATGCTGTCGTGCATGGCACCGATCTGCTTGTCACCCGGTGGACACCGCCAGCGCGCAGCGGTTCCGCCTTTGCGAACCCGGTGTTTTCCCGGGCTGCCGCAGATGCCAGGATCAGGCGCCCAGGTAGGCCGCCTGCACCTTGGGATCGGACAGCAGGGCCTGGCCCGCGCCGTCCATGGTGATCACGCCCGACTCCATCACGTAGCCGCGGTCGGCCAGGGCCAGCGCGCGGCTGGCGTTCTGCTCGACCAGCAGGATGGTGGTGCCGCGACTGTGGATGTCGGCCACCACCTCGAAGATCTTGTCGACCATGATCGGCGACAGGCCCATGCTGGGCTCGTCGAGCAGCAGCACCTTGGGCCGGGCCATCAGCGCGCGGCCCATGGCCAGCATCTGCTGCTCGCCGCCGCTCATGGTGCCGGCCAGCTGCGTGGCACGCTCCTTCAGGCGCGGGAAGATCGCGAACACCTTGTCGATGTCGGTCTCCACCTCCCCGTCATTGCGGGTGTAGGCGCCCATCTGCAGGTTCTCGACGATGGTCATGCGCGTGAAGGTGCCGCGGCCCTCGGGCACCATCACCAGGCCCTGCTTCACCAGGTCCCAGGCGCCCTGGCCCTTGATGGGCTTGCCCAGGTAGCGGATCTCGCCGTTGGCCACCGGCTGGGTGCCGGTCACGGCCTTCAGCGTGGTGGTCTTGCCGGCACCGTTGGCGCCGATCAGGCACACCAGTTCGCCCTGGCGCACCTGGAAGCTCGCGCCCTTGACGGCCTGGATGCCGCCATAGGCCACCTGCAGGCCCGAGACCTCGAGCAGCACGTCGTTCTTGTTCGTCATGTGGGGTGCCCCGCGAAAGTCAATGCGCCTTGTGGCCGGAACCGAGGTAGGCCTCGATCACCTTCTCGTTGCGCTGCACGTCGGCCGGCGAGCCCTCGGCGATCTGCTTGCCGTAGTCGAGCACGGTGAGCCGGTCGCACAGGCCCATCACCAGCTTCACGTCGTGCTCGATCAGCAGGATGGTGCGGCCGTCGTTGCGGATGCGGTCGATCAGCTCGCGCAGCACCAGCTTCTCGCTGGCGTTCATGCCGGCGGCCGGCTCGTCCAGCGCGATCAGCTTGGGGTCGGTGGCCAGCGCGCGGGCGATCTCCAGGCGGCGCTGGTCGCCGTAGCTCAGCGTGCGCGCCTTGTAGTCGGCGAAGCGGCCGATGCCCACGTAGTCCAGCAGCTCGCGGGCCCGCTCGGCGATGGCCTTCTCCTCGGCCTTGAAGCCCGGCGTGCGCAGGATGGCGCCGACCAGGCCCGACTGGCTGCGCACATGGCGGCCGACCATCACGTTCTCCACCGCCGTCATCTCGGCGAACAGGCGGATGTTCTGGAAGGTGCGCGCGATGCCGGCCTTGGCCACCTCGTGCACGGCAGTGGGCTGGTAGGGCGCGCCGCCCAGCTGGAAGCTGCCGCTGTCGGGCGTGTACAGGCCGGTGATCACGTTGAAGAACGTGGTTTTGCCAGCGCCGTTGGGACCGATCAGGCCATACACCTGGCCCTTGTGGATGCTGATGCCCACGTCGCTCAGGGCCTGCAGGCCGCCGAAGCGCTTGGACACGTTCTTGACGTCGAGGACGATGTCGCTCATCGGTGAATACTCCGTTCGTCCCCGGGGATCAGGCCTTGACCGGCTGCGGCGCAGCCTTGCCATGCTCGGGCGAGGGCCACAGGCCGCGCGGGCGCAGCAGCATGATGGCGATCATGGCCAGCGCGATCAGCAGCTGGCGCAGGATGGCGGCGTCGATGCGGCCGTCGGTGACGCGCTGCAGGTCCAGCTCGCCGGCCACCCAGCGCAGTGCCTCGGGCAGCGCCGCCAGCAGCACCGCGCCCAGCACCACGCCCGGGATGTGGCCGATGCCGCCCAGCACCACCATGGCCACGATCATCACGCTCTCCTGCAGCGAGAACGATTCGGGCGAGACGAAGTTCTGGAAGGTGGCGAACATCACGCCCGACACGCCGCCGAAGGTGGCGCCCATGCCGAAGGCCAGCAGCTTCATGTTGCGGGTGTTGATGCCCATGGCCTTGGCGGCGATCTCGTCCTCGCGGATGGCCATCCAGGCGCGGCCGATGCGGCTGGTCTCCAGGCGGTGGCAGATGATCACGCTGACCACCACCAGCAGCAGGAACAGGTAGTAGTACTTGGTGACCGACGAGAACTCGATGCCGAACAGCTCGCCGGAGCGGCCGAAGTCCATGCCGAAGATCTTGATGCTGTCGATCTGCTGCAGGCCCTTGGGACCGTTGGTGATGTTCACCGGGCGGTCCAGGTTGTTCATGAACACGCGGATGATCTCGCCGAAGCCCAGCGTCACGATGGCGAGATAGTCACCGCGCAGCTTCAGCGTGGGCGCGCCCAGCAGCATGCCGGCGATGCCCGCCAGTGCCGCCCCCAGCGGGATGACCGCCCACACGGGCAGGTGCATGCCGTAGGGGAACATGGCCTTGATGGCCGGGAAGGTGTCGGTCAGGTGCGGGCTGGCCAGCAGGCCGAACATGTAGGCACCCACGGCGTAGAAGGCCACGTAGCCCAGGTCGAGCAGGCCGGCATAGCCCACCACGATGTTCAGGCCCAGCGCCAGCAGCACGTACAGCAGCGCGAAGTCCAGCATGCGCACCCAGAAGTTGCCGGCATGCTGGGCCAGCAGCGGCAGCAGCAACAGGCCCACCGCGGCGATCAGGAACACGACGAGTTTGTTCTTCATGGTTCTTGCTCCGTCGTCAGGTCAGGCGCGGTCGGCCACGCGCTCGCCCAGCAGGCCCTGCGGCCGCACGGTGAGCACCAGGATCAGCACCGCGAAGGCGAAGATGTCGGCGTACTGGCTACCCAGCACGCCGCCGGTCAGGGCGCCGATGTAGCCCGAGCCCAGTGCCTCGATCACGCCCAGCAGGATGCCGCCCACCACCGCACCGGCCAGGTTGCCGATGCCGCCGAACACCGCGGCAGTGAAGGCCTTCAGGCCCGGCAGGAAGCCCATGGTGTGCTGCACGGTGCCGTAGTTGGCGGCGTACATCACGCCGGCCAGCGCGGCCAGCGCGGCGCCGATGATGAAGGTGGCCGAGATCACCATGTCGGGCTTGACGCCCATCAGCGCGGCGACGCGCGGGTTCTCGGCCGTGGCGCGCATCGCGCGGCCCAGCTTGGTCTTGTTGACCAGGTACATCAGGCCGGCCAGCGCCATGGCGGTGACCGCCAGGATCAGGATCTGCGTGGTGTTGATGACCGCGCCGCCGACGAAGAAGGGCTCGCTGGGCAGCAGGATCGGGTAAGGCTTGGTGCTGGGCTTCCAGATCATCATCGCGATGGTCTGCAGCAGCAGGCTCATGCCCATGGCCGTGATCAGCGGCGCCAGCTTGGGTGCGTTGCGCAGCGGCCGGTAGGCGATCTTCTCGATCGCGAAGTTCAGCAGCGCACACACCACGATGGCCGCCACCAGCGAGATGATCAGCAGCAGCCAGCCGGGCAGACCGGCATCCTTGAGCGCCATGACCACGGTCCAGCTGGTCAAGGCCCCGACCATCAGCACTTCGCCGTGGGCGAAGTTGATCAGGTTGATGATCCCGTAGACCATCGTGTAGCCCAGTGCCACGAGCGCATACATGCTCCCGAGCACCAGACCGTTGATGATCTGTTGCAAAAAGATGTCCATCGCGGAGGGTCTCCGTTCCTGAAGGGCCGCCCGGTGCGGTGCGGCGGAGTGCCCCACCCGACGACCCGGGGAAATCGTTGTCTTGTCGTTATTAGCAAGAAGCCGGCCGGGCTGCATCGGGGGCCGTCTCCAGGCTGGGCGGGATTGTAGGCAGGGGGTATCCGGCAATTGCCCGGTAGTTGCCCCCGCACGGCCGAACATTGTTCGGAATCAGGGCCCGGCCACCGAGGATGGCTCGGCTCTCAGGGGCTTCCCGCATACGCCATCCGGGCCCTGAAATGGCTGCTCAAAGGCCGCTGGACAACCGGCCCACCACACCCCGGCGACGCGCGGCGAACGGAAATCCGGCCGCTGCGGCGGCCGTGCGAACGGACATCCGTTCAGGTCGGCGGCTCGGCCTCGTCGTCCAGCCGCCGCAGGAAGGCCAGCTTCTCGGCGATCTTGCCCTCCAGGCCGCGCGGCACCGGCTGGTACCAGCGCGGTTCGGGCATGCCCTCGGGCAGATAGGTCTCGCCGGCCGCATAGGCATGCGGCTCGTCGTGGGCGTAGCGGTAGGCGTGGCCGTAGCCCAGTTCCTTCATCAGCCGGGTCGGCGCATTGCGCAGGTGGACGGGCACCTCGCGGCTCTTGTCCTGCTTCACGAAGGCGCGCGCGGCGTTGTAGGCGTTGTAGCCGGCATTGCTCTTGGCCGCCACGGCCAGGTAGATCACGGCCTGGCCCAGCGCCAGTTCGCCCTCGGGGCTGCCCAGGCGCTCATAGGTGAGCGCAGCGTCGTTGGCGATCTGCATCGCGCGCGGATCGGCCAGGCCGATGTCTTCCCAGGCCATGCGCACGATGCGCCGCGCCAGGTAGCGCGGATCGGCGCCACCGTCGAGCATGCGGGTCAGCCAGTACAGCGCGGCATCGGGGTGCGAGCCGCGCACCGACTTGTGCAGCGCCGAGATCTGGTCGTAGAAGTTGTCGCCGCCCTTGTCGAAGCGGCGTGCATTCAGGCTCAGCGCATTGCCGACGAATTCCGCCGTCACGCGGTTCACGCGCGCGGCGCCGGCGGCCGTCTGGCACTGCTCCAGCAGGTTCAGGAAACGCCGGGCATCGCCGTCGGCATAGCCCACCAGCGTGTCGACCGCGGCCTCGTCGAAGTCCAGATCCGCCAGGGCCGTGGCGCGCGCGCGGGCCAGCAACTGCTTCAGTTCGTCGTCGCCCAGCGACTTCAGCACGTAGACCTGGGCGCGCGACAGCAGCGCCGAGTTGACCTCGAAGGACGGGTTCTCGGTGGTGGCGCCGATGAAGGTGAACAGGCCCGATTCCACATGCGGCAGCAGCGCGTCCTGCTGTGCCTTGTTGAAACGGTGGATCTCGTCGACGAACAGGATCGTCGGCTTGCCATGCGCCAGGTGTGCCTCGGCCTGCTCCATCGCGGCACGGATGTCCTTGACGCCCGAGAACACCGCCGACAGCGCGATGAACTCGCAGCCGAAGGCATGGGCGGTCAGGCGCGCCAGCGTGGTCTTGCCCACGCCCGGCGGGCCCCAGAAGATCATCGAGTGCGGCTTGCCCGACTGGAAGGCCAGGCGCAGCGGCTTGCCCTCGCCCAGCAGGTGGCGCTGGCCGATCACCTCGTCCAGCGTACGGGGCCGCAGCGCCTCGGCCAGCGGCGGTGCCGGTTCGGCCGAGAACAGGTCAGGCATGGGCAGACGGCGGAAGACTCATGCCGGCATTGTCGCAGTGGCCCGGCGCCGGCCAGCGCCCGGCCGCGGCACGGGTCTGGGCAGGAACAGGCCGGTGCGTGGGGCGCTTTTCAGCGCTTCGCGCCGGCGTGGCCGGCCCATGATGCCGGCAACTCTATCCAGGCCGGCCGAACGCCGGCACACCCAGCCCGCGAGGACTTGCCATGAGCGCCACCACCGCCATCGAAAACCAAGCCGTCTCCCAGGCCGCGCAGGCCGCCGCCGTGCGGGGCGCGCCGCGCGAGGTGCTGTCGTTCAAGCTGGGCGCCGAGGAATACGGCATCGACATCCTGAAGGTGCAGGAAATCCGCGGCTACGAGTCGCCGACCCGCATCGCCAACGCGCCCAGCTTCATGAAAGGCGTGGTCAACCTGCGCGGCGTGATCGTGCCCATCGTCGACATGCGCGTGCGCTTCGCCCTCGACGAGGTGCGCTACGACGCCTTCACCGTGGTCATCATCCTGAACGTGGCCCAGCGCACCGTGGGCATCGTGGTCGACTCGGTCAGCGACGTGCTGGACCTGGGCGGCGAGCAGATCAAGCCCGCGCCCGAGTTCCACGGCAGCATCGACGCCAGCTACATCACCGGCCTGGGCACCGTGAAGACCGGCGACGTGGAACGCATGTTGATCCTGCTGGACATCGAGCAGATGATGAGCAGCCCCGAGATGGGCCTGACCGACCACTTCTCGCACTGAGCCCTCCGCTCACACACCCTCGGCTGGCTGCGCCGGTCATGCCGGCATGCATCCCGCCGGGGCGCTGTCGCCCCACCTTGCCAAGCCACGCGCCCACCGGGCGCCCAGCCCGCGGAACATGCACATGCCCAGCCAGCGTCCGCAGTACCACCGCCGCCGCCACACGCACGGCGGGTCAGGCGTGCTCCGCGCCGGCCTCGCCTCGCTGGCGTTGACACTGGCCGCCATTGGCCCGGTGCATGCCGAGTTGCCCCTGGTGAGCGAGACAGCCGACTCGCCCGCTTCGGGTGAGTGCCAGGTCGAGATGGCGCTCCTGCGCACCACCGCGCTGGGCCAGTCACGCCTGCATGGGCAGCAGGCCTATGCCTCCTGCGGCACCCCCTGGAACGGCCAGTTGGGCCTGCTGATCGCGCGCGAGCATGGTGGCGGCGGTCCGCGCGCCACGCTGCTGGGCCTCCATGGCAAATCCACGCTGGTGGCCCCGGACGAGACACGCACCGGCTGGGGCATTGCCTACGGCATCACCAGCGACCACCTCAGCGGCGAAGGCTGGCAGCACGGCAGCTCGCACCTGACACTGGTGGCCACGCGGCGCCTGGGCGCCGCGCTGATCGGCCATGCCAACCTCGGCTGGCAGCGCGCGCAGCGTGACCATTCCAGCACCACCGTGTGGTCGCTGGGCATGGAGACCGAAGGCGGCACCTGGGGCTGGGCCGCCGACGTCTATGGCGACGACGAGAGCCGTCCGTGGATCTCGGTCGGTGTCGTGCTGTGGCCCAACGATCGGCTGGCCCTGAGCCTCAACCATTCGCGCCAGTTCGACGCGCAGCGTGCCACGCAGTGGACGCTGGGCAGCCGCATCAAGTTCTGACGCCGCGCCCGCGGCAGATCACTGCTGCATCAGTTCCGCCCCCTTGGGCGGCTCGAAGCGGAAGGTGTCGGCCGGCAACGCCACGCCCTGCTGCACGGCGCTGAACTGCAGCAGCGAGCGCTGGCCGAAGCTGTCGGTGATCTCCAGCGCCGCCAGCTCGCGGCCCTTGAAGCCCACACGCAGTTGCTTCACGGTGCCCTCGGCCGCCTTGGGCGTGGCCAGCACCCACTCGATGCCATCGGCCGCCGGCTGGGCCTTGAGCGTGAAGTCGCGCTCCAGCCCGGCGCCGGCCAGCAGCGCCGCCGGCGTGCCGCTGACGGCCTTCTCGGCCGGGCGCACGCTCACCTGGTTCAGGTCGGCGTCGAACAGCCACACCTTGGCGCCATCGCCGACGATCAGCTGCTGGTAGGGCTTGTCGTAGCTGAAGCGGAAGCGGTCGGGCCGCTGGAAGGCGAAGCTGCCCGACGAGGTCTTCTTCTTGGCGCCATCGGGCGAGCTCACCGTCTGCGTGAACTGCGCGCGGGCCGACTTCACGTCGCGCACGAACTCGCGCAGCGTGTCCACGGCATCGGCCTGCGCCGCGCCGGCAAACAGCATCGCGGCGGGCAGCGTCAGGGCTCGCAGCGCCGCGGCGCCGGTCTTCAGCAAGGGGGTCATTCTTCGCGCTTGGGCACCAGCAGTTCGCGGTTGCCATTCGTGGCCATGCTGGATACGAGGCCGGATTTCTCCATTTGTTCCAGCAGGCGCGCGGCGCGGTTGTAGCCGATGCGCAGGTGGCGCTGCACCAGCGAGATGCTGGCCTTCTTGTTCTGCAGCACGATGGCCACCGCCTGGTCGTACATCGGGTCGCTCTCGCCATCCCCGCCGCCGGCGCCGCCTGCGCCACCACCGCCATCACCGTCACCGTCCAGCACGCCGCCCTCCAAGATGCCCTCGATGTAGTTGGGCTCGCCCTGGCTCTTCAGGTACTCGACCACGCGGTGCACCTCGTCGTCGCTGACAAAGGCGCCGTGCACGCGCACCGGCAGGCCGCCGCCGGGCGTCAGGTACAGCATGTCGCCCTGGCCCAGCAGGGCCTCGGCGCCCATCTGGTCGAGGATGGTGCGGCTGTCGATCTTGCTGCTGACCTGGAAGCTCAGGCGCGTGGGGATGTTGGCCTTGATCAGGCCGGTGATCACGTCCACGCTGGGGCGCTGCGTGGCCAGGATCAGGTGGATGCCGGCGGCACGCGCCTTCTGCGCCAGGCGGGCGATCAGTTCCTCGATCTTCTTGCCCACCACCATCATCAGGTCGGCCAGCTCGTCGATGACCACCACGGTGTAGGGCAGGCGCTCCAGCGGCTCGGGCTCCTCCGGCGTCAAGCTGAAGGGATTGGGGATCTTCTCCTCGCGCGCCGCCGCCTCGTCGATCTTCTTGTTGTAGCCGGCCAGGTTGCGCACGCCCATCTTGGACATGAGCTTGTAGCGCCGCTCCATCTCGCCCACACACCAGTTCAGCGCGTTGGCGGCCTGCTTCATGTCCGTCACCACCGGGCACAGCAGGTGCGGGATGCCCTCGTAGACGCTCATCTCCAGCATCTTGGGGTCGATCAGGATCAGGCGCACGTCGCGCGCCTCGGCCTTGTAGAGCAGGCTGAGGATCATCGCGTTGATGCCCACCGACTTGCCCGAGCCGGTGGTGCCGGCCACCAGGCAGTGCGGCATCTTGGCCAGATCGGCCACCACCGGCGCGCCGATGATGTCCTTGCCCAGGCCCATGGTCAGCTGGCTGGCCGCGCTGTTGTAGACCTCGCTGCCCAGGATCTCGGCCAGGCGGATCATCTGCCGCTTGGCGTTGGGCAGTTCCAGCGCCATGGTGTTCTTGCCGGGAATGGTCTCGACCACGCGGATGCTCACCAGCGACAGCGCGCGCGCCAGGTCCTTGGCCAGGTTCACCACCTGCGAGCCCTTGACGCCGGTGGCCGGCTCGATCTCGTAGCGCGTGATCACAGGGCCGGGGCTGGCCGCCACCACGCGCACCTCGACGCCGAAGTCCTTGAGCTTCTTCTCGATCAGCCGGCTGGTCATCTCCAGCGACTCGGCCGACACAGAATCCTGACGCGTCGGCGCGCTGTCCAGCAGGTCCACCTGCGGCAGCTTGGTGTCGGTGAGCTCGCGGAACAGCGGCTGCTGGCGCTCCTTGGCCACGCGCGCGCTCTTGGGCACCTCCACCACCTCGGGCTCGATGACGATGGGCACGTGGTCCTCGATCTCGGCGCGCTCGACCTCGACCTCGATCTCCCGCTCGCGGGTCATCACCTCGGCGATGCGCAGGTCTTCCTTCTGCTCGCGCGCCTGCTCGCGGCGCTGCCACAGGCCCTCGATCCAGCCGCCCAGCCGGTCGGCCGCCCGCGCCCACGAGAACTGCAGCGCCAGCGCCGCCCCCACCACGCCGAGGGCGATCCACAGCACGCCCGAGCCGGCGAAGCCCAGCCACTTCATCGACAGCTGGCCCACCACCGCGCCCAGCACGCCGCCGGCCTGGCCGCCGGGCAGCACGCCGTCCAGGCGATACAGCCGCGTCCATTCCAGGCCGCAGCTGCCCAGCATCAGCAGGGCCACGCCCAGCCACACCATCCACTCGGGGCGCGCCGTGGCATCGGCGCCGGCCTCGCCACGCAGCCAGCGCGCCAGCGTGGCCAGCCAGGCGCGCGCGCTGGCCAGCATCAGCCACCACGCCGAGTAGCCGAAGACGAACAGGCTCAGATCGGAGAACCAGGCGCCCAGCAGACCGGCGCGGTTGGCGATGGCGCCGCCGCTGCCCGAGGTCGAGAAACCCGGGTCGCCCGTGTTGTGCGTGGCTAGCGCCAGCAGCGCCAGCAGCCACAGCAGGCCACCGCCCAGCAAGGCGAACTGCGCCCGCAGGCGCGAGATGGGGGCGCCCCCGTCAGCGGGACGCTGCGTGGCCAATCCGGCCGCGCCGTCGCCGCGCAGGGAACCGAGCGGATAGGTCATGCGCCAGATTGTGGCGCATGGCCTGGGTCACTCTTGCGTGGCGCGTTCCTTGATGATCACAGAGCCGTTTTCCTGCGTCTCGATGACGCCGCGCTCTTCCAGGTCCTTCATGACCCGGCTGACCATCTCGCGCGAGGCGCCCACCACCTTGGCCATGTCCTGGCGCGAGACCTTGCTGCGGATGATCTTGACGCCGTTCACGTCTTCGGCCATCTCCAGCAGCGTGCGCGCCACGCGGCCATACACATCCAGCAGCGCCAGCGACTCGATCTGCCGGTCGGCATGGCGCAGGCGGCGCACCAGGCCGCGCAGGATGGAGTAGCTCAGCGACGAATGCTCGGGCAGGCAGCGCTGGAAGTCGGCGCGGCCCAGGATCAGCATGTCGGTCTGCACCTCGCAGCGCACCGTGGCCGAGTGGGCCTCGTTGTCGATCAGGCTCATCTCGCCCACATAGTCGCCGGCCTCCAGCACCGCCAGGATGACCTCGCGGCCCCGGGTGTCGGCGGTCAGCACGCGCGCCCGGCCATTGAGCAGGATGAACAGCGCATTGCTCTTGCGGCCCTGCTCCACCACCAGTTCGCCACGCCTGAAGCGCCGCTTGACCACGCTGTCGGCAATCGCCTGCGCCTGGTCGTTGGTCAGCATCGAGAACAGCGGAACGCGCCGGATCAGGTCCAGGTTGCTCAACATCGACATCGTTTGTCCCTTCCTACCGTGTGCGGGCAGTGTGCTTTTGTCTTCGGCGATCTGTAACCTGAAGCAACGGTGACAAACCACCGCATTTCTGTACGGTTTTCTCTATTGTGCCGATTGAATGCCTTCACCCACGTCGGGGAAGACCGCGTGACAGAATTTGCGCCTTGCTGCAGTCCGCTGCGCTGCCGTCCATCCCGGCGGCCCCAACCCGAGTCCATCCATGAGCGCCACCTCCACCCACGCCCAGCTGTTGATCCTGGGCTCCGGCCCCGCCGGCTACACCGCCGCCATCTACGCCGCCCGCGCCAACCTGAAGCCGCTGCTGGTCACCGGCCTGGCCCAGGGCGGCCAGCTGATGACCACCACCGAGGTCGACAACTGGCCCGCCGACGTGATGGGCGTGCAGGGCCCCGAGTTGATGGAGCGTTTCCAGAAGCATGCCGAGCGCTTCAACACGCAGATCGTGTTCGATCACATCCATACGGTCGACTTCTCGAAGCGCCCGTTCACGCTCACCGGTGATTCGGGCAGCTACACCTGCGACGCGCTGATCATCGCCACCGGCGCCTCGGCCAAGTACCTGGGCCTGCCCAGCGAAGAGGCCTTCATGGGCCGTGGCGTCTCGGCCTGCGCCACCTGCGACGGCTTCTTCTACCGCAACGACGTGGTGGCGGTGGTCGGCGGCGGCAACACTGCGGTCGAGGAAGCGCTGTACCTGTCCAACATCGCCGCCACCGTGCACCTGGTTCACCGCCGCGACAAGTTCCGCGCCGAGCCGATCATGGTCGACAAGCTGATGGAGAAGGTGGCGGCCGGCAAGATCGTGCTGCACACCCACCGCGTGCTCGACGAGGTGCTGGGCGACCCATCCGGCGTGACTGGCGTGCGCCTGAAGGCCACCGAGGGCGAGGCCACCGAGGACATCCCGCTCAAGGGCTGCTTCATCGCCATCGGCCACCAGCCCAACACCGAGATCTTCCAGGGCCAGCTGGAGATGAAGGACGGCTACCTGGTCACGCGCTCGGGCCTGAACGGCTTCGCCACGATGACCAGCGTGCCCGGCATCTTCGCCGCCGGCGACGTGCAGGACCATGTCTACCGCCAGGCCATCACCTCGGCCGGCACGGGTTGCATGGCCGCGCTGGACGCACAGCGCTTCCTCGAACAGCAAGCCTGAATCTTCAGCACCCGGCCGCCGGGTACGGCGACCACCCGCAGGGCGGGTGCGGGCCGGTTTGGGGCGGCCCGGCACTCGGCCCGCGTCGCGCCAGCAGTGCCTGCTAGCCCGTCGGGCGATTTCAGGCTATAATCATTGTCTTTGCCGAATTCGGCCGGCGCGAAGCATTGGTTTTCCAGTGTTGGGATTTCCAGTGCGTCGGGCAAGCCGGCTTAGAACGCAATTCGAAGGGCAGCCACCAGGCGACGCGGGACACCGGTACCAACCGATCCCACATCCCCTGCTCTGGTTGCCGTGCCTGCAACAGTCATTCAGAGTCTGGAGAAGCGTCATGGCACGCGTCTGTCAAGTCACGGGCAAGGGCCCGATGGTGGGTCACAATGTTTCCCACGCCAACAACAAGACCAAGCGTCGCTGGCTGCCCAATCTGCAGTACCGCCGCTTCTGGGTCGAGAGCGAGAACCGCTGGGTGCGCCTGCGCATCACCAACGCGGCGCTGCGCCTGATCGACAAGGTGGGCATCGACACCGTCGTCGCCGATCTGCGCGCCCGCGGCGAGCTGTGATCGCCGTTCGCTAACCTCACGCACACCCGGAGCACACCATGGCCACCAAAGGCGGACGCGAAAAGATCAAGCTGGAATCCACCGCGGGTACCGGCTTCTTCTACACCACCAACAAGAACAAGAAGACCACGCCCGAGAAGCTTGAATTCATGAAGTTCGACCCGAAGGCGCGCAAGCACGTCCTGTTCAAGGAAATCAAGCTGAAGTGATGCACCGGCCGCTGTGCGCGGCCCCGGTTCATCCCTGCTGATCGAAGCCCACCCTGGCGGTGGGCTTTGCGCTTTGGGGCACCGCCTTTTCGCGGTGATCAGCCCTGCCAGGCGGCCATGTAGGCCGCGGCACGCCGCGCCACCTCGGCCGCCGGCGCCCCCTCGGGGTACAGCGCCGAGCCCAGGCCCGCGCCGGTGGCCCCGGCCGCGCGCCAGGCCGCCAGGTTGTCAGGCGACACGCCGCCCACCGGCCACAGCGGCACGTCGGCCGGCAGCACCGCGCGCAAGGCCTTCAGGCCCGCCGGCTGCAGCACCTCGGCCGGAAACAGCTTCAGGGCATCGGCCCCGGCGGCCAGCGCCGCAAAGGCTTCGGTGGCCGTGAACACGCCCGGCGCCACGCGCAGCCCGGCCGGGTGCGCGTGGGCATGGGCGATCACGGCCACATCCGCATGCGGCATCACGATCAGCCGGCCACCCGCGGCGACCACGGCATCGACCTGGGCGGTACTCAGCACCGTGCCGGCCCCCACCAGCGCGTCGGCCGGTGCCAGACGAGCCAGGATGGCCAGGCTGTCCAGCGCGCCGGGGCGGTTGAGCGGCACCTCCAGTGTGCGGAAGCCCGCATCGAACAGCGCCCGGCCAACGGCCGGCGCATCGGCCGGGGGCAGGCCGCGCAGGATGGCCACCAGTGGCGGCGCAGGCGGCCAGGCGGGGCGTTGCAGGGAGTCCGGGGCAGAGGTGGTCATGGGCTCGAGCCGAAGCGGCGAAAGAAGGTTCAAGGACGAGCGTCGGCCGCGCCCAGCGCCTGCCAGGCCGCCATCTGCACCGCCTCGATGTCGAGCGTGACGGTGCGCCGGCCCAGCAACTCGGCACAGCGGGCATGCAGCCGGCACAGCGCCGGGCTGCCGATCAGTTGCACCGGCGCCTCGTCGGCGGGGCTCCAGGCCGCCGCCTCGTGCCACTCGGCACCCAGCAGCAGGCCGCTGAGGTAGGCACCCGAGGCCGCGGCATCGAGCGCCCCGGTGACCACGCGCGCACGCAGCCCGAACAGCGCACGGCTGAGCGCAGCCTGGCCGGCGGCCTGCACACCCAGCGCAAAGACCTCGGGCCGGGCCAGCGGATCGGTGTCAGCCGCCGCGCGCAGCAGCGGGGCCAGCGTGCCGCCGCCCGACAGCAGCGCATGCAGTTCGCCGCTCAGGTAGGTGTGCAGGCGCTGCACCGCCCCGCCCTGCAGGCGCACCCACTTGCTGTGGGTGCCGGGCAGCACGGTCCAGCCGTCGCGCGGGGCCAGGCGCCAGGCGCCCAGCAACTGCGTCTCCTCGCCGCGCATCACGTCCACCGCGCCGCTGGCGGCGCCCTCACCGTCCTCGCGCCAGCGGCAGCCCGGCACGATGTAGCAGCCCGGCGCCCCGGCCACCGGCACCAGGGCCTGCGCCCAGTCGGCGAGCGGCCGGCCGGCGTCCAGGTACGGCACCTCCTGCCAGCCGCTGGCGCTGCCCACCATGCCGGCCATCACCACGGTGGCGTCGTCCGGCGCCGCCAGGCGCTGGCGCAGCGCGGCCAGGGCGTCGGCGAAATGCGGCGCGGCCTTCAGCAGACCCTGGTCGTCATCGGCGCGGCCACGCAGCACGCCGTCGACGAAGCACCAGGCACGCCGGTGCGTGGTGCCCCAGTCCACCCCGATCCAGGTGCGGCCGGCCGGCGTCATGCCTGCGCCGGGCCCTGGAAGCCGCCGCGGCGGTAGGTCAGCACCAGCGTGTCGCGGTAGCCGCCGGCCTGGGCGTCCAGCGGCTGGATCGGTGTGGATTCGTGGATCACGCGTTCGTCGTCGAGCAGCAGCACGCTCCAGGGCTCGGTCAGCGTGAAGCGCATGCCCTGCGGGCCGCGCGCGTCGAACACACGCGTCTCGCCGCCCTTGATGCCGTGGCGCGCCACCAGGATCACCACCACCAGATCCACGCCGTCGCGGTGTGCGCCCTCGGGCGTGGGCCGGCCGATGCCGTCGGTGGTGTCGATGCGGAAGGGGTGGGCCTCGACGAACCACGCGGCCGCCGGGTCGCCGCGCAGCGTCGCGGCCGTGCGGGCCAGCGCCGCCAGCAGCCGGGGCCAGGCCGGGCTGTCGCTCATGGCCGGCACCATCGGCTCGAACCAACGCTCGATGCCGCCGTGCAGCGCGTTGTATTCCACCGGCTGCCAGTGGGCGCGGTGCGGCATGGCCTGCACCTGGCCGTCGGCCGCCACCGTGAAGCAGCCGTGGCGGCGGCGGCGGTAGCGGCCGCCGTCCTTCAGGTAGTTGTCGGGCGGCAGATCGTTCCAGGTGGGCGCCCAGGCGGCCAGAGCGGCCGCGTCCACCGCCGCATGGCGCGCCAGCGAGGCCGCATCCAGCACGGCATAGCCGCTGCCGGCCAGTTGGGCGTCGAGGGCGGTCAGGGCGGTCAGGGGCGGCGGCAGGGTCATGGCACGGCACCGCCGGTGGCGCACCAGCGGCCAGGTGGGTCGATCGGATCAGCCGGCCATTGTGCGGCAGGGGCGGCTGCAACCAGGCCAGCCCCGACTGCGGGCAAGCCTGAAGCACGCGATCACGCGCCACCCCCTTAGACTGCAGTTGCCGCCTCCCACCGGCTGCACCCCGCCACGATGCACGCCGCCCCGTCCGCCATCGACACCGATCCCGACACCTTGCGCATGGCCGCGGGCCTGGCCGATCTGGCGATCTGGCGCTGGCCGCGCGGCGGCGACCGCCTGAACGCCAACGCCGCCGGCTGGGCGCTGCTGGGCCTGCCGCCGCAAGACCCGGGGCTGACGCTGGCGCAATGGCTGGACCGCGTGCACCCCGACGACCGCGCACGCCTGGCGCCCCCCGGCCTGGCCGACCGCGCCGCGCTGCGCCGCGGCACGCCGCTGGATCTGGTGCTGCGCCTGTATGCCGGTGATGGCCAGTGGCGCCGCCTGCTGCTGCGCCGCCTGCCCTGGCGTGACGGCCACGGCCGCCTGCTGGGCCTGACCGGCATCGTGCAGGACCACACCGCGCACTTCGACGAGCAGCAGCGCATGCTGGCGCTGACCCGCCGGCTGGAACTGGCCACCATGGCCGCCGGCGTGGGGGTGTGGAGCGCCACGCCGGGCGCCCCGGCGCCCGGCCGCGTGCACTGGGATGCGCAGATGCACCTGCTGCACGACCTGCCCGGCGATGCGCTGGCGCCCGACTTCGACGACTACGTACGCCAGCATGTGCACCCCGACGACCGCCAGGCCGTGCGCGAAGGCTTCGCCACGCTGATGGCGCGGCGCGAGGGCCGTCTGGACATGGACCTGCGCGTGATGCGCCCGGACGGCAGCGTGCGCCGCCTGGCCACGCGCAGCGCCATCGACACCGGCCTGGACGGCCAGCGCCGGCTGTACGGCGTGATGCTCGACGTCACCGAGCGCCACGCCGCTGAAGCCCGGCTGCGCGAGGCCGGCGAGCGCGCGGCCCTGGCTGCGCGCGGCGCGGGCATCGGCACCTGGGAGGTCGACGAGCGTGGCGAGCAGTGCTGGTGGGATGCGCAGATGTTCCGCCTGCGCGGCCTGCCGCCACGGCCGGGCCCGGTGATGCGCGAAGAGTGGCAGGCCTGGCTGCACCCGGCCGACCGCGACCACAACCAGGCCGAACTGCTGGGCGCGCTGGCCCAGGACCGGCCCTCGCACCATGAGTTCCGCGTGGTGTGGCCCGACGGCAGCGTGCGCTGGCTGGCCTCGCGCTCGACCGCCGTGCGCGACGAACTGGGCCGCCCGGTGCGCCGCATCGGCATCAACTGGGACATCACCGATGCCCGCCTGGCCGGCGAGGCGCGCCAGGACCGCCTGCTGGCCCAGCGCGAGAGCCAGGCCAAGTCACGCCTGCTGGCGCGCATCAGCCACGAGTTGCGCACGCCGCTGAACGCGGTGCTGGGCTTTGCCCAGCTGCTGCTGCACGACGGCGTGGATGGCGATCCGGCCGTCTGGCGCCGGCGCGTCGAGCAGGTGCAGACCTCGGGCCGGCACTTGCTGGCGCTGATCGACGACGTGCTCGATCTGTCCAGCCTTCAGTCGGGCGAGTTGCCGCAGCAGTTACAGCCGGTGGAGGTGGCCCCGCTGGTGCGCAGCACACTGCCGCTGGTGGAGCTGAACGCCCGCGAGCGTGACGTGGGCCTGCACCTGGACACGTTGGACGGCTGGGTGCGCGCCGACCCGGTGCGCCTGCGCCAGGTGCTGCTGAACCTGCTGAGCAACGCCATCAAGTACAACCGCGCCGGCGGCCGCGTGACGGTGCGCACGCGTGTCTCGCACGAGCACCTGGTGATCACCGTGCACGACACCGGCCGCGGCCTCAGCGAGGCGCAGATCGCGCGCCTGTTCGAGCCCTTCAACCGCCTGGGCGCTGAGCGCGACGGCATCGCCGGCACCGGCATCGGCCTGGCCATCGTGAAGAGCGCGGTGCAGCAGATGGGCGGCGAGGTGCGCGTGCACAGCCGCCTGGGCGAAGGCAGCAGCTTCGAGGTGCGGCTGCCGCTCAGCCAGGCCCCAGCGCGCCAGCATCAGCCGCCCACCGAGGGCGATGCGCTGCCGCCGGCACGCGGCGGCAACGGGCGCCTGCTCTACATCGAGGACAACGAGGTCAATGTGCTGATCGTGCAGGAGCTGATGGCACGCCGGCCCGACCTGGTCTTCCTGAGCGCGGCCGACGGCGCCAGCGGCCTGGCCGCCGCGCGCGAGCACCTGCCGCAGCTGGTGCTGCTGGACATCCACCTGCCCGACATGGACGGCCATGCCGTGCTGCAGGCGCTGCGTGCCGACCCGGCGACCGCCGGGCTGCGCTGCATCGCGCTGTCGGCCAATGCCATGCCCGAGGACATCCGCCGCGCCCAGGCCGCCGGCTTCGACGGCTACTGGACCAAGCCGCTGGACATGGTGGCCTTCCTGCAGGCGCTGGACACGCTGTTCGGGCCGGCGCCGCCAACACCGGCCAGCTGATCGCTCAGATCAGCCCACGCTCGCGCAGCATCGGCTCGATCACCGCGTCGCGGCCGCGGAAGGCGCGGAACGCGGCACCCGGCTCCACGCTGTCGCCACGGCTGAAGATGCAGGCCTTCAGGCGCGCGGCGGTGGCGGCGTCGAAGGCGCTGCCGGCCTCGGTGAAGGCGTCGAAGGCATCGGCCTCCAGCACCTCGGCCCACAGGTACACGTAGTAGCCGGCGGCATAGCTGTCGCCCGAGAACAGGTGTTGGAAGTGCGGCAGCCGGTGGTTCATGCCGGTGTCGGCCGGCAGGCCGCGCGCGGCCATCACCTGCTGCTCGAAGGCCACGATGTCGTCGATCGGCTCGGCCGCCTCGTGCGCGGCCAGGTCGACGATGGCGCTGGCGGTGTAACGCACGGTCTCGTAGCCCTGGCCGAAGCGGCGCGCCGCCTCCAGCCGGTCGATCAGCGCCTCGGGCAGCGGCTCGCCGGTCTGCCAGTGGCGGGCATGCTTGCGCAGCACCTCGCGCTCGACGCCCCAGTGTTCCATCAGCTGCGAGGGCAGCTCGACGAAGTCACGCAGCACATGCGTGCCCGACAGGCGCCGGTAGCCCACGTCCGACAGCAGGCCGTGCAGGCCGTGGCCGAACTCGTGGAACAGCGTGCGCACGTCGTCGGGCGACAGCAGCGTGGGCTGGCCCGGCGCCGCCTTGGCGAAGTTGTTGTTGTTCAGCACGACGGGCGGCACGGCGCGGCCGGCGGCATCGGCATTGCGGTGCTGCACGGCCAGCGTGCTCATCCAGGCGCCGCTGCGCTTGCTCGGACGCGAGAAGTTGTCGTGCAGGAACAGACCCAGCGGCGCACCGCCCGCCTCGGGCAGCACCTCGTACACGTCGACATCGGGGTGGTAGGCCTGCAGGTCGGTACGGCGCCGCAGCACGATGCCGAACAGGCGCTGTGCGCACTCGAAGGCCGCTGCCACCATGTTGGGCAGCGCGAAATAGGGCTTGAGCTGGGCCTCGTCCAGCGCGTAGTGCTGCTGACGCACACGCTCGGCCCAGAAGCGCCAGTCCCAGGCCTGCAGCGGGTGGTCGACCCCGGCCTCGGCCATGGCCGTGCGCAGCAGGTCGCGCTCGCGCCCCAGCGCCGGCAGCGCGCGCTGCCACACCTCGTCGAGCAGGGCCCACACGCGCTGGCGCGTCTGCGCCATGGTGTCGGCAAGCTTGAAGTCGGCATAGCAGGCCGCGCCCATCAGCGCCGCCTGGCGCCGGCGCAGCGCCAGGATGTCGCGCACCAGCGCGCGGTTGTCATGCTCGCCGTCGTGCTCGCCGCGGCTGACCCAGGCGCGCCAGGCGGCCTCGCGCAGGTCGCGCCGCCGCGAGAAGCTCAGGAAAGGCACGATCAGCGAGCGCGACAGCGTGATCACCGGCACGTCCAGCCCGCGCTCGGCCGCGGCCTGGCGGGCGGCGGCGCGCACGAACTCGGGCAGGCCGGCCATCGCCGCCTCGTCAGGCAGCGCCAGCGTGTAGGCGGCCTCGTCGTGCAGCACGTTCTGGGCGAAGCGCGTGGTCAGCTCGGCATGGCGCTGGGCCAGCGTGGCGAACTCGGCGCGCGCCGGTTCGGGCAGGCCGGCACCGGCGCGCTCGAAGTCGCGCATCAGCCGCTCGCACAGGCGCTGCTGCTCAGGGCTCAGGCCGGCCTCGGCGCGGCGGGCATGCACGGCGGCCAGGCGCGCGTACAGCGCCGGGTCTTGCAGCACCGCGCTCCAGTGCGCGGCCAGCGGGGCGGCCAGGGCGCGCTGCTGGGCCTGCAGCTCGGGCGTGGTGGCCGAGGCAGACAGGTTGTGGAACACCGCCTCCACGCGCGCCAGCAACGCGCCGGCGCGGTCGAACGCGGCCACGGTGTTGTCGAAGTCGGGCGGCGCGGCCTGCGCCGTGATGGCGGCGATGTCGGCGCGATGCAGCGCCATCGCGCGCTCGAAGGCGGGGCCGAAGTGCGCGGCCTGGATGCGGTCGAAGGCAGGCAGCGCGAGGGCGTCGTCGCCGGTGATCAGCAGCGGATTGGTGAGTGCGTCCATGGGTTGTGGCGGCAGGTGCGCAGCGCCCTCGTGGGGCCTTGCGCAGGGTGCGGTGAGTGCGAGCGGGCGATGATGCCACCCGCCCGACCCCCGCACGGGCCGCCCAGGGAATCTCCCCAGCCCGGTGGATGGCAAGCACCGGCCGGTCCGGCGCACCGCCGCAGCCCGGTGGCCGGGGACGCGATGCCGTGCATTCTGGGCGATACTGGCCCGGCCACAGCCCGCGCGCCGTCCCCCGGGCCAGGTGCTGTCAACCACCGCCGCCATTGCCGGGAGCCGTGTCTGACCCCCCGTAACCGTTGGCCGATCCAGCCCGCGCTCGACCGCGCGGCCCGAGACCTCGGGCTGACGCTGACCGATGGCCAGCGCGCGCAGATCACGCACGAGCAGTTGCGCATGGTGCTGCTGCACACCCGCGTGGGCACGGTGGCGGCCACGCTGTTTGCCGCGCTGCTGGTGTGGCACCTGCGCGGCACGCTGCCCGATCCCTGGCTGAACGCCTGGCTGGGCGCCAAGGTGCTGGTGGCCGCGGCACGCCTGGGCCATGCGCAGGCCTACACGCGGCAGCTGCGGGCACAGCCCCACCCGGGCTTCGTGTCGGGGCGCTGGTCCTGGGGCATTTTGGGCCTGCTGGCCCTCGATGGCGGGCTGTGGGGCCTGGCCGGCTGGCAGCTGGCCCACCAGCCGGTGCCGGTGGCTGCGCTGGCCACCGCGGCGCTGGACGGCGTGAGCTGCGTGGCCACCTTCGGCCTGCAGGTGCGCCTGGGCGCCACCGCCGCCTACACGCTGCCGATGCTGCTGCCGATGGCGCTGGGCCTGGCGCTGCGCCACGACGAGGTGGGCTGGTTCGGCGCGCCGGGCCAGCTGATCCTGGCCGGCCTGCTGCTGAGCACCGCCTACGCCACCTCGCGCCAGCTCACCGGCGGCATGCTGCTGCGCCTGCACGCGGCCATCCTGCTGCGCCAGAAGGAAGACGCGCTGAAGCTGGCCGAGGACCGCAGCGCCGAGCGCGACCGCTTCCTGGCCAAGGTGAGCCACGAGTTGCGCACGCCGCTGCACGGCATGCTGGGCCTGACCCGGCTGATCCACCTGGAGGCCAGCGATCCGGCCACCATCCACCGGCTGGAGCTGGTCGAGGATTCGGGCACCCACCTGCTGGCGCTGATCAACGACCTGCTGGAGGTCTCGAGCATCGGTGCCGGCCATTTCGTGCTGCGCGAGGACGCCTTCGACCTGGCCGCCCTGCTCGACCAGGTGGGCGACGTGTTCGCGCTGCGCGCTGCCGACAAGGGCCTGAAGTTCACGCTGCGCCTGGGCTTCACGCGGCCGCAGTGGGTGCGCGGCGACCCGGCGCGGCTGCGCCAGGTGCTCAACAACCTGCTGGGCAATGCGGTGAAGTTCACCGAGCAGGGTGCCATCACGCTGGAGGCCGGGCCCTCGGCCACGCCCGACCGCGTGCGCCTGAGCGTCATCGACACCGGCCAGGGCATCGAGCAGGACGCGCAGGCGCGCATCTTCCAGGCCTTCCAGCAGGGCCAGGAAGGCCGCCAGGCGCCGCCCACCGAGGGTGTGGGCCTGGGCCTGACCATCGCCCGCGAGATCGCCAACGCGATGCGCAGCGACATCGAGGTGAGCAGCCTGCCGGGCCGCGGCTCGCGCTTCACGGTCGAGCCGCTGCTGCCGCCGGCGCGGCCCGACGACGCCGCGTCGGCCGGCGCCGAGATCCACACCCGCCTGCCGCGCCGCGTGCTGGTGGCCGAGGACGACGAGGTCAATGCGCTGATCGTGCACGCCTTCCTCGACGGCCTGGGCGTGCGCAGCGAGCGCGTCACCGACGGCAAGCAGGCCGTGGGCCACGCGCTGCGCGAGACCGACCGGCCCGACCTGGTGCTGATGGACTGCCGCATGCCGCTGATGGACGGCCTGAGCGCCACGGCCGAGATCCGCCGCCAGGAGCGCGTGCTGGGCCTGCCGCGCATCCCGATCCTGGCGCTCACCGCCACCACCACCGACGCCGAGCGCCGAGCCTGCTTCGACTGCGGCATGGACGAGGTGGTGGGCAAGCCCTTCACGCCCGAGCAACTGGCCCAGGCCATGCGCGACGCGATGGCCCGGCGCGCCGGCGCGGGCTGAGCGCCCCGCCAGCGGCGTCCAGCTCAGGCCGGCTCAGGCCGGCTGTGCCTGCGGCACCGGCAGGTCGGCCACCGGCTGGTCGGCCACCAGTTGCAGATCGGGGTGCCAGGTCTCCACCATGAACGGGTAGAGGTTGTGCTGCAACGCATGCCAGGTGCGCTCGGCCGCCACCACGTCGAAGGCCAGCACCGCATGCGGCAGGCCGCCGGCATGGGCCAGCGGCACCCGCTCGGCGCCCGGCAGCAGGTCGGCAAAGCCCAGGCGGCGGTAGATGCGGATCAGCGAATCGCTGCGCGCGCCGATCACCAGCCAGCGGATCTGCGCCGCCACGGCGTACAGGTAGCAGGCCTTCACCAGCATCGGCCGCACCAGCGGGTCGGCCCCCGGCACGATGGCCAGGCGCGTGATCTCGGCCCGCGTCTGGCGCGCCACCGGCTCGGGCAGCACGACGCTGGCCTCCAGCGCCAGCGGCCGCGGATGGTTGCGCTGGATGCGCGCGGTGCCGATGGCGCGGCCGCTGGCCTTGTCACGCGCCACCAGCACCACCGTGCCGGGCAGGCGGTCGGTGGCATCGGGCGTCTGCAGCGCGGCCTGCAGCTCGGGCACATGGTGACCGTAGGAATGCGCACGCACGGCGCACACCTCGTGCAGTTCACGCTCGCCGCGCACGAGGCGCACGGTGAAATCCATACGGGCCGTGGTCATGGTGAAGCGCTCCCAACGTGACGGGTTTGTGACGGGGCTGGCGTGGTTGCCGCCCATCGGTGGTGATAGCTTGGTGCCAGCCGGCCACCCTGATCGGCCGATAAGGCCGATTCCGAGCGTCCAGTTCCGCCGCCGGGCCGGTTCGACGCTTCAGCGCAGCCGGGTGCGGCGGGCCGGGCCGGCGGGTCGGCGGCGCTACAGTAGCGGCCTCGGCGCCCCGCGCCCTCCACCCCAGCCCCTTGCCGGCCCCCTTGCCGCCGGCCTGCCGATGCCTTCCGCCAAGCGTTCCACCCGCACCGCCCGTTCCTCCGTCTCCTCCACGCCGCTGGCCCTGTGGCTCGGCCTGGCCCTGCTGGTGATCCTGGCCGACCAGCTGAGCAAGACCCTGGTCGTGGCCCGCTTCACGCTGGGCGACGTGCTGCCCGTCACCGGCTTCTTCGACCTGGTGCGCGCCCACAACACCGGCGCCGCGTTCTCGTTCCTGGCCGGCGCCTCGGGCTGGCAGCGCTGGTTCTTCGTGGGCCTGGGCGCGGTGGCCTCGGTGTTCATCGTGTGGATGCTGCGCCGCCACCCGGGCCAGAAGCTGTTCTGCTTCTCGATCAGCATGATCCTGGGCGGCGCCATCGGCAATGTCATCGACCGGCTGCTGCACGGCTACGTGGTCGACTTCCTGCAGTTCCACTGGAGCTGGCTGGCGCCGATGTTCCACGGCGGCTACTTCCCGGCCTTCAACATCGCCGATTCGGCCATCACCGCCGGCGCCATCGGCCTGATCCTCGACGAGCTGCTGCGCGTGCGTCGGGGCAGCTGACCGCCACCGGGCCATGCCGCTGCTGCAAACCCTGGTGAGCGCCCGCGACCTGGGCCGGCTGCAGCACATCGCCGCGGTGTTTGTGCGCCACGGCCTGGGCGATGCGGTGCACCGCCTGGGCTGGGCCGATGCGCTGGACCGGGCCGGCCACGCCCTGCACCGCGAGCACGCCGCCGACCTGGCGCGCCTGACCCCGCCCGAGCAGCTGCGCAGCGCGCTGGAGGAGCTGGGCCCCACCTTCGTCAAGCTCGGCCAGATCCTGGCCGGCCGCGCCGACCTGTTCGGTCCCGACTGGATCGCCCAGTTCGAGAAGCTGCACAGCCGTGCGCCGGCGGCCGACATCGCCGCGCTGCGGGCGCAGATCACCGAAGACCTGGGCGCGCCGCCTGAAGGCCTGTTCGCCACCTGGAGCGACGAGCCGCTGGCCGCCGCCAGCATCGCCCAGGTGCACGCCGCCACGCTGACCGACGGCACCGAGGTGGTGGTGAAGGTGCGCCGCCCCGGCATCGCCGCCGACGTGGAGGCCGACCTGCGCCTGCTGGCCCGCCTGGCCGCCGCCGCCGAGCGCCAGTGGCCCGACCTCAAGCCCTACCGCCCGGTGGCGCTGGCCCAGCAGCTGGGCCGCTCGCTGCGCCGCGAGCTCGACCTGGCCACCGAGGGCCGCAACGCCGAGCGCATCGCCGCGGCCTTCGCCACGCACCCCGAGATCGTGATCCCCAGGGTGTACTGGGACTTCACGCACGAGCGCATCAACGTGCAGCAGCGCATCCGTGGTGTGCCGGCCGAGGACCAGGCCGCCATCGACGCCGCCGGCATCGTGCGCCGCGAGGTGGCGCGGCGTGGCGCCCGCGCGGTGCTGAAGATGGTCATCGAGGACGGCTTCTTCCACGCCGACCCGCATGCCGGCAACCTGTTCTTCCTGCCCGGCGAGCGCATCGCCTTCATCGACTTCGGCATGGTCGGCCGCGTCACGCCCGAGCGCCGCGAGCAGCTGCTGAGCCTGATGCTGGGCTTGGTGCAGCGCGACGCCGAAGCCGTGGCCGATGTGCTGCTGGACTGGGCCCAGGCCCATGGCGACGGCGAGGACGCGCTGGACGAGGACGGCCTGCGCGGCGACATCGACGCCTTCGTCGACCAGTACCACGGCGTGCCGCTGGCCCAGCTCAGCATCGGCGGCATGCTGGCCGATGTGACGAACATCCTGCGCAGCCACCGCCTGGCGCTGCCTGCCGACCTGGCGCTGCTGATCAAGACCTTCATCACGCTGGAAGGCCTGGGCCGCGGCCTCGACCCCGACTTCCACATGGCCGAGGAAGCCACGCCGATGCTGCGCCAGGCCCTGCATGCGCGCTACCGGCCCGAGGCCCTGGCACGCCGCGGCTGGGACGGCCTGCGCCGCGCCGCCGCACTGCTGGGCAGCATCCCGCGCGACCTGTCGCGCCTGCTGGCCACGGCGCGGCGCGGCCGCATCGGCATCGACATCGAGGTGCGCGACATCCACGCCGTGGCCGACCAGCTCGACCGCGCCGCCTCGCGCATCGCCATCGGCCTGGTGGTGGCGGCGCTGATCATCGGCTCGTCGATCGTGATGACCGTGCGCGGCGGGCCCGAACTGCTGGGCCTGCCGGCGTTCGGGCTGCTGGGCTTTGGCGGGGCGGTGGTCGGGGCGCTGTGGCTGATGCTGGGCGGACGCGACCGGGGGTGATTGGCGTTGCGGCTGCCGGCTTTCGGCTGTCGGTTGAGGTTGCCCATGGCTCGTTGCAGCGCGCCGGGATTTCGCCCCGGCGGGCGACCTACTTTCTTTTCGCGAAAAGAAAGTAGGCAAAGAAAGCGCTGCCCAAACTTTCCGACACCGCACTGCTGCTCTCCACGCATCGAGGCGGGCGCCTCGCCCGCCCGGCGGGCTCGAACATAGCCAGTCGGAAACGCCACGGATCTCTCAACGGCCGTGCACCCCCGGTCAAGACTTGCGTGAGGAACGCCGCTGGGCACGGGGCTGCCAGAGCGCAGCAATGCGACGGTCTGGCCATCGGCGGCATAGCCTCCTTATTCAAGCCCTTGTTCGGCAGCCTGTTCGAGCCCGCCGGGCGGGCGAGGCGCCCGTCTCGATGGTGGACGAGCAGCAGGGCCTGATCGGAAAGTTTGGAAGCGCTTCTTTGGGTCCTTTCTTGTCGCGACAAGAAAGGACCTCGCCGGCCGGGCGAGACCGGCGGGCTGCAACGAAAAATGGGAAGCCATCGCCAAGAGCACCGGGCGCTGCGCACAGCGCACAGCGCACAGCGCACAGCGCACAGCGCTCAGCCCCCATAGGGCCAATCCCGGTGGACGCCACGCAGCCCGCGCCCTAGTCTGCGGCTTCATGACCGACATCAACGCGAGCGTGGCAGTCCCGATGGCAGCTTCCGGCCCCGACGACAACCCGGCGGCGGCGGCCGACGAGGGCGCCCGCACCGCCGCCGCGCTGGCCATCGAGTTGCGCACGCTGCGCATCACCGATCCGCTGCACTGGCTGGTCGCCGGCTGGCGCGATTTCCTGCGCTGCCCCGGCATCGGCCTGTTCTACGGCGGCTGCTTCGCGCTGATGGGCTGGGCGCTGATCGGCGTGTACCAGCATGCACCGGCCTATGTGCTGGCGCTGTCGGCCGGCTTCCTGCTGACCGGGCCCTTCCTGTGCCTGGGCCTGTACCAGGCCAGCCGCCGGCTGGAGGCCGGCGAGAAGCCCGACCTGGGCGAATCGCTGCTGGCCTGGGACCGCAAGCTGTCCACGCTGGCCATCTTCGGCTTCGTGCTGCTGGTGCTCGAGATGCTGTGGGGCCGCGCCTCGCTGATCGTGTTCGCGGTCAGCTTCGACGGCATGCCCGACTTCAAGGGCTCGCTGCTGGCGCTGCTCGACCCCGAGAACATCAACTTCATCGTCGCCTACGTGCTGGTGGGCGCGGTGTTCGCAGGGCTGATCTTTTCGATCAGCGTGGTGTCGATCCCGATGATCCTGGATCAGCAGACCGATGCCATCACCGCCGGCCTGACCAGCATGCGCCTGGTGCTCACGCAGCCCGGCGTGATGCTGTGCTGGGGCGCGGTGATCACCGTGCTGATCGTGCTGGCCATGCTGCCGGGCTTTGCCGGCCTGCTGCTGGCCGGTCCGGTGCTGGGCCATGCCTCCTGGCATGCCTACCGCGGCGCGGTGGTGGTTGGCAGCGAGGCAGCCGCCAACGCCTGAGCACCGGAGGCTTGTTCGGCGGCTTCTTCAACGGCTTCCACGGCCGCGGCTGCGGTTAGAGTGGGTGGGTCCCAGCCACCCGGCCGGCGTTGCAGACGCCCGGCCCGCCCACCGCCCATGCCCGCCCTGCCCCGCCGCCAACTGATCCACCTCGGCCTGGGCACACTGGCCGCTGCGGCGGCGCTGGCCGGCCTGCCCGCCACGGCGCGGGCGGATCTGCCGGCCACGGTGGCCCAGGTCCGCCGCAGCGTGGTGGCGGTGGGCACCTTCGATCCGCTGGCCAGCCCGCGCTTCGCGTTCCGCGGCACCGGCTTCGTCATTGGCGACGGCCAGCTGCTGGTGACCAACGCCCATGTGCTGCCCGAACCCGGCGCCACCACCTCGCCCACGGCCGACACCCGGCTGGCCATCCAGGTGGGCCGGGTGCGGCTGGAATCCGACGGGCAGTACGACATCCGCACGCTGACGCTGCTGGGCATCGACCGCGACCATGACCTGGCGCTGCTGCGCATCTCGGGCGCGGCCCTGCCGCCGCTGGTGCTGGCCGAGTCCGACAGCGCGCGCGAGGGTCAGGCCATCGGGCTGATGGGGTTCCCGATCGGCGGGGTGCTGGGCTTCTCGCCGGTCACGCACCGCGGCATCGTGGCCTCGATCACGCCCATCGTGTTGCCGCCGGCCAATGCCCGGCAGCTGGATGCCGCCGCGGTGGCCCGGATGCGGCGCGGCGCCTTCGACATCCTGCAGCTCGACGCCATCGCCTACCCCGGCAACAGCGGCGGCCCGGTGTTCGATGCCGACACCGGCCAGGTGGTCGGCGTGGTGAACATGGTCTTCGTCAAGGGCAGCCGCGAATCGGCCCTGAGCAACCCCACCGGCATCACCTACGCCATCCCGGTGCGCTGGGTGCACGCGCTGCTGGCCAGCCAGCAGCGCTGACCGGCCCGGCACCGCCATCACGGCGGCGCCACGGCTCGGCGCAGTGGCCGGGTCAGGGGCCGGTCGGCAACCTGGCCAGTTCGATGCCGGCCGCGAAGTGCTCGATGTAGAACGTGACGCCATGGGCGCGGCACTGTTCGAAGGCCCGCCGCGCGGCCGCCACATCGCCCCGTTGGAGATGGTACTGACCCAGGTAGAACCAGGCCTCCACGCGTGCCAGCGTGCGCTCGTCACCGCTCAGCCGTTCCACCTGCTGCCAAATCGCCTCGGGCGTCAGCTCACCCAGCGCCAGGGCGAGCGCCGGGCGTGGCCACTCGCCTTGCGGTGCCTCGCGGGCCAGCGCCAGCAGGTCCGCCGGCAACGCGGTACCGGCCCGCTGCAGGGACCAGATGCGCCACAGGCTGGGATAGAGCGAATCACTGCCATCCTGGGTTCGGGCCGCCGCGGCGAAATCATCGGCCGCGTCCTGGAAGCGGCCCTGGTAGTACCGCGCCATGCCGCGCCAGTACTGCACATCGAAGGGCGAGTCGGATCCCAGGGCCAGTGCCCGGCTCAGGGCCTGTTCAGCCAGCGCGAACTGCCCGACATGGATCAGCACCTTGCCGCGGCAATCCCAGACGTCCGGCCGGTCTGGCGCCAGCGCCACGGCCTCTGCACTGACCGGCATCGCCTGCACATCGCGGCCCAGTTGCCTCAAGGCAGACGCCTTCAGGCACAGCGCCTCGCCGCGGTCAGCGCCCTTCAGCAGCGGGCCTGCCAGCGCCGCATCGATGCGCGCGATGCGCTCCTCGATCTCGGTGCGCCGCGCAGCCGTGGCGGCCGCCCCCTCTGCCGCCGGTGTGCCGGGGGGCGCGGCAGCCATGCGGCTGGCTTCGGCCACCCCCTGGCGCCGCACCTCGGCCGGATCGACTGCCACGCGCCCGTCGATCAGGCCCATCAGCCGGTCCAGGTCCTGCATCAGCGTGGGCAGGCCGCTGGGCGGCAGCGCACCGGTGCGCGAGCGCAGCTCGAACTCGAAGGCAAAGCGGTTGCCGCGGAACGAGCGCGTGGCCTTGGCCTCGTACAGCGCCGTCTCCTGCCGGCGTGTGCGTGGATCCTCCATCACCGCCACAGCCTGCGGCCACTGCACCTGGATCTGCTGTCGCAGCAGCAGCGGGTGGTCCATCACCTGCACGGGCTGGGTGCGCTGCAGCGACGGCGGCAGGTGCACCTCGCCCTGCAACACGGTGGGGAAGAACTCGAACACCCAGTGCCCGCCCACCTGCCGGATCAGCTGCGGAACGCGAAAGCGCGCCTCGATGGTGACCCGGTTGTGCGCCGCGTCGTCGGCCAGCTCCGGCTCGCCGTCGAACGTCAATCCGGGGTAGCGGCGCTCGTACATGCCCACGGCGATCTGCTGGCGTTGTGCCGGCGCAGCCATGCCCCACACCATGCGCATGAACTCGGCCCGCAGCCCGTGCAGCGTGATGCGGGTCAGCAACCAGCCTTCAGGCGCCAGCGCGGGCACGGTGAACTGCTCGTCGATCTGCATCAGCGCGGCCTGCGCATCGCGCGTGGGCGGCAAGGCCTGCGGCGCCTGCGTGCCGGCGGCCACGGCCAGGCCCAGCGTGGCGGCCGGCAAGGTGGCGCGCCAGGCCGACGGCACGGGCTGCGCCGGGCGCGTGGGGTCCAGCACCAGATCACCGTCGGGCAGCGTCACGCGCAGCACCACATGGTCCAGCAGGCCCGGTGAGGGCAGCACGCGGCCCGGCAGGGCCGGCGTCTGCGTGGACACCAGCACCGGCACCGCCGGGATGCCCAGCGCCTGCAGCAGGCGGGCCAGCAGCAGCGTCTTGTCCTTGCAGTCGCCGAAGCGCCGATGCAGCACCACCGCGGGCGGCTGCGGGCGGTGCGAGTTCTCCCCCAGCGACAAGGCGTAGTAGCGGATCTCGCCCTGCACCCAGCGCAGCGCGGCATCCACGCGCGCCGCCGGATCGGGCAGCGCGGCGAAGCGCCGCACCAGTGCATCGAACTCCTCCGAGCCCTGCGCCGGCGGCGAGAACAGGTCCAGCGCCCACTGCGCCACCTCGGACCACTGCCGGTACTCGCTGAACTGCAGCATGCGCCGAGGCACATGGTCGGCCGGTACCGCGGGCTCGACCGGCACGGCCGCCACATCGCGCTGCTCGAAGCTGAGCTGCCGCCAGCCATCGCGCTCGCTCAGCTGCGGCGCCGGCAGGCCTTGCACCGGGCCGTCGCCCAGCGCCTGCCAGGCGATGCTGCGCGCCGCCGGGTGCTGCAGCAGCACACGCCGGTGCACCACCGGACTCGGCAGATCCCAGGGCAGGAACATGAAGAAGCGCTCGCCGAACACCGGGTTGGTGCCCTGGATGCTGAAGGCCAGGCTGAGGGTGTCGCCCACGCGCACATCGGGCACCAGCAGCATCACGTTCACCTGGCCGGTGTCGACCGGTGGCGCCGCGTCGTTGCCGCGCGGCGGCTGCAGGTAGCGCAACTGCAGGTCGGCCATGTGGTCGATGACGCGCTCGCCCCGCAGCACCCGCACCGCATGCAGTCGCAGGCGCTGGAAGGCGGGCAGCAGCGGGATCTCGTATTCGCCCAGCTGCCCCAGCATGGCGCTGGCATTCGCCTGCAGCGCCACGTCGAAGAACTGCGTGGTCTGCGCCGCCTCGGCGCCCACGCGCAACTGCACATCCAGCAGGCGCAGCACCAGCGGCTCCGCGCGGGCAGCGGCGGGAACCGGCAGGCGCTGCACACCGTCAGGCAGCGGCTCGCCGCGCGTGACCACGCCGGCCGGCAGCTGCACCTCGCGCAGTGCCGGGGCCGCGTCGCCGCCCGCTGGCTGGGCCAATACCGGTAGCGCCACCAGTGACTGCGCCAGCGCCAAGGCCAGCGCCAGCGGCATGGCCCAAGCCACCGGCCGCAGGCCCTGCCTCCAGCGCGCCACAACGCATCGCACCGCGCCCAGCATCTTGCCCATGCCGCCCCTCCCTGAATCCAACGCTCAGGGTGCGGCCGAACGGCCGCCTTGCCTGGCGCGTTGTTCAGCTTCGCGCGGGGTGGCGGCGCGGGTCTTGATCGCGCGCAAGCCATGCGCCCGCAGCGGGCGCGCGCCTGCGCTGCGTCAAGGGCTCATGCCGCGAGGCGGCTCAGTAGCCGGCGATCGTGGCCGCGCGATCGATGTGATAGGCGGAATCGCCCAGCCATTCCTGCAGCACGCGGGCGCGCTTCATGAACAGGCCGAAGTCCACCGCGTCGGTCATGCCGATGCCTCCGTGCATCTGCACGCCCTCCTGCACCGCGCGGTTGGCGGTGAGCGCGGCGCGTGCCTTGGCCTGCGAGACGATCAGCCGCGCCGCCGCCGGATCGACCGCCGCGGCGTCGAGCGCGGCGCCGACGATGGCGCGGGTGAGTTCCAGATCGCAGTGCAGTTCGGCCGCGCGGTGCTGCAGCGCCTGGAATTCGCCGATCAGCCGGTCGAACTGCTTGCGCTCCTTCAAGTACTGCACGGTGCGGGCGAACACCTCGTCCGCCAGGCCCAGCAGTTCGGCGGCGACGACCGCACGGCCCACGTCCAGCGTGGCCTCCAGCAGCGCGGCGCCGTCGGCCACGCTGCCGATCAGCGCGTCGGCGGCGAGCGTCACGCCGTCGAACTGCACGCGCGCGGCGTTGTGTGAATCGACCATCGCCGTGCGCTCCACCCGCACACCGGCGGCATCGGCCGGCACCAGCAGCAGCGCGGTGCCCCCCTCGGTGCGCGCGGCGACGATGAAGGCCTCGGCCACATGGCCGTCCACCACGAACAGCTTGCTGCCCTGCAGGCGCCAGCCGTCGCCGGTCTGCGTGGCGGTGGTGGCGATGGTCTGCGGCCGGTGGCGCGCCGCCTCATCGATCGCCAGTGCCAGCACCGTGCCGGCCGCGGCGATGCGCGGCAGCCAGGCCGATTGCTGGGCCGCGCTACCGGCGCGCTGCAACAGCCAGGCCGCCAGCACCGCCGTGGGCAGCCACGGCGTGGGCGTGAGGTTGCGGCCGATCTGCTCGGCGATCACGCCGGCTTCCACCAGGCCCAGGCCCAGGCCGCCATGCGCCTCAGGCACCAGCACAGCGCTGTAGCCCTGCTCGGCAAAGGCCTGCCACAGCGCCGGGCTGTGGCCCTGTGCGTCGCTGCCATCGCGCAGCGCGCGCAGGTGCGCCACCGGCGCACGCTCGGCCATAAAGGTGCGCGCGCTGTCGCGCAGCAGGCGCTGGGATTCGTCGAGGTTCCAGGTCATGGTCTTGTCGCTCCGCTCAAGCGCCAGGGAGATTCAGGATTCGTTTGGCAACGACGTTGAGTTGCACCTCACTCGTGCCGCCCTCGATCGAATTGGCCTTGGTGCGCAGCCAGGTGCGCGCGGCCGCGCCGTCGCGCGAGCGCTCGCCCTCCCATTCCAGCGCATCGGCGCCGCCGATGGCCATCATCAGCTCCCAGCGGCGCTTGTTCAGCTCGGCACCGTAGTACTTCAGCGCCGAGGCCGTGGCCGGGTTGGCCTCGCCGCGGCGCGCCTGCGTGGCGGCCATCTTCATCCAGGCGCGAAACGCCGCCTCATCCACCTCGAAGCGCGCGATCTCGGCACGCAGCACCGGCTCGTCGAGCCGTCCGCTGGCATCGCGGCCCAGGCGCTCCACGGCGCTGGCGCCCACCGGCTTGGGCAGGTCGCGGTCGCCGATGGCGCTGATCATCTCGCGCTCGTGCTGCAGCAGGTACTTGGCCACCGTCCAGCCGTCGTTCAACGTGCCCACCAGGTTCTCGCGCGGCACCGGCACGCTGTCGAAGAAGGTCTCGCAGAACGGGCTCTTGCCCGAGATCAGCTTGATCGGCCGCGTGCTGACGCCCGGCGTGCTCATGTCGATCAGCAAAAAGCTGATGCCGGTGTGCTTGGCGGCGGTGCTGGTGCGGGTGAGGCAGAAAATCCAGTCGGCCTCATCCGCATACGAGGTCCAGACCTTCTGGCCGGTGACGATGAAGCCGCTGTCGGTGATCTCGGCCTTGGTGGCCAGTGAGGCCAGATCCGAGCCTGCATTCGGCTCGCTGTAGCCCTGGCACCAGCGGATCTCGCCGCGGGCGATCCTGGGCAGGTGCTCGCGCTTTTGCGCCTCGTTGCCGTACTTCAGCAGCGCCGGGCCCAGCATCCAGATGCCGAAGCTGGCCAGCGGGATGCGGCATTTCAGGGCCGCCATCTCCTCGCGCAGCACGGCGGCCTGGGCGGCGTCCAGGCCACCACCGCCGTACTCCTTCGGCCAGGTGGGCACGGTCCAGCCGCGCTCGCCCATGCGCTGCAGCCACAGGCGCTGCGCCTCGCTCTGGAACTGGAAGCGCTTGCCGCCCCAGCAGGTGTCGGCCTCGCTCTTCACCGGCTGGCGCATCTCGGGCGGGCAGTTGGCCTCGAGCCAGGCGCGCGTCTCGGCGCGGAAGCTGTCGATCTCGCTCATGAGGAACTCCGGGGATCAAATGGTGTTGCCACCGTCGCAGACGAGGGTCTGGCCGGTGGTGAAGCTGCTGGCCTTCGACGCCAGGTACACCGCGGCACCGGCAATCTCGTCGGGCTCGCCGATGCGGCGCAGTGGCACGCCCACGGTGTGCTGGGCCAGCACCTCGGGGTTCTCCCAGAGCGCGCGGGCGAAGTCGGTCTTCACCAGGCCCGGGGCGATGCAGTTCACGCGCACGCCGTGCGGGCCGTACTCGTGCGCCAGGTTGCGCGCCAGCTGCATGTCGGCGGCCTTGCTGATGTTGTAGGCGCCGATCGTGGTGTTGCCACGCAGCCCGCCGATCGACGACACGATGATCACCGAGCCCTGGCGTCGCTCGATCATCTGCGGCACGCACATCTGGATCAGCCAGTGGTTGCTGATGACGTTGTTGTCGAGGATCTTGCGGAACTGGTCGTCGCTGATGCCGGCCATCGGCCCGTAGTACGGGTTGCTGGCCGCATTGCACACCAGCACGTCGATGCGGCCGAAAGCGGCCATCGTGGCCTCCACCAGGGCCTCCAGCTGATCCTTGCTGCTGATGCTGGCGGCCACCGCCAGCGCGCGGCCGGCGCCGTGCTTCGCGTTGATGGCGGCGGCCACCTCATCACAGGCCGCCTGCTTGCGCGAGCTGATCACCACGCGAGCGCCCTGCTCGGCCAGCCGCTCGGCAATGGCACGGCCGATGCCGCGCGACGAACCCGTGACCACGGCCACCTGGCCGCTCAAGTCGAACAACCCACTCATGCGCGCGTCTCCTGCGTGTTTTCCCTTGCCAGGGCTTTCTTTCCAATCTTCCCTATGGCAGTTGGCGAAAGCCTGCTCTATAACCTGCGAACTCACCATACCGTGCACTCGAAAAATCCACAAGGAGACAAACGGTGATGAGACCCGTCCCGCAGGTGACAGGGCGCTGCGCAGCCCTGCCCGCGCCGATCGTCCGCATCGCATCCCCACGGGCCGCGATCGCCCGGATCACACGTTAGGCCGCCATGGGTGCCTACCTCGCGCGCCGGCTGCTGGCCCTGCTGCCCACGCTGGTGCTGGCCTCGCTGATCGTGTTCGTCACCATCCGCCTGATCCCGGGCGACGTGATCGACCTGATGCTGAGCCAGAACGATGTCTCGGCCGACAAGATGAGCCGCGAGCAGTTGGTGGCCGCACTCGGCTTCGACCGCCCGGTGGCCGAGCAGTACGGGCGCTGGGTGTCGGCCATCGTGCTGCACGGCGATCTGGGCAAGTCGCTGTGGCAGGCCACGCCAGTGACCGAACTGCTGGCCACGCGCCTGCCGGTCACGTTCGAGCTGGGGCTGATGTCGCTGATCGTGGCGCTGACCATCGCGCTGCCGATCGGCACCTGGTCGGCCATGCGACAGGACACGGCGGGCGACTACCTCGGCCGCTCGTTCTCCATCCTGCTGCTGGCTGTGCCCAGCTTCTGGCTGGCCACCATGGTGGTGGTGTTCCCGTCGATCTGGTGGGGCTGGAGCCCCGAGGTGAACTACGTGCGCTTCAGTGATGCGCCGTGGCAGAACCTCAAGCAGATGGCCCTGCCGGCGCTGGTGCTGGGCGCCGGCCTGTCGGCCATCACCATGCGGCTGATGCGCACCATGATGCTGGAGGTGCTGCGCCAGGACTACATCCGCACCGCCTGGGCCAAGGGCCTGCCCGAGCGCCTGGTGGTGGTGCGCCACGCGCTGCGCAACGCCCTGGTGCCGGTGATCACGCTGGTGGGCCTGCAGGTGCCGCTGCTGATCGGCGGCGCGGTGATCATCGAGCAGATCTTCGTCATTCCCGGCATGGGCCTGCTGCTGCTGGAGGCCGTGAACCAGCGCGACTACCCGGTCATCACCGGTGTGTTCCTGGTGGTGGGCTGCGGCGTGATGGCCATCAACCTGCTGGTCGACCTGAGCTACGGCCTGCTCGACCCCAAGGTGCGCTACCGATGAACGCGGCGATCCGTTTCACCCGCCGCCTGTTCGCCGACAAGCCGCTGGGCGCGGCCGGTGGCGTGCTGCTGCTGGCCTTCGTGATCGTGGGGCTCACGGCCGACTGGATCGCGCCCTACGGCTTCAACGAGATCTCGCCGATCGACCGGCTGCAGGCGCCGTCGTGGGAGCACTGGTTCGGCACCGACAACCTGGGCCGCGACCTGCTCAGCCGCTGCATCCACGGCGCGCAGCTGAGCGTCATCATCGGCTGCGCCGCGGCCACGCTGGCCACGCTGATCTCGGGCCTGATTGGCATCGTCAGCGGCTACTTCGGCGGCAAGGTCGATCTGGTGATCCAGCGCTTCGTCGATGCGTGGATGAGCTTCCCCGACCTGATCATCCTGATCGTCGTGGTGTCGGTGGTGGGGCCGGGCATGCCGCAGATCATCGGCACGCTGGGCCTGCTGCTGGGCATCGGCGGCTCGCGCATCGTGCGCAGCGCGGTGCTGGGTGTGCGCGAGCAGATGTACGTGCACGCCGCGCAATCGGTGGGCGCGTCCACCGCGCGCATGCTGTGGCGCCACATCCTGCCCAATGTGCTGCCGCCGATCATCGTGCTGTTCACCACCCGCGTGGGCACGGTGATCCTGGCCGAGTCGGGCCTGGCCTTCCTGGGCCTGGGCGTGCCACCGCCGGCGCCCACCTGGGGCGCCATGCTGTCGGGCAGCGGCCGCACCTACATGTTCCAGGGGCCCTGGCTGGCGCTGGCGCCGGGCCTGTGCCTCACCGCGGTGGTGTATGCCACCAATGTGTTCGGCGATGCGCTGCGGGATCTGCTCGATCCGCGCATGCGCGGCAGCCGTTGATGTCACCCCGAGGAGACGCCGCCATGATCCGCATCCCGACCTTGAGCCTGCTGGCCGCCGCCCTGATGGCTGCCGGTGCAGCCCATGCCCAGGCACCTGCTGCTGCCGCCAAGGCCGCGCCCGTCAAACCGCAGTACGGCGGCGAACTGAACATCGGCAACGTGTACGTCACCGTCTCGCCGATGTCGGCCGACCATGCCGACTGGGCCTGGAAGCACAGCCAGGACACCGGGCTGGTCTACGAGCACCTGTTCGCCGCCGACCTGGACAAGAGCCAGCGCAAGGGCGGCAAGTACGACTTCACGGCCGATGCCTTCCTGCCGCCCGACGCCATCCGCGGCGAGCTGGCCGAGAAATGGGAGATGAAGCCCAACCCCTTGCGCGTGGAGATCCAGTTGCGCAAGGGCGTGATGTTCCCGGCCAAGCCCGGCGTGATGGAAGCGCGCGAGCTCACCAGTGACGACGTGGTGGGTACCTTCGAGCGCCTGAACAAGAGCCCGAAGAAGATCCCCGGCTACTTCGACCATGTGGACCGCGTGGAGGCCAACGGCAAGCACGGCGTCACGGTGTTCCTGAAGCAGTACAACGCCGAGTGGGACTACCGCTTCGGCTGGGGCTATTACAGCGCCATCGTGCCCAAGGAGGTGGCGGCCGCCGGCGGCGGCAACTGGAAGAACGTCAACGGCACCGGCCCGTTCTCGGTGCAGGAATACGTGCAGGGCAACTCGCTGATCTTCGCGAAGAACCCCGGCTACTGGGACAAGGAGAAGATCGGCGGCGCCGAGCACAAGCTGCCCTTCGTCGACAAGATCACCTACCGCTTCATCAAGGACGAGGCCACCTTCGTCACCGCGCTGCGCACCGGCAAGCTCGACATCCTGGAATCGGTGCGCTGGAGCCATGTGGACGAGCTGAAGAAAACCGCGCCCAAGATCCAGTGGCACCGCTACCTGGCCAATGGCGGGCAGTTCATCTCGATGCGCATGGACACCAAGCCCTTCGACGACATCCGCGTGCGCCGCGCGCTGAACCTGGCGGTGGACAAGAACGCCATCATCAAGAGCTACTACGGCGGCAACGCCGAGATGCTGGCCTACCCGATGCATCCCACCTACACCGGCTACTACGAGCCGCTGAAGGACATGCCCGACAGCGTGAAGGAGCTCTACAGCTACGACCCCGCCAAGGCCAAGAAGCTGCTGGCCGAGGCCGGGCTGGACAAGGGCTTCACGTTCAAGGTGCAGACCAGCAGTTCCAGCGTCGAGGGCGACCTGCTGCAGATGGTGGCCGCCTACCTGGCCAAGGTGGGCGTGAAGATGGAGATCCAGACGCTGGAGTACGGCGCCTACTTCAGCGCCATGATGACCAAGACCAACGCGCCGGGCTACTTCATGTACCTGGGCAACACCAACCCGACCACGGCGCTGCGCAAGAGCTTCGTCAAGGGCAATGTGTGGAACCCCGCCCAGTTCAGCGATCCCGAGATCGACAAGAAGATGGCCGAGACCTATGCCGAGCCCGACGAGCGCGTGCGCCAGGTGAAAGTGCGGCTGATGACCCGCCAGGTGCTGGAGAAGGCGCCGATCATCGTGCTGCCCACGCCCTACACCTACACCGGCTGGTGGCCCTGGGTGCAGAACTACGGCGGCGAGCTGCGCGCCGGCGCCGAGCGGCCGGGCCCGATCCACGCCCGCATCTGGGTCGATCAGGAGATGAAGAAGAAGATGGGCTTCTGAACGCCGCTCACACCTGACGATATGACGGAACCCTTGCTCTCGGTGCGTGGCCTGACCACGCGCTTTCGCACCGACCGCGGCACAGTCAACGCGGTGGAGGACGTGAGCTTCGACCTGATGCCGGGCCAGACCCTGGCCATCGTCGGCGAATCGGGCTCGGGCAAGAGCGTCACGGCCATGTCGCTGATGCGCCTGATCCCCGATCCGCCGGGCCGCATCGTGGCCGGCCAGGTGCTGTTCGAAGGGCAGGATCTGCTGAAGCTCAGCGAAGCGCAGATGCGCGCAGTGCGCGGCGACCGCATCGCGATGATCTTCCAGGAGCCGATGAGTTCGCTGAACCCGGCGCTGACCGTGGGCTTCCAGATCGCCGAGCCCATCCACCAGCACCGGCGCACGCCCTGGGTGCAGGCCCTGGCCCAGGCGGTGGGCCTGCTCGAGCGCGTGCGCGTGCCCGATGCGGCCGAGCGCGCCCGTGCCTGGCCGCACCAGTTCTCTGGCGGCATGCGCCAGCGCGCGATGATCGCCACCGCGCTGGCCTGCCAGCCGCGGCTGATCATCGCCGACGAGCCCACCACGGCGCTCGATGTCACGGTGCAGGCGCAGATCCTCGACCTGCTGAAGGAACTGACCCGCGAGACCGGCGCCGCGCTGATCCTGATCACGCACGACCTGGGCGTGGTGGCCCGCTATGCCGATCGCGTGGCCGTGATGTACGGCGGGCGCATCGTCGAGCAGGCCGATGCCCGCACGCTGTACCGCCAGCCGCGCCACCCGTACACGCAAGGGTTGCTGGCTTCGGTGCCCAAGCTGGACGGAGACACCAGCGAACGTCTCGTGCCCATCGAGGGCTCGCCACCCGATCTGGCCGCGCTGCCGCCGGGCTGCGCCTTCGCGCCGCGCTGCCGCCAGGCCACGGCCGAGTGCCTCGCCCAGCGCCCTGAACTCCGCCCCGCCAGTGCGGGCTCGCAACACCTCCACGCCTGCCTGCGCGCTGATGAACCCGCCCAAGCCTGAGCCCACCGACGCGCCGCTGCTGCAGGTTGACGGCCTGAAGGTGCACTTTCCGGTCACGCGCGGCATCGTGATGCAGCGCACCGTGGGCCATGTGAAGGCGGTGGACGGCGTGTCGTTCAGCCTGCGGCGCGGTGAAACCCTGGGCCTGGTGGGCGAAAGCGGCTGCGGCAAGAGCACCACCGCGATGGCCGTGCTGCGCATGCAGCCCATCACCGCCGGCAAGGTACTGTTCGAGGGCGAGGACATCACCTTGCAAGACCGCCGCAGCGGGCGCTTTCGCCGCCGCATGCAGATGGTCTACCAGGACCCGTATGGCTCGCTGGACCCGCGCATGACGGTGCGCGACATCGTCGCCGAACCGCTGGAGGTGCACGGCGTGGGCGCCAGCCGCGCCGAGCGTGATGCGCGCGTGGCGGAGTTGCTGGCCACCGTGGGCCTGCTGCCCGGCATGGCCCAGCGCTACCCGCACGAGTTCTCGGGCGGCCAGCGCCAGCGCGTGGGCATCGCGCGCGCGCTGGCGCTGAACCCCAGCCTGGTGATCTGCGACGAGCCGGTGTCGGCGCTGGATGTGTCCATCCAGGCCCAGGTGGTCAACATGCTGATGGACCTGCAGCAGCGCCTGGGCCTGTCGTACCTGTTCGTCGCGCACGATCTGGCGGTGGTGCGCCACATCAGCCAGCGCGTGGCGGTGATGTACCTGGGCCGCATCGTCGAGATCGCCGACCGCGATGCGTTGTACCGCCAGCCGCTGCACCCCTACACCCAGGCCCTGCTGGCGGCCGTGCCGCTGGCCGACCCCGAGGCCGAGGCGCGGCGGCCACGCGCCCCCATCCTGGGCGAGGTGCCCAGCGTGATGAAGCCGCCCAGCGGCTGCCGCTTCCACCCGCGCTGCCCACAGGCCATGGCGCGCTGCCGCGAGGAGGATCCGGCGCTGAGGGCCATGGATGCGTCGCGCTCGGTGGCCTGCCACCTGCATGCTAGCGGGCCGAGCGCCGGGCCGCTCCCAAGCCGGCCCGCCATCCCCTCGGGGGATCGGCCGATGTACCCATCGGCCGAGGGGCAGCCATGACCCAGGGCACCCACCGCTTCAAGGAAAAGCGCGAGGCCATCCTCGATGGCGCGGCGCGGCTGTTCAACCAGCACGGCATCCGCGGCGGCACGCTGGCCGACGTGGCGCGCAGCGTGGGCCTGGCCACCAACAGCATCACCTACTACTACCGCCGCAAGGAAGACCTGGCCTGCGCCTGCCTGCAGCGCGCCATGGACGCGATGAGCCAGGACGCCGCCACCGCCGTGGCCCTGGCCAACACGCTGGACGAGCGCGTGCGGGTGTTCCTGTCGCGCTACCTGGGCCGGCTGGCCGACATCGCCGAGGGCCGCCACCCCGAACTGGTGGTGTTCTCCGACCTGCTGACGCTGGCACCGCCGCACGACGCGCAGATGGCCGAGGCCTACACCGCCATGTTCCGCCAGGTGCGCGCGGTGCTGGAGGCTCCCGACGCGCCGCCACTGGAGCGCGACGCGTTGAACGCCCGCGCCCACCTGCTGCTGTCCACCGCCTCGTGGGCGCGTGCCTGGGTGCACCGCTTCGAGCCACAAGACTACCCGGTGGTGGCCGCGCGCATGGCCGACCTGCTGCTGGAAGGCCTGGCCAGTGCCACCGCCCGCACCCAGGGCACGCCCGCCGAAGGCCTGGTGCTGGCCCTGCCCGTGTCGGCCGCGGGCGCGCTCGACGACACCGCCACCGCCTACCTGCGCGCCGCCACGCGCCTGGTCAACGAGCATGGCTACCACGGCGCCTCGGTGGACCGCATCGCGGCCGAACTGCAGCTCACCAAGGGCAGCTTCTACCACCACCACGAGACCAAGGAAGACCTGATCGCTGCCTGCTTCACGCGCACCTTCGCGGTGGTGCGCGCGGCGCAGAGCGAGGCACTGGCAATGCGCGGCGCCCAGGGCCAGGCACTGCCGGGTCTGGACCGCCTGGCCCTGGCCTGCCGCACGCTGCTTGACTTCCAGATGGGTGAGTTGGGCCCGCTGCTGCGCATCACCGCCTGGACGGCCCTGCCCGAGGCCATCCGCCGCGACACGCAACGCACCATGGGCCGGCTGGGCGAGCGCTTCGCCAGCTTCGTGATCGACGGCATGGCCGATGGCTCGGTGCGCGTGCTCGATCCGTCGGTGGCCGCGCAGGTGATCAACGGCATGATCAACGCCACCGCCGAGATGCAACGCTGGGCGCGCGGCCTGAATGCCGGCAATGCCTTCGTGCTGTACACGCTGCCGCTGTTCACCGGCCTGCGGCGCGCGCCACCGGCGGCCGGCACCACGCACAAAGCTGCAGAGACATCCGGCGCGGCGCCTGTCGCCCAGGTGTCGAGCGCAGACATCCTGGCTGCGCTAGCGTCGTCGGCGCGCGAGCGTCTGCCCCCTGCGTCGCAGGTGCGCGTGCGCCGCAAACCTTCCTGACCCATCCATGACCACCGCTGCCCACCCCGCCTCGCCCATCCAGACCACGGGCCAGCACGACCCCTCGCTGGAGCTACCCGACTTTCGCGACCTGCCCGGCATGATCGCCGGCCACGCCCGCCAGCAGCCCGACGCCCCGGCGCTGACCACCGGCGAGCAGACGCTCAGCTATGCCCAGCTGGATGCGCTGATCGACCGCATCGCCGCCACGCTGCAGCGCGACGGGTTGACGCCGGGCGACACCATCGCCATCGACGCATTCGCCAACAACGCCTATGTGGCGCTGTTCATGGGCGCGCTGCGCGCCGGCCTGGCCGTGGCGCCGCTGGCCCCCAGTAGCACGCCGGCGCAGATCGGCACCATGACCGGTGACGCCGGCGCGCGCCACCTGTTCCTGGACGCGCCGAACGCCGCGGCCGTGCCGGCCGACATCACCGGCCACGGCGTGCGCCGCATCCGTCTCGACGACAGCACCGACGGCGACGAACGCCTGAGCGACTGGCTGGCGCCCGAAGGCGCCAGGCCCACACCTGTGACGCTGGGCTGGACGCACCCGTTCAACATCATCTACAGCAGCGGCACCACCGGCACGCCCAAGGGCATCGTGCACTCGCACGGCCTGCGCTGGGGCCAGATCCGGCGTGCCGAGGCCGCAGGCTACGGCCCGGGCAACGTGACGCTGATCGCCACGCCGCTGTACAGCAACACCACGCTGGTGGTGGTGATCCCCACGCTGGCGCGCGGCGGGCATCTGGTGATGATGTCGAAGTTCGACACCCGCGGCTACCTGGAGCTGGCGCAGAAGCACCGCGCCACGCACACCATGCTGGTGCCGGTGCAGTACCAGCGGCTGATGGACTATGCCGACTTCGACCGCTACGACCTCAGCAGCTTCACGTTCAAGGCCTGCACCAGTGCCCCGTTCAATGCCGCGCTGAAGGCCCAGGTGCTCCAGCGCTGGCCCGGCGGCCTGACCGAGTACTACGGCATGACCGAGGGCGGCGGCAGCTGCATCCTGTACTGCCATCTGTTCCCGAACAAGCTGCACACGGTGGGCCAGCCGGCCGAAGGGCATGAGATCCGCCTGATCGACGAGGACGGCAAGGAACTGCCGCGCGAGCCGGAACTGATGGGCGAACTGGTGGGACGCTCACCCAGCATGATGATGGGCTATCAAAATCAGCCCGAGAAGACGCGCGAGGCCGAGTGGTTCGACGCCGAAGGCCGCCGCTTCATCCGCACCGGCGACGTGGGCCGCTTCGATGCCGACGGCTTCCTGATCCTGATGGACCGCCGCAAGGACATGGTCATCAGCGGCGGCTTCAACATCTACCCCAGCGATCTGGAAGCCGAACTGCGCCAACATCCCGCGGTGGCCGATGTGGCCGTGGTGGGCGTGCCCAGCAAGGAATGGGGCGAGACACCGGTGGCCTTCGTGGTGCGCAAGGCGGGTTCGACCGACGACGCCGAGTCGATCCGTGCGTGGATGAATGGCCGTGTGGGCAAGACGCAGCGGCTGCACGCCTTGCGCTTCATCGACGAGCTGCCGCGCAGTGCGATCGGCAAGATCCTGAAGCGGGAGTTGCGGGAGACCTATTCGGAGACTTGAGCGGTCTTTTGGGATCTCATTTGTTCGCGCGCTGGCCTTCCACGGTCTGCTCGTGGCCAAGGCCGCCGGGTATCGGGCTGACTCCATGTCCCCCGGGCCTGCGGCCCTCCTCCTTTACTTACGTCAGCCCGATACCCGACGTCCTCGTCCCGAGGCACCGTGGCGCGCCACGAATCGCATGCCACGATGGTGCGGCCAAGCCGGGGCCGGGTGTCCGGCGGCGTGAATCTGCGGCGGTGAGGAGCGGAGGATGCGTGGCAGCGGGCGCAGCCCGCATCGACTTCTGACTCGCATCGCTTGTCCGAGCACAGTGAGCGTCAGCGAACGGCGCGAGTTGCGATGCGCTGCCACGCAGCCGAGCACCGCAACGAAGTCGGCCGCCCACGCGGCCGACCGCCGCAGTTGAGCGCTGCCGGACACCCGGCCCCGGCTTGGCTTGCTCAGACCGCAGCACGCATGAAGTAACTCGACTCAATACACAGCAGAAGCAGCCAAAGCATGCCGCCACTGAAACCAGCACAACACGCCAAACCCCACCGCCAGCACCTGAAACCCTGACTGCGGACCCCAATGCTGGCTGAGCACCCCACCCACCAGCGTGCCCAGCACCCCGCCCGCCGGCGGCCCGAGCGAGATCAACCCACCCACCCGACCCCGACCATGACGCTGCAGCGCAACGGCCATGCGATTCACGCTGGTGATGCCCTGCACCGCCAGCCCCACGCCCAGCAAGGCCGCGCCCAGCCACAGCACCCACGGTGCCCAGGCCCAGCCCAGCAGCACGGCCTGCAGCAGCAGGCACACACAGGCGCCCAGGTAGGTCCAGCCCTGCGGCCAGCGTGACAGCCAGTGGCCACCGGCCAGCAGCAGCGCCACGAACACCACCCCCTGCAGCGTCACCAGCCCGGCGGCAGCCTGCACCGGCAGATGGAAGACCCGCATCGCCAACACCAGCACGAACACCGCAAAGTAGCCCACGGCCATCTGCGTGAGGAAGTCGATGGCCATGGTGCGGCGCAGGTCGGCGTCGTCGCGCAGCACAGCGGCGGAATGGCGCGTGCGCGCCATCAATGCCCCCCAGCCACCGGGCAGCGCGGCAGCCGCGGGATGCGCCGGCTCCAGCGCATGGCGGCCCATCGCCCAGGCCACCACCAGCAGCGCCCCGGCGATGCGGAAGGCCCAGGCATAGCCCAGCGCGCCGATCAGCAGCGCCGCCAGCGTGGGGCCGGTGAAGAACATGCCCAGCATGCTGGCCGCGCGGTTCCAGCCCGCCTGGGCCGGTGCCAGGCGCGGCATCAGCAGCAGGAACTCGGCATGCACCGGCACCACGCGGAACGGCAGCGCCAGGCCCTGCATCGCGGCCACCGCCACCAGCAACCCCACGCCACCCCAGGCAGCCACCGCCGGCAGCGCCAGCGCGAACATCGCCGCGGCCACGGCCACACCGAAGCCGAACAGCGCCCGGCTGCCATGGCGCTCCATCCACAGCCCCATCGGCAGCGCCAGCAGCAGCAGGCCGGTGTAGCCCAGCCCGCCCACCAGGCCCACCTGCCAGGGCTGCGCGCCCAGCGAGGTGGCAAACAGCGGCAGCGCCACCCGCGACAGGCCGTTGGTGGTGCCCACCAGCACGCCGATCAGCAGCAAGCCCGTCAGCGTGGCGCCCACCGGGCGGCCCGCATCCTGGCGCGGGTCGGCGCTGGGGGCTGGCGGTCGGTCCTGCATGGTGCAGCATGGCCGCGGCCGCTGCCGCCCGCCCATCACCCAGGTGACACCGGCGGGCCGGGCATGTCTGGATTGCCAGCCCACGCTGCGGGCGACTAGCATCGTACCGATGCTTCGAACGCATGCCCCGCCTACAGCACACATGCGCCGAACCCATTTTTCGAAGCGCGCCAGCCCAGCAGGCCCGGCGCGCACCTCCACACCTTCATCCCACAGGAGCAGCCTGCGATGAGCAGCACCCGCTACGAGCTTCGCGGCCATACCGCGGTCATCACGCTGGACAACCCGCCGATCAACGGCCTGGGCCTGGCCCTGCGCACCGGCATCATCGATTCGCTGGACCAGGCGCTGGCCGATCCGGCCGTGAAGGCCATCGTGCTCACCGGCACGGCCCGCGCCTTCTCGGGCGGTGCCGACGTCAAGGAGTTCGGCACGCCCAAGGCCGGCATGGAGCCGCGCCTGCCGGTGGTCATCTCTGCGCTGGAAAACTCGCCCAAGCCCGTGGTGGCGGCGATTGCCGGCGTGTGCATGGGCGGCGGGCTGGAACTGGCACTCGGCGCGCATTTCCGCGTGGCCAAGCGCGATGCGCAGATCGCCCTGCCCGAAGTGAAGCTGGGCCTGATCCCCGGCGCCGGTGGCACGCAGCGCCTGCCGCGCCTGGTGGGCCTGGAAGCGGCGATGAACCTCATCGTCTCGGGCGCCATCGTCAAGGCCCAGCAGTTCGAGGGCACGGCGCTGTTCGACGCGCTGACCGATGGCGACGTGGTCGAGGCCGGTGTGGCCTTCGCCGAGCAGGCCGTGGCCGAGGGCAAGCCGCTCAAGCGCGCACGTGACCTGAAGGTGAAGGACCCGCAGGCCGAGGCCTGGCTGCAGTTCGCCCGCAACACCGTGGCCGCCACCGCCAAGGGCTGGCCCGCGCCGCTGAAGTGCGTGGAGGCCGTGGCACTGTCGGCCAGCAAGTCTTTCGACGAAGGCCTGCGCCTGGAGCGGGACATCTTCCTGGGCCTGATGGCCACCACCGAGAGCCGCGCGCTGCGCCATGTGTTCACCGCAGAGCGCGCCGCCGCCAAGATCCCCGACGTGGCCGACGACACGCCGCTGCGCACCATCACCAAGGTGGGCGTGATCGGCGCCGGCACCATGGGTGGCGGCATCACGATGAACTTCCTGAACGCCGGCATCCCCGTGGTGCTGCTGGAGATGAAGCAGGAGGCGCTCGACCGCGGCATCGCCACCATCCGCAAGAACTACGAAAACTCGATGAAGAAGGGCAAGCTGAAAGCCGAGCAGGTGGAGCAGCGCATGGCGCTGATCACGCCCACGCTGGGCTACGAGGGCCTGGCCGATGTGGATCTGGTGATCGAGGCCGTGTTCGAGGAGATGGGCGTCAAGGAGAAGGTGTTCCGCACGCTCGACGAGGTGTGCAAGCCCGGCGCCATCCTGGCCAGCAACACCAGCTACCTGAACGTCGACAAGATCGCGCAGTTCACCCAGCGCCCGCAGGATGTGATCGGCCTGCACTTCTTCAGCCCGGCCAATGTGATGCGCCTGCTGGAGGTGGTGCGCGGCAAGGAGACGGCCAAGGACGTGCTGGCCACCAGCATGGCCCTGGCCAAGAAGATCAAGAAGGTGGCCATCGTCTCGGGCGTGTGCGACGGCTTCATCGGCAACCGCATGCTGGCGCGCTATGGCGCCGCCGCCCAAGGGCTGGTGAATGCCGGCGCGCTGCCGCAGCAGGTGGACAAGGCCCTGCAAAGCGTCTACGGCCTGGCCATGGGCCCGTTCCGCATGGGCGATCTGGCCGGCCTGGACATCGGCTGGGCCACGCGCAAGCGCAAGGCCGCCGAGGCCGGCGTCGAGATGACGCCCATCGTGGCCGACAAGCTGTGCGAGGCCGGCCGCTACGGCCAGAAGACCGGCGCGGGCTGGTACCGCTACGAAGCCGGCAAGCGCGACCCGATCCCCGATCCGGTGACTGAAGCGCTCATCACCGAGTACCGCGCCGCGAACGGCATCACGCCGCGCAAGGTCAGCGATGACGAGATCGTCGAGCGCTGCATCTACGCGCTGGTGAACGAGGGCGCGCGCATCCTCGAAGAAGGCATCGCCGCCCGCGCGTCGGACATCGACCTGGTCTACCTGAACGGCTACGGCCACCCCGCACAGCGCGGCGGCCCGATGCTGTTTGCCGACACCGTGGGCCTGGCCAACGTGGTGCGCGCACTCAAGCGCTTTGCGGCAGAACCTGGCGCTGATCCGAGCTGGCAACCGGCTCCGCTGCTCGCCAAGCTCGCCGCCGAAGGCAAGACCTTCAACTGAACCCGATCTGAAAGACCACCACCATGGTTGACGCTGTCATTGTCTCCACCGCCCGCACCGGCCTGGCCAAGAGCTGGAAAGGCGCCTTCAACATGACCTATGGCGCCACGCTGGGCGGCCATGCGGTGCAACACGCCGTCGCGCGCTCGGGCCTGGATCCGGCCGAGATCGAGGACGTGATCATGGGCGGCACCTTCGGCGAAGGCACCACGGGCGGCAACATCGCCCGCGCCATCGCGTTGCGTGCCGGCCTGCCGGTCACCACCGCCGGCCTGACCATCAACCGCTTCTGCTCGTCGGGCCTGCAGAGCATTGCGCTGGCGGCCCAGCGCGTGATGACCGAAGGCTGCCCGGCCATCGCGGCCGGCGGTGTCGAGAGCATCAGCTGCGTGCAGAACGAGGCCAACAAGCACATGCGCGTGGACCCCTGGCTGGCCGAGCACAAGCCCGAGCTGTACTGGAACATGCTGCAGACGGCCGAACAGGTCATCAAGCGCTACGGCATCACCAAGCTGGCGCAGGACGAATACGGCGTGCGCAGCCAGCAGCGCGCCGCGGCGGCCCAGGCCGCCGGCAAGTTCGCCGACGAGATCGTGCCGATGACCACCGTGATGGGCGTGGTCGACAAGGCCACCGGCCGCCTGACGCGCAAGGAAGTCACGATCGACAGCGACGAAGGCATCCGCGCCGACACCACGCTGGAATCGATCAGCGGCCTGCGCTCGGCCCTGCCGGGCGGCATCGTCACCGCCGGCAATGCGAGCCAGTTCTCGGACGGCGCTTCGGCCGTGGTGGTGATGAACGGCAAGCTGGCCGAGCAGCGTGGCCTGCAGCCGCTGGGCATCTTCCGCGGCTTCGCCATCGCCGGCTGCGAGCCGGATGAAATGGGCATCGGCCCGGTGTTCGCGGTGCCGCGCCTGCTGCAGCGCGCCGGCCTGAAGGTGTCCGACATCGGCCTGTGGGAGCTGAACGAGGCCTTCGCCTGCCAGGTGCTGTACTGCCGCGACAAGCTGGGCATCCCCGACGAACTGCTGAACGTCAACGGCGGCGCCATCGCCGTGGGCCATCCCTACGGCGTGAGCGGCGCGCGGCTGACCGGCCATGCGCTGATCGAGGGCAAGCGCCGCGGCGCCAAGTACGTGGTCGTCACCATGTGCATCGGCGGCGGCCAGGGCGCGGCCGGCCTGTTCGAAGTGGCCTGACGATGGCTGACGAGTACGACCACTTCACCGGCACCAAGCCGGTCTCGCCCCAGCACGCGTTCGACGTGGCCGCGCTGTCGGCCTGGGCACGTGACCAGCGCGTGCCGGGCTTCGACGGCACGGTCACGGTCGAGCAGTTCAAGGGCGGGCAATCCAACCCCACGTTCCAGGTCACGGCCGATGGCCACCGCTACGTGCTGCGCCGCAAGCCGCCCGGCAACCTGCTGCCGTCGGCGCACGCGGTGGACCGCGAGTTCAAGGTCATCAGCGCGCTGCACGGCACCGATGTGCCGGTGGCCAGGCCCTGGGCGCTGTGCACAGACACGGCCGTCATCGGCTCGATGTTCTACCTGATGGACTGCGTGGACGGCCGCGTGCTGTGGGACCCCACGCTGCCGGGCATGACACCCGAACAGCGCACCGCCCACTACGACGAACTGGGCCGCGTGATGGCCGCGCTGCACTGCGTGGACGTGCAGGCCGTGGGCCTGGGCGACTACGGCAAGCCCGGCCAGTACGTGGCCCGCCAGGTCGACCGCTGGACCAAGCAGTACCGCGCCGCCGAGACCGAGCCCATCGAGGCCATGAACCGGCTGATCGAGTGGCTGCCGGCGCGCATTCCGGCCGGTGACGAGACGCGCGTGGTGCACGGCGACTACCGCTTCGACAACGTGATCTTCCACCCCACCGAGCCGCGCATCCTGGCGGTGCTGGACTGGGAGCTCTCCACGCTGGGCCATCCGCTGGTCGACTTCGCCTACCACTGCATGACCTGGCACATGGCCAACGGCGCCAACAACCGTGGCCTGCTGGGCGCCGATTTCGCCGGACTGGGCATCCCGACCGAAGCCGCGTACCTGGAACGCTATCTGCAGCGCACCGGCCGCCCGGCCGGCAGCATCAGCGCGGCCGACTGGAACTACTACCTGGTGTTCAACATGTTCCGCCTGGCCGGCATCCTGCAGGGCATCCTGGCACGCGCGCTGCAGGGCAATGCCTCGAACGCCCGTGCGCTGGAAGCCGGCAAGCGCGCGCGGCCACTGGCCGAGCAAGCCTGGGCCTTGGCACAGACGCTCTGAGAAGGCACACCATGGAACTGAAGGACAAGGTCATCATCGTCACCGGCGGAGGCTCGGGCATCGGTGCGGCGGCGTGCCGGCGCTTCGCGCAGGAGAAGCCGGCGGCCATCATCGTGGCCGATCGCAACCAGGCCGGCGCGGCCGCCACCGCCGCCACGCTGGTGCAGCACACCACGGCCCAGGCCGTGGCCTGCGACGTGGGCGTGGAGGCCGAAGTGCAGGCCCTGGTGCAGGGCGCCATCCAGCGCTTCGGCCGGGTGGACGTGTTCTTCGCCAACGCCGGCATCGCGCTGCCCGGCGGCCTGGATGCGCCCAACGAGAGCTGGCAGCGCTGCTGGGACGTGAACCTGATGGCCCATGTGTACGCGGCGCGCGCCGTGGTGCCGCAGATGGTGGCCAACGGCGGCGGCTACTTCCTCAGCACGGCCTCGGCCGCCGGCCTGCTGTCGCATGTGGACTCACCCACCTATGCCGTCACCAAGCATGGCGCCGTGGCCTTTGCCGAATGGCTGGCCATCAACCACGGCCACGAGGGCCTGCGCGTCAGTTGCCTGTGCCCGCAGGGCGTGCGCACGCCGATGCTGATGGGCGCCGAGGGCGACCGCAAGAGCTTCCTGCAGGACGGCATGCTCGAGCCCGAGCAGGTGGCCGACGAGATCGTCAAGGTGATCCGCGCCGAGACCTTTCTGATCCTGCCCCACCCCGAGGTGGCCGATTACGTGCGCCACAAGGCCAACGACATCGACCGCTGGCTGGGCGGCATGCGCAAGGTGAAGGCCAAGTCGCGGGCGCTGCTGGGGCAGTGAGCGGCGGTGGCTGCGGCCTCAGGCGGCAGCCACCACAGCGGCCGGCGCAACCAGCACGGCCACCACGTGGCATGCGCTGCCAGCCATCACGAACAGGTGCCAGACGAAGTGCGCATAGCGCACCCGCTCGTCCAGCAGGAACACCACCGCACCCAGCGTGTAGGCCACGCCGCCGCCCACCAGCCAGGCCAGCGCATCGCCGGGCAGGCGCTGCACCAGCGGCGCCGCGGCGATCAGCGCCACCCAGCCCATGGCCACGTACAGGCCGGTGGACCACAGCGGATGGCGCAGCCGGTTGAACAGCTTGGCCGCGATGCCGAAGGCCGCCGCGCTCCACACGATGCCGAACAGCGTCCAGCCCCAGGCGCCGCGCAGCACGCCCAGCAAGTAGGGCATGTAGCTGCCGGCGATGAACAGGTAGATCGCCGCATGGTCCATGCGGTTGAACCAGTGCTTGGCACGCCCAGCCGGCAGCGCGTGGTACAGCGTGGACACGAGGTACAGCACGATCATCGTGCCGGCAAACAGGCTGGCCGCCACCACCTGGGCCGTGCCGCCACGCTGCAGCGCCGCCTGCACCAGGATGGGCAGCGAGGCCACCGCCAGCAGGCAGCCCAGCCCGTGGCTGATGGCGTTGGCGATTTCCTCGCCCAGGGATTGGTCACGCGACACGGTGGATTTCATGCCCCGCATCCTAGGCCCTGCGCGGGTCAGGGCGTCCCCCGAAGCGCCCGCCAGGGTCATGCGGGCGCTGGTCACAATGCGCAGGATCAAGCCCGCCCCTGAAGCCCGCCCCCGACACGAGGAGACCCCCCATGCGCGCAGCCTTTTATGAACGCCCCGGCCCGGCCGACGAGGTGCTGGTGCTGGGCGACCTGGCCGACCCCGTGCCCGGCCCGGGCGAGGTGAAGGTGGCGCTGCAATGGTCGGGCGTGAACCCGTCCGACGTGAAGGGCCGCGCCGGCTCGCGCGGGCCCACGCTGCCCTTCGCGCGCATCGTGCCGCACAGCGACGGCATGGGCGTGATCGAGGCCGTGGGCGCGGGCGTCGATCCGGCGCGCATCGGTCAGCGCGCGTGGCTGTGGAACGCGGCCTGGGGCCGGCCCTTCGGCACCGCGGCCCAGGCCATCGTGCTGCCGGCCGCCCAGGCCGTGCCCTTGCCGGATGGCACCAGCGGCGAGGCCGGCGCCTGCCTGGGCATCCCGGCGCTCACCGCGCTGCAGGCGGTGCTCACCGATGGCGGCATCGAAGGCCAGAGCGTGCTGGTGGCCGGCGGCGCCGGCGCGGTGGGCCACTACGCGGTGCAGTTCGCGCGGCTGCTGGGCGCGCGCCAGGTCATCGCCACGGTCAGTTCGGCCGAGAAGGCGGCCATCGCCCGCGCCGCCGGCGCTGACCTGGCCATCGACTACAAGACCGACAACGTGGCCGAGCGCGTGCGCGAGGCCACCGGCGGCCAGGGCGTGGACCGCATCATCGAGGTCGACATCGCCGCCAATGCCGCCACCAACCTGCAGGCGCTGCGGCCCGACGGCCTGATCGTGGTCTACGGCAGCGGCCAGCGCGAAGTGACCCTGCCCTTCTTCCCGCTGATCGCGGGCAACGTGGGCCTGCGCTTCTTCATCGTCTACCACCTCAGCCTGGCCGACCGCCACCGCGCCATCACCACGCTGGATGGCCTGCTGCGCCGCGGGGTGCTGCAGCACGCCATTGCGCTGCGCCTGCCGCTGGACCGCATCGCCGAGGCGCACCGCGCTGTGGAGAGCGGGCGCACCGTGGGCAACGTGGTGTTGCAGATCGGCTGAAGCGCCGGCGCCAAAGACGAAACCCCGCAGGTCTTGCAACCTGCGGGGCTTGTGCTTGGTGGGCGGTGCAGGGTTCGAACCTGCGACCCCTGCCGTGTGAAGGCAGTGCTCTACCGCTGAGCTAACCGCCCGGAAATCTGGCGGAAATCAACGCATCGTGGTGGGCGGTGCAGGGTTCGAACCTGCGACCCCTGCCGTGTGAAGGCAGTGCTCTACCGCTGAGCTAACCGCCCCGCGTGCGTTGGTCTCTGATCAGTCAGAGTCCGGGTGAGCCCGCTATTGTGCCACAGCTTCAGCGGGTTTCGGCAGTACCGCGCGCCACAGCGTTTTGCCACCGCTGGCCTTGTCCAGATCGGCCAGTTGCGCCTCGTGCGCGGCCAGCTCTTCCGGCGTGGGGTCCAGCACGGCCAGCGTGAACTGGCTGAAGTCGACCGCCGCCGCGCTGGTGGCCTGGACGCCGGTGCCGCCCTCGTCGTCATGGATGACCAGCGAATCCTGGCCGCGGGTGAGGCGGATGTACACCTCGGCCAGCAGCCCGGCGTCCAGCAGCGCGCCGTGGAAGGTGCGGTGCGTGTTGTCCACCTCCAGGCGGCGGCACAGCGCGTCCAGCGAGTTGGCCTTGCCGGGGTACATCTCGCGCGCCATCAGCAGGGTGTCGGTCACCTTGCCGGCGATCTGCGCCGTCTTGCCCAGCTTGCAGCGCGCGAACTCGGCATCGAGGAAGCCCACGTCGAAGGCCGCGTTGTGGATGATCAGCTCGGCGCCGCGGATGAAGTCGACCACCTGCTGCGCCACCTCGCCGAACTTGGGCTTGTCGGCCAGGAAGTCGTCGGTCAGGCCGTGCACGCGGATGGCCTCTTCGTTGCCCTTGCGCTCGGGGTTGATGTAGAGGTGCAGCGTGTTGCCGGTGAGCCGGCGGTTCTCCATCTCGATGCAGCCGATCTCGACCAGGCGATCGCCGTTGTTGGCCTCGAGGCCGGTGGTTTCGGTGTCCAGGAAGATCTGTCGCATGGGGCGAATGCTAGCGTGGGGCCAGCCGCCGGTAGTGGTTGTCGAATTCGCTGCGGCCGATCAGCGCGAAGCCGTGGCGCAGGTAGAAGCGGTTGGCGTCGCTGTCGCGCAGCGCGCCCAGGCGCAGCTCCAGGCCGGCGGCGTCGGCCTCGGCCATCACCTGCCGCAGCACCGCCGCACCCAGGCCGCGGCCTTGCGCATCGGGGTGCAGGTACAGGTGCTCGAGCCGCCAGTGCGCGGGCGCGTCGTCACTGACCGGCTGGGGCAGCACGACGACGAAGCCCACGCGCTGCCCGCCCGCAACGATGTGGCGCGTGTGCGCGGGCGAGAAGCCGGCGCGCAGTCGCTCGCGGGCGCGCTGCGGGTCGAAGCGGCCCACGCGCTCCAGGCTCTCGCGCATCGCGGCAATGCGCAGTTCGGCCAGCGCGTCGAAGTCGTCGGCGCTGGCCGGCAGCAGTTGCCAGGCTGGCGGTGTGCCGGTCATGGCCGAGGGGCTCAGCGGGCCGCGGGCGCCACGGCCGGCGGCGCGTCACGCCGCGTGGCCCAGGCCCACAGCAGAGCGCCGCCTGCGATCATCGGCACGCACAGCCACTGGCCCATGCTCATGCCCAGGGCCAGCAGGCCCAGGTGGGCATCGGGCTCGCGGAAGTATTCGGCCACGAAGCGGAACACGCCGTAGCCGAACAGGAAGGCGCCCGACACCTGGCCCATCGCACGCGGCTTGCGCGCATACAGCCACAGCAGCACGAACAGCAGCACGCCCTCCAGCGCGAACTGGTAGAGCTGCGACGGGTGGCGCGGGATGTCCACGCCCGACTGCGGGAACACCATGGCCCAGGGCAGGGAGGCATCGGCCTGGCGGCCCCACAGCTCGCCGTTGATGAAGTTGCCAATGCGCCCGCTGGCCAGGCCGGTGGGCACGGCCGGGGCGATCAGGTCGGTGACCTCCAGCCACGAGCGGCCGCGTGAACGCGCAAAGCCCACCATCGCCAGGATCACGCCCAGCATGCCGCCATGGAAGGACATGCCACCCTTCCACACCGCGGCGATCTCCAGCGGGTTGGCCAGGTAATGGCCGGGCTTGTAGAACAGCGCATAGCCGATGCGCCCGCCCAGCACCACGCCCAGCACGCCCCAGAACAGCAGGTCCTCCACGTCGCGCCGGGTCCAGCCGGCCTGGGCATACCAGGGCTGGCGCACACGCCAGCCGGCCAGCAGCATGAACAGCGCGAAGGCCACCAGATAGGTCAGGCCGTACCAGTGGATCTGCACCGGGCCGAGGGCCAGGGCAATGGGGTCGAACTGCGGGTGCACCAGCATGGCGGGCGGTCTCTCGGATCAGGCGTGGGGACGGTGGCGGCGGCGGATTGTCCGCCGGCCAGGTGGCGGCGTGGCGGCGTGGCGCGTGGGCCGTGGCGATCAGGCGCCGGGCCGTTGCTCACTGTCGGCGGGCGGCGCCGGACGGTTGCCGCGGCGGCCCGCATCGGGCAGCCGCAGCCCCAGGTGCTCGGCCTGCGCCTCGCGGCGGCGGCGCACGCGCTCTTCCTCGCGGCGCATGGCGCGGCGCTGCGTGATGCCGGTCTGGTCGGCAATGGCCCACCACAACGCGGCCAGGCCGAAGGGCAGCAACACGGCCCACCAGGGCCACAGCGCCACCGGCCCGAGGGCGAACAGTTTCAGGGCCAGCAGCAGCAGGCCCAGCAGCACGAAGAACATCCCGACACCTCTGTGTGACGCGCCGCATCTCGACAGGCTGGCGTCAACCGGCGCGCTCTAGAATCCGTTGCGGAGACTGTAGCTCAGCCCTGCCCGCCACGATCCACCGAAAGGACACCATGAAGAAGTTTGCCCTGCTCGCCGCCGCAGCCGCCGCCCTGGTGGCAGCGCCCGCCTTCGCCAACCAGGAACTGGCTCAGAAGAAGAGCTGCCTGGCCTGCCACGCCACCGACAAGAAGCTGGTCGGCCCGGCCTACAAGGACGTGGCTGCCAAGTACGCCGGCCAGAAGGACGCCGTGGCCAAGCTGGCCGAGAAGATCCAGAAGGGCAGCACGGGCGTGTGGGGCCAGGTGCCGATGCCGGCCAACCCCCAGGTCAACGCCGAGGAAGCCAAGCAGCTGGCCACCTGGGTGATGTCGATCAAGTGATCGCCACCCGCGGCGGCCACCGGGGCTGACACCCCGGCACCCAGGCCGCCGCCCCGCAGCCCACAGCCCCGCTCCGCGGGGCTGTGTCGTTTCCGGCCCATCCCTGCGGCCCATCCCCCCGGCAATGGGCCTGCCGGCCGGGCCCCTGCCGGACGCGGGTTATCGTCGGGGGCATGCAACGCCCCGCTGCCCCCGCCCCCTGCGTGATCGACATCGAGGCCTCGGGCTTCGGCCGCGGCAGCTACCCGGTGGAGGTGGGCTATGCCCATGCCGACGGCCGCGCCTGGTGCACGCTGGTGCAGCCGGCCCCCGACTGGCAGCACTGGGACACCGGCGCCGAGCAGGTGCACGGCATCAGCCGCGCGATGCTGGCCAGCCACGGCCGACCGCCAGCCGAGGTGGCACAGCGGCTGAACGCCGATCTGGCCGGCCTGACCGTCTACACCGACGCCTGGGCCCATGACTACCCCTGGCTGGCCCGGCTGTTCGACTGCGCGGCGCTGTCGCCCAGCTTCCGGCTGGAGGCGGTGAGCACGCTGCTGGATGCGCAGCGCATGTCGCAGCTCGACAACCTGCGCCGCCAGGCCTTCACCACGCTGGGCATCACGCGCCACCGCGCCAGCAGCGACGCACGCGCGCTGCAATGGGCGCTGAGCCAGCTGTCCTGATCCGCCCGGCGCCATGAAGAAGGGGCGCCGTAGCGCCCCTTGCTGCAAACCGCCGCCACCGCGGCAGCCGTACCGGGATCAGTGGTTGTCGCCCAGCTGTTCCAGGATGGCCGGGTTCTCCAGCGTGCTGGTGTCCTGCGTGATGGCCTCGTTCTTGGCCAGGCTGCGCAGCAGGCGGCGCATGATCTTGCCGCTGCGGGTCTTGGGCAGGTTGTCGCCGAAGCGGATGTCCTTGGGCTTGGCGATCGGGCCGATTTCCTTGCCCACCCAGTCGCGCAGCTGCTTGGCAATCGCCTTGGCCTCGTCGCCGGTGGGACGCGGACGCTTGAGCACCACGAAGGCGCAGATGGCCTCGCCGGTGGTGTCGTCGGGGCGGCCGACCACGGCGGCCTCGGCCACCAGCTCGGTGCAGCTGACCAGGGCGCTTTCGATCTCCATCGTGCCCATGCGGTGGCCGCTGACGTTCAGCACGTCGTCGATGCGGCCGGTGATGGTGAAGTAGCCGGTCTTGGCGTCACGGATGGCGCCGTCGCCCGCGAGGTAGTACTTGCCCTTGAAGTCCTCGGGGTAGTAGCTCTTCTTGAAGCGCTCGGGGTCGCCCCAGATGGTGCGGATCATCGACGGCCACGGCTTCTTGACCACCAGGATGCCGCCCTGGCCCCAGGGCACGTCCTTGCCGGTTTCATCGACCACGGCGGCCTGGATGCCCGGGAAGGGCAGCGTGCACGAGCCCGGCACCAGCGGCGTGGCGCCCGGCAGCGGGGTGATCATGTGGCCGCCGGTCTCGGTCTGCCAGAAGGTGTCGACGATGGGGCAGCGGCCGCCGCCCACGTGCTGGTGGTACCACTCCCAGGCGGCCGGGTTGATCGGCTCGCCCACCGAGCCCAGGATGCGCAGGCTGCTGAGGTTGTAGCTCTTGGGATGCACCGCGTCGTTGGCCTCGGCGGCCTTGATCAGGCTGCGGATGGCGGTGGGCGCGGTGTAGAAGATGCTGACCTTGTGGTCCTGGATCATCTTCCAGAAGCGGCCGGCATCCGGGTAGGTGGGCACGCCCTCGAACACGATCTCGGTGCCGCCGAGTGCCAGCGGGCCGTAGGTGATGTAGGTGTGGCCGGTGACCCAGCCGATGTCGGCCGTGCACCAGAACACGTCGTCGGCCTTCAAGTCGAAGGTGAGCTTGGTGGTCAGCGCGGCATGCAGCAGGTAGCCGCCGGTGCTGTGCTGAACGCCCTTGGGCTTGCCGGTGGAGCCGCTGGTGTACAGCAGGAACAGCGGGTGCTCGGCGCTCACCCACTCGGGTTCGCAGCTGGTGGGCTGGCTGGCCACCACGTCGGCCATCCACAGGTCGCGGCCGGCGGTCATGGCGATGGCCGCGCCGCTGCGCTTGACCACCAGCACGTTCTTCACCGAGTCGCAGCCGCCCAGCGCCAGGGCTTCGTCGACGATGCTCTTGAGCGGCAACTGCTTGCCGCCGCGCACCTGGTTGTCGGCGGTGATCACGGCCACGGCGCCGGTGTCCTCGATGCGGTCGCGCAGGCTCTGCGCCGAGAAGCCGCCGAACACCACCGAGTGCGTGGCGCCGATGCGCGCGCAGGCCTGCATGGCGGCCACGCCGTCGATCGACATGGCGATGTAGATCACCACGCGGTCGCCCTTCTTGATGCCCAGGCTCTTCAGGCCGTTGGCGATCTGGCAGGTCTTGGCCAGCAGTTCCTTGTAGGTGACCTTGGTGACCTCGCCACCGTCGGCCTCGAAGATGATGGCCGTCTTGTCGCCCAGGCCACGCTCGATGTTGCGATCGAGGCAGTTGTAGCTGGCGTTCAGCGTGCCGTCCTCGAACCACTTGAAGAACGGCGCCTCGCTCTCGTTGAGCACCTTGGTGAACGGCGTCTTCCAGCTCAGCAGCTCACGGGCGTGGCCGGCCCAGAAGCCTTCGTAGTCGGCCTCGGCGGCCTGGCACATGGCCTCGTAAGCGGCCATCCCGGAGACATGGGCGCTGCCGGCCAGGGCGGCGGGCGGCTGGTAGATCTTCAGTTCGGTGGAACCTTCGGTGGCACTCATGCACGTCTCCTGGATGGATGTCGAACGGACTCTTCAACGTTGGCCCTCGGTGGGGCATCGCGTGATGCTCGCACGTTAGGCAGGGGCTCTTACGAACCCCTTACTCTGGCCCTGACAGGGCAAACTTCGGGCCAGCCCCGCCCGCTGGCGCCACGACGCCACAAGGGATTCACCCGCGCCAGCGTGACACAGGCGCTGCCTAGAATCCACGGGTTTTTCCCATACCCCACCGCTTCACGATGGCACAGACCCCACAACGCGCTGCCGGCGCCGCCCCCCGACTGTCGACGCTGGCGTCGCTGATCTTTGCCAGCCGCTGGCTGCAGCTGCCGCTGTACCTGGGCCTGATCCTGGCGCAGGCGGTCTACGTCTACCACTTCTGGGTGGAGCTGGTGCACCTGATCGAGGCCGCCTTCGGCAACCAGGGCGCGCTGGCCAGCCTGGTCAACAGCCTGGGCTACAAGGGCGCGCCGATCATGTCGCCCGACGGCAAGACGGTGATGGGCTACGAGCCGATCAAGAACCTCAGCGAGACCATCATCATGCTGGTGGTGCTGGGCCTGATCGACGTGGTGATGATCAGCAACCTGCTGATCATGGTGATCGTGGGCGGCTACGAGACCTTCGTCTCGCGCCTGGGCCTCGAAGGCCATCCCGACCAGCCCGAGTGGCTGAGCCACGTGAACGCCTCGGTGCTGAAGGTCAAGCTGGCCACGGCCATCATCGGCATCAGCTCGATCCACCTGCTCAAGACCTTCATCAACGCCGCCAACTACGAGGAGAAGGTGCTGATCTGGCAGACGCTGATCCACATCGCGTTCCTGTTCTCCGCACTGGCCATCGCCGCCGCCGACCGGCTGATGCCGCACGGCAAAGAGGATCACTGAAGCGCCAACCAGATCTCGCGCGTCTCGCCGGCTGCCGAGGCCGGCTCGAGTGTGAAACCCAGCGCGCGCGCCAGGTCCAGCATGCGCTGGTTCTCGCGCAGCACGGTGGCCACCAGGCGGCGGGTGCCGCGCTCCTTCAGCGTGCGCATCAGCTTGTGCATCAGCAGCTCGCCCAGGCCGGCGCCCTTGAGCTGCGAGCGCACGATGATGCCGAACTCGGCGTCGTGGTTGTCGGGGTCGATCACCGCGCGGGCCACACCCAGCGTGTGCTCCTCGCCATCGGCGCCGATCTCGGTGGCCACGAAGGCGATCTCGCGCGCATGGTCCACCTGGGTCAGGCGCGCCAGTTCGCTGTGCTCGATGCTGCGGCGGCTGTAGAACACGCGCATGCGCACGTCCTCGGGGTCCAGCTCGGCCAGGAAGGCCAGGTGCTGGGCCTCGTCCTCGGGGCGGATGGGCCGCAACGTCAGCGCACGGCCCTGCCACTGCACACGCTCCACCCACTGCTGCGGGTAAGGCAGGATCGCGAAGTGCGCGGCACCGGCCGGACCGGCCGCGTCCAGCCGCACGCGCGCGTCCAGCGCCACCACGCCGCGCGCATCGGCCAGCAGCGGGTTGATATCCAGCTCGGCCAGCTCGGGGATGTCGGCCAGCAACTGCGACACCGCGATCAGCGCGCCGTTCAGCGCCGCCTCGTCCACCGCCGGCGTGTCGCGCCAGGCGCCCAGCAGCCGCGCCACGCGGGTGCGCGCCACCAGCGCGCGGGCCAGCGGCACGTTCAGCGGCGGCAGGCCGATGGCACGGTCGGCCACCAGTTCCACCGCGGTGCCGCCCTGGCCGAACAGGATCACCGGGCCGAACACCGGGTCGATGCTGGCGCCCACGATCAACTCGCGCGCCTGCGGCCAGCGCACCAGTTGCTGCACCGTGAAGCCGTTGATCTGCGCCTCGGGCCGGCGCTCGGCCACGCGGCGCAGCATGGCCTCGGCCGCGGCTCGCAGCGCGTCGGCGTCGCCGATGTCCAGCACCACGCCGCCCACGTCGCTCTTGTGGCTGATCTGCGGTGACAGGATCTTCAGCGCCACCGGATAACCCGGCCCGCCCTGGGCCGGATCGGCCGCGGCCACCGCCGCCTCGGGCGTGGGCGCGCAGGTGCGCGTGAGCACCACCGGGATGCGGTAGGCCGCCAGCAGGGCCTTGGCCTCGGGCTCGTCGAGCCGGGTGCGGCCGGCGGCCAGCGCCGCGCGCACGATGGCGCGGGCGGCCGCCAGGTCGGCGCCCTCGCCCGGCCCGGTGCCCGGCGGTGCGGCCGGCGGGGTCTCGATCAGCTGGGCCTGGTTGCGGCGGTAGGCCACGCCCATCGCGAAGGCGCGCACCGCCTCCTCGGGCGTGGCGTAGCAGGCGATGCCGGCCTCGGCGAAAACCTGCTGCGCCTCGGCCACCGCCGGCCCGCCCAGCCAGCAGGCCAGCACGCGCGCCGGCTGGCCCGGGGCCGAGGCCATGCGCGGCGCCAGCGCGCGGGCGATCTCGGCACTGGGCACGATGGCCGTGGGTGCGTGCACGAACAGCAGCGCACGGGCCGCGGCGTCACCGTCCAGCGCGTCCAGCGTGTCGAGATAACGCTGCACCGGCGCGTCGCCGATGATGTCCAGCGGGTTGCCGTGCGACCAGTTGGCGGGCAGCACCGCATCCAGCCGCGCGCGGGCCGGTGCCGACAGCTCGGCCAGCGCGATGCCCTCGTGCTCTGCCGCGTCGGCGGCCATCACGCCAGCGCCGCCGCCGTTGGTGAAGACCAGCAGTTCGTCGGCCGTGTTGCCGCGCCAGCGCGCCAGCGTCTCGGCGGCCAGGAACAGCTCGTCCAGCGTGTCCACGCGCAGCATGCCGGCGCGGCGGATCGCGGCGTCCACCACCTGGTCGGCACCGGCCAGCGCGCCGGTGTGCGAGGCGGCGGCCTTCTGCCCCTGCGCCGAACGCCCGGCCTTGACCACGATGACCGGCTTGTTGCGCGCCGCGGCGCGTGCCGCCGACATGAACTTGCGCGCCGAGCTGACCGACTCGATGTAGAGCAGGATGGCCCGCGTGTGCGGGTCGCTGGCCAGCCAGTCGAGCATGTCGCCGAAGTCCACATCCGCATGCTCGCCCAGCGACACCACCTGCGAGAAGCCGATGCCGCGGCCGCGCGCCCAGTCGAGCATGGCCGTGACCAGCGCGCCCGACTGCGACACGAAGGCCAGCCCGCCCGGCAGCGCGCAGGTGTGCGCGAAGCTGGCATCCAGGCCCAGGCGCGGCACCTGCAGACCCAGGCAGTTGGGGCCCAGGATGCGCAGCAGCTTCGGCCGCGCGGCGTCCAGCATGGCCTGGCGCTGCGCGGCGTCGAGCCCGGCCGACAGCACCACCGCCGCGCGCGTGCCGCGCTCGGCCAGCTCGGCGATCAGGCCCGGCACCGTGGCCGGCGGCGTGCACACCACGGCCAGCTCGGGCGCGGTGGGCAGGTCGGCCACGCGGGCCACGACGGGCAGGCCGCTGGCGCCACGGCTGGCGTGCAGCGTCTGCGCACGGCGGTTCACCGCCACCAGTTCGCCGGCATAGCCCGCGGCGCGCAGGTTGCGCCACACCAGCGAGCCCACGCTGCCGGGCCGGTCGGAGGCGCCGATCACCGCCACCGAGGCGGGGTCGAACAGGGAATCGAGGTTGCGGATGCTCATGGGCAAGGGGGCGGCAGACGCCGGGTACGACGGGCCGGCCGGGCGCCGGCAGGCAGCCCCGATGCTGCCCGCCCGGAGGCCCCGGCGCCTGACCAAGATCAATGCTGCAACGCAACACGTCTGGGCAGCCATCCCCAGGACTTGAGCGTGCGCAAGCCGCCCGCGCCTGGCACGGCCTGCCGACGGCCACGGCACCCTGGCCGGGGCCATGATGCGGCCAGGGGCGCCGCGCCCCGCTGGGAGATTGCCCTTGCCGCCGATCTTCGACCCGCTGCGCGCCGGCGCCGTGGCGCTGGATGTGCTGGCAGCCGCCGGCGACACGCCGGCCCGCCTGGCCGCTCGCCAGGCCAGCCGCCTGGCGGCCCTGCTGGCCCATGCCCGGCAGGCCAGCCCGCTGATGCGCGAGCAACTGGCCGGCATCGACCCGACGCGCACACCGCTGACCGCGCTGCCGGTGAACCGGCGCGATGCGCTGATGGCGCAGTTCGACCGCTGGGTCACCGATCCCGCCCTGCGCCTGGCCGATCTGCGCGCCTTCATCGCCGACCCCACGCGCATCGCCGAGCCCTGGCTGGGCCGCTACCAGGTGTGGGAGAGCTCGGGCAGCAGCGGCCAGCCCGGCGTGTTCGTGCAGGACGCGGCCACGCTGGCCGTGTACGACGCGCTGGAGGCGCTGCGCCGCTGCGAGCCGCAGGCCTGGCGGCGCTGGCTCGACCCGGCCCAGGCCGGTGAGCGCCTGGTGTTCCTGGGTGCCACCGGCGGGCATTTCGCCAGCCTGGTGAGCCTGCTGCGGCTGCAGAGCCTGCTGCGGCTGCAGAGCCTGCAGCCCTGGCGTGGCGGCGCCCTGGCCTGCGTGTCGATCCTGCAGCCCACGGCGGCGCTGGTGGCCGAGCTGAACACGCTGCGGCCCAGCCAGCTGGCCACCTACCCCACCGCGGCCGCGCTGCTGGCCGACGAGGCCGCCGCCGGGCGGCTGCGCATCCGCCCGCGCTGCGTGTGGACCGGCGGCGAGACGCTCAGCGCGGCGCAGCGTGCGCACATCACCCAGCAGCTGGGCTGCCCGGTGCGCGACAGCTACGGCGCCTCGGAGTTCCTGCCCATCGCCTGGGAGTGCGCCCACGGCGCACTGCATGTGAATGCCGACTGGGTGATCCTGGAGGCGGTGGACGAGGCGCACCGCCCGGTGCCGCCCGGCACGCCATCGGCCACCACGCTGCTGACCCACCTGGCCAACCGCGTGCAGCCGCTGATCCGCTACGAACTGGGCGACCGCATCACGCTCGCGCCGGGGCGCTGCGCCTGCGGCTCACCGCTGCCGGTGGTGCAGGTGCAGGGCCGCCACGACGACCGCCTGCGCATGGCCGGCGCGGACGGCCGGCCGGTGAGCCTGCTGCCGCTGGCCCTGAGCACGGTGCTGGAGGAGGAGGCCGGGCTGTACGACTTCTCGCTGGCCCAGCGCGACCGCCACACGCTGGTGCTGCAGCTGCCGCTGCCGGCCAGCGAGGCGGCGGCCCCGCTGGCCCGCGGCTGCCAGGTGCTCACCGCCTTCGCGCTGCGCCAGGGCGTGGACCGCCCGCGCGTGCTGGGCGAGGCCGGCGTGCCCGCGGCCCATGGGCGCAGCGGCAAGGCGCGGCGCATCACGGCCCTGGCCTGACCCGGCGGTGCGCGGCACCGGCCCGCCGGCCGGCCGACGCTCAGGCCCAGAGGTCCAGCGGCGGATCGGCCGCCAGCGCGCGCATCAGGTCGCCGCGGCCGATGTAGCCCTGGATCTGGCCGCCGTCGTCCACCACCGGCAGGCCGGGCAGGCCGGTGGCGGCCAGCACCTGGGCCAGGCGGCGCACATCGGTCTCGGCATCCACCGCGGGCACCGGCGTGCGCATGCGCGCCGACACCGGCTGCGCCCAGAAGGCCGCCAGCCGCGACGGATCGACGAAGGGCGGCGGCGCCAGGTCGGCCAGCCGGGCCAGGCCCACCAGGCGGCCGTCGGCGTCGCGCACCGGCGCCTGGGCCACACCGCGCGCGGACAGCATCTGCCAGGCCTGGCGCAGTGGCGCATCGGCGGGCAGCAGCAGCACGTCGTGGCTCATCAACTCGGCCACGGTGGTGATGCGGTGGCGGGCCACGTCGCTGCCCGGCGCATAGGCGGCCATGGCCTCGCGGCGGGCCTGCACGGCGGCCTGGGCCTGTGCCGCTCCCTGGCCGGCACGCTCGCCCTGGCGCTCCACCGCCCGGCCGGCGTCGTCCAGCGCGCCGACGAAGGTGATCTCGCGGTCGTCCACCGGGGCCACGCGCAGGCCCTGGCCCACGCCGGGCACACGCCGCAGCTGCTCCAGCGAGCCCGAAAACACCCGCCCTGTCGTGCCATAGATGCTGAACATCGCGCCACGCCCCCGCCCCTGTGGAGATGCGCAAGGATACGACGCACGGCCGCCGGCCGGGCCGGGGCATGGCCCAGGGGGTCAGCTGCGCGTCGGGCGCGGTGGCTAAACTCCACGGGTTTGCCCGGGCCCGCGCGCAGTCTGCGGGGCCGGGGCCATCGCCCTCCCCCCTCCTTCCGGCGCGCACCCCCATGAGCACCACCACCACGATCCGCCAGCAAGACCTGATCGACAGCATCGCCGCAGCGCTGCAGTACATCAGCTACTACCACCCGGCCGACTACATCGCCCACCTGGCGCGCGCCTACGAGCGCGAGGAAAGCGCCGCGGCCAAGGACGCCATCGCGCAGATCCTGACCAACAGCCGCATGTGCGCCGAGGGCCGCCGCCCGATCTGCCAGGACACCGGCATCGTCAACGTGTTCCTGAAGGTGGGCATGGACGTGCGCTGGGAAGGCTTCACCGGCAGCCTGGACGACGCCGTGAACGCCGGCGTGCGCAAGGGCTACCTGAACCCCGACAACGTGCTGCGCGCCAGCGTGCTGGACGACCCCATCTTCGCGCGCAAGAACACCAAGGACAACACGCCCGCCGTGCTGCACGTGGAGTTGGTGCCCGGCAACACCGTGGACGTGACCGTTGCTGCGAAGGGTGGCGGTTCCGAGAACAAGAGCAAGGTCTACATGCTCAACCCCAGCGACGACATCGTCGAGTGGGTGCTCAAGACCGTGCCGACCATGGGCGCCGGCTGGTGCCCGCCGGGCATGCTGGGCATCGGCGTGGGCGGCACGGCCGAGAAGGCGGTGCTGCTGGCCAAGCAGGCGCTGATGGACGACATCGACATGTACGAGCTGCTCGAGCGCGGGCCGCGCAACAAGCTCGAAGAGCTGCGCATCGAGCTGTACGAGAAGGTCAATGCGCTGGGCATCGGCGCGCAAGGCCTGGGCGGCCTGACCACCGTGCTGGACGTGAAGATCAAGACCTTCCCGACCCACGCCGCCAGCAAGCCGATCGCGATGATCCCCAACTGCGCGGCCACCCGCCACGCCCACTTCGTGATGGACGGCTCGGGCCCGGTGTACCTCGATCCGCCCAGCCTGGACCTGTGGCCCGACGTGCACTGGGCGCCCGACTACAACAAGAGCAAGGCCGTCGACCTGGACACGCTGACCCCCGCCGAGGTGGCCAGCTGGAAGCCGGGCCAGACCTTGCTGCTCAGCGGCAAGCTGCTCACCGGCCGCGACGCCGCACACAAGCGCATCCAGGACATGCTGGCCAAGGGCGAGCCGCTGCCGGTCGACTTCACCAACCGCGTCATCTACTACGTGGGCCCGGTCGACCCGGTGCGTGATGAAGTGGTGGGCCCGGCCGGCCCGACCACCGCCACGCGCATGGACAAGTTCACCCGCATGATGCTGGAGAAGACCGGCCTGATCGCGATGGTGGGCAAGAGCGAGCGCGGCCCGGTCGCCATCCAGGCCATCAAGGACAACAAGAGTGCCTACCTGATGGCCGTGGGCGGCAGCGCCTACCTGGTGGCCAAGGCCATCAAGGCGGCCAAGGTGCTGGCCTTCGAAGACCTGGGCATGGAAGCCATCTACGAGTTCACCGTCAAGGACATGCCAGTGACCGTGGCCGTCGATTCGGCCGGCACCAGCGTGCACGAGACCGGCCCGAAGGAGTGGCAGGCCCGCATCGGCAAGATCCCGGTGACGGTGGCCTGAGCCACTGGCGGCGGCGTCAGGCCAGCGGCGCGGCCTCGGCCGCGCGCAGGGGCGTGAAGCGCCAGCGCAGCCGGGCGCTGCCGGCCGGTGCGTCCTGCGTGCCGGCGCGGGCCGGCCCCGGCACGGCGGCCAGGCCGCCCGGGCGGTAGCCCGAATCCAGCAGCCGCGGCTGCGCCGGCACCTGCTGCGCGCCGGCCAGCACCGGCAGGCCATCGGTGCCCGGCACCGGCAGCACGCCGGGCTGGCTGACCGACAGGCGGCCCAGTTCCTGCAGCGGCACGGCCAGCGTCTGGCCGGCCTGGCGCGACGTGGCGTCCAGCGCCAGGCGCGCGGCATAACGCAGCCGGCAGTCGGCAGTCGGCAAACTCCACCCGCACCGTCACCACGCTGCCGGCCAGCGCCTCGCCGCTGCGCGGTGCGCCACGCCCGGCCAGCTGCTGTGCGGCGCGGCCCAGCGTGCCCTCGATGCGGTCGTCCAGCGCCAGCTGGCCCTGCTGCACCGGCCCGCTCCACACGGCGCCGCTGTCGTCGCGCTGCAGCAGCGGCAGCGTGGCCTGCACATCGGCGCCATGGCGCTGGCGCAGCTGGCCGCCGGCAGGCAGCGGCCGCAACTGCTGGTAGTCCAGCGCCAGGCGGGCGTCCAGCCGGTCGGCCTGGCGCAGCGCGGCGCAGCGCTCCTGCGGCGCGCTGGCGACGAGCACCTCCTCCCCCGGCTCGATGCAGGCCGTCTGCGTGACGGCGGCCAGCGCGGCCACGGCCAGCGTGGCCTGGGTGGCCCAGCGGCCCGGCGCTGAGGTGGCGGGCGTCGGTGACGGCGGAGCGGCGATCGGTGCGCGGGTCATGGTGGCTTCCTGATTGAGGGTGTGTTCGATGTGCCGCCAGTGTGGCCAGCGCTGGCCCGCGCGACATCGCCCACAGGAGCCATCGCCCGGCGCGCGGCGGGCCATCGCGCGGGCCCGGGCCTGCCACGGCGCATGAGCGGCCAGGCCCGCCGCAGGACGGCCTGTCGCCGCTGCCGACGCTTCGTCGCATGCGCCGTGCGCGCGGCGGCGCGCATTTCCACAATGCGCGCCATGCTCGCCACCCTGCCCACCCACGCCACGCCGGCGGTCTGCCCGCCGGCACCCGCCCCCCGTTGGTCCCGGTCAGGGGTGGCGCGTGCACCTGTTCAGGCCCTAGCATCGGGTGTTTTGCCGACGGCGCAGCCCGCGCCACCGCGTCCGAGCCCGCCTGTCGCCATGCCCTTCGCCCGCACCAAGATCCAGTGGCCCCGGCTGCGTGCCGGCCAGCAGGTGGAACGCCCTGCGCTGCAGCAGGCGCTGGCCGAGGCCCTGGCCACGCAGCGCCTGGTGTTGGTGTGCGCACCGGCCGGCTATGGCAAGACCTCGGCCCTGGCACAACAGGCGGTGCGGCTGGCGCAGACCGCACCCGAGCAGGCGCTGGCCTGGGTGGCGCTGGACGACAGCGACGACCTGCCGCACCTGCTGGAATGCCTGATCGGCGCGCTGGAGCCGCACGACCCGCCCTGGCGCATCGCGCCCGAGGCCCTGGTGGCCATGGCCGAGGCCGGCGTGCCGCCGGCGCAGATCGGTGCCGAGCTGGTCAACACGCTGGACGCCTGCGACACGCCGCACGGCCTGATCGTGCTGGACGACCTGCACCGCCTGAGCGACGCCCCTGCGCTGGCCTTCCTGTCGCACCTGGTGGAGCGGCTGAGCCCGCGCTGGACGCTGGCCGTGACCACCCGCCACGAGCCCGCGCTGCCGGTGGCCCGGCTGCGCGCGCTGGGCGAGCTGGCCGAGTTCCGCCTGGAGGCGCTGCGCTTCTCGCCCGACGAGGCCCGCGCGCTGGCGCAGTGCCTGGGCCAGGACGAAGCGGCCGCCGCCGGCCTGCACGCCCGCACCGAAGGCTGGCCAGCCGGCCTGCGACTGGCGCTCAACGCCGGTGCGCGCAGCACGCCGGGCGCCATCGACCGCCATGTGTTCGACTTCCTCGCCGCCGAGGTGATCGACCAGCTCGACGACGAGCTGCGCGAGTTCCTGCTGGCCATCTCGGTGCTGCCCGAGCTGGAGCCGGCGCGCTGCGCCGAGGTCAGCGGCAACCCGCGCGCCGCCCAGCTGCTGGCCGAGGTGGAGCGCCGCGGCCTGTTCGCCACCGCGGTGGACGGCGAGGCCGGCACGCTGCGCCTGCACGACCTGTTCCGCCAGGCGCTGGCGCAGTGCCTGGTGCGCCGCCATCCCGAGCGCGTGCCGCAGCTGCTGCGCCGCGCCGCCGCGGCCGAGCCCGATCCACAGCAACGCATCGCGCTGCTGCTGCGCGCCGATGCGCCCGAGCAGGCCGCCGAGGTGCTGGCCGCGCATGGCGGGCGCTGGCTCACCGAGGGCGCGGTGCACACGGTGCAGCGCACGCTGGCGCAGTTTGCGCCGGCGGTGCGCGCCGAATCGGCGGCGCTGCAGATCGTCAGCGCCCAGCTGGCCTGGGCGCGCTGGGACTTCACCGCCATGGTGCAGGCGGCCGAGCAGGCAGTGGCCCTGGCGGCCGCGCAGCCCGCCCAGCACCAGCGCGCCCGCGCCTACCTGGCGCTGGCGCTCAACGCCCAGGGCCGCGTGGACGACGGCGCGGCCGTGCTGGGCCCGCTGCGCCGCGAGGCGCTGGACGACGAGACCCGCATCCTGGCCCTGGTGGCCTCGGGCTGGCATGCGCTGGACATGGGCTCGCTGCACCGCGTGGGCCCGGTGCTCGACGAGATGCTGCTGCTGCTGGAACGCACGCCGCGCATCGAGTACTGGTACATGGCCACGCCGCTGTCGCGCTTCCACGGCCTGCCCGACACCGCCGACGCGCTGCGCCGCCATGCCGCCGGCGTGCGGCGCCTGACCGGCGACACGCCCACCGCGCTGAGCGCCGTGGCCCGGCTCACCGAGGCCTGGCTGGCCGTGTGGACCGGCCGGCTCGACGAGGCCGACGTGCTGGTGGCCAATGCCGACGACGACTGCCGCTGGGTGGGCGATCCGATCAACGTGCGGCGCATGGTGCGACAGCAGCAGGCGCTGATGCACGCGCTGCGCGGCCGCCACGACGCGGCGCTGGAGCTGGCGCGCTTTCCGCTGCAGCGCCAGGTGGACCATGGCAGCGCCTGGTCGGCCTGGCAGTCGGTGTTCCTGTCGGCACGGGTGGCCGTGGTGTGTGGCGACGCGCCGCTGCTGCGCGACTGCCTGGCCGCGCTGGACCCGTCGGCCGTGGCGCCCAGCGCCCGCGCGCTGGCCGCCCGCGCGCGGCCCCAGCTGGCCCTGCCCGGCCACCTGTCCTGGCTGGAGGGCCGCGCCGACGAGGCCATCGCGCACTGGCAGGCCGCGCTGGCGCACGAAGAGCAGATCGACGTGCTGGGCCAGGCGGCCGAGCTGCGCCTGTACCTGGCGTGGGCCCTGCTGCGCGCCGGCCGCGACGCCGAGGCCGCCGCCACGCTGGCCCCGGCCATTGCCCGTGCGCAGCGCGAGCATGGGCCAGGCGGCCTGCTGTTCGCCCGCGCACCGCTGGCCGCGCTGATGGAGCCGGCGCTGCGCGCGCGCCTGCCGCAGGCCCTGGCCGAGCCGCTGGCGCGCTGGGCCCGGCTGTCGCTGGGCCGGCCGGCGCATGGCGGCGAGCCGGTCGATCCGGCGCGGCTGGCCGGGGCCGACGAGACCCTCGACGGCGACCTGGACGACGACCTCGACCACGGGCTGGACGAGGACGGAGATGGCAACGACGCACCACCCGGCGCCGGCCTCGCGTTGCCGGCCGCACACGGTGCAGCGCCGGCCGGCCAGACCACGGCCGTTGGCCGTGCCGGCCTGAGCCCGCGCGAGGTGGAGGTGCTGCAGCGCATCGCCGCCGGCGACAGCAACAAGCTGATCGCCCGCGTGTTCGACCTCAGCCCGCACACCGTCAAGCGCCATGTGGCCAATGTGCTGGGCAAGCTGGGCGTGGCCAGCCGCGGCCAGGCCGCCGCCTGGTGGCGCGACCACGGCCTGCGCTGACCCAGGCCGCGGCACGCTGACCGGGCGGGCCATGGCCCGCCGGATGGCTCCTGTGGGCGATGTGGCGGCGGGGCCGGCTGCCGACACTGGCCGCCATGCCCTCCCACCCCGAGTTCGACGCCGACGGCGCGGCCCCGCCCGCCCGCACCGACCCCTATGCCCATGCGCACAAGGCCTTGCGCCACGCGCTGGCCGCGCTGCTGCTGCGCCTGGGCACGCTGGACGCGCACGACGACGCCCAGGTGCAGGCCGCGCTGCGCGAACTGCAGGCGGTGCTGGCCCTGGCCGCCACGCACCGGCGCCTGGCCGACGGGCAGCTGCACCCGGCCCTGGCCGAACGCCAGCCGCCTGCCTGCCACGCCGCTGACGGCTGCGGCACCCCGCCTGCCAGAACGGCCGAGACGACCGCCCCGGGCGACCCGGCCCACGAGATCGCCCGGCTCACCGCACTGGCCGATTCCGCCGGCCGCTGCCACCACCCGGCCCGGCGCGCCGAGCTGCTCGACCGGCTGTACCGCGCCTATGCCGGCCATGCCGCCGCACTGCTGCAGCAGCTGGCGCTGGAGCAGGAATCGCAGCTGCCGCGCTTTCACGTGCTGTTCAGCGACACCGAGCTGCAGGCGCTGCAGCGTCGCGCCACCGCCGACCTGCCGCGCTGGGAACGGCTGGACCTGCTGCTGCGCCTGGCCGACGGGCTGAACCCCGACGAACTGGCGGCCCTGCTGCTGGCCCGCCGCGACGACGGCGCGCCCGAGGCCTGGCTGGCCGGCGCCATGGCCGTGCAGGGCCGCGTGGGCGCCACGCGCTGGGACGCCATCGCCGCCCGCCTGCAGGCCGCCGGTGCACTGCCACCGGCGCGCTGAGCCGCCCACCGCCGGCCCCTTCCACCACCCCACCCACCCCTACATCCACCCCGAGGACACCCAAGATGAACCGCTGGATCCGCCGCGGCCTGATGACCGCCACCGTGCTGGGCATGCTGGCCGGTGCCACCGTGATCACCGGCCTGCAGATGGCCGACGAACGCATGAACCGCCGCGTCGACATCGCGCCCTACGACCTGGCCGTGCCCACCGGCGCCGACGCGCTGGCCCGCGGCCGCTACCTGTATGCCAGCCGCGGCTGCGTGGACTGCCACGGCGCCGACGGCGCCGGCCGCTCGCTGGTCAACCAGGGCGCGCTGCACATCAAGGGCCCCAACATCACGCCGGGGCCCGGCGGCGTGGTCGGCGCCTACCGCGCCGCTGACTGGGAACGCGCGCTGCGCCACGGCGTGCGGCCCGACGGCAAGCCGCTGCGCGTGATGCCCAGCCAGGACTACGCCGGCCTCACCGACGGGGACCTGGGCGCGCTGGTGGCCTACCTGCGCGCGCTGCCGCCGGTGGCGGGCACCGGGGCCATCGTCCAGCTGCCGCTGCCGGCACGGGTGCTCTACGGCTTCGGGCAGATCCCCGACGCGGCGGCGCTGATCGACCACAGCCGCCCGCCCGCCACACCGGTGCCCGAGGCGGTGAGCGTCGAGCATGGCCGCTATGTGGCCGGCATGTGCATCGGCTGCCACGGGCCGCAGCTGGCGGGCGGCCGCATCCCCGGCGCACCGCCGGACTGGCCGGCCGCGCCCGACCTGCGCCAGGTGGCCGGTGGCGTGATGGCCACGCGCTACACCGATGCGCAGCGACTGCAGCGCATGTTCCGCAGCGGCCAGCGCGACGACGGCTCGGCCATCCAGGTGATGCCCTTTGAGGCGCTGAAGCACCTGAGCGACGTGGACACCGCGGCGCTGCAGCTGTACCTGGCCTCGCTGAAGACCGGCCCGGCCGCGGGCCAGGCGCGGGCCGACACCCCGGTCAGCCGCCGGCCGGGCTGACCGGCGCCGCAGCCGGCGGCAGCGCGCGCACCACGCGCTGCGGGAACGGGATCTCCACGCCCAGCGCCTCCAGCGCGCGCAGCACGGCCAGATTGACCTCGCTGCGCACATTGCCCTGGCCGTTCTCCATGTCGGCGATCCAGAACACCAGGGTCAGCTCCAGGCCGTCGGCGGCAAAGGCGCTCAGCTGCACCGCCGGCATGGGGTCGTGCAGCACGCGGGCCACGCCGGCCATCGCGCGCACCAGCTCGGGCATCAGCGCGGGCACGTCGCTGCCGTAGGCCACCTGCACGGTGCTGGTCAGCGCCACCTTGGGGTCGGCGAACGAGCAGTTCTCCACCCGCTGGGTGATCATCATCTCGTTGGGCACGATGGACTCGCGGCCGTTGTTGGCGCGGATCACCGTGTAGCGTGTGCTGATGTCGGTGATGCGGCCCTCGAAGTTGTCGACCCGCACCACGTCGCCGATGCGCAGCGAGCGCTCGGCCAGGATCACGAAGCCCGACACGTAGTTGGCGGCCAGCTTCTGCAGGCCCAGGCCGATGCCCACGCCCACCGCGCCACCCAGCACGCCGAGTGCGCCCAGCGGGATGCCGGCCGCCGACATGGCCAACAGCAGGCCGATCAGCAGCAGGCCGGCGCGGGTGGCGTTGGCGGCGATCTTGCGCACGCTGAGGTTCACGCCGGTGGCCCGCATCAGCCGCGCCTCGATCGAGGCCGACAGCCACAACACCGCCACCAGCACGGCGGCGGCGGTCAGTGCACCTTCCACCAGGCTGCGCAGCGTGACCGGCGCGCCGCCGATCTTCCAGCTCACGGCCTCCATCTCGGCCAGCAGCACCGGCAGCAGGCCGGTGATCCACAGCACCAGCACGATCCACACGCCCCAGCTGACCGTGCGCTCGGTGGCCCGCACCAGCGGCGACTTGGGAAAGGCCGCATGCAGCACCCGCACGGCGATGCGGATCACCGCCAGGCTGGCCAGGATGGGCACGGCCACGTGGAACACCGCGATCGGCAGCTTGTGCGCCAGCGCGGCCACGCGCGCCCCTTGGGCCAGGCCGAGGGCCAGCAGCGGGAACAGCACGCCGTCGAAACCGCGCTCGCCGTACAGAATGCCCGCCCCGCCGGCCGGGCGCGTGAGCCGCACCACCAGCCAGGCCAGGCCCAGGCAGGCGGCCAGCACGCCCAGTTCGGCCAGGGCCGTGGGGTGCAGCAGCGCGCGGAAGAGTTCGAAGAATGCGTCGAGACCGTTCATGCCGCCATTGTGGGGCGGCCCGGATGACGCTCAGGTCTCCTGCACCATGTCGATCGCGCCACAGGGGCACTCTGCGGCGCACACGCCGCAGCCCTTGCAGTAGTCGAGGTTGATCGCGAAACGCTGGCCCGGTCCCAGCTTGATCACCGCGTTGTCGGGGCACACGCCGTAGCAGTTGTCGCACTCGAAGCAGTTGCCGCAACTCAGGCAACGCCGCGCCTCGAACAGCGCATTGGCCTCGGTGAGTCCGCCCTGCACCTCGTCGAAGCTGCTGGTGCGGCGCGCGGCATCCAGCTGCGGGCGCACGGTGGCCGGGGCGTCGCTGTAGTACCAGGGGTTCAGGCGCTCGAAGCTGGCCGGCGCATGCTTGGCAGCGGCGGGCAGCGGCGCGTCGCGCAGCCAGGCGTCGATCTGGCGCGCGGCCTTCTTGCCGTGGCCCACCGCGACGGTGACATTCCTTTCGGCCGGCACCATGTCGCCGCCGGCGAACAGGCCCGGGCAGCCGGTCATCAGCGTCGCCGGATCGACCTGCACCACGCCGTCATGCAGGCTCAGGCCGGGCACGCCGTCCAGCAGGCCCAGGTCCACGTCCTGGCCCAGGGCCAGCACCAGGCTGTCGGCCTGCAGCGTCTCGAACTCGCCGGTGGGCTGCGGCCGGCCGTCGGCATCGAGCACCATCTTCTCGAGGGTCAGCGTGTCGCCGGCGGCCTGCGAGATGGTGGACAGCCACTTCACCTGCACGCCCTCTTGCAGCGCTTCTTCCACCTCGAAGTCGTGCGCCGGCATCTGGCCGCGGGTGCGGCGGTAGACGATGACCGCCTCGGTGGCGCCCAGGCGGCGCGCGGTGCGCGCCACGTCGATGGCGGTGTTGCCGCCGCCGTACACGGCCACGCGCCGGCCCAGCAGCGGCTGCTCGTCGCCTTCCATCGAACGCAGCACGCTCACCGCATCGAGGATGCGCGCCGAATCCTTGGCCGGAATGAATGCGCGCTTGGCGATGTGCGCGCCCACGGCCAGGAAGGTGGCGTCGAAGCCGCGCATCTCGGCGCGCAGGTCTTCCACCCGGGTGTTCAGCTGCACATCCACGCCCAGCGCCACGATGCGCTGCATCTCGGCCTCCAGCACCTCGCGCGGCAGCCGGTAGCGCGGAATGCCGAAGCGCATCATGCCGCCCAGCGCCGGCCCGGCCTCCTTGACCGTGACGCGGTGGCCCAGGCGCCGCAGGTGATACGCCGCCGACATGCCCGAGGGCCCGGCACCCACCACCAGCACATGGCGGTCGGTGTCCTGCACGGGCGGCGTGAAGGCCCAGCCACGCGCGATGGCGATGTCACCGAGGAAGCGCTCCACCGAGTTGATGCCCACCGCGGCATCCAATTTGCCGCGGTTGCAGGCCGCTTCACACGTGTGATAGCACACCCGACCCATGGTGGCCGGAAAAGGGTTGTCGCGGGTCAGGTGGCGCCAGGCGGCTTCGTAGTCGCCGCTTTCGGCGTGGAACAGCCAGCCCTGGATGTCTTCACCGGCCGGACACTGGGCATTGCAGGGCGGCAGGTGGTCGGCATACACCGGGCGCTGGCTGCGCCAGCTGCCGGTGTGGTTGGCCAAAGAACTTCCAGGATCCAGCGTGATCGCGAAGGGCTTGTGCATGGTCAGGCCTCCTGCGCTGCGTCAATCAAGCCAAAGCGGCGGATGTTGCGATCGGCATCCGCCTGGATGCGCGCCAGCATCTCCGGGTGGCCGGTTTGACTGCCATGCGCGAACAGGTGGGCGAAGCGCTTCTGCGGCCGCAGGTACTCGTCCACCGGCACGCGGTGGCGGATCTTCTGCACCGCCGTGACCTCGCCACGCTCGGCCTCGAACACCGGGAACAGCCCGCTCTCGCGCGCCAGCCGCGCCAGGCGGATGGTGTCGTGGCTGGCCGCGCCCCAGCCCAGTGGGCACGGCACCAGGATGTGCAGGTAGCGCGCGCCGCGGATGGCCATCGCGCGCTGCACCTTGGCTTCCAGGTCATGCAGGTCGGCCACGGTGGCGGTGGCCACATACGGGATCTCGTGCGCCATCGCGATCAGCGGCAGGTTCTTGCCCTGGCCGAACACCGCCCCAGGCTCGCTGCCCAGCGCCTGCGTGGTGGCCGTGCGCGCGGCTGCCGGCGTGGCGCTGCTGCGCTGCACGCCGGTGTTCATGTAGGCCTCGTTGTCGTAGCAGATGTAGAGCACGTCGTCGTTGCGCTCGAACATGCCACTCAGGCAGCCGAAGCCTATGTCGGTGGTGCCGCCGTCGCCGCCCTGGGCGATCACGCGCACCGGCTTGTTGCCGCGGTCGCGCCCTTTCACCTTCAGCGCCGCGGCGATGCCGGTGCCCACGGCCGCGGCATTGCCGAAGAGCGAATGGATCCACGGCAGCTGCCAGCTGGTCTCGGGGTACGGCGTGGAGAACACCTCCAGGCAGCCGGTGGCGTTGGCGGCGATCAGCTGGCCGCCGGTGGCGCGCATCGCGGCATCCACCGCATAGCGCGCGCCCAGCGCCTCGCCGCAGCCCTGGCAGGCACGGTGGCCGCTGTTGAGCGAGTTGTTGCGCTCGGTGCTGGCCTGCACGCTGCGCTGCTCGGGCGCGAGCAGGCGATTGCCCACCGTGAACGTACCCGTCTGATAGAACTTGATGGCAGTCATTGGAGCCCCTCGTCCGACAGGTACGTCGGCCGGTCCCCCGAGGGGACGCGGGCCGGCTTGGGAGCGGCCCGGCGCTCGGCCCGCTCGCTCTGATCCGCACCGCGAACTGCCGGCATGCTGCCCAGATCGCGCAGCAGGTTCTCCGCGATCGGCCCGCTGCGGCGCCGCGCCGCCTCACGCTCCAGTTGGCGGTTGACGATGCGCCAGTCCAGATCGAGGAAGCTCAAGGCCGGCAGCGTGCCGACCACCGCCTCCTTCAGCATGCGCGCCAGCGAGGCCTGCGTGATGGCCCGGCCGCCCAGCCCGGCCACGACCGTGTGGCCATGCAGGTGCAGGCCCGACAGCGCCAGGCGCACATCGGTGCTGACCACGCCACCCAAGCCCACCGAGAAACTCTTCTCCAGCACCACCACGCGCTGCGCGCCCTGCAGCGCCTCGCGCACCGCCGCCAGCGGGAACGGCCGGAAGCTGTGGATGCCCAGCACGCCGATCTTCAACCCGTCCTCACGCAAGGCGTCCACCGTGTCCTTCAGCGTGCCGATCACCGAGCCCAGCGCCACGACGATGGTGCTCGCGTCTTCGCAGCGGTAGGCGCGCACCAAGCCGCCCGAGCGCCGGCCGAAGCGCTGCGCGAATTCATCGGCGATCTGCGGGATGCGCTCCAGCGCCTGCAGCTGCCGCGCATGGGCCAGGTAGCGCACCTCCATGAAGGCCTCGGGCCCGACCATCGCGCCGATGGACACCGGCTCGGCCGGATCCAGCACCTGGCGCGGCTCATATGGGGGCAGGAAGGCATCCACCTCGGCCTGGTCGGGCAGGTGCACCGGCTCGTAGGCGTGGGTCAGGATGAAGCCGTCCATGCACACCATCACCGGCAGCGACAACTCCTCGCCCAGTTTGAAGGCCTGCAGGTGCAGGTCCAGCGCCTCCTGGTTGTTCTCGGCGAACAGCTGGATCCAGCCGCAATCGCGCTGGCTCATGCTGTCGGAGTGGTCGTTCCAGATGTTGATCGGCGCGCCGATGGCCCGGTTGGCCACGGTCATCACGATCGGCAGGCCCAAGCCGCTGGCGTTGTAGACCGCCTCGGCCATGAACAGCAGGCCCTGGCTGGCGGTGGCGGTGTAGGCGCGCGCACCGGCGGCCGAGGCGCCGATGGCCACGCTCATCGCCGCGAACTCGCTCTCCACGTTGATGAACTCGCAAGGGCTCAGCTGCCCGCTCTTCACCAGCGCGCCCAGGCCCTCGACGATGTGCGTCTGCGGCGAGATCGGGTAAGCGCAGATCACCTCGGGCCGGGCCAGGGCCACGGCGCGCGCCACGGCCACCGAGCCTTCCATCTGCTCGCGGTGCCCGCCGGCACCGCGTGGGTCATTGCTCGGCATGGCGAAGCTCCTCGATCTCGCGGCGCACATGGTCAAAGGCCTCGGTGGCCGCCGCCACGTTCGCCTCGGCCAGCTTGCCGCTGAACTTGTCGCGGATGGCATGCGCCACCGCATCCAGCGACACCAGGCCGGCCAGCGCCGCGAAGCCGCCCAGCAGCACGGCGTTCGGCAGCGGCCGGCCCAGGTGCTTGAGCGCGATGTCGGTGGCCGGCACGGTGGTGAGCCGCTCGTGGCGGAAGCGCGCCGCCATGTCGCCCAGGCCCAGGGCGTCGAAGCTCTGGCGGCTGTTGATCAGCACATAGCCGTCGGGCTGCAGGCCCTGGAACACGTCCACCTGGTGCAGCAGCGTGGCGTCCTGCACGATCAGCACATCGGGCGCCATGATCGGCTCGCGCAGCCGGATCTCGCGGTCATCGATGCGGCAGAAGGCCACCACCGGCGCGCCGGTGCGCTCGGAGCCGAAGCTGGGAAAGGCCTGGGCGCAACGGCCCTGCCAGAACGCGGCGATCGAGAGCATCTCGGCGGCGGTGACCACCCCCTGCCCGCCTCGCCCGTGGATGCGGATCTGCAGCATGCGCGCTCCTCAACGCCCCGTTGTGCGGGGCTGAAGCGGGCATTCTTCGGCGCTGCTCCGGCGCGCAGGTTGAGCGGCATCAAGTGCCGCAGCACGATCAGCGCACGGCGGGTTCCAGCAGGCGTAGGGTGCCGGCCGTGGCGTCGATCTCGGCCGGCACGCCGATCGGCACGGTGAACTTCTGGCGGATGTGGCCGATCATCGCGCCGCGGTAGACCGGCACCTTCAGCGGCGCGAACCAGTCGTCGAACACCTCGTCCAGCGTCAGCGTGCCGAAGCCCTCGCCCGGCGTGCACTTGGTGAACTGGCCGATGGCCACGCCGGCCAGGCCGTCGAACACGCCGGCCAGCTTCAGCGTGGACAGCATGCGATCGACGCGGTAGATGTACTCGTTGATCTCTTCGAGGAACAGGATCGCACCGTCGAAGCTGGGCAGGTAATCGGAGCCAGCCATCGCGCTCAGCACCGCCAGGTTGCCGCCCAGCAGCGGGCCACGCGCCACGCCGGGCGTGATCGTGCGCGTGCGGTGCTCGGCCGGCGCCGGCAGGCCGTCCAGCTCGCGCGGGTTGCGCAGCGTCATCGCCTCGCCGTCCATCGCCACGCCGCGGAAGTGGCGCAGGCTGAAGGCGTTCCACGACGACACGCCCACCGGCGCATGGAAGGTGACCAGGCCGGTGCGCGCGTGCACGGCGTTGATCAGCGCGGTGATGTCGGAAAAGCCGCCCAGGAACTTCGGGTTGCCGCGGATCAGGCCGTAGTCCAGCAGCGGCAGGATGCGGTTGCCACCCGAGCCGCCGGTGAGCGCCAGGATGCCCTGCACGCCGGGATCGGCGAAGAAGCCGTCGAGGTCGGCCGCGCGGTGGGCGTCGCTGCCGGCCAGGTGGCCGCGGCGATCGCGCAGGTGCGCGCCCTCCACCACCTTGAAACCCATCGCCGTGAGCGTGTCGATGGCGATGTCGTAGGGCTCGCGCTCGTAGATGGCGTGCGACGGATTGACCAGGCCGATGGTGTCGCCGGCCTTCAGCCGCGGCGGCTTGATCGTCGGCAGGCGAGTGCTGCCGCCGGCGGCCCGGGCCATGCCGCCAGCGCCCGCCAGACCCGCCCCCAGCAGCGCCGTGATGCCGGCCTGCAGCGCGCGGCGTCGTGGGTTCACGGCGTCAGAGCACACGCGGGAACTCCCGGCGCACGCGCTCGCGGTCGCCGTGGTCGAAGTGCCACCACTCGGTGGGAATGCCGTGGAAGCCGCCATGCGCCATCGCGGCATACAGCCAGCCGCGCTCGGCCACCTGGGCGGCGGTCAGCACGCCGAGCGCCAGGTGCTGGGCGTCGAGCGCCGCGTGCGAGCGCAGCGCCATCTCGTCGTAGCCCGCGCCCATGTCGCGCTCGGCGCCGTCGGGGCCTAGCACGGTGACGTCCACTGCCATGCCGAAGCTGTGGATCGAGCCGCGCACCGGCTCGGCGAAGTAGTGGGCCATGTCGGTGCCGGCCACGTCGGCCCAGATCGCCTCCTGCACGCGCTGCGGGCGCAGCGCATCCAGCACCAGCAGGCGGTGGCCGGGGCGCTGCGCTGCCAGCCAGGCGGCCGCGGCCTCCAGGCCCTCGGCCGCCTCGCGGCGGATCCAGGCGCAATCCAGGCCCGGGTACAGCACGCGGCCGGCGAAGTTGTTCGTGCCGGCATAACGAAGATCGTGCGCGACTCCCTTCACGCTGGCCAGGCGGCGGAAATCCGGGTGCGCGGCAATGGCCTCGACCGGCAGGCTGCCGCCACTGATGCCACCGATCATGCCGCCACTCATGCCGCCACCTCCTCAGCTTGCGCCAGGCAGGCCGTGGCGGCCTCGCCCAGAAAGCTCACCAGGCGCCGCGCGCCCTGCGACAGCGGCAGGGCCGCCGGCGTCAGCAGGTACAGCGTCACCGGCAGCTCGGGCGCCAGCGGACGCACCAGCACGCGCTGGCGGTCGGCGGCCGCGGCGGTGAACGGGTCGACCACGGCCGCGCCCAGGCCCGATTCGGCCAGCGCGCGCGCCAGCTGGTAGGTCTGCACGGTGATGCGGAACTGCAGGTGCACGCCCAGCGCCTCGCACTCCTGGCTGACGCGCAGGCCCAGCGGGTCATCACCGGCCAGGCCGATCAGTTCGGCTGGCAGGTCCTCGATGGCCAGCGGCGTGCCGCCGGCCTCCATGGCCTTGCGCCCGCGCGCCGGCTTGCGCGGCTGCAGCACCATCAGCCGGCCGTGGGCCAGCGGCTCGGCGCGGATGCCGGGGTGCTTGGGATCGTGCAGCGCCAGGCCCAGCTCGGCCTCGCCCAGCAGCAGCGCATTGACCAGCTCGCGCGTGTGGTGCGTGGCGAGCTCGCAGCGGCCATCGGGCACAGCCTGGGCCCAGCGTGTCATCGCGCCCGGCACCACGGTGGCGCCGAGCGCCGGCGTGACCGACAGCTTGACCGTCTGCGCCTGGCCGTTCTTCAGGCTCACCGCCAGGCGGCGGATGGCCACCAGGTCGGCATGCAGCTTGTCCACCTCGGTAAACAGGCGCAGCGCCTCGGGTGTGGGGTAGAACTTGCCGCGCACGCGCTCGAACAGCAGCAGGCCCAGCTGCGCCTCGGCATGCTGCAGCACCTTGGTGACGGCCGGCTGCGAGATGTGCAGCAGATGCGCCGCGCCGCTGACGGTGCCCGCACGCATCACGGCGTGGAAGACCTCGATGTGGCGCAGCCTCATGCGGCCCGGCCCTGTGCGTGACGGGAAGACTGGGGTGTGGCAGCGGGCATGCCGGAACGGTCCTGGGTCTGGAATGGAAAACGGGGCCTGCGCGAGGCCCCGTCCATTGTGGCGCGCCGGCGCGGCGTCAGAAGAACTTGTAGTCGACCGACAGCACCAGCGAGCGGCCACGCGGGTCGGCCACGCGCGGCTCCCACGAGCTGCCGGCGCCGGTGTTGCTGTCGTAGGCGGCCGAGAACGGCGGCGTCTTGTCGAACAGGTTCTTCACGCCCACGGTCAGGCCCAGGTTCTTGATGCCGGTGTACTTCACGCTGGCGTGGTACAGCGTGTAGGCCGGCACGGTGGGGCTCCAGTTGGCCGGCACCACGGTGCCATTGGCCACGCCGGGCAGCACGGCGTCGAGGTAGGCCGAGCTGTACTGCTGGATCAGCGCGCCCGACCAGGCGCCGCGGCTGTAGGTGAAGGACAGCGTGTGCTTCCAGCGCAGGCCCAGGTCGTCGGCCCGCGTGAAGCGCGCCACCTCGCTGGCACCGAACGGCGCGCTGGCCACCAGGCGCGACTTCTTCTCGATCAGGTAGGTGCCTTCGAGCTTGGCGGCCAGCTTGCCGTCCATCACCGGCAGGCTGCCCTGCACATTGAGGTCCACGCCCTTGGTGATGGTTTCACCGGCGTTGATCCAGCGGTCGTCGATGACCAGCAGCGTGCCGGCGCCATCGGTGATGAAGCGGTCGCGGAACAGGCCGTAGTTGCCGACCAGGGTGCTCAGGCTCAGGCTCTGGATGGTGCCGTTGCGGCGGATGCTCCACCAGTCGGCGCCCACGCTGAAGTCGGCCCGCGGCGCCCACACGAAGCCGGCCGTCCACTGCTTGCTTTCCTCGGGGCCCAGGTCTTCCTTGCCGCCGGTGCGGATGATCGGCGTGATCGCCTCGCAACCCACCACGGTGCTGTCGACCTTGCCGCTGGCGCACTTGGCCGGGTCGACCAGGTCCTTGCCGGCGTAGGTGGTGTCGGTGATGCCGTTGTAGAGCTGGTTGAAGGTGGGCACGCGGAAGCCCGTGCTGTACGAGGCGCGCAGCAGCAGGCTGTCCATCGGCGTGAAGCGCAGCGACACCTTCGGGTTGGTGGTGCTGCCGAAGCCCGAGTAGTCGTCGTAGCGGGCGGCCAGATTCAGCTCCAGCTGCTTCATGATCGGCAGCTGCACCTCGCCGAAGGCGGCGCGCACGCTGCGCGAGACGCCGGCCAGCGCATTGGCATCGTCGAACGGGGCCAGGAAGATCACCGGGCGCGCCGACGCGGCGCGCTGGTCGCCGTTGAACTTGTAGTTCTCGTTGCGCGCGTTCAGGCCGGCAGCCACCATCACATCGCCACCCGGCAGCTTGCCCACCGGGCCGCTGGCGGTGACGTCCGCCTCGGTGACCTCGTACTTGCCGCCGTACAGCGTGACGCCGCGCGCCGAGGTGCTTTCCAGCAGCGCCAGGCCTTCGGCCGTCTGGCTCTGGCCCGCGGCCAGGAACGGGTTGATCTTGCCGGTGTTCATCGCGGCCACCAGCGCATCGCGGTAGTAGTAGCCGCTGCCCAGCGTGGAGCTCACGTCGCTGAAGGCGTAGGACAGGCCGCTGCGGTAGTCCCAGCCGGCCAGCCAGGGCAGCGGGCCGTCGGCCGCCAGCAGCACACGGCCGGTGTCGGACACGGTCTTGATCTCGCGCTCGCCGCAGGCCATGCAGCGCCAGCGGTAGGCGATGGGCTTGCCGTAGTTGGCGCTGATGCTGGGGAACACCGCGGCCAGGGCGTTGAACACCGTGTCGTACGCGGCACCGGTGCTGGGGTACAGGAAGGGCGTGGTGGCGCTGGTGGACAGCTGCGCGTTCGAGAAGCTCTTGGCCGACTCGCTGCGCGCCATCACCACTTCGCCGGTCAGCTGGTGCTCGCCCAGGCGCAGCGTGCCGCGGGTCACCAGGTTGCTGTTCTGCACCGGCTGCTGCAGCACCGCGGCACGGCCGGTGTCCCAGGCGCAGCCATAGGCCGCGGCCGGCGTGGCCCACAGCTTCTCGTCGTAGGCCGACATGCCGTCGATCGAGCTGCAGCCCGCCTGGCCCGGCAGGTCGAGCACGTTGATGCCGTTGTAGGCCTGGGTGCCGCCCGGCAGCTTGGGGCCGGTGGTGCTCTTGTTGCTGAGGATGGTGTCGGCATTGCTGACCGCGAACACCGTGGCATAGGGCGTGCCGCGCGTGTCCACCGACAGGCCGCGGTCGGGCTGGAAGGTGTTGACGAAGCTGCGCTGGTCGCCGCGCAGCTTCTGGCTGTCGGAGAACGAGGCCGCGAACAGCAGGTTGTAGCGGTCGCGGTCCAGATCGCCGAAGCCGCCCGTCAGGCCCACGCGGGCGATGTTGCCGCCGCCGTGCTGCGTGGTGTCGGTGAAGACCTGGGCCTGCAGGCCGTTGAAGTTCTTCTTCAGGATGAAGTTGATGACGCCGCCGATGGCATCGGTGCCGTAGATGGCCGAGGCCCCGTCCTTCAGGATCTCGATGCGCTCCACCGCGGCCATCGGGATCTGGTTCAGGTCGACCGCACCACCGTTGAGGCCGTGCGAGGCGACGCGGCGGCCGTTCAGCAGGATCAGCGTGGACGCCGCGCCCTGGTTGCGCAGGTTGGCCGAGGTGGCACCGTTGTTGCCGCGCGCCGCGCCCGACACCACGTCGGCGTTCGAGGCCAGGTTGTCCAGGCCGTTGCCGTTGATGGCCAGCGAGCTGATCAGTTGCTCGGCACTGCTGATGCCCTGCCGCTCCAGCTCCTGCGGCGTGATGATCTGCACCGGCAGCGCACCTTCGCTGGCGATGCGCTTGATGCTGGAGCCGGTGATCTCCACCCGCTGCGGCGCGTCGGGCGTCTGGGCCCAGACGGGCAAGGTGGCGCCCAGCAGGGCGATCGCACGAACGATGGACTTCAACTGCATGTTCCCTCCGGAGGTCGACCGCTGCCGCCTCGGATGGGCGGCCATGACGGCTGCTGCATCAGTGGTCATCGCGCCGACACGATGCCGCAACACTGGTTGCGATTGACTTTACCCGAGGGGGTCTGCCGGCAACATTTCCGCACACGTGCCGGATCCCCATCCGCCCATAACCTGATGGCATGGGTGGCCGCCCGGCGCCGCGTCGTTCCCAGGGAAGGCGGCCACGGCGCACCAGCGCTGGGCGCTACAGTGGGCGCCGCGGCGTTGCGCCGTGCAGACACCCGACGGACGCTTGCGCTTGCCTTCGCCCCACGCCGCCCCCGCCAACCCGCCCGCGCGCGCGCCCTCGCCCTGGCGCTGGATCCCCACGCTGTACTTCGGCCAGGGCCTGCCCTATGTGGTGGTCATGACGCTGGCGGTGGTGATGTACAAGAACCTGGGCGTCAGCAACACCGAGATCGCGCTCGTCACCGGCTGGCTGTACCTGCCGTGGGTGATCAAGCCGCTGTGGAGCCCGCTGGTCGAGCTGATCGGCACGCCGCGGCGCTGGATCCTGGCGATGCAGTGGCTGATCGGCGCAGCACTCGGCGGCGTGGCCCTGGTGCTGCCCGGGCCCGAGCCGCTGCGCGCCACGCTGGCCGTGCTGTGGCTGCTGGCCTTCGCCTCGGCCACGCACGACATCGCCGCCGACGGCTTCTACCTGCAGGCCCTGGCGCAGCGCCAGCGCGCGGCCTTCGTCGGCGTGCGCAGCACCTGCTACCGGCTGGCGATGATCGCCGGCCAGGGCGGGCTGATCGCGCTGGCCGGCTGGTGGCAGCAGCAGCACCCCGAGGGCGGCGCGGCCGGCGCCTGGCTGCGCGTGTTCGGGCTGCTGGCGCTGGGCTTCGCGGCGCTGGCGCTGCTGCACACGGTCAGCCTGCCAAGGCCCGCCGAGCCGCCACGGCAGCCACAGCGGTCCGCGCGCGGGATGCTGCGCGAATTCGTCACCGTGTTCGCCAGCTTCCTGCGCCAGCCCGGCATCGGCCGCGTGCTGGCCTTCCTGCTGCTGTACCGCTTTGCCGAGGCGCAGCTGCTGAAGCTGGTGGCGCCCTTTCTGCTGGACGGCACCGCCGCCGGTGGCCTGGGCCTGAGCAACCAGCAGCTGGGCCTGGCCTACGGCACGCTGGGCGTGGCGGCGCTCACCGCCGGCGGGCTGCTGGGCGGCTGGGTGATCTCGCGCCGCGGGCTCGACCGCATGCTGTGGCCGATGGTGATCGCCATGCACGCGCCCAACCTGCTGTTCGTGGCGCTGGCGCTGGCCCAGCCGCAACAGCTGGGCTGGATCAGCGCGGCCCTGGTGGCCGAGCAGTTCGGCTACGGCTTCGGCTTCGCGGCCTACATGGTGTTCATGATGATGGTGGCCGAGGGCCCGCACCAGACCGCGCACTACGCCATCTGCACCGGCTTCATGGCCCTGGGCATGATGCTGCCGGGCATGGCCGCCGGCTGGCTGCAGGCGCAGCTGGGCTATGCCGGCTTCTTCGCCTGGGTGTGCGTGGCCACGCTGCCGTCCTTCCTGGCCGTGGCCGCGGTGCGCATCCGACCGGGCTACGGCCGCAAGGACGAGGCCGAGGCCTGAACCGGTCAGGCCTTCAGGTCGAAGACCAGCACCTCGGCACCGCTGCCCTTGGCCAGGGTCAGCAGCGGCTCGTCCACCAGGCCCATCGCATCGCCGGCCTTCAGCGCCTGGCCGTTCACGGTGAGCTCACCGCGCGCCAGGTGCACCCAGGTGCGGCGGCCGGGCGCCAGCACCAGTTCGGCCGCTTCATCGCCGTCGAACAGGCCGGCGCGGATGGCCGCATCGGCATGGATCGTCACCGCGCCGTCGCGGCCGTCGCGCGCGGCCACCAGGGCCAGGCGACCGCGCTTGGCGGCCTCGGGGAAGGCCTTCTGCTCGTAGCCGGGGGCGATGCCGGCGCGCTCGGGGTAGATCCAGATCTGCAGGAAGTGCGTCGTGCTGTCGCGGGCGTGGTTGAACTCGCTGTGCATCACGCCGGTGCCGGCACTCATGCGCTGCACCTCGCCCGGCACGATGGCCGCGCCGTTGCCCATCGAGTCCTTGTGCGCCAGCGCGCCGTCGAGCACGTAGCTCACGATCTCCATGTCGCGGTGGCCATGCGTGCCGAAGCCGGTGCCCGGCGCGATGCGGTCGTCGTTGATGACGCGCAGGTTGCCGAAGCCCATGTGCGCAGGGTCGTGGTACTCGCCAAACGAGAAGGTGTGCCAGCTCTTGAGCCAGCCGTGGTCGGCATGGCCGCGGTCTTCGGCGCGTCGCAACGTGATCATGGTGATGGGTCTCCAGCGTGGCCGCCATGGTGGCACCCCCGCAAGCCGGTGTGGTGGCCCAGGGCTTGAAGCATCCGTTCAAATAAGATGAAAGGCTGACACCGGATTGACATGCCCGAATCCCGCCGCCAGGCCCTGACCCCCGACGCGCTGCTGATGATGGACACCATCGCCCGCTGCGGCAGCTTTGCCGCCGCCGCGCGCGAGCTGGGCCGCGTGCCCTCGGCCCTGACCTACAGCGTGCGCCAGCTCGAAGAGGCGCTGGACGTGCTGCTGTTCGACCGCCGCTCGCGCCAGGCCCAGCTCACCGCCGCCGGGCAGGAACTGCTCAACGAGGGCCGGCGCCTGCTGGCCGAGATGGACGCCGTGGCCAACCGCGTGCGCCGCGTGGCCACCGGCTGGGAAAGCGAGCTGACCATCGTGGCCGATGGCGTGGTGTCGCGGCTGGTGATGTTCGAGCTGATCGAGGGCTTCTACGCCCAGCGCATGGCCGACGGCCAGCCCCCCGGCACGCGGCTGAAGCTGCGCCGCGAGATCATGGCCGGCACCTGGGAGGCGCTGGTCACCGGCCAGGCCGACCTGTCGATCGGCGTGATGCTGGGCGGCACGCCGCAGGCCGGCATCGAGCTGCAGCCGCTGGGCGAGGTGGAGTTCGTGTTCTGCGTCGCGCCGCACCACCCGCTGGCCGCCGGCGACGCACCGCTCACCGACGAGCAGATCTTCGCCCACCGCGCCGTGGCGGTGGCCGATTCGGCCCAGCGCATGAGCCCGGTCACGGTCAACCTGCTGCCCGGCCAGGACGTGCTGACCGTGCCGACCATGGCCGCCAAGGTCGAGGCGCTGCTGCGCTGCCTGGGTTGCGGCTTCGTGCCCGAGCCGCAGGCGCGCGACCACCTGCGCGCCGGCCGCCTGGTGGCGCGCCAGGTGGCCCGCCAGCGCGTGCCGGCCCGCTTCGGCTACGCCTGGCGGCGCAATGCCGCGCGCGGCCAGGCGCTGCAGTGGTGGCTGGGCCAGCTGGACAGCCCCACCACCCGCGCCGCGCTGCTCGACCGCCATTGCGGGCTGCTGGAACCGCTGGAATAGCCCGCAGGCCATGCCCGACCGCAGCAGTCCCCGCCGGCCCGGATACATCGGCCGGTTCGCCCCTTCGCCCACCGGCCCGCTGCACGCCGGCTCGCTGGTGGCGGCCCTGGCCAGCTGGCTGGATGCACGCGCCCACGGCGGCCAGTGGCTGGTGCGCATCGAGGACGTGGACACACCGCGCTGCGTGCCCGGCGCCGACGAACTGATCCTGCGCCAGCTGGCGCGCTGCGGGCTGTTCCCCGATGCGCCGCCGGTCTACCAGTCGCAGCGCAGCGACCACTACGGCGCCGCGATGGCGCGGCTGAAGGCGCTGGGCGTGGTCTACCCCTGCGCCTGCACCCGCCGCGAGGTGGAGGAAGCCCTGGTGGCGCTGGGCGTGCTGGGCGGGCGCTTCGAGGAGCGCGTGTACCCCGGCACCTGCCGCGGCGGCCTGCACGACCGGCCGGCGCGCGCGATGCGGCTGCTGACCGTGTGCGGCGGCATCGAGGCCGTGGTCAGCTGGCACGACCGCCGCCTGGGCCCGCACCGCCAGAACGTGGCGCGCGAGGTGGGGGATTTCGTGCTGCACCGCGCCGACGGCCTGTGGGCCTACCAGCTGGCCGTGGTGGTGGACGACGGCGACCAGGGCGTCACCGACGTGGTGCGCGGCGAGGACCTGGCCGACAACACCGCGCGCCAGATCCACCTGCAGCGCCTGCTGGCCCTGCCCGAGCCGCGCTACCTGCACGTGCCGCTGGTGATGGGCGCCGACGGCCACAAGCTCAGCAAGCAGAACGGCGCAGCCCCGCTGGACACGCGCGACCCGCTGCCGGCCCTGCGCGACGCCGCGCGCACGCTGGGCCTGCCGCTGCTGCAGCCCACGCTGGTGCCCGACTGGCTGCAGGCCGCCACGCTGGCGTGGAGCCAGATGTGGCTGTGATGGCATGATGCCGCCCCGACATTCCCGCGTTCACCCCGCGATCACCAGGACACCCCGCCGATGACCACCACCGCCTCCGGCCTCCAGTACGAAGACACCACGCCGGGCACCGGCGCCACCGCCCAGGCCGGCCAGTCGGTCACCGTGCACTACACCGGCTGGCTGCACGACCCCGCCGCGCCCAACGGCCGCGGCCAGAAGTTCGACAGCAGCAAGGACCGCGGCGAACCCTTCGAGTTCGAGCTGGGCGCCGGCATGGTCATCCGCGGCTGGGACGAGGGCGTGCAGGGTATGCAGGTGGGCGGCACGCGCGTGCTGACCATCCCGCCCGAGCTGGGCTACGGCGCGCGCGGCGCCGGCGGCGTGATCCCGCCCAACGCCACGCTGGTGTTCGAGGTGGAACTGCTGCCCGAACCCGAGCGCAAGCCGCTGGAGATCACCGACGTGGTGGTGGGCAGCGGTGCCACGGCTGCGGCCGGCAACCGCGTCACCGTGCACTACACCGGCTGGCTGCACGACCCCGCCGCGCCCAACGGCCGCGGCCGCAAGTTCGACAGCAGCAAGGACCGCGGCGACCCGTTCCGCTTCCACCTGGGCGCCGGCATGGTCATCCGCGGCTGGGACGACGGCGTGCAGGGCATGCAGGTCGGCGGCACGCGCGTGCTGGTGATCCCGCCCGAGCTGGGCTACGGCCCGCGCGGTGCCGGCGGCGTGATCCCGCCCAACGCCACGCTGGTGTTCGAGGTCGAACTGCTGGGCGTGTGAGCGCATTGAGCGTGCTGCGCCCGCGGCTGGGCTCGGCGCCGTGGGTGCTGGGCCTGCTGGCGCTGTGGCTGCTGGCCACCGCCGGCCTGCGCCCGCTGCTGCTGCCCGACGAGGGCCGCTATGGCGAGGTGGCGCGCGAGATGCTGGCCGGCGACGGCCTGGTGCCTCTGCTGGGCGGATTGCCCTTCTTCCACAAGCCGCCGCTCACCTACTGGGTGGACATGCTGGCGATGCGCGTCTTCGGCGTCAGCGCCTTCGCCGCGCGCATGGGCCCGGCGCTGGGCGCCTGGCTGATGGGCGCGGCGCTGTGGCTCACGCTGCGGCGCTGGCATGGCGAGCGCGTGGCCGCGGCCGGCCTGGGCGCGCTGGCCACCTGCGTGTTCTTCTACGTGGGCGGGCAGTACGCCAACCACGACATGCTGGTGGCCGGCACGCTCAGCGTGGCGGTGCTGGCCTTCGCCCGCGCGCTCGAGCAGCCCGGCACCGTGGATGCGCGCTGGCGCCTGGCCGGCTGGGCCGCCTGTGGCCTGGCCGTGCTGGCCAAGGGCCTGATCGGCATCGTGCTGCCGGCCCTCATCATCGGCCCGTGGCTGCTGGCCCGCGGGCGCTGGCGCCAGCTGCTGGCGCTGCTGCATCCGGCCGGGCTGGCGGTCTTCGCCGTGATCGCCCTGCCGTGGTTCGTGGCCATGCAGCAGCGCTTCCCGGGCTTTTTCGACTACTTCGTGATGGAGCAGCACTTCCGGCGCTATGCGTCGGCGGGCACCTTCAACAACCGCCAGCCGGTGTGGTTCTACTTCGCCGTGCTGCCGCTGCTGACGCTGCCGTGGAGCGCCTTCGCGCCGGCCGCGCTGCGCCGCTTCTGGCAGCAGCGCGCCTGGGCCGACAGCGATGGTCGCGGCGCGCTGCTGGCCTGGTGGCTGCTGGCCATCCTGCTGTTCTTCAGCCTGCCCAAGTCCAAGCTGGTGGGCTACATCCTGCCCACGCTGGCGCCCTGGTGCATGCTGATCGCGCCGGTGCTGGTGGCCTCGCGCTGGCGGCGCACGGCCACCGCGCTGGGCGTGGTGCTGTGCCTGGGCAGCGTGGTGCTGCTGGCCTGGCAGGCGCCCAAGTCCAACCGCGACGTGGGCCGCGCGCTGGCGCGGCAGATGGGCGCCGGCGATCAGGTGGTGATGGTGGACGGCGGCTTCCACGACGTGGCCTTCGAGGCCCGCCTGGCCAAGCCGGCCCTGCTGGCCAGCCGCTGGGACGACCCCGCCATCCGCCTGCGCGACGACTGGCGACGCGAGCTGTCGGACGCCACGCGCTTCGACCCCGCCGCGGCCGAGGCCCTGCTGGTGCCGCTGGACAGCCTGCCGCGCCTGGTGTGCCAGGGCCAGGTGATCTGGCTGGTGGAGGGCAACCACGCCAACCCGCGCGCCGCCCAGGTGCCCGGCGCGGTGAAGGTGATGCAGGGCCGCCATGCCCAGCTGTGGCGCGCGCCACCGCGGCAGTGCGAGCCGGTGGCGGCCTGACCGCGTGAGCGCCGCCTCACGGCCCTTCCTGCGCTACCTGGCCGTGGGTGCCGTGGCCACCGCCGCGCACTACCTGCTGCTGGCCTGGGGGGTGGAACGCATGCACTGGCCGGCGCCGCTGGCCGCCGCCGCCGGCGCGGTGCTGGGTGCGCAGCTGGCGTTCGTGGGCAACCGGCGCTTCACCTTCGGCCATGCCGGGCCGTGGTGGCAGGCCTGGGTGCGCTTCCAGGTCACGGCGCTGCTGGGCGCAGCCACCAGCGCCGGCGTGGTGGCGCTGGGCACGCGGCTGGGGCTGCACTACCTGCTGGCGCAGATGGCGGCCACGGGGGTGGCCATGGTGCTGACCTACGTGGTCAACAAGCGCTGGTCCTTCGGCTGAGGCTCAGGTGGCTCAGCGCCACACCGGCGCCAGGCACACGCCGGCTGCGGCCAGGTCGCGCGGGAACGCGTCACTGCCCAGGTAGGCCGCCTCGCGCTCGCGCGCCGCGGCGATCACGTCGGCCGGCGCATCGGCCGAGCGCGCGCCGGGGTGGCAGAACAGCAGCGCGCCCTCGGCCGGCACCTGATCCAGCCAGCCGCGCATCAGCGCGCCGTAGTCGGTAGCCTGGAAGTCATAGGCGCCCAACAGCCTGCGGTTGTGGGCCATGCGGGCGCCGCGCAGCGCACGGGTCAGCGCAAAGCCGCCGGTGGCACCGATCACCCAGCGCTTGAAGCCGAAGCCCGGACCGGCCAGCGGCGCGGTGGCGCGCACCGGCACACCGGCGCCGCGCTCGCCCAGCAGGCTCAGCAGCAGCGGCCGCACGCCGGGCAGCTGGTGCACATGCTGGTGGCCATCGACGAAATCGGGCACACGGCCCGTGGCCTGGACGAAGGCCTGCCACTGCGCCGCCAGTTCGTCGCGCAGCGCCGCCCGCGGCAGCCGGCCCCCATGCGACAGCGCCAGCAGCCGCGGCAGCGTGGGCAGCTGCGGCCACCGCGCGGCCAGCGCGGGCGACAGCGGCACGCCCTCGGTGAGGTTCAGGTGCCAGCCGGCCTGGGCGCCGGCCGCACGCAGCGCCGGCACCTCGGCCGCATCCACGCCCCAGGCCGGGCCGTTGACGATGCACGAGAACGCGCCCAGACGCCCGGCGCGCACCAGGCGGGCAATGGTGGCGTCGATGCCGCTGGCCAGGCCGTAGTCGTCGGCGCACAGCAGCAGCGGGCGCGGCTCAGTCATCGCGCGCGAGCTCAGTCCCGCCGGGCCGCCCCAAGGGACTGAGAGCCCCCTCGGGGGGCAGGAGCGAAGCGACGTGGGGGCCGGTGGTCAAGCCCTGGCCCAGCGCCTCGCCGACGATGTAGACCGGCCGCTGCTTCACCTCGTCGAAGATGCGGCCGATGTACTCGCCCAGGATGCCGATGCCCAGCAACTGCACGCCCAGCGAGAAGGCCATGCCCACCACCAGCGTGGCCCAGCCGGGCACATCGTGGCCGTTGATGAAGTGCTCGACGACGATCCACGCCGCGAACGCCAGCGCCGCCAGCGCGATGCCACCGCCCAGCTTCACCCACAGCCGCAGCGGCGCGTTGGTGAAGCCGGTGATGCCGGTGGCCGCGAGCGACGACAGGCTCTTGAGCGAGAAGCTGGTCTTGCCCGAGTGGCGCGGCGCCGGCGTGTAGGGCAGCACCACGGTGCGAAAGCCCACCCACGCATACAAGCCCTTCATGAAGCGGTTGCGCTCGGGCAGAGCGCGCAGCGCATCGGCCACGCGGCGGTCCATCAGCCTGAAGTCGCCGGCGTCCTGCGGGATCGGCGTGCGCGAGCCGCTGTTCACCAGCCAGTAGAAGAAGGCCGTGCCCAGGCGTTTGCGCCAGGCTTCGTCGCTGCGCGAGGCGCGCGCGGTGGTCACCATGTCGGCGCCCTGACGCCAGGCGTCCAGCATCGGGGCGATCATGTCGGGCGGATGCTGCAGGTCGGCGTCCATCAGCAGCACCACGTCGCCGCTGGCGTGGTCGATGCCGGCGGTCAGCGCCGCCTCCTTGCCGAAGTTGCGCGACAGGCGCAGCAGGCGCACGCCCGGCACCACCGCGCGCGCGGCCACGGCCTGGGCGGTGGCGTCGCGGCTGCCATCGTCGACGACGATGACCTCGTAGCGCGGCGTCAGCGCCGCCAGCGCGGGCAGCAGCGCGTCGAACAGCGGGCCGATGTTGCCGGCTTCGTTGAAGGCCGGCACCACGCAGCTGATGCTGGGCTGGGCCGGGCGCGGCGCCGCTACGGCGGCCACGGGGGGAGCGGAAACGGCAGTCGAACTCATGGTGCTTGGGCGCGCATCATGCCCCAGGATGAAGGCGCTACACTGCGGTTCCGGTCGGCAGATCACCCAGGCGTTGCCGCGCGACACCCTCGCGTGCTGAACCTGCCCCTCGATCCACGAGGCACCACCACACCCCATCCCGACAGCGTTTCTTGCGCGGGCGATGCGGCTGGAAGACGGCAACCCCCAGCACCCCGGTGCAGCCCGTGCAGGGCTGCGCCACCGGTCAAGCATTGCCTGCGTGGAGAAGCGTGCCATGAGCCGAATCCCCCTGCCCTTGCTGGTGCCCGACGCGTCGCAGTTCGCGCGGGCCCTGGGCAAATCCCTTCACGCCCGCCATGCCGAGGGCGAACCGCCGCCCGGTCACCAGGAGCTGCTGAACCTGCTGGCCCGCGCCGCCGGCCATCGCAACCTGCAGTCGCTGCGCGCCGCACCGCCAGCCGTGCCGGTCAGCAACCGCCCGGCCGCGCCGCCGCCGGTGATCGACCCGGCCACGCTGCCGCCGCCGGCCCAGGCGCCTGACGAGACGCCCGACGCGAGGGTGCTCAGCGCCAACGCGCGCAAGGCGCTGGGCCAGTTCGACGCCCGCGGCCGCCTGGTGCGCTGGCCGAACAAGTACAGCGTGCAGGCGCTGGCGATGTGGGTGCTGTGGTCGATGTTCGAGGCCAAGCGCACCTACACCGAGCGCGAGGTCAACGCCGTGCTGCAGGCCGCCAACGCCTTCGGCGACCATGTGACGCTGCGGCGCGAGCTGGTGAACCACAAGCTGCTGGCCCGCGAGAGCGATTGCAGCGCCTACTGGAAGCTGCCGGCCCAGCCCGACGACGAGGCCCGCGCGCTGCTGCAGGCCTGGCGGCTGCGCCAGCGCACGCTCACCGGCGTGCGCACCGAGCGGGCCGACAGCCCGCGGCGGCGCGCGGCCGCCGCCCAGGCCACCGCCGCCGAGGTGCGACGCTCAGAGTGACAGGAAGTGCTGCCGGTAGTGCAGCAGTTCGTCGATCGACTCGTGGATGTCGGCCAGCGCGGTGTGCTTCTGGGCCTTCTTGAAGCCATCGAGCACGGCCGGCTTCCAGCGCCGCGCCAGCTCCTTGAGTGTGCTGACGTCGAGGTTGCGGTAGTGGAAGAAGTCTTCCAGCAGCGGCATGTCCTTGGCCAGGAAGCGGCGGTCCTGGCAGATCGAGTTGCCGCACATCGGGCTCTTGCCCTTGGGCACGTACTGCTTCAACCAGGCGATCACCTGGGCCTGGGCCGCGGCCTCGTCCACGGTGCTGGCCTTCACGCGGTCGATCAGGCCGCTCTTGCCGTGCGTGCCCTTGTTCCAGGCGTCCATGCCGTTGAGCACCTCGTCGCTCTGGTGGATGGCCAGCACCGGGCCTTCGACGCGCTGGGTCAGCTGCGCGTCGGTGACGACCACGGCGATCTCGATGATGCGGTCGGTGAACGGCGACAGGCCGGTCATCTCCAGGTCGATCCAGATCAGGTTCTGCTCGCTGGGCGCCAGGTCGGTGGCAATCGCAGCGGCAGCGGTGGCGTCAGGGGCGTTGTCGGGTGTGCTCATGGCCGAATTGTCGCAGCCCTACACTTGCGGGCCCCACCGCCACCCCGAACGCCGCCCCGCGCAGCGCCCCACTTCCGTCCCGTTCCCGATGCTGCTGACCCTGTTGTTCGCCACCGCGCTGGTGCTCTCGCTGGCCGTCAAGCTGTGGCTGGCCACCCGCCAGATGCGCCATGTGGCGCAGCACCGCAGCCAGGTGCCCGCGGCTTTCGCCGGCACCGTGAGCCTGGCCGCCCACCAGCGCGCGGCCGACTACACGCTGGCCAAGGGCCGGCTGGGCCTGCTGTCCAGCGCCTTCGGCAGCGCCTTGCTGCTGGGCTGGACGCTGCTGGGCGGGCTGGACTGGCTGAACGGCGCGCTGCTGGCCAGCGTGCAGCCGCGCTGGGGCGACATGGCCTACCAGCTGGCGCTGCTGACCAGCTTCACACTGATCGGCGCGGTGCTCGACCTGCCCTTCGAGCTGTACAGCACCTTCCGCCTGGAGCAGCGCTTCGGCTTCAACCGCAGCAGCTTCGGCCTGTGGCTGGGCGATGCGGTCAAGGGCCTGCTGGTGGGCGCGCTGATCGGCCTGCCGCTGGCGGCGCTGATCCTGTGGATCATGGGCGCCACCGGCCGCCTGTGGTGGCTGTGGGCCTGGGGCGCGTGGATGGGCTTCAACCTGCTCATCATGGTGGTCTACCCCACCGTGATCGCCCCGCTGTTCAACAAGTTCGAGCCGCTGGCCGACGAGGCGCTGAAGGGCCGCGTGCAGGCGCTGATGGCGCGCTGCGGCTTCGCGGCCAAGGGCCTGTTCGTGATGGACGGCAGCCGCCGATCGGCGCATGGCAACGCCTACTTCACCGGCCTGGGCGCGGCCAAGCGCGTGGTGTTCTACGACACCCTGCTGGCCAAGCTGAGCCCGCTGGAGGTGGAGGCCGTGCTGGCGCATGAGCTGGGCCACTTCAAGCTGCGCCACATCACCCAGCGCATGGTGATGATGTTCGGCCTGAGCCTGGGCGCGCTGGCGCTGCTGGGCTGGCTGTCGGGCTGGGCCGGCTTCTACATCGGCCTGGGCGTGCGCCCCAACCTCACCGTGCCCAATGACGCGCTGGCGCTGCTGCTGTTCATGCTGGCGGTGCCGGTGTTCGGCTTCTTCGCCGCGCCGGTCAGCGCCATGCTGTCGCGCCGGCATGAGTTCCAGGCCGACGCCTATGCCCGCACCCACAGCGACGGCCAGGCGCTGGCCCGCGCGCTGGTCAAGCTGCACGAGGACAACGCCGCCACGCTGACGCCCGATCCGCTGTACGTGCGCTTCTACTACTCGCACCCGCCGGCCAGCGAGCGGCTGGCGGCCCTCTCGGCCTGAACCGGAGCCCGACCATGAGCCTGCCCCTGGCCCAGCAGCATTGCCAGCCTGTCAGCGGCGCGCCGCTGGCGGATGCCGAGATCGCCCCGCTGCTGGCCCAGGTGCCGGGCTGGCAGCGCGTCACCACGGCCAGCGGCCAGACGGCGATCGAGAAGCGCTATGCCTTCGCCGACTTCCACCGCACCATCGGCTTCGTCAACGCGGTGGCCTTCGTCTGCAACCGCGAAGACCACCACCCCGATCTGGCGGTGAGCTACGGCGCCTGCACGGTGCGCTTCAACACCCATTCGGTGGGCGGGCTGTCGGCCAACGACTTCATCTGCGCGGCGATGATCGACGCCCTGCAGCCGGCATGACGGTGGCCGGCGGCAACGGCCTGGTGGTGGCCTCGCACGGCCGCCACTGCATCGTGGAGGCCGACGATGGCACGCGCACGCTGTGCCATCCGCGCGGCAAGAAGAGCGACCTGGTGGTGGGCGACCGTGTGCAGTGGGCCGCCGCCGGCGACGAGGGCGTGATCGAGCGCCTGATCGAGCGCCGCAACCTGCTCTACCGCCAGGACGAGTGGAAGACCAAGTCCTTCGCCGCCAACCTCGACCAGCTGCTGGTGCTGGTGGCCGTGCAGCCGATGTGGTCGGAAAGCCAGCTGACCCGCGCGCTGATCGCCGCGGCCCAGGTGCACATCCCCACCACCATCGTGCTGAACAAGACCGACCTGGATGGCGCCGACGCCGCCCGCGAGCGCCTGGCGCCCTACCGCGCAATGGGCGTGCCGGTGCTGGAGTGCGCCATCAAGGCCCGGCCGGATGAAGCGCGCGCGCTGCTGGCGCCGCTGCTGGCCGACAAGGCCACGCTGGTGCTGGGCCCGAGCGGCATGGGCAAGAGCACGCTGATCAATGCCATGGTGCCCGAGGCCGCGGCCCAGGTGGGCGAGATCTCGATCGCGCTGAACGCCGGCCGCCACACCACCACCAGCACCACCTGGTACTGGCTGGACGGCGGGCGCCACAGCGCGCTGCTCGATTCACCGGGCTTCCAGCAGTTCGGCCTGCACCAGGTGGGCCCGGCCGAGCTGCCGACGCTGATGCCCGACATCGCCGCCCATGCCGGCGACTGCCGCTTCTACAACTGCACCCACCTGCACGAGCCCGGCTGCGGCGTGCGCGCCGCGGCCGAGCGCGGCGAGATCAGCCCGTCGCGCTACCGCATCTATGGCGAGCTGCACGCGGAGCTGTCTTCGAGCCGCTATTGATCGGAGCGAGCCGGCCGAGCGCTCGGCCGCTCCGGAGCCGGCCGGCCAACCCGCCCGGCGGGTGGCGCCGCGTACCCGCGGTGCCGGGTGCCCCAGTCAGCCGACGAGGTTGGCCAGTTTCAGCAGTGCCAACAACAGCATCCACAGCACCACCGAGCGCCACACCAGGCCCACCACGCTGCGCAGGTGGCCCAGTTGCGGCGGGTCGCCCGGCGTGCTGCCCTCGGCGCCAGCATCGTCCACCGCGCCGGCATCGAAGGTGCGCGAGCGCTCGGGGCTGACGCCCGGCGCGGCATGGCCGCCCAGCTGCACACCCACGGCGCCGGCCGCGGCGGCCAGGATCACGCCCTCGTTCGGATGCCGCCACAGCGCGGCGTCGCGCCGCCAGGCATTGATCGCATCCTCGAAGTTGCCCACCACGGCAAAGCCGAAGGCGGTCAGGCGTGCCGGCAGGTGGTCGATCAGCGCGAACATCTGCTGCGAGATCTGCAGCAGCTTGGCATTGGCCGGCACGCCCAGCGTCTTGCTGGGAAAGCTCCAGTAGCGGCTGGAGAACTCGGCCATGCGGTAGACCACCGCGCCCAGCGGCCCCAGGCCCAGCGTGGACAGCAGCACGAACCAGAAGAACACACCGAACACATGGCGGTGCGCGGCCAGCAGCGCGTGCTCGAGCACATGGCGCAGCAGCTCGGTGCGCGGCAGCTCGCTGGCATCCAGGTGGCGCCACTCGGCCAGCAGGCGGCGGGCCTCGATCTCGTCACCGCGCTCCAGCGCGTCGCGGATGTCGGTGTAGTAGTGGCTGAACTGGCGGAAGCCCAGCGTCAGGTAGAGCACGGCCACGTCGAAGGCCAGCGCCAGCAGCACGCTCCAGTGGTTGAGCGCCAGGTACACCGCCGACATCGCCAGGCCCGGCGCCAGCACCGACACGCACCACACCACCCAGGCGTGGTGCGACTTGCCGGCGTCGAGGTTGCGGCCGGTCCAGCCCACCCAGCCCATCAGCAGGTGGTGCACCCAGTTGTCGCGCGGCAGCGGCTTGAGCTGCTCGATGACGAGGGCGAACAGGACGGCGAAGAAACTCATCGCTGCGCATCATACCCAGCGGGATGCGGGGCCAAGCCGCTGAACAGCGCCCATCGACGGCCCCGCAACGGCCGCATCAATCCGGCTGGGCCAGGAAGGCGTACAGGTTGCGCAGCATGGCTGCGGTGGCGCCCCAGATGAAGTAGCTGTCGTCGGCCCCTGGCCGCGGCCAGGGCATGGACAGGAACTGCCGCGTGTGGCCGTCCCATTCGAAGCGGTGGCGGCGGTGGTTGGCCGGCGTCATCAGGAAGGACAGCGGCACCTCGAAGGCCTCGGCCACCTCGTTGTCGTCGAGCGTCAGCTCGAAGTGCGGCTGCACCAGGCCGACCACCGGTGTGACCACGTAGCTGGTCACCGTACGGTAGTGCGGCAGCGTGCCGATGACCTCGATGTGATGGCGCGCCAGGCCCACCTCTTCCTCGGTTTCGCGCAGCGCGGTGGCCACGGCGTCGGCGTCATGCGCTTCGGCACGGCCACCGGGAAAGCTGATCTGGCCGGCATGGTCGCGCAGGTGCGCGGTGCGCTGGGTCAGCAGCACGCGCAGGCCGTCGTCGCGCATCACCAGCGGCACCAGCACCGAGGCCGGCGTGGGCGTGCGCTCGGGCGCGAAGCGGCCGCCGTCGCCGGGGATCTCGGGCGTGTACAGCGGCGGCGCGGCAAAGCGGCTGCGCAGCGCCTGGGCAGTCAAGCGACCGGGGTCGACCGGGGGCAGGTGCTCATCCACGCCGATGACGGGGATGGTCTGGGGTTGGGTGATGCGCGCGGAAGGCTGGGCCATATGGCCAGCATTGTGGCGCGCCACCAAAAAACAAGCCGCCCGGTGGGCGGCTTGTTTCGCAAGCTTGACCTGAGGATCAGGCGAGCTTCTCTTTGATTCGAGCCGACTTGCCCGAACGCTGGCGCAGGTAGTACAGCTTGGCGCGGCGCACATCGCCGCGGCGCTTGACTTCGATCGAAGCGATCAGCGGGCTGTACAGCTGGAACGTACGCTCCACGCCTTCGCCGCTGGAGATCTTGCGCACGATGAAGCTGCTGTTCAGGCCACGGTTGCGCTTGGCGATCACCACGCCTTCGTAGGCCTGCACGCGCTTGCGCGTGCCTTCAACCACGTTGACGTTCACGATGACGGTGTCACCGGGGGCGAACGACGGAATCGTCTTGCCCAGGCGGGCGATTTCTTCCTGCTCGAGGGTGCGGATCAGGTCCACGGCTTTCTCCAGATGCGATCGTGCCGGCGGGTTTGAAGGGTGATCACGGTGGATCGTGTGGCGGCTTCGCTGGCGCGCCGTACGGCACACCCGCTCGCCTGCCTGGCCCGGCAGAGGATCGAAAAGCCTTTGATTATAGCCCACTCTCGCGGGCCGATGCCAGTGACGTCAACAACCAGGCTGCGCCAGCGCCTTCAGCACGCGCTCGTCGGCGGCGCTCAGGCGGCCGGCCGCCCGCGCAGCGGCGATCAGGTCGGGCCGGCGGTGGGCGGTGATGGCCAGTTGCTGGTCGCGCCGCCAGCGGGCGATCTGCGCATGGTGGCCGCTCAGCAGCACCGGCGGCACCGGCAGCGCGTCGCTGCCCTCGGTCGGCTGCAGCAGCTCGGGCCGGCTGTAGTGCGGGCAATCCAGCAGGAAGTCTTCCGAGAAGCTGTCCTGCTCGTGCGACTCGGGCGTCAGCACGCCAGGCTGCAGCCGCGCCACGGCGTCCAGCAGCGCCAGCGCGGGCAATTCACCGCCCGACAGCACGAAGTCACCCAGGCTCAGCTCGCGCGTGACATGGCGGTCGAGCACGCGCTGGTCGATGCCTTCATAGCGGCCGCACAGCAGGATGGCACCCGGCCCGGCGGCCAGCTCACGCACCAGCGCCTGGGTGATGCGCTCGCCGGTGGGCGTGAAGTGCACCACCACCGGCGCCGTGCCGTCGGCGGCCGGCGACTGCTCGGCTCGTTGCGCCTTCACGGCGGCCAGCGCGCGCTCCAGCGGCTCGGCCAGCATCACCATGCCGGGGCCACCGCCGAAGGGGCGATCGTCCACGCGGCGGTAGGTGCCCTCGGCAAAATCGCGCAAAGGCCACAGGCGCACGTCCACCAAGCGCGATTCGAACGCGCGGCGCGTGATGCCCACGGCCAGGTGCGGCGCGAACAGCTCGGGAAACAGCGTGACGACGTCGAAGCGCATCGGGGCGCGGAGCCGGCAGGCTCAGTAGTCCAGGCCCCAGTCGACCGTGATGCGGCGCTCGGCCAGGCTCACGTCGTCGATGAAGGCAGCCACAAAGGGGATCAGACGCTCGGCCTCGGCCGGCGGCGTGGTGTCGGTGGCCTCGGGGCGGCGGATGCGCAGCACGCTGTGCGCGCCGGTGTCCATCAGATCGGCCACGGTGCCCAGGGCCTGGCCCTCGCGGTTGACCACGGCCAGGCCGATCAGGTCGACCCAGTAGAACTCGCCGTCGCCGGCGGTGGGAAAGCTGGAGCGCGCGATGAAGATGCGCGCACCCTTCATGGCCTCGGCCGCGTTGCGGTCGGGCAGTTCCTGCGCGCTGGCGACGACGCCGTCACCATGCTCCTTGCTGTGCGTGATGCGCAGCAGGCCGGGCAGCGCGCGCGCCGCGGCGGCCGGGCGGGGACCGTCGGTCTCGGGCGGACGGACGAACCAGCGGCGGGAGGAAAAGAGGGCCTTGGGGTCGCTGGAGAAGGGCTGGACGCGGATCCACCCTTTCACGCCCCAGGCGCCGGTGACGCGGCCAACTTCGACCGCGTCATCGGGAAAGGCCGGTTCGTCGGCCCCAGCGTAGGGCTGGGCGGCGCTCATCGGCCTGTGCGTGCCTGAAGAATCAGGCAGCAGCGGCAGCGGCCGGGGCGGCCACGGCCTTGGCGGCCTGCTTGACCAGGCGCTCGACGGTGGGCGACATCTGGGCACCCACGCCTTGCCAGTAGGTCAGGCGGTCCAGCGCGACGCGCAGCGGCTGCTCGGCACCGGCGGCCATCGGGTTGTAGAAACCCAGGCGCTCGATGAAGCGGCCATCGCGGCGCTCGCGCGAGTCGGCCACGACGATGTTGTAGAAGGGGCGCTTCTTGGCGCCGCCACGTGCCAGTCGAATGACGACCATGATGATCTTCCGGAAAATCGTTGGCGACAGACCAGCCAGGGAGACACGCAAGGCCGAACCATCAAGGTTGCCCGCACACGCTGCACCACGGTGTGTGGCACGGCCCGCGCTAGGCACGGTGTCGGCGCCGTAGATACGCCAGATGCCGCCATGCGGCACCCGACCGTCGCCGAGAACCGCGCATTATAGGCTGAGCTTCGGCGGCGGCGGCAAGCACCGGTGTGGCGATATTGCGCGGCGCGGCCCGCCGCAGCGCCACAATGCCGGCGACGATGAACGCGACCGCCTCCCCCAAGTCCAAGACCCTGGCCACCTGGATCGCCTTGCTGGGCGGCAGCCTGGGCCTGCACCGCTTCTATCTGCACGGCCTGCGCGATGTGCCGGGCTGGCTGATGCCCTGGCCCACGCTGGCCGGCCTGGCCGGCGTGGTGCGCATGCGCAACCTGGGCCAGGACGACACCGTGGCCTGGCTGTTGATCCCGCTGCTGGGCCTGATGCTCAGCCAGGCCATGTTGGCGGCCATCGTCTACGGCCTGACGCCCGACGAGAAATGGGCCGCGCGCTTCGGCGCCGGCGGCACGGTGCGGCCCACCACCTGGGGCCCGGTGCTGGGCGCCATCACCGCGCTGCTGCTGGGCGGCGGCGTGCTGATGGGCACACTGGCCTTCGGCGGGCAGAAGTTCTTCGAGTACCAGCAGTTGCAACAACAACAGCAGCAGCCGGCGGCCAGCGCTGGTGCCGCGGAGGGCCAGCGATGAAGATCCAGTTCCTCGGCGCGGCCGACACGGTCACCGGCTCCAAGCACCTGGTGGAGATCGGCGGCCAGCGCATCCTGCTGGACTGCGGCATGTTCCAGGGCTTCAAGCTGTTTCGCGAGCGCAACTGGCAGCGTCTGCCGGTGCCGCCGCAAGACATCGACGCCGTGGTGCTGAGCCATGCCCACCTCGACCACTGCGGCTGGCTGCCGCGCCTGGCGGCCGACGGCTGGCGCGGCACGGTGTACGCCAGCGCCGCCACGCGCGACCTGGCCGAGGTGATGCTGCTGGACGCCGCCCACCTGCAGGAAGAGGACGCCCGCCGCGCCAACCGCTACGGCTACAGCAAGCACGCCACGGCGCTGCCGCTGTACACCCGCACCGATGCGCGCCGCGCCATCGCCAAGATCTCGCCGCAGCGCACCGACCGGCCGTTCCGCATCGGCGATGTGCAGGTGGGCCTGGTGCCCACCGGCCACCTGCTGGGCGCCTGCGCCATCACGCTCAGCCACGGCGGGCGCACGCTGGCCTTCAGCGGCGACGTGGGCCGCAGCCGCGACCTGCTGATGCCGCCGCCGCAGGCCCTGCCGCACGCCGATGTGCTGCTGGTCGAATCCACCTACGGCAACCGCCGCCATCCGCCCGAGGATGCGCCGGCGGTGCTGGCGCGCATCATCCGCGACACCATCGCGCGCGGCGGCTCGGTGCTGCTGCCGTCCTTCGCTGTGGGCCGCGCCCAGGCCCTGCTGCTGGTGCTGCAGCGGCTGAAGGCGGCCGGCGAGATCCCGGCGCGCCTGCCCATCGTGCTCGACAGCCCGATGGCCACCCAGGCCACCGCGCTGTACGGCCAGCACCGCAAGCTGCTGCGCGTGCCAGCGCGCGAGATCGCCACGCTGATCGACGGCGTGACCATCGTCACCACGCCGGCGCAAAGCCAGCGCGTGTCGGCCTCGCGCTACCCGCAGGTCATCATCTCGGCCAGCGGCATGGCCACCGGCGGCCGCGTGCTGCATCACCTGAAGGCGCTGGCGCCAGACCCGCACAACCACATCGTGTTCGCCGGCTTCCAGGTCGGCGGCAGCCGTGGCGCACTGCTGCTGGGCGGCGCACGCGAGGTCAAGATCCACGGCGAGTACGTGCCGGTGCATGCCGGCGTCACCGGGCTCGAAGGCTTCTCGGGCCACGCCGATGCCGACGAACTGGTCGACTGGCTGCGCCAGATGCCCGGCGCCCCGGCGCAGACCTTCGTGGTGCATGGCGAGCCGGCCGCCGCCGACGCGCTGCGCCAGCGCGTGAAGGACGAACTGGGCTGGGCGGTGCGCGTGCCGCAGCACGGCGAGACCGTGCAGCTGTAGCCGGCGCGTTCGATGGCGTTGGAGATGCCCGAGGCCGGCGCGGTGCAGCCGCTGCTGCTGGGCCTGAGCGTGGCGCTGGGCGGCGGCCTGCTGATCGGCCTGGAGCGCGAGCGGCGCAAGGGGCGCGGCCCGCAGCGCGGCGCCGCGGGCATCCGCAGCTTCACGCTGGTGGCGCTGGCCGGCGCGCTGGCCCAGGGCCTGGCCCAGCCGGCGCTGGTGGCGGTGGGCGCGGTGGCGGTGCTGCTGCTGGCCGCGCTGGCCTACCTGCGCTCGGTGCGCCCGCCGCACCCGCCCGCCGGCGGCCCGCCGCCCGACCCCGGCATGACCACCGAGCTGGCGCTGGTGGTCACCTACCTGATCGGCGTGCTGGCCATGGCGCGGCCGGCGGTGGGTGCGGGCATGGCCGCGCTGGTGGCCGTGCTGCTGGCCGCACGCGGCAGCCTGCACCGCTTTGCCACCCGCGTGCTCAGCGAGGACGAACTGCACGACGGCCTGCTGCTGGCCGCCGTGGCCCTGGTGCTGGTGCCGCTGGTGCCGCAGCAGCCAGTGGCCTGGCTGGGCGGGCTGCAGCCGCACCAGATCGCCGCGCTGGTGCTGCTGATCCTGCTGCTGCAGGCCGCCGGCCATGTGGCGCTGCGCCTGGTGGGGCCCGACGTGGGGCTGGCGCTGTCGGGCCTGATCTCGGGCTTCGTGTCGAGCACGGCCACGGTGGCCTCGATGGGCAGCCGGCTGCGCGCCCATCCGAACCAGGTGGCGGCTTGCACCGCCGGCGCCATGCTGTCCACCGCCGCCACCTGGCTGCAGGCCATGGCCATGCTGGGTGCGGTGGCTCCCTCGCTGGCGCTGCGCGCACTGCCGGCACTGGCCGCCGGGGCGGTGGTGGCACTGGCCTGGGGCACGGCGCAGGCCTGGCATGGCCGGCAGGCCGGTGCCCCGGCCGCTGCGCGCGGCGCGTCACCGCCCGGGCGGGCGCTGCGCGTGCGCGAGGCGCTGCTGGTGGCGGCGCTGCTGACCGGTGTGTCGGTGGCGGTGGCGATGGCGCAGCGTGCCTTCGGCCAGGCGGGCGCCCTGGCCGGCGCGGCGCTGGCCGGCTTCGGCGACGCGCATTCGGGCGTCGCGGCGCTGGGTGCGGTGGCGCACCAGGGCGGCCTGAGCGATGCCCAGGCGCTGCGCGGCGTGCTGATCACGCTGGGCACCAACAGCCTCACCCGGGTGGTGGTGGCGCTGGGCAGCGGCGGCACCGGCTTCGGCCTGCGCGTGGCCGGCTGCCTGGGCACGGCACTGGCCGCGGCCACCGGCACGGCGCTGCTCACCGGGGCGCTGCGCCCCTGAGCCCGCCGGCCGGCGCTCGCCCGGTCAGTCGCCCACCCGGATGCGGGTGGCCTCCAGCACCTGGCGGTCGGTGGCCAGCTGGCCGGTGACGCGCAGCTTCACGCCCACCGCCAGGTCGGCCAGGCTGCCCTTGTCGAACACCAGGTCGCTGCGCGCCAGGCTGACCGTGGTGCTGCGGCCCGACACCTGCACCACCATGCGCAGCGCCACGCGGTCGATGCTGGTGACGCTGCCGCGCAGCTCGAAGCTCCGGGCCTGGTCCTGCGCCTCGACCTCGACCCGCGTGGCCACCAGCACGCCGCCGTTGAGCCGGCCGCGCACCGACACCGCGCTGCCCTGGGCCACCGTGCCGCCGCTGACGCTGGCGCTCGCGATGTCGACCGTGACACCGTCGAGCACGAAGCGCGTGGCCGACACCAGCTTGGCCACCGCCCCCTCGAGCTCCACCTCGGCGCCGTTGCTGCCGGGCAGGTTGCTCTGCGTCTGCACGCCGGTGGTCGTCCAGCGGCCGCTGCTGTCGGTGACGCCCTGCACCGCCAGCTTGACCACGCTGCCGTCGGACAGGCCTGTGGTGGAGGCCAGCACGTAGCTCTGGCCACCGATGGTGCAGGTCTGGCGCGTAGTGTCCACCGCGCTGACCGTGCCGCGCACCAGGTAGGCGCTGCCGCTGGCGGCCGGTGCGATGCGCGTGGCCTGCAGGCCGCTGCTGTCGTAGCTGCCGTAGACCTCGACCACCGCGCTGCGCGCGATGCTGGCCAGGCCCTCGGTGAAGCTGGCGTCGAGCACGGTGGCGCTGCCGATGCGCACCGCCTGACCCAGCACGCTGAGCTGGCCACTGGCCGAGACCACCGGCGGCCCCACCAGCGCACGGCTGGCGCGCACCCGGGTGGCGGTGGCGGTCGGCGTGCCGTCGGCGGCGGTGGTGATGGCGCCGGCATCGATCTGCACCACCATGCCCAGCGCCAGGCGGGTGCGGTCGAGCGCGCCGCCGTCGTCGTCCTGCACCTGGGCGGCGGCCTCGTCGAAGTGCACGCCGTTGACGACGATGGAGCCATAGCCGGTGATCGGGCCCGAGGCGTACGAGGCTCCGGTGCCCTCGATGCCCACGCCACCGCCGCAGCCGTGCAGGCTGCCCAGCAGCAGCGCCGCCAGGCCGGCCACCAGCAGCGCGGCGCCGAACGACAGCAGGTCGGCAGCGCTGTCGCGCCAGCGTGCCGACAGGCGGCCGGCCAGGCGCGCCAGCCAGCGCGCGGGGCGGCCGGAACGCGCGGAGCGCCCGTGGGGCGCGGCGGGGGGCAGCGTGGTGTCGTGGGCGTTCATCGCGGGCTTTCCGGGGCGTCGGGCGCGGGCAGGTCCTGCGCCAGCGCGTACAGGCCCAGCCGGACACGCTGGCGGGGCACAGGGGGAGGGGCGGCGCCTTCGGCGTCGCTGGCGGCATCGGCCAGGGCGGCGGCATCGCGGGCGATCAGGGTTTCCAGCGCCGGCACCAGGGCGTCGACCAGCTCGCCCCAGCGGGCGCGCAGCAGGCGGTCGATCTCGGCCACCGACGCGGCGCTCAGGCCACCGGCGAACACCGCCTGCTCGAAGTGGCGCGGCGCGTCGGACAGCACGTTGTCCACCGCGGCCTGCAGGTGGTCGCCAACGTTGTTGCCCAGGCTGCGCAGCATGCGCGCGGCGTCACCGCTGGGCACGAAGTCCTCGCGCAGCAGGCGCACCGTGTCGCGCTCGCGGTCGTGGGCGGCCAGGCCCAGGCGCAGCAGTTCGTCGAGCAGGCTGCGCGGGTGCACGTCGCGGGTGATGGCCTGGGCCAGGCTCTCGAAGCTGGGGGCCGGCCCCTGGCGCGGCAGTTCGGCCGGCGAGCCGCGGCGGTCGCAGTAGTCGCGGTGGGTGCGCCAGTGGGCGAACAGCTCGCTGGCCAGCGAGCGCTGCGGCGGCGCGGCCTGGGCCGCCCCGTCGCGCAGCTCGCCCACCAGGCGCGTCACCTCGCGCCGGTGGATGCCGGTGGCGGTGCTGATGCGGCTGACGCGCCGGTGCGGCGGCAGCGCGGCGTGCTGGCGATCGGCGGCGTCCACCAGGGCCTGCTTGAGCAACTCGTCGAGCGTGGCGTGGGTGACTCCGCGCGCCAGCGCCAGCCGGGCCAAGGGGCCCAGCAACTGGCGCAGCGCCCCGGCCAGCGCGTCGGCCGGGGCGGGGTGCGGGGGAGCGGTGTCAGTGGGGCTCACGGCGGGCGGGGTGGGTGGCGGCGCGATGCTACGCCGCCACCGCAGCCGCAAGGGGTCAGCTCTCGAACTTGATCGCCGTGGCGACGATCCGGGTGCGCGTGCTGCCCACGCCGCCGCGCACCTCCACCTTCACGCCGTTGGCCAGCGTGGCCTCGGTGCCGTTGGTCCAGGTGATGCTGCTGCCGCTGTAGTCCACGGTCACGTTGACCTTGGTGCCGACGACGACGAAGGTCTTGGCGGTGGTGTCCAGGCTGCCGACGGTGCCGTGCAGCTCGAACTTGCCCTTGCCGCCACCGCTCTTGTCGTAGCTGTCGACCACGACGCTGGTGGCCACCAGCACGCCGTTGGTCATGGTGCCCTTGACCACCACCGAGACGCTGGCCGCCAGCGTGCTGCCGGTGGGCGTGACGGTGGCGCTGCTGGCATCCACCTTGACGCCGGCCACGGTGAAGCTGGTGGCCGAGGTGAAGCTGCTGATGTCACCGCGCACGGACACGGTGGTCACGGTGCTGGTGTCGGTGCTGACGGTGCCCTTGCCGTTGTCCACGCGGGTGGCCGTCCAGGCGTCGCTGGCGGTGGCCGGCACGGTGGTGGCCAGCGTCACGCGCACGGTCTGGCCATCGGCCAGCGTGCTGCTGACGCTGGTGGCGCTGGCGTAGCTGACCTTGGCGGCGCCGATGGTGAGGGTCTTGGCCGTGCTGTCCAGGCCGGCCACGGTGCCCACCAGCTTGTAGGCGGTGGCGCCGGTCTTGGATTCGATGCGCGTGGCCACCAGGTGGCCGGTGGCGCTGTCGGGCAGCGCATGCACCTCGATCACCGCGCCCTCGGTCAGCGCCGACAGGCCGGCGGCCAGCGTGTCGTCGAACACGGTGCTGTCGGTCACGTCGACGGTCTGGCCCAGCACGGTCATGGTGCCGGTGCTGCCGCTGACCACCAGGCTGCCGGTGGCGATGGGGCCCAGCAGCCGGCTGCCGATGCGGATGCCGTGCGCCTTGGCGGTGCGGGTGCTGCTGTCCACGGTGCTGCTGTCGACCGTGGCCGTCATGCCCAGCGCCATCTTGACGCTGTTGCCGTTGTCGTCCACCGCGCTGACGCCCGAATCGTCGTAGCGCACGCCGTTGACGATGACCGAGCCGAAGCCGGTGATGGCGCCCACGGTGTAGTCGGTGGCCGCCGTGGCGGTGCTGGTGCTGCCGCCGGCGCTGGCGGTGGCCGTGGCGTCGCCGCCGCCACCACCGCAGCCGGCCAGCACCGCCAGGCCGGCGGCCAGCAGGGCCGTGGGCAGGGCCAGGCGGCGCGACCAACGGCTGCGGCGCATGGCGGGGGAGGAGTCGGGGGCCGCGTCGTACGGCAGCAGATCGATCGGGTTCATGGCGAATGTCTCCGGTGGCAAGGGGAGTCGGAAATCGACGGAACGTGACGCGGAACAGACGTCGCGTTGCCAGTATATGTGCAGCTTGCACATTTATTCCATGAACAGGTGATGCAAACGTGTCCAGTTGTCGCGACCCACAATGCGGGCATGAACGCGCCGCGCCGCTGGATCGCCCACCTGGACATGGATGCCTTCTATGCATCGGTGGAACTGCTGCGCTATCCGGAGCTGAAGGGCCAGCCGGTGGTCATCGGCGGCGGCCGGCGCCACCAGCCCGAGCTGCTGCCCGACGGCACGCGGCGCTTCGCCCGCCTGGCTGGCTATGCCGGGCGCGGCGTGGTCACCACCGCCACCTACGCGGCGCGCGACCACGGCGTGCACTCGGGCATGGGCCTGATGAAGGCCGCCGTGCGCGCGCCCGAGGCCGTGCTGCTGCCCACCGACTTCGAGCAGTACCGCCTGTACTCGCGCCGCTTCAAGGCCGCGGTGGCCGAACTGGCACCGGTGATCGAGGACCGCGGCATCGACGAGATCTACATCGACCTCACCGACGTGCCCGGCGCCCAGGAGCCGCTGGGCCACGACCCGCACGGCGGCGTGCGGGCGCTGGCACTCGAGATCAAGAACAACGTGCGTTCGGCCACCGGCCTCACCTGCTCGATCGGCGTGACGCCGAACAAGCTGCTGTCCAAGATCGCCAGCGAGCTGGACAAGCCCGACGGCCTGGCCCTGCTGACCGAGGCCGACATCGCCACCCGCATCTGGCCGCTGCCGGTGCGCAGCATCAACGGCATCGGCCCCAAGGCCGGCGCCCGGCTGATGGCGCTGGGCTGGAAGACCATCGGCGACGTGGCCGCGCAGCCGCGCGCGCTGCTGCTGGAGCACTTCGGCCGCAGCTACGGCGCCTGGCTGCACGAGGCCTCGCACGGCCGCGACGACCGCCTGGTGGTGACCCACAGCGAGCCGGTGTCGATGAGCCGCGAAACCACCTTCGAACGCGACCTGCACGCCAAGCGCGACCGCGCCGAGCTGACCACCATCTTCACCCGGCTGGCCGAGCAGGTGGCCGGCGACCTGCAGCGCAAGGGCTATGTCGGCCGCACCATCGGCATCAAGCTGCGCTTCGACGACTTCAAGACCGTGACCCGCGACATGACCGTGGAAACGCCCACCGCCGACGCCAGCGCCATCCGCCTGGCCGCCGGCCTGTGCCTGAAGCGCGTGGACCTGAGCCGGCGGCTGCGGCTCCTGGGGGTGCGCGTGGGCACACTGCAGCGCGCGGCGCTTCTATCATCGGCGCCACCATGACGCCGTCCACCGCCCTGCCTCGCCGCGCTGCCCTCGGCCTGATCACCGCCGCCCTGTTCACCGGCGCCCCGGCGCACGCCGGCCAGCTTCAGGTGACCGTGCTGGACGCCGACGGCAAGCCCGCACCCGACGTGGCGGTGATGGTGCAGCCCACCGGCATCTGGCCCTCGCAGCCGCTGCCCGAGCCGGTGCCCATCGTGCAGCAGGGCAGCAAGTTCCTGCCCTATGTCACCGTGGTGCCGGTGGGCGCCACGGTGCGCTTCATCAACCGCGACCGCTACGACCACCATGTGCGCTCGCAGCCCGGCGGGCCGCTGGGCAGCATCGCGCCGGCGCAGCAGTTCGAGTTCCGCCTGGCCGCGCTGCGCGGCGGCAAGGAGGCCGCGCAGGATCTGAAGGCCGAGAACCCCGGCGTGGTGACGCTGGGCTGCCACATCCACGGCTCGATGCGTGGCCACCTGGTGATCAGCGCCTCGCCCTGGACCGGCGTCAGCGACGAGCGCGGCCGCGTCACGCTGGCCAACCTGCCCGATGGTCCGGTGCAGCTGCGCCTGTGGCACCCCGACCAGTTGGTGGAGCAACCGGTGCAGCGCGTGCAGGCCAGCGGCAACGCCAGCGTGGACGCCACGCTGAACTTCGCGCCCAAGCCGCGCCGCGCCCCGCCGGCGCCGCCGCGCGACTACAACACCACCTACTGACCCGCCGGCGGCTGCGCGCGCGCACTGCCGCCCGGGGGCCGGGTGGGCAGCCGCCACATCCAGAAGGCCACCGCCGCACAGCACAGCGCCGGCACCCAGCACCAGCGCAGCGGCAGCTTCAGGCCGCCGATGGTCGAGCCGATGGCCATCATCGTCCAGGCCAGCTGCTTGGCGCGCAGCGGGATGGCGCGGCTGGCGCGCCAGTCGCGCACCATCGGCCCGAAGCGCGGATGGTTCAGCAGCCAGGCCTCGCAGCGGGTGCTGCCGCGCGAGAAGCAGTACGCCGCCAGCAGCACGAAGGGCGTGGTGGGCAGCAGCGGCACGAAGATGCCCACGATGCCGGTGACCAGGCTGGCCACGCCGGCCAGCAGCCACAGCACGCGCAGCCACAGCGGGTGGCGGCGCAGCAGGCTGGGCGCGGCGGCGGCGGGCGGCGGGTTCACTGCCGCGATGCTATCCGCGCCGCGGCCTTGCGCCGACGCAAGCCGCCGGCCACCGCGCGCCTGCTACGCTTGCGGCCTTCCCCAACGTTTCGCACCCCTGCCATGCCCGCACTCGCCTGGAGCCCCGAACTCGCCCTCGACCACCAGCGCATGGACGCCACGCACGAGGAGTTCGTCGACCTGCTGGCCCAGGCCGACGCCGCCCTGGCGCAGGACGAGGCCACGCTGCTGGCGCGCTGGACCACGCTGTGCGAGCACACGGTCGAGCATTTCGGCCAGGAAGACCGCTGGATGCAGGCCACCGGCTTCGCGCCCGAGAACTGCCACGCCTTCCAGCACAAGGCCGTGCTCGACGTGATGCTCGAATGCGGCAAGCGCGCCCGCGAGGAAGGCGACTTCGAGCCGCTGCGCGTGGCCGTGGGCGAGCTGGCGATCTGGTTCCCGCAGCATGCGCAGCAGATGGACGCCGCGCTGGCCCAGCACATGGCCCTGGTGGGCTTCGACCCCGAGACCGGCGAATGCAAGGTCGCGCTGGACGCCAACGGCGAGCCCATCCTCGAGCCGATCACCGGCTGCGGCGGCTCGTCCTGCAGCTGAATGCGGCAACCGGCCGCCGGATACGGCGCCCACCCGCACGACCTGCGCTTTCCGTCCATCGACGGCCTGCGCGCCTTCGAGGCCGCGGCGCGGCTGGGCAGCTTCGAGCGCGCGGCCGAGGAACTGGCCGTCACCGCCAGCGCGGTCAGCAAGCGCGTGGCCACGCTGGAAGACCTGCTGGGCACGCTGCTGCTGAACCGCGGCCCCAAGGCCCTGGTGCTGACCGCGCCGGGCAAGGAATACCTGCCCCAGGTGCGCGCGGCGCTGCAGCTGCTGGCCACCGTGCCGCTGCACCAGCGCCGCGGCCCGCGCCAGCAGCGCCTGCGCGTGACCACGCCGCCCACCTTCGCGCGCCAGGTGCTGGTGCCGGGGCTGGACGCCTTCTGCGCCGCCCACCCCGACATCGAGCTTGAGGTGCTGCTGTCGATTCCCTACCTGGACGGCTCGCCGCACGACAGCGACATCGAGGTGCGGGTGGGCGATGTCGAGCAGCTGCCCGGCGCCCAGGTGCTGCTGGCCGACCGCGTGGTGGCCGTGGCCGCGCCCGCGCTGATCGCGCGCCTGCCACCGCTGCGCAGCCCGGCCGACCTGGCCGGCGCGCCGCTGCTGCGCACGCCGCTGGAGCCCTGGACGCCATGGCTGCGCGCCGCCGGCCTGCCCTGGCCCGAGCCCACCACCGGCCCCAAGCTGGTCGATCTGGGCCTGACGCTGGAGGCCGCCGTCTGCGGCCAGGGCCTGACGCTGGCGCGCCCCACGCTGGCCCGCCAGTGGCTGGACGCCGGCACGCTGCGCCCGCTGTTCCCGCACATCACCGTGCCGGCCACGCAGGACTACCTGCTGCTGCCGCGCGCCGGCAGCCTGAACCAGGACGCGGCCGAGCGCTTCGCGCACTGGCTGCAGGGCCGCTGCGCCGCGCTGTCGGCCCACGCATCGGCCTGGCTTTCCGGTCTGGCCTGAACAATCTTCCGGCGCGGCGGCACGCGGCGCGGCTAGCATCCCCGGCTGACCCCAGCCCTGCCGGAGAGCCGACCCCATGCCCGTGATCACCTGCATCGAAGACCTGCGCGTCCTGGCCGAGAAGCGCGTGCCGCGCATGTTCTACGACTATGCCGACTCCGGCAGCTGGACCGAGGGCACCTACCGCGCCAACGAGCGTGATTTCCAAGGCATCAAGCTGCGCCAGCGCGTGGCCGTGAACATGGAGAACCGCAGCACCGCCACCACCATGGTGGGCCAGGCGGTGAAGATGCCGGTGGCCATCGCCCCGGTGGGCCTGACCGGCATGCAGCATGCCGATGGCGAGATCCACGCCGCGCGCGCGGCCGAGAAGTTCGGCATCCCGTTCACGCTCAGCACCATGAGCATCTGCTCGATCGAGGACATCGCCGAGCACACCAGCGCGCCGTTCTGGTTCCAGCTCTACATGATGCGCGACCGCGAGGCCATGGGCCGCATGATCGACCGCTGCAAGGCCGCCCAATGCAGCGCCCTGGTGCTCACGCTCGACCTGCAGGTGATCGGCCAGCGCCACAAGGACCTGAAGAACGGCCTGACCGCGCCGCCGCGGCCCACGCTGCGCAACATCGCCAACCTGATGACCAAGCCCCGCTGGTGCTTGGGCATGGCCGGCACCAAGCGCCACACCTTCCGCAACCTGGTGGGCCATGTGAAGGGCGTCAGCGACATGAGCAGCCTGGCCGCCTGGACCAACGAGCAGTTCGATCCGCGCCTGAGCTGGCCCGACATCGCCTGGGTCAAGGAGCGCTGGGGCGGCAAGCTGATCCTCAAGGGCATCATGGACGTCGAGGACGCGCAACTGGCCGTCCAGAGCGGCGCCGACGCCATCGTGGTCAGCAACCACGGTGGCCGCCAGCTCGATGGCGCGCCGTCCAGCATCAGCGCGCTGCCGGCCATCGCGGCCGCGGTGGGCGACCAGATCGAGGTGTGGATGGACGGCGGCATCCGCAGCGGCCAGGACGTGCTGAAGGCCTGGGCCCTGGGCGCGCGCGGCACGATGATCGGCCGCGCGATGGTCTACGGCCTGGGTGCCATGGGCGAGGCCGGCGTCACCCGCGCGCTGCAGATCCTGCACAAGGAGCTGGACGTGACCATGGCGTTTTGCGGCCACACCCAGCTGCGCCACGTGGACCGCCAGATCCTGCTGCCGGGCACCTACCCGACGGCCTGACCTGGCCGGCGCCTCAGGCGCTCTCCTTCTCCTGCAGCAGGCGCCACATCACCTTGCCCGAGCCGCTCTTGGGCAGGGCGTCGACGAACTCGACGCTGCGCGGCACCTTGTAGGCCGCCATGTGCTCGCGCGCCCAGGCGATGATGTCCTCGGGCGTGGCGCTGCCGCGGGCCTCGGCGCGCAGCACCACCACGGCCTTGACCGACTCGCCGCGGTAGGCGTCGCGCGTGCCGATGACGCAGGCCTCCTGCACCAGCGGGCACTTAAAGAGCAGCAGCTCCACCTCGCTGGGCCACACCTTGTAGCCGCTGGCATTGATCATGCGCTTGAGGCGGTCGGTGATGAAGAAGTAGCCCTCCTCGTCCATGCGGCCCAGGTCGCCGGTGCGGAAGAAGGTCTTGCCGTCGAGCTCGATGAAGGCGGCCTTCGTCGCCTCGGGGTGGCCCCAGTAGCCCTTGAACACCTGCGGGCCGCAGCTGACGATCTCGCCGGTCTCGCCGATGGCCACTTCCTGCAGCGTGTCGGGGTCGATCACGCGCGAATCGGTGCCGATGATCGGGATGCCCAGGCACTGCAGCTTGGCCCGCTCGGGCGGGTTGGCGTGAGTGGGCGCGGCGGTCTCGGTCAGGCCGTAGCCCTCGGCGAAGTCGATGTTGAACTCGCGCTTCAGGCGCTCGGCCACGGCCTGCGGCATGGCCGCGCCGCCGCCCGACACGTACTTCAGGCTCGACAGATCGAAGCTGGCGTAGTTCGGGCTGCCGAACAGGTCGATGATCATCGTCGGGATGCAGGTCCAGTGCGTCACGCGATGGCGGCTGATGATGCGGCCGGCCAGCTCGCGATCCCAGCGCGGCAGGATCACCGTGGTGCCGCCCCCGGCCACCGAGCCCAGGCAGCCGTAGATGAAGCCGGTGATGTGGAACATCGGCACCACGCCCAGGCCCACCGTCTCGGGGCCGGCATGGCCCCACACCCCCCCGCCGACCACGTTGTGCATCAGCGTGCGGTGGGTGTGCATGCAGCCCTTGGGCAGGCCCGTGGTGCCGCTGGTGTAGGGCAGTAGGGCCAGGTCGTCGGGCCGCGCGGCATGCACGCCAGGCACATGGCCGGCGGCCAGCGCGTCGGCCCAGCGCGTGACCTGGGTGCCGCCGCCCACCGAGGGCGGCAGCACCGGGTCGGCCATCAGCCAGTCGAGCACCGGCTGCGACGGCCGCTCGGCATCGTCCAGCACCGCCGGCATGGCATCGGTGAAGCGGGTGGCGACGATGTGCTGAAGTTGCTTGTCGGCCGGCAGCCGGCCGTTGGCCTCGGCCACGATGGCGGCCAGGTCGGCGGTGGTCAGCACCACCTTGGCGCCGGGGTCGGTGATGTAGTGGCCGAACTCGTCGGCGCGGTTCATCGGGTTGACCGGCACCACCACCGCATCGGCGCGCAGCACGGCATGCACGGCGATGACGAACTGCGGGCAGTTCTGCATGAACACCGCCACGCGGTCGCCCTTGCCCACGCCATGGGCCTGCAGCCAGCCGGCCAGGGCCTCGGCCTGGCGCTTCAGGTCGCCAAAGGCCAGCGGCTGGCCGAAGAACAGGTAGGCCGGCTTGTTCGGGTAGCGGCGGGCGCTGACCTCGAGGTTGAACCACAGGCTGGTCTCGGGCAGCACCAGCTGGCGCGGCAGGCGTTTGGGCCAGATGGCCTCGTGCGGACGGGGAGCGTTCATCGTCGGACGGGAAGAATCGGTGGGTGGCCGCCGAAGCGGCCGGGACGGTGGCGGGAAATCAAGCCAGCAGGCGGGTGCCGCAGCGGAATACGGCACCGACCCCTGGGTGTACCGCAGCGCGTCTGGCATGGGCATCCCCGCGAACCCGCGAAATGTCACCCGCGTGACGCGGCCTGAAACGCAGGGCGGAATATCGCGTGCCGCACGGCACGGCGGCGCGGTACCATAGGGTTTCGCTTGTTCGAGACCGCGCCGATGTTCCGACGTCGTCTGCTGGGCCTTGGCGCCCTGACGCTGTTCAGACCCGCCGCCACCTGGGCGCTGGAGAATCCGCAAGGACCGGTGATCCTCACCGTGTCCGGCCGGCTGCGTGGCGGCAACCGCGACGGCCAGTCGCTGTTCGACATGGCCATGCTCGAACGCCTGCCGCAGGCCACGTTGAACACCCAGACCCCCTGGTACCCGCAACCGCGCCGCTTCACCGGCCCGCTGCTGCGCGACGTGGTGGCCGCCGCCGGGGGCCGGCTGGCCGAAGGCAGCAGGCTTCGCGCCGCGGCACTGAACGACTACGTGGTCGAGATCCCCGGCGAGGACGCGCTGCGCTACGACCTGGTGCTGGCCCGGCTGATGGACGACAAGCCCATGCCGGTGCGCGACAAGGGGCCGCTGTTCATCATCTACCCCTTCGACGCCCACCGCGAGCTGCGCAACGCGGTGTACTACAGCCGCTGCGCCTGGCAGCTCAAGTCGATCGAGGTGGTGTGACCGACATGCGCGACCGCCTGGCCACCCGGCGCGACAGCGTCGCGTCGCAGCGCGTGTCGCCCTGGTTCGGCATCGTCGGCCTGGTGCTGCTGGCCACGCTGCTGGCGGCGGCCTTCGTGCAGGCGCGGCAGTTCGCGCTGCTGAACCTCACCGTGCAGTACCAGGACGACTACCTGGTGCTCAACCTGTACCAGGTGGAGACCGAGTACCTGCGCCTGCGCGAGCAGTGGCCGCACGACGGCGAGACGATCGACAGCGCGGCGCTGAAGCTGCGCTACGACATCTTCCTGTCGCGTATCGCGCTGCTGGACAACGACCGCGCCCAGCGCCTGCTGGGCCACTCGCCCAAGTCGGCCGACGCGCTGGCCGCGATCGATCGCTTCACCCGGCGCGCCGACCTGTACCTGGGCGACGAGGCACGCGGCCAGATCAGCCCGCAGGCCGCCGGCGCGATGCTGGCCGACCTGCGCGCGCTGGACGCACCGATCCACCAGATGATGCTGGACGCCTCGCACCGCGTGGCGGCCCAGGTCACCGAGCGGCAGGAGAAGGTGCGCCAGCACAACCGCATCGGCCTGGCGCTGACCGGCTTCCTGGTGGCCATGGTGATGCTGTTCGCCGGCCTGGCCATGCGCCAGATGCGCAAGCTCGACGAGCGCCACCAGCGCCTGCAGAGCCTGGCCGACGAACTGCGCGACGCCCGCATCGACGCCGAGTCCGCCAACGACGCCAAGAGCGAGTTCCTGGCCGACATGAGCCATGAGCTGCGCACGCCGCTGCACGGCCTGCTGGGCATGCTGTCGCTGGTGAAGGATTCGCCGCGCGATCCGCGCGCCGCCGAGTGGCTGGGCGTGGCCGACGACTCGGCCAACCACCTGTTGCGCCTGCTCGACGACATCCTCGACCTGTCCAAGCTGGAGTCCGGCACGCTGCGCCTGGCGCCGCAGCCGGTGCACCTGGCCACGCTGCTGCGCGAGGTGCATGCGCTGCTGCAGCCCACGGCCCAGGCCAAGGGCCTGGTGCTGCAGGTGCAGGCCGCCGAGGGCATGCCGGTGCACCTGATGCTGGACGCCACGCGGGTGCGCCAGGTGCTCTACAACCTGCTGGCCAATGCCATCAAGTTCTCGGAGGCCGGCGCCATCGTGCTGCGCTGCGGCCGCGAGGCCACCGACGACGGCACGCCGCGCCTGGTGTTCGAGGTCAGCGACACCGGCATCGGCATGGACCGGCAGACCATGTCGCAGCTGTTCCGCCGCTTCGGCCGCGCCGACGACCCGCGCGCGCGCCGCCAGACCGGCACCGGCCTGGGGCTGGCCATCTCGCGCAACCTGGCGCGGCTGATGGGCGGCGAGATCGCCGTGCGCAGTGCGCCGGGCGCCGGCAGCGTGTTCAGCTTCCACTGCCCGCTGGAAGCCGCGCCGCCGCCCACGCGCGACCCCGCGGCGCTGCCCAGCGGCCCGCTGCGCGCGCTGCAGGTGCTGGTGGCCGAGGACCACCCGGTCAACCGCCTGTACATGGCGGCACTGCTCGAGCGCCTGGGCCATGTCGGCCACTTCGCCGAGAACGGGCTCGAGGCCCTGCAGGCCCTGCAGGCGCAGCCCCCCGGCCGGCCCTTCGACGTGGTGCTGATGGACGTGCACATGCCGGTGATGGACGGCGTGGCCGCCATCGAGGCCATCCGCCAGCTGCCGGCACCGCTGCGCGACACGCCGATCGTGGCGCTGACCGCCGACGTGTTCGCCGACACCCGCGAGCGCTGCCTGCGCGCCGGCGTCAGCGAGGTGGTGGCCAAGCCGATGAGTCTGGCCGGCCTGCAGACGCTGTTCGCGCGCCACTTCGGCACCGCCACCGAGCTGCCCCCGGCACCGCTGGCCCGCCCGGCCTCCGACGGCCCGGGCGACACGGCCGCGCTGATCGACCATGCCACGCTGCGCAACGTGCGCGAACTGATGGGCGCCGACCAGCTGCCCGGGCTGTACGGCGGCTTCTTCGAGCAGGTGGACGATGCCGCGCGCCGCATGCGCGAGGCCATGCGCGAGGCCGACCCCGAGGCCTTGCGCCGCAGCGCCCACAGCGTGAAGGGTGCGGCGCTGAACCTGGGGCTGGCGGCCCTGGCCGAGGCCGCGGCCACGCTCAGCCGCGATGCCAGCCAGCTGGGCGCCGCCGCGCTGGCCCTGGCGCTGCAGCGCTTCGACGAAACCGCCGCCGCCAGCCGGGTGCTGTGCCAGAGCGAAGGCCTGCTGGCCGCCTCGCAGGCCACGGCGTCGGCGCCCTGACGCGATCTGGCGTGCCCGGACGCACGCCCAGGCCGCCCAGGTCGCTCAGGCCGGCCGCAGCATGTCCTGCAGCAGCGTCAGGTGGCCCGCGCCGGCATCCAGCCGGGCCTGCACGCCCAACGGCAGCGGCTGGTGGGGCGTGCCGTGGCCGCTGGGCCAGCCCGCCAGCACCGGCTTGCCCAGGCTGCCCAGGTGGTCGCGCAGCACGGCCTCGTTCTCGGCCGCGGCTTCGCCCTCGGTGAAGCTGCCCAGCACGAAGCCCGCCGCCGCGTCCAGCACGCCGGCCAGGCGCAGCTGCAGCAGGCAGCGGTCGATGCGGTAGGCCGGCTCGCCCACCTCCTCGATGAACAGCAGGGCCCCCTGGGCCTGCGGCTGCCAGCGCGTGCCGCACAGCGCCGCCAGCAGGCTGAGGTTGCCACCCAGCAATCGCCCGCTGGCCACGCCGGGCAGGCACCAGGCATCCGGCAGCAGCGGCGGCGCCAGCCGGTCGCCGGCACGCAGGCCGTCGCGCAGCAGCGTGAACAGCGCCTGCGCATCGGCCTCGCGGCCGGGCAGCAGCAGGTCGGACGCCGGCATCGGCGCATGCAGCGCCGGCCAGCCCAGCCGGTCGAGCAGCAGGTGCAGCGCCGTGATGTCGCTGTAGCCGATCAGCAGCTTGGGATGGCGCGCCAGCCGGTCGACGTCGATGGCCGGCAGCAGGCGGCCGCTGCCATAGCCGCCGCGCAGGCACCACACGGCATCCACCTGCGGATCGGCGAAGGCGTCCATCAGGTCGGCCACGCGCAGCGCGTCCGGCCCGGCCAGAAAGCCCTGCCGGGTATGGCAGCCGGGGTAGAGGCGCGCCTGCCAGCCCTGGGCCTGCAGCAGCGCCGGCACGGCGGCCACGCGCTCGGGCAGCGCCGGCCCGGCCGGGGCCACGACGGCCACGGTGGCGCCAGGCGCCAGGGTGCGCCAGACCGGCGCGCTCATCGCGCCACCGCCAGCGCCGACAGCGCGTACAGCCAGGCGAACGACAGGCCCACGAAGCCGAGCAGCAGCGGCACCAGAGCCAACCCGCTCCAGGGCCTGGGCAGGCGCGTGGCCAGCCGCGCACTCAGGCGCTCGAACATCACGCCCGCCAGGCCCAGCACGCCCAGCGCCCACGGATGGGCCCAGGCCAGCGTCAGGCCGTGCCACAGGCCATCCCAACCGGGCCGCCCGGCCAGCACCACCGCCGCCGGCACGAAGACGAAGGGCAGGCCCGCGCCGTGCATCACCAGCTTGAAGGCCAGGAAGTCGTGCTTCGCCGGCGGCGCGTCGCGCAGCACGTTGCCGAAGAAGAAGCGCAACGGCACCGTGCCGGCCCGCCGCCACAGCAGCACCAGGCCCGCCGCGAAGGCCAGCAGCGGCCCCAGCGCCAGCGCCGCCTGCGAGGCCGGCGGCTGGGCCAGCGCCTGGGTGCCGGCCTGCCACATGGCAAGGCCACTGGCCGCCGGCCCGGCCGCCAGCAGCGCCGCGATGGCCAGCACCGGCGCCTGGCCCAGACTGGCCGCCCACAGCTTGAGCACGAAGCCCACGCGTGGCACGAACATCAGGCTCTCCACCACCAGCAGGTAGGCCAGCACCAGGCCCAGCCAAGCCCAGGGTGCGGCGGCCAGCAGTTGCAGGGCCTGGCCCAGCGCCCATACCACGTCGCTCAGGTTCATGTGCATCGGCGCAGTATCCCCGGCCGGCGGCTTGACCGCTCACTTGTCCTGCAAGGCGCTGTCCGGTGCCAGCGCCGCCAGCTTCTCGTACAGCGTGGCGCGGGCGATGCCCAGCAGGCGCGCGGCGGCCAGCTTGTTGCCACCGGTGGCGGCCAGGGCCTCGCGAATCGCCCGCGCCTCCAGCGCGGCGATGGCCTGCGGCAGCGGCACGATGGCCGCGGCAGCGTCGGGTCCTGGCTCGACAGCAGGTTCGCGCCGGTGATCCGACATCCGTGGCGGCATCGGATCCGGTGCCCGCTCGGGCGTCAGCGCCGCCGGCGGCAGCGCAGGCCGGGCGGCCGGCGCGCGCGCGGCATGCGCCAGCGTGATCGACGGCTCGGCCACACCGGCCGCCGCCTGCGGCACGGCGCCGACGGCCGAACCGAGTGCGCGGTCGATGTCGGCACGGTGCAGCACCGGCTCGTCGGTCATCAGCGCGGCCTGCTCCAGCACGTTGCGCAGCTCGCGGATGTTGCCGGGCCAGGCATGGGCGGCCAGGCGGTCGAGCGCATCGGCCGACAGGCTGCGGTGCGCCAGGCCCGAGCGGCGGGCGATGTCGTCGAGCAGGCTGTCGGCCAGCGGTTCCAGGTCGGCCATGCGCTCGCGCAGCGCCGGCAGGCGGATCGGCAGCACATGCAGGCGGTAGTACAGGTCGGCGCGAAAACGCCCGTCGGCCACCATGCGGCCCAGGTCGCGGCTGGTGGCGGCGATGACGCGCACATTCACCTTGTGCACGCGGTTGCTGCCCAGCGGCTCCACCTCCTGCTCCTGCAGCGCGCGCAGCAGCTTGGCCTGCAGCGCCAGCGGCATGTCGCCGATCTCGTCGAGGAACAGCGTGCCGCCATCGGCCAGCTTGAACTTGCCGTCGCGGCCCTTGCGGTCGGCCCCGGTGTAGGCGCCCGGCGCCACGCCGAAGAACTCGGCTTCCAGCAGGCTGTCGGGCACGGCGGCGATGTTCACGCCGACGAAGGGCGCAGCGGCGCGCGCTGAAGCCGCGTGGATGGCATGCGCCAACAGCTCCTTGCCGGTGCCGGTCTCGCCCAGCAGCAGCACGGTGCTCTCGGTGCCGGCCACGCGCCGCGCCTGGCGCTTGACCTCCAGCGCCGCCGGGCTGGCGCCGATGTAGGCGGCGATGGTGTACTTGCTGCGGCGCTGGCGCGACTGCTCGGCGGCCAGCTCGCGCTGCGCGCTCTCCAGCTCATGCTGGATGCGCACGAACTTGGCCATCAGCGGCTGCATGGTGCTCTCGGGGTGGTCCATCAGCACCATGCCGAGTGCGCCGATCACGGTGCCCGCCGCATCGCGCAGCGGCACGCGGCTGACCAGGAAGGTGCCGGCATGGTTGGTCAGCAGATCGACCATGATCGGGCGGCCGGTCTCGATGACCTGGCCCAGCAGCGTGTTGGGCACCACGGCCTCGATGCGCTGGCCGACGAACTCGTGCTCGCCGGTGAAGCCCAGCGCCGGCAGGAAGCGCTTGTAGCCCTCGCTGATCCACACGATGCGGTGCTCGCGGTCGACCACCATCATGCCCTGCACGGTCTGGGCATAGAGGTCGAACATCGATTGCGCGGCCAGCTTCAGCAGGCCGGCGGTGTCCTGCGGCAGGCCGGTGGCGGACAACATGGTGGGCGGCGAACGCGACAGTGCGGAGATGCCGCACTGTAAGCCCGCCCGGGGGCTACACCCGCTGCGCGGAGCCCGGTGCCGCGGGCGGCGAGGCCGCCGCCGGGGTGGCGGCGGGTGCACGCTCGCCGGCCGGCACGGCGCTCTGGCGCGCAATGTCGTCCAGCAGGGCCTGGGCCGCCTGCGCCGGCTCGGCCGGCCGGTCCGCCGTGTCGGGCCCGGTGCGCGCAGCGTCGCCCGGCGAATCCTCACCCGCCTGACCTGCCCGGCTGGCCCGTGCCGGTGCAGGCGGCGTGGCCGGCGCACCCAGCTGCGCACGCTGGGCCAGCGCCAGGAACACCCCGGCCAGCGACACGAACAGCAGGCCGCCCAGCATCGGCAGCAGGAACAGGCCCACCTCGCGACGGGCCTTCTTCACCGACCACTGCGCCAGGTCGTCGTGGTGGCGCCACCAGCGTTCCAGCGTGTCCAGCAGCTTGCGGTATGCGGCCTGGGATTCGCCGGACAGCAGGTGGCGGGCACGGCTGGCCTGCCCGGCATCGGAGGCCGAGGCACGGGCGGCGCCCAGCACCTGGTCCTGCACGGTCCACCAGGCGCCGAGCGCGGTGTTCACGTCGGCCAGCAGCTGGCGGTCGGAGGCGTCGCGCAGGCGCGCCACCTGGCTGGCCAGGCGCTCGGCGATGCGGCCGCGCTGCTGCATCAGCCGCGCCTCCACGTCGCGGCGCTCGCGTTCGTCGTCCAGCAGCAGCAGCAAGGCCTCGAGGCCGCGTGCCTCGTCGGCCAGCAGGGCCAGGTCATGCACCATGCGGGTGGCCGGCAGGGCCACCTCCTCCAGGCGCTCGAGCTCCTGGCCAAGGCGCGCCGCCCGGCTGAGCGACACGCCGGTGAGCACGCCCACCACGGCCAGCACCAGCACCAGCGCAAAGGCGAAGCGCTGGCCGTGTCGCAGCGGGTGCAGCAGGTTCATCGGAGTGGGCCGTGGCGTCGGGGTTTGGAATGGACGGGGCAGCCCCGGCATGCACCAGAGCCCACCCAGGCGCCATGGTGGCCCGGCCGGCGCGCGGCAATGCGCCGATCAGGCGGCCGAAGCCGGCCCAGTTCGGCGCCGACGGCGCGGTGCGGGCCCGGAGGCTGGCGCAGACACCGCGGCTGCATCCAGCACCGCTTCCGATTCGGCCACCATGCGCGCCAGCCGGTCGGCCAGCTTCTCGGTGGACAGCTGCTCGCGGAAGCGCTCGACCATCAGCGCCAGCGCGAACGGGCTGGGCGCGGCCAGCGTCACGGCCTCGATGCGCTGGGCGCGCATGCGCGCCAGGCTGGCGGCCAGGTGGGCGATGTCCAGCTCCTGCGCCAGCACCTCGGCATCGGCCTGGCCGAGCAGGCGGTTGCCGGGGTCGTACTTGCGGAACACCTCGTAGAACAGGCCCGACGAGGCCTGCAGCTGCCGCGTGCTCTTGGGCGCGCCGGGGTAGCCGGTGAACACCAGGCCGGCCACGCGGGCGATCTCGCGAAAGCGCCGCAGCGCCAGCTCGCTGCTGTTCAGGCTGGCCAGCACGTCGTGCAGCAGGGCATCATCGGCCTCGTCGCCGGCCAGCAAGCTGTGGTCGAGCAGGCCGGTGATGTCGACCGCATCGGCCGACAGCAGCTCGAAGCCGTAGTCGTTGATGCTGATCGAAAAGGTGTTGGGCCGCGCGCGCGCCAGCCGCCAGCCCAGCAGGCTGGCCAGGCCCAGGTGCACGAAGCGCCCGGCAAACGGGTAGATGAACAGGTGATGGCCTTCGCGCGAGCGGTACTGCTCCAGCAGCAGCGTGCCCGGCGTGGGCAGGCGCGACAGCCGCGCCTGGGCCTGCAGCATCGGCCGCGCGGCCTGCAGTTCGGGGTCGGTGGCGCGGTCCAGCGCGCCGGGCTCGGCACAGCCCGCCAGCACCGCCAGCGTGGCATCGGCCAGCTCGCTGCTCAGCGGCATCTTGCCGCCCTGCCAGCTGGGCACCACGCCGCGCTTGCCGCTGCTCTTCTTCACGAAGGCCACCATGTCCTGCGTGCGCACGTACTCCAGCACGCGACCGGCGAAGACGAAGCAGTCGCCCTTGTTCAGCCGGGCGATGAAGCCTTCCTCGATCTGGCCCAGGGTCCCACCCATCCCGGCCGACGAGAACCACTTCACCAGCATCGAGCTCTCGCCGACGATGGTGCCCACCTGCAGCCGGTGGCGCAGCGCGATGCCGCGGTCTTCCACGCGGTAGACGCCGTCGCGCAGCACCACGCGGTGGTACTCGGGATAGGCGCCCAGCGAGTCGCCGCCGCGCACCACGAAGTCCAGCGCCCACTGGAAGGCCTCGCGCGGCAGCGCGCGGTAGCTCCAGGCGCGGCGCAGCTCGTCGTACAGCGCATCGGCGTCGAATCCGCCGCCAAGCGCCACCGTCACCAGGTGCTGCACCAGCACGTCCAGCGGCTGCTCGGGCGCCTGGCGCGGCTCCACGCGGCCGGCGGCCACGGCGCGGCGCACGGCCACGGCCTCGATCAGCTCCAGCGTATTGGTGGGCACCAGCGTGACGCGGCTGGGCCGGCCCGGCTGGTGGCCCGAACGGCCGGCGCGCTGCAGCAGACGTGCCACGCCCTTGGCCGAGCCGATCTGCAGCACGCGCGACACCGGCAGGAAGTCCACGCCCAGATCGAGCGACGAGGTGGCCACCACGGCCTTCAGCGTGCCGGCCTTCAGGCCCGCCTCCACCCATTCGCGCACGGCCTTGTCCAGCGAGCCGTGGTGCAGCGCGATCTCGCCCGCCCACTCCGGGCGTGCGCTGAGCAGCAGCTGGTACCAGGCCTCGGCCTGCGAGCGCACATTGGTGAACACCAGCGTGCTGCCGCCCTCGGCCGCGGTGCGTGCGATCTCGTCGGCCACCGGCTGCTGCATTTGCGCACCGAGGTGCCCGCCCCAGGAGAAGCGCCCCGGCTGGGTCGGCAGCAGTGTGTCGATGACCAGGGTCTTGTCGATGCGACCGCGCACCAGGCGCGGCGCCGGCCGGCGGGCCCTAGTGCCCAGCAGCATGGCCATGGCCGCTTCCAGGTTGCCCAGCGTGGCCGACAGGCCCCAGACCACCAGCTTCGGGTTCCAGGCCTGCAGCCGGGCCAGCAGCAGCTGCACCTGCACGCCGCGCTTGTTGCCCACCATCTCGTGCCACTCGTCCACCACCACGGTGTGCACGCCGCGCAGCAGCTGGCGTGCATCGGCCTTGGTGAGCAGCAGCGTGGCCGATTCGGGCGTGGTCACCAGGGCCGTGGGCAGGCGCCGGTCCTGCCGCGCACGTTCGGCGCCGGGTGTGTCGCCGCTGCGCAGGCCCAGCGTCCAGGCCGGCGCCAGATCGGCCAGCGGCGCGGCCAGCGCGCGCTGCGTGTCGGCCGCCAGCGCGCGCATCGGCGTGATCCACATCAATCCCAGCGGCGGGGCCTGCGCCGCCTCGCGAGGACCTCGCAGCACGGCCCCCAGGCCCACCGCATAGGTCTTGCCGGCGCCGGTGGTGGCATGCAGCAGGCCGCTGCGGCCCTCGGCCATGGCCTGCCACACCTCGCGCTGGAACGCGAAGGGCGTCCAGCCGCGTGCGGCAAACCAGGCTTCGGCCGGGGTGTCATGCATCGGCCCATTGTCCCGGAGGTGACGCATTCATCTGACAAATGCAGGGATTCCTCTAGACGTCTCTCCCGAAGAACGCCCCAGGACGGGGCGGACAATGCCGGTCACCGTATCGTCATCCTGTCCACCGATGGCCACCCGACATCCGCACCGCGGCGCACCGCACACCTGGCACTCGCTGATCGAGTGGCGTGCGCTGCTGGAGATGGCCATGTTGCCGATGGCCTGGCCGCTGCTGGCCACGGCCCAGCCGGGCGACGGCCACCCGGTGCTGCTGTTGCCCGGCTTCATGGCCGACGAGGGCACGCTGGTGGCGCTGAAGCTGTTTCTGCGTGGCCGCGGCTACGACGTGCAGACCTGGGGCCTGGGTCGCAACATCGGCTTCCAGCGCCGCCATGCCGAGGCGCTGGAAAAGAAGATCCGCTACCTGCACCACAAGACCGGCCGAAAGGTCAGCCTGGTGGGCTGGAGCCTGGGCGGCGTGTTCTCGATGTACGGCGCGCTGCAGGCCAGCGAGTGCGTGCGCCAGGTCATCACGCTGGGCAGCCCGATCAGTGTCGACCCCGAAGGCAGCCGCTCGCCGCCGCTGGTCAAGGCGCTGTACCGCATGATCGCCCACCCGATGGGCCCCGAGGTGCACGTGATGCAGCCGCGCGCCAAGCGTCTGCGCGAGCACCAGCTGCCGCCGGTGCCGATCAGCGCGCTGTACTCGATCAGCGATGGCGTGGTGCCGCCACAGGAAGCCACGGTGGACGGCCCCGACACCCAGGTGGAGAACATCCGCGTGGCCGGCAGCCACACCGGCCTGGGCTTCAACGCCATGGTGATGTGCGTGGTGGCCGACCGCCTGGCCCTGCCCGAAGGCCAGTGGCGCCCGTTCCAGCCCGCCGGCCTGCCGGGCATGGCCTACAAGCTGCTCACCCACGACGCCCTGCCGGTCTGAATGCGTCGTTTCAGCCGGCGTTCTGCCGGGCCAGCCAGACGCTGCCGGCCACGAAGGCCGTCACATTGAGCGCCACCGTCAGCCAGAACATGGTCCGGAATTCCCGCTTCACCGTCTTGTGCCTGAGCAGTTGCTGGGCCAGCAGCGCGCCGGGCCAGCCGCCGATCAGCGACAGACCGTGCAGCGTGCTCTCGCGCACCCGCCAGGCCTGACGCTCGGCCGCCGACTTGTCCACCGCATAGCTGGCGAAGGCCGCGAGACTGGCCCCCAAGTACAGCCAGCCCAGCCAGAACGGAGGCCGCCAGACATAGGCCACGGCCAGGGCCAGGACCACGAAGGCCGGCAGCACGAACAGACTGGCCGTGCCGAAGGCCGCGGCCTCGGAGCGCCGCGCACGCGGGGGCGGCGCCGATGACCGCAGCGGCGTCACCCGCGCCGCGCGCTTCTTGCCCTGCTGCCCGGGCTCCACCTCGAAACTGAAGCGCTGACCCAGCCTGGGCCGGCCGTCGAGTCCGCTGATCGCCCGGATGTGCACCCAGATGGGCTCACCGCCCTGGGTCGATTCCAGATAGCCGAAGCCGCGCGCGTCGTCCCAGCGCGTGAGGGTGCCTTCGAATCGCATGATGGCCGGCATGCTAGCGCGCAGTCGCAGCGTCAGCGGCGGTCAGCCTCCTGCCGACAGCGTAGGCACCGCCCTCGCCTTCACCCGCACGCCATCGGCCACCGCGGCCGGCGGGTAGACGATCACCGTCTCGCCCTCGGCCAGGCCGCTGCTCACCCAGGCCTGCTGGCCGTTGCGGCCACCGAGGGTGATGTTCTTCAGCCGGGCGTGGCCATCAACCAGCGCGAACACCGCCGCCTGGCCGTTCACCGCGGCCTGGCCCGGCACCGGGAACACCGCGCTCACCGGCACCATCAGCACGCCGTCGCGCTGCTGCGTCAGCACGCGCACGCCCACGCGGTAGCCGTCGCCCAGTGCGCGCCACTGTTCGGGCGGGCTCGTCAGGTCGATCAGCACGTTGACGCGCTGCTCCTCCACACCCAGCGCCGAGACCTTGGTGAAGCCCGCCGGCTCGACCTGGCGCACCCGCGCCTGCAGCTCGCCCGCACCGCCCCAGCGGTCGATGCGCACCGGCGCGCCGGATGTCAGCGCCAGCGCCTCGGTGGTCAGCAGCTCGGCCACGATCTCGAGCCGCGCGGTGTCGCCCAGCTCCAGCAGCACGGTGCCCGGTGCCACGGTGTTCTCGCTGACCTGGTGGATCTTCAGCACCCGGCCGGCCACCGGGGCGCGCACGGCAAAGGGCTGGCCGCCCGCCGTGCCGGCCGGTGCGCTGGCCAGCAAGGCGGCGCGCGCCTGCTGCACCTCGTGCTCGGCCACATGCTGGGCCTGCTCGGCGGCGGCCAGGGCCTGCTGCGCGGCCTGCACGGCCAGGCGGTCGCTGTCGAGCTTGGTGGGCGCCACGAAGCCCTGCTGCGCCAGCTGCTCGCTGCGCGCCAGATCCGTCCTGGCCTGGGCCAGCGCCACCTTCTGCTGGCCCACGCCGGCGATGGCGCGCTGCACGCCGGCGCGGGCGCTGGCCTCGCGCGCCTGCAACTCGGCGCGGGTGCGTGCGTCGAGCATGGGCGCGGGCTGCGGTGTGATTTCGGCCAGCACCTGGCCGACGCTGACCGCATCGCCCTCGCGCAGCGCGATGCGCGCCAGCCGGCCGGCCAGCGGCGCGGTGACGGCGTAGCGGTCGCGCAGCCGCGTGCGGCCGTCCTCGACCACGGCCTGCTCGTAGCGCCCCTTGGCCACCGTGGCCACCTCCACCGCCAGCGGGCGCGGCGCAAAGGCCCAGGCCAGCAGGGCCAGCGTGATGGCGCCGGCGACGGCGATCGTGATGCGGGTGTTGCGTTTCATGGCAAGGCGTGTCCGAGAGTCAGTCCCGCGTCTTCAGCGCCGAGACCATGTCGATGCGGTGGATGCGCCGCCGCACCACGGCGGCACTGGCCAGCGCCGCGCCCACCACGGCCAGCGCGGCCATGGCATAAGTGGCCGGCGAGATGACCACCGGGAAGAAGAACTGGTCGCTCTTGAGCAGCTGCGCGGTCAGCCCCACCAGGCCACGGCCCAGCAGCATGCCCAGCGGCAGCGCCACGGCGATCTGCAGCGCCATCTCGCCCAGCAGCAGGGCCGTGACCTCGCCGCGGGTGAAGCCCAGCACGCGCAGGCTGGCCAGCTCCCACGCCCGCTCGGCCAGCGCAATGCGGGCGTTGTTGTAGACCACGCCCACCGCGATGACGCTGGCGAACAGCGTGAGCACGCTGCTCATGATGCGGATGTTGCGCGCGGTGATCTCCTGCATGTTGCGCAGCATCGTGGCCTTGCTGAAGGCGCCGCTGACGGCCGGCACCTTCTGCGTGGCGGCCAGGAACTCGGCCTCGCGTCCGCGCTCCAGGCTGATGACGAAGCCGCTGGACAGGTCGCCATCGCCCAAGGCACGGTTCAGCGCATCGCGGCGTATGTAGGCGTTCAGGCCCATCATCTCGCGCACCAGGCCGTCCACCGGCAGCTGCAGCACGCGGCGCCGGCCGGTGGGCAGCGTGAGCTGCACCACATCGCCCACGCGCACGCCCAGCTTGTCGGCCAGGCGGTCGGTGAGCAGCAGGCCGTTGGCCGATGGCAAGGCCGCCTGGCCGTCCACGTCGACGATGCGGTAGAGATCGGGCACTTCCGGCATACCGCGCACCAGGATGCGCTCACGCCGGTGGCCCGAGACCAGCGTGCCCTCGACGAAGCGTGTGCTCTCCACCGCCAGCACGCCGGGCAGGCGCGCCAGCTGCAGCGCCATGCGGTCGTCGGCCGGCTCGGTGAGCCACACCGACACGTCGCTGCGCATCTTCAGCGTGAACTCGGTGTCGACGATCAGGCCGATGGCGTCGCGGAAGAAGTTGCCCATCACCACGATGGCCACGGCCGCCGCCACGCCCACGATGCCCAGGCCCGTGCGCAGCGGCTTGCGCTCCATGTTGCGCAGGATCATGCGCAGCGCCGGCGTCATGCGCGTGAAGCCCGCGCGCTCGGCCAGCGTGGGCTTGAAGTGGCCGGGCGACGGCGGCCGCATGGCCTCGGCCGGCGTCAGCCGCACCGTGGCCAGGATGGCGCTGAGCGTGCCCGCCACCGCGGTGGCCAGCGTGATGCCGCCGGCCAGCAGCACCAGGGCCGGGTCCACCATGTGCACCATGGCGGGAAAGTGGAACACCTCGCCATACAGGCCCATCAGCTGGCCGCCCAGCCAGTCGCCCAGCGCCACGCCCAGCACCAGCCCCACCAGCGCGATCAGGCCCACCAGCTGCAGGTAGTGCCGGGCGATCGCGGCGTTCGGGTAGCCCAGCGCCTTGAGCGCGGCGATCTGCTCGCGCTGGGTGCTGACCAGGCGGCTGACCACCACATTCAGCAGAAAGGCCGCCACCGCCAGAAAGATGCTGGGCAGCACCGTACCCAGCACGCGCTGCTCGTTGATCTCGTTGTCCAGCATGGCGTGCGAGATCTGGTGTTCGCGGCCCAGTGGCTCGCTGCCGCCATAGGGTGCCAGCAGCGCGCTCATGCCGTCCAGCACCGCGCGCTCGCTCACCGTGCGCGCGCCGGCCGGCGCCAGGCGCACGGCCGCGCGGTTGAAGGCGCCGTCCATGTCGTAGGCGGCGGCCAGCGCATCGTGGTCGACCCAGAACACGCCGAAGCCGCGCTGGTCGGGCATGCCGAACAGGCCGGCGAAGATGAACTCGGGCGACAGCGCCCAGCCCGCGATGCGCAGCGTGCGCAGCCGGCCGTTCACCAGCGCCTGCACCGTGGCGCCGGGCTGCAGGCCACGGGCCTGGGCGAAGCCCTGGCTGACCAGGGCCTCGATCACGGCGCCATCGGTGCTTGAAGCTTGCAGGCCACGGCCCGCCACCACGGTGACGAGGTTCAAGCGCGGCGGGTTGCGCCGGTCCACGCCGATCAGCTGGCCCAGCACCGGATCGCTGCTGCCGGGCACGGTGATGCGCACCACCTGCTCGATGGTGGTCTGCACATCGGCCACGCCAGGCACGGAGCGCAGCCGCTCGGCCAGCGCCAGCGGCGCGCGCTTGACGGTGGCAAAGGCCTCGGCAAACCGGCCCTGGGCGTAATAGGCCTCGCGCGCGGCATCCAGCGAATCCACGGCGGACAGGCTGGTCAGAAAGCCGCCGATGCCGCTGGCCACCACCAGCGCGATGGTCAGCGCCTGGCTCCACATCAGGCGCAGGTCGCGCAGCAGCTTTCTGTCCAGCGCCTTCATGGCCGGCCTACCAACTCAGGGCCGACGGGTCGACCTTGTGCGCATTCACCTCGATGCGCTGGATGCGGCCGTCGCCCAGGTGCACCACGCGGTCGGCCATCTGCGCGATGGCGGCGTTGTGCGTGATCACCACCGTGGTGGTGCCCAGGGTGGCGTTGACGCGGGCAATGGTTTCGAGCACGCGCTTGCCGGTGGCGTAGTCGAGTGCGCCGGTGGGCTCGTCGCACAGCAGCACCTGCGGGCGCTTGACGATGGCACGGGCAATCGCCACGCGCTGCTGTTCACCGCCCGAGAGTTGCGCCGGAAAGTGGTCGCGCCGCGGCAGCAGGTCCACCTGGGCCAGGGCCTCGTCGATGGGCATCGGGTCGGCCACGATGTCGGTGACCAGCGCCACGTTCTCCCAGGTGGTGAGGCTGGGGATCAGGTTGTAGAACTGGAACACGAAGCCCACATGCTCGCGGCGGTAGCGGGTGAGTTCGGCGTCGTCGGCGCGGGTGAGTTCGTGGTCCTCGTAGAACAGCGTGCCGGCCGAGGCCACCTCCAGCCCGCCCACGATGTTCAGCAGCGTGCTCTTGCCGCTGCCCGACGGGCCCAGCAGCACCAGGAACTCGCCGCGGCGGATGTCCAGGTCCACATCGCGCAGCGCCAGCACCGGCACGTCGCCGGCCTGGTAAGTCTTGCCCAGGCCACGGGCGCGGAACACCACCGGCGCCCCGGCGGCGGCCGGGTCCGGCGGCGCCGGGGCGGCGGCAACTGCGGTGGCATCGCTCATGCCGGCATGCTGCACCGCAGCGCCCCGCCCGCCCTTGAGCGCGGTCAAGACCCGCGGACCGTGCGGGCCGGCCCGCCCACCCGGCGCGAGGGCGCGCGGCAGTGCCGGCCATCGGCGTCTCGACTGGAGTGCACACCCTAGGCCGCGCGGCGGGTTTTGGGTTTCGCCCCCTAGGCCCGCGGGGCGACAGTGCGGTCACGGGCTCGCGGGGTGATCGCCATCGGCAGTCACCCGGTCCCGGGCCCCACCAGATCTTGTCAAACTACCCAGCGAGGACATCATGAGCCGTCAGACTCTGCGCGCCGTCACCCTGCAAACCGTGGCCACCGCCACCCAGGCCGCCGAAGCCACCGTGGGCGCCTACCGCGCCGGCGGTCATCGCCTGGTGGCCGTGATCCAGCAACGCGTGGCCGCCCCCACCGTGGCCCGCACCCAGCCCTACGCGCCGCGCCTGGCCTCGGCCCTGGGCCAGACCAGCAGCCGCGCCGGCCGCATGGCCGACCAGGGCATCGACCTGCTCAGCGACCGCACCGAGCAGGCCATCAGCGTGGCCGCCAAGGGCGTCACCGCCCAGGTCAAGCGCGTGGCCCAACTCGCCGAAGGCGTGGACAACCGCGTGCTGGCCAGCGGCCTGGACACCGCCGCCCGCATCACGCTGCCCGGCGCGCAGGCCGCGCTGGCGCTGACCGAGCGCCTGGCCGATGGCGCCGGCAAGCTGGCCCGCAGCGCCGCCGGCCCCAAGGCCGCCCGTGCCAAGACGGCCAAGGCCGCCAAGGCCGCGCCGAAAGCCGCCACCAAGGCCCCGGCCAAGGCGCCCGCCCGCCGCGCTGCAGCCGCCAAGCCCGCCACCCCGCTGGCCGAGGTGGTGAAGGCCGCCGCCAAGCCGGTGCGCCGCGCCGTGAAGGCCGTGGCCCAGCCTGCCGCCCCCAAGACTGTCGCCAAGGCCCCGGCCAAGCCGCGCGCCGCCCGCCGCCCGGCCGCCGCCCCGGTGGTGAGCGCCGCCCCGGCCACCGAGGCCGCCGCGGCCTGATCGCCTGAAGGCCGCCACGATGCGCCAGCTCAGCGGGCACGACGCCGGTTACCTGTACGCCGACACGGCGCATTCGAACGCCAACGTCAGCCTGCTGCACATCTACGACCAGAGCACCGCGCCCGGCGGCGTGGTGCGCTTCAAGCAGATCCTGGCGCATCTGGAACGGCGGCTGCACCGCGCACCGCTGTTCCGCCAACGCCTGCAGCGCGTGCCGCTGGGGCTGGACCATCCGTATTGGGTCGACGACGAGAACTTCGACCTCGAATACCACGTGCGCCACATCGCCCTGCCCAAGCCGGGCGACTGGCGCCAGTTCTGCATCCAGGCCTCGCGCATCCACGCACGCGCGCTCGACCTCGACCGCCCGTTGTGGGAGCTCTACGTCATCGAGGGCCTGGACAGCTTCCTGGATCTGCCGGTGGGCAGCTTCGCGCTGCTGCTCAAGACCCACCTGGCGGCGATCGACCTGGGCGCCGTGAGCGCGCTGACCGCGCTGCTGCACGACACCGACGCCACCGCCGCCGACAGCGGCCCGCCCGAGCCCTGGTTCGCCGACAGCCCGCCCGGCCGGCTGGCCCTGGTAGCGCGTGGCGCCGTGCAGTCGGCCAGCGCGCCGCTGCGCCTGGCGCGCCCGCTGTGGCGCGTGGCCAGCCATGTGGCACCGGCCGCGGCCGCGCTGGCGCGCGAGATGCTGCTGCGCCCCGAGCACCTGGCGCCCACGCGCTTCAACTCGGTGGTGTCGCCGCACCGCGTGTTCGAGACCCGCCGCTTCACCGATGCCGAGTTCGACAGCGTGCGCGGCCTGGTGCCCGGCGCCACGCTGGACGACGCGGTGCTGGCCGTCTGCGGCGGCGCGCTGCGCCGCTACCTCGACCACCATGGCGAACTGCCCGAGGGCCACGGCCTGAGCGCCATCTCCCCGGCCGGCCACGATGCCGACGGCCACGTCGACGACGGCCCGACCTGGCGCCACCTGGCCCTGCACACCGACCTGGCCGACCCGATCGAACGGCTGGCCGCCATCCGCGACCAGCGCCATGCCGCGCCCGATGCCGTGGCCCAGGCGCTGGGCAGCCGCGAGTGGCGCGAGGCCGGCGAGCAGGCCTCGGCCACGATGCTGGCCTGGAGCCGCCGCCTGGCCCAGCGCGCCGGCGCCCAACTGGGCCGCCGCGCGCCACCGGCGCACTGCACCATCACCCACATCCCGGCCCCGGCGCAGCCGCAATACCTGTGCGGCGCGCGCATGACCTACACCTCGGCCATCGTGCCCATCACCGACGGCCTGGGCCTGGCCTTCGCGGTGACGCGCTACGACGGCCGCGTGGTGATCTCGCCCACCTCCTGCCGCGAACTGATGCCCGACCCCGAGCAGTTCGCGCTGTACCTGCGCGACAGTTTCCAGGAGTACCTGGCGCTGGCAGCCCAGGCCAAGCCCCAGGCAACCAAAGCCACCCGAGCACGCAAGCCGTCGCAAGCGATCGCCGCCAAGCGCGGTGCCTCGGGCCGAGGACGCCGGGCGGCTGGCTGACGTAGGTAAGAGGGGGAGGGCCGCAGGCCCGGAGGACACGGAGTCAGCCGGCCGCCCGGTGGCCTCGGCCTCGTGCAGGTGACCGCACAGCGATCACCTGCAGCAAGCAGACAGCATCAAACGTCGGCCAAGACGCGCACATGCGCCACCACGCTGCGCGCCAGCGCGCTCAGCACATAGCCGCCCTCCAGCACGCTGACGATGCGGCCCTTCGCATGCCGGTCGGCCACGTCCTTCAGCCGGCGCGTGATCCACTCGTAGTCGGCCTCCACCAGGCCCAGCTGGCCCAGGTCGTCCTCGCGGTGCGCATCGAAGCCGGCCGAGATGAAGATCATCTGCGGACGGAAGTCTTCCAGCCGCGGCATCCACATCACGTCGATGATCTCGCGCACCTCCATGCCGCGGGTGTACGGCGGGATCGGCACGTTGACCATGTTCTCGCCCTTGGGCACCGCGCCGCTGTTGGGGTAGAGCGGATGCTGGAAGAAGCTGCACATCAGCACGCGGTCATCGCCGGCGATGATGTCCTCCGTGCCATTGCCGTGGTGCACATCGAAGTCGATGATCGCCACCCGCTCCAGCCCCAGCACGTCCAGCGCATGGCGCGCCGCGATGGCCACGTTGTTGAAGAAGCAGAAGCCCATCGTCTCGTCGCGCGTGGCGTGGTGGCCGGGCGGGCGCACCGAGCAGAAGGCGTTCTCCACATCGCCCTTCACCACGGCCTCGGTGGCCGCGATGGCCGCGCCCGCCGAGCGCAGCGCCGCGCGCCAGGTGCCGGGGCAGGCCACGGTGTCGGGGTCCAGGTGGCGCGGCTCGCCGCTGGCCTGAATCTGCTCCAGGAAATCCTTCAGCTGCATCACGTAGTGCGCGGTGTGCGCCCGCTCGATCTGCTCCAGCGTGGCCAGCGGCGCCTCGCGGTGGTCGAGCGCCATGTCGATGCCCGAGGCGAGCAGTTGATCATTGATCGCGTCGAGCCGCTGCGGGCACTCCGGATGGCCCGCACCCATGTCGTGCAGACGGCAATCCGCATGGGTGTAGAAGGCGGTGGACATGAAATGGCTCCTCGGTTTTTCCGGTATGGTGCCGCGCATGCCTGAACCCATGCTTGCGCAGCAGCTCACCCGTCTTGCAGATCAGATTAGCACGGTGATCGTGGGCAAGCGGGCACAGATCGACGACTGCCTGGCCTGCCTGCTGGCCGGCGGACACCTGCTGATCGAAGACCTGCCCGGCGTGGGCAAGACCACGCTGGCGCATGCGCTGGCCGTGTCGCTGGGGCTGAAGTTCGCCCGCGTGCAGTTCACCGCCGATCTGATGCCCACCGACCTCATCGGGGTCAGTGTGTTCGAGCGCCAGCGCGATGCCTTTGCCTTCCATCAAGGCCCGGTCTTCACTCAGGTGCTGCTGGCCGACGAGATCAACCGCGCCGGCCCCAAGACCCAGAGCGCGCTGCTCGAGGCCATGGAGGAGCACCAGGTCACGGTGGAGAACGAGACCCGGCCGCTGCCGGCGCCCTTCTTCGTCATCGCCACGCAGAACCCCAGCGACCAGCTCGGCACCTACCCGCTGCCCGAGAGCCAGCTCGACCGCTTCCTGATGTGCATCAGCCTGGGCTACCCCGACCGCGCCAGCGAGCGCGCGCTGCTGGCCGGCGAGGACCGCCGCCACCTGGTGGAACGCCTGGCGCCGGTGATGGACGCGGCGCAGTTGCAGGCCGCGCAGGCCGCGGTGGGCCGCGTGCATGTGTCGGATGCGCTGCTCGATTACCTGCAGGCGCTGATCGCCGCCACGCGCTCGGGCCAGTGGTTCGTGGAAGGCCTGAGCCCGCGCGCGGGCATCGCCATCCTGCGTGCCGCGCGCGCCCGTGCGCTGCTGGCGCAGCGCGACTACGCCGCGCCCGACGACATTCAGGCCATCCTGCCGCAGACCGCCGCGCACCGCCTGGTGCCGCTGCACAGCGCCGGCCGCGGCCGCGTGGAGCAGGTGCGGGCGATGATCGAGGCCGTCGGCATCCCATGACGCTGCGCGGCCGGTTTCGCCACTGGCTCGAGAACCGCCTGCCGCGCCGTGACAGCTGGCAGCTGACCCAGCGCAACCTCTACATCCTGCCCACGCGCGCTGGCTGGGGCTTCGCGCTCACGCTGCTGGTGATGCTGCTGGCCTCGATCAACTACCAGCTCAACCTGGGCTATGCGCTCACGTTCCTGCTGGCCGGCGCGGCCCTGGTGTCCATGCACCAGACCCACGGCAACCTGCGCCGCCTGGTGCTGCACCTGCGTCCGCCGCAGCCGGTGTTCGCCGGCGAGCCGGCCACACTCGAGATCGTCATCGACAACCCCGGCCACGAGCGCCATGGCGTGGGCCTGGGGCTGTACGGCAGCGCACTGACCGCGCTGCGCGACGGTGCGCGGGGCCTGGCGCATTGCGACGTGCCGGCGCTGGGCAGCAGCATCGCGCGGCTGCAGATGACCGCGCCACGGCGCGGCCGCCACGCACTGCCCACGCTGCGCATCGAGACGCACTTTCCGCTGGGCCTGTTCCGCGCCTGGAGCGTCTGGCGGCCGGCCGCCGAACTGCTGGTCTACCCCGCGCCCGAGCAGCCCGCCCCGCCGCTGCCCGCGGGCGAGCCGGCCGGCGAAGGCGCCCTGCCCGTGCCGGCCCATGCCGGCGGGGGCGAGTTCGACGGCGTGCGCCCCTGGCGCCGCGGCGACACGCTGCGCCAGGTGGTGTGGAAGAAGGTGGCCCACAGCGGCGCACTGGTCAGCCGCGACATGCGCGGCAGCGCCAGCCGCGCACTGGTGCTCGACTGGCAGCGCTGCGGCAGCGGCGGCGCGGCCACCGGCCTGGCCACCAGCGATCCCGAGGCCCGGCTGTCGCGCCTGGCCGCCTGGGTGCTGGCCGCCGAGCACCAGGGCCTGCCCTACGCCTTGCGCCTGCCCGGCCGCGAGTTGCCACGGGCCGCCGGCGACGCGCAGCGCCGCAGCGCCCTGCAGGCCCTGGCGCTGTGGCAGCCGGGCCCGGCCGGCGGCGGGCCGCACCCCGGCGAGGCTGGCCGATGAGCGCCCCCACGCCCACCCCGGCCGACGCCACCGCACCGCTGCGCCCGGGGCGCTGGCAGCCCTGGCGCCAGTGGCCGCGTGACACGCGCGACACGCTGTTCCAGCTGCTGCTGATCGGCTGGATCACGCTGCCGCACCTGGGCCACCTGCCGCTGTGGTGCGGCGCGCTCACCGCGCTGGTGCTGCTGTGGCGGGCACAGATCGCGCTGCGCGGCGCCAGCCTGCCGGGCCGCTGGACCGTGGTGGTGGTGCTGGGCGTGGCGGTGGCGCTCACGCTGCTGACCGAGCGCACGCTGCTCGGGCGCGAGGCCGGGGTCACGCTGCTGGTGGTGCTGCTGGCACTCAAGACGCTGGAGCTGCGCGCGCGGCGCGACGCGATGGTGCTGTTCTTCCTCGGCTTCTTCCTGGTGCTGACGAACGCGCTGTACTCGCAGTCGCTGCTCACGGCACTGGCCATGCTGGTGGCCACCTGGGGCCTGCTGACCGCGCTGGTGCTGGCCCACATGCCGGTAGGCCGGCCGCCGCTGGCGCGCGCCGGCCGGGTGGCGCTACGCTCGGCGCTGCTGGGCCTGCCGGTCATGGCCGTGGTGTTCGTCCTGTTCCCGCGCCTGGGCCCGCTGTGGGGCCTGCCGCACGACAGCGTGGGCCGCACCGGGCTGTCGGGCTCGCTGCGCCTGGGCGGCGTGTCCGAGCTGGCCAACGACGACAGCATCGCCTTTCGCGTGCGCTTCGATGCGCCGGGTGGCCAGGCGCCGGCGCTGCGGGCCGATGACCTGTACTTCCGCGGCCCGGTGCTCTCGCGCTTCGACGGGCTGGAATGGAGCGCCTCGGTGTTCGCCACCACGCGCAACCCGCAGCGCATGCCCGACCTGCAGGTCAGCGGCCCGCCGCTGGGCTATGAACTGGTGCTCGAGCCCATCCGCCTGCCACTGCTGCCGCTGCTGGAGGCCACGCCGCAGCGCGCCGGCAGCGCCCCGGTGCTGCCCGACTGGACGGTCTGGCAGGGCACCGACCTGCAGTGGCGCACCGACCGGCTGGTGACCGAGCGCCTGCGCCTGCGCGCCGAAGCCCACACCCGCTTCCAGCACGGCCTGGCCATCGACGGGGCCGAGCTCGACGCGCTGCGCCGCTTGCCCGAGGGCTACAACCCGCGTGTGCTGGCCTGGGCGCGCGGCGTGCGCGAGCAGCTGGCCGGCGCCGACCCGCGCACGCTGGCCACCGCGGTGATGGCCCAGGTGCGCCAGGGCGGCTACGCCTACACGCTGGCGCCGCCGCCCTATGGCCGCGACGCCATCGACGAATTCTGGTTCGACGGCAAGGAAGGCTTCTGCGAGCACTACGCCACCGCCTTCGTCACCGTGATGCGGGCCATGGGCGTGCCGGCGCGCGTGGTCACCGGCTACCAGGGCGCCGAACCGCCCGATGCCGACGGCTGGCGCATCGTGCGCCAGAGCCATGCCCACGCTTGGGCCGAGTACTGGCAGGCCGGCTCGGGCTGGCTGCGCGCCGACCCCACCGCCGCCGTGGCCCCCGAGCGCGTGCGTGCCAGCCGCGCGCTGCCGCCCCGCCCGGGCCTGGTGGCCGGCGCGCTGCGCACGATGAACCCGGCGCTGGCCGACCGCCTGCGCCGCGCCTGGGAGAACCTGGACAACCGCTGGACACTGTGGGTGATGGGCTGGTCGCGCACGCGGCAGTTCGACCTGCTGCAGCACCTGGGCGTGCCACAGCCCGACACGGCCGATCTGGCGCGCGCGCTGGTGCTGCTGCTGGCCGGCGCCGCCAGCGTGGGCGCCCTGTGGGCCTGGCGTGACCGCCACCGGCAGGACCCGCGCCAGCGCCTGCACGGCGCCGTGCTGCACGCCTTGCAGCGCGCCGGCGTGGCCGCCCGGCCGCACCAGCCGCTGCGGCAGCTGGCGGCGGCCGTGCGCGCGCGGCATGACGGGCCGGCCGCTGAGGCGGTGGCCCAGGCGCTGCTGACGCTGGAGCAGCTGCGTTACGCGCCGGGGCCGGGGCCGGGGCTTGGGCCGCGCCCGCACGGCGCACTGCGCGCCGACGAGCGCCGGGCGTGGCGTGCGCTGCGCGCGGCCGCCGCCCGCCTGCCGGCCTGTGCGGCCCCCGCCCAGGCCGTCCCATCCGCCCTGGCCACCCACGTCGACCACCCTGCCACGCCGGTTGGCGACGCCCCGCCCCCTTCCCGCTCCTGACCATGCGCCCGATCAACCCGCCCGCCGCCTGCCGGCCTGTCACGCACCGGCGCCACACGGTCCTGGTGGCCGCACTGCTGCTGGCCGCTGCGCTGGCCAGCCAGGCCGCCACACCGGCCAAGCGCCAGAAGCCCAAGGCGAAGGCCAAACCGCCGGCGCACGCAACCCATGCGGCACGCCAGGCCGCAACCGCCAGCACCGGCCCCAGCTACGCGCAGCGGCCCGATGCAATGGCGCTGGCGCGCGAGATCGCCGAACGCCACGGCCTCGACCCGGCATGGACGCAGACCCAGTTGGCCGCAGCGCACCGCGCGCCGGCGGTGGAGCGGCTGATCATGCCGCCGCCGGCCGGCACCGCGAAGAACTGGGCCGCCTACCGCGCGCGTTTCGTCGAGCCGGCGCGGGTACAGGCCGGCGTGGCCTTCTGGGATGCGCAGGCGCGCTGGCTGGACGCCGCGCACGCCCGATATGGCGTGCCGCCCGAGGTGGTGGTGGGCATCATCGGCGTGGAGACCTACTACGGCCGCATGACCGGCGGCTTTCGCGTGCTGGACGCGCTGGCCACGCTGAGCCTCGACTTCCCCACCGGTCGCAAGGACCGCAGCCCGTTCTTCCGCGACGAGCTAGGCCAGTTCCTGGCCCTGGCGCGGCGCGAGGGCATCGATCCGGCCAACGTCAAGGGTTCGTTCGCCGGCGCCATCGGCCTGGGTCAGTTCATGCCGGGCAGCATCAACCGCTACGCGGTCGACTTCGACGGCGACGGCCATGTGGACATGGTGGCCAACCCGGCCGACGTGATCGGCAGCGTGGCGCATTACCTGGCCGAGCATGGCTGGCAGCGCGACCTGCCCACCCATTTCGGCGTCAAGCCGCCGGTGGACACCGCGGCCCGCGCCAGTCTGCTGGCCACCGACATCCTGCCCAGCTGGCGCGCCGCCCAGCTGGCCGAGCACGGCGCCGAGCTCGACGCCGCCGGCCAGGCCCATGGCGGCCCGCTGGCGCTGGTGGAGCTGCAGAACGGGGACGCGGCGCCAAGCTACATCGCCGGCACCACCAACTTCTATGCCGTCACGCGCTACAACTGGTCGGCCTACTACGCGCTGGCCGTGATCGACCTGGGGCGGGCGGTGGCGGCCCAGCGCCAGCTGGCGCGCTGAGCGCGGTGGCATCCAGTCGTCGCCAACGACAAACCCCGCCAGCCGGTGACGGCGTGCGGGGTCCGGAAACGACAAACCCCGCCGAGGCGGGGTTTGCTGCAGTGATGCAAGGCCCCGAGGGGCCCGGGATCACTTGACGGCGCGGGTACCGACCACTTCGATTTCCACGCGGCGGTTCTTCGCGCGGCCTTCGGCGGTCTTGTTGTCGGCGACGGGGTTCTTCTCGCCCTTGCCTTCGGTGTACACGCGGTTCTTCTCGATGCCCTTGCCGGTCAGGTAGGCCTTGACGGCTTCGGCACGCTTGACCGACAGCTTCTGGTTGTAAGCGTCGGTACCGGCCGAGTCGGTGTGGCCGACGGCGATCACGACTTCCAGGCTGACGGCGGCGGTCTTGCCAACCAGGTCATCCAGCTTGGCCTTGGCTTCGGGCTTCAGCACAGCCTTGTCGAAGTCGAAGAAGGCGTCAGCGGCGAAGGTCACCTTCTCGCTGGTGGGCTTGGCCGGGACCGGCGCAGCAGCCGGAGCGGGCGGGGCCACCGGAGCGACCGGCGCGGGAGCCGGAGCCGGCGGGGGCGGCGGGGGAGCCACGCGCGGCGCGGGGGCCGGAGCGGGCGGGGGAGCCTTCTTCAGTGCGCCATCGCACTGCTCGGCGGCCGTGGCCGGCGTCCATTGCGCATCGCGCCAGCACAGCTCGTTGGTGCCGTTCTTCCACACCGTGCCATCCGTGCCGCGCCAGTTGTCGCCACCCGTGCTGACTTGAGCGAAGGCCGCGAGCGGCGCAGCGATTGCGGCCGACGCGAAGAGCACCGCCACCTTGTTCAGTTTCTTCATGATTCTCCTCTCGAGGAAAGCCGCAGATGACTGCGTAACGTCCAAATCGGAAGCAAGAAAAGCCGACAAACACCCGGTTCGGCAGGCGTTTGCCACCGATGAATCATTGTGCCACGCACATTTCGGCAGACTCGTTTTTCAGCCACCAGATGCGCTGAACGCGCCGGTATGTTGCATGGCCGCGACAACCGGGCGCCGCTTAGAATGACGGATTGCCCACCCGGGACGCCGGGAAGGGCCTGTCCTCGATGCCCGGCGCTTCAGCCCGCCGCACCCGCATGACGTCCTTCGCCAAGGAAACCCTGCCCATCAGCCTCGAAGAGGAGATGCGGCGTTCGTACCTGGATTACGCGATGAGCGTGATCGTCGGCCGTGCGCTGCCGGATGCGCGCGACGGCCTGAAGCCGGTGCACCGGCGCGTGCTGTTCGCGATGCACGAGCTGAACAACGACTGGAACCGGCCGTACAAGAAGTCGGCACGTATCGTCGGCGACGTCATCGGTAAATACCACCCGCACGGCGACACCGCCGTGTACGACACCATCGTGCGCATGGCCCAGGACTTCAGCCTGCGCCACATGCTGGTGGACGGCCAGGGCAACTTCGGCTCGGTCGACGGCGACAGCGCCGCGGCGATGCGCTACACCGAAATCCGCCTGTCGAAGATCGCGCACGAGATGCTGGCCGACATCGACAAGGAAACGGTCGACTTCGCGCCCAACTACGACGGCTCGGAGAAAGAGCCGACCGTGCTGCCGGCGCGCCTGCCCAATCTGCTGGTCAACGGCAGCGCCGGCATCGCGGTGGGCATGGCCACCAACATCCCGCCGCACAACCTCAACGAGGTGGTGGATGCCTGCCTGCACCTGCTGAAGGTGCCCGAGGCCTCGGTCGACGAGCTGATGCAGATCATCCCGGCGCCCGACTTCCCCACCGCCGGCATCATCTACGGCCTGAACGGGGTGCGCGAGGGCTACCGCACCGGCCGCGGCAAGGTGGTGATGCGCGCCAAGGTGCACTTCGAGGACCTGGAGCGCGGTGCCCGTCAGGCGATCATCGTCGACGAGATCCCGTACCAGGTGAACAAGAAGACGCTTCTGGAGCGCATCGCCGAGCTGGTGCGCGAGAAGAAGCTCGAAGGCATCAGCCACCTGCAGGACGAGTCCGACAAGTCGGGCATGCGCGTGGTCATCGAGTTGAAGCGCGGTGAAGTGCCCGAGGTGGTGCTGAACAACCTGTACAAGCAGACGCAGCTGCAGGACAGCTTCGGCATGAACATGGTGGCGCTGATCGACGGTCAGCCCAAGCTGTGCAACCTGAAGCAGCTGCTCGAGATCTTCCTGGAGCACCGGCGCGAGGTGGTGACTCGGCGCACCGTGTACGAGCTGCGCAAGGCGCGCGAGCGCGGCCATGTGCTCGAAGGCCTGGCGGTGGCGCTGGCCAACATCGACGAGTTCATCGAGACCATCAAGAACAGCCCGACGCCGCCGGTGGCCAAGGCTGCGCTGATGGCCAAGGGCTGGGATTCCAGCCTGGTGCGCGAGATGCTGACCCGCACCGAGGGCACGGCGCCCGGCGGCAGCCGCGCCTACCGCCCCGAGGGCCTGCCCGACAGCTACGGCCTGCAGCCCGACGGCCTGTACCGCCTGTCCGACGACCAGGCCGGCGAGATCCTGCAGATGCGCCTGCAGCGCCTGACCGGTCTGGAGCAGGACAAGATCATCGGCGAGTACAAGGACGTGATGGCGGTCATCACCGACCTGCTCGACATCCTGGCCCGCCCCGAGCGCGTGACCACCATCATCGGTGACGAGCTGATCGCGCTGCGCACCGAGTTCGGCCAGACCAAGGTCGGCGCGCGCCGCTCGGTGATCGAGCACAACGTGCAGGAGCTCGGCACCGAGGACCTGATCACGCCCACCGACATGGTGGTGACGCTGAGCCACACCGGCTACATCAAGAGCCAGCCGCTGACCGAGTACCGCGCCCAGAAGCGCGGCGGCCGCGGCAAGCAGGCCACGGCGACCAAGGAAGACGACTGGATCGACCAGCTCTTCATCGCCAACACGCACGACTGGATCCTGTGCTTCAGCAACCGCGGCCGCGTCTACTGGCTGAAGGTGTGGGAAGTGCCGCAGGGCGGCCGCGCCAGCCGTGGCAAGCCCATCGTCAACATGTTCCCGCTGCAGCCCGACGAGAAGATCACCGTCGTGCTGCCGCTGACCGGTGAGTTCCGCAGCTTCCCGGGCGACCACTACATCTTCATGGCCACCGCGCTGGGCACGGTGAAGAAGACCGCGCTCGACGAGTTCAGCAACCCGCGCAAGGCCGGCATCATCGCCGTCGACCTGGACGAGGGCGACCACCTGATCGGCGCCGCGCTCACCGACGGCAAGCACGACGTGATGCTGTTCAGCGACGGCGGCAAGGCCGTGCGCTTCGATGAGGACGATGTGCGCGCCATGGGCCGCCAGGCCCGCGGCGTGCGCGGCATGATGCTGGAAGACGGTCAGAGCCTGATCGCCATGCTGGTGGCCGAGGACGAGACGCAGAGCGTGCTGACGGCCACCGAGAACGGCTTCGGCAAGCGCACCAGCATCGTCGAGTACACGCGTCACGGCCGCGGCACCAAGGGCATGATCGCCATCCAGCAGAGCGAGCGCAACGGCAAGGTGGTGGCCGCCACGCTGGTGCGCGCCAACGACGAGATCATGCTGATCACCGACAAGGGCGTGCTGGTGCGCACCCGTGTCTCCGAGATCCGCGAACTCGGCCGCGCCACCCAGGGCGTGACGCTGATCGCGCTGGACGACGGCAGCAAGCTCAGCGGCCTGCAGCGCATCGTCGAGAACGACGCCAACGACGAAGGCAACGGCGGCACCGACGGTGAGCCCGAGGCTGGCAACGACACCCCGAACCAGGATCCCGCATGACGTTTCTCCGACCGCTGGCGCAGGCCATCACCCTGGCCCTGATCGCCGGCAGCGCCGGTAGCGCATTCGCCCAGGCCGCCGCCGCGGCCTCGGCACCGGCGCCCGCCCCGGCCGCTGCGGCCGCCGCGTCGCCGGCCAAGAAGGAACTGGTGGCCAAGGTGCTGAAGCTGCAGCAGGCCGGCTTCGAGAACATCGGCGCCTCGCTGATCGGCGAGCCGGCGCAGATGCTGCTGCAGGGCGCCGGCCGTGCGCTGGGCCAGCAGCCGGCCGACAAGCGCGAGGCGCTGGCCAAGGACATCCAGGCCGAGGTGAAGAAGTTCTTCGACGCCAACGCGCCCTACATGCGCGAGCGCGCGGTGAAGCTGGCCGCCACCACCATCGGCCCGGTGCTGGAAGACAAGTTCAGCGAAGACGAGCTGAAGACGCTGGTGGCCTGGCTCGAATCGCCGGTGAGCCGCAAGTTCAGCGAGATCGTGCCGCAGAGCCAGCAACTGCTCAGCCAGAAGCTGGTGGAAGACACCCGCAGCACCATCGAGCCCAAGCTCAAGGCCCTGGAGCAGGGCGTGGCCAAGAAGCTGGGCATGCCGGCACAGCAGGGCAGCGCCCCGGCCGGTGGCGGCGTCAAGCCGCCTGCCGCCGCCGCCTCGGCCAAGAAGTAACCCCCGCCCTGCCCGACCCCTTGCGCCGATGAGCACCACGCACCGCCCCTACAACTTCTCGGCCGGTCCGGCCGTGCTGCCGGAAGAGGTGCTGCGCGAAGCGGCCGCCGAGATGCTGGACTGGCATGGCTCGGGCATGGGCGTGATGGAGATGAGCCACCGCGGCAAGGAGTTCATCGCCATCCACGAGGCCGCCGAACGCGACCTGCGCGAGTTGCTGGCCGTGCCCGCCCACTTCCACATCCTGTTCATGCAGGGTGGTGGCCTGGGCGAGAACGCGATCGTGCCGCTGAACCTGTCGCGCGGTGGTGCGGTGGACGTGGTGGTCACCGGCGCCTGGTCGAAGAAGTCGGCCGGCGAGGCGCGCAAGTACGCCGACGTGGCCATTGCCGCCAGCAACGAGGCCGACGGCCACACCTCGCGCCCTGCCCCGAGCAGCTGGCAGTTGCGCCGCGGCGCCAGCTACGTGCACCTGTGCAGCAACGAGACCATCCACGGCGTGGAGTACGGCGAGTTGCCCGACCTGGCCGCGCTCGGCAGCGACGCGCCGCTGGTGGTCGACTGCTCCAGCCACATCCTGTCGCGCGGCATCGACTGGTCGCGCGTGGGCCTGGCCTTCGCCGGCGCGCAGAAGAACATCGGCCCGGCCGGGCTGACGCTGGTGTTCGTGCGCGAGGACCTGCTCGACCGCGCGCTGCCGATCTGCCCCAGCGCGTTCGAGTACAAGACCGTGGCCGCGCATGGCTCGATGTTCAACACCCCGCCCACCTACGGCATCTACATCGCCGGCCTGGTGTTCCAGTGGCTCAAGCGCCAGGGCGGTGTGGCCGAGATGTCGCGCCGTGCCGACGCCAAGGCGCAGCTGCTGTACGGCGCGCTGGACGGCAGCGGCGGCTTCTACGCCAACAAGGTGGCGCCCGAGGGCCGTTCGCGCATGAACGTGCCGTTCTTCCTGCGCGACGAGTCGCTCAACGACGCCTTCCTGGCCGGCGCCCGCGAGGCCGGCCTGCTGCAGCTCAAGGGCCACAAGAGCGTGGGCGGCATGCGCGCCTCGATCTACAACGCCATGCCGATCGAGGGCGTGCAAGCCCTGGTCGGCTACCTGAACGAATTTGCCCGCCGCCATGGCTGACGACACCTCTTCCGCCTCCCCTGCCCCCGCCGTGCGGCCCGAACTGCTGGCCCTGCGCGAGAAGATCGACGCCGTCGACCGCGAACTGCTGGCCCTGCTGAACCGCCGCGCCGGCCTGGCGCTGGAGGTGGGCGAGCTCAAGAAGAGCGAAGGCTCGGTGGTGTTCCGCCCCGAGCGCGAGGCCCAGGTCATCGACGGCCTGAAGAGCGTCAACCCTGGCCCGCTGAAGAACGACAACGTCGCGCCGATCTGGCGCGAGATCATGAGCGCCTGCCGTGCACTGGAGACGCCCACGCGCGTGGCCTACCTCGGCCCGGCCGGCACCTTCAGCGAAGAGGCGGCACTGGGCTTCTTCGGCAGTTCCATCGTCAAGGTGCCCTGCGCCAGCATGGACGAGGTGATGCGCACCACCACGGCCGGCGCCGCTGACTTCGGCGTCATGCCGGTCGAGAACTCCACCGAGGGCAGCGTGGCGCGCACGCTGGACCTGTTCCTGACCTCGCCGCTGTTCATCATCGGCGAGACCAGCCTGATCGTGCGCCACAACCTGCTGCGCAAGGACAACCGCATGGACGGCATCCAGGTGGTGGCCGCGCACCCGCAGGCCCTGGCCCAATGCCACGGCTGGCTCAGCCACCACCTGCCGGATGTCGAGCGCCGCCCGGTGTCCAGCAATGCCGAGGGCGCGCGCCTGGCCTCGCTGGACCCGTCGATCGCCGGCATTGCCAGCGCCCGTGCGGCGGCCGAGTTCGGCCTGCACATCGTGGCCCCGGCGATCCAGGACGACGCGCACAACCGCACCCGCTTCGCCATCGTCACGCACCCCGATCGCCATCCGGCACCCAAGGCCTCGGGGCACGACTGCACCAGCCTGGTGGTCAGCGTGCCCAACCAGCCCGGCGCCGTGCACGACCTGCTGGTGCCGCTGAAGGAGCATGGCGTGTCGATGACCCGCTTCGAGTCGCGTCCGGCGCGCTCGGGCCAGTGGGAGTACTACTTCTACATCGACCTGGACGGCCACCCCGACGAGCCGCGCATGGCCACCGCGCTGCGCGCGCTGCGCGAGGCCTGTGCCTTCTTCAAGATCCTGGGCGCCTACCCGGTGGACGTCCACTGAAGGCCGGGGCGCACTGACCATGTTCAACCAACTCGGCGTCATCGGCTGCGGCCTGATGGGCGGCTCGTTCGCGCTGGCGCTCAAGCGCGCCGGCCTGGTCAAGCGCGTGGTGGGCTACAGCAAGTCGCCCTCCACCACCGAACTGGCCAAGCGCCTGGGCGTGATCGACACCGCAGCCGAATCGGCGCTGCTGGCCATCTCGGGCTCGGACATCGTGCTGGTGGCCGTGCCGGTGGCTGCCACCGAGGTCACGTTCAAGTCCATCATGCACCTGGTGGAGCCGCATGTGCTGGTGATGGACGTGGGCTCGACCAAGCGCGACGTGGTCGACACCGCCCGCCGCGTGCTGAAGGACCGCATCGGCAGCTTCGTGCCCGCGCACCCCATCGCCGGCAGCGAGAACAGCGGCGTGCAGCATGCCGACGCCTCGCTGTACAACAACCGCCAGGTGATCCTGACGCCGCTGCCGCAGACGCGGCCGGAGCTGGTGCAGAAAGCCAGCGACGTGTGGAACGCCATCGGCGCCCAGGTGCTGCGCATGTCGCCCGAGAACCACGACGCCGCCTTCGCCGCCGTGAGCCACCTGCCGCACCTGCTGGCCTTCGCCTACTTCTCGGCCATCGTCAACCAGCCGGCGGGGCCGGAGTTCCTGTCGCTGGCCGGCCCCGGCTTCCGCGATTTCACGCGCATCGCCGCCAGTGATCCGTCGGTGTGGCGCGACATCCTGCTGGCCAACCGCGAAGAGGTGCTCAAGCAGAGCCAGCGCTTCCGCTACGCGCTGGAAATCATGGAGCGCGCCATGCTCAACGGCGACGCCCAGCTGCTGGAAGAGCGCATCCGCAACGCCTCCGAGCCGCGCAGCCACTGGCAGATCGGCGGCGCCAGCCGCGGCACCGGCAGCGGCGCCTGACCACGGCCTGCCCGGCGCCCGCCCGCCGCCCTTCCGACCACGCCGTCCCCCGAATGTTCGACATCCCCCACCTCGACCTGCCGCCGCTGCGCGGCGCCGCCGGCCGCGTGCGCCTGCCGGGCTCCAAGAGCATCTCCAACCGCGTGCTGCTGCTCGCCGGCCTGAGCGAGGGCACCACCGTCGTGCGCGACCTGCTGGCCAGCGACGACACACGGGTGATGCTGGACGCCCTGCGCACGCTGGGCTGCACGCTGGAGCACCGTGCCGATGGCGCGCTGGCGGTCACCGGCCTGGGCGGCCAGCTGGCCGTGCACGAGGTCGCACTGTTCCTGGGCAATGCCGGCACGGCGATGCGGCCGCTGGCCGCCGCGCTGGCCGTGCTGGCCGCGCTGCAGGGCGGCGCGTTCACGCTGTCGGGCGTGCCGCGCATGCACGAGCGCCCGATCGGCGATCTGGTGGATGCGCTGGTGGCGCTGGGCTGCGGCGTCGACTACCTCGGCAACCCCGGCTACCCGCCGCTGAAGCTGCATGGCCAGGCCGGCGGCGCGCTGCACACCGGGCGCGAGATCCCGGTGCGCGGCGATGTCTCCAGCCAGTTCCTCACCGCACTGCTGCTGGCCCTGCCGCTGGCCAGCCAGGCCGGCGCCATCACGCTGGCCGTGCAGGGCGAGCTGATCAGCAAGCCGTACGTCGAGATCACGCTGAACCTGCTGGCGCGCTTCGGCATCGCGGTGCAACGCGAGGGCTGGCAACGCTTCACCATCCCCGCCGGCAGCCGCTACCGCACGCCGGGCGAGCTGTACGTGGAAGCCGACGCCTCGTCGGCCTCGTACTTCATCGCGCTGGGCGCCATTGCGGCGGCGGACGAGCCCATCGTCATCGAAGGCGTCGGCCTCGATTCGATCCAGGGCGACATCCGCTTCATCGAGGCCGCCCAGGCCATGGGCGCCGACGTGCAGGGCGAGCCCGGCCGGCTGGTGGTGCGCCGCGGCGCCTGGCCGCTGCGCGCCATCACGCTGGACTGCAACCACATCCCCGACGCCGCGATGACGCTGGCGGTGATGGCGCTGTACGCCGAAGGCACCACGCGCCTGACCAACATCGCCAGCTGGCGCGTGAAGGAAACCGACCGCATCGCCGCCATGGCCTGCGAGCTGCGCAAGCTGGGCGCCACGGTGGTGGAAGAGGCCGACGCCATCAGCGTGACGCCACCCGCACCCGGCGCCTGGCGGCCGGCCGCCATCCACACCTACGACGACCACCGCATCGCGATGTGCTTCTCGCTGGCGGCGTTCCACACGCTGGTGGGCAATGGCGCACAGGTGGCGCCGCTGAACGTGCGCATCCTCGATCCGAAGTGCGTGGCCAAGACCTTCCCCGACTACTTCGAGGCGCTGTTCTCGGTGGCCCGTGCGCGCACCGGCGAGATCCCGGTGATCACCATCGACGGCCCCACCGCCTCGGGCAAGGGCACGCTGGCCGCCCAGGTGGCCGCGCGCCTGGGATGGCACCAGCTGGACTCGGGCCTGCTGTACCGCGCCACCGCGCTGGCCGCGCTGCGCCAGGGCGTGGCCGCCGACGACGAAGCCGCGCTGGCCCGCGTGGCCGCCGGCCTGAAGCTGCGCTTCGATGGCGAACGCGTGCTGCTGGCCGGCGCCGACGGCCAGGCCGACGACGTGGCGGCCGAGCTGCGCCAGGAGCATGTGGGCTCGATGGCGTCGCGCATCGCCGCCTTCGGTGCCGTGCGCGCCGCGCTCGAGGCGCTGCAACTGGGTTTTCGCGCCCTGCCCGGCCTGGTGGCCGACGGCCGCGACATGGGCACGGTGATCTTCCCGCAGGCCCCGCTGAAGCTGTTTCTGACGGCCAGCGCCGCCATGCGCGCCGAGCGGCGACATAAGCAATTGATTTCTAAGGGAATTTCTGCTAATCTCGCCGACCTTCGCGCGGATCTAGAGGCGCGTGACGAGCGCGACCGCAACCGCGCCGTCGCACCCTTGAAGCCCGCGCAGGACGCGCTGCTGCTCGACAACTCGGGCCTGAGCATCGAAGACTCGGTGCAACAGGTGCTGGCTTGGTGGGCCGAGCGCACGCAAAAGGGCGGGCCGTTCGGCCAGGCGTAAGCCGCACCGACCAGCCCCCCAAGAGGTCTGCCGGGCCTCCCTCCAGCGCCGTCAGGCGCGCCAGGTCCGGCAGTGTGTTCAACCCACCGCGGCATCCGTGCTGCATTCAACCCCGCCGGCTTTCCTCACCCACTTGGTTTCCGCCGGCACCAAGGAACTCCCCATGTCCCAATCCCTGGACCAGATCCCCGACAGCCCCTTCGCCGTCGACAGCTTTGCTGCCCTGTTCGAAGAGTCGCTGAAGAAGAGCGACATGCGCGCCGGCGAAGTCATTTCCGCCGAAGTGGTGCGCATCGACTACAACTACGTGGTCGTGAACGCGGGCCTCAAGAGCGAGGCCTACATTCCCATCGAGGAATTCAAGAACGATCAAGGCGAAGTCGAGACGCAAGTCGGTGACTTCGTCTCGGTGGCCATCGACGCCATCGAAAACGGCTACGGCGACACCATCCTGTCGCGCGACAAGGCCAAGCGCCTGGCCTCGTGGCTGAGCCTCGAGAACGCGCTGGACAGCGGCGAGTTCGTCAACGGCACCGTGTCGGGCAAGGTCAAGGGCGGTCTGACGGTCCTGGTCAACGGCATCCGCGCCTTCCTGCCTGGCTCGCTGATCGATACGCGTCCGGTCAAGGACCTGACGCCGTACGAAGGCAAGACCATGGAGTTCAAGGTCATCAAGCTCGACCGCAAGCGCAACAACGTTGTGCTGAGCCGTCGCGCGGTGATCGAGGCCTCGATGGGCGAAGAGCGCGCCAAGCTACTCGAGACGCTGACCGAAGGCGCCATCGTCCACGGCGTGGTCAAGAACATCACCGAGTACGGTGCGTTCGTGGACCTGGGCGGCATCGACGGCCTGCTGCACATCACCGACATGGCCTGGCGCCGTGTCCGTCACCCGAGCGAAGTGGTGACGGTGGGTCAGGAACTGACCGCCAAGGTGCTGAAGTTCGACGCCGAGAAGAACCGCGTCAGCCTGGGCATCAAGCAGCTGGGCGACGACCCCTGGCTGGGCGTGGCCCGTCGCTACCCCAGCGGCACCCGCCTGTTCGGCAAGGTCACGAACATCGCCGACTACGGCGCGTTCGTCGAGATCGAGCCGGGCATCGAAGGCCTGGTGCACGTCTCGGAAATGGACTGGACCAACAAGAACGTGGCCCCGTCCAAGGTGGTCTCGCTGGGCGACGAAGTCGAAGTCATGGTCCTCGAGATCGACGAAGACAAGCGCCGCATCAGCCTGGGCATGAAGCAGTGCAAGGCCAACCCCTGGGAAGAGTTCAGCTCGAACGTGCACCGTGGCGACAAGGTGCGCGGCCCGATCAAGTCGATCACCGACTTCGGCGTGTTCGTGGGCCTGGCCCAGGGCATCGACGGCCTGGTGCACCTGTCCGACCTGTCCTGGCACGAGCCGGGCGAGCAGGCCGTTCGCAACTACAAGAAGGGCCAGGAAGTCGACGCGATCGTGCTGGCCATCGACGTGGAGCGCGAGCGCATCAGCCTGGGCATCAAGCAGCTGGACGGTGACCCGTTCGCCAACTACACCTCGGTCAACGACCGTGGCTCGCTGGTCAACGGCAAGGTCAAGACCGTCGACCCGCGCGGCGCCGAGATCCAGCTGAACGACGACGTGACCGGCTACCTGCGTGCCTCGGAAATCAGCCGTGACCGCGTCGAAGACGCGCGCAACGTGCTGAAGGAAGGCGACGACGTGTCGGTGATGATCATCAACGTCGACCGCAAGGCCCGTTCGATCCAGCTGTCGATCAAGGCCAAGGACGCCGCCGACCAGCAAGAGCAGATGCAGCGCCTGGCGCAAAGCAACGAGCGCGAGAACGCTGGCACGACCAGCCTCGGCGCGCTGCTGCGTGCCAAGATGCAAGACCGGGAGTGACTGGAGCCCACGCCGTCTGACGGCGGCCCCCGAGGGGGCGAGTGGGGACGAAAGGCGGCACCTGCGTGCCGACTTTCGCCTCACGAGCCGCACCGGCATGCTTGCCGGTGCGTGGGCCCTCCGACCCAGTCCGCGCTCCCCTGACCGCCTGCGGCGGTCTGTCCCCTGCCGGGGACTGGGTGGGCGCGGCGTGTTTGGCGATGTTTGGCCTGGCTGTACCTTCTGATCGATGACCCGCAGTGACCTCGTGAACAAGCTGGCCGAGCGTTTCAGCCAGCTGACCCAGCGCGACACCGAGTTCGCGGTCAAGACCATCCTGGACGCGATGAGCGACGCCCTGGCGCGTGGCCACCGCATCGAGATCCGTGGTTTTGGCAGCTTCTCGATCAACCGCCGGCCGCCGCGGCTGGGGCGCAATCCCCGCAGCGGCGAAAAGGTCACGATCCCCGAGAAGCTGGTGCCGCACTTCAAGCCGGGCAAGGCCCTGCGCGAGGCGGTGGACCTGCAACAGCCGGTCACCGACGACGATGCGGCCGCCACACGGCGGCCCGCCTTCGACTGAGCGGCCGACCGGCGAGCACCGTCGCGTCCAACATCCCATGACGGGGCCCTGCGGGGCCCCGTTGTTCTTCTGGCGGGGTGTTATCGAGCTGATGACCAAAATCCTTGCAAATCAAGGACTTAGCAGAAATTTCTGGTGCCTCAGCGCGAAAATTAGAGGCGCGAGGCCGTAACCTGGCCCCAACCGCCTGCCGAGCAGTGCCTCCTAGTCTTCGGCGCTAGTCCTCGACAGCGTCCAGGTCGACGGCCGCTCGGGCTGGCCCGCTCCGCGACGAGCGATTCGAGTGGGTGAACCACAACGTCAACAGGCGGCCAGCAGGTCCGGCATCCTCGGCCGACGGTCGCGCCAATCAGACCCGCCAGGGCACCTCGTGTACCGGCTTATCTAGCCCCTCTGCAAACAATTTGCGACGTAGCTCATCAGCCTTGATGTCCCGCAACGTTACCGCGCTGGCGCGGCTGAATGCCTCGCCCTGCCCGCGAATTCGAACCTTCACGAGGCGTTCGACGCTCGGGTGTTCAACTGCTTCCGACAGGAACGCAGCTTCGTAGCCAAGCGGCCGCTTCGCCTGCAGTCGTTATGGAGGTCAGGCTAGGCGCTGTAGGTATGCTACAGGACACACCTCCGCTCCCAGGCTTCACCGATGTGTTTGACGATGCCGCCGGCGAACGTTGTTAAGAAACCCGTCAGCAGGTCCAAGACCTGCACGGCCGAGCGCCACTTTGAGTCCGCGGCAAGTCCTGTCCCCGATGGCAACGTCCGTACTTGCAACTAAGTACCCGCATAGCTGTCATCCTCCAAATTGGGGAGACGACCTTCGATTAGTCTCATGAGTCGAGGGGCGGAGCATCCCGGACATAGACCCTCTTAAGTCAAAGCGTAAAGCAGAATCGCCTTTACATTCTGCACAGGGGGGGCGCGCCCGAGGAATGCAGCGGTGGCCAGACGTAGGTCTACCGGTATAGGAGCGTTGGCTAGACAGAAACGCGTTAACAGAACAAGCGGCGTTCACGGTGGTACCTGCAGCCAAATTCAAGTTCCTTCATCGAGTACGGGACCTCGGCCACTTGGTAAGTGGCGAGGACCATGGGGCTGAGCACCTCGTGAAGGCTGTGCTATACCGCTGGCAGGTTCGCGATTTTGCGAACCTCGCAAAGCGAGTTCCTTGGGGAACATCCCATCTGGCCCACCTTCCGAAGGTGGACCAGTTCGCGGAATGGCTGGCAGCCCAAGAGACATTTAACGAGTCAGCCTACTGGCTCGCCACAGCATATGCAATCTGGGTTGGCGATGCGACGAGAACTGCTCGTTCGCTTTATTTCACGCCGCCGCGACTTGCTGACCGCGTCATCAAAAACTTGGTGACTCAAGGTGCATCGCTGACGCAGCATCACTGGCACGACCCAGCCTGCGGCGGCGCCGCGTTCCTCGTCCCAATTGCGCAGGGCATGGCCAAGGCCTGTCAGGAACTGGGGCTGAGCGCCCGCGCCACCCTCAAGAAAATTGAGGAAAGCCTTAGTGGAAGCGACCTCGATGAGACGCTGATTTATCTATCGCAGCAGTTCTTGCTCATGGCGCTCGCTCCGCTGATTGCAGCAGCAGGGCACCAACCTAAAGTATCCATCCGCTGCGCTGATGGTTTGACCGCTCGCGGCGTGAACGGGGCATACGACGTGGTGGCGTGCAATCCACCGTACCGAAAACTCAAGGCGACAGAGGTCGCCAGGTACGGCGGGCGGTACGCCACTGTCATTGAGGGGCAGCCGAACATCTACGGCCTCTTCATCGACAGAGCGCTAAGCATTGCCCGAAGGGGAGGATTAATTGGACTCCTGACCCCGACGAGCTTCCTATCCGGCACCAACTTCTCAAAGCTTCGGACAAAGCTGCTCTCGCATTCTGACGTCCTGCAGATTGACATGCTCAGCGACCGGACGTCCATGTTCATCGACGTCGAACAAGAGACCGCTATCACCACGCTCAGGTCAAGAGAGCCTTCAAGAGCAGTAGCCACCACAACCAGCGTTGCCGTGCTTGGAAACGATGGCGACTTCGCGACCGCCGGAACCTGCCTCCTGCCGAACTCGGGCCGGCCCTGGGCGATTCCTCGGTCACCCGAGGACGCTGCTCTACTGCTTGCCGCGGAACAGTGCGAGGCGAGGCTCCGCGACTATGGCTATGTTGCGCGGGTGGGCCACCTCGTGGCGTATCGAGACGAACGAGTGCGCCATGCCGCACGACCTCCCGCCAGCAAAGGCAAGGTCGTGTTTCCCTTAGTTTGGGCAACTGACATTTCACCTCAAGGGCAGTTCATTCACGGGCGAGAACAGCGACTAGCGAGGCCCGAGCTCTTCGTCGAAGTTGACGCTGTTTCCCAGCCCGGCGTGACGCGGCGCCCATCTGTGCTTCTCCAGCGGCTCACCTCAAGTGACCAGCGGCGTCGCTTGGTGGCTGCACCCGTGCCCGCGGATTGGCTAGCAGAGCACGGAGGATTCGTTAGCGAGAACCATGTGATTGTCCTGGAGCAAATAGCGGAGACACCGTGGTTGCCTCAAGTCTTCGCCCGCCTTCTTCAAACAGAGACAGTCGACCGCGTATTTCGCTCGATGTCTGGTGCAAGCAATGTCTCGCTCTTCGAACTGAATGAACTGCCGTTGCCCCGACCGGAGGCGCTAAACCCCCTGGACGCGCTTGAAGAGGCGTTCGACGCCGTCGTGGAGCGGGCGTATCTCGGGTATGGCTGCGACGTTTTGTCCAACGACTCTGTTGGTGTTTCTAGACATGGGCATCAATGACTTAGCGAATTGAAAGTATGCCCAGTCCGGACCGCCGTCTTCAGCAGCAAGAGGCTCTAGAGCGCAAGAAGGCGCTCGCTGCAAAGCTCTTCTCGGCTCGCGGCAAACCGCCGACGCCCAACACTCAACCCACGGAGGTTGCACCGGCGTCGCGTACCGTGAAGAACGCCCCCGCGAGCCCAGCGCCGGCTCAGAGCAATCCAACCGCTGAGCGGCCGCTGTGCGGCAGATTCACGCTTCGCCAGGCAGAAGACGAGCACCCAGTCCGAGCGGGTAAGGCTGTAGAAAGCTTGGCGGCGCGGCTGCTAGCCGCAGGCGAGTCAAAACGAACGGAGTTCGTATTGCTCTGGCCGGGGACGCTGCGCAGTCTCAGCCTCGTACATGCGCTCGCCACCATGTCCGCTTGGCACGAGGGAGACAAGCGAGGACGCAGGACGCTCGTCTACCCGGCAAAGGCGAACTTCCTCCAGGGCTTGAACCACCTACTGGTGGACCGAGTCGAGGTGGGCCGCCTTGCAGGGGCCTTGTACGAGCCACCTCGTGAAGTCAACAAGAACGTCAAGGTTTCCTTGCCTGACAAAGACGCCTTCATGACTTCGCTCAACAGCGTCAAAGAGCCGAATGGCGCACCCGTCCATCCGACAGTTGGCGAGCTTCTGCCGCACTTCTACTCCGACCTGGCTTTTGAGGCCTGGCGGCCGTGCGATGGAGACCTTCTACGGAACATCAAGGCGCGCCTCGGTGACAGGGACCACACCCGCTCACTGAACGACGGGGCAATCCGCAGACTCGCAGCGCCGGACGCCGCTCCTGACGCTCTGTTCGCGCTTGGATGGCGAACCTCGCCCACCGATGTTGAGCTAGCCCTTCGGAAGTTGAAGCGACTTGGTAGTCCAGACGCTGTGCTACTCGACCTCACCAGAGGAATGCGCCGAGGCAACCCGCGCTGGAAAGCGAATGCTGTCAGGTTTCTGGAAGCGCTGGACCAGGTCTGGCCGACTGAACCGCCCGGAGTTTGCATCGTCAGCGACGAACCGCATGTGCGAAGTCAGCTTCTTCAGGAGTTGAACAAGCGAAGCATGAAGGGGAGCGGGACTGCGGGCCGTCTACTCAAGATGGGCTTGCCTGTGGTGGGTGTTCCGTGCGCCACCACTCGTGACGGCATCCTGACGAACGGTGACGCTGAACATCTACAGCCTGACGCGCGCGGTCTCCGAGTAGCCTTCACCGACACCGAAGCGTCAGAGGTCATTGGACTCTTCGACCGCCTGCGTGGAGCACTGAAGCGGGAAGAGTGGCAACAGCCACTGGCCGAAGCTGCCGCGTACCTTCTAAGGCTGGCTTCTCTGCCGTCAAGCACTCGAGTGCTCTCGCAGTGGCTCGACCAAGCGGGGGTGCCAATGGCTGTCCGCGACGCCTATACGTGGCCCACCTATCGAGCGAAGCTGTCCCGCTTGGCAGGAGACCCCGAATTTCCTGAGCGCGGAAGGCTCGAGCGGCTGGTCGCCAGAGCAGACCGACTATGGGTGAACTACGAGAACGGGACACCCTTTGCCCGTCAGCTAGCGGACCTCATCGAAGAACATACACGCGGAACCGAACGATGCTGTGTTGTCTTCACTCGTCCGACCGCCAGGGTGCTCGCGGAGCGCTACTTCGAGACGTACGACGGCTACCCCGAAGGAGCCGGGTTTGAAGTCCTCGCAGATTGTGTTCGCTTCATTACGGCGAACACCCTTGCATCAGAGCTTGGCACCCGCGGGAAGGAAACCGTAGTCTTCGCCGGCCTAGACGAGGAGTCACTACGGTTGCTCGTCACTGACCCAAGGATTAGCGACCCCGCCTACGTTCTTCTTACGCGGCGGAATGCCGCCTATCTCAAGTCCACCCTGAAATCTGTTGCTTCCGGCCAGGACTTCTCCAGCCTGGCCTCGCGCACTCTGCCGCTGCTGGCGCAGCTACCGGACTTCCCCGACCTCGACGAGCGGGTGCTGCTTACCCGGGAGGACTTCGTCCTACCAACCTTCTCGTTTGAGCAAGCGCTGTCCGCGTCTATCGAGGCACACGAGGACCGCGACCCGACGGCGTGGGAGCTCGTATTGGACAGTGGCCAGATAGTTCGCCGTAGCCCCGCTGCGCACGTCTATGTGTACGACCCGCTTCTAAGTCATACGCAGACGCGTGGGTACAAGCGGTTGGATGTATCGGACCTTTCCGAGGGGATGCGGCTGTTCGTGATGTCCGGCGAGCTGCGCGAGTTGACTGAGACAGCGCTCAAGGAAGCGGGCGTTCCGATAAGCAATGACAAGAAGTTTGAAGAGGCGCTCCGGTCGTACCACCGCCGAATTCTCGCCGCCACCAGCAACCCAGAGCTTGGCGGAACTCTGACCGACAAGGCGAGAACTCTGCGACAGCGGATGCTTTCTCAGAAGGACAGTCCCAAGGCTCTCCCAGAAGAAGGAACTGTTCGAAGCTGGATTGACGTCGAGCGGCTGCTGAACGTGGACTTCGAGCACTCGAAGCCGCAAGCACCTCGGCATGAAGCCCACTTCCGGGCGTTCGCCCAAGCCTTAGGGCTCAGTGACATTGAGGCCATCTACTTCTGGAAGGCGGTGATTCGCCCCTTGCGCGGCGTGCGAAGAGCGGACGGACGCCGCGTTGGTGACGCCTACGCGGACATGTTGCTCGAGCCCGAGTCAATGGTTGTTCACCAGAGGCTCAAGCCCGCGGTTGTCAGCTCGCTGTTCTCCCGAGCGAAGGAGAACGTCTACGCAATTGAGGCCATCAAGAAGCCAGCGGAGGACCTTGCAAATGAATGAGGCAGTACTTCGGGCAGACCCAAGTGAAATCTCAACCACGTTGAAGGAGGCAGTGGTTGATGCCCTTGTCAACCTGACCTTTTCTCGCATCAGTGGGCATGGTCCGGATGGGCGAGTCATCTACGGAGCGAAGCCACGGGCGCTACTCAACTCCGCCTTTCTTCTGCCGCGTCCTCCACTCGCGCAGTCCGGTGACGAGGTGACCCAACCGATTCAGATTTGCACCCACGGTTTGGACCTTCAGATTCGGCGTGGTATCGGCGGAGAGGTGCGCGTTCAACCGCGTCTTCAGGTCTATGTGCGCATCCTGCCGACACTAGAGGACCTCTCGCGGCCGGACTTCGCCCCAACCTTTCGCTTGAACGACGAGACAAAGAAGCTGCTCCGCACAAAGAAGAAGGAGGCTTTGGATGCAGGGTGGGAGCTTGAGGCCCAGCGGGGCTTCAAACGACGCTATGAGCACCCCGAGTGGAAGGCGATTGAGGCGGAACTGACCGCCAAGGTGCATGAAGCGCTCGGGCTCCCCTTGGACTTGAAGAACATCTTTCTTGACGAAGCCCCCGAGGAAGGTGAGCAACGGGAAGAGGCCGGCGCGACGGGCGAAGGCGTCAAGGTGCCAGCAAGCGGGGCTGTCTTGCTGAAGGACGAGCACGCCAAGCCGATGGACGTGCCACACAAGTGGCTGCGGATACCCATCAACCCTGGACAACTTCCAGAACTGGTACTTAGCGCTGGTGCATCAGAGGCAGAGCTCGCAGCGGCATCTCGGCTAGCCTCGGACGCCCTCACGGGTGCGGTCGGCGCCGCTGTTCAGCGCTGGGCCAATAGCGACGAAGGCAAGCTGTGGTGCTACAGGCGCGCCCAGAAGGTGTACCCCTCGCAGTACAAGGACTGGAACCGCTTCCTCGAGAAGGTCCGTTCAGGTGACGCAAAGCTGGCCCTGCCCAACATTGCGCTGGCGTGGAACATAAAGCTGTCGCGCGACTGGCTGAGCAAAGACAGACTCAATCTGCACATCGCTCTTGAGAACGTTTCGCAACCCCCGGTCGGGGCTGCGGATGAAACCGATGAGGCCGTCTTTCAAGTCGACCTGTCCTTGACGCTGCCACGCGTGTTGCACGCTCCCCTGCGACTGGGGCGAGTCAAAGCATCTTATCGGTACAACCAGTATTTGGAGTACCCGGCGACGGGCTACAACGGTGGCGTCGAAGTGACGCACGAAGCGCCACAGGGCACGTTGCGACTGCTAACCACTTGGGCCCCAAGATACACGCAGCCACGGGTGGTTCCTGTCTCCTACAAGGACGTCAATCCAAACATCCGAGCCTTGAGCCAGCCCGATGGCCTGAGCGGTCTCTCGCATTTGGAAACGGAGCTGGAGCGCTGGTTTGAGGACCTACCCTCCAAGGTCGACCTGTCGGCGGGGCTAGATGCAGGGGACACGGACGCCCTAGACAAGGAGCGGGCTGGATTCGACTTGGACCGGAACGCTTGGCGCAACGAGATTGACTGCGTCAAAGCGGGGCTACGCATCCTGAGGGATTCGAAAGCTGCGTGGGATGAACTCAAGCAAAGAGGCCAGCAGAAGAACGAGCGTGCGGTGGTCTACGAAGCCTGGCTTGAGATGAATGAAGCCATGGCCAACCTGCTGCAGCAGCGACTGGGGGATGACTCAGGCGCATGGCGACTCTTCCAGATTGCGTTCGTTGTCGCAAACCTACCCTCCATTGCGTCTCGCTCGCAGGCCTATCGCTCAGAGTTCCTCAAGAACCGAGACGATACGGTGACGCTGCTGTACTTCGCAACGGGCGGCGGCAAGTCGGAGGCGTTCTTCGGCTTGCTGGTTTTCACGCTCTTCTTTGACCGGCTGCGTGGCAAGCACACGGGCGTGACCGCCATGCTGCGGTACCCACTACGGCTCCTAACCATTCAACAAGCGCAGCGCTGCGCGAAGGTTCTCGCGCAGGCTGAACTCGTCAAGCACAAGTACGGCGTCGCCGGAGACCCGCTGGCCATTGGCTTCTGGGTTGGTAGCGGGGGCTCTCCGAACAGTCCTTCCGACCCCGGCGTCGCGTTCGTGCCAGACATCTCAGAGAAGGACGCCACCGCTACGACTGAGCAGAAGCTGGTCGATGAGGACGTCAAATACCGGCTCCAGAAGGAGGCTTGGAACAAGATTCCACGATGCCCGTTCTGCGGGCACGAGACGGCGCTTCGGCAGTTCAAGGTTCAAGGCGGGACGCTCGCGCACGTATGCACGAACTCCAAGTGCCACTCGAACCGAGCCGGGTGGTCGCCACTGCCCTTCTACATCTGCGACACCGACATCTATGACTTCGCGCCTCCGGTCATTCTCGGAACGGTGGACAAGCTGGCGCTGATTGGCCAGTCGTACAAGACCCTGAGGCGCATCTACGGCATGTTCGGGGCGGCACCGTGGAGGCATACGGCGACGGGCCGACTGCGCATGCCGCTCGAGGCAAGAGACTTCGAGCGAGGTCCTGTGGCTGAGGGCTGCCAAGGCCTGTACCCAGCGTATGCAGATGGGGTGAAGGTATTTCTCGACCCGTTCCCAAGCCTCCTCATCCAGGACGAGGCGCACTTGTTGGACGAGTCGCTCGGGACCTTCGCGGGGCTGTTCGAATCCGCGTTGGACGCAATCCTTGCAGAGATGGCTAAGCCGCTTCACGAGCTGGTCGCGTACGAGCCCGATGGAGTGACGCGACGGCGGTCGAAAGTTATCGCTGCTTCAGCCACTGTGTCGGAGCCGCAGCGGCAGATGGAGCACTTGTACCAACGCGTGGTGCCGGCGATGCAGTTCCCTCATCCTGGTCAGAGCCTGTACGAGTCCTTCTATGCTGCGCCGGCCGAACCACCGGCAGAGGATGCCGAGCGATTGGGGCTCAAAGAGTCAAGCACGGAGACTTGGGCTCGATGGAACCGAGTCTACGTAGCGTTCATGACCAACGGACGGCCTCACACGGCGACGACTGTGGCTGTTCTGTCGAACTTCCACACGGTTGTCTCAGAGCTACTCCTAGACCTCACCTCCGGTGAGGTCGAGCGCATCGGTCGAGCAAGGGACCGTCTCCTTGCGGCGGTTTCGAATCGTGAATTGGCTTCAATGTACCGTTCACGAGTCTCTCAGGCCTCGGCCTCGCACCTCGCCACACTGATTGACCTGCACCGCATCGCGCTGACCTACGTCACGAACAAGAAGGGCGGCGACCAAATCATGGCCGCCGAGTTCGAAGAGACGCGTAAGCGACATGCTGAGAGACTACTGCCGATTACGGACCTTCCAACAAGGCTAATCACAGGGTCGGTAGCCCAGGGTGAAATTCAGCAGACCGTTCAAGACGCGCAGACCAGGCCTAAGCCGGGCAAGCCCTTCGATGACTTGTCGACAGTGCTGCGGTCCATCATCGCGACTTCGGCCATCTCTCACGGTGTAGACGTCGAAGAACTGAACTCGATGTTCTTCGCTGGGATGCCCTCAGATACCGCTGAGTACATCCAAGCGTCATCCCGCGTCGGACGGACGCATGTTGGCTTCGTCGTCCTTATCCCCACGCCCCAACGGCGTCGGGACCGCTACATCGTGGAAGTCTTTGACAGCTACCACCGATTCCTTGAGCGAATGGTGCAGCCGGCCGCCATCGACCGCTGGGCCGACAAGGCCATCGCGCGAGTCTTGCCGAGCCTCATCCAGGCATATCTGGCAGGTGTGGCCTACGTCCGCGACGTTACGCGGGCAGAGCCAGACAAGAAGAAGGCTGTGGACGACCTCGCATGGATTCCCACGGTAAACAAGCTCTACAGGAAGCCAGCAACTCAGAAGCCCCTTGTTGATGGCATCTGTGGCTTCATCGAGCGAGCCATCGGACTCGACAACCCTGATTTCGCGCCAGGTGGCCGCGAACACTATCAACGAATGGTTCGAGACAAGGTTTACGCCTTGCTTGCTCGTTGGTCCACCGACGACCTTCTGGCTGAGCAGTCCTTGAAATCATTCTTCGACGAACAGCGGAGTTCGCTAGACCGGCCGATGACCTCATTGCGAGACGTCGATGAGGCGGGCGACATTCACTTCGGAAACAAGGACCTCAACGGCCGCAGACTCGACAGCGCAACCGCACGGCGCGTGATGGTCTTCATCCGCCATGGAGTCGCTGAAGGCACAGAGGCGGGAGACTGAGACATGGCAACAAAGTACAACAAGCGGGGCGGAGCCGAGGATGACGCGCCGAAGGAGCCGAAGGCGCCGCGGATGAGTCGGTCGCGGGGGCAGCTCGCTTCGGCCTACGCGCCTGGAGCTCTCTTCACATTCGAAGGGGGCCTCGGTGCCTGTCTTTCCATCCCGGACCAAGGCGAGTACCCCGACTTGGCTCAAGTCTCCGAAGAGACGAAGAAGCAGATTCACCTGCGCCTGCGCGAGATTTGGCAGAACTGGTTCACTGCTGCGATGAAGGGGGGCACTGACAAGCACCCTGCGTTGGCGGCGCAGTGCCTCGACGGGATGCTGCTGCGCGGCGAAACCTATCACCCGCCAGCCGCAAACGAGTTTGAACTCGTGAACCCGAAGAACATGGGCTACATACCGGCGCCGCTCGCTTTCACGTGCAATACGTGCGGCCGCTTCCGTGACTATGACTCCGTCTATCACGCATCGAATGGGTTGCAGGACTTGTCGGCGGGGTCATGCGATGCGAAGAACGAAGGGCTGCGCGGGAAGTGCCGGTGGCGGCAGCTTGACGTGGTCTTTGTGCACTGGTCGGGCAACTGGGAGGCGCCTACACCTGGTCGCTATGAGTGGAGCAGCGAACGCCAGGACGTACTTCCACCACTTCCCGGCTGCTCTGACTGCGGTAGTCGAAAGTTCTACCTGAGAGACAGGTCGCCTCGCATCGGTCAGTGGTTCTTCGAGTGTGAGAACGGACACAAGGCCGGGGATACGTGGCTTCAAAACGACCCAGACACGACGCAAATCCTCGCGGACGAGTGCAAGACGAGGCCTCCGCGTTGGCGACGGATGGAGCCCGTGTCCTATCGAGCAACCTCGGCCTTCTATCCACATGCCGAGCAGTTTGTCGTCTTCTCCGAAGAGCAGCGAGACCTACTGGAGTATCTCCAGGACGGAAAACAGAATGAGCTGGGGGGGTTCATCGCCGAGCGGTACGGCTTGGGCGCGAGGCCGCCCACCGATGAGGAAATCCTCGAGATTCTGGAACGGGCAGGTCATGCCGACAAGGTGGCGACGTACCGCATGCAACAGACGATGGTGAAGCATTTTGCGGATATGGGCAACGAGAAGATGGCTGAGCAGGCCCGAGGTCTTCTTGCCGACCTAGTGAAGACATGGAAGCAAATTCCAGGTCTCATTCCAGTTCAACACGAGGTCCCCCCACTCCTGGCTGCGCAGATTCAACGCCGTGCTGACTTTGGCAGCCGCTTTGACCCGGTCGTGCTGGCCGTAGAGCACGAATCGCTGAATAGAAGCAAACTGTCCGCGACGACGCTACTGGATGGGCGAGCGCCCTTCGTAAGGTTCAATCGACTCGACAAGGACCTAGCACCGAAGTCCGAGCAAGAGCTCGCGACCCAGCAACAAGTGACCGAGCGGCTCCGTGACGCGCTGGGTATCGCAGATTTTGGCCTGATTCGCGAGTTCGACCTCTGCAGGTTCACTCACGGCTACACGCGGATGTCCACTGACCCGCTCATCGAGAAGACGGACCAGCAGATGCTGCGACTCCCGGTGCGCTTGCGTCTGTTCCCGCCTCTTGGCAACAAGCGCCGCCCAATCTATGTGGTCACGCAGGCCAACGAAGCAATCTACGTTCGGCTGCGCGCAGAGTCGGTCTTTGAGTGGTTGAGGCAAGTAGGCGTCGCTGACCTCCCCGAGTGGAATCCGGAGAGCGGGGTTTCACTCGGAGCTCATGTGCTACAGCAGGCGGCTCCGTTTGGTAAGTTCTTCTCGGACCTGCATCCCAGCCAGCCGCTGATGTACCGATACGTCTACACCCTGCTGCACACGTACGCCCACACGGTTATGAAGGCAGTTGCCGAGTTCTCCGGGCTTGACCTGGGTTCTTTGGGTGAATACGTGTTTCCTGCCGACCTCGCGTTTGTGGTGTATCGCAACGGTACGACCATGGACCTGGGCAATCTCTCGGCGCTCTGGCGCAACTACAACAACACGTTCCTAGAGCACCTGCTGTCGCCCCGCACTTTGCTGTGTGGGTCAGGTAGCCTCTGTGAGTCGAAGGGTGGCGCCTGCCCCGATTGCATCGTCATCCCAGAGACATCCTGCATTGCTTCCAATCGGCTCCTTTCGCGCTCAGTCTTGAGAAGCGGTCTCGCGCCCCGCGAAGACGACGTCCACAAGGGGCAAGTGATTCCGGGCTACCTGGATGTTGTCCAACAGGCCTTAGATGCTGGATAACGTCCTCAAGCGCATTGCGCCCTATGCACGACTGCTGGAGCCCGTCTTCGCGGCTTCGGCAAGGGGGCTATTTCGAGGACCTACGCCTCTTCGAGCGCTAGCCTCGTCATGTGGGCACAGCACGGCCAAGCTGCCTTTGTTGGAAGAAGCTCTGCGGGTGTCATCTTCAGCAGAGGTTGTCCGCCAAACCGCGATGGGGGCATGGCTTGTCACCCTCGAACCTGAGGCATGCCAGCGTCTCGCCAACATGCTTCATGGCGTGAACCTGTACCTCGACCAAGTTCACCATGACACGGACACCGTTGCGGTGGTCATTTCCCATCCCGCTCAGCCCAGCAGGCTTGTCAGGGAACTGGAACAGACGTTGCAAGGGACCTGGGGCCTGGCCGAGACAGCAGACGTGCTGCTCGAGCTTGCCAGGCGGGCCACTCGTCGCTTCACTGTGATGACGCCGTTCGTTGACGACGACGGAGCAGGTCGCATCATTGAACTTCTGGACTTGACCGCGCCGGGCGTTCGCCGAGAAATCATCGTTCGCGGTGGTTTGCCTCCCGCCTTGCAGCTACGTAGAGCAGACTTAGAGCGGCTTGAGGCAGCAGTTTTCGACTTTCGGATTTCGCGCGACGAAGGCGCGGGTACCGAGACCTTTCATGCCAAGGTGGTTCGAGTGGACTCCGACGAATGCTACGTCGGGTCATCGAACATGACGGCCTGGTCATTTAACTACTCGCTCGAGCTAGGCTTCCACGTGCGTGGCGCGGCCGGCAAGCGCATTTCGCAGGTCGTCGATGCAGTGTTGCAGGTATCGCAACCAGCACTTGCCTAGCAAGCTAGGGACGAAAGCACTCAAGGACGGCACGCGTTGTCCGGCTTTCAAGAGTTCACCAAGCCGGTCGTCGAACTACCGAGGTCTTCACCATGCCGGACAAGGTCCGGTGCGTGCACTGATGGGCGCCTGGGGCCCGCGGTCCAGCTTGAACCTCGCCGCCATCGTACGGAAAGTAATCCGGTAACGTCAAGACGGTGCGGCCTTGGAATATTTCGTTTCTCGGCGAGCGGTTGCACTGGACATTTGCCTTGAGGCAGCTGGCGGCTCGCCAAGCGACAGCGCAAATACAGCGTTTGAGGTTCCGATGGAATATGCTTGGTCGCTATACAAAATATGGACCATTCGACTCAGTCAGAAGACCAGAAAAAGCCCGCTCGCACCCGCAGTAGCGCGGCGTCAGCGGCACTTTTTCTGTCTTTTGGGCTGCCGCTGTGCGGTTATGCCTTGCTGTATCTTATCGAGCGTTTAGGAGGATGCACCTTTGATACTGGTAGAGGGGCTTGGTGCCCTGCTGGCAAGTCGCACGATACGCTACTGGCACTGAGTAATATTTCGATTCTTGCTCTGTGCTCGATTGTCCTTACGCCGGTTTGGCTGGTAGCGGGCGTGATAGCAGCAATACGCGAAAGGCGATAAGCACTGGAAGCACTAATCTCAGGTGTCCAAGTAAATGGTGCGCGAAATTATAGGAAGGCCTACCAATGAATCGTCCTGGCTTCGACCGGTTGGTCCGTGCGCCTTGATTCCAAGGGCTATTTGGGGAGAGTGGAACGCCCCGGATAGCCCTGAAGTTAGTTACCCACGAGATACCGACCCAGATTGGCAGCGGTTTAAGGCTGAGTATCGGGACGGGTTATCGGATTATTGGGATACCTGCAAAACATCCGAATACGTCGAGACACTTACTCGGGGGGCACATGCCTATGTGGTCTTCGGAGGTGAGCCTTTAAGAACAAAGCTGCTTGCCTGGGGTTCGGTCATAACATTGGTCAGGGTAGTCTACTCGGAATCCGAGCAGTTGCTGGCAAACTGTTTAACTTCGTTGGCTGCGGTACATGCAGGAACTATAATTGACACGACTTGCATTGCACTTGAGGGTGACTACATTCTTGCGGATGCGGGCTGCAAAGGAGCGCGGCTAGAGCGTGAAGGATTGAGCGTCTATTTTCCAGCCGGTCATTACGAAATTTCGTCCGAATTTTTCGAATGGGACGTTCGTGTAAAACTTTTGATTCATCGCATCAAAAGCAATGAGCTAAAAATTAGTTAGGCCTGTTTCAGGATTCATGGAACAGATGGGCCGCCGGAGGCCGCTCGAGGAGCTCCTGGATGCCGTGATGGTCTTGCGCCACTTGGGCTTCAGTGCTGCTTTTCTCACAGTGTTGAGCTCGTCGCTGATGTCCTCGCGGACAAGTTGCCAGCCAGCGGGTACGCCGGGCGGTTGGACTTTGGCGGCAGCTTCCTCTAGGGCGGCGCTCAGCTGTTGCTCGGCCTTTCGATACTCCGCGACGCAGTCGAATGACTTGTTGGAATTAGCTAGCCTCTTACCCTCGTATCGCAGCCGAAATCAAACCAATGAACAATGAAACTATTCTATCCCTGTTGATTTTTGCAGGCTTAGGGGCCATAGCCCATTGGCTCTGCACCACGTACAAATTCAAACGAATTACCGGTAAGAATGTCCACGTGATTCTGGTTTTCGCTTGCGCAGGTGCCGTGGCCTGGCACTTTCAGCTAGATAGTGCCAGAACCCAGTCTCTCGAAAAAGATAAGCTTGTTTGGATTGACGCGACGGCTGTGCGTTCCCGGGGGGTTGGCGGAAGGCCGCGCGTTGAGGTAATCTACCAAAATCAGCAAAGGTCCTTTCGATGCGGTTCTTGCCGACATGATTTGGCGTGGACCAATGACCTGATAGCGCGCGGGAATTTGCGACTATTGGTGGCTGCCGCATCCGTAAACATGGAGCCCATTGGGTTGGAGCGAATTTTCGGTGGGAACGCGCCGCTCGAAGTTTATCAAATCGAACATGGCGGACGAATTTTGTTCTCACGAATCACGTAATCAACCAAAACCAGAAATAGAACATCTGACCGAAGCAGCGCTTTGTCGCTTTCTCCGGTCGAGGCCATGTTGACCCTGGAGGGCGGGCCTATAGCGGACGGGGCCCGGCTCCTTTGACGCGTCTTGCCGGGCGAGTGGCCGTACAAAAGCCAAAACTGAAGCTTGTACGGCCAATGTCGGCGCGGCGCAGACGGCGCCACGACCAATTTTGTCAACGACCCCACCGGCCACCTGATTGGGGAGTATGCCGCCTTCGGCGCCGTTATTCAGGAGACTGTCTGGGTCGGAGATATTCCGGTCGCAGTACTCAAATCCAATGGCCAAGCGGTCGTTCCTTACTACGTTTACTCCGACAACCTGAATACGCCGCGAGCCAGTACCAACACCGCCGGTCAAGTCGTATGGCGCTGGGATGAGGAACCCTTTGGCTCAATATACGGCTTTACCAACGCCCATTCACCGCCCGACAGGTTCGGCGCATAGCTCTTCGGCGTACACAAAGCTCCTATGCAGAGCTCGCGGCTCGTGCAGTCGCACTTCTTAAACAGTCTCTTATACGGTCTTCGCAGTTGCTGACGTAGTAATCCAGTTCTTCCAGTAGACCATTTTGAAGTAGAGAGGCGCCAGCAGGGTGCGGATAAGCGCTTAGCGAGCCTGAATAAGTACCTCTTCGTTCACGTCATTCTTGCTTGAAGATTGTCTTCAACAGTAATTTGCTTGTTTGCGGACAACAATCCACGGTATTGTTTGGGGACAATGTGTCGCCGCCATCTCTGCAATAGGTCTTTTGTCGACCTAAAGTTTCACCTGTTAAAGAATCGACGTAGGACCACTCTAGCATCCTTAGTGCTATGCGATGTTCGGGCTCCGCCTTCAAATACTCCTCCCGGTCAACATGAATATATCGGCCTGCGACTGCCAAATTCCTTGGTGAGTCCGGCGGGTTCCGCTCAACCTTGGCAATTCCATTTTCAAAGTATCGAGAGGGCAGCGTAACAGTCTTGTAGACTTGTGGCGCCCCGTCCCTCGCGCATAGACTCAACATCTCCTCTTGGTACCGAGTTTTGGCTAGATAGGTGCCGCAGCCGCTCAAGGCAGATACCGCCAGCAACACTGTGAGGTAGGTGATGAATTTCATACTGGCAATTCCCCGGTCGACTCAAGTCCAAAGCAATCTGTATAGCTGCTCGGGTTACCCGGCGCGGTAAGCCACGATTCGTAAAGGTGCCACCTGAAATCTAAGCGTCGAGCACGTCCTGCCTAAATCGAGCAGACGACGGCTGATAGCGGTAGACTTAGCAGAAGAGTCGCCGCGCAGGCTCGCCGGCGCCGCTAAAAAATTCAGCAAGGCGAGTCAGGCGCTTCTCGAATTCGGAGCGACGCTCTACAAGATGCTGCCGCCGGGATAGTCGCTTCGTTAGTTAAAAAAAAATAGTCCCCTCATCGTTGCGCCTACTTTTTGTTAACAAAGGTAGGTATGCTGACCGGAGAGTCAATTCGAAGCTGCCTGTCAGGAAGTTTGACAAATACAGACGCCACCGTATCCGCCCTATTCTTGCTATTCTTGGTGTGGTAGTACACCAAGAATGAGTATAAGCCCGGCGATACTCTGGTTTCTTCATCACTATCTACCGTAATAAAGACGTGCTTAGGTTTGAGCGAAAGCCCGTCCATCTCGGAGTCGCATCTTTCTGCCAGCCGTTCAACCACGAACTCGCGTTTGAGGACTTTGCATCGCTCTTCTTTAGGTGCGGACAAGACCAGATTTAGCGATTGAAGGACGCCAGGCAGGATTTTCCGAGCTTCGACCTTTTGAACTGGACTCGGAGCTCCAGGTGGAGTTGAGTATTCGATACTTAAACCGCTAACTGGCGTCTGCGTCGTTTCCGATGCCGCACGGGCAGGAAGAATGCAGAAAAGGCAGGCAAGGGAGATTATTGCTGTGCGCATAGCTAGTTCAATGAGACCAATAGCTCACGAATAGCGACCCGCGTTAGTCCTAGCGTTGGTCACGCGCATTTGCAGCAGTCCAAAGGGCAGACGGCAGGGGCCAGGGCCTGCCGTCTGCCCGAGTCGATTGGCCGTACAAAATCCAAAATTGATATTTGTACGGCCGATGACGTTGCGGCGGGGGAGCTGACGACATCCGTCCGCTGAGCCGCTCGACTTCTGCGGCGTCGTTCAGCTGTTGCGCATCCTCTTGGCTCGCTGCATCTTGAAAAAATCCGTTCTCTGATAGACACTTGCACAACTTGCTGTAATTCCATACAGTCCACTCCGAGCAATCATTCGGAGTCGACCTTGCACGCCTTCGCAGCAGCCCCCGCCACCTCGGCAAACGACCAGCGCTACCTGGCCACGCTGCGCACGCACTGGAAGGCCAACAAGAGCTTCCCCAGCTTGGCCAAACTCGCCGACCTGCTGGGCATGAGCTCGACCGGCTCGGTCTTCGAGATGGTCGCGAGGCTCGAGGAGGTGGGCTATCTGACCCGCAAGGACGGGCGCGTGGCCCCGGGCAAGCGGTTCTTCGCCTACCCCGTGCTCGGCACGGTGCGCGCGGGCGTGCCGCAGGCGGCCAGCGACGACGAGTTCGAGTTCCTGTCGGTCGAGGAACTGCTCATCCGCGAGCCGAACAAGACCGCCATGTGCCACGTCCGTGGCGATTCGATGAAGGACGCTGGGCTGCTCGACGGCGACGTGGTCATCGTGGAGACGCACTCCATCGTCGAACCCGGCGACATCGTGGTGGCCGCGGTCGACGGCCAGCTGACGGTCAAGTACCTGCGCAAGACCAGGGACGGTGCGTACTACCTGGACCCGGCCAACACCGCCTACGAGCCCATCCATCCGCGCACGTCGCTGGACATCGTGGGGCTTGTCACGGGGTCGTTCCGGACCCTCAAGAAGCAGCGGAGGTGACCACCTGACCACCGCTGACGCGCGCGGCTAAGCCGCCCCTCCAAACTGCCCGCCAATGCGCGCCGCGTGCGTGCCGGGCGGAGCCTTGCCCAATCGTTCGTTGCAGCCCTCGCGCCGCAAGGAGCCACCGTGCCTGCCTCTGTTTCTCTGTCCGGCCCTTTACGCCCGCAATCCCTCCTTCGACCTAAAGCAGTCGTTCGCGGCTTTACGCACCGCGCCGGTACTACACCCCTGCAGAGCATGTGCGCCAGGTCGGCGCCAACTGAGCGAGCAAGGTCATGAAGGATTCGGTGATGAAGGTGCAGGTGCGAGTGCTGCGCAAGCAAGGGCGTCTGTTCAGGCGGGACGAGCTGAAGGACGTCCCGCCGCACGTCGGCGTGCTGAAGGTGTCGGAAGTGCGCGACCCCGACCTGAGCCGCCCGGTGCTCATCGCACGACTGCTGGACCCGAACACCAAGGTCGACACCGACCTGCTGCCGGTGCTCGGCGATGCCCGGATGCTCTGCTGGGACGGCCGGCAGATTCGCCTCACCGGTGTGGAGCGCTTGCCCGAGGTCGATGTGGCCCAGACCTGGCTGGTGGAGGTCGAGTGACATGCTGCGCCTGACCATCCACGCCGGCCTGCTCGCCGAACGCAACGACGCCAACCACGTTGCCGTGCTCGACATCGCCTACCAAAAGCGCGCCGCCCTGGCCGACTACTTGGTGGCGCTGTCGCTGCGGCACCAGGGAGAGCTGGAGCCCGCGGTCGTTGCCAACTACCCTCGCTGGTCGGGCAGCCTCTGGGACCTCTGCGCACGCGGCCTGACGCGCGTGCTCTACAAGTCCGACCTGCCGCCGCCCATCGCGCGGGTAGACCGTCGATGCGCCTACGCCACCAAGCTGTGCGCGACCATCCAGCGCATTGGCGCTGACGAGCGCGGCGTGCAGCTGGCCTCCGCCGAAATCGTGCAGCCCGGTCGGATTCGCGGCCAGTACCAGGCAGTGTTCCAAGAGGACATCCTTGGCACGCGCAAGGCCGAGTTCACGTACGGCTGCAAGTTCTTGAACCCGGCGGACCTCGTGCTCCGGGCCATCTGCTTCGCGCTGTTCGGCGACGGCCAACTCGGCAAGCGACCGAAGCTCGTCCTGCCGGCGTCCACCGTCATCGAAGGCAAAGAAGTCTTTGACATTGAGGGCCTTGAGGAGCCGGCGCGCACGGGCTTCATCCGCCACCGGGCCAGCGTGGCGCCGTTGGCCAAGCCGGAGCCCCTGCCGCTGGCACAGGACTACGTTGACTTCTTGATGCGGGGCTGACAGTGACTGCTGCAGCCTTGCCCGCCGGTTCCAGCCCGGCCGACGCGAAAGACAGCGCCAAAGACGGTGCTAAGCGGAAGAACTTTCCGCTGCGAGGCCGCACGGGCACAGCTGCCCACCACCTGAAGGCGCACATCACCGACATCGGCACCGAGTTCCTGGAGAAGCTGACGCCCCGGGAAGCCGTGATGTTCATGGCGGAGGCCTCCTGGGGCTCGACCACGTTCATGCCGTGCCCTCACTGCGGCTCACTGGATGAGCACTACTTCCGAGCCAAGGAGCTGCGTTGGAAGTGCACGTCCTGCGGCAAGACGTTCTCGGTCACCTCGGGCACGGTGCTGGCCGACCGGAAGCTGCCTCTGACCAAGATTCTGAAGATGGCCTTGTCCTGGGCCAACGGAGCCTCTGGCAAGCCTGCGCTGCAACTGCGGCGTGACTGGCAGGTGTCGTACACGACCGTGTTCACCTTGGCGCACAAGCTGCGCGAGGGCCTGCTGCGCGGCTTCAACATCGGCATCCTGGCCGGCGTGCAGGAGATGGATGGTGCCGACCAACTCGGCCGCCGCTACAAGGAAAAGCGCAACAAGCCCCGGGGCGGCGACCGGCAGAAGCCAACGATTCCCGAGCACCTGCGCGCGCCGACGGTCGACCCGGATACGGGCGAAATTCTTGGGCCACCGAAGCCGCCCAAGTTCGACAAGGCTGCGAAGCAGCCCGAAGACCGCCGGCTGATGCTGGTCATCCGCCAGCGAGGCCTGGCCCGTGGCCGCGGCGCGGTGGCGACCCGCGTTGGCATTGCGCTGACCGAATCTCGAACCACGGTGACGACGATGGCCACCCGGTATGCGTCGAGCGAGTCGCACATCATGACGGACGAGGACCCGTCGTACTCGCGGTTTGCAACGCTGTTTGCCGAACACCGGACGGTGAACCACAGCCAGGCCTACAGCGACCGCAAGGGCACGAACAACAACCAGGCCGAGAGCTTCAACTGGCGCATGAAGCGCCTGGTTCGCGGCATCTACCTGAACCCGTCGGTGAAATACCTGCTGGACTACGCCGGTGAAGCAGCCTGGCGCGAGGACACCCGCAGGCTTTCGGTGGGTGACCGTCTCAAGCACCTGCTAAAAGCAGTTATGGGCGTTGGACTATCCAGATGGTGGCGCAACTATTCCCATGGGCACCACCGAGAAGAGGAACTGCTATTGGAGGGCGCGCGCGAGGCAGGAACTCGCGGCAAGGAGAAGGGGTGGAAGCCGAAGCCCCCTCGGTAGAGGTTGATTGGCTATACCGCGGGCGCATTAAAGCTGCGCGAGCCACCCACCTTCCGGCCAACCAAATGCCACTCTCACCTGTCAAAGTACTGACCACAAAACTGACCGTATTCGCCGCACTCATTCTCTCGGCTGTCGCCAGTCCTGCGGCTACTTCCGATGCGCCCGAGTCGTTTTCGTTCACATACATGAGCTGCGGCGGTTATAAATTACAGTATCGGCAAAAGGGTTACTCTGCTTCTATAGTTGTCCTCGATACGCGCGGGAACGTGCTGAAAAGCATTCGGCCGCTAATGTTCTCCGAGCGAAGCTCTTTCTCGTTGCCGCCCGTTGGGTTGTTCAACAGCGGTCTACCGGTATGTTGGCCAAACGCAAATAAAATCCTTTATACCGATGTTCGCTGGTACAACACTGGTGACGACTTTTTGCCTGAGGGTATTCATGGAACCCTTGAGTATGACCTTAAAGAAAAGACCACAAGAAAAGTCTCCGCTGGCGTTTATATGGACGATAGCGGGCGAATCGTCACCGAGCTGAAGTAACTCTTGAGTTAGGCTATTCGCGAGGGGGTTCTTCGTCGGCCCTAGTGCCTACACAGGGCGTCCCGGCGCAAAGCTGCGCCCGAAGCTATGCTGACTAACAATCATGTATTTGCCAAAATCCTTCCTACGAGCCGTCGCCTTCTCACTTCTGTCTGGTGCGCTGACAGCGGCATTTGCCGGCACGTCACAGCCGGCCGAAAAGGCGCTACAGAATTACCTGGCCGCAGAATCCGAGGGAGTATCGCATTTCGAATTTTGCAAGAAGACTCGTCCCTACGTGCTCATGCCGGCCGCGCGCGACCCCGAATGGGATTGCCCTCCGCATAGCGGTGCGGACATCGTATTGAGCGACCGGACAAAGTATTCTTGTAAGGCAGAAAAGGACGGCTATCAGTGCGAAGTCACCTACTCAGTGGTCGGCACGGGGTTGCCGGGGTCTAGTGCGCCCTGGAGAGTAGACCGGGTTCAGAAAAGTCCGACCACTCAGCGAATCAAGGTGAACCTTGTAAACCAAGGAGGCTGGAAAGTGGAAGACCCGTATATCAGCCCCCATATTTCAGCTGCCGCGCTACTTCGCGCAATTGAGCGGGAACTCGCTGCCGCAAGTCATCCGGCTGAGCGCTCGATGCTCAATAAGTCGAAAACCATGCTGATGACAGCTGGTGTGAAATAAGAAACTCTGGCGAGCCTAGCGAAGGCGCACTGTAGACGCACAAATTTATGACCAGCTACTGCTTGCTGGTGGTAAGTCAGCAAACTGCTGGCAATGAATCTGGAGCTCGGACAACGCATTCCAAAATAAAGGTTAGGCATGGTTCTCTTTTCTTATTCCCTCATTCTCGTGGCCTTGTGTCTATTATTCGAAGGCATTCTCATGTGGCGAACCTTCCGTCGTGTCAACGCCCCGGTAGAGGCGGAACTCGGGATGCTGCCGTCGGTAATCGTGTGCGGGGCGTCGGCCCTCATGGTTGTGTTTTCCAACCTTGCTCTCATAGGCGCACTCGCCCGCGTCATCGCCAGCGTCATTGCGCTTGCAGTTGTAGCGTTGGTTGTTGTCCCTAGCTACCGCTTCTTGCGGAAACGGCGCTGTGTGCATTCGCCTCGCGGCTGATTCGTAGCACTGCCGGGCCACCTTGCCTTGCCCAATCGACCTCATCCCCTCCTGCGGGACCCAATCGCCACCGGGTCCAGCTCGGGGTCGAACTGTCGGAGCGTCACGTAGAGCGCATCTCGAAGCGGCAGTAGTTCTCCACGGCGGCGCTCCGCCTCTATTCGCAGTTCGAGAGGGAGCTCGCCCGCCAGTCGGTTATCCAGATAGGCCAGCTCTCCATGAACGGCCGCGATTCGCTCCGCCAGTTTGGTGAGCGTTGTCTGCGTCCGGTTACGGGTCATCCTCAGGGCCATGAGTCGTCGCCCTCCGCCGCCGCAGCCAGCGCACTTAGTTCCGCCATGGAGGGCTGGTCCACTTTCCACCGCCAGATGCCCGGGGAGTTGGGCAGCACCTTGTAGTCGTGCAACCGCTCCACGTGGCCGGCGTTGACCAAGCGCTGAAGGGTGTGGCTGACGGTGGCGCGGCGAAATCGGTTGCGCTGCTCTCGGGTGGCGAACTCCAGCCCGAAGTGCTTGATAGCGAGCTCAGTCATCACTCGGGTGTCGACGGGCTTCGGGTAGGCCCGCCGAAGCGTTGCGCGGAAGAACTCCACGATGGCGCCGCGGCCGCCTCGGGCGGGGTGCGCTCGTACAGCAGGAACGCTCCCCGCAAGGCCCAGCGTGTAGGCCTGGTCCGCAACAGTCTCCAGCGAGGCCGCAATGGTGGCCAACTTCGCCCGGCGAGCCTGCAGCCGCTCCAGCTCTTCGTCGATGCGCGCCAGTTCACCCTTCGTGGCCGCCAGTTCGTTCGCAAGCCACTTCAACTCCGACGGGGTCTGGGTTCGGGGCGCGCTCACCTCCGACCTCCTCGTCGTCCTCGTCCTCCGCTGCATCCGCAGCCAGCTGCAGTTCGGCCAGGCTTGGCGCGTGCGACTTCCAGCGCCAAAGGGGCTGTGGCAACCGACCTCGCCAGTTCTCCACGCGCTCCAAGACGCCGTGGTGGTCGCGCAGCTGGCGAAGGATGGTGCACAGGGAGCTCTTGAGGCGCCTGCGCTCTTGTGGGGTCCTTACTTCCAGTCCGAAATACGCTACGACCGCTCGTTGAATTTCGGCAGCTAGGGTGGCTTCCGGCCAAAGTGCCCGAAGGTGCTCTTGAACGAAAGCGGTCAACGCTCCTCTTTCGCCGAATCGCCCGGCCCAGGCCTGTACGCAGCCGGCTGCGGCCGGATTCACTTCCGGATGCATCAGCCCAAGCGTGGTGTCCAGCGCGTGAAGCTTGCCCGCGACCGCCGCAGCATGCGAGCGCGCCGCCTCGAGTTCCGCGGCGACGACCGAGAGCTCGACTTCTAACTGCTTGAGATTGAGCGCCAAAGCGCGCTGGCGCTCCGAGACTCGGTCGGCAACGCCCAACAGGGCCGCTCGCTCGTTGAGCAGCCACTTGAGGTCGGGCGGGGTGCGGGTGCGCGGAGTAGCCTCCGTGCGAGCAGAATTCAGTGGCATGTGGGCGGCGCATGTGGGAACACTACCCCTGCGTAGCCACCCGTCTCCGCGTCCACATCCCCTCAGAGCCCGTCAGACCCTCGCCATCCCGGTTTTTGGGTCATCAGCTCGATAACGCCCTTCTGGCGCCCGGTGGCGCGGCGGCAACGGGCGCGACCGCCCCGGTCCGTAGAATGCCGAACTGCAATGCGTCTGGCCGTCTGGCTCCTGCGAGCCTTCATCTTCTTCACGCTGTTCGCCTTCGCGCTCAACAACGAGCAGGAGGTGACCGTGCGCTGGTTCTTCGGCTACCAGTGGCGTGCGCCGCTGGTCATCGTGGTGCTGGTGGCATTGACGGCCGGTGCCGCGTTGGGCGTGCTGGCCATGGTGCCGGCCTGGTGGCGCCACCGCCGCGTCGCGCGGCGTCATGCGCCGCCGCCCCCGCCGCCGCCGCGCAAGGCCAGCGATCCGCCCACCGTGGCGCCGTCCGAATTCGGCCCCGAGCATCCGCCGCGCGAAGGCCTCTGAACCCCGCCATCGCCGGACCGATCCCTTGGAACTCGACGCCCAGAGCCTGCTGTTCGCGCTGCTGATCGCGCTGCCCGCCGCCTTCGCCATCGGCTGGGTGGCCTCGCGCATGGACCTGCGCCAGTGGAAGCGCACCGACCGCGAGGCACCCAAGGCCTACTTCAAGGGCCTGAACCTGCTGCTCAACGAACAGCCCGACAAGGCCATCGACGCCTTCATCGAGGCCGTGCAGCACGACCCCGACACCAGCGAGCTGCACTTCGCGCTCGGCAACCTGTTCCGCCGCCGCGGCGAGTTCGAGCGCGCGGTGCGCGTGCACGAGCACCTGCTGCAGCGCGCCGACCTGGCCCGCAGCGACCGCGAGCGCGCCCAGTACGCGCTGGCGCAGGATTTCATGAAGGCCGGCCTGTTCGACCGCGCCGAGGCCGCCTTCGCTGCGCTGGAGGGCACGCCCTTCGAGACCGAGTCGCGCCTGGCCCGCCTGGGCCTGCATGAGCGCTCGCGCGACTGGGCCGGCGCGGCCGATGTCGCCGGCCGGCTGGAGAAGGCCGGGGCCGGCTCGTTTGCCACGCGCATCGCGCATTACCTGTGCGAGCAGGCCCTGGAGGCCGATGCCCGCGGCGATGCCGCCAGCGCCGAGAGCCTGCTCACCCAGGCCCAGGCTGCCGCGCCGCAGTCGGCCCGGCCCTGGGTGCAGCGCGCCGAGCGCCTGGCCCGCAGCGGCGATGCCGCGGGCGCGCTGGCCGTCTACCTGGGCCTGGCCCAGCGCAACCCCGAGGCCTTTGCCCGTGTGTCGGGCGATGCCGTGGCCTGCGCGCAAACGGCCGGCCAGTTGCCCGCCCTGCGCGACACACTGCAGCGCCTGTACGAGCAGCAGCCGGGCATCGACCTGCTGCGCGCACTGGCGCGCGCCGACGGCCAGCCCCCGGGCCAGTCACCGCGCCTGCCCAGCCTGCTGCGCGAGCAGCCCAGCCTGTCGGCCGCGATCGACCTGCTGGACACACCCGCCGCGCAATGGCCCGAAAGCGGCCAGACCACCGTGCGCGAGGCCGTGGCCCGCGCCGCCCGGCCGCTGCAGCGCTACCGCTGCGCCGCCTGCGGCTTCGAGAGCCAGCGCCACTTCTGGCAATGTCCGGGCTGCCTGGGTTGGGACACGTTCCCGCCCCAAAGAATCGAGGAACTCTGAACCGGCGCGCCTCAGCGCGCCTTCAGATGCTTCTCCAGTTGCCCCATCACCTCGTCCAGCGAGGGCACCTGGCCCTTGCCGCCGAAGCTGGCCACCGGACCGGGGCCGGTGATGCCGGCCAGGCCCGGTTCGTGGTCGCAGTAGATGCCGATGGTGGGTGCGCCGAAGGCCGCCGCCAGGTGGCTGAAGCCGGTGTCCAGGCCGACGATCTGGCGCGCTCGGGCCAGCACCGCGGCCATCTGCGCCACGGTCAGGAACGGCGGCACCACGCCGCCGCAGCCGGCGGCGATGCGCTCGGCGCGCACGCGCTCCTCGTCGTTGCCCCACACCACCACCGGCGTCAGGCTGGCGCGGCGCAGGCGCTGGCCGATGGCGATCCAGTGCGCCTCGGGCCACAGCTTCTCGGGCCGGCTGGCACACGGGATCAGCGCCGCGCCCAGCACCGGCGGCTGCCAGTCGCCGTCGGCAAAGGCCGGCGGCACGATGCCGAAATCGGGCCGCGCCTCGGGCCAGGTGTCAGGCAGTTGGTAGCCCAGCAGGCCTGACACCAGCGCGCGGCAGCGCGCCACGGCATGCGCCTCGCGCGAGACGCGCACCATGCGCGTGTAGGCCAGCGCGGCCAGCGGCTCCTTGATGCTCTGGCGGTCGTAGCCGGCCAGCGGGCCGCGCGCCTGCACGCCCCACATCACGCTCTTGAGCAGGCCTTGCAGGTCGATGACCAGGTCGTAGTCGTCACGCCGCAGTTCGGCCCGCGCCGCGCCGATGGCCGCGCGCGTGGGCGCCGCGAACAGGCTCTTGCGCCACTTGCGCCAGGCGATCGGGATCACCCGCCGCACCGCCGGGTGCAGGGCCGGGATGGCCGCGAACGGCGCCTCCACCACCCAGTCGATCGTCAGGCCGGGCCGGTAGCGGCGGATGTCGCTGATGGCCGGCAGTGCATGCACCACGTCGCCCATCGACGTGGTCTTGACGATCAGGATGCGACCGCTGTTGAGGTTCAAGCCTGGGCCTTCGCTTCTTTCACCAGCTCGGGGTTGAAGCGCGGGTCGTTGTACATCTTGAACTGGCGGTAGACCTTGAAGTAGGCACGGCCGGCCTGGGCGTCGGCGATCAGCGCATCCAGGCAGTCGCCCAGGTCGCCACGCTGCTGCTGCAGGCGCGCCAGCTTCACGCGGCTGCCTTCGCGGTGGGCCTCGTCCACGTCGGTGCGCTCGGTCTGCGCGCGCATGGCGTGCACCTTCAGCGCCATGATGCTCATGCGGTCGATGATGCTGCCGGCGGTCTCGCTGTTCAGGCGGGCACCGGCCGGCACGGTGGACACCGGTGCATCGGTGCGCGCCGAGGCCGCATCCACCAGGCCCAGCGCGGTGAGCAGGATCTCGTCCACGCGCTCGGTGGCGTCGTTGCGGGCCTGGTTGAAGCCGTCGATGGCGCGCTTGTTGGCGGCGATGTCGGCGGCGCTCACCGTGGTGCGGCGGGCCAGGTCTTCCTCGGCCCACAGGCGGCTGTTGAAGCAGTGGTTGGTCTGCACCCAGTGCCACAGGCTGCCGTCGCCGCCGTCTGCCGCCGGCACCTGGGCGGGCCAGCACGCCGTGGCCAGCAGGCGGTCATGCAGGGCGATCACGTCGGCGGCCTGGGGCAGGGACGGCGGGGGTGTAGACATGGCGGGTGGCAAAATGCAAAAGCGTGATTATCGGTCGGCCCCGCGGGTCAACCTCCGCCCCTCCCCTCCCCGCCCACACAGCGCCGCCACCGCCCACCCGACTGCATGACCCCCAGACCGTTGATCGTCCGCCTGCGCAACTGGGTGGGGGATGTGATCCTGGGCGTGCCGGCCCTGCACCTGCTGCAACAGCACGGCTACGCACCCACGCTGGTGGGCAAGGGCTGGGCCAAGCCGCTGCTGGCCGGCGAGGGCTGGCCCACGCACGGCCGGCCGGGCAAGCTGGGCGAGCGTGTGGCCCAGCTGCGTGCGCTGCGCACCGAGGCCCGCGCCACCGATCCCGGCTTCGACCGCCGCGAGAACGCGCTGGTGCTGCCCACCTCGTTCTCGGGCGCACTCGAGATGCGCCTGGCCGGCCTGAAGGCCGTGGGCTATGCGCAGGAGGCGCGCGGCCTGCTGCTCAAGCGCGCCGAGCCCATCACCTACGGCGGCCATGCGCTCACCAGCTACTGGGAGCTGGCCTGCCGCTTCCTGCGCATCGAGCAGGCACCGCCCGAGCGCATCGGCCTGGCCACTGCGCCGGCCGACCAGGCGGCGGCCGATGCGCTGCTGGCCGCGCGCGGCATCCGCCCCGGCTTCGTCGTCATCGTGCCCTTTGCCGGCGGCCTGTTCGAGAAGCAGGACAAGACCTGGCCGGCCTTCGGCGACTACACCCGCGCCCTGCACGCGGCGTTCAACGGCACGCGCGACATCGTTGCCTGCCCCGGCCCGGGCGAGGAAGGCATCCTGGCCCAGCACCCCGGCGTGGTGATGCTCGAAGGCGTGAAGCTGGGCGTCTACGGCGGCCTGCTGCGCCGCGCCGGCCTGGTGGTGAGCAACGACACCGGCCCGGCCCACCTGGCCGCCGCGGTGGATGCGCCGGTGCTCAGCGTGCTGGGCCCCACCAAGCCCGAGCAGTGGGCGCCCTGGGGCCCCACGGTGCAGGTGCTGCGCCACTGGCCGCGCTGGCCCACGGTGGACGAGGCGCTGGCCGCCACGCACGCGATGCTGGCCAAGCCGCGCACCGCCTGAACGGCAGCACCACGACCATGGCAGTCCCCACACGGCACATCGGCCTGGGCCTGGGCCGCGTGCGCCACTGGCACGACGGCCTGGGCGAGTTCTCGCGCCAGCTGGGCCTGGCGCTGGCCGCGCAGGCACCGCGCCTGGCCGACGAGCTGGGCTGGCGTCTGCACTTCCATCTGCCGCGCCAGTGGCACGGTCTGTTCGGCGACGCCGTGGGCTACCTCGACACCCACACCACGCAGCGCTGGCTGCACCTGCGCAGCACGCGCTTCGCGCTGTGGCACACCGTGCACCAGCACAACCGGCTGCGCGCACCGCTGGGCACGAAAGCCCAGGTGGAGACGGTGCACGACCTGAACTTCCTGCACGCCAAGAGCGCGGCCAAGATCGGGCGCTACCGCGGCATCCTGCGCCGGCGCCTGGCCCAGCGCGATGCGGTGATCGCCATCACGCACTATGTGGCCGAGGACATCGCGCGCGAGATCCCCGGCCTGGCCGCGCCGGTCAGCGTGATCCACAACGGCGCCACCGACTTGACAGGCGTGGCCCAGCAGCCGGTGGACGGCGTGGGCGCGCAGCCCTTCCTGCTGCACATCAGCCGCATGGCGCCCAACAAGAACATCGTGGCCCTGCTCGACCTGGCCGCCGCCTGGCCGGAGCAGGCGCTCGTGCTCGCCGGCGCCACCAGCACCTACACCGCCACGGTGCAGGCGATGGTGGCCGAACGCGGCCTGCGCAACGTGACGCTGCGGCTCGATCTGGCCGAAGCGCAGAAGGCCTGGCTGTACGCGCATTGCGCGGGCTTCCTGTTCCCGTCGCTGGCCGAGGGCTTCGGCCTGCCGCCGATCGAGGCCATGCACTTCGGCAAGCCGGTGTTCCTGTCGCGCCGCACCTCGCTGCCCGAGGTGGGCGGCGCGGTGGCGCATTACTTCGACGAACCCTTCGACGGTGCCGCGATGCGCGCCGTGGTGCAGGCCGGCCTGGCGGCCGACGCCGCACCGGGCCGCGCCGAAGCCATCGCCACGCATGCGCGGCAGTTCAGCTGGACGCGCTGCGCCGAGCAGCACATCGCGCTGTACCGCCAGGTGCTGGCGGGCCAGCCCGCGGGGGGCGCATGAAGCCGCGCATCGCCATCGTCGTGCAGCGCTACGGCCGCGACATCAACGGCGGCGCCGAACTGCACGCGCGCCTGCTGGCCAACGCCCTGGGCACCCGCTACCAGGTGGACGTGCTGACCTCGCGGGCCCACGACTACCAGACCTGGGCGCCGGAGCTGCCGGCCGGGGAAGAATGGATCGACGGCGTGCGCGTGCTGCGCTTCGACCACCCGGCGCGCAACCGGCGCGACAAGCGCCACCTGCCGCTGCGCCACAAGCTGCGCTGGGTGCTGCGCCGCTGGATCGAGCGCCCCGGCCGGCCGTTGGCCGCGCGCCCCAGCGGCCGCGACACGCCCGACGGCCTGGCCTACCTGCGTGGTGCCGGCCCCACGATGGACGGGTTGATGGACCACCTGCGCCAGCACGGCGGCGACTATGCGGCGCTGATCTTCTTCACCGCCCGCTTCCACCCGGCCGCCATGGGCGTGCTGCTGCATCCGCAGCGCAGCCTGCTGCTGCCCACGCTGCACCATGAGAAGACCATGGTGCTGCCGCACTTCCACCGCGTGTTCCGCGCGCCGCACCGCATCCTGTGGAACACGCCGGCCGAGGCCGAGGCCGCGCAGCGCCTGTACGGCGACGACCTGGCGCCCGGCGTGCTGTGCGGCGTGGGCATCACGGTGCGCGACACGCCCGACGCCGTCGAGGCTGCGGCCCGCGCTCAGCGTTTCGACGCACTGGCGGCGCAGCACGGCATCCGCAGCCCGTACCTGGTGTACGTCGGCCGGGTGGACACCAGCAAGGGCTGCGACCGGCTGTTCGCCCACTTCGCGGCGCTGCGCGCGACCCAGCCGGCCGGCCAGGCGCTGCAACTGCTGGTGTGCGGCCAGTGGTTCATGCCGCGGCCTACGCACCCCGACATCGTGGCCACCGGCTTCGTCAGCGAGGCCGACCGCGACCTGCTGATCGCCCGCGCCGAGGCGCTGGTGATCCCGTCACAGCACGAGAGCCTGTCGATGGTGTTGCTGGAGGCCCTGGCCGAGGGCTGCGCGGTCATCGTCAACCGCCGCTGCGAGGTGCTGCTGCGCCATGTGCACGACAGCGGCGTGGGCGAGGCCTTCGACGATAGCGCCAGCTTCAACGCCGCCGTGCAGCGCACGCTGGCGCGCGATGCCGCCACACGTACCGACCAGGCCGCACGCGGCCGGCGTTATGTGCGCGAGCGCTACGACTGGCAGCGCATCGTCGAGCGCATCGGCGAGGCCATCGACAGCATCCCGCGGGCCTGAAGGCGCAAGCCCGCGCGCTGTAGGGCCCAGCCGCTCACTTCGGCCGACGGCGGCGGAACACCAGGTACTCGTGGGCACCCAGGCGGAAGCGCTTCTGCTTCAGCCCCGCCAGGTCGGGCACGGTGTGTTTGAACGCCAGCGAATGCTGCTGCAAGGTCCACAGGTGGCGCGCCAGGTTCAGGTACATGCGCGCGGCGGCGCTGGGCACCTGGTCCAGGTCGGCCAGCGCATCGATCACACGCAGCGCCGGCAGGCCGGTGGCATCGTCGGCGGCCGCGTCGAAGGCGATGTTGCCGAAGCTGCGGTCCTGGAAGGCGTCCGAGATGTGCGTGCCGCCGGCACCGTCGTGCATCACGCGCGGCACCAGGCTCTGCAGCACGCTCAGTTCGGGCCGGCACAGCAGCCAGCGCGTCATCGCCACGTCCCAGCCGGTGACCTGGCGGCCTTCCCAGTTCTCCATCAGCGGCGCATCCACGAACCAGTTGTCGCGGAAATGCGCGGCCCATTGCTGCCGCGTGAACAGCAGGCCGTAGGAGCTGAAGAAGCGCGTGCGCAGCACCAGACCGGCCAGGCGCGCACGCTCGCCGGCATCGGGCACGAAGATCGACTCGCTGTTGCAGGTGGTGGTCAGCAGGTTGGCGGCCATCACGCCGGGCTGCTGCAGCGGGCCGTCGGCCATCCCTTCGCACCAGCGCAGCGCCTGGTGGTCGATCAGCAGGTCGTCCTCCAGCAGCAGCACGGTGTCGGCACCCTCGGACAGCACCCATTCGACGTTGTCGAAGGGGTTGCGGCGCACGCCCTTGCGCTCGGCATTGACGCGGGCCTGCAGCGTCAGGCGCGTGCGGTAGCGCTCGATCACCGCCAGGATCTGGTCCTGCACCGGCGTGGGCTCGATGCTGATGTACATCGGCCACTGCGCGCTGCCTGCCGCGTCGGCCACCGAGGCCAGCAGGCGCTCCAGCCGGTCCGGGCGGTTGTGGGCGGTGGCGGAAATGGCGAAGCGCAAGGGGGTCGACTGCATGGCGCGCGCATTATCGGCGGCCCCACCCGCGGGCCTGGCGCCGCCGGATTGTGGCGTGGCTGCCACCCAGGCACGGGACGCGCGCCATCAGGTCGGTCATTTCTTGCCGACAATGTGCACCGACCATGACCGCCCTTCCGCCCCGCCTTCAGCTGCCCGACGTGACGCTGGTGTGCGTGGACACCGGCGCCCCGCGCGCCAGCCTGGCCGCGCTGCTGCACTGCATGCGCCAGGCCGATTTCGGCGACGTGCTGCTGTTCACCGACCCGATGCAGGTGCGCGACGCGCCGCACGAGGTGCGGCTGCGCGGCCTGCAGCTGCAGGATGCCACCAGCCGCACCGAGTTCATGCTGGAAGAGCTGGCCGCCCATGTGTTCACCAGCCACGCGCTGGTGATCCAGCACGACGCCTTCATCGCCGACGCATCGCAGTGGCACGAGGACTTCCTGCTCTACGACTACATCGGTGCGCCGGTGCGCGGGCTGCCGGCGTCGCGCGCAGTGGGCCATGGCGCGTTCTCGCTGCGCTCGCGCCGGCTGCTGGTGGCCCTGCGCCTGGCGGCCATCAGCCCGCAGGCGCCCGATGACGAGCTGATCTGCCAGCACCACCGCGAGCACCTGGAGCGCGTGCACGACATCCGCTTCGCGCCGCCAGACCTGGCACAGCGCTTCGCGCGCGCCACACCGGCCACGCCGCCGGCAAGCTTCGGCTTCCAGGGGCTGGCGCACCTGGCACATGTGCTGCCGCCCGAGGGGCTGGACGAGTGGCTGGCCCAGCTGCCCGACGCGCTGCTGCAGGGCCCCGACGGCGCGCGCCTGTGCGCCGCGCTGCTGCAGGCCCAACAGCCGAATGCAGCGGCCAAAGTGCTGGCCGTGCGCAGACGTGATGGCCGTGCCGACCCCCGCTGCTGGCACCTGCGTCTGAGGCTGGCGTGGGCACTGCGGCACCATCGGCGACAATCGGGGTTCCATGCCTGAACGTGAACCCACCCGCAGCCGCGCCAGCGGCAACCCGATCGAACTGGCGACGCCCACCCGGGCCCGCCGTCCCCGCCGCACCGCGGTGCCCGAAACCGTCGAACCCACCGAGTTGCAGGTGGCCGTGAACGCCCGCACCATCTGGCGCGGCGACATGGCCGCCTGGCTCGACGCGCTGTGCGCCTCGGTGCGCCCGCTCGAGATCAACAACGCCACGCTCGACGCCCTGCAGGCCTGTGAAGGCCTGGCCGGCGGCCTGGCCGAGCGCGTGGTGCACGCGCGCAGCAACTCGCCCTTCACCGACTGGTCGGATCTGATGCGCCGCGTGCGCGGCATCGGCGCCCGGCTGGCGCGGCGTCTGTCCGAATCGGGCGCCACCGTGAACGGCGCGCCCTACGCCGGCGCCCCCACCCGGCCCTCGGTGTCCTGACGGCCACACCGGCCGCGCACCACGCGCGGCCGGCGCCGGGCCGGGCGGCCCGCCCACCCAGGCTCAGTCGCGGTGGCCGTGGCGCTCGCCACGGCCGTCCCCGCGGCCTTCCCCACGTCCCTCGTGCCGTCCGCCATGGCGGCGATCGTCGCGGTGCTCGTGCGGCGGCGCCCAGTCGTGGCGGTCCACCATCACATGCTGGCGGTACCAGTCGTCGCGCACGAAGTACACCGGCACGCCGCAGGCACCATAGGCGCGGCAATGCTTGGCCCAGTGCTTCTGGTGGCCGGGCGGCACCCACAGGTACACCGGCGGCGGCGCATGGCGCACCGGCGCCACCACCACCGGCTGCGTGACCACCACGGTCGGCTGCGGGAAGCGGCCGATGTCGATGCGGCCGTACACGCCCGGCTGGCTGATGCCGATGGACACGCCGACATCGGCGGCGTGCGCGGCCGGCCAGCCACCGATCGCGGCGGCGCCGCACAGCACGGCGGCGGCCGCGCGCCAGGTGAATCGACGGGGAGTGGTCATGCGCTGTCTCCTGGCGCCACCGGGCGCCCGCATGAGGATCCAACGCCCGGCGGCACCCGCGCGTTGTCAGGGCGCGCGCGGTGACTTGTAAGAAAGCTTGACCGTGCGCGCCGCCGCTCAGGCCTCGTAGACGATCTGCGCCCGGCCTTCGCCGGCCAGGGCCTGCACGCGCGCCAGCGCCTCGTCGCAGGGCCAGATGCGCGCGGCGTCGCCCAGGTCCAGCTCGGCCTCGGCGCCGGGGCGCGCCAGCTTCAGGCGCAGCAGCAGGCCCTGGGTGATGTCGCCCTGCTCGGTGCTCTCGGTGCGCGCCGGCCAGGTGGCCACCAGTTCGGCCAGCAGGCGCGGGTCGCGCTCGGCAGGGCCGCCGTCCAACGTCAGGCTCAGCCAGCGGCCGAAGCGTGCGCGGGCCGCTGCCAGGCCCCACACGGCCTGCACATTGCAGCGCAGGCCGCCGCCGCTGAAGCGGTCGGTCTGCACCCGGCCCTGCAGCAGGATCAGCTCGTCGTCCTTCAGCAGGTCCTTGGCGCTATCGATCAGCGCCTCGTTGGCCACGCACTCGATGCTCTCGGTCTTGTCCTCGAGCTTGAAGATCGCCACACGGCCGCGTTGGCCGTTGATGAAGCGCAGGTCGCTGACGATGCCGGCCACCAGCTGCGGGTCGCGGCTGTCGACCAGATCGGCCACGCGGCGCTTGCAGAAGCGGCGCACCTCGGCCTCGCACTCGTCGAACAGGTGGCCCGACAGGTAGAAGCCGAGTGCTGTCTTCTCGTGGCTCAGGCGCTCGCGCACGCCCCAGGGCGCGGCGGCCACCAGCGGCGGCTCCTGCGCATGCGAGCCATGGCTGTCGTCGTCGAACAGGCCGCCCTGCGAGGCATTGGCCACCTGGGCCTCGGCGAAGTCGAAGCCCAGCGCCACGCTGGCCAGCAGGCGCGAGCGGCCGAAGTCGGTCTCGGCGCAGGCCGGATCGCGCGCGATGCTCAGCTTGTCGAAGGCGCCGGCCTTGATCAGCGCCTCGACCACACGCTTGTTGACGCGCTTGCGGTCCACCCGGGCGCAGAAGTCGAAGAAGCTGAGGAAGGGCCCGCCCTCCTGGCGTGCCTCGACGATGGCCTCGATGGCACCCTGGCCGGTGCCCTTGATGCCGCCCAGCGCATAGCGCACCTTCTTCTTGTCGACCGGCTCGAAGCGCCAGGTGCCGTGGTTGACGTCGGGCGCATCGAAGGCGATGTTGAACAGCTTGGCATCGTTGAGCAACACCTTCAGCTTGTCGGTGTCGTCCATTTCGATGGTCATGTTCGCGGCGTAGAACTCGGCCGTGAAATGCACCTTCAGCCAGGCCGTGTGGTAGGCCAGCAGCGAGTACGCGGCGGCATGGCTCTTGTTGAAGCCATAGCCCGCGAACTTCTCCATCAGGTCGAAGACCTCGTCGGCCTTCTCGGGCGGGATGTCCTTCTTGGCCGCACCCTCGCGGAAGATCTGGCGGTGCTGCGCCATCTCCTCGGCTTTCTTCTTGCCCATCGCGCGGCGCAGCAGGTCGGCGCCGCCGAGCGAGTAGCCGCCCAGGATCTGGGCGCTCTGCATCACCTGCTCCTGGTAGACCATGATGCCGTAGGTCTCGCCGAGCACCTGCTCCAGCAGCGGGTGCGGGTACTCCACCACCTCCTTGCCGTGCTTGCGCGCCACGAAGCTGGGGATCAGGTCCATCGGGCCCGGGCGGTACAGCGCGTTCAGCGCGATCAGGTCCTCCAGCCGGCTGGGCCGCGCATCGCGCAGCATCTTCTGCATGCCGGTGGATTCGAACTGGAACACCGCCTCGGTCAGGCCGTCGGAGAACAGCTTGTAGACCCGCGCATCATCCAGCGGCAGGTTCTCGAAGGCGAAGTCCTTCTGGTCGGGGTAGCGCTTGACGATGAACTCGCGCGCCAGCTCCAGGATGGTCAGCGTGGCCAGGCCCAGGAAGTCGAACTTCACCAGGCCGATGGCTTCCACATCGTCCTTGTCGTACTGGCTCACCGCCGAGTCGCTGCCCGGCTGCTGGTACTGCGGGCAGAAGTCGGTGATCTTGCCCGGCGCGATCAGCACGCCGCCGGCATGCATGCCGATGTTGCGCACCATGCCCTCGACGCGCGTGGCCAGCTTCAGCAGTTCGGCCACCTCCTCGTCGTTCTTCTCGCGCTCTTCCAGCTCGGGCGCCTCCTGGCGCGCGTAGATGATGCCGCCGTCGGGCTTCTCGGGCACCGGCGCCAGCGTCACGGTCTTGCCCGGCGGCGCCGGGATCAGCTTGGCGATGCTGTCGACATGGCCGAAGCCCATGCCCAGCACGCGGCCGATGTCGCGCAGCGCGGCCTTGGCCGCCATGGTGCCGAAGGTGGCGATCTGGCTGACGGCCTGGCGGCCGTACTTGTCCTTCACGTAGTCGATGACGCGGTCGCGGTTGCCCTGGCAGAAGTCGACGTCGAAGTCGGGCATCGACACCCGCTCGGGGTTCAGGAAGCGCTCGAACAGCAGGTTGTACTGCAGCGGGTCCAGGTCGGTGATCTTCAGCGCATAGGCCACCAGCGAGCCGGCGCCCGAGCCCCGGCCCGGCCCCACCGGGCAGCCATGCGTCTTGGCCCACAGGATGAAGTCCGACACGATCAGGAAGTAGCCGGGGAAGCCCATCTTCAGGATGGTGCCGATCTCGAACTCCAGCCGCTCCACATAGCGCGGCCGCTCGGCATTGCGCTTGGCTTCGTCGGGGTAGAGGTGGCGCAGCCGGTCTTCCAGGCCCTCGAAGCTGGCCTGGCGGAAGTAGTCGCCCATCGGCATCGGCGTGCCATCGGCCTGGATCGGCGTGGGGAAGTCGGGCAGGTAGAACTTGCCCATCTGCAGCGTCAGCGCACAGCGCCGCGCGATGCGCTCGGTGTTGGCCACGGCGGCCGGCAGGTCGGCCCACAGCGCCTGCATCTGCGCCTGGGTCTTGAAGTACTGCTCGCGGCTGAAGCGCTTGATGCGCTTGGGGTTGGCCAGCGTCTCGCCATCGGCCACGCAGACGCGCGCCTCGTGGGCCTCGAAGTCTTCCGGCGCGGCGAACTGGATCGGGTGCGTGGCCACCACCGGCAGGCCCAGCTCGGCGGCCAGCGGCACGGCGGCGCGCACATGGGCCTCGTGGTTGGCCAGGCCGGCGCGCTGCAGCTCGATGTAGAAGCGGCCCGGGAACAGCTCGGCCAGTCGCCGCGCCTGGGTGCGTGCGCGCTCGGTGTCACCCGCCAGCAGCGCCATGCCCACGGCGCCCATGTCGGCGCCCGACAGCGCGATCAGGCCCTCACCCAGCTCGGCCAGCCATTCCCACTTCAACCAGGCCTGGGCGCGCTGGGCGTTGCGGATCCAGCCGCGCGCCAGCAGCTCGCTGATGTTCAGGTAGCCCTGGCGGCTTTGCACCAGCAGCAGCAGGCGGCTGGGGTGCTTGTCGGTGCCCTCGGGCTCCAGGAACACGTCGGCGCCGATGATCGGCTGCACACCCTTGCCACGGCAGGCCTTGTAGAACTTGACCGCACCGAACAGGTTGGACAGGTCGGTGATGGCCAGCGCCGGCTGGCCGTCGGCCTTGGCCAGCGCGGCGGCGTCATCGACGCGCAGCGTGCCGTCGACGACGGAGTATTCGGAGTGGGTGCGCAGGTGAACGAAGGGCATGGGGCATTGTAGGAAGTGCCCCGGCCCGCACCCTGCCTGCCCTGGCGGCCTGCCCTAGGGTTTGCGGCCCAGCTTGTACCAGAGCGCCCGCTCGCTGATGCCCAGCAGCGCGGCAGCCCGGCGCTTGTTGTCGCCGGTGCGGCGCAGGGCCTCGGCGATCAGCCGGTCCTCGAAGGCCTCGACCGCCGGGCCGAGCTCCAGCGTGGCCAGGTGGGACAGCTCATCCGATGCCGCGGCCGGCGCGCCGGCGGCCTCGGTCCGGTCCGCCGCCGGGGCGGACGGCGCCGGTGTCACGCCCTGGCGGATGTCGGCCGGCAGCTGCGGCACGTCGATCAGCACCGGCTGGCGGCGGTCGGCGCCCAGCGGCGGGCCCGACAGCACCAGCGCGCGCTGCACCACGTTGTCCAGCTCGCGCACATTGCCCGGCCAGGCATAGGCCTGCATCAGCGCCAACGCGGCGGGCGTCAGCTCGGCCGGGCGGCCCTGGCGCGCGGCCAGGTGGGCCACCAGGCCGGGCAGGTCGTCCAGGCGCTCGCGCAGCGGCGGCAGCGCCAGCGAGAACACGGCCAGCCGGTAGTACAGGTCTTCGCGCAGCCGGCCTTCGCGCACGGCGGCCAGCGGGTCGCGGTTGCAGGCGGCGATCACGCGCACATCCACCGCCACGCTGCGGCTGCTGCCCAGGCGCTCCAGCGTGCCCTCCTGCAGCACGCGCAGCAGCTTGGCCTGCAAGCCGATCGGCATCTCGGTGATCTCGTCGAGGAAGATGCTGCCGCCATTGGCCAGCTCGAAGCGGCCGGTGCGGTCCTTCACCGCGCCGGTGAAGGCGCCCTTGTGGTGGCCGAACAGCTCGGCCTCGATCATCTCGGCCGGCAGCGCGGCGCAGTTCACCGCGACGAAGAGTTGATCGGCGCGGTCGGAGGCCCGGTGCACCGCGCGCGCCGCCAGCTCCTTGCCGGTGCCGGTCTCGCCGGTGATGAACACCGCCGCCTTGGTCGGCGCCACCTGGCGGATCTGGGCAAACACATCCAGCATCGCCGGGCTGCGGCCGAAGAACTCGGCCGTGGGCTTGTCGACCTCGGCGCGCAGGTAGTCGTGCGCCGCGCGCAGTTGCTCGCGCGCCAGCGTGCGCGTGATGGCCAGCTCCAGCACGTCCATGTCCACCGGGCGCTGCAGGTAGTCGATGGCGCCCAGGCGGATGGCCTGCACCGCGCTCTCCACCGTGCCCTGGGCGGTCATCACGATCACCGGGATCTGCAGCCCGGCATCGCGCATGGCCTGCAGCAGGCCGATGCCATCGAGCACCGGCATGCGCAGGTCGGTCAGCACCAGGTCGATCGGCGTGTCGGCCAGCACCGCCAGCGCCTGGCGGCCGTCGGCGGCCTGGTGCACCACATGGCCCAGCTGGCGCAGGCCGATCTCGAGCACGCGGCGCATCGGCGCTTCATCGTCGACCACGAGGATGCTGGCGGGGGTCATGCTTGGGATTCTCCCGCTGCCATGTCAGGGCCATGTTGCCGCCTGGGCAGCCTGCACTCGAACAGGCTGCCGCCCCAGTCGCTGCGGCCCACGCGGATCTGCCCGCCGTGCGCCTGCACCACCTGCTGCACCACGGCCAGGCCCAGGCCGATGCCACCGCCGCGCCGGGTGACAAAGGGCTCGAACAGCCGTTCGGCGATCTCGGGCGGGATGCCCGGGCCATCGTCGGCGCAGGCCAGCACCAGCATGCCGGTGGCGGCGTCGTCCTGCGCCGAGAGTTCCACGCGGCCGCCCGGGCCCACGGCCTGCAGCGCGTTGTGCATCAGGTTGTAGAGCGCCTGGATCAGCTGCTCGGCATCGGCCTCGATCACCGGATCGGCGGCCTCGGCGCGGATCCGCACCGGCACGCCCCCCGGCGCATCGGCACTGGCCGCTGGCCCGGCCTGGCCCGGCTGCACGCGCTGCATCTGCGCACAGCGCTGCAGCAGCGCATGCACGTCGCAGGGCTGGAAGCTGGGCGCGCGCGGCCGCGCGGTGTCCAGCATGGTGGTCACCAGGCGGTTCAGGCGCTCGGTCTCGGCCTGCATCAGGCCCAGCAGCTCGCGGCTGTCGTCGCTCAAGCCCTTGTCACGCTGCAGCAGCTGGGCCGACGAGCGCACGATGCCCACCGGCGTGCGCACCTCGTGCGCCATCACCGCCGCCAGCTCGCCCAGCATGGCCAGCTTGGCGCTGCGCACCAGGGTCTCGCGCGAGCGCTGCACCGCCCGCACCATGTCGTCGAAGGCGCGGCCCAGCTCGCCCAGCTCGGTGATGCGCGAACTGCGCGTGCCGGCATCGGGCGGCGTGCCCTCGGCCTGCCAGCGCCGCGCGGCCTGGGTCAGCGCCAGGATGGGCCGGGCGATGGCGCCCGACATCCAGGTGGCCGCCGCCAGTGCGCCCCCCAGCACCACGGCCAGCAGGCCGACGAAGATCTGGCCCATCTGCCGCACCGGCGCCAGGGCCTCGCCAGCGGGCTGCAGCACCAGCGTCGTCCAGCCGGCATGGGCCAGCGCGCTGCCCGGACGCGAGCGCCCCACGCCCAGGATCACCGGCTCGTCCAGCCACGGCGTGCCGGGCAGCACCTCGGTGCGGGCCTGGTCCGCCGGTGCGGCGGCCAGCAGGCGGGCCAGGGCCGCGCGCTGGCCCTCGGGCGACGGCAGCGCGCGCTCGCGCAGGCCGCGCGAGGCCGCCACCCAGCGCCCCTCGCCGTCGATGACCACGATCTGCCGCCGGCCCACGGCCGCGCCGTCGAGCAGGCGCTCGAAGGGCGTCACGTCCACGTCCAGGTGCAGCCGCGCCAACGCGGGCGCGCTGGCCACCCGTGCAGCGGCGGCGGTGGCCACGGGGGCAGATGCGGCGGTCGGCGCCGCCTCCGGATAGGCCGAGGCCACCGGCGTCTGGACGGCCAGCGTGCGCCGCGCCGCCAGCACCGGCACCGGCGCCAGCAGCAGCTGCGCCGGGCCGCTGCGCAGCTGCGCGGTCAGTGACGGCTGCAGCCGCGCCGCATCGGGGGCCAGCTGGCCGATGGCGCCGGGCCGCGTGGCCGCCAGCACGCGGCCGGCCTCGTCGCGGCAGTCCATCGCCACGTACTGCTCGCGGTAGCCGTCCACCAGATCGGCCAGGTAGTGCGAGACGCGCTTGTCCACGTCGCCCACGCGCAGGTCCTGCATCAGCTCGGACCGGCTCCACACCCGCGCGTTCTCGAAATGCTCGAACAGCATGCGGTCGATGTCGGCCTGCAGGCCGCCGGCCTGCACCGCCAGGCTCTCGGCGATCTGCGCCTGCATGGCCTCGCGCGTACGGCTGAAGCTCAGCCACGACAGCGCGATGCAGGGCAGCAGGCCGAGCAGGATCAGCGCCAGCAGCAGCGTGCGTCGCAGGGTCACGGGGAATCGGGCGGGTTCAGGGGCGTTCAGGAAGGGCGGGCGGCGGCGGCCGGCACGCGCGGCCCGTGCGCGGCACGAAGCGTGCAGTCACGCGCAGCATGGACAATGGGTTTGCGATGAACGATAGCAATGCATGTGCCCACCCGACCGGCCCGGACGGCCGGTCGAGGGCATTGTGCCCCGCGGGCAGGGTCGGCCTGGCCGCCTGGCTGGCCGCGCTGCTGGCCTGCGCGCTGCCACCGGCCTTCGCCCAGGCGGACGCTGCGGGCGCGCCACCGGCGGTCACGACGGCCGAGCTGCCGCAGCCCGAGCAGCCCGGGCCCGGCTTCGACGGCCCGGTCATCGGCACGCGCATCGGCCCCGGCCTGACCGTGGGCGGCTACGGCACGCTGCAGCTGATCGTGCCGGGCCTGGGCACCAGCCAGAAGGCAGCCCTGCCGCCCGGCGCGTCGCCCACCGGCTGGCATCCCGGCGCGCGCCAGGGCCAGTCCAGCGCCCAGGGCGTCGGCAGCGTGCCCGGCAAGCCCTTCAGCGACGCCCAGGCCGCCAGCCGCAGCCGGCTGAGCATCAGCCACCTGAGCGCGATGCTGTGGTGGGAGCCCTCGCCGGTGTGGAAGCTGCTGGCCGAGGTGGACAGCCAGGACGTGGTGCAACTGCCCGCCCACGAGAGCGGCCGCGACGGCGACAACAGCTCGCCCTATGTGGCGCTGGAACGCCTGTACGTCGAGCACCGCGCCAGCGACGCCTTCAGCCTGCGCGTGGGCAAGTTCCTCACGCCCATCGGCCGCTGGAACCAGGACCACCCCGACCCGCTGACCTGGACCACGCTGCGCCCGCTGATCTCGCAGTCGGCCTTTCCCACCAACGCCACCGGCGTGATGGCCTTCGGCAGCCTGCCCGGCGGCCTGGGCGCCGACTGGCAGGCCTTCGCGTCGGCGGGCAGCAACTGGCGCTCGGGCCCGCGCACCGACCCCTTCACCCGCGCGGGCGGCGTGCGCGTGGTGCTGCCGCTGTCGCCCGAATTCCAGCTGGGCGCCTCGGCCGCGCGCTACAAGCAGCTGGACGCGCACGACGACCGCCGCCGCCTGGTGGGTCTGGACGCCGTGTGGGCCGGCCGCGGCGGCGAGCTGAGCGCCGAGATCATCGAGCGGCGCGGCCCCGACGGCGCGCCCGACGACCAGGAGCGCGGCTGGTTCGTGCAGGCCGTGGTGCCCCTGGCGCCGCGCCTGCACGGCGTGATGCGCATCGAAGCCTACCGCCGCGCCTACACCAGCGACAGCACCCGCACGGCCCTGGTGGGCGTGGTGTGGCGCAGCGGCCGCCACTGGGTGTTCAAGGCCGAGTGGGTGCGCGCCACGCCGTCGAACATGGGCCTGGCCCAGGGCCTGCTGGCCTCGATGACGGCGCTGTTCTGAAGGACCGATGAGGCCGGCCCGCCGCACGCCCACCCTGCCCCCCGCCCCGCCGTCGCCGCGGCGGGCCCGGGCCTGGGCGTGCGCTGCGGCCCTGCTGCTGGCGGCCTGCGCGGCGCAGGCCGAACCCGAGCCGCCGATCGCCGTGGTGATGGCCCCGGCCGAGGCCCAGCCGCTGGGCCTGCCGCTGGTGGCGGCCATCTACCGGCGCAAACGCCAGCTGTGGGACGACCAGAGCCGCATCGCGCCGGTCAACCTGCCGGCCGCGCACCCGCTGCGGCGGCACTTCTCGCTGTGGCTGCTCAAGCGCAGCCCCGAGGACCTGCAGGACTACTGGAACGACCAGTACTTCCACGGCGTGCTGCCGCCACCGGTGCTGGCGTCGGAGGAGGCGGTGATCCGCTTCGTGGCTGCCACGCCGGGGGCCATCGGCTACGTGTCCTCGTGCAGCGTGGACCGGCGCGTGGCCGTGGTGGCCTGGCTGCCCAGCCCCGACGGCAGCGCCCCCTGCCCCGGCCGCTGAGCCCGGCGGCGGCCTGCAAAGCCTGGCGCAGTGCGCAAGTTCTTGCACGGCACACTGCGCAAGAAATTGCACACCGGATCGGTGAAGCGCCGGTTTCGGCCCGGTTTCGGCGTGCCGACGCTCGGCGGCCTGCTGGCGCAGAGCTTGCGCTGGCATCGGCATGTCCGCGCTGCCGCTGTTTCTCCCCGACTGGCCCAGCCTGTGCCAGAGCCCGCTGCCGTGGCGCCAGCCGATGACGCTGCTGTGGCTGTGCCTGGGCGCACCGCTGCTGCAGGAATGGGCGCTGCGCGCCGGCCTGCAGGAGTACCTGCTGCGCCGCGCCGTGGCGCGCCTGGGCCCGGCCGGCGACGAGCGCCGCCGCGAGCGCCTGCTCAGCGTGATGCTGCCGGCGCTGGTGTTCACGCTGCTGCAGCTGGGGCACGGCTGGCTGGCGCTGCAGCTGGCGCTGCCGGTGGCGCTGCTGATCGGCCTGGTGTACCTGCACACCCGCGACTGGTTCGCCTGCGCCTGCGCGCACCTGGCGGCCAACGCCTTCGCCTGGCTGAGCTGCTTTCCGCCACCGCTGCCCTGAGCGCCGGGCGGCCGGCCCAGGCGCGCCGGCTCTCTAGAATTCCGGCCACCATGGCGCCCATCCTGAACATCAGCACCTACCGCTTCGTGCCGCTGGACGACCTGCCGGCACTGCGCGACACCCTGCACCAGCGCGCCGCGGCGCTGCAGCTCAAGGGCACGGTGCTGCTGGCCGAGGAAGGCATCAACCTGTTCCTGGCCGGCCCGGCCGAGGGCGTCAACGCCTGGCTGGACGCGCTGCGCGCCGATGCGCGCTTTGCCGGGCTGGAGGCCAAGGAAAGCTGGAGCGACAGCACGCCGTTCAAGCGCCTGAAGGTCAAGATCAAGCGCGAGATCATCCGCATGAACCGCCCCACCATCCGCCCGGCCAACGGCCGCGCGCCGGCGCTGGCGCCCGAGGTGCTGGCCCGCTGGCTGACCCAGGGCCACGACGACGCCGGCCGCCCGGTGCGGATGCTCGACACGCGCAACGCCTTCGAGGTGGACGACGGCGCCTTCGACAACGCCATCGACTGGCGCATCGCCAAGTTCACCGAGTTTCCCGACGCGCTGGAAGCCCACCGCACCGAGCTGCAGGACGTCACCGTGGTCAGCTACTGCACCGGCGGCATCCGCTGCGAGAAGGCCGCCATCCTGATGCAGGACCTGGGCCTCACGAACAGCTGGCAGCTCGAAGGCGGCATCCTCAAGTACCTGGAGCTGACCACGCGCGACGGCGTGGCCCCCGGCTGGCACGGCCGCTGTTTCGTCTTCGACGAGCGGGTGGGGCTGGACCCGGCACTGCACCCGGCACCGGCCTCGGCCGGCGCGGCAGCCTGAGGCGCGGCCGGCCGATGGCTGCGCTGGTGCTGCGCCTGCTGGGCGTGCTGCTGCTGCTCAGCGCGCTGGCGCTGCCGCTGGTGCGCGCGCCCGACCGCGCGGTCGACACGCTGGTGGCGCGCTGGGCGCCGCCGCCCTCGCAGTTCCTCGACCTGGGCGGCCAGCTGGTGCACTACCGCGACGAGGGCCCGCGTGGCGATGCCCTGCCCCTGCTGCTGCTGCACGGCACCTCGTCCAGCCTGCACACCTGGGAGGGCTGGACCAAGGCGCTGCGCGGCACGCACCGCGTGGTCAGCCTGGACCTGCCGGCCTTCGGCCTGACCGGCCCGTTCGACGGCACCTATGCCGGCCGCCCCTACACCGGCGAGCAGTACGCGCGCTTCGTGCTGGACGTGCTCGACCGCCTGCAGCTGCCGCGCGTGGCGATTGCCGGCAACTCGCTGGGCGGCGAGGTGGCCTGGCGCATCGCGGCGATGGCGCCCGAGCGCGTGGGCCGGCTGATCCTGGTGGACGCCTCGGGCTACCGGCGCGAGGCGCTGGGCGATGTGCCGCTGGGCTGGCGCATCGCCCGCCTGCCGGTGCTGGGCCGGCTGAGCGAGCACCTGCTGCCGCGGCCGCTGATCGTGCAGGGCCTGGTGGCGGTGATGGGCGATCCCACGCATGTCACCGAGGCCATGGTCGACCGCTACTTCGAGCTCACGCTGCGCGAGGGCAACCGCGCCGCGCTGGTGGAGCGCGCGCGCCAGTGGCAGCCCGGCGAGGGCGTGGACCAGGTGCGCGGCGTGACCGCGCCCACGCTGGTGCTGTGGGGCGGCCGCGACCGCCTGATCACGCCCGACCACGCGCAGCGCTTTGCCGCCGACATCCCCGGCGCGCAGGTGCAGGTGTTCGACGACCTGGGCCACATCCCGCAGGAGGAAGACCCGGCGCGCACGGTGGCCGCGGTGCAGGCCTTCCTGGCGGCGAAATAGCCCCGCTCAGCGCAGCGCCGCTCAATCGAGGCCGGCGCGCAGCGCCGACAGCACCTCGCTGTGGAACTCGCGCCGGTACAGCACCCACAGCACGAAGGCGGTGGCCAGGATGAAGGCCCAGGCCGAGAAGAACCAGGCCACCACCGCGAACGACAGGTAGTAGGCGCGCAGGCCGTCGTTGAAGGTCTCGGCGGCCAGGCCCATCACGCGGCCGGCGCGGTCGGCGAACAGCTGGCGCTGGGCCTCGTCCTCGAAGCGCTTGACCTCGGGCGCGGCGCCCACCATCACCACGCCGAAGCTGTACTGGCGGATGCTCCAGGTGAAGCGGAAGAACGCGAACACGAAGATCGCCGTCAGCGTGGCCAGCTTCAGGTCGAACACCAGGGCCGAGGTGCGCGCGGCGAACGGGATCTCGCGCACCAGCTCGGTGGCCTTGTCGGTGGACGCCAGCGCCGCCAGCAGGCCGCCGATGATCAGGATGCTGGTCGACGCGAAGAACGAGGGGCTGGCCGACAGGCTCTGCGCCACCGCCGAATCGACGATGCGGTTCTCGCGCCAGGTGACCTGCAGCATCCAGCGCCGGCGCCAGCGGTTGGTGGTGGCCAGGATCGACGGCCGCACCTCGGCGCGCCGCTTGGCCCACAGCGCATAGCCCACCCAGCCGGCGAAGAACAGCACCAGGGCGGCCCAGTCCAGCAGGGGCAGCAGTTCGAGGGCTTGGGCCGGCAGCGGATTCATGGGGCGTGACTGTACGTCCGGCGCGGGCCCGGCCGCCCGGCCTGCGCGGCCCGCCCGGCCCTCATCTCCCGAGCTTTCCGGGCCCTTTTCGCGGCTTCAGTCCGGGGACCCCCGTGAAACCATCACGGGGCCCGTATCGGAGGAAATTCCGCGTGTTCTCGCTCTCCCGTCCCACACTGCTGCCCGGCTGGATCGGCTGCGCCCCGCAAGGCGGCCAGACCGCGCTCGCGCTGGTGGCGCCGGGCGTCGATGGCGGCAAGCCCGCGGTGCGCTGGACGGCGCACGAGGCCTGGGACCACCCGGCCCGCGTGCTGCGCCGGCTGCGCAATGCCCGTGCGCTGGCCCGCCACCGCCGCGTGGCCCTGCTCGAGCGCGGCCAGTACCTGTGCCAGAGCATGGACGCGCCGGCCGACGTGGCGCGCGACGACTGGGCCGCCGCCGTGCGCTGGCAGATCAAGGACACCGTCGACTTCCCGGTCGACACCGCCGCGGTGGACGTGCTGGCCGTGCCGCCGGGCGCCAGCTACCGCCCGCAGCCGCAGCTGATCGCCGTGGCCGCCGCCGAAAGCCATGTGCGGCCGCTGGTCACGCAGGCGCACGACGCCGGCCTGCCCTGGACCGCCATCGACGTGGCCGAGACCGCGCTGCGCAACCTGGCCCTGCTGGTTCAGCCCGAGGGCCGCGCGCTGGCCCTGCTGCACTGCCAGGCCAGCCACGCCACACTGGTGGTCACCTATGCCGGCGAGTTGCTGTCGTCGCGGCAGATGGAGCTGTCGGCCGAGCAGTTCGTGGCCGACGACCTGGACGAGCGCCAGCGCGCCTTCGACCAGGCCGGCCTGGAACTGCAGCGCACGCTCGACGGCATCGAGCGCGCCTACGGCCAGGTGACGCTGTCGCAGCTGCTGATCACCCCGATGCCGGGCGTGGCCGACCTGGCCGCGCACCTGGCGCCGCTGCTGTACGTGCCGGTGGCCCCGCTCGACCTGAGCGAGGCACTGGACTGGTCGGCCGTGCCCGGCCTGCTGGACGACCCGGCCGCGATCAACCGCGCGCTGCTGGCCATCGGCGCCGCACTGCGCGAGCACTGACACCCCCCGCGCCATGGCCCAGCAGCTCAACCTCAACGACCCGCGCTTCGCGCCGCAGCCCCAGCGCTTTGCCGCGCACCACGGCCTGCTGGGCATGCTGCTGGTGCTGGGCCTGTGCAGCGTGGTCGGCGCCGGGCTGCGCATCACCGCCTCGCGCCAGCTGGCCCAGGCCCAGCAGCATGAAGGTGCGCTGGGCCCGCTGCGCCAGCAGCTGATGCGCCAGTCCGGCAAGGCCGGCCCCGCCGTCAACGGCGAGACCGAACTGGCCCAGCTGCGCCTGCAGGACAGCGGCCAGCAGCGCGTGCTGGCGGCCCTGCAGGCCGGCGTGGCCGGCGTGCGCGAGGGCCCGTCGGAGTTTCTCGTGGCCCTGGCGCGCCAGGCCAACGGCGCGGTGTGGATCACCGGCTTTGCGGTGTCCGAGGACGGCAACGCGCTGGAGCTGGACGGCCGCATGCTCGACCCGGCCGCGCTGCCCGACTACCTGCGCCGGCTGAATGCCGAACCCCGCTTCCGCGGCCGCCCGTTCGCGCAGCTGAGCCTCAAGGCCACCCCGCCCAGCGAGACCGGCCTGGCGCAGACCGTGGCCGGCAGCCACGCGCCGGCCACCACCGACTTCGCGCTGCGCTCGACCGTCGCCGCCTCGGGGGCGCAACCATGAACCTCGCCGAACGACTGCTGGCCAGCCCGCAGCTCACCCGACTGCACACCGAGCTGCGCCAGCTGCAGCGCCGCTTCGACGAACGCACGCCGCGCGAGCGCCTGGCCATCATCGCGGTGGGCCTGGTCACCGCGCTGTCGCTGGGCGATGCGCTGTGGATCAGCCCCGGCATGGCCGCGCTGCAGGCCGCACGCCAGCGCGCCCAGGCGGCCCAGGGCCAGCGCCAGAACGCCATGGCCGACCTGGAGCGCCTGCAGACCGTGGCCAGCGCGCAAGGCCAGCAGCTGCAGAGCGAGCTGAAGACCTGGCGCCACAAGGTGCGCGAGGGCGACGCCGCGCTGCGCCAGCACCAGGACACGCTGGTCGGGCCCGACGCGATGGTGCAGCTGCTCGACCATGTGCTGGCCCGCCACGGCGGCCTGCGCGTGCGCGCCATGCGCTCGCTGGGCCGCACCGACCTGCTGGCCACCACCACCCAGGCCACCGGCAGCACCAGCGGCGTGCTGGCGGCGGCCGCGGCCTCGGCGGCCCAACCGCTCACCGGCGCGGCCCCCGGCGGCGCGCCCACGCTGTACCGCCACGGCGTGGAGATCACGCTCGAGGGCAGCTTCGGCGACCTGCTGTCGTACCTGCGCACGCTGGAGTCCATGCCGCAGCACGTGCTGTGGGGCGGCCTGCAGCTCAAGACCGTGCAACACCCCAACACCCAAATGACGCTGCGCCTGTACACGCTCAGCCGCGACCGCCACTGGATGGAGATCTGACGTCGACACGCATCCCGCGTGGCGCGCCGAGCGCTGGAGAAACCGCATGCCTGCCCTGCCCACACCGTCGCTCGTCCTTCCTCTGTTCCCACCCCTGGGCCGCCGCCTGCTGCGCGGCGCACTGGCCGCGGCCACCGCGGCCGTCGCCGCGGTTGGCGCCGCGGTGGTGGCCGCCCCGCCGCTGACCGCCCTGCCCGACCCCACCCGCCCGCCGGCCGCGCTGGCCACCACCACCGTGCCGGGGCCGATCGCCTCGGGCCGCGTCAGCGGCGCCGCGCCGGCACAGCCCGCCGCCGAGGCCGCCCGCGCGCCGGCCCTGCCGCGGCTGCAGGCGGTGCAGCTGCGCCAGGGCAACGAGACCGCGCTGATCGACGACCGCATGGTGCGCGTCGGCGACAAGGTGGGCGACCGCGTCGTCGTCGCCATCGATGCCGAAGGCGTGCTGCTGCGCGGCGCCGCCGGCAGCGGCAACAACGCCAACGGCAGCGGCGGCGAGCGCCGCCTGCGCCTGCTGGGCGGCGACGAGAAGCAGCCGCCCGGCACGATCCAGATCACCCGCAGTGCCCGCTGGCAGCCGCCGGCCGAGCCGCTCGTCGCCGACCCGGCCCTGGCCGGTGCCTCGGCCCCCGGCCGCCCGGCCCCGGTCTCGCTGGCCGAAAGGACCCGTCCATGACATTCCGCCGCCACGCCCCCTGTCCCAGCCGCGCCACGGCCCTGGCCATCGGCGCCACGCTGGCGCTGGCCGGCCTGCTGCTGCAGGGCAGCGCCCGTGCCGCCGACACGCCGGCGGCGGCCGCCACGCCGGTGGCCCCCCAGGAGGACGTGTCGTCCACCGTGGTCATCACCGCGCGGTCGGCGCCACGCATCGTCATCACGCGCAGCCCGGCCGCCGACGCGCCCGAGGCCGCCGACACGCAGAGCGCGGCCCTGGCCACCAGCCAGGTGGCGCCCGCCGGTCCGGCACTGCAGGTGGCGGCCGCGCCAGCAGCCGTGCCGCGCAGCGCGGCCGAGCCGCGCTTCGACCTGTCGGTCAACAACGCCCCGGCGGCCCAGGTGTTCCTGCAGCTGGCCCAGGGCACCAGCTACAACATGCTGGTCTCGCCCGATGTCAGCGGCACGCTGTCGGTGACGCTGAAGGACACCACGGTGCCCGAGGCGCTGGACACGATGCGCGAGCTGTTCGGCTACGACTTCCGCATCACCGGCAACCGCATCTTCGTCTACTCCAACGCCGTGCAGACGCGGCTGTACCGCGTGAACTACCTGCCCGGCCGCCGCCAGGGCGAGAGCGACCTGCGCGTGACCAGCAGCGCCATCTCGCAGTCGGCCGCCGGCAACACCAGCAGCGGCAGCGGTACCGGCACCGGCGCCGCCGCGCGCCCGAACGACAACGCCCAGGTGCGCACCACCTCGGACGCCAACTTCTGGCAGGAGGTGCAGGCCTCGCTCACCGCCATGGTGGGCGCCCAGGGTGGCCGCGGCGTGGTGCTGAACCCGGCCGCCGGCGTGGTGGTGGTGCGTGCCACCCCGGCCGAGCTGCGCCAGGTGGAGCAGTACCTCAAGGCGGTGCAGCTGTCCATCGAGCGCCAGGTGATGCTGGAGGCCAAGATCATCGAGGTGGTGCTCAGCAAGGACGCGCAAAGCGGCGTCAACTGGGCCGGCTTCGGCAAGCTGCCGGGCAGCAACACCAAGTTCAGCATCGGCACCGCGGCGCCGGGCACCACGCTCAGCAACAACAGCAGCACGGCGCTGACCACGGCCGACGGCACCAAGATCTCGCCGGGGGCGGACATGGCCGCCGGCTCGCTGGGCCGCGGCTTCTACGGCCTGGCCTTCCAGGCCGCCAACTTCGCAGCGCTGCTCAACTTCCTGGAGACGCAGGGCAATGTGCAGGTGCTGTCCAGCCCGCGCATCGCCACGCTGAACAACCAGAAGGCGGTGCTGAAGGTGGGCTCCGACGAGCTGTATGTCACCGGCATCAGCTCCAGCACCACCACCGCCGGCAACAACGCGGTGAGCTCGCCCTCGGTGACGCTGCAGCCCTTCTTCTCGGGCATCTCGCTGGACGTGACGCCGCAGATCGACGACGCCGGCAACGTGATGCTGCACGTGCACCCGACGATCAGCGTGGTCACCGAGAAGAGCAAGAACATCGACCTGGGCGCACTCGGCAACTACAAGCTGCCGCTGGCCGCCAGCACCGTGAACGAGACCGACTCGATCGTGCGCGTCAGGGACGGCCAGATCGTCGCCATCGGCGGCCTGATGAAGCAGGAATCGACCAATGAGCGCACCGGCCTGCCCGGCCTGGCCGACGCGCCGGTGGTGGGCAACCTGTTCCGCCAGACCAGCGTGGTGACCAGCAAGCGCGAGCTGGTGATCCTGCTCAAGCCCTCGATCATCCAGCAGGACGGCGCCTGGCCCGAGCCGATGCCGCCCGAGGCCACGGCCAGCCGCTGAGCCCCCGTCAGAAGCAACGCGCAACACCATGGCCCGCCCCGAACGCGTCCGCCTCGGCGACCTGCTGATCCAGGAGGCGCTGATCACCGCCGCGCAGCTCGACGAAGCCCTCGTCGAGCAGAAGAAGACCGGGCGCAAGCTCGGCCGCATCTTCATCGACCGGCAATGGGTCACTGAAGTGCAGATCGCGCGCGCACTGGCCCGCCAGCTGCGCGCGCCCTTCATCGACCTGGCGCTCAGCCCGCCCACCGCCGAGATGGCCGCGCTGCTGCCCGAGATGCATGCGCGGCGGCTGCGCGCGCTGCCGATCGCCGATGCCGACGGCACCATGCGCGTGGCCATGGCCGACCCCACCGACCTGGCGGCCTACGACGAAGTGACGCGCCTGGCCAAGGTGGAACTCGACCTGGCCGTGGTGGCCGAGACGCAGCTGCTGGCCGCACTCGACCGCGTGTACCGCGGCGGCGACGAGATCGCCGGCCTGGCACGCGAGCTGACCAACGACATCGCCAGCGTCGAGGACGAGGTCGGGGACATCCTCGGCCTGTCCACCGCCACCGCCGAGGACGCGCCGGTGGTGCGCCTGCTCAGCTCGATGTTCGAGCAGGCGCTGCGCATGCGCGCCTCCGACATCCACATCGAGCCGCTGGACCGCCTGCTGCGCATCCGCTTCCGCATCGACGGCGTGCTGCATGTGCAGACCGAGGCCGATGCCAAGATCGCCGTGGCCGTGGCCCTGCGCCTGAAGCTGATGAGCGGGCTGGACATCTCCGAGAAACGCCTGCCGCAGGACGGCCGCTTCCACGTCAAGCTGCGCACCGGCGCGCTGGACGTGCGCATCTCCACGCTGCCCACGCAGCATGGCGAATCCGTGGTGATGCGTCTGCTCAACCACAACGCCAGCCTGCTGCAGCTGCGCGGCATGGGCCTGCCGCCGGCACTTGGCGCGGCCATCGAGCGCGCACTCGGCCGGCCCAACGGCCTGGTGCTGGTGACCGGCCCCACCGGCAGCGGCAAGACCACCACGCTGTACGCCGCGCTGAACCAGCTGAACAACACCGAGCGCAAGATCATCACCGTCGAGGATCCGGTCGAGTACCGCATGGCCGGCCTGAACCAGGTGCAGGTGATGGACAAGATCGACCTGAGCTTCGCGCGCGTGCTGCGCGCCGCGCTGCGCCAGGACCCCGACGTGATCCTGATCGGCGAGATGCGCGACCAGACCACGGCCGAGATCGGCCTGCGCGCGGCCATGACCGGCCACCTGGTGCTCAGCACGCTGCACACCAACGACGCGCTGTCCACCGCGCTGCGCCTGGTGGACATGGGCGTGCCGCGCTACATGGTGGCCATGTCGCTGCAGCTGGTGCTGGCCCAGCGCCTGGTGCGCACCGTGTGCCCGTCCTGCGCCCAGCCGCACCAGCCCGAGCCGGCCCAGCACGAGTGGCTGCGCCAGGTGCTGGGCGCCGAGGCCCTGGGCCAGGCCGAGGCCGACGCCACCATCGCCGGCCTGCGCCGCGGCCGCGGCTGCAGCGACTGCAACCACACCGGCTACAGCGGCCGCACCGGCGTCTACGAGTTCATCGAGATGACGCAGGAGCTGGTGGAGGCCATGGCCGACGACGACCCCGTGCGCTTCATGCAGGCCGGGCGCCGCCAGATGGCCGGCGCCACGCTGCGCCGCGACGCGCTGCGCCTGGCGTTTGCCGGCCGCACCACGCTGGACGAGGCCATGCGCGTGGGCACCGACATCGAGCTGTGAACCGCGCGCACTGAACACCCATGGCCATCCGTTTTGCCTACACCGGCCAGGGCCCCGCGGGCCCGGTCAGCGGCGAGCTCGAGGGCGCCGATGCCGCCACCGTGGCCGGCGCGCTGCAGTCGCGCGGCATCACGCCGCTGCGCATCGCGCCCGCGGCCGGCGGCGCCCCCAGCTCGGCACCGGGCCGCGGCCCCACCGCCGCGCCCGCCGAAGGGCCCTGGTGGCGCCGCGCCCGGGTGGGCGTGATCGACCTGATGCTGTTCTCGCGCCAGCTGCACACCCTGCTGCGCTCGGGCGTGCCCATCCTGCGTGCGCTGGCCGGGCTGCAGGAGTCGAGCGTGAACCCGGCGATGAAGCACACGCTGGCCGAGGTGCGCCACAGCCTGGAGTCGGGCATCGAGCTGTCCAAGTGCCTGGCCCAGCAGGCCGGCGTGTTCGACGCCTTCTATGTGGCCATGGTGCGCGTGGGCGAGATGACCGGGCGGCTGGACGAGGTGTTCATGCGCCTGTTCGCCCACCTGGAATTCGAGACGCTGATGACCCAGCAGGTCAAGTCGGCGCTGCGCTACCCGATGTTCGTGATCAGCGCGATGGTGGTGGCCGTGGGCGTCATCAACGTGCTGGTGATCCCGGCCTTCGCCGACGTGTTCCGCAGCTTCGGTGCGCAGCTGCCGCTGGCCACGCGCATCCTGGTGGCCAGCTCCAACTTCACGCTGCAGTGGGGCTGGCTGCTGCTGGCGGCCGCGGTGGGCGGCGGCATCGGCCTGAAGCGCTGGATCGCCACGCCCGAGGGCCGGCTGGCCTGGGACCGCTGGCTGCTGAACGCGCCGCTGGCCGGCCCGATCGTGCGAAAAGCCACGCTGTCGCGCTTTGCGCGCAGCTTCTCGCTGGCGCTCAAGAGCGGCGTGCCGATCGAGCAGGCACTGACCATCGTGGCGCAGACGGTGGACAACGCCTGGATCGGCCGCAAGGTGGAAGGCATGCGCGAGGCCGTGGAGCGCGGCGACACCATCCTGCGCGCCGCCGTGGCCACCGGGGTGTTCACGCCGGTGGTGCTGCAGATGATCGCCGTGGGCGAGGAGACCGGCGCGGTCGACGAGCTGATGGACGAGATCGCCACGCTCTACACCAGCGATGTGCAGTACGAACTGAAGACCCTGTCGCAGCAGATCGAGCCGATCCTGATCGGCTTCCTGGGCGTGATGGTTTTGGTGCTCGCGCTGGGTGTGTTCCTGCCGATGTGGGACCTGGGCCGGGTTTCCCTCAAGAAATGAAGCGCGCCGTCCGATATCCCCCACAGGCCCGCCCGAAGAAATTCCAAGCGGCAGAGCCGCTTGCCCCTTCCTCTCCTCTTCTCGCTGTCTGGAGTGCCACCATGAAAGCTCGCCAATCCGGTTTCACGATGATCGAACTGATCGTCGTCATCGTCGTGCTCGGCATCCTTGCCGCCACCGCCCTGCCCAAGTTCATCGACATGAGCAGCGATGCCAAGAGCGCCGCACTGCAGGGCGTCACCGGCGCCGCGGCCAGCGCGATGACCATCAACTTCAGCGGCTGCGCCGTCACCGGCCACGTGGCCACCACCGGCAAGTGCGTCAAGGTGGACAACTGCAACGACCTGGGCTCGATCCTGCAGGGCGGCATGCCCTCGGGCTACAGCATCGGCGCGGTGGCGCTGGGCGACGGCACCCACACCGCCGCGGGCAACGGCATCGAGGGCACCTGCACCATCACGCAGACCAGCGGTGGCGCCACGGCCACCTTCACCGGCATCTCGGCCGGCAACTGATTCCCGGCAAGCCGGCGCCCCAGCGGCGCCGGCACCGCGACGGCGCCACCCCGGTGGCGCAAAAGCACGCCACCTCTCCCGCTATTTCGCGCCTCCTCACGGCGGCAGCGGGACATCATCAGGTGGATGTGCAAGCTGCTTTCGCGACCTGACCCTGCCAGCGGGCGCCTTCGCGCCTGGCTGGCAGCGCTGTTTGTGCTGGCACTGCTGGCGGCCAGCCCCCGCGCCTGGGCCGCGGCCTACAGCTTTCCCGGCGCCCTGCCGGCCGGCTGCAGCGGCAGCAACGGCAGCTACAGCTGCACCAACCTGACGCTTGGCTACGGTGACACGGTCACCATCGGCTCGCCCAAGCCGGCCACCATCACCGTCAGCGGCAACCTCAGCACGGCCAATGCCCGCATCAATGCCAGCGGCTCGGCCAGTGACCTGACCCTGGTCGTCAACGGCCAGTTGCTGCTGCAGTACCAGGCCGTGCTGGTGGCCAACGTCACCGCCGGCAGCATCAATGACGAGACCGGCTCGGCCAGCGTCACCGGCCACCTCAGCGCCACCGGCACCGGGCCGCTGACGCTGCGCTGGAACACCACCGTCAGCGGCGACCTGAGCACCGGCAGCGGCACGCTCACGCTGATGGAAAGCAACACCATCGCCGGCTCGCTCAGCAGCACCAGCGGCGCGGTGAACATCGGCTACCGCAGCGCCATCAGCGGCAACGTGAGCAGCGGCGGCGCCATCAGCGTGGGCCAGGAGGTCACGGTCAACGGCAGCGTCACCGGCGGCAACGGCTCGGTGACGGTGGGCTACGCCGCACGCGTGACCAGCAACGTCACCACCAATGCCGGCGCCATCCTGCTGGCCAACCTGGCACAGGTGAACGCGTGCGTGAAGAGCACGGCCTCGGCCAGCATCACGCTCGACTACCAGTCAGTGGCCGCCGGCGTGTGCTGCGGCAGCGGCACCTGCGGCCAGGCCTGCGTGGCCAACAACTCCACCTACGCCATGCCGCCGGCCTGCAGCACGGCGGTGACACCCACCTACGCCAACGCATCCACGCCCTACGCCTGGATCGACGCCAGCAGCCACACCAAGATCGGCACCAGCACCACGCCTTACCGCTTCAACGGCGGCAACGGCTGCGGCACCACGCCGCCGACGCTGGACGACACGATCAGCGACCCCATCCCGATCGGCTTCAGCTTCAGCTTCCAGGCCACCACCTACACCAGCGTGCGGGTGATGACCAATGGCCGCGTGCAGTTCGGCAGCACCACCACCTGCGGCTACGGCACGGCCAATGCCGGCCCGCCGCAGGACTACGGCTACCAACTGCCCGACAGCGGGCTGAACACCACGATGAAGGTGTTCGGCGCCGACCTCGACCCCACCAACCTGGCCGAGAAGCCCGACTACCCCTCGGCCTCGTCGCGCACCAGCTGCACCAGCCTGGCCAACTGCTACGTCAGCGTGGCCACCATCGGCACGGCGCCGCAGCGCAAGTTCGTCGTCACCTGGTACCACGTGCCCGAATGGGTGTCGGCATCGAACACCAGCGGCTCGTTCGACGTGCAGCTGATCCTCAACGAGAACGGCACCTTCGTCTACCAGTACGGCACCATCAGCCACGGCGGCACCGGCACGGCCGAGGTGGGCTGGCAGATCAGCAGCACCGACTACGACGTGATCGAGTTCGGCGCCGCCAGCGAGCCGCCGCCCAATTCGGCCCTGGTGTTCTACGTGGCCTCGCCGGTGCTGGCCTGGTACCAGGCCGAGGAAGGCGCTTGGTCGGCCGGCGGCAGCGGCCAGGTGCGCGACAGCAGCGGCAACGGCCTGCACGGCACGCCACTGGGCCAGGTGCAGGTGAACGCCAGCGGCAAGATCTGCCGCGGCGCCAGCATCCCGCTGGACACCACGGCCGCCGGCGTCAACGCGCTGCGCCTGGGCGCCACCTTCGCGTCGGGCGGCAGCCAGACGCTGGCCGGCACCGGCGCGGTGATGTTCTGGATCAAGGCCAACACCGCCTGGCAGGGCGTGCGCGACGCCCAGCTGGTGGACGCGGCCACGGCCAGCGGCGAGTGGTTCCACCTGGTGCGCCTGGCCAGCGGCGTGCTGCGCTTCGCGGTGACCGACAGCACCGGCGTCGTGCGCAGCGTCGACACCCCGGCGCAGACCTTCGCCGCCAGCACCTGGCAGCACCTGGCCATCGTCTGGAACTTCAACGGCAGCCCCACGGCCAACAGCGACAGCCTGGCGATCTACGTCAACGGCACGCGCGTGGCCTACACCACCTTCACCAGCGACGGCTCGCTGCCCGCGTCGCTGGGCGCGCTGCACATCGGCGACAACCCCAGCGGCTACACCGGCCAGGGCGGCACGGTGAACTCGGCCGACGCGGTGATCGACGAGGTGCAGGTGCTGAACTACGTGCCCACCAACGCCCAGGTCACGGCGCGCATGAACGACACCCATGCCTGCGACACCTTCGGCTACGACCACCTGGAGCTGCGCCACGCCAGCTGGAGCGGCGTGGCCTGCTCGCCGGCCACCCTCACCGTGGTGGCCTGCGCCCACAGCACCGTGCCCTGCACCAGCTACTACACCAAGGGCGCCGTGATCACGCTGACCAACAGCACCGGCAGCGCCTACTGGCTGAGCGGCAACGACGCCACCGTGACGCTGGGCTGGGGCCAGTCCAGCGCCAGCAAGGACGTCTACGTGGGCACCGGCACCGCGCTGCTGGGCGTGGGCTCGGCCAGCCCGGCCCCCACCAACGTGGCGCGCTGCAACGGCACCGCCGGCAGCTGCCTGTGGACCAGCAACGCCAGCGGCCTGCTGCTCGATGCCAGCGCCATCACCGGCGGCAAGCCGCAGGCCTTCACGGTGCAGGCGGTGGAATCGGTGGGCGCCTCGCCGCCGCAGGCCTGCCGCGCCATCCAGGGCCTGGGCAGCGGCGCGCTCAAGCTGTGGGCCACGCCGGTGTTGCCACTGGCCTTTGCCGGCACCAGCACGTCGGCCGGCGTCACCGTGGGCGGCACGCCGCAGGTGGCCACCGCGCAGGGGGGCCCCTACACCGCGCTGGGCACGGCCATGCCGGCCAGCGCCACGCTCAGCGGCCTGAGCTTCGATGCGAACGCCGGCACGCCGCTGTGGCTCAAGCACATGGACAGCCACCGCTTCACGCTGTCGGCGCGGCTGAGCACCACCGCCCCGCCGCTCACGCTGGACGGCAGCGCCCTGGTCACGGCCCTGCCGGTCGGCCTGGGCGTCACGGTGCCGGCGGCGCGCCAGGCCAGCGCCGCGGTGCAGACCGCCTGCGCCGCCGGCCCCTCCAGCGGCTGCGACAGCACCGGCGGCGCCGCAGCGCGCACCGGCGCGGCGGGCGACAGCTTCAGCAGCACGGTGCTGGCCGCGCTGTGGACCTCGGACACCGACACCGACCTGTCGGACAACCCGGTGGCCCCCAGCGTCACCGCCGCGGCCACGCTGAGCCCGGTGCTGCTGGCACCGCAGGGCGGCAGCGCCGGCGTGCTGGGCAGCGTGGCGGCCACGCTCACCGGCGGCAGCAGCGGCGCGCAGACGCAGAGCTGGTCGCAGTCGGGCGTGATGCGCATCGGCGCCAGCGCCTCCTGGCTGGGCAGCAGCTTGAGCGGCCAGTCGGCGGCTATCGGCCGCTTCTCGCCACACCACTTCCGCACCGTGGCCAGCGTGCCGGGCTGCGGCACCTTCACCTACTCGGGCCAGCCGATCACCACGGTGGCGGTCAGTGCGATGGACGGTGCCGCCGTGCCCACGCCCACGGCCAACTACCGCGGCGCCTTCGCGCGCACGGTCACGCTCAGCGACAGCAGCGGCGCGGCCGGCAGCTTCAGCGCCAACACCATCGCGGCCGGCGGCTTCACGCTGGGCCTGGCCTCGGCCTCGCCGGTGTTCACCTTCACCAGCGCGCTCACCGCACCGGCCACGCTGAGCCTGCGCGCCAGCGACGGCGAGGCCAGCTCGGCCGGCATCACCGGTGCCGAAGCGTCGGCCCCGGTGCGCAGCGGGCGGCTGCGCCTGTCCAACGCCTTCGGCCAGGCGCGCGCCCCGCTGCAGGTGCCGCTGAGCGCCGACTACTGGAGCGGCGCCGCCTGGGTGGTCAACAACCTGGACAGCTGCACCCTGGTGCCGGCCGCCAGCATCAGCCTGACCAACCCGCGCGATGCGCGCGGCGAGCCCAGCGCGGCCACCAGCAGCGCCACGGCGGTCAGCCTGGTGGCCGGCCGCGGCCTGCTGGTGCTGACGGCCCCCAGCCCGGCCGGCAGCAGCCTGACGCTGGACATCGGCATCAACCTGGGCAGCGGCAACCAGGACAACGGCTGCCTGGCCGTGCATGCCGGCACCACCGGTGCCGCACGGCCCTGGCTGCGCAGCCGCAACGGCAGCTGCAGCACCACCTGGGACCGCGACCCCTCGGCCCGCGCCAGCTTCGGCATCCACAGCCCCGAGACGCGGCGCAACGTCCATGTGCGCGATGTGTTCTGAGGGCCGCGGCCACCAGGCTGTCCGCGCCCTCGGCCTCGCCCTGGCGCTGTGGCTGGCCGGCGGCTGGGCCACGGTGGCCCGCGCCGCCATCACCGAGGTGGTGTGGGGCACCTTCGCCACCAGCAGCGGCGGCCCGGTGACCAGCGCCACCGTGCCCACGCGCGGCATCGGTGCCACGCTGGCCACCGGCGACGTGGGCGTGGCCGTGCTGTCGCTGCGCAACACGCTCAGCATCACCCCACCGGCCGGCTGGACGCTGCTGGCCGATCACAGCGACGGCCTGGGCGGCCGCACCTGGGTGTACCTGCGCATCATCACCAACCCCAGCACCGAGCCGCAGTTCCACACCTGGACCTTCCCGCCCTCGTACCTGGTGGCCTCGGGCATCCTGCTGCGCGGCGTGGACACCGCCAGCCCGCTGCACACCAGCGCCACCTGGGGCGATGCCACCAGCGGCAGTGCCGTCACGCTGCCGGGCATCACCACCACCACATCGGGCGTGCTGCAGCTGGGCGTGGCCGTGGTGGCCAATGCGCCGGCCAGCTTCACGCCGCCCGCCGGCATGAGCGAGCGGGCCGACGCCGCCTCCAACAGCACCAGCGTGGGCATCAGCCACACCATGTTGACGCAGCTGGAAGGCACGGCCGGCAGCCTGAGCGCCGCGCGCACCGTCAATGCCAGCCGCAGCGGCGCGCGCACCGGCATTCTGGTCGGGCTGAACCCGGCGCCGCCGGCCCCCACGCTGCACCACATCGAGCTGCGCCACGGCAGCGGCCAGTCGGTCACCTGCATGCCGGCCACGCTGACCGTGGCGGCCTGCGCCAACGCCAGCTGTACCAGCCTGTACACCGGCGGCGTCAACGGCGTGCTCACGGCCAGCGGCACCGGCATGACCGTGAACTGGCCCGACGGCGCCAGCTTCGACATCCCGGCCGGCAGCGGCACCGTCACCCGCCGCATGCACCAGACCACGGCCGGCACCACCACGGTGGGCGTGCAGTACGCCAACCCGGCCGCCGTCTGCACCTTCGGCAGCCCCACGTGCAGCTGGACGGCCAGCAGCAGCGGCTTCGTGTTCGATGTGCCCGACCACCGGGCCGGCCAGACGCAGAGCGTGCAGATCAGCGCGCTGAGCGCGGCCAGCAACACCAGTTGCGCGCCGGCGCTGGCCGGTGCCACGCGCAGCGTGGTGCTTCGCTGCACGCCGCAGAACCCGGCCAGCGGCAGCCGCGCCGTGACCGTGGGCGGCGCGGCGCTGAATGCCGGCAACAACGCGCAGGCCAGCTGCGATGCCGGCGGCCGCAGCCTGAGCCTGAGCTTCGACGCCAATGGCCAGGCCAGCCTGGCGGTGGCCTATGCCGACGCCGGCCGCGTGGCGCTGTCGGCCACCTACACCGGCTCGACGGCCAATGGCGACAACGGCCTGGTGCTCAGCGGCACCGACAGCTTCACCGCCGCGCCGACCAGCTTCCAGGTGGTGCCCAGCGCCGGCCCGCTGCGCGCCGGCGGCAGCTTCTCGGCCACCGTCACGGCGCTCAACGCCGCCGGCACGGCCATGCCCAACTTCGGCCGCGAGAGCCCGGCCGAAACCGTGAGCCTGGGCTTCGTGCGCATCCAGCCCACCGGCAGCGGCGCCAGCGACGGCAGCTTCAGCGGCACGCGCACGTTGGGTGGCTTCACGTCCGGTGCGGCCACCGCCAGCGACCTGTCGTGGAGCGAGGTGGGCCGCGGCGACCTGGTCGCCCGGCTGGTGAACAGCAGCTACCTGGGCGCCGGTGTGCGCCCGGCCGGCAGCAGCGCCGGCAGCGGCGCCACGGTCTGCGCTGCCGAAGGCGGCAGCTGCACGGTGCCCGGCGGTGGCACCGGCACCGTGTACTTCGGCAGCGCCAGCGGCTGGGTGGCGCGCCCCGGCAGCAGCGGCAGCGTGGCCTGCACCAGCGCCGCGCTGGGCCAGCCCGCCGCCGACGCCGACCGCGGCTGCATCGCCGTGGCCACCAGCGGCAGTGCCACCGGCTCGGTGGGCGACTTCATCCCCAGCCATGTCGACCTGACGGCCAGCGCCGCCTGCGGCAGCTTCAGCTACGCCGGCCAGCCGGTCAGCCTGACGCTGACCGCCCGCAACGCCGCCGGCGGCGTGACGCTCAACTTCGACGGCAGCGGCAACACCACGCCCAGCTTTGCCCAGGCCTTCGGGCTGGCCGAAGCCGGCGCGCTGGGCCTGGGCAGCCTGACGGCGGCCTCGGTGCCGGCCACGGCCTTCGCGGCCGGCGTGGCCAGCGCCAGCGCCAGCTACGCCTTCACGCAGAAGACCACCGCGCCTCAGACGCTGACGCTGCGCGCCAGCAACGGCGCCAGCGGCGCCGCCGCCATCAGCTCCAGCGGCCAGGCCGAGCCGGCGCTGGCGCTGCGCAGCGGCCGGCTGCGCCTGTCCAACGCCTTCGGCAGCGCCCGCGCGGCGCTGCAGGTGCCGCTGAGCCTGGAGTACTGGAGCGGCCAGGCCTGGCTGGTGAACAGCGCCGACACCTGCACCACGCTGCCGATGGCCGCGGTGGGCCTGAGCCGCCCACGCGACGCGCTGGGCCAGGCCAGCACGGCCAGCACCACGGTCAGCGGCGTGGGCCTGACGGCCGGCCGCGGCGCCCTGACGCTGAGCGCGCCCTCGCCCGCCGGCCGCACGCTCACCGTGGACATCGCGCTCAACCTGGGCACGCTTTCTGCCGATCAAGCCTGTCAGGGCAGCCAGCCCCCCACCACCGGGGCGGGCGTGCCCTGGCTGCGCAGCCACAACGGGGCCTGCGCCGCCACGGCCGACCGCGACCCCGCCGGCCGCGCCAGCTTCGGCATCCACAGCCCCGAAACCCGCCGCCTCGTGCATGTGCGCGACCTCCACTGACCCCCACCGCCGCAGTCCCCGCCGCCGTACGCGCCGCCCCTGGCCGCCAGGGCGCGCGCGTGGCTTCACGATGGTGGAGCTGATCGCCATCGTGCTGCTGCTGGGCGTGCTGGCCGCGGTGGTGGTGCCGCGCCTGGACAGCGCGCTGGCGCTGGGCGGCAGCGCCTGGCGCGACCAGGTGAGCGCCGCGCTGAAGACCGCGCGCAGCCTGGCCCAGGGCCACCGGCGCCTGGTGTGTGCCAGCGTGGCCACCGGCAGCGTGACGCTGAGCATCGCCGCCACCAACCCGGCCAGCGCCTGCACCGGCACGCTGGCCGGCGCCGATGGCCAGTCGGCCTGGGCACGCGACGACGGCAGCCACACCACCACGGTGACGCCGGCCGGCATGCTGTACTTCCAGCCCGACGGCCGCATCACCAGCGACGGCGCCGGCACCAGCACCGTGAACGCCAGCATCGCCATCACCGGCGAGAGCGCGATCACCCTCACCGGCACCACCGGCCATGTGGACTGAGCGCCGCCCGCCGCGCGGTTTCACGCTACCCGAGGTGATCATCGCCATCGTGGTGGTGGGCGTGGGCCTGGCCGGCGTGCTGCTGGCGCTGCGCACGGCCACCGGCCGCAGCGGCGACCCCGTGGTGCAGCGCCAGATGCAGGCCATCGCGCAGGAGCTGCTCGAGGAGATCCAGCTCAAGCCCTATGCCCCGGCTGCCAACAGCGCCGCCGCCGGCTGCGCGCGCGACACCTTCAACGACGTGTCCGATTACCACGGCCATGCCAGCACCGGCATCTGCGCGGTGGACGGCACGGTGATCCCCGCGCTGGCCGGCTACAGCCTGTCGGTCAGCGTGAGCACCGGCACGCTGGCCGGCGTGGCGGCGGCCAAGCGCATCGTCATCACCGTCAGCCAGCCGGCCAGCGGCCAGTCGCTGCAGCTGGTGGGCTGGCGCACGGATTACGCGTCATGACGGCTGCATGGCCACGCCAGCGCGCCGCACGCCGGGCACCGCCCCGCGGCTTCACACTGATCGAGCTGGTGGTCACGCTGGTGCTGATCGGCGTGCTGGGCGCCACGCTGGCGGTGTTCTTCAAGCCGGCCTTCGACATGTACCTGGCCGCACGCCACCGCGCCGCGCTGACCGCCGAGGCCGACCAGGGCCTGCGCCTGATGCTGCGCGACGTGCAGACCGCCGTGCCCAACTCGGTGCGCGCGCCCACCAGCAACTGCTTCGAGACCGTGCCCACGCTGGGCGGCGGCCGCTACCGCCGTGACACCGACACCGTGAACAGCGGCTCGGCCCCGGTGGACACCGGCGGCAGCACCAGCCAGTTCGACGTGCTGACGCCGCTGACCACCGTGCCCGCCGTGGGCGACTGGGTGGTGGTGGACAACCAGAACCCCGGCGACGTGTACGCCGGCGCCAACCGCACCCAGATCACCGCGGTGAGCACGCCGTCGGCCACGCTGGGCCGCCACCGCCTGAGCGTGAACGCGATGCAGTTCCCGCTGGGCTACGACGGCGCGCGCTTCACGCTGGTGCCCAACAACCAGAAGGCGGTGTTCTACGTGTGCAGCGGCGCCGGCACCACGCTGGACGCCCAGGGCAACGCGCCGGGCCGCCTGGTGCGCCTGGCCAACTACGGCTTCAACGCCGCCACGCCCACCAGCTGCCCCGCGGCCACCGGCGGCGACGTGGTGCTGACTGGCGTGCGCTCGTGCCGCTTCGTCTACGAGGCCAACCAGGGCGCCACGCAGCAAAGCGGCTTCATCTCCATCCAGCTGGAGCTCACCCGCAACGGCGAGACCGCCAGCCTGGTGGTGGGCGCGCATGTGGTGAACATCCCATGACCCGGCACCCAGCCACCCCACGGCAGGCCCCGCGCCCCGGCACCGGCCGCACCAGCCGCACCGGCATGCCGGCCCGCGGCCTGGGTGCGGTGGCGGTGATCATCGTGCTGGTGACGCTGGCCGGCCTGGCCGCCGCAGTGCTGCGCCTGGGCCAGCAGTCGCAGGTGACGGTGGCGCAGGACGTGCTGTCACTGCGCGCGGCGGCGGCCGCCCGCGCCGGCGTGGAATGGGGCCTCTACCAGGCCTTCAAGGGCAGCTGGACCAGCTGCAGCAGCGCCAGCCAGACGCTGGACCTGGCCACCGACTACGGCATGAAGGTGGCCGTGAGCTGCGACTCGCGCGTCTACAACGAGGGCGAGAGCGCGCCCGGCGTGGCGCAGACCGTGCGCGTCTACACCATCGATGCGCTGGCCTGCAACGCCACCGCCTGCCCCGATGCCACGGCCGCGGTGCGGGCGGGTTATGTGGAGCGGCGCCGGCAGGTGCACGCGGTCGACGCCCAGTAGCCGCCAGACGGGCGCCGGCCGGCCTCCGGCGTGGTCGCTGGCGCGTCAGATGAACTCGCGCTCACGCAGCCACTTGGTGGCCACCCACTTGTCGCCCTTGACCACCGGCGCGCCGCCATGCAGCGTGCGGCTGACCGGGTGGGCGCGGTCGTAGCTGAAGAACACCGCGTTGCCCTTGATCGGCGCCACCTCGAAGCCCACGTCGGGGAAGGTGGTGGCGCCGCCCTGCTCGGGCGTGTTCAGGTACATCACCACCGTGCCCACGCGCTGGCCGCCACGGCGCAGCACCGCGGCCATGCCGGGCTGCGTGGGGTCGAAGTAGTCGTGGTGCGGCTTGTACTCGGCACCCGGGCGGTAGTGCAGCACCTGCAGGCCCTCGCCGTTCTCCACCGGCCAGCGCAGCAGCGCGGCGATGCGCGCCTCGACGGTCGCGCACAGGCCGTTCTCGGCGCGGCCGAAGAACATGCCCTCGCTGGTGCGGGCGGCGTTCACCTCGTTGCCGCCGGTCTCGTAGACCACGGTTTCCGAGCGCGCCATGCGCGGCGCGGCCGCGGCCACCATGGCGTCGCATTCCTCGTCGGACAGCAGGCCGCCGAACACCACCACGCGCGGATGGCTCATCACGGCCAGCACCGTCACCTCGCGGTCGTGCGCCCACAGCCGAGCCGGGGCGCCGCGCAGGTCGGGCTCGGGCACCGGCACCGAGGCCGGCAGGGCCTGCACCGGGGCCGCGCCCGGCACCTGGGCGCTGCCGGCCAGGTGCGCCGACAGCGTGTTCTCCAGCGCGGCCACGGCCACGTCCTCGTCCCAGCCACTGCCGCGCATGGCGGCCAGCACGTCCTCGGGGCGGCAGCCGGCGCGGGCCTGCTCGATGATCCACTGCCGCAGTTCAGGGGTGACTTTTTGCGTTGTCACGACGGGGCACCTCGCAATCAGGCGGTTCGGCGGCGGAACACCAGGCGATCGGGCGTGGACGCGCCGGCATCGAAGGCATAGCCGTCGGCGTCGAAGCCCTGCAGCGCGGCCACGCTGCGCACCCGGTGCTGGATGGCCCAGCGCGCGAACGCGCCGCGCGCCCGCTTGGCAAAGAAGCTGATGATCTTGTACTGGCCGGCCTTCCAGTCCTCGAACTGGCATTCCACCACGCGGGCCTTCAGCGCCCGCCGGTCGGCCACCTTGAAGTATTCCTGCGAGGCCAGGTTCACCACCACCGGGCTGCGCTCGTCGGCCTGGCGCTCGTTCAGGTAGCTGGCCACCGTGTCGCCCCAGTAGGCGTACAGGTCCTTGCCGGCGGCATTGGCCCAGCGCGTGCCCATCTCCAGGCGGTAGGGCTGCAGGCGGTCGAACGGGCGCAGCGCACCGTACAGGCCCGACAGGATCACCACATGCTGCTGCGCCCAGGTGAGGTCGGCCGCTTCCAGCGTGCGGATGTCCAGGCCGTCGTACACATCGCCGTTGAAGGCGTAGGCGGCCGGTCGGCTGTTCTTCGCGCCGTGCTCGGGCGTCCAGGCGGCGTAGCGGCCCACGTTGAGGGCAGCCAGCTCGTCGGACAGGTCCATCAGCTGCGCCAGCTGCGGCGGGGTCAGGGTCTTCAGGCCGTCGATCAGCTCGGCGGCGCGTGGCACGAAGGCCGGCTCGGTGGCGCGGCGGCCCACGCCGGCGGGCAGCGGGCGCTCGTAGTCCAGGGTCTTGGCGGGCGAAAGCAGAAACAGCATGCCGGCAGTGTACGAAGCCGCCGCGGGCCTTGCCGACGCTCGGGCGCGCGAGCCGGCGTCGGCGTGCCCCAGGTCAATCGTCCAGTTCGCCCGGCTGGCCGGCGCGGGCCGGCGCGGCCCCCAGCGCCTCGCGCCAGGTGCGCTGCGGGATGTGGCTGGTGAGCCGCTGCAGCGCGCAGCGCAGCAGGGCCGGCGGGATCTCGTGGCCGGCGCCCTCGGCGATGTCGATGGTGGCGTCGCCCTGCAGCGCGGCCAGGCGCTCGATGGCGGCCTTGGCATGCGTCACCGGGATCACGCCGTCGGCGCCGCCGTGGAAGAAGTGCAGCGTGGTCTCGCGCGGCGCGGCATCGGGCAGCGCGGCATAGCGGCCGGCGAAGGCCAGCACGCGGCCGGCGGCGCCGTCGTGGCGCTGCACCAGCTCGAGCGCGCAGATCGAGCCCTGCGAGAAGCCCACCAGCGCCGTGGCCTGGGGGCCCACGCCGGTGGCGGCCTGCGCGGTGCGCAGCCATTCGGCCAGGCGCGGCAGCACGGCGGCCACGCGGGCCGGGCGCTCGGCCTCGGTGATCATGCCGCCCTGGGCGCTGGCCAGGCTGAACCACTGGCGGCCGGCCATCTGCACGGCGCCGGTGCCATCCACCGGCTCGAAGCCCTCGGGCGCCAGCACCGCGCACTGCGGGAACTGCTGGCGCAGCACCTGGGCCAGCGGCGCCATGTCGGCCGCGCTGGCGCCCCAGCCGTGCAGCAGCACCATCAGCTGTTGCGGGGCGCTGCCATCGGCCGGCAGCCATTGCAGGGTGTGGGGCATCAGGGGCGTGGTCATGGTCGTCTCTCGGGCCACCGGGGCCGGATCGCAAAAGCGCGATTGTCCCGCGCGCCGTCAGTGGAAGTCGCGGCTGTGGGTGACGAGACCGTTCAGCAGTTCGGAATGGTCGACCAGGCGGCAGGCGATCAGGTGGCGCACCTCGCCCTCGGCCTGCCACACGCCGTACACGGTGAGCAGGCGCGCGGCCAGCAGCGGCCGGCGCTGTGCCTGGGCCACCTGCGGCCACACGATGACGTTGACGCAGCCGGTCTCGTCTTCCAGCGTGACGAAGACGACGCCCTTGGCCGTCTCGGGCCGCTGCCGGTGCGTGACCAGGCCCGAGGCCCGCGCCAGCTGCCCCGGCCGGTAGCCGGCCAGCACCGCCGCCGGCTGCACCTGAAACTGCGCCAGCTGCGCGCGCAGCAGGCCCAGCGGATGCGCGCTGAGCGACAGGCCCACGCGCCGGTAATCGGCCACCAGGGCCTCGCCCGGCGCCGGCGCGGCCATGGCCACCGCCGCCTCGTGCGTGCGGGTGCCGGCCAGCAGCGCGGTGGCGCGCGTGTCCACGCCGCGCACCGCCCAGGCGGCCTGGTGGCGGTGGCCGGTGAGCGACTGCAGCGCATCGCCCTCGGCCAGGCAGGCCAGCGCATGGGCATCCAGGCCGGCGCGGCGCGCCAGGTCTTCCACGCTGGCAAAGGGCCGCGCCGCTTCGGCCGCCTGCGCGCGCGCCGCCACGATGCGCCGCGCATCGGCCTCGCGAAAACCGATCAACCGGCTGAAACCCAGGCGCACCGGGTGCAGCGGCGGTGATTCACAGGGCTCCAGCAGCGTGTCCCAGTCGCTGGCCAGCACGTCCACCGGCCGCACCTGCACGCCGTGGGCGCGGGCATCGCGCACCAGCTGGGCCGGGGCGTAAAAGCCCATCGGCTGGCTGTTGAGCAGCGCAGCCAGAAACGCATCGGGGTGGCGGCACTTCAGCCAGGCGCTCACCCACACCAGCAGTGCAAAGCTGGCCGCATGGCTCTCGGGGAAGCCGTATTCACCGAAGCCCTCGATCTGCTGGAAGATGCGCTCGGCGTACTCGCGCTCGTAGCCCTTGGCCACCATGCGGCCCACCAGCCGGGCGTGGAACGGGCCCAGGCCGCCCTTGCGCTTCCAGGCGGCCATGGCGCGGCGCAGGCGGTCGGCCTCGCCGGGGGTGAAGTCGGCCGCCAGGATGGCCAGCTGCATCACCTGCTCCTGGAAGATGGGCACGCCCAGCGTGCGCTCGAGCGCCTGGCGCACCTCGGCGCTGGGGTAGTCCACCGGCTCCTCGCCGCTGCGGCGCTTGAGGTACGGGTGCACCATGCCGCCCTGGATGGGGCCGGGCCGCACGATGGCCACCTCGATCACCAGGTCGTAAAAGCACTTGGGCTGCAGGCGCGGCAGCATGCTCATCTGCGCGCGGCTTTCGACCTGGAAGGTGCCGATGCTGTCGCCGCGGCACAGCATGGCGTACACGCCGTCGTCCTTGGGCGGCACGTCCTGCATGCGGAACTCGGGCACGCCCGCCTTGAAGGCCACGAAGGCCAGCGCGCGGCGGATGGCACTCAGCATGCCCAAGGCCAGGATGTCCACCTTGATCAGGCCCAGGGCATCGAGGTCGTCCTTGTCCCACTGGATGACGGTGCGGCCGTCCATCGCGGCGTTTTCCACCGGCACCAGGCGCGAGACATCGTCGCGCGCGATGACGAAGCCGCCCGGGTGCTGGCTGAGGTGGCGCGGCCGGTTGATGAGCTGCTCGGTGAGCGCCATCCACTGCCGGCACACCGGCGCCTCGGGATCGAGCCCCTGCTCGCGCAGGCGTTCGGGATCGATCTTTTTGCCATCGAACCAGTGCTGTGATTTGGCCACCGCCGCGATCTGGTCGAGCGACAGGCCCAGCGCCCGGCCCACGTCGCGCAGCGCCGAGCGCGGCCGGTAGCGGATGACCACACCGGTGAGCGCGGCGCGGTGCCGGCCGTAGCGGCCGTAGAGGTACTGGATCACCTCTTCACGGCGCTGGTGCTCGAAATCGATGTCGATGTCGGGCGGCTCGTTGCGCTCAGGGCTGATGAAGCGCTCGAACAGCAGCTGGGTGCGGTCGGGGTCGACCTCGGTGACGCCCAGGCAGTAGCACACGGCCGAGTTGGCCGCGCTGCCGCGGCCCTGGCACAGGATGCCCTGGCTGCGCGCCCAGCGCACCACATCGGCCACGGTGAGGAAGTAAGGCTCGAACTGCAGCTGCGCGATGACCGCCAGCTCATGCTCGATGGCCGCGCGCACCTTGGCCGGCACGCCGGCGGCAAAGCGCCGCAGCGCGCCCTCTTCCGTCAAGGTGCGCAGCCAGCTGGCGGGCGTGTGGCCGGCGGGCACGATCTCCTGCGGGTATTCATAACGCAGCTCGGCCAATGAGAACGTGCAACTGGCCGCGATGCGCACCGATTCAGCCAGCCACTCGGGCGCATACAGCGTGGCCAGGCGCGCCAGCGGCCGCAGGTGCGCCTCGGCATTGGGCTCCAGCGCGAAGCCGCATTCGGCCACCGGCCGGTTCAGCCGCGTGGCCGTCATCACATCGAGCAGCGGCTTGCGCTGGCGCGTGTGCATGCGCACATCGCCCGCCGCCACCAGCGGCACGCCGCTGAGCCCGGCCACGCGCGGCAACAGCTCACGCAGCAGTGCGTCGTGCGGGCGGTGCAGCAGCTCGATGGCGATGGCGCAGCGCGCCGGGGTGCCCGCCGCCGCATCGCCGCCAAACCAGGTCTTCAGCCACATGGCCTGGGCGAACAGCGTGTCGAACGACGCCCCCGGCGCAGGCAGCAGGATGGCCACGCAATCGGGCAGGCCGGCCAGGTAGGGCGCGTTGGGCACGCGGCCTTCCAGATCGGCCGGATAGGCCAGATACGCCCCCTTGGCGGCGCGCCGCCGCGCCACGCTGATCCACTGCGCCAGGTTGCCGTAGCCGCGCCGGGTTTGTGCCAGCAGCAGCAGGCGCGGCGGCGCATGGCCGGCCAGCGGCGACGAGGCCGGCACGCCGAAGGCCGCCTGCGCCGCCGCATCGGCCTCGGGCGGCAACGACAGCTGCATCTCGGCGCCGATGATCAGGTGGATGGGCGCCGCGCCCTCATCGCCACCACCGGCCGGCCGCAGCGCCCGCGCGATCTGCGCCTGCTCTTGCACCCACTCATGCGCGCGCACCACGCCGGCCAGCGAACATTCATCGGTGATGGCCAGCGCCGCATAACCCCGCCTGTGGGCGGCGGCCATCAGCTCCTCAGGGCTGGACGCTCCGGCCAGAAAGCTGAAATGGCTGCGGCAATGCAGTTCGGCATAGGCCGGCAGGGCCGTTAAAGAAGGCGCGGGCGACATGCGGGCGGCGCATCGTCAGGCCGGCAGGGCCTGGGCATCGGGCATCTGCACGCCGGCGCGCCCCGACGCCACATCGCCTTCCCACCACAAGTGGGCGCGCTGCAACTGCATGCGCAGGCCCGGCACCAACTGCGCTGGAAGCATCACCACGCGGTCTTTTCCGCCCTTTCCGGCCCGGACGATCAGTGTGCCGCGCTCGAAATCGAGATCTTTCACCCGCAATTGCAAGGCCTCGGTGATGCGAAGCCCGGTGCCGTAGAGCAACCGCGCGAGCAAGCCGTGCTCACCATCCATCAGCGTGAGCACGCGCTGAACTTCGGCCACGCCCAGCACATCCGGCAGGCGGGGTTTGCGCTGGGGGCGGGCCAGCTCATCCATCCATGGCAAGGATTGACCCAGCACACGCTGGTACAGAAACAGCACGGCCGCCAAGGCCTGCCGGTGGGTAGACACCGACACGTGCCGTTCCACCGACAGCCACGTCAGAAACTGCTCGACCTCCGCCGCCCCCATGTCACGCGGGTGGCGCATGGCATGAAAGCGCACGAAGCCACGCACCCAATGCACATACGCCTGCTCGGTGCGCAAGCTGTAGTGCAGGTAGCGCAGTTGTTCGCGCACGCGATCCAGCAACCTGCCGCCCGTTGACACGGGCTGGCCATGGGCGGCATCGGTGGCGGACGGCATGGTGAAACTGTGTTTTTATACAGTTTACGAGCTTCATCCTGGGTGTGCAAGCACGCCGCGCACCGCGCCGGTTACGCCTGACAGAATCGGCCTTCTGCGATGCACGCCCTGACAGATTCGCGCCCATTGCGCCGGCCGTTCTGCAGAAACACCATCGAAAACAAGTTAGCCGTCACGGCCGTTTGTTCCCGGGGGAGCGGCGGAACGATGGCGCCCATCAAGTGACCGAGATACATTTGCGCCTGTGACAAAGGGAGATCAATATGAATCCAGCTCGCTCGCTCCGACATGCAATCGGCGGAATGTTGATCCTTGCCTGCGCGACGGCGCAAGCCCAAATGAACGTCATCGTCGAGGACACAGCGAATGAGGCTGTTGGGGGCCGACTGGCATTCGCAGTCAAGGAGCGAATTCGATCATCTTCCGGATTCAAACTTGTCACAGCTAGAGGCGATGCAGTCTACCGAATTTCCCTAGTCACACTGGACGACAAGTCCGGCTATTCCACCGTTTACTCTGTTGTCTTCGCCGCCTGGCAGCCGCAAACAAACACCTGGACATACCTAAACAACATCGTCGGGACATGCGGTAGCAACCGAATTGTCGAGTGTGCGGACGGACTGGTCGCTGATGCTGATAAGACTGCCGAGGCACCGCGCGAGTTCTATAAGACCTATTTCAGCGACCCCACAAAGAGGAAGTAATTGCCATTTTGGGTGGGTCCACCAAAAGTGACGCCTAACCCTTCGCTCGAGCTGACTCATACCGGCGTGGCACTTGGCCGTCTTCCCGGAGTGGCCCATCATCTGTACAGCCGGCCAAGCGCCACTCCGCCACTCGCAGCTCAGCTCAAACGTTAGGCGGCACAATACACCAAGTCGCCCACTTCCGCGTTCATCAACTTGCGTCTGGGAGGCGCCCAATGGGAAGAGCAGTAGTTTTCGTCGTATTCGCAATCGGCTTCGTTATCTTCATGCTAATAAAACTGGTCGCGACGGGGACCAAAGCCGCATACGAAGCCGTCTTTGACCCCAATGCAAAGGATGAACGCGTCCGTGGAGTGATTTCGGAGTGCATGCTTCGAGTAAGCCATGTCATGCATGAGAAGTACACCGGAAACGAGGCGGAACTTGGCATGGCTATCCTTCAACTTACTCCCGCAGTCCAGTCAATGGTGATGGACAAAGGCTATCGAATTGACTCCGCAATCGCACGGCAGATTGTCTGCGATGCCATAGTTGCAGGGGGCCATGCGAGTAGAGAAGCAGTAAATCGTGCCTAAGCAGACTTTTGTTTCCGAGTCGTGGTCGGAGTACTTGCAGCTAGTAAGCCGATTTGCGCCGAGGGCGCTCCGTGAGAAGCTACGCTCGCGCAAATTCAGGGTTGCTGTAGCGCTCTTCATCGCCATCGATATCTGCATCGCCGCTGCCCTAATCCTTCACTTCAACCGCAGTGCCGCCTAACCCCTCGCCCAAGCGGAGCGCCAACGGCAGGCCGCCAGGCCCGCGCTGCGCCGAGGTTTATTTTGCACCGCGCGGGCCTGGCGTCCCACCGCTGTAGCCTGCTTAGCCCGAACGTTGGGCGTCATAGTGAAGCAAACCGATCTCGACCGATACGCAAGCCTCATGCATGAGGCTCGTATGCGCTTGAACGTTTTGAGAAGCTTCGAAACTGGAGCGGCTGACACAACTTATGTCCGAACCAATACGGAATCAATTTGTCTGCAACTCAGGAAGGTTTTGGAGCTGATTGCTTTCTCCACGCTCGTATCTCATCGCGACGCCTACAGCAAGGCCCGTCAAGATATTGCAAAAGACTGGCATGGCAACCGAATTCTCAAGGCCGTAGAAAAAATCAACCCCGAGTTTTATCCAAGGCCAGTTAATGGCTGGGTGGAAAGAAAACCTGGTCGGCCGCGTTTCGAGCATTTGCGTGGTGGCTATCTCTCGAGAGGGCAGTTCGTTAAGCTTTATGACAAATGCGGCGAGCTACTTCACTCTACAAATCCATTCGCAAAAGCAAGGAGCTTCGAGGGTTTTTCACGGAAGTGCCCCGAGTGGACTCTAAGAATCGAAAGGCTTCTGTTGGAACACACAGTGTCTCTCCCGCCGCATGGCGACCTTCTCTGGGTCGATGTTCCGATGGAGCTTGAGAAGCCGGTCGTTGTTCATCACCTCGCACAGGTGCGCGCATGACGCCCAATCCTTCGGTCAAGAGGGACGCTTCGCCGGCAAGCCGGCTCCGCACCCCTTACCCCCAACGTTAGGCACCCGAAGTGCCATTCCTGCCGACATTCACCATGCTTTCCAGAGAGTCTGCGCTCACGGCACTTGAAATCGCACTGCATCCCGCCACCGATCTGCTTGTCGCAGATGGAGTCGACAGGGAAGAACTGACCCGCTTCCTTGAGCAAGACTTGCGTGCGAGCCTATGCGACCCATTCCAGGTCACCATTGAGGAATTCCAGCCCAACCTCAAGGCGGCGCTTTCAAGTAGGGAACTGGCGGTATTCTGTGTAGCCACCCGAAGCGGTACGTCGCTCTTCTACCATCCGCAGACCCACCGTTTCTTCGGCGCTCACGGCCAAGCTCCACACGGTCTTGTCCGTCAGGCTATCCAAGCCAGTCCACTTGCATGCTGGGCAGGGTCTGTCCGCCTAGCTTTGCGCGGCAACTGAGGTCCCGTCGTTCGCCGCCTGGACGGGCGCCTAACCCCTCGCTGGAACCGACACGTCCGCTACTCGCCATGAGCAGCTCCATCTACTGCAGCCGCTTTCGGCGCGGCGATCCACACCCATTCCCCGAGGCAGCCTTGGCGGTTCTGTCTCGCCCTGCGATCGATGCACCAACCGTATGTGCCTCGGGGCCAGGTACGGTCGATCCCTGGTTTGAGCACATGACGATGAGCCGCCTTGAAGGCGGCGGGTGCTTCGCAGTCACCCTTTCTCGGCCGTCCAATGCCCAAGACTTGTTGGAAGCACTGCTTGCCCTTCTCCGGCTCGAGGGAACAGTCGCGTACGCGCCTGGTAGCCCGCTTGTCAGCGGTCATGCCACAACCGCGGCGCATCTGCCAGCCAGCATGATCGAAGCGATCGGCGAGCCAATGCTTGTCACGGCAGCACCAGAAGTGAGCGCCGCTCTCTTTGGCAATACGCCAAGCGAAGCCTAGTCCTTCTACATGGACTTCCCGCTGCGTCCATTGTTGCCAACACGAGTGCGTTCCGCTATCCGATCTCTGACACCTGACTCAAAATTTCGGTGACCCAAGTCCCGATGCCGCCGTCCTTCAGGATTGATCCCGCCTGTGCGTCTGACGCCGCGGCGTTCATTGACCTGAGAGGACGAACCAGAGAGAACGCCGTTTCAGCCGCTCGACTGGCCAGCATTGGAATCACCGAGGAAAGTTGGGCCAAGGACATTGAATCTGGCGTCCTTGCCGGATTCACAGCAACGCGCCAGGGTGGACTCGTTGGCTACTGTTTTGGAGACACCCAAACAGGAGAAGTTGTTGTGCTTGCGCTTCTTCCCGACGCCGAAGGCTGTGGTCTGGGCCGGCAACTGCTCCAGCGTGTCGTGCAAGAACTCCATTCCTGTGGCCATCAGAATCTCTTCCTTGGCTGCTCCACGGATCCGAAGGTCAGGTCATACGGGTTCTATCGGCATCTCGGCTGGCAACCCACCGGCGCCGTTGACAGCAACAACGACGAAGTCCTGGAACTGCGCCTGTCTTCAAGGCAACATCCGACAGGCGAGGCCTGACCCACCCACATCCCATGCCCTTGCTGCGCTCCACCCTGGGCACCTTGCCTCTCGCACTCGCCCTGGCCGCTCTTGCCGGTGGTGGGCGCCAAGGCCAACGATCTGCAGCCGCACATGCAGCGCGCCCTGGCCAATCGGTGAAGCTCGTGATCAAGGCGCCGTCTGGCGAGTTGAAGCCCGTGACCGTGGTGGCCGCGTCGAAGTCTGACGAGGCACCCGGCCAGGTGGCGGGCAGCGCCCAGAGAGCCCCCGTCTCCACGGTGTTATGGTTTGCGGGCGCCGCAGGGTCAGGCGCCGCAAGGAGACACCCGATGAAGCCGATCGCCACCGTGCTGCTTGTAGCCGCCACGCTGTTGCACGGCGCCTGGGCGGCAGATGCGCCGCCTGGGCCGCAACCACCTCTGCTGGGCGCCTGGGCGGTGGACACCACCCGGCTGCCCATGCCGCCGCAGTCCCGGCCGCGCAGCGTCACCATCACGTTTTCGGCCGAGGGCCCCGACCGCCTGCGCACCCGGGTGGAGGTGGTCGACCCCACCGGCGCCCGGCTCGAGGCCGACGGTGTCACGCCGCTGGATGGCTCGCCCACGCCGGTGAAGGCGAACTTCGAGGCCGATGTGTCGGCCACCACCATGCCCAGGCCCGAGGTGCTGGTGATGCAGTTGGGCCGCAACGGCAGCCCGGCATCCACCCGCATCTATGCCGTGGCGGCCGACGGCCAGACCATGACCGAGACGGTGGCCTATTTCAGCCCCGACGGGCAGCCGGTGCTGCGCCGCAACCACTTCTCGCGGCTGCGCTGAGGCGCCGCGCGCTCAGGCCGCCGCGGCGCTGAAGGCCTGGTCCAGCGCGGCAATCCAGCCATCGCGCTGCTCGGCCGGCACGAAGCTGGCCTCGAAGCCGTTGCGCAGCAGCTGGTAGGCCTCGCGCACGCCCAGCTGCGGCAGGGCCTCGAAGGTGGCCAGCAGGTTGGTGTTGAGGTAGCCGCCGAAGTAGGCGGGGTCATCGCTGTTGACGGTGGCGCACAGGCCGGCCTGCAGCAGCGCTGGCAGGTTGTGGTCGGCCAGGGTCTTGAACACGCACAGCTTCACGTTGGATAGCGGGCACACGGTCAGCGGCATGCGGCTGGCAGCCAGGCGCTGCACCAGCGCCGGGCTTTCCAGGCAGCGCACGCCGTGGTCGATGCGCTGCACCTGCAGCACGTCCAGCGCCCCCTCGATGTAGGCCGGCGGCCCTTCTTCGCCGGCATGCGCCACGCAGCGCAGGCCCAGTGCGCGGGCGCGCGCGAACACCTCGGTGAACTTCTCGGGCGGGTGGCCGCGCTCGCTGCTGTCCAGACCCACGCCCACGATGTGCTGGCGGTACGGCAGCGCGGCCTCCAGCGTGGCCAGGGCCTCGTCCTGGCTCAGGTGGCGCAGGAAGCACAGGATCAGGCTGGCCGAGATGCCCAGCTCCTGGTGCGCGCGCTGGCAGGCGTGGTGCAGGCCGCGGATCACGGTGCCGATGTCCACGCCGCGCGCGGTGTGCGTCTGCGGGTCGAAGAACAGCTCGGCATGCACGATGTTGTCGGCCGCGGCGCGCTCGAAGTAGGCCCAGGCCATGTCGAAGAAGTCCAGCTCGTGCAGCAGCACGCTGGCGCCGGCGTAGTAGATGTCCAGAAAGCTCTGCAGATCGGTGAAGGCGTAGGCCTCGCGCAGCGCCTGCACGCTGGGGTAGGCCAGCGCCACGCCGTTGCGCTGGGCCAGCTGGAAGATCAGTTCGGGCTCGAGCGAGCCCTCGATGTGGATGTGCAGCTCGGCCTTGGGCGCGGTGCGCAGCAGGGCCGGCAGCGCGGCGCGCGGGATGCGGGCAAAGTCGATCGGCATGGTGAAGGCTCCCGGTGGGTGACGTGGCATGCTAACCAAGCACGATCCGCACCGGCCCACCGCCGCACCGGCGCTTGCGCTGGCTCAGGCCAGCTCGCCGGGCAGCCAGCGCAGCAGCGTGGCGAACAGGGCCTCGGGGTTCACCGGCTTGGCGATGAAGTCGTTCATGCCGGCCTCCAGGCAGCGGGCGCGGTCTTCGGCGAAGGCGTTGGCCGTCAGCGCCAGGATGGGCACCGTGGCACCGCCCGGCTGGGCGCGGATGGCGCGGGTGGCGGCCAGGCCGTCCAGGCGCGGCATCTGCATGTCCATCAGGATCAGGTCGTAGTGCTGCGCGGCGGCCCGGGCCACGGCCTGCAGGCCGTCTTCCACGATGTCGGCCTGCAGCGCGGCATCGGCCAGCAGGTGGCCGGTGACCTCGCGGTTCACGGGCTCGTCCTCGGCCACCAGCACGCGGCGGCCGGCGTGGCGGCTGCGCAGGGCCTGTTCGGCGCCGCCGGGGGCCTCGGGCTGGCTGACGCCCGGGGCCGGCGCACGGCGCAGCCGCGCGGTGAACCAGAAGGTGCTGCCCTGTCCCGGCGCGCTGAGCACGCCGGCGTCGCCCCCCATCTGCTGCGCCAGCCGCCGCGTGAGCGCCAGGCCCAGCCCGGTGCCGCCGTAGCGCCGCGTGGTGGACGCGTCGCCCTGCGCAAAGGGCGTGAACAGCCTGGCCTGCACCTCGGGCGGGATGCCGGGCCCGGTGTCGTGCACCTCGAAGCGCAGGCACACGCGCTCGTCGTCGGGCTGGCCCGGCGCGTCGTCGATCACCGCCACGCGCAGCGTCACCTGCCCGGCATCGGTGAACTTGATGGCGTTGGCCGCGTAGTTCACCAGCGCCTGGCGCAGCCGCGTGGCGTCACCCAGCAGGTGACGGGGCACGTCGTGCACCTGGGTGTCCAGGCGCAGGCGGCGGCTGCGGGCATCGTCGGCCAGCATCGAGGCCACGTTGGCCACCAGCGCGCCCACGCTGAGCTCGCTTTCCTCCAGCGTGAACTGCCCGGCCTCGATCTTCGACAGGTCGAGGATGGCGTTGATGGTGCCCAGCAGGTGGTCGCCCGCGGCGTCGATCTTGGCCAGGCGCTCGGCCTGCTGGGCCGACACGCCGGCGCGCCGCACCAGGTGCGCCATGCCGATGATGGCGTTGAGCGGGGTGCGGATCTCGTGGCTCATGTTGGCCAGGAAGGTGCTCTTGGCCACGTTGGCCGCCTCGGCCGCGGCCTTGGCCTGGGCCAGCTCGGCGGTGCGCTCGGCCACCAGCTGTTCCAGGTGGTGGCGGTGGCGGGCCAGCTCGGCATCGGCCGCCTTGCGGTCGCTGACATCCACGCAGTGGCCGATGAAGCCGATGAAGCGGCCGGCGCTGTCGTGCCGCGGCGTGGCCTGGTCGGCGAACCAGCGCCACTGGCCGTCGTGCCGGCGCAGCCGGTACTCGGCGCTGGCCGCGCTGCGGGTGTGCAGCGCGCCGTCGAACACCGCCTGGCACTGGGCGCGGTCGTCGGGGTGCACGGCCTCCAGCCAGCCGGCCGCGCGCTCCTGCGCCAGCGTGCGGCCGGTGTAGCGCAGCCAGGGCTCGTTGACGTAGTTGCACTGGCCGGTCTCGTCGGTGGTCCAGATCAGCGCGGTGCCCGAGTTGGCCAGGTTGCGGAAGTGCTGCTCGCTCTCGACCAGGGCTCGCTCGGCCTGCTTTCGCTCGGTGATGTCGGTCCAGATCGATGCGAAGTGCGGCCGCCCGCCGACGTTGAGCACGCGCACGCGCACCAGCGCGTCACGCAGCTGGCCGTCGCGGGTGCGGTGGCGGGTCTCGAACCGGGCGCTGCCCTTGCGCAGCATGCGGGCCAGGCCCTGGCGCACCGCCTCGGCACTGGAGACAGCCTCGAAGTCGGGCACGCTCAGCCGGGCGAATTCCTCGCGGCTGTAGCCCAGGTGGCGGGCCGCGGCGTCGTTGAATTCGACGATGCGCGCGGTCTCGGCATCGATCAGCGCGATGGCGTCGTCGGACTGGCTGGCGATGGCGGTGAACACGGCCTCGCGCTGGTGCAGGTGGCGCGTGGTGTCGCGCTGCGCCACCACGGCCGCCAGGCGCGCGGCCACGGTGCGGGCCAGGTGCTGCACGTCGTCCAGCCAGCCGGCTGGCTCGCCCGGCGGGGCGGCGCCGCAGCACAGCGTGAAGCCGGCCTCGTCGGCGGGGGCCTCGCCCACCTCGGCGGCGGCAGGCAGCGGCACGTGCAGGGTGTGCGCGGGGTCGGCCTGGCCCGGCGCCGGGCCGGCCTGGTAGTGCGCGCCGCCCAGCACCAGCCGCACGGCCACCGGCGCGGGCGCAGTCTGCAGGGCCTCGGCCAGCGCATCCACCACGGCCTGCAGCTGGGTGGGCAGCGGCGCCAGCAGGTCTTCGGTGAGCGTGAACACGCGGTGCAGGCAGTTCAGCTCGGCCACGCGGCGCTCCAGCTCGTGCTGCATCAGCCGCTGGCGGGTCACGTCGTGGGCCACGCCCAGCACACCCACCAGGCGCCCGTGCGGCGTGCGCATGGCCACCTTGGTGGTCTCGAACAGGCCGCGGTAGCCATCGGCCGCGAAGGTGAGCCATTCCTCGTTGACCAGCGGCTTGCCGGCAGCCATGGCCGCCTGGTCGTGGCGGCGGAAGAACGCGGCCAGCTCGACACCGACGAAGTCGATGTCGGTGCGGCCGACGATGCGGGCCTCGGGCGCGCCATACAGGCGTTCGAAGGCCGCGTTGCACGACAGGTAGACGCCCTGGCCGTCCTTCAGCCACACCGGCGCGGGCATGGCGCGCAGCAGCGTGCGCAGCCGGGTGCGCTCGAACTCCAGTTCGCGGTAGGGCTGCTGCACGCCGGCCACGAACAGCGCCCGGTACACCATCAGGTAGGCCGCCACCTTGTACAGATGGCCCAGCAGGTTGTGGGTGTCCGTCACGTCGCTGTAGAGCGTGAAGAACATCTCCGCCAGCGCCTGCGTCCACGCGGCGGCGGCCAGCCAGCGGCGCGATGCGGCCTGGCCCGCGGCCTCGGGCCGGGCCGTGTGCGCCAGGTCAGGCGCCAGCAGGCCCCAGGCGGCCAGCGCGTACAGCAGGGCCAGCACCACCTCGGCGCCGATCTTGAACGGCGTGAGCCCCTGCCCGGCCACGAAGGTGTGGGGCGCCCACTCGGGGTGCGCCAGGCCGGCCCACACCACGCCCAGCGCCAGCAGCAGCGCCGTGGCCAGCGTGGGCCAGGGCAGCAGCCGCCGCTGCGGTAGCCAGGCTGCGGCCAGCAGCGCCAGCGCCGCCACCGCGCGGCCGGCCAGCCACAAGTTGATGGCCTTCTCGGGCTGGCTGGGGGTGATCACCTCGGGCATGCCCGGATACGACAGGCTGTGCGCCAGATCGATCAGGGCCACGGCCAGGAAGGCCACGCCCAGCAGCAGCGGCTGGTGGGCCTCGACCTGCCGGCGCAGGTTCCAGGCCAGCGCGAAGACCATCACCGAGACGGCCACCGACACCACCTCCAGCAGCGTGTGCAGCGGCAGGTAGTGCGTGGGGCTGGCGAAGTAGCGCCCGGCCGGCAGCAGGCCACCCAGGGCCAGCAGCAGCGTCAGGCCCAGGGCCCAGGCGGCCTGCGGCGCACGACAGGCGGCGGCACAACGCGCCAGGCGCTGCGGCCAGGACCGTGAAGCGACGGATCGGTGCGCTGAATGCGGGGTCGTGGTCGGTTCCATCCTGTCGCAGCCCCCTCCGGGACGGGTACAGGCTATCACGGCCGACTGCGGCCGCGAACCGGTGCACACACGGGCTGGCGGCCGCCCAGCGGCTAAGCCGGCGCGGCCACCTCGGGCGTGCGCAAGCCGGGCACGGGCCGGGCCGATGGCGGGTCGAAGCGCAGCAGCGCCGGGCCGCCGCCCTCGATGGCCCAGGCGCTGAGCGTGTCGGGCGGCACCGGCCGGCTGTAGAGGAAGCCCTGCAGCTCGTCGCACTGCAGCGCGCGCAGCTGCTCGCGCTGGGCCTCGGTCTCGACGCCCTCGGCCACCACCGCCAGGCCCAGGGCGTGGGCCAGGCGCACCACGGCCTCGACGATGGCGCGTGCATCGGCGCTGCTGTCCAGGTCCTTAACGAAGCTGCGGTCGATCTTGAGCTGGCTGGCCGGCAGCCGGCGCAGGTAGGACAGGCTGGAGTAGCCGGTGCCGAAGTCGTCGATCGACAGCTCGGTGCCCAGGCGCGCCAGCTCGGCGAACACGCGCAGCGTGGTGTCGATGTGGGTCATAGCCGCCGATTCGGTGATCTCGAACATCAGTTGCTCGGGCGGCAGGCCATGGCGGCGCAGCGCCTGCTGCACATGGGCCACCAGGCCGGGCCGGCGCAGCTGGTGCATCGACAGGTTGACCGCCACGCGCAGCGCCAGGCCCTGGGTGCGCCAATGCGCCATCTGCAGGCAGGCCTCGTCGATCACCCAGTCGCCCAGCGCCTCGATCAGGCCGAAGCGCTCGGCCAGCTCGATGAACACCAGCGGACTGATCGGGCCGCGCTCAGGGTGGTGCCAGCGCAGCAGCGCCTCGACACCGGTGACATGGCCGTCGCTGGCGCGCACCTTGGGCTGGTAGTGCAGGCTCAATTCGCCGCGGCCGTGCTGCTCGATGGCGCGGCGCAGGTCCAGGCGCAGCGCGGCCAGGTCGCGCGTCTCGCTCTCCATGTCGGGGGCGAAGAACAGCGCGCGGCCACCGCCCTGGCGCTTGGCCTCCACCATCGCGGTGTCGGCGCAGCTCAGCAGCTTGTCCACCGAGGCGTCGGCCGGGTACAGCGCAATGCCGATGGCCGCGCTCAGGTGCGCCTGCTGGCCGTGCACCTGGAAGGGCTGCTGCAGCGCCTCCTGCACGCGCAGGCTCACGCCGCGCGCGGCGGTGGCGTCGGGCACCTCGTCGAGCAGCAGCACGAACTCGTCGCCGCCCAGCCGGGCCAGCGTGTCGTGCTGGCGCGCCAGCGTGCGCAGCCGCAGCGCCACCTGGCGCAGCAGATCGTCACCAGCGGTCTGGCCGTACTGGTCGTTCAGGTCCTTGAAGCCGTCGAGGTCCACCACCAGCAGCGCCGCGCTGTGGTGCTCGCGGTCGCAGCGGCGCGCCACCTGGGCCAGGCGGTCGTCGAACAGCAGGCGGTTGGGCAGGTCGGTGATCGGGTCGTGCAGCAGCGCGCGCTGCAGTTCGTCGCTCTTGGCACGCAGCGAGTCGGCCAGCACGGCGGCACGGGCCTGCATGCGCTCTTCCAGCAGCGAGGCGAAGAAGGTCAGCCCCAGCAGCAGCATCGCCGACAGCGCCACCAGCAGCGCCATGCCGTCGCCACGCAGCTGGCCGGCGGTGAGGCACACCGCACCGGCCGGGATGGCCGCGGCGGCCATCGCCGTGTAGTGCATGCCGCAGATGCCCAGCGCCAGCACCACGGCCGCTGCCAGCTGGCCCAGGCGCCGGTGCTGGCGGCCCAGCCGGTCGATGTGCGTGAACAGCGTCAGCGCCACGCCCGCCGCGGCCAGCGCGACGCCGATGCCCGCCGCCACCGTGGGCCCGTGGAACTGGATGCCCGGCGCGAACTGCAGCGCCGTCATGCCGATGTAGTGCATGGCGCTGATGCCCGCGCCGACCAGCAGCGATGCCAGGGCCAGGCCGGCCCGGCCGAAGGCCGGATGCGCGGCCGCCAGCATGGCCACCATCGACACCCCCACCGCCACCAGCCAGGACAGCGCGGTGGGCAGTGGCGCGAAGCCCAGGGCCACCGGCACCTCGAAGGCCAGCAGCCCCAGGAAGTGCATGGCCCAGATGCCGGTGCCCAGCGCCAGCGACCCGCCCAGGCCCCAGCCCAGCGCCAGCAGGCGGTCCGGGCTGCGCACGCGGCGCGCCAGGTCCAGCGCCACGTAGGAGGCGGCCAGGGCGATCAGGAACGACAGCGCGACGATCCGGGGATCGTGGGCGGTCGGCATCAGGGCGTCGGGCATCGGGGGGCGAGGAGCCACCCCGGTCGCCGGCCCGGGCCGGTGGGCAGGGCATCGGCTGCCGGGGCAGACGGTTCTTGCCCGCCTTATCGACCCCCACGCACCGGCCTTGATCGGCGACAGGCCCGGCTGCGCAGGTGTTCAGAGTTCCCCACGCGGGGCATCCAGACGCCCTGGACACCCCACGGGCGCGGGCGGCTTACTTGCCTTCGCCCGGCACCTTGCCTTCCACGCCCTTGACGTAGAACTTGATGCCGCCCAGGAAGGCGTCGTCGGCGACCTTGTCCTTCTCGAGCACCGGCTTGCCGGCGTTGTCGGCGATCGGGCCCTTCCAGATCACGAAGCTGCCGTCCTTCAGGCCGGCCTTCACTTCGTCGAGCTTCTTCTTGGCGGCTTCGGGCACGTCGGCCGCCACCGAGACGAAGTCGATCGCACCTTCCTTCACGCCCCACCAGGCCTGGCCGGTGGCCCACTTGCCGTCCAGCATGTCGCGCACGGCCTTGGTGTAGTACGGGCCCCAGTTGATGACCGCCGAGCCCAGGTGGGCCTTGGGGCCGTAGGCGCTCATGTCGCTGTCCCAGCCCACGGCGCGCTTGCCCTTCTCTTCGGCCGTCTTGAGCACGGCGGCCGAGTCGGTGTTCTGCATCAGCACATCGGCGCCGCCGTCGATCAGCGCCGTGGCGGCCTCCGTTTCCTTCGGCGGGTTGTACCACTCGTTGACCCAGACCACCTTGGTCTTGATCTTCGGGTTCACGCTCTGCGCGCCGAGGGTGAAGCTGTTGATGTTGCGGATGACCTCGGGGATGGGGATCGAGCCCACCACGCCCAGCACGTTGGTCTTGGTCATGCTGCCGGCCACCACGCCGGCCATGTAGGCGCCCTCGTAGGTGCGGCTGTCGTAGGTGCGCAGGTTCTCGGCGGTCTTGAAGCCGGTGGCGTGCTCGAACTTCACCTTGGGGTTGTCGGCCGCCACCTTGAGCATGCTTTCCATGTGGCCGAAGGTGGTGCCGAAGACCATGGTGTAGCCCTGGCCCACCAGGTCGCGCATCACGCGCTCGGCATCGGGGCCCTCGGGCACCTTCTCCACGCCGATGGTCTGCACCTTGTCGCCGAACTCCTTCTCGACGGCCTTGCGGCCGTTGTCGTGCGCGAAGGTCCAGCCGCCGTCGCCCACCGGGCCCACGTAGGCGAAGGCGATCTTCAGCGCGGCTGGCGCCGAGGCGGCGGCGGCCGAGGCCGGCGCGCTGGCCGCGGGCGCGGCCGGGGCGGCCTCCTCCTTCTTGCCGCAACCCACCAGGGTGGCGACGGCCGAGGCGGCAGCCAGGGCGAGCAGGGAACGTTTGGCGAGGTCGGTCATGGGGTTCTCTCTCCGTCGATGAAATCAGGCGCTCGGGTGGAAGGGCTTGCCGAGCGATGCAGGCATGTTGGCCTTGATCCAGGCTGGGTTGCGCGAGATCAGCGCCAGCACCACGATGGTGGCCAGGTACGGCAGCATGCTCAGCCACTGGCTGGCGATCTGCACACCCTCGCCCTGCAGGTGGAACTGCAGCATCGTGACACCGCCGAACAACCAGGCGCCCAGCAGCACGCGCAGCGGCCGCCAGGTGGCGAAGGTGGTGAGCGCCAGCGCGATCCAGCCCTTGCCGGCGATCATGCCCTCCACCCACAGCGGTGTGTACACGGTGCTGACATGCGCGCCGGCCAGGCCGCACAGCGCGCCGCCGGCCACCACCGCGGCCAGGCGAATGCGCCGCACCGGGTAGCCCAGCGCATGCGCCGATTCAGGCGATTCGCCCACCGCGCGCAGCACCAGGCCGGCGCGCGAGCGTGTGAGCCACCAGGCCAGCGCCAGCGTGGCGGCCACGGCCAGGTACACCATGGCGTGGTGGCGGAACAGCGCCGGGCCGAGCAGCGGGATGTCGGCCAGCCCCGGGATCTCCAGGCGCGGCGGTGCGCTCAGCCGCTCCTGCGTGAAGCGCTGGCCCACGAAGGCCGAGAAGCCGGCGCCGAACAGGCTGAGCGCCAGGCCGGTGGCGTACTGGTTGGTGTTGAGCCAGATCACCAGCCAGCCGAACAGCGCCGCCAGCAGCGCGCCGGCCAGCAGCCCGGCGCCCAGGCCCAGCAGCGTGGAGCCGGTGCCCACCGCGGTGGCGAAGCCGGCGATGGCGGCCACCAGCATCATGCCCTCGGCCCCCAGGTTGACGACACCGGCCCGCTCGTTGATCAGCAGGCCCAGGCCGGCCAGGGCCAGCACGGTGCCGGCGTTCAGCGTGGCGGCGATCAGCAGGGCAATGGCGTCCATGTCGTCAGACGGTGCGCGCCGCGGCCAGGCGCAGGCGGTAATGGATCAAGGTGTCGCAGGCCAGCAGCGTGAACAGCAGCAGGCCCTGGAACACGCCGGTGATGCTCTTGGGCAGGCCCATGCGGCTTTGCGCCAGCTCGCCGCCGATGACGAACATGCTCATCAGCACCGCCGCGGCCACCACACCCACCGGGTGCAGCCGGCCGACGAAGGCCACGATGATGGCCGCGAAGCCGTAGCCGGCCGGCACATACGGCGTCAGCTGGCCCAGCGGGCCGATGGCCTCCAGCCCGCCGGCCAGGCCGGCCAGGCCGCCCGAGAACAGCAGCGCCATCCACAACGCCCGCCGGCTGGAGAAGCCGGCATAGCGCGCCGCCGCCGGCGCCAGCCCGCCCACCTGCAGCTGGAAGCCTGCGTAGGTGCGAAACAGCAGCACCCACACCGCCAGCACGCCGGCCAGCGCGAACCACACGCCGATGTGGGCGCGAAAACCCTCCACCAGGCGGGGCAGCTTGGTGACGGCCAGGAAGGTGATGGTCTGCGGGAAGTTGTAGCCCTTGGGGTCCTTCCAGGGCCCGTAGACCAGGTACTGCAGCAGCAGCTCGGCCACGTAGACCAGCATCAGGCTGACCAGGATCTCGCTGGCGTTGAAGCGGTCGCGCAGCAGCGCCACCACCGCGGCCCAGGCCATGCCGCCCAGCACGCCGGCGGCCAGGATGGCCGGCACCAGCAGCGCGCGCGAACTGTCGGGCCCGGCCTGCAGCGCCACGCCGCCGGCAGCGATGGCGCCCAGGATGAACTGGCCCTCGGCGCCGATGTTCCACACATTGCTGCGGTAGCACACCGCCAGGCCCAGGCCGATCAGCGCCAGCGGCGTGGCCTTCACGGCAATCTCGCTCCAGGCGTAGGCGCTCTTCACCGGCTCCCAGAAGAACATCGCCAGGCCCTGCGCCGGGCTCTTGCCGAGTGCCGCGAACAGGCCCAGGCCCAGCAGCACGGTGAGCACCAGCGCCAGCAGCGGCGAGGCCAGCACCATCACCCTCGACGGCTGCGGCCGTGGCTCCAGGCGCATCATGCGGCGGCTCCTTCGGTCGTGGCTGCAGTTGCAGCGGGCGCGTCGTCCCACAGCCCGCTCATCCAGCTGCCGATGCGTTCCACCGTGGCCTCGGCCACCGGCAGCGATGGCGACAGGCGCCCGCGGGCCATCACGCACAGCCGGTCGCTGATCTCGAACAGCTCGTCGAGCTCTTCACTCACCACCAGGATGGCGCAGCCGGCATCGCGCAGCGCGATCAGCGCCTGGCGGATCTGCGCCGCGGCGCCCACGTCCACGCCCCAGGTGGGCTGGGCGATCACCAGCACCTTCGGCGCGGCGTCGATCTCGCGCCCGACGATGAACTTCTGCAGGTTGCCGCCCGACAGGCTGCGCGCCGCCGCATCCGGCCCGCCGGCCTTGACCTGGTAGCGGGCGATCAGCTCGGCCGCCAGGGTCTTGAGCCGGGCGGGCGTGATCCAGCCCAGCGGGCCCAGCGATTCGGTGCGCGTGAGCAGCGTGTTCTGCGCCAGGCTGAAAGACGGCACGGCGCCGCGGCCCAGGCGTTCTTCGGGCACCGCGTGCAGGCCGAGTGCGCGGCGCGCGGCCGGCGGCAGATGGCCCACCGGCTGGCCCAGCAACTGCACGGCGCCGGGCGCGGCGCGCGTGTCCTCGCCCGAGAGCACGCGCAGCAGCTCCTGCTGGCCGTTGCCCGACACCCCGGCGATGCCCAGGATCTCGCCGGCACGCAGCGCGAAGCTCACATCCTGCAAGGCCGTGCCGAACGCATCGGTCGCCGCCAGGCTGAGCTGGTGCGCGGCAAAGGCCACCGCACCGGGCGTGGCCGGGCGGTGCTGCAGCGGCGGCGGCTCGGCGCCGATCATCAGGCGCGACAGGCTGGCATTGCTTTCCTGCGACGGATCGACCTCGCCCACCACCCGGCCGCCGCGCAGCACGGTGCAGTGGTGGCACAGCGCGCGGATCTCGTCGAGCTTGTGGCTGATGTAGAGGATGGCGCAGCCCTCGGCCGCCAGCTGACGCAGCGTGATGAACAGGCTTTGCACCGCCTGCGGCGTGAGCACCGAGGTGGGCTCGTCCAGGATCAGCAGCTGCGGCTGGGCCAGCAGTGCGCGCACGATCTCCACGCGCTGGCGCTCGCCGACGCTCAAGCTGTGCACCGGGCGCAGCGGGTCCACCTCCAGCCGGTAGTCGCGGCTGACCTGGCGGATGCGCTCGGTCACCTCGGCCAGCGGCAGCGCCTTGTCCAGGCCCAGCCACACGTTCTCGGCCGCGGTGAGGGTGTCGAACAGCGAGAAGTGCTGGAACACCATCGCGATGCCGAGCGTGCGCGCGGCCTGCGGGTTGGCGATCTGCACCGGCTGCCCGTTCCACAGCATCTCGCCGGCATCGGGCCGCACCGCGCCGTAGACGATCTTCATCAGCGTGCTCTTGCCGGCGCCGTTCTCGCCCAGCAGCGCGTGGATCTGGCCGGGCGCCACGGTGAGGCTGACATCGTCGTTGGCGCGCACCGCGGGGTACTGCTTGGTGATGCCGCGCAGCGCCAGGCGAGCGGGCGCCTTCTCGGCAGGGGCTGCGGCAGGGATGTGCGACGACATCGGTGAATTGTGTCTCGGCTGCGGGTGGCTTCAGGCGCTGTCCGGGCGGGTGTGGCGGGCCACGCCGGCCACGCGGGCCTCGACCAGGTGGCGCTCGTCGCCCAGCGTGAGCCAGGCGAACACGCGCTCGTGCAAGCCGCGCGCCAGCGCATCGCGGCGCTGGCCCACCGGGCCTTGCGCCCAGTCCCACACGCACACATCGGCCAGCAGGCCGGGCTCCAGCCGGCCGATCTCGTGGCCCAGGCGCAGCGCCTCGGCCGCGCCGCGCGTGGCCCCGTGCAGCAGCGCCCAGGCGGTGACGCGCTGGCCGGCCAGGGCCTGCACCTTGTAGCCATCGGCCAGCGTGCGCAGCTGGCACAGCGCGGTGCCACCGCCCACGTCGCTGGCCAGGCTGACATTCACCCCCGCCGCACGCGCCTGCGCCCAGCCGAACAGGCCGCTGCCCAGGAACAGGTTGCTGCTGGGGCAGAAGGCGATCTGCGCGCCGGCATCGGCCAGGGCGCGGCGGTCCACGTCGTCCAGCCAGATGCCGTGGGCCAGCACCGCGCGCTCGGTCAGCAGGCCGTGGCGGGCGTACACGTCCAGGTAGCTGCGGGCCTGCGGGAACAGCTCGGCCACCCAGGCCACCTCGGCGCGGTTCTCGGCCACATGGGTCTGCAGGTACAGGCCCGGGTGGCGCGTCAGCAGGCGCCCGGCCATGGCCAGCTGGGCCTCGCTGCTGGTGGCGGCAAAGCGCGGCGTCACGGCATAGGCCAGGCGGCCCTGGCCGTGCCAGCGGGCGATCAGCGCCTCGCAGTGGCCTTCAGCCTGCACCACGTCGTCGCGCAGGTTGTCGGGGGCATGGGTGTCCATCAGCACCTTGCCGGTGATCAGGCGCATGCCGCGGGCCTGCGCACCGGCCAGCAGCGCATCGGCACTGACACGGTGCACGGTGGCGAACACCGCGGCGCTGGTGGTGCCATGGGCCAGCAGCGCATCCAGGAAGCGCTCGGCACCGGCCTGGGCCACGGCCGGATCGGCATACGCCGCCTCGGCCGGGAAGGTGTAGGTGTTCAGCCAGTCCAGCAGCTCGGTGCCCCAGGAGGCGATCACGTCCAGCTGCGGCGCATGCACATGGCTGTCGATGAAGCCGGGCAACAGCAGGCGCCCTGCGTGGTCCACCTTGTGCCAGTCATCGCCCGGGGCCTCGGGCTGCACCGCGGCAATGCGGCCGTGGGCGTCGATCAGCAGCCAGTGGTCGGGGCGCCAGCGCACGGCCGGGCTGGCGCGATCGTCCAGGCCGGGGTCGGCCACGAAGTCCAGCAGGTCGGCGCGGATCGCGGTGGGGGTCATGCGGCGGGGGCGTTGGGGCAGGACAGTGGGGCCGGAAAACCTGACGGCTTGGCCAGGAATGGTAAGTGCTATCGTGAAAGCGACCCCCGTCCCGAGCCGGCCTTGCCGCCGCTGTGCCCGATGTCCGATTCCGCCCCTTCAGCAACTTCCGGTCCCGCCCCCGAGGCCACCGCCCCGGCCGGCGCCACGCGGCCGATCCGCTTCGTGCACCAGGGTGCCGTGCGCACTGTCAGCGGCCTGCCGGCCACCACCACGGTGCTGGGCTGGCTGCGGGAAGATCAACGCCTGACCGGCACCAAGGAAGGCTGCAACGAGGGCGACTGCGGCGCCTGCACCGTGCTGGTGGGCGAACTGGACGCGGCCGGCGCGCTCCGCTTCAAGCCGGTGAACAGCTGCATCCAGTGGCTGCCGGCACTCGACGGCAAGGCGCTGGTGACCGTGGAAGACCTGGGCGGCAACCACCCGGTGCAGCAGGCCATGGTGGCCTGCCATGGCTCGCAATGCGGCTTCTGCACGCCCGGCATCGTGATGTCGCTGGTGGGCACGGGCGAGCGCTGCGCCGAACACTGCGCGGGATCGGGCCAGGCGCCCAGCCGCGCGCAGATCGCCGACGACCTGTCGGGCAACCTGTGCCGCTGCACCGGCTACCGGCCCATCCTGGATGCCGGCGCGCAGGCGCTGGCCGATCCGGCCACCCTGCCCCGCCTGGCCACGCCGGCGCTGGCCGAACAGCTGCGCACCCTGCAGGCCGATGCGCCGCTGCACCTGCCCGGTGACGGCGCGCTGGCCCCGCCCTTCCACGCGCCCCGCACACTGGACGAGCTGGCCGCACTGCGCGAAGCGTTTCCCGAGGCCACGCTGCTGGCCGGCTGTACCGACATCGGCCTGTGGCTGAACAAGCAGTTCCGCCGCTTCGAAGGCGTGATCGCGCTGGGCGCGGTGCCTGAACTGCAGGCGATCGAGGTGGTCGACGGCGCGTTGCACATCGGCGCCGGCGCCTCGCTGCAGGCCGCGTGGGACGCCCTGGCGCAGCACTGGCCCGCCAGCACCGAGATGGGCCGGCGCTTCGCCTCCCGCCCGGTGCGCGAGGCCGGCACGCTGGGCGGCAACATCGCCAACGGCTCGCCGATCGGTGATGGCGCGCCGGTGCTGATGGCCCTCGACGCCACGCTGCGGCTGCGCCTTGGCCAGTCCACACGCAGCGTGCCGCTGGACCGCTTCTACCTCGGCTACATGAAGAACGCGCTGCAGCCCGGCGAGTTCATCGAGGCCATCACCGTGCCGCTGCCGCAGCCGGGCGACCTGCTGCGCGCCTGGAAGCTGAGCAAGCGTTTCGATTGCGACATCTCGGCCCTGGCCTGCGGCCTGCACCTGCGGCTGGACGGTGAGCGCGTGGCCGAGGCCCGCTTCGCCTTCGGCGGCCTGGCCGCCACCGTGGCCCGCGCACGGCAGGCCGAAGCCGCCGTCACCGGCCAGCCCTGGACCGAAGGCACGGCGCGCGCCGCGATGGCCGCGCTGACGCAGGACTACCAGCCGCTGACCGACCTGCGCGCCAGCGCCGGGCACCGCCAGCGCACGGCGGCCAATCTGCTGTGGCGGCTGTGGCTGGAGACCCGCCCCGTCGATCCGCTGCCCGCCAACACCACCACCGTCTGGGAGGCGGCATGAACCGCCCGGCAGAACCGCTGATGGCGCAGGCCGCCACGCAGGCCCAGATGGGACAGGCCCGCCCCCACGAGTCGGCCCACCTGCATGTGGCCGGCGCCGCGCCCTACACCGACGACCTGCCCGAACCCGCCGGCACGCTGCACGCGGCCCTGGGCCTGTCGCCGCTGGCGCATGGCCGCATCACGGCCATCGACCTCGACCGCCTGCAGGCCCAGCCCGGCGTGGTGGCCGTGCTCACCGCGCTCGACATCCCCGGCCCCAACGACTGCGGCGCGATCGTGCACGACGATCCCATCCTGGCCGAATTGAGCCGCGGCCCCGACGGTGCGCTGGACGGCACGGTGCGCCATGTCGGCCAGCCGGTGTTCGCGGTGATCGCCCGCACGCGCGAGTCCGCGCGCCGCGCCGCCGCGCTGGCGCCGCAGGTGCTGACGATCACGCCGCTGCCGGCGGTGCTGGGCGCGCTGGACGCCCACGCGCAGCAACAGTACGTGGTGCCGCCGATGCACCTGGTGCGCGGCGATGCGCCCGCCGCGCTGGCCCAGGCCGCGCAAATCACCGAAGGCCGCTTCTCCCTCGGCGGCCAGGAGCAGTTCTACCTCGAAGGCCAGATCAGCCTGGCCGTGCCGCAGGAGGACGGCGGCATGCAGGTGCTGTGCAGCACCCAGCACCCCAGCGAGATGCAGCATGCCGTGGCGCACGCTCTGAGCGTGGCCGCGCACCGCGTGCAGGTGAGTTGCCGGCGCATGGGCGGCGGCTTTGGCGGCAAGGAGAGCCAGAGCGCGCAATTCGCCTGCGTGGCCGCGGTGGCGGCGGCCCGGCTCAAGCGCCCGGTGAAGCTGCGCCCCGACCGCGACGACGATTTCATGGTCACCGGCCGCCGCCACCCCTTCGAGTTCGACTGGCGCGTGGCGCACGACGACGCCGGCCGCATCACCGCGGCCGAGGTCAACATGGTGTCCAACGCCGGCCACAGCGCCGACCTGTCGGCGCCGGTGATGACCCGTGCGCTGTGCCATGTCGACAACGCCTACTGGCTGCCGCATCTGGCGGCGCACGGCCACTGCGCCAAGACCCACACGCAGAGCAACACCGCCTTCCGCGGCTTTGGCGGGCCGCAGGGCGCGCTGGCCATCGAGATGGTGATCGACGACATCGCGCGCCGCCTCGGCCGCGATGCGCTGGACGTGCGCCGCGCCAACTTCTACGGCACCGAGTCGAACAACGTCACGCCCTACGGCCAGGTGGTGCGCGACAACCAGATCGGCCCGCTGGTGGCGCAGCTGGCCGCTGAATGCGCCTATGCCGAAAGGCGAGCGTCCATCGCCGCCTTCAACGCCGCCAGCCCGGTGCTGAAGAAAGGCCTGGCGCTGACGCCGGTGAAGTTCGGCATCGCCTTCAACGTGGCGCACTTCAACCAGGCCGGCGCGCTGGTGCATGTGTACACCGATGGCTCGGTGCTGGTGAACCACGGCGGCACCGAGATGGGCCAGGGCCTGAACACCAAGGTGGCGCAGGTGGTGGCGCACACGCTCGGCATCCCGTTCGAGCGCGTGCGCTGCAGCGCCACCGACACGGCCAAGATCGCCAACACCTCGGCCACCGCCGCCAGCACCGGCAGCGACCTGAACGGCAAGGCCGCCGAGGATGCCGCGCGGCAGATCCGCGCCCGGCTGGCGGCCTTCGTGGCCGGGCGGCTGGGCGGCCGCGCCGAGGCCGTGCGCTTCGCCGAGGGCCACGCCACCGCCGAGGGTGGCCAGACGATGGCCTGGGCCGAGCTGGTGCAGGCCGCCTACATCGCCCGCGTGCAGCTGTGGAGCGATGGCCACTACGCCACGCCCGGCCTGCACTGGAACCGCGACACGCTGCAGGGCGAACCGTTCCAGTACTTCGCCTATGGCGCCGCGTGCAGTGAAGTGATCGTCGACACCCTGACCGGCGAGCACCGCGTGCTGCGCGCCGACCTGCTGCACGACGTGGGCACCTCGCTCAACCCGGCCATCGACATCGGCCAGGTCGAAGGCGCCTACATCCAGGGCCTGGGCTGGCTGACGATGGAAGAGCTGTGGTGGCAGCCGATGGATGGCAGCAAGAACGCCGGCCGGCTGATGACCCACGCCCCCAGCACCTACAAGATTCCCACCGCCAACGACGTGCCGGCGGTGTTCAACACCCGACTGTACGGCCAGCCGAACGCCGCCGACACCATCGGCAAGAGCAAGGCCGTGGGCGAGCCGCCGCTGCTGCTGGCCTTCTCGGCCTTCCTGGCCATCCGCGATGCCATCTCGGCCGCCGGCGGCCACCGGCTGAACCCGCCGCTGCGCGCCCCGGCCACGCCCGAGGCGGTGCTGGATGCCTTGCAGGCGGTGGGCGCTGGCCAGCCCTGAGTCACCGATGACCGACGCCGACCTGCACGCCACCGCCGCCGCCTGGCTGGCCGCCGGCCGCGCCGCGCGCGTGGTGCAGGTGTTGCGCCACCGCGGCTCGGTGCCGCGCGAGGCGGGCACGCGCATGCTGGTGGCCGGTGATGCCGTGGCCGGCACCATCGGCGGCGGGCATCTGGAGTGGCAGGCCATCCAGCAGGCGCGGGTGCGGCTGCGCCTGGGTGAGCCGGCGGCCGAGCGTGACATCGCACTCGGCCCCACGCTGGGCCAGTGCTGCGGTGGCGCGCTCACGCTGCGCGATGCGCCGCTGGACGCGCAGGCGCTGGCCGACTGGCCGCAGCCGGCACCGCTGTTCACGCTGCAGCTCTACGGTGCCGGCCATGTGGGCCGCGCCATCGTGGCGCTGCTGGCCGGCATCGACTGCCGGGTGCAGTGGATCGACGAGCGCGAGGACGCCTTTCCGGTCGACCAGACGCTGCCCGCGCACATCGAGCGCGTGTGTGTGGAACCGGTGGCTGCCGAGGTGCGCGCCGCTGTGCCGGGCAGCCTGGCGCTGATCCTGACCCACAGCCACGACCTGGACCTGGCCATCTGCGAGGCCGCGCTGCGGTCGGACCGGCTGGCCTGGGTGGGCCTGATCGGCTCGGCCACCAAGCGCGCGCGCTTCGAGCACCGGCTGGCCGCGCGCGGTGTGGCGCCCGGGCGCATCGCCGCGCTGGCCTGCCCGATCGGTGTGCCGGGCATCACCGGCAAGCAGCCGGCGGTGATCGCCGTGGCGGTGGTGGCGCAACTGCTGCAACAGGCCAGCACGGCCGCGCTGCGGCCACCCGCCCTGACCGGCCGGCCTGGCGCGGCCCAGCCCTGCGACCCAACCCGCCTGCACCGATGAAACGCCGACACCTGCTGCTGGCCGCCTGGCCCCTGCCCGCCCTGGCGCACGACTTCCGCGTGGGCGCCATCGTCATCGAGCATCCCTATGCCCTGCCGTCGGCCGCAGGCAGCCGCGACACGGTGGTGCACTTTCGCGCGCTGCTCAACCGCGGCCGTGCGGCCGACCGGCTGGTGGCCGCGCACTGTGCCGAGGCCGCCACGGCGCAGTTGCGGCAGGCCGTGCTGCAGGACGGCGTGCGCCGCTGGGTGCCGGTGGCCGCCATCGCGCTGCCGCCCGGCCAGGCGCTGGCCAGCCGCCACGACGGCGAGTGGCAGATCGCGGTCGGCGGCTTCAAGGCGCCGCTGGCCGCGGGCGACGAGTTCGCGCTGCGCCTGCAGTTCGAGCACGCTGGCAGCCGCGAGGTGACGGTCACGGTGCAGGCCCCGCGCCGCTGACGGGGGCGGCCCGTGCCGCCGGCGCGCGCGCGGCCACCGTCGTCGGCCGGCCCTGGCGCGCACGCCGCTTGTGCCACCAGCGCAGCCCGCCGGTCACGGCCAGCAACAGTGGCAGCACGCCGCAGGCGCACACCAGCAGCCGGCCGGGCAGGCCGAAGGCCTCGCCACTGTGCAGCGGGTGCATCCAGCGCCACACGCAGTCGCCGGCGCTGAAGCCCGCCGGATCCCGCCGCGCCAGCACCTGGCCGCTTCGGCTGTCGATCCACACCAGCGTGTCGGGGAAGCGGTCGCCCGGCTCGCCCGGCTGGCGCAGCCGCACGCGGTACGGCGCGCCCGGCGCGGCGGGCGTGTCCACCCAGCGGGCGCGGGCGTCGGGCCAGGCCTGCTCGGCGCGGGCCACCGCCGCATCCACGTCCATGGGCCCGGTGAGGCGGGACGCCTCCGCGGCCACCGGCATGCGCAGCTGCGGCATCGGCGTCAGCGGGCTGAACCGGGCGATCAGCGGCCGGGCCAGATCGGGCAGCGCCAGGGCCGCGCCGGTCAGGGCCAGCACCAGCAGCAGCAGGCCGCCGTACAGGCCCGCCAGTTTGTGCAGGTCGTACACGCGGCGCGGCGCCGCGGCCTGGCGCTTGAACTGCCAGGCACGCCGCCAGCGCCCGGCGCCGCCGCCCGCCGCCGGCCACCACAGCCACAGCCCGCTGACCAGAGACGCGGCCAGCGCCACGCCGGCCCAGCCCACGGCCTGGTGGCCGGCCTCGCCCAGCAGCAGCGTGTAGTGCAGGTCGTACAGCCAGGTGCCGGGCGTCTGCCCCCAGAAGCGGTCGGCCACCACCTGCCGCGTGAGCGGGTCCACGCTGCTGAGCAGCGGCGCGAAGCGCTGGCCACGGCTTTCCACCGGTGCCAGATGGCGCGCGGTGATCGGCTCGCCGGGCTCGCGCGGCAGCTCGATGCGCCAGGACATGCCGCGCTGCGGATGCGCCGTGCGCAGCGCCTGGTACACGGCCTCCAGCGGCGGCGAGGCCGCCACGCCGGGGCGCGCGGCCAGGCGCGGATCGGCCCATTCGTCCAGCCCGCGGTAGAACACCAGCGCGCTGCCGGTCAGGCCCAGCAGCACGAACCACAGGCCGAGCACCAGGCCCAGCCAGCGGTGCACGGCCAGCCACAGCCGGCGGGCGCGGTTCACAGGCTGGCGCTCACGCCGACGTACAGCGCACGCGGCGCGCCCGGCGAGTGCAGCGCCTGCGTGCCGTCGTGCCACACGTACTCGGTGGCGCGGTCGGTGGCATTGCGCAGCTGGGCTTCCAGGCGCAGCGCGCGCGCGGTCTGCTTCACCACGTCCCAGGTGGCGCCCAGGTTCAGCACGGTGTAGGCGCCGTAGCGGCCGGTGGTGTTGGTGTTGGTCAGGTGGTAGGCGCCCTGGCCCTGCACGCTGGCCGTGAACTTCCAGCCCGCCAGCGGCCGCCAGTCCACACCACCGTTGAGCAGGCGGCGCGGCACGTGGTCGATCTCCTTGCCCGCGGTGGCCGGGGCATTGGGGTCGGGGGTGACGATCACGCCCTTCTGCCAGGTGAGTGCCAGCCAGCCGTCCAGCGTGTCGGCCGGGCGCAGGCCCAGCTGCAGGTCGATGCCGCGGCGGCGCGTGGCGCCCAGGTTGTCGGAGTCACCGCTGGGGTCGTTGAGGCGACGCGCCACCTCGTCTGTGGCGGTCTGCTGCCAGCCGGCCAGGCGGCCGTCGATCCACGCGGCCGGGCGCCAGGTGCCGCCCAGCTCCCAGCCGGTGTTGGTGGAGGGCTTCAGGTCGGCCACGCGCGGCGGGATCTTGAACGTGCCCGAGCCCACGCCGACCTGGAAGGTGCGGCCCCAGTTGGCATACAGGCTGGCATCACCGTGCGGCGTCCACACGGCGCTGAACTTGGGCTGCTGGATCAGGCCGAAGTCATTGGCCTGGGCGGTGGCGCCGCTGAGCCGGTTCTCGAAGTGGCCGCCGATGTGCTCCACGCGCCAGCCCGGCACCAGCTTCAGCGTGGCGCTGGGCTGCACCACGGCCTGCACATAGGCGCCGGTGATGTCCAGCGTCCAGGCCTGGTCGCGGGTCTGGCTGGTGCGCACGCGCAGGGTGCTGAGGTAGCGCAGGCTGCGGTCGTCCTGGTGCTCATGGTCCAGCCCGCCTTCGATGGCCAGGCCGTGCAGGCCCTGGCGCAGCGCGGCGCCGGGGCGCCAGCTGATGGTGGCGCGCAGGCCGGTGTGGGTCTCGTCGGCCACGCGCTCCTGCTGCGAGGCGGCGGCCGAGAAGCGCACCCAGCGCGTGTCGGCAAAGCGGTTCAGGTACAGGCGCAGCGCGGCGTCCACGGTGCCGCCGCGGCCGTCACTGCCCTGCCAGTCCAGGTGGCCGGCCAGCTGGTCGGCGCGGCGCTCACCACCATCGGTGGCCGACACCGGCAGCGAGCTGCGCGGCGCGCTGTAGGCCTCGGCATCGGTCAGGTAGCCCGGCTCCTGCGCATCGTGCGTGAAGTGGCGCGCGCTCACGCCCATCCGCAGGCCGGCTGTCTTCCAGCCGATCTGGGCGGCCAGCGTGGTCTTGCGCGAATCCGAGTGATCGCGCCAGCCGTCGGTGCGCTTGTGGCCGATGAAGTAGTTCTGCTGCAGCGTGCCGCCGCCGGCCGCCACCTCCACGGCGTGCGCCAGCTGCAGGTCCTGGCTGTTGAACGCGCCCAGTCCCAGGCGGGCCTGCGTGCCGTTGCCGCCGCGCCGCGTGACCAGGTCGATGTTGCCGGCGATGCTGTGCAGGCCGTGGCGCGCGTCGTTGGTGCCGCGCACGATCTCGATGGCCTGCAGTTCCAGCGGGAACACGGCATCCAGGAACGGCATGTTGCCGTCGTTGCTGTTGGACGGGATGCCGTCGACCAGCAGCTTGACGGCGTTGACATTGCCCTCGCCATTGAAGCCGCGCATAGCCACCTTGCCCGAGGTGGTGCCCTGGTTGAAATGAGTCAGCAGCGCCCCCGGCGCCAGCGTGAACAGCTCCCAGGTGGCCTGCACCGACTGCTCGGCCAGCACATCGGCGTGCAGCACGTCCACCGAGGTGAGCAGGCTGCGGCTGGACAGGGGCCCGCGGCGCAGGCCGGTGATGGTGACGCGGCCGATGTCGAAGGCCGGTTCGGCGGTGGCAGAGGCTGCAGAGGCGGCCGCAGCGGCGACGGCGGTTTGTGCCTGGGCGGCGGGCAGAAGCGCCAGGCCGGCCAGGGCCAGCACGGGGTGAAGCAGGGAACGGGAGGTCATGACGGTCAGCTCGGTCTGGCGCGCAGGCACGCCGGCCGGCCGGCGCGCGGGCACGGCAGGGGGCCGGCCGGGCGGGCTCGGGGCGGCGGGGTCAGGCCGGGCCTGGCGTGCCGCCCGCGGGCAGCACCGCCAAACCCCGCCTGCGCGCGGTGTTCAGAGAAAAAGGGGGGTCAGCAGAGGGCGCGCGTGGCGCCGGCGGGCGGTGCCCGCGCCTGGGCGGGCGCCCAGGCATGCAGCGTGCGGGGGGCACGCAGGAAGGCCGGCGGTGGCGCGGCCGTGAACGGCGCCGCCACCCGCAGCACGTGGTCCGGCGGCGGCAGGGCCGTCGCCTGGTGCTGCAGCGCGCACCACGGGCAGTGCTGCAGCGCGTGGGTCATGCCGCCGGGCAGGCCGGGGGCGGCCGCGGGGTCGGCGTCCGGGGTGGACACGGCCGCAGCGCCGTCGGCCATCGCCACCCAGCGCGAGCCCTGGGCCGAGCACACCTCGGTCCAGGTGACCGGGGGCACGCCGCCGCGCGCCAGCGCCAGCAAGGGGCCCAGCGCCACCAACAGCACCGCCAGCATGGCGGTCCAGGTGATGGTGTGGCGGGCGGGGCTCAGGCGCATGGCCTGGATTCTAGGCAGCCGGGCGGCGCGGCCACCTTGAACCGGTTCAAGTTCCGCCGCGCGGCGGAACGGCGGCCGGGGTGCCGCTGCCGGCGGATCAGGCCTGGGCCAGGCGGCCCAGTGCCGCGGTGTCGAGCACGCGCACCAGGTAGCCGCTGACCTCGATCACGCCCTGGCGGGTGAAGTTGCGCATCAGCCGCGACAGGGTTTCGGGCGTGATGGCCAGCTGCGAGGCCACATCGCGCTTGCGCTCGTGCAGCCGCACCACCGCCTGCTGGCCGCTGGCATCCACCGGCTCGCAACGCTGGTGCAGCCACTGCGCCAGGCGGGCCGGCGCGTCCTTGTGCATCAGCTCGTGCGTGTTGGTGGCCAGGGCCTGCACCTCGCGGGCCAGGCCTTCGATGACGCGCTGCGCCAGCCCCGGATGCACGGCCAGTCGCGCCGCCAGCGCGGCGCGCGGCAGCTCGATCACCTGGGCCGGGCCCAGGGCCTGGGCGTCCATCACATGCGGCTCGCCGGTCCAGGCCGAGCTGAGGTCCAGCCAGGCCGGGCCGCGCACGATGCGCTCGGTGCGGAAGGTGCCGTCGGCCGTGCGGAAGCCCAGCGCCACCTCGCCGCTGCGCAGCGCCACCAGGGTGTCGGCGGCCTCGCTGCGGCTGAGCACGCCTTGGCCGGCCGGCACGGGCCGCGCCAGGGCCAGGGCCTCCAGCGCGCCGATCTCGGCATCGGACAGTGGCGCGCCGCCCAGCAGTGCGCGCCAGACTTCGGCATCGGCCGGGACGGTGGCGGAAGACTTGTTGGACACGGTGCGCAACGCGGCAGCGGGATCGCCTGGCAGCCGGATGCCGGCGGCCTCGCGCAGCACAGGTGCGCCAAGAGGTGCAGCGTAGCGGGGTTCCATGCGTCGGTCGGGTTCGGTGGCGGGTGGCGGTGGACGCCGCCCGGCATCTCCTTGGATGAGCTGGCGGCCGACGTCCCGATGGGCGAACTGTCGGCGAGCGCCACGCCCCCCGGGTTGCGTTGGATCAAGCGGCGAAGGCGACAATGCCGCCGATGAGCCGCCTGCACCGCATCACCGCCCCCGGCCACGCGGCGCCGGGGGTCGGCTTCGAGCAGCCTTTCGAGATGCTGACGGCCTGCCATGAACGCGTGGCGCGCACGCTGGCGCTGCTGGGCCGCCTGCTGGCGCACTGGCACCAGAACGGTGCCGACGAGGCCTCGCGCAGCGCCGCCGCCGATGTGTGGCGTTATTTCGAGATCGCCGCGCCGCAGCACCACCTCGACGAGGAACGGCACCTGGTGCCCCGTCTGCAGGCCAGCGCCGACCCCGCGCTGCAGGCCGCGGCCGCGCGCCTGCTGGCCGACCATGCGCTGTTCCGCGATCTGTGGTCGCGCCTGGGCCCGGCGCTGCAGGCGCTGCGCGACGGCGCCGAGCCCGCACCCGGCTGGGTGGACGACGCCCGCGCCTTCATCGACCGCCACCAGGGCCCCGACGGCCACCTGGCGCTGGAGGATGGCCTGGTGTTCCCGGCCGCCCGCCAGGCCATGCCCGAGGCCGACTGGCCGGCCATGGGCGCCGAGATGGCCGCGCGGCGGCGGCCACCGGGATGATCAGGCCGCGCTGATCAAGGTGCCCGTGGCGTAGAACGCCGCCAGGTTCTCGGCCACGCGGTCGGCCATGGCCTGGCGCGTCTCGCGCGTGCCGCTGGCCATGTGCGGGGCCAGCACCACGTTGTCCAGCGCGAAGAAGGCCTCGGGCACATTCGGCTCGTGCTCGTACACGTCCAGCCCCGCGCCGGCGATGCGCCGCTGCTGCAGCGCGGCCAGCAATGCGGCCTCGTCGACCACGCTGCCGCGCGCCACGTTGATCAGGAAGCCATCCGCGCCCAGCGCGTCCAGCACCTCGGCGTTCACCAGGTGCCGCGTCTCGGGCCCGCCGGCGGTGATGACCACCAGGTAGTCGGCCCAGCGCGCCAGCTCGGTCAGCACCGGCGCGTGCGGCCAGGCCACATCGGCCACCGGGCGGCGGCTGTGGTAGCGGATGTCCATGTCGAAGCCCGACGCGCGCCGCGCGATGGTGCGGCCGATGCGGCCCAGGCCCACCAGGCCCAGGCGCGCGCCGCTCACCTTGCGCGTCAGGCCGAAGGGTCCGCACGGCCAGTCGCCGCGACGCACGAAGCGGTCGGCCGCACTCACCGAGCGCGCCACGTCCAGCAGCAGCGCGAAGGCCAGGTCGGCCACGCAGTCGTTCAGCACATCGGGCGTGTAGCCCACGGCCACGCCGCGCGCCTTGGCGGCTGCCACCGGCAGCTTGTCCAGGCCCACGCCGAAGGACGAGATCACGCGCAGATGGGGCAGCACATGCAGCGTGGCCTCGCTCAGGCCCACGGCGGCCGAGGTGACGACCGCATCCACCCGCCCGCCATGCTGCGCCAGCCAGTTGTTGCGCGCCACCTCATCGGGCAGGGCCAGCAGATCCTGCAGTTCGTACTGCGCGGCCAGCTGCTGCATCAGGGCCGGCGGCAGGCGGCCGGTGTTCAGGACCAGGGGGCGGCTCAAGCTCAATCTGCCTTGATGTTGGCGGCCTTGACCACGTCCGCCCACTTCTTGCGCTCCTTGTCGAAGAAGCTGGTGAATTCGGCCGGGCTCATGGTGTTGACCTCGGCGCCCTGACTCACCAGGCGCTCACGCACGGCCGGCGAGCGGATGATGCGGATCAGCTCGGCATTGAGCTTGGCCACCTGGGCCGCGGGCATGCCGGCCGGCACCATCAGGCCCTGCCAGGTGCCCGACTCGAAGCCCTTGACGCCCTGCTCGGCCAGCGTGGGCACCTGGCCCACCAGCGGCATGCGCGTGCCCTTGCTCACGCCCAGCAGCTTGAGCTTGCCGTTGCTCACCATCGGCAGCGTGGCCAGCATGCCGTTCATCAGCACCTGCGTCTGGCCGGCCACGGTGTCGCCAATCGCCTGGGCGCCGCCCTTGTAGGGCACGTACTCCCAGCGCGCGCCGCTGGCCTGGGCCACGGCCACGGCCGCCACATGGGCCGCGCTGCCGATGGCCGGGATGGCCATGTTCAGCGGCTCCTTCTTCGACAGCGCCACCAGCTCGGCAAAGCTGTTGGCCTTGACCGACGGGTGCACCACCAGCAGGTGCGGTGAGTAGGCCAGCATGGTGATGCCCTTCAGGTCCTTGCTGGGGTCGAACGGCAGCTTGGTGTAGACCGACGGCGAGATGGCCAGCGCGCCGATGTCGCACAGCAGCACGGTGTGGCCGTCGTTGGCCTTGGCCACCGCGTCGGCGCCGGTGTTGCCGTTGGCGCCGGGCTTGTTGTCGACGATGACGGTCTGGCCCAGCGCCTCGCTGAGCGGCTGGCTGATGGCGCGGGCGATGATGTCCGACGAGCCCCCGGCCGGGTAGGGCACCACGATGCGCAGCGGCTTGCTGGGCCACTTGTCCTGGGCCTGCGCGGCCAGCGGTGCGGCCAGGGCCAGGATGGCGGCCAGCGCCAGGGCGCCGCGGCGGGGGATCGAACGGGTCATGTGGGTCTCCGGAAGGTTCTTGTCGTGTGTGACAGGCAGGGAATCAGAGCGGCTGGCCTTGACGGGCCGTGAGCCACGCCGGCGCGTCCTGCAGGCACACCGGGCGCAGAAAGCGGCCGAGTGCGGCATCGCCCACCGAGGTGGTCTCGGGCCGGCTGCTGCTGGGCCAGGGGCCGCCATGCTGCTGACCGGCCGACACGGCCACGCCAGTGGGCACGCCGGCAAACAGCACGCGGCCGGCGATGGCCATGGCGCCGCGCACCAGGGCGCGCACATCGTCACCCTCGGCCTGCGCACCCCACACGGTGACGGTGAGCGAGCCACCCACCGCCTGCAGCACCTGCAGCGCCTGGGCCACGCTGGCCGCGCGCACGATCAGGCTGCTGGGGCCGAAGACTTCTTCGCGCAGAGCAGCCCTGGCGTTGAAGTCCAGCGCGCTGACCTGAGCCAGTACCGGGCGCGGCGGCTGGCCGGCGGCCGCCTGCTCGCGCACCAGAAAGCTGGCCCCCGCCTCGGCCCAATGCGCCACGCCGCCCTCGAAGCCGGCGCGCATGGCCTGCGTGAGCATGGCGTGCGGGTTCTGCGTCTTCAGCGCCTCGGCCAGCTGGGCCACGAAGGCATCGTTCACCGCCTTGGCATCCAGGCCCGGCTGCAGTTGGTCGATCAGCACGATGACACCGGGGTTGGTGCAGAACTGGCCGCAGCCCAGCGTGATCGATCCGGCCAGCGTGGTGGCCAGCGTGGCGCCGTTGGCGGCCAGCTCGGCCGGCAGCGCGATGACCGGGTTGACCGAACCCAGCTCGCCATAGAACGGGATCGGGCGCGGCCGCGCGGCCGCCTCGGCGGCCAGCGCCGCACCGCCTTGCGTGGAGCCGGTGAAGGCGCCGGCGGCGATGGCCGGGTGGCGCACCAGGCGCACGCCCACATCACGCCCGCCGCCCTGCACCAGGCCGATCAGGCCGGCCGGCAGACCCTGCGCCGCCAGCACCTGTTGCACGATGCCGAACACCGCCTGCGACAGCAGCAGGTGGCCGCTGTGGGCCTTGACCACCACCGGGCAGCCGGCGGCCAGCGCCGAGGCCGTGTCACCGCCCAGCACCGAGAACGCGAACGGGAAGTTGCTGGCCGAGAACATGGCCACCGGGCCCAGCGGCACCTGCACGCGCTGCATGGCCGGATGGCCCACCGGCGGCGCACCGGCCACGGCCGGATCGTCGGTGAAGGCAAACGGCACGCCGCTCTCGGCAAGGCTGGCAAAGCGGCGCAGCTGGAAGGCCGTGCGGTCCAGTTCACCGTTCAGGCGCACCGGGCCGAGCGCGGTCTCGCGGTCGGCCAGCGGCACCAGGGTTTCGCGGGCGGCTTCCAGGCCGTCGGCCAGGCCGCGCAGCAGCGCGGCGCGCTGGGCGCCGCTGCTGGCCTGCCAAGCGGCAAAGGCCGCGGCCGCGGCCTCGGCGGCGGCATCCACCGCGGCCGGCGGGGTGGGCGCAAGTTCACCCAGCACCTCGGCGGTGCGGGCATCGAAGGAGGTCAGCATGGCGCTCATCGGAAACGGCTCTCGGTCAGTACGGATGGTGGGGGTGCGGGCGTGGCGCCTCAGATGACGCCTCAGGTGGCGCCGTGCGCCTCGAAGTACATGGCATACAGCGAATGGCAGCTGGCCATGTACAGGCGGTTGTTCTTGGGGCCGCCCCAGCACAGGTTGGCGCAGCGCTCGGGCAGGCGGATGTGGGCCAGCGGTTTGCCGGCCGGGCTGAAGACCATCACGCCGTCCAGCGCCTCGGGCTGGCCGCGCAGCGGATAGACCTTGCGGCCGCCCTGCTCCACGGCTTCGGCGGCGATGGCGCCGTTGCTGCCCCAGCCGCACCACAGGTTGCCGTCGCGGTCGACGCGAAAGCCGTCCAGCGCGCCCTGGTCGGCGGCGTCGATCAGCTTGGTCTTGTTGCTCAAAGACCGGCCGTCGGCCGCCACGTCATAGGCCCAGATGCTGCGGTTGGGCGTGCCCTTCCACTCCACCACGTAGAGCTTCTTCTCGTCGGGACTGAAGGCCAGGCCGTTGGGGTTGACGATGTCGGTGATCACGGCTGTGAGCTGGCCGCTGGCGGGATCGAGACGGTATACGTTGGTGGTGGCCTGCTCGGGCTTGGCGCGGCTGCCTTCCCACTCGCCATTGATGCCGAACAGCGGGTCGGTGAACCAGATGCTGTCGTCGCTCTTGACGACGATGTCGTTCGGGGCATTCAGGCGCTTGCCCTCGAAGCGATCGGCCAGCACGGCGATGCGGCCGTCGTGCTCGGTGCGCGTGATGCGGCGGGTGACCGAGTGCTCGCAGCTGACCAGGCGGCCCTGGCGGTCGCGGGTGTTGCCGTTGGCGTAGTTGGCCGGGTTGCGGAAGACGGTGAAGGCACCGGTCTTCTCGTCGAACTTCATGATCCGGTTGTTCGGAATGTCGCTGACCAGCACATGGCCCGGCGCGCCGTTCTCACCCGGGAAGTACACCGGCCCCTCGGCCCAGCGCATGCCCGTGCCCACCTGCTCCAGCGTGCTGCTGTAGATGCGGTACTTCAGGAAGGCCGGGTCCAGCACCTGCAGCGCCGGATCGGGGTAGCGCTGGTTGGGCTGGAACGCGAAGCTCTGCGCCGAGGCGCCGCCGGCCAGCGACAGCAGCCCGGAGCCCACGGTGGCCGTTGTGGCGGCGGCGGTGGCGATGAACTGGCGGCGGTTGGTGGGCGTGCGGCGGGTCATGGTGTGTCTCCTGTGTCTTCTTCGTCGTGAGGGGTTCAGCGCACCAGGCAGGGCTTCTTGTGGTCGAAGGTCCAGCCCGGGATCAGGTACTGCATCGCGATGGCGTCGTCGCGCGCACCCAGGCCGTGCTGCAGGTACAGCTGGTGGGCCTTCTCCACCTCGGCCATGTCGATCGCTATGCCCAGACCCGGCTTCTTGGGCACCTGCACGTAGCCGCCCTGGATCTGCAGCGGCTCTTTCGTCAGGCGCTGGCCGTCCTGCCAGATCCAGTGCGTGTCGATGGCCGTCACCTTGCCCGGGGCGGCGGCGCCCACGTGCGTGAACATGGCCAGCGAGATGTCGAAGTGGTTGTTCGAGTGGCTGCCCCAGGTCAGGCCCCAGTCACGGCAGGTCTGGGCCACGCGCACGCTGCCGGCCATGGTCCAGAAATGCGGGTCGGCCAGCGGAATGTCCACCGCCTGCAGCGACAGCGCATGCACCATCTGGCGCCAGTCGGTGGCCACCATGTTGGTGGCCGTGGGCAGGCCGGTGGCACGGCGGAACTCGGCCATCACCTCGCGGCCCGAGAAGCCGTCTTCGGCGCCGCAGGGGTCTTCGGCATAGGCCAGCACGCCGTGCAGGTCGCGCAACACGCGGATGGCGTCCTTGAGCTTCCAGCCGCCGTTGGGGTCCAGCGTGATGCGGGCTTCGGGGAATCGCTCGTGCAAGGCGACGATGGCCTCCACTTCCGCTTCAGGTGCCAGCACGCCGCCCTTCAGCTTGAAATCCTGGAAACCGTAGCGGGCCTGGGCGGCCTCGGCCAGGCGCACCACGCGCTCGGGCGTCAGCGCCTCGTCGTGACGCACGCGGAACCAGCCGTCGGCGGTCTCGGGTTCGTTCTTCGGATCGACGTAGGGCAGATCGGTCTTGTTGCGGTCGCCCAGGAAGAACAGATAACCCAGCATCTGCACGGCATCACGCTGCTGGCCTTCGCCCAGCAGGGCCGCCACCGGCACGCCCAGGTGCTGGCCCTGCAGGTCGAGCAGCGCGCTTTCCACGGCCGTGACGGCATGGATGGTGGTGCGCAGGTCGAAGGTCTGCAGGCCGCGGCCGCCCGAGTCGCGGTCGGCGAAGGTCGTGCGCATCTGGTTCAGGATGCTCTGCAGATCGCCGATCGGCCGGCCCTCGACGATGGCGCGCGCGTCTTCCAGCGTCTGGCGGATCTTCTCGCCGCCCGGCACCTCGCCCAGGCCGGTGTGGCCGGCCGAGTCGGTGACGATGACGATGTTGCGGGTGAAGAACGGGGCGTGCGCGCCCGACAGGTTCAGCAGCATGCCGTCGGTGCCCGCGACGGGCACGACGCGCATCTGGCGCACGACGGGAGAGGTGGTGACAGTCATGGGAAGCCTCAATCTGCGGTGATCTTGCGGGTCTCGATCACGGTCTTCCAACGCGCGTATTCAGCGGCCTGGAACTTGGTGAACTGCTCGGGCGTGTTGGCCACGATCTCGAAGCCCTGCTCCACCAGCTTGGTCTTCAGCACGGGGTCGTTCAGCGCCGCCACCAGGGCGCCGTACAGCTTGGCCTTGACGTCTGCGGCCAAGCCCTTGGGCGCGGCCACGGCCTGCCAGGAGTAGACGTCCACGCCCTTCACGCCGCTCTCGGTGAGCGTGGGCACGTTGGGCAACAGGCTGGAACGGCTGGCACCGGTGATGGCCAGCGCGCGCAGCTTGCCCGCGTGGATGTGCTGCAGCACCGCGTTGATGTTCTGGAACGAGGCATCGACGCTGCCGCCCAGCAAATCGGTGATGGCGGGTGCGCCGCCCTTGTAGGGCACGTGGATGGCCTCGGTGCCGGTCTGCAGCCAGAACAGCTCGGCCGTCAGGTGGTCGGACGAGCCATTGCCCGACGAGGCGAAACTCATCTTGCTGCCGTTCTTCTTCAGCTCGGCCAACACATCGGCCACGCTCTTGAAGCGCGAGCTGCCCGGCACCACCAGCACATTGGGCGCCTGCACCGCCACGGTGATCAGGTCGAAGTCCTTGGTGGCGTCGTACGGCACGCCCTTGAGCAGGTGCGGCGCGATCACCAGCGGACCCAGCGACGACACCAGCAGCGTGGTGCCGTCGGGCGCGGCGCGCTTGACCTGACCGGCACCGATGGTGCCGGTGGCGCCGGCCTTGTTGTCGACGATGAAGGTGCCGCCCAGCTTCTCCTGCAGCTTGGGGCCGAGCGCGCGGGCGATGGCATCGGTGGAGCCGCCCGGCGGGAACGGCACCACCAGGGTCACGGGCTTGTCGGGATAGGCGAAGGCGGGGGCGGACGCGGCGAAGCTGCCGGCCAGGGCAGCGGCCAGCACCGCGCCCGCGCCCAGCAGGCGGCGACGGAAGGTCATGTCGTGTCTCCGGGAACGGACGGCGCGGGAGAGGCTTATTGCGGGCCCAGCTTGGCGATCAGCGCGCGCAGCTCTTCCACCTCGGCGGGCTTCAGGTCCGACAGCGGCGGACGCACCGGGCCGGCCGAGTGGCCGACGATGGCCGCACCGGCCTTGACGATGCTGACCGCATAGCCCTGGCCCTTGTTGCGCAGCGCGATGTAGGGCATGAAGAAGTCGTCCAGCAGCTGGTTGCAGGTGGCGTGGTCGCCCTGGTCCAGCGCGTTGTAGAACGCCATCGCGGTCTTCGGGATGAAGTTGAAGACGGCCGACGAGTACACATGGCAGCCCATGGCGTAGTACGGCGCGGCGTAGAACTCGGCGGTGGGCAGGCCGCCCAGGTAGGTGACGCTGTCACCCAGCGTGCGGCGCATCTGCACGAAGTGCTCGATGTCGCCCACGCCGTCCTTGTAGCCGATCAGGTTGGGGTTGCGCTCCACCAGCTTCGCCACGGTGCTGGGCGCATAGCGTGCGCCGCCGCGGTTGTAGAGCACCACGCCGATCTTCACGCTCTTGCAGATGGCGTCCACGTGGGCCAGCAGACCCTCTTGCGAGGCTTCGGTCAGGTAGTGCGGCAGCAGCAGGATGCCCTGGGCGCCACGGGCTTCAGCCTCCTGCGCGTACTGGATGGCCATCTTGGTGGCACCACCGGCGCCGGCAATGATGGGCGTGTGGCCGCGGCAGGTGTCCACGGCCACCTTCACCACCTCACCGAACTCCACCGGCTCCAGCGAGAAGAACTCGCCCGTGCCACCGGCCGCGAACAGCACGCTGGCGCCATAGGGCTTGAGCCATTCCAGGCGCTCGGCATAGCCCTTGGGGTCGAAGCTGAGGTCGGCGTTGAAGTCGGTCAGCGGAAAGGACAGCAGGCCGCTGGACATGGCGGTCTTGAGCTCTTGGGGGGTCATCGGTGGCTCCGTGAGGGGAATGGAGAGGTGAATCTCTTGTTGTTAGACATCGTACAACTATCCACGCACGAATGATCGAGGGTTAACCCTCGATGCCGTTCAGCGCGCAGCGTTGGCGGTGGTCGAGGGGGTGGCCGCCGCGGTCGCACCGTCTTCCGCGGCACGCCGGCGCCGCTCGCGGCTGTTGACCAGGTGCGTGCGCATGGCGGCACGTGCGCTCTCGGGGTCTTGCGCGGCGATGGCGTCGAGGATGCTCTCGTGCTCGGTGTTCACGCGGCGCAGGTAGGCCTGGTGGGCGCTGTCGGTGAGGTGCGGCACCAGCCGCGCGCGGGGGATCACCTGGGTGCCGAAGGAGTCCATCAGCGCCTCGAAATGGCGGTTGTGCGCGGCGCGGGCGATCTCGCTGTGGAACAGGAAGTCCGAGGCCACGGCGTCGCGCCCCTCGGCCACCGCCTGGCCGAAGGCGTCGAGCGCGGCGCGCATGGCGGCCAGCTGCTCGGGCGTGCGGCGCAGCGCGGCCAGCGCCGCGGCCTCGCTCTCGACGCCGATGCGCAACTCCAGCACCGCGATCACGTCCTGCAGCGTGCCGCGCTCGTGCGGCTGCACCTGGAACTCCCAGCCCTCGCCGGCCTCGGCCACGAAGGTGCCCACGCCGTGGCGCGTGATCACCAGGCCAGCCGCCTGCAGCTTGCTGATGGCCTCGCGCACCACCGTGCGGCTGACACCGAACTCGGTGACCAGCGCCGACTCGGTGGGCAGCCGCTCGCCGGCCGCCCACTGGCCGTCGCGGATGCGCTGGCCGAGCTGTTCCACCAGGTGCTGGGCCAGGTTGCGGGGGCGGTTGGCACCGAGGGGGCGGTTCATGACGGGGTGGGCTCTCGAGGACGGCTGGGCCACCATTGTCGGCGATGCCGACGGTTGTTCAGACATCAGACATCGCACAGCGATATGCTGCGGTCACGCACCGCCACACGATGCGGGCCGGACCCGACGCCCGGCCCGTCCGGAGACACCCGACCATGACCCAGCCCCCGACCGCGACCCCCACCGCATCCGCCACCGTCGGCGCCACGGCGCCCGCCGCCCCACCCTTCGGCCGCCTGCTGCTCACCGGCGCGGCGGGCGGCATCGGCCGCCAGCTGCGCGAGCGCCTGGGCGCGCACTGCCAGACGCTGCGCCTGTCCGATCGGGACCTGGCCGCGCTGGGCCCGGCCCGCGCCGGCGAGGAATTCATGCCCGCCCGGCTGGAAGACGCCGCCGCCATGCACGACCTGCTGGCGGGCGTGGACGCCGTGGTGCACCTGGGCGGCGTGTCGGTGGAGGCGCCGTGGGAGCCCATCCTGCAGGCCAACATCGTGGGCCTGTTCCATCTGTACGAGGCGGCGCGGCGCCAGGGCACGAAGCGCATCGTCTTTGCCAGCAGCAACCATGTCACCGGCTTCTACCGCCAGGACGAGACCATCGACACGCTGGCCCCGCCGCGGCCCGACGGCCTGTACGGCGTCAGCAAGGCCTTTGGCGAGAACCTGTCGCGCATGTACTGGCACCGCCACGGCATCCAGACCGTGTGCCTGCGCATCGGCAGCGTCACACCCGCGCCGGTGGACCGCCGCATGCTGGCCACCTGGCTGAGCATCGACGACATGGAACGCCTGGTGATCGCCAGCCTGCGCACGCCGGTGGCCGGCCACACCATCGTCTTCGGCATGAGCGACAACGGCCAGCGCTGGTGGGACAACCGCCACGCCGCCCACATCGGCTACCAGCCGCAAGACAGCAGCGAGCGCTTCCGCGCCCAGGTGGAGGCGGCGCAGCCGGTGTGGCTGGACGCCAGCGATCCCGCCATCGCCTACCAGGGTGGGCGCTTCGTTGGCCTGGGGCCGTACGACGACCTGCCGGAGCATCTGCCGGCGTATTTGCGGGGCCAGGCATGACCGTCTCGTTGACCGAAGGCCCGGCCGTCCCGTTCTCGCCCAGCACCCGCTATCCCGATCCGACCGTCGAGATCCTGCACCCCAGCTTTGCCGCGCTGCGCGTCTACAGCAGCAGCGTCGAGCAGATCGCCAGCGGCTGCCGCTGGGCCGAGGGGCCGCAGTGGTTTGGCGACCACCGCTGCCTGCTGTGGAGCGACATCCCCAACAACCGCATCCTGCGCTGGGATGCGGCCACCGGCGCGGTCACGCCCTTCCGCATGCCATCGAACCACGCCAACGGCCTGGCGCGCGATGCCCAGGGCCGGCTGCTCGCCTGCGAGCACCTCACGCGCCGCGTCACGCGAACCGAGCACGATGGCCGCATCACGGTGCTGGCCGAGCGCATCGACGGCACGGCCGGAGGCGCGCGCTTGAACTCACCCAACGACATCGTCTGCCAGCGCGACGGCACGGTGTGGTTCACCGATCCCGAGTTCGGCATCCACGGCTGGTGGGAGGGCGAGCCCGGCACGCCCGCGCCGCACCAGGGCGTGTACCGCATCGATGCCGTCACCGGCCGCGTGGACTGCATGCTCACCGACCTGGCCGGCCCCAACGGCCTGGCCTTCAGCCCCGACGAGCGCGTGCTCTACGTGGTGGAAAGCCGGGCCACACCCACGCGCAAGATCTGGGCATGGGACGTTGGCAACGGCGGCGCCCTGACGAACCAGCGCCTGCACATCCAGGCCGATGGCGCCGAAGCCTTTGACGGGATCGCGGTGGACGCCGACGGCCGCATCTGGGCCGGGCTGGGATCGGACGGCCGCGCGGGCGCGCCCAGCGAGGACCTGGACGGCGTGCGCTGCTACGGGCTGGACGGCCGGCCCATCGGCCACATCCATCTGCCGGAGCGCTGCGCCAACCTGTGCTTTGGTGGCGACCGCCGCAACCGGCTGTTCATGGCGGCCAGCCATTCGGTGTACATGCTGGCGGTGAACACGCAGGGCGCGTGACTCGCTGCATGGCCCGCCAATGCCCGTCGACTTGCCGCGCCAGCAAGTCGCAGCCTATGATTTTCAGCAATTCAAGCCCGGAGCCTGAACATGCCACCGAACGTCTCGGAACTCGAAGCGCAGGCCCTTCGCCTGTCACCGGAAGAGCGCGCCCGCTTGGCCGACAAACTGCTGTCCAGCCTCGGCGCTGACGCTGCGGTGGAGGAGGCTTGGGCGGCGGAAGTGGACCGCCGCATCCAGGAATGGGACGCGGGCGCCGTTCAGGCCGTCCCGCTCGCCGACTCCCTCGCCCGGGCTCGCGCGGCCATTCGATGAACGTCTGGCTGCATCCGGCGGCCGACCAAGAGTTGATCGTCGCGGCCACCTACTACGCCCAGAACGCCTCGCGACAGTTGGCGGAAGACTTCATTGCCGAGTTTGACCGCGCAGTTGCGCTCATCGCCGGACACCCGGGCCTCGGCACCCCATGGCGTGGCGAGACCAGGCGATTTCCGTTGCGCAGGTTTCCATACAGTGTGATCTACCACCCGGTAGAAGCGCAGCTTCGAGTGGTGGCTGTGGCCCACCAGCGGCGCAAGCCCGGCTATTGGGCGGAGCGCCTCTGAACCCGCGCGCCCCGCGCCAACATCACACCACCAACATCGCCCTGAAATCGTTGACGTTGGTGAACGTCGGCCCGGTGATCACCAGATCGCCCACCGCGCTGAAGAAGCCGTAGGCATCGTGCCGGTCCAGGAACTCGCCGGGCTTCAAGCCCAGCGCCGCTGCCCGCCCCAGCGTGTCGGGCGTGATCAGCGCGCCGGCGTTGTCTTCCACCCCGTCGATGCCGTCGGTGTCGGCCGCCAGCGCCCACACGCCGGGCTGGCCCTGCAGCGCGATGGCCGCGCCCAGCATGAATTCGCCGGCCCGGCCGCCGCGGCCCGGTGAGGCATGCCGCACCGTCACGGTGGTCTCGCCGCCCGACAGGATCACGCAGGGCCGCGTGAAGGGCTCGCCGTGGCGCGCCACGCTGCGCGCCAGCGCCGCGTGCACCTGGCCCACGGTGCGACTCTCGCCTTCCAGGTCGTCGCCCAGCACATGGGCCGCCAGGCCGGCCGCGCGCGCGGCCTCGGCCGCCGCCTGCAGGCTCTGGCGCGGTGTGGCGATCATGTGCACCTCGTTGCCGGCAAAGCAGGCGTCACCCGGCTTGGGCGACTCGAACGCGCCGCTCTCCAGCCCCGCGCGTGCAGCCGGCGGCACCGCGATGCCGTAGCGGTCGAGGATGGCCAGCGCGTCGGCGCAGGTGCTGGCATCGGGCACCGTGGGGCCGCTGGCAATGACCTGCGGATCGTCGCCCGGCACATCGCTGATCAGCAGCGTGACCACGCGCGCCGGCGCGCACAGCGCCGCCAGGCGGCCACCCTTCACGGCGCTGAGGTGCTTGCGCACGGTGTTCATCTCGTCGATGGCCGCGCCGCTCTTCAGCAGCGCCTTGTTCAGCGCCTGCTTGTCGGCCAGCGTGACGCCCGGCGCCGGCTGGGTCAGCAGCGCCGAGCCGCCGCCGGAGATCAGGCACAGCACCAGGTCGTGCTCGGTGAGGCCCTGGGTCAGCGCCATCAGGCGCGCGGTGGCGGCCAGGCCGGCGGCATCGGGCACCGGGTGCGAGGCTTCCACCACCTCGATGCGACCGGGCTGCGCGGCATACGCCGGCGGCGTGTGCCCGTAACGCGTGATCACCAGGCCCGACAGCGGCGCATCGGCCGGCCACAGCGCATCCACCGCGGCGGCCATCGCGCCACCGGCCTTGCCGGCGCCGATGACCAGCGTGCGGCCGCACGCCGCGTCGGGCGGGGGCGGCAGGCATTGGCCGATCACCTGCGCCGGCTGGGCGCGGGCCACGGCGGCATCGAACAGGCTGCGCAGCAGCGCGCGGGCGCGCGCGTCGTCGAACGGTGCGGGTGCATTCATCACACCATTGTCGCCTGTCGTCCGGCGCGCGCGGATGTGGGTGGTACGGATGCCCCCGCGCTGGCAGCCGGCCCGGCCGGCTTCTACACTGGGCCCACATTCCAGATCACGGAGCGCATGCCTTGACCACCCTGCAGATCGATTTCGTCTCCGACGTGGTGTGCCCGTGGTGCGCGGTGGGCCTGGCCTCGCTGCAGCAGGCGCTGGCGAGGCTGGCACCCGAAGTGCACGCCAACATCACGTTCCAGCCCTTCGAGCTGAACCCGCAGATGCCGGCCGAGGGCGAGGAGATCGTGGCCCACCTGTCGCGCAAGTACGGCATCGGCGCCGAGCAGATCGCGGCCAACAGCGAGGCCATCCGACAGCGCGGCGCGGCGGTGGGCTTCAGCTTCGGCCAGGGCAAGCGCACGCACATCTACAACACCTTCGACGCCCACCGCCTGCTGCACTGGGCCGGCCTGCAGGGCGAGCGCGAGCAGACCGCGCTGAAGATGGCGCTGCTGAGGGCTTACCACGGCGAGGGCCGCAACCCGTCCGACACGGCCACGCTGGTGGCGCTGGCGGGCGAGGCCGGCCTGGACACCGCCGAAGCCGCCCGCGTGCTGGCCTCGGGCGAGCACGCCGAGGCCGTGCGCCAGGCCGAGCGGCGCTGGCAGGAGTCGGGCATCAGCTCGGTGCCGGCAGTGGTGATCGAGGGCCAGTACCTGGTGTCGGGCGGTCAGCCGCCCGAGGTGTTCGAGCAGGCGCTGCGGCAGATCGCCGCGTCCAACAGCACCATGTGCTGACCGGGCACGGGTTCAGGCGGGCTGGAAGCGCGCCAGGGCCGTCGGGTCGGGGATGCGGATGTCGCGCTTGTCGATCTCGATCAGGCCCTCGGCCTCCAGTTCGTGCAGCACGCGCGAGAAGTACTCGGGCGTGAGCGACAGGCGCGAGGCGATGGTGGCCTTGCTGGCCGGCAGCGACACGGTGACCGACCCACAGGGCAAGGGCGGCGGCTCGGCCGCCAGCTCGCCCGCCTCGTCGTCGTCGACCACGCCGTCGGCGATGTGGTCGCGCAGCAGGTAGCCGATGACGCGCTGCATGCCGTTGTGCAGCGCATAGGCCTGCACATCGTTGACCAGGCCGTGCAGCCGGCGTGACAGGCCGGCCAGCATGCGCAACGCGAAGCGCGGGTCGCGGTCGATCTCGCCCAGCACGGCCTGCTTGGCCACGGTGAGCAGCAGCGTGTCGGTCAGCGCCTGGGCATTCACGATGCAGGGCCGGTCGGTGAACATCAGCGCCTCGGCGAAGCTGTGGCCGGGGCCGATCAGCTCGATGACCTTTTCCTGCCCCGCCGGCGAGATGGCGAACAGCTTGACCTGGCCCACCACCGTGACGTGGAAGGCCTCGCAGGGGTCGCCCACGCGGAACACCATGTCGCCGCGCACCAGGCGGCGCAGCGTGCAGCCCTGGGCCAGGCGCTCCAGCTCGGGCCGGTTCATGTCGTTGAACAGGGGCAGCACCGACAGGTAGCGCGGCACGTCGAACGGGCGCGTTTCCACAACAATCCTTCCACAGTGGGCAGCCGCGGATTCTGGGCACCCACCGCAGGCCGCGGCTTGACGCCGATCAAGCGTCGAGGCCGATGTTCAGTTCGATGGCCAGGCGCTGCACCAGCGCACGCAGGTCCAGGTCCACCTGCTGCCCGCCCGACTGCAGTTCGGCCAGCGTGTCAGGCCCCGGCGTCGCCGGCCCCGCTTCGGCCAGCGCCTGCAGCGCCATCAGCTGCTCGGCCAGCACCCGTGCGCCCACGGCACCGCAGGCGCCGCACACCGAGTGGCAGGCCGCGCGCCAGGTGTTCAGGTTGGCGGCACCCAGTTCGCCCCGCAGGGCCGGGGTGCCATCGCGGTAGCTGTCGACGAAGCGCCGCAGCACGCGGCCCAGCACCGCCATCGAGCCGCCCACATGGTGCAGCGCCAGCGCCAGGTCGAAACCCTCGACGACCAGCAGCCGCTCGGCCAGCGAAGCGCTGGCCGGGGCCGGCCGGGCCGGGCGCTCGTCTGGACGCCCGCCCTGACGCTCGACCGGCGCGGCGGCGGCGGGCGTGTCGGCCGTGCGCAGCGGCAGCCAGCGCAGCAGCGTGGCGTACAGGCGCTGCGGGTCCACCGGCTTGGCCACATGGTCGTTCATACCGGCCTCCAGGCACAGGCGCCGGTCCTCGCCGAAGGCATTGGCGGTCATGGCCACGATGGGCAGCGCGCTGCCCACCTGCTCGCGGATCGCGCGGGTGGCGGCCAGGCCGTCCATGCCGGGCATCTGCACGTCCATCAGCACCAGGTCATAGGACCGGCTGCGCGCCATGGCCACCGCCACGCTGCCGTCGTCGGCCGTTTCCACCACCAGGCCGGTGCCGTGCAGCAGTTCCTCGGCCACCTCCTGGTTGATCGGGTTGTCCTCGACCAGCAGCACGCGCTGGCCGGCATGGCGTTCGCGCAGCAGGGCCTCGCCCTCGTCGCCCGCCGCGTCCACCGGCAGCGGCCAGGCAGCGCCGCTGCGCCGCAGCACGCGCGCCAGCGCATCGTTCAGCGTCGACGGCGTGATCGGCTTGACCAGGATGGCATCGAACGAGGCGGCCCGCGCCTGCGCCCACATGTCGGCATCGTCGAAGGCGGTCACCAGGATGGCCGGCGGCAGGCCGTCGCCCAGCATCGCGCGGGCCTGCTGCAGCGTGGCAATGCCGTCCAGCGGCGCCATGCGCCAGTCCAGCAGCAGCACGTCGAACGGGCGAGCCGCGGTCATCTCGGCTTCCAGGCGCCGCAGCGCCGGCTCGCCGCCGGTCTCGGTGTGCACCACCAGGCCCAGCATCTGCAGTTGGTCGGCGATGGCCTGCCGGGCCTCGGGCAGGTCGTCGACCAGCAGCGCGCGCAGGCCCTGCAGCGACAGCGGCCCGGCCCGGTCGCCGGCCTCGGCCGCGCGGCCCAGCGTGGCGGTGAACCAGAAGCGGCTGCCCTCGCCCGGCACGCTGTGCAGCCCCACCTCGCCGCCCATCATGCCGGCCAGGTGGCGGGTGAGCGCCAGGCCCAGGCCCGAGCCGCCGTGGCGGCGCGTGATCGAGTTGTCGGCCTGCTCGAAGGCGCTGAACAGCGCCGCCTGGCGCTCGGGCGCGATGCCTTCGCCGGTGTCCTGCACCTCGAAGCGCACCTGCAGGCGATCCCCGCGCTGGGACAGCAGCTCGCCGCGCAGGCGCACCCAGCCCTGGGCGGTGAACTTCACCGCATTGCTCAGCAGGTTGATCAGCGCCTGCGACAGGCGCACCGGGTCGCCGCGCATGCGCGACGGCAGGTGGTCGGTGTCGAGCACCAGCTCCAGCCCCTTACCGCGCGCTGTTTCGCCCACCATCTCGAACACGCCGGCCAGCAGTTCGTCGAGCGTGAACTCGGTGTCCTCCAGCGTCATCTTGCCGGCCTCGATCTTGGATAGGTCGAGCACGTCGTTGATCAGCTGCAGCAGGTGGCGCGCCGCCACACCGACCTTGGCCAGGCGCTCGCGCTGCAGGGTGTCGCGGGCGTCGCGGCGCATCAGGTGCGTGAGGCCGATGATGGCGTTCATCGGCGTGCGGATCTCGTGACTCATGTTGGCCAGGAAGGCGCTCTTGGCACGGCTGGCCGACACCGCGGCCTCGCGCGCGGCTTCCAGCTCGTGCGTGCGGCGGGCCACCAGGGCCTCGAGGTGGTGGCGATGCTGGTCGAGCTCGTGCGCGATGCGCTTCTTCTCGGTGATGTCCTCCTGCACCGCCACGTAGTTGACCGTCACGCCGTCCTGGTCGCGCATCGGCGAGACGATGGCGTATTCCACGTAGCTGCTGCCGTCCTTGCGGCGGTTCACCCATTCACCCTGCCAGGGCCGGCCGGCGGTCAGCGCCTGCCACATGCGGGCATAGGTGTCGGGCGGCGTCTGGCCCGACTGCAGCATGCGCAGGTTGCGGCCCTGCACCTCGTCGCGCCCGTAGCCGGTGGTGCGCACGAAGGCCTCGTTGACATACTCGACCCGCGCCTCCAGGTCGGTGATGACGATGCTCTCCGGGCTCTGCTCCACGGCCAGCGACAGTTTGCGCAGCGCGCGCTCGGCCTGCACGCGCTGGCTCACGTCCCGCAGCGTCAGCAGGCGGTCGTCGCCGACGGCGACGATCTCGCTGACAGCGATGCGCACGCTGCCGTCCTTGCAGCGCACCGGAAACTCCGACACCCCGCCGACGCGACCATGCGTGGCCGCCTCGTCCACCGCGCGGGCCCGGCGGCGGGCCATCGACTGGCGCAGCGCCGGATCGGGGTAGGCCTGGCGCGCCCAGTCGTCGATGGTGGGGCAGTCCTCGCGGGTGTAGCCGAAGATCTCGGTGAAGCGGCCGTTGACCGCCAGCACGCGGCCCTGGCTGGAGACCAGGGCCTGCGGCATCGGCGAGTTGTCGAACAGCCGCCGAAAGCGCTGCTCGCTGTCACGCAGCGTGGCGGCATCGCGCTCGCGTGCCTGCGTGGCCTCGTCCAGGCGCTGCTGCACCTGGGCCACCTCACGGATTGGGCTGCGCGCGCCGTCCGGTGGGGGGGCGTGCGATTCGGCGCTCAATGCGGCCAGGTCCTGGGTCAGCCGGCGACTGGCCAGGCGCCCGCCCAGCAGGCCGGCCGCGGTGGCCACGCCCAGCAGCCCGCCCAGCGTCAGGCTGGCCGCGAGGAGCGGCAAGCGCGACACCTCGGGCGGGATGGTGACCGACACGCGCCACGGCACGCGCTGCAGCGTGGCGGTGTACAGGTCGGCCTCGCGCATGGCCTCGGCCGGCGCCGAAGCCGGCGCGCGCTGCGCGACCACCGTGCCCACGCTGTCCACCACGGTGACGCCCCAGCCCGCCGGCAGGCTGCGCAGGTCCAGCCGGCGCTGGATCTGGGCCACGTCCACCGTGGTGATGAGGACCCGCACGGCCTGGCCGTCGCGCAGCACCGGCACGGCGATGGCGAACAGGCGCACGCCGGCAGCCGGCGCCGCCACCACGTCGCCCACGGCCGGCTCACCGGTGCGCAGCGCCTCGGGCAGGGCCGCGCGGCCCTGGGGGCGCAGCAGCGGCGGCAGCGGCGCGCCATAGGGCAGCCGGGTGTTGAGCTGCATCGCGCCATCGGGCGCCACCAGCAGCAGCTGGCTGCCATGCGCCTGCACGAAGCCCTGGGCATTGCGGTGGAAGGCGCGCAGATCGCCCGGCTCGTCCAGCAGCGGCGAGGCGGCCAGGGCCTTCAGCGTGTCCATGCGGGCCGTCATGGCCGTGTCCATGCCGGCGGCGATGGCCTGGGCCAGGCCCTGGGCGTCCTGGGCCTGACGGCGCCACACCTCGCGCACACGGTCGGCGGCCAGCCAACCGGCCAGCAGGACCAGGGGCAGCAACACCAGCCAGATGGTGCGCGTGATCAGCGTGCGCAAGGCCAGGCTGTCGGCCGGCGCCGCCACGGAGGCGGGGGCAGGCGGCAAGGACGGGTCCGCAGGCATCGTCGCGCAGTCTTCCCCTGGAGATGGATGCGCCGATTGTGGGGGACAAGCCGTGCCCCGGCGGGCCAACGGCCTCAGGGACTGCCCGGATGCGCGAGAAGAGTCTCAGCGCACCAGCTGCGCATGCAACTGCGCCAACCGCCCCACCAGATCGGCCGGCCGCCGCACCAGGGCCCAGCCGCGCTGGCCGAACAGGCGCGGCAGGTAGTCGTGCGCCTCGGCGTCGATGGTCACGGCAAAGGGCGTGAGCCCGGCGGCCTGCGCGGCCTGCACGGCGTGGCGGGTGTCCTCCAGACCGTAGCGGCCTTCGTACACGTCCAGGTCGTTGGGCTTGCCGTCGGTCAGCAGCAGCAGCAGGCGCTGGCGCTCGGGCCGCGCCTGCAGGCGCTGCGTGGCCAGGCGGATGGCCGCGCCCATGCGCGTGTAGTAGCCGGGCTGGATGGCGCCCACGCGGTCGCGCGCCGCCGCCCCCCAGGCCTCGTCGAAGCCCTTGAGGTGCTGGATGCGCACGTGCTGCCGCCGCACCGAGCTGAAGCCCAGCATCTCGAAGGCATCGCCGGTGGCCGACAGCGCCTCGCCGAAGACGTACAGCGCGTCGCGCACCACGTCGACCACGCGCTGCGCGCGGCCCTGGGCATCCACGCCGGGCACATAGGCATCGGTGGACAGGCTCAGGTCGGCCAGCAGCAGCGTGGCCAGGCTGCGCGCATGGCGCTGGCGCTGGGCATACACCGGCGGCGCGGCCTCGCGCTGCGCCGCACTGCCGCTGCCGGCATGGCGCACCCAGGCATCGAGGTCGATGGCCTCGCCCTCGGCCTGGCCGCGCACCCACTGCGGCGCGGCACGCAGGCCCTCGATGCGCCGGCGCACGCGTTGTGCCGTGGCACGCAGGGCCGGCGTGGGCACGAAGGGCTCGCCAGGGCGGGCAATCAGCATCTGGGCGGTGCAATGCGCGGGGCGGAGCACACCGCGCTTGAAATCCCACTCGGGCAGTGGCTGGCCCTCGCCCAGCGGCAGGTCGTCGGCGGCGGCGCTGGGCAGGTCCAGGTCGAACTTGACGCGCGAGGCGCTGGTCTGGCCGTCGCGTGCCAGGCTCAGGTGATCGAGGTCGGCGGCGGCGGTCAGCGCATCGGGGTTCTCGTCGTCGTCGGTGGCGCGGTTGACCTTGACCAGCTCCGACCAGCCGAACAGCGCCTCGGCGCGGAAGGGCAGCATGAAGGGCGCCCGGTCCTGCGCCTGCGGCGCCTGGCGGGCGCGGCGGCGGGTGGCGTCTTGCAGCGTGTCGGCGCGCGGGGCTGCGTCACCGTCGGCAGCGTTGGCCGCGGCCAAGGCTTCGGGTGTGGCCTGGCCATCGAACCACAGCCACACCGGCGCCACGTCGGCGGCATGCACCTCGGGCGCATCCACCGCCTGGCCGCGCAGCGCGGCCTGCACCGCGGCCTCGGCCACCGAGCTGGCGGGTGGCGGACGCTGGGCGAGGTGCGCGGCCAGCAGGCGCTGGTGGCGCTCGGCCAGGCCTGGAAACACCTGCAGCGCCGCCGCGGTGGCGGCGCGGTTGTCGGCGATCCAGTGGCCGCTGGGGGCATAGCACGCCGCCTGCGCGGCCAGCCACACGTACAGGTCGCGGTTCAGGCCGCGGTCACTGAACACCGCCAGTTCGGGCGGCAACGCCAGCACCTCGGGCGCCCACCAGGGCAGCGCAGCGCGCGTGCCGCTGCCGGCGATGCGCTGCAGCCAGCTGCGCGCACCGGCCGCCGCGGCCACGCGCGTCAGGCCGGCCGGCGCCAGGCGCATGGCGGCATCGCCGCCAGCAGCACGGAACAGCACGCCCAGCAGCGGCTGCACCTCGGCCAGCGTGACAGCGGCCTCGGCATGGCCGCGATCGGCCGCGCGGGTGATCGCGCGGTGCCACAGGGCGCCGACCCACTCTTCCATGTCAGTCCTTCCTTGCGCGTTGCGCCAGGGCTTCGCGCTCGGCCTGCTCAGACTTCTTTTGCCGCAGCGTCTCGCGCACGGCATCGACGCCCACCGCCCACTGCAACAGCGGCGCGCGCTGCTGCGCGCCCTGGCTGGTCTCGCAGGCCGACAGGCAGCGGCCGCACTGCACGCACGAGAACATCATGCGCTTGATGTCGCGCGGGTGCAGGCGCATCGGGCAGGCGGTGTCGCAGGCCGATCCGGTGGGCGGCGAGCACGAACGGCAATCGCGTGCCGCCTCGCGCCGGAAGGCCACCACCATGCCCTTGGGGTTGGCCATCCAGGCCAGGCTCTGGAACAGGCCCACGGCGCAGCCGAAGCGGCAGAACAGGTGGCGCGCGAACGCGAATTCCAGCGTGAACACCCCGCTGGCGATGGCCAGGAAGCGTGCCTGGTTGGGCGTCAGCGTGCCGTGCAGCAGGCCGCCCCAGATCTCGGCCGGCGGCAGCAGGTAGGTCAACAGCGTGATGGCCCAGGTGAAGCCCATCAGCGCACAGGCCAGGCCGAACACCGGCCACCAGCGCGGCTGCGGCTGCTGGCCGGGGCGCAGCGTGGGCCGCTTGTCCCACAGGCTGAACTTGGCCGTGGCGCGGTGCAGCAGGCCGTTGAGCGCCTCCACCATCGAGAAGTGCGGGCACAGCCAGCCGCAGTACAGCCGGCCGTAGCGCCAGGCCACGGCCAGGAAGCCGACGACCAGCACGATGGCCGGCACGAAGCCGCGCAGCAGGATGGCCAGCGCGGTCTGGGTGGCGGTGGCCTGGCCCTGCTGGAAGGCGGTGATGCCCAGACTCCAGCGCTGGCCCAGGAACCACAGCTGCGCCTCGTGCAGGTCGAAGCGCAGCAGGTCCAAAGCCGGCGCCACGAGGAACAGCACGAAGAAGCCGAATTGAAAGGCGCGGCGGCGACGCTGAAGACGCGCACGGGGGGAGGAGGAGACCGTGTCAGCCATGTGCATGACCCCAGACGCCGCCGCCGCAAAACCGGTCGATGAACCGGATGAACAAGTCATCCCAACACCGCAAGAACCACTTCTTCCAGCGCTGCCACGGTGTCGGGCTCGTCCGACAGCGCCTGAACGATGGCCGCCCGCACCGCGCTGCGCAGCGGCAGGCCGCTGGCATGCAGGCGCGCGGCCATCACCAGCAAACGCGTGCTGGCGGTTTCCTCCAGATCATGTTCGGTCAGGCGCCGCAGCGCCTGCGCCAGCGCCACCAGGCGCTGTGCGGTGGCCGCATCCACGCCGCCCTCGGTGGCGACGATGGCGCGCTCGACCTCGGGCGCCGGGTAGCCGAAGTCCAGCGCCACGAAGCGCTGGCGCGTGCTGGGCTTCAGGCCCTTGAGCACGTTCTGGTAGCCGGGGTTGTACGAGATCACCAGCATGAAGCCCGGTGCCGCCGGGATCAGCTCGCCGGTGCGCTCGATCGGCAGCACGCGGCGGTCGTCGGCCAGCGGGTGCAGCACCACGGTGGTGTCCTTGCGCGCCTCGACCACCTCGTCGAGGTAGCAGATGGCGCCCTGGCGCACCGCGCGGGTCAGCGGGCCGTCGCTCCACACCGTGTCGCCACCAGCGATCAGGTGGCGGCCCACCAAATCGGCCGCGCTCAGGTCGTCGTGGCAGCTGACGGTGATCAGCGGCCGCTGCAGCACGTGCGCCATGTGCTCGACGAAGCGCGTCTTGCCGCAGCCGGTGGGGCCCTTGATCAGCAGCGGCAGGCCGCAGCCGGCCGCATGCTGGAACAGCGTGCACTCGTCACCCTGGGGGGCGTACCAGGGCGCCTCGGCGGCCACGCTGCGCAGGTCTGACAGGTCCATCATCGGCTCCGGATGCGGCCTGGCCTCAGGCGCCACGCACCGGGCTGGCGGGGCTGGCCAGCGGGCCGGCGCCGGCACCCACGGCGGCGCGCTCAGCGGCGGTCTCGCCGACGAAGAAGCTGGCCAGGTAGGTGATCAGGCCGACCAGGAAGCCCAGGCCGCCGGCGATGCGCAGCCAGTAGAAGAAGGCCAGTTGGTCCTGCGTGGCCATGAAACCCAGCGCGCCGCTGGTGGGCAGGCGCTGCAGCCACACCTGCAGGATGCCGGCGCCGGTGAGGGCCAGCACCATCACGGCCATGCCGAGGGTCATGATCCAGAAGCTCCACATCTCGACCGACTGCGCGCGCTTGGGGTTGGCCTCGCGGCCGCGCATGATGGGCATGGCGTAGCTGATCATCGTGATCACCACCAGCACATAGGCGCCGTAGAAGGCCAGGTGGCCGTGGGCGGCCGTGACCTGGGTGCCGTGGGTGTAGTAGTTGACCGGGCTGAGCGTGTGGATGAAACCCCACAGGCCCGCGCCCAGGAAGCCCAGCACCGAGGTGCCCACGGCCCACAGCACGGCGGCCTGGTTGGGGTGCTCACGGCGGCGGCGCTGCACCATGTTGAAGGCGAACACCGTCATCATGAAGAAGGGGATGGGCTCGAGTGCCGAGAACACGCTGCCGATCCACTGCCAGTAGCCGGGCAGGCCGATGAAGTAGTAGTGGTGGCCGGTGCCCAGGATGCCGGTGATCAGCGCCATGGCGATGATCAGGTACATCCACTTGTCGATCACCTCGCGGTCGACACCGGTGGTCTTGATCAGCACGAAGGCCAGCAGCGAGGCCAGGATCAGCTCCCACACGCCTTCCACCCACAGGTGCACCACCCACCACCAGGCCATCTTGTCCTGCACCAGGTTCTTCGGGTTGTAGAACGAGAACAGGAACAGCAGCGCCAGGCCGGTCAGGCCCATCAGCAGCACCAGCGTGATGCTGGTCTTGCGGCCCTTCAGCACGGTCATCGCAATGTTGAGCAGGAAGCCCAAGGCGACGATGACGATGCCCACCTTGGTGGGCAGCGGCTGCTCCAGGAACTCGCGCCCCATGGTCTGCAGCAGCTCGTTGCCGGTGAGCTCAGCCAGCTTGGCATAGGGCACGGCCAGGTAGCCCACGATGGTCAGCGCGCCGGCCACCAGGAAGATCCAGAACAGCGCCAGTGCCAGCTTGGGGCTCCACAGCTCGGTCTCGGACTCTTCCGGCACCAGGTAGTAGGCGCTGCCCATGAAGCCAAACAGCAGCCACACGATCAGCAGGTTGGTGTGCACCATCCGCGCCTGGTTGAAGGGGATGTACGGGAACAGGAAGTCCCCGATCACGTACTGCAGGCCCAGGCTGATGCCGAACACGATCTGCCCGACGAACAGCGCCAGCGCGGCCACGAAGTAGTACTTCGCGACGCCCTGCGACTTGTATTTCATGGTTGCGGGTTGCATCTCGATACTCCAATCAACCTTCGATGTTCGGAGGCCACTTCTCCGTATTGATCTTGCTGCTCCAGTCCAGGAACTGCACCAGGTCGTCGAGCTGCTGCTCGTTCAGGTGGAACTGCGGCATCTGGCGGCGCCCCGGCACGCCGGTGGGCTGGGCCTTCATCCAGGCCTTGACGAACTCGGCACCGCGGCGCGGCACCACGTTGCCCAGCTCCGGCGCGAAGTACGCCCCCTCGCCCAGCAGCGTGTGGCAGCCAATGCAGTTGCGCGTTTCCCAGATCGTCTTGCCGCGCTCGACGGCCGGCGTCAGCGCGGCCGCGTTCGAACGCTTGGGGATGTGGCCGGCGCTGTCGGTCACCAGCGCGATGAACACCAGCACGAAGAACACCGTGCCGCCATAGAAGATGTTGCGGGCCATCTGTTTGGTGAACCCGCCCGTTCCGCTTCGTGTCGCGCCTGCGCCCATGGCCGGCCTCCTCGTCGTTCGTGAATGAGACGGACGGAAGCCTAGGGATCCACTCGGGTTCTTTCCTTGAACCGGTTCAAGAAAGCGCACGGCCTCCCGCACCTTGAGCCCGGATTGATGCGCATCAAGTTGCGGGCCGGCCGCTGCGGGCACAGTCGCGCCAGCCGTCGACGGGCCCGGTGCCTGTTGCCGGTGACAACCCATGCGCCGTAACGGAGCGGCCATGGCATCACCGCCTGCCCCGGCCGCGCCCAGCGGCTCCGCCACCACGCGCCGCCCCACGCCGCCATGCGACCTCGCATGTCGGCCCGGCCGCAGGCCAGCCCTCCCCCCCCATCCCCACACCCCTCGCCATGAGCATCCTCGGCGTCATCGTGCGCACCCGCCCCGAAGACCTGGCCGCCACCGAGCAGGCGCTGCGCGCGCTGCCGGGCACCGACATCGCCGCCCCGGCCGGCGAGGCCGATGGCCGGCTGGTGGTGGTGATCGAGGACACGCCCGCACGCACGGCCGCGGCGGTGATGGCCGAGATCGCCCTGTGGCCGCGGGTGCTGAACACCTCGCTGGTCTACGAGTACTCCGGGCCCGATGTGCCGCACACCGCGGTGGAACTCACGGGCTACACCGACTGGCGCAACAGCCTGGCCGACGGGCGCGGACCACTGCCCCGACGCGGTTGATCCCGCCTTGAACCAGTTCAAGGACAGCGCCGCTGCTGCGACGCAGCATCCCGAGCAACCCTGACACGAATCGACTCCGCCGAGGAGCCCACACCATGCAAGCCAACCGCCGCGACTTCATCAAGACCCAGGCCCTGGCCGCCACCGCTGCCGCGGCCGGCATTCCCATCGTCGTGGAAGGGGCCACCAAGGCCGCACCGGCTGCTGCGGCCTCCGCCGCCGACGGCGCCGTGCGCTGGGACAAGGCGCCCTGCCGCTTCTGCGGCACCGGCTGTGCGGTGATGGTGGGTGTGCAGGACGGCAAGGTGGTGGCCACGCAAGGCGACCCCGAGGCGCCGGTCAACCGCGGCCTGAACTGCATCAAGGGCTACTTCCTGTCCAAGATCATGTACGGCAAGGACCGGCTGACCACGCCGCTGCTGCGCAAGAAGGACGGCAAGTACGACAAGAACGGCGACTTCGTGCCGGTCAGCTGGGACGAGGCCTTCGACATCATGGCCGCCAAGTGGAAGGAGACCCTGGCCAAGGACGGCCCCACCGGCATCGCGATGTTCGGCTCGGGCCAGTGGACGGTGTGGGAAGGCTATGTGGCCAGCAAGCTGTGGAAGGGGGGCTTCCGCAGCAACAACCTCGACCCCAATGCGCGCCACTGCATGGCCAGCGCCGTGGCCGGCTTCATGCGCACCTTCGGCATCGACGAGCCGATGGGCTGCTACGACGACATCGAGCAGGCCGACGCCTTCGTGCTGTGGGGCAGCAACATGGCCGAGATGCACCCCATCCTGTGGAGCCGCATCACCGACCGCCGGCTGAGCAACCCGCATGTCAAGGTGGCCGTGCTGTCCACCTACGAGCACCGCAGCTTCGACCTGGCCGACGTGCCCATGGTCTTCGCGCCGCAGACCGACCTGGCGATCCTGAACTACATCGCCCACTACATCATCACGAACAAGAAGGTGAACACCGAGTTCGTGAAGAAGAACGTCAACTTCAAGAAGGGCGCCGACGACATCGGCTACGGCCTGCGCCCGGTGCATGCGCTGGAGAAGGACGCCAAGAGCAACGGCTACCCCGGCGCCGACGGCAAGCCCAAGGGCAACCCGAACGACTCGACGCCGATCACGTTCGAGGAGTACGCCAAGTTCGTCAGCGAGTACACCGCCGAGAAGGTGAGCAAGCTCTCGGGCGTGCCGGTCAAGCAGCTGGAAGACCTGGCCAAGCTGTACGCCGACCCGAAGGTGAAGGTGATGAGCCTGTGGACCATGGGCTTCAACCAGCACACGCGTGGCACCTGGGCCAACAACATGGTCTACAACATCCACCTGCTGACCGGCAAGATCAGCCAGCCGGGCAACAGCCCGTTCAGCCTGACCGGCCAGCCGAGCGCCTGCGGCACCGCGCGCGAGGTGGGCACCTTTGCCCACCGCCTGCCGGCCGACATGGTGGTGACCAACCCCGAGCACCGCAAGCACACCGAGGAGATCTGGGGCCTGCCCGAGGGCACCATCCCCGACAAGATCGGCCTGCACGCCGTGGCCCAGAGCCGTGCGCTCAAGGACGGCAAGCTCAAGTGCTACTGGGTCACCACCAACAACAACATGCAGGCCGGGCCCAACATCAACGGCGAGATGTACCCGGGCTGGCGCAACCCCGCGGCCTTCGTCGTGGTGAGCGATCCCTACCCCACCGTCAGCGCGATGGCCGCCGACCTGATCCTGCCCGCCGCCATGTGGGTGGAAAAGGAAGGCGCCTTCGGCAATGCCGAGCGCCGCACCCAGGTGTGGCGCCAGCAGGTCAACGCCCCGGGCCAGGCCCGCAGCGACCTGTGGCAGATGATGGAGTTCAGCAAGCGCTTCAAGATCGAGGAGGTGTGGCCGGCCGAGTTGATCGCCAAGAAGCCCGAGGTCAAGGGCAAGACGCTGTTCGACGTGCTGTTCAAGAACGGCAAGGTCAACAAGTACCCGCTGGCCGACGTGGGCAAGGTCAACGGCAAGTACATCCCCGGCTACAAGAACGCCGAGTCCGAGGCCTACGGCTTCTATGTGCAGAAGGGCCTGTTCGAGGAATACGCCGAGTTCGGCCGCGGCCACGGCCACGACCTGGCGCCGTTCGACACCTACCACGAGGTGCGCGGCCTGCGCTGGCCGGTGGTGGACGGCAAGGAGACGCTGTGGCGCTTCCGCGAAGGCTATGACCCGTACGTGAAGGCCGGCGAGGGCGTGAAGTTCTATGGCCAGAAGGACGGCAAGGCCAACATCTTCGCCCTGCCCTACCAGCCCGCGGCCGAAAGCCCCGACAAGGACTACGACCTGTGGCTGTGCACCGGCCGCGTGCTGGAGCACTGGCACACCGGAACCATGACCCGCCGCGTGGCCGAGCTGCACCGCGCGGTGCCCGAGGCCGTGCTGTTCATGCACCCCGACGACGCCCAGGCCCGCGGCCTGCAGCGCGGCATGAAGGTCAAGGTGGCCTCGCGCCGCGGCGAGATCGAGGTGGCCGTGGAGACCAAGGGCCGCAACAAGGTGCCGCGCGGCCTGGTGTTCGTGCCCTTCTTCGACGAAGGCCGCCTGGTCAACAAGCTGACGCTGGACGCCACCTGCCCGATCAGCAAGGAAACCGACTTCAAGAAGTGCGCCGTGAAGGTGGTCCGGGCCTAAACCTTCTCGCCATGGGCTTGAACAGACGTCAGGTGCTGCAAGGCGCCGCCAGTGCCACCACCGCAGGCTTGATCGCCGGCGGTGCGGCGCTGCTCGGGCGGCCGGCACTGGCCCGGCCGGCGCAGGCCATCCGGCCGCCGGGCGCGCTGGCGGAAGAGGACTTCCTCGGCGCCTGCGTGCGCTGCGGCCTGTGCGTGCGCGACTGCCCGCCGCAGAACCTCAAGCTCAGCACCGGTGGCAGCGGCGTGGCCAGAGACGTCGCGATCGGCACGCCCTACTTCGTGGCGCGCGACATCCCCTGCGAGATGTGCGAGGCCATCCCCTGCGTCAAGGCCTGCCCCACCGGCGCGCTGGACCACCGGCTCACCGACATCGCCCAGGCGAAGATGGGCGTGGCCGTGCTGATCGACCAGGAGAACTGCCTGAACTTCCTGGGCCTGCGCTGCGACGTGTGCTACCGCGTGTGCCCGGTGATCGACCAGGCCATCACGCTGGAAAAGCACAGCAACCCGCGCAGCGACCGCCACGCCATGCTGCTGCCCACCGTGCATGCCGAGGCCTGCACCGGCTGCGGCAAGTGCGAGAAGAGCTGCGTGCTGGAGCAGGCGGCGATCAAGGTGCTGCCGATGGCCATCGCCCGCGGCGAGCTGGGCCATCACTACCGCAAGGGGTGGGAAGCCGGCAACCGCCAAGGCAAGCCGCAGTTCGACCTGCCGGTGCAGAACCTGCCGGCCCAGCCGGTGCCGGGCGACCTGGCACCGCTGCGTGGCGGCGGTGCGGCCTATGACCCGGCGGCCGCGGCGGCGGCCAATGCGGCACATGCGGCCAGCGGAGTGGCGCCATGACCACGGCCGTGAACGACAACACCGTGATCAGCCGCAGCTTCGGCGTCGGCCGCGCAGCCGCCAGCACCCAGCCCGGCCGCGAGGCCGTGCAGGCCAAGGGCTGGTGGCGGGCCCACCGCTTCCTGCTGCTGCGCCGGCTGTCGCAGCTGGGCATCGTCACGTTGTTCCTGCTCGGCCCCTGGGCCGGCATCTGGATCGTCAAGGGCAACCTCAGCAGCAGCCTGACGCTGGGTGTGCTGCCGCTGACCGATCCGTTCACCCTGGCCCAGGTGCTGGCCGCGCGCCATGCGCCCGAGGTGAGCGCACTCATCGGGGCTGCCATCGTCATCGCCTTCTATGCGCTGGTGGGCGGCCGCGTGTTCTGCAGCTGGGTGTGCCCGGTCAACGTGGTCACCGACACCGCCGCCTGGCTGCGCCGGCGGCTCAAGATCACCAGTGGCCGCGCCCCGCGCGGCGGCCTGCGCTACTGGCTGGCCGGCGCCGTGCTGCTGGCCAGCGCCGCCAGCGGCCTGACCGTGTGGGAGAGCGTCAACCCGGTCAGCATGACCCAGCGCGCGCTGATCTTCGGCGGCAGCCTGGCCTGGGGTGCCACGGCCGCCGTGTTCCTGTTCGATCTGCTCGTCGCGCCGCGCGGCTGGTGCGGCCATGTCTGCCCGGTGGGCGCCGCGTATGCGCTGATCGGCAGCAAGCCGCTGCTGCGCGTGGCCGCCACGCACAGCAGCCGCTGCAACGACTGCGCCGACTGCTATGCCGTGTGCCCCGAACCCCAGGTGATCGTGTTGCCCCTGAAAGGCAAACAGGGCCACGGCCCCGTGATCACCGACCGCGAATGCACCAACTGCGGCCGCTGCATCGACGTCTGCGGCCCTGATGTTTTCCGATTCACCCACCGATTCGACACGAAGAGGGACTGACCATGCGACTCCCCCATTTCGCTTCTTCCGTTGCCAAGCTGCTGCTCGCCACCGCGCTGCTGGCCATCGGCGCCCAGATGGCCCCGGTGCACGCCGCCGACGCCCCGGTCAAGCTGCAGGGCCTGCGCGGCGGCACGCCGGTGAACCAGGACAACCCGCCGGTGGGTGGCCACCAGGAGCGCGACCGTGCGCCGATGGACCGTGACTTCGTGCAGCAGCCGCCGCTGATCCCACACACCACCCAGGGCTACCAGATCACCAAGAACTTCAACAAGTGCATGGACTGCCATGCCTGGCAGAAGACCAAGAACAGCGGCGCCACCAAGGTCAGCGTCACGCACTTCAAGACGCGTGAAGGCACCGAACTCGACAACATCAGCCCGCGCCGCTACTTCTGCACCCAGTGCCATGTGCCGCAGACCGATGCCAAGCCGCTGGTCGAGAACACCTTCCAGCGCGCCAAGGGATTGCAGTAACCCCGCATCTGACGGAGAGACGCCGTGAGCACCGACAACAACGACAAGACGACGCCCAAGCCCGGCCTGATCCGCCGCTTCTGGCTGCTGGCCACCGGCGGCTTCGGCCTGGCCTTCGTGCTGGGCATCCTGTTCTGGGGCGGCTTCAACACCGCGATGGAATGGACCAACCGCGAAGAGTTCTGCATCTCGTGCCACGAGATGAAGGACAACGTCTACGCCGAGTACCGCAACACCATCCACTACCAGAACCGCACCGGCGTGCGCGCCACCTGCCCGGACTGCCACGTGCCCAAGGAATGGGGCCCGAAGATGATCCGCAAGATCCAGGCGAGCAACGAGGTGCTGCACAAGATCCTGGGCTCGATCGACACGCCGGAGAAGTTCAACGCGAAGCGCGCCGAACTGGCCCAGCACGAGTGGGACCGCATGAAGCGCACCGACAGCCACGAGTGCCGCAACTGCCACAACTTCTCGTACATGGATTACAGCGAGCAGAACCGCCGCGCGGCCACCAAGCACCAGGTGGCGTTCAGCCAGGGCCAGACCTGCATCGACTGCCACAAGGGCATTGCCCACACGCTGCCGTCGATCGAGCAGCACATCGGTGCCGACAAGCCCGACGCCGCGGTGCCGCCGCCGGCCACGCCGGCCTCGGCCGCTGCCGCGGCGTCGAAGTAGGCCCGCACGCGGACCGGCCCGGCGGTGCGCGGCGCAAGCCGCGCACCGCTTCGTCATTCCGGCTGCGCCTTGGCGCTGCGGCTGGCGCGGGCCTTGGGCTCGGCCTTGGACGCCGGCTTGCGCTCGGCCTGGTCGCCGGCCGCCTTCTGGAAGCCCGAGCCGGCCACGGTCAGCCCGGCCTGCGAGAACTTCACCGAGTTGCCGGCGCCGATGCCGGCCACACGCTCCTGCAGGTCGGTCCAGTCCTTGAACGCGCCCTTCTCGCGCGCCGCCAGGATCTTGCCCGACAGGCCCGGGCCGATGCCCTTGACGGTCTCCAGTTCCGCCTGGCTGGCGCGGTTGACGTCGATGGCGGCGAAGGCGGGCACGGCCAGCACGGACAGGGCGGCGAACACAAGGCTCACGAGGTGGCTGCGGATCATGGTGGGCTCCTTCCTGGGGATGGGTTGAGTGAGGGGACCGGCCCGCTGCGCCGTCGGTCACCGGGGGCCGGTGAATCGGGCAGCGGGTTGGAGTGAATTCTGGAAAGCCCGCCCGGCCGGCGCACTCCCCCTGCGGCGGGCCTCGGTGGGGGCCACCGGAAGGGGGCCCTCCGCGCCGCCGCATGCCCCCCACCGACCGCGGTCGGGGCGAGAAACCGTTCACGGCGCCGGGTTTCCATGTCGTGGCAAAATTTGCCCAGTCAAACATTGACCGGCCAACCAATTCACCGCCATGTGCCCATCCCGCACCCGCCCGCTGTACGACGGCCGTTGCTACAACGTCGGCGACAGCATGGGCCACCAGCTCGTGCGCATGGTGGCGCTGCTGCGCCGCGTGGCCGATGCCCGCATGGCCGCCCACGGCCTCACCGACGCCCAGTGGAAGCCGCTGTGGCTGCTGGACAGCGGCCGCTGCGCCACGCCCATCGAGCTGGCCCGCGAGATGGAGATCGACGCCGGCGCCGTGACCCGCATGCTCGACCGGCTGGAGACCAAGGGCCTGCTGGTGCGCACCCGCTCCGACACCGACCGCCGCGTCGTGCAGCTGGCCCTCACCGAGGCCGGCCGCGCCGCCGCCGCCCAGGTGCCCATGGTGCTGGCCGAGGTCAACAACGACATCCTGCGTGGCTTCAGCGCGCAGGAACACCAGCAACTGCGCCACTTCCTCGAACGCCTGCAGGCCAACGGCGAAGCCATGCAATCCGCCACCGCCACCGCCACCACCCCGGCCCCCGGCATCCCCGACACGCCATGAACCCGACCGCCCCCCATCCCGTCACCGGCACCGCCTGCGCCAGGGGCCTGACCCTGGCCACGGTGTCCACCGCCATCGCCGCGGCCGCCCTGCTCACGCTGCTGGGCGGCTGCGCCAGCCCTGGCCCGCAGGCGGGTGCGGCGCTGTCGCAGCCCGCAGCGGCCGAGCGCTTCGGCGCCACCGGCACCGCCACGCCCTGGCCCACCGAGCGCTGGTGGCAGGCCTTCGGCGACGCCCGGCTCGACACCCTAGTGGGCCAGGCCCTGGCCGGCCAGCCCAGCCTGAAGCTGGCCGCCGCGCGGCTGCAGCAGGCCCAGGCCGCCGTGGCTGCCAGTGACGCCGCGCGCAGTCCGCAGGCCAACCTGTCGGTCGACCTGACCGACCAGCGCTTCACCGCCAAGGGCCTGGTGCCGGCGCCGGTGGCCGGCCACATCTACTGGAGCAACAGCGCCACGCTGGGCGCCAGCTGGGACCTGGACCTGTTCGGCCGCCAGCGCGCCACGCTGGATGCCGCCATCGGCCAGGCGCGCAGCGCCGAGGCTGAGGCCCAAGCCGCGCGCGTGCTGCTGGCCGGCAACATCACCGCCGCCTGGGTGCAGCTGGCGCGCCAGGTGCAGGCGCGCGATCTGGCGCAGCAGACCCTGGCCCAGCGCCAGCAGCTGCAGCAGCTGGTGCGCCAACGCCTGGCCGCCGGGCTGGACACCCAGGTGGAACTGCGCCAGGCCGACGGCACCATGGCCCAGGCCCGGCTGGAGGTGGCGCAGGCCGAAGAGGCCATCCAGCGCAGCCGCCACGCCCTGGCCGAGCTGGCCGGCCTGCCGCTGCAGGCCCTGGCCGAGCTGAGCCCCACGCTGGCCGACGCCCCGGCCGCCGCCCTGCCCACCACGCTGCCGGCCGACCTGCTGGGCCGCCGCGCCGACCTGGTGGCCCAGCGCTGGCGTGTGGAAGCCGCGCTGAAGGACGTGGACGTGGCCCGCACCCAGTTCTATCCCAACGTCAGCCTCACCGGCTTCGTGGGCCTGTCCAGCCTGGGGCTGGACAACCTGCTGAAGTCCGGCGCGCAGACATATGGCGTGGGCCCGGCGCTGCGCCTGCCGGTGTTCGACGGCGGCCGGCTGCGCGCCAACCTGGGCGCCAAACGCGCCGAGGTGGAAGCCGCCGTGGCCGGCTACGACGCCGCACTGCAGCGCGCGCTGCGCGAGGTGGCCGACGAACTGGCCAGCCAGCAGGCCCTGGCCACGCAGGCCCAGGCCCAGGCCGAGGCCACCGCCGCCGCCGAGGCGGGCCTGGCCCTGGCGCGCCAGCGCGAGCAGGCCGGCCTGGCCACCCGCCTGTCGGTGGTGAACGCCGAACTGGGCCTGCTGGCCCAACGCCGCGCCAGCCTGGAACTGCAGGCCCGCACCCTGGCCAGCCGCGTGGCCCTGGCCCGCGCGCTTGGCGGCGGCTGGCAGGCCGCCCCGGACGGCCTGCCAGCCCCCCTGACCACCGCGCAGCGCTGAGCCGCCCGCCGCCCGAACCCGCCGCCCGCCGTCCGCCCCCTCCACGGCCCACCGAACACCGCAAGACCATGAGCCAAGACCCGAACGCCCCCGCCGTAACCCCCGTGACCCCCGTGCCCACCAACCCGCGCCGCCCCGCGCTGATCATCCTGTCCAGCCTGGTGCTGCTGGGCGGCCTGGGCTACGGCGCCTGGTGGTACACCACCCAGCGCCACTACGAGGCCACCGACAACGCCTATGTGCAGGCGCCGGTGGTGCAGGTGACGCCGCAGGTGGGCGGCACCGTGCTGGCCGTGCTGGCCGACGACACCGATGTGGTCAAGGCCGGCCAGCCGCTGGTGAAGCTGGACGCCGCCGATGCCAAGGTGGCCCTGGCCCGCGCCGAGGCCCAGCTGGCGCAGACCGTGCGCGAGGTGCGCACGCTGTACGCCAACAACGCCACGCTGGACGCCACCATCCAGGTGCGCGAGGCCGACGTCACGCGCATGAAGGCCGAGGTCACGCGCATCCAGAGCGACCTGGCCCGCGCCCAGGACGACGTGCAGCGCCGCAGGCCGCTGGTGGCCACCGGCGCCGTCAGCGGCGAGGAGCTCAAGCACGCCGAGGCCGCCGCCACCGCGGGCCAGAGCGCGCTGGCCAGCGCCCAGGGCGCCCTGGCCGCCGCGCAAAGCGCACTGGCCGCCGCCCGCGAGCAGGCCGCCGGCAACCGCGTGCTGACCGATGGCACGCAAGTCGCCACGCACCCCAACGTGGAGCGCGCCGCCGCCGCCGTGCGCGAGGCCTGGCTGGCCCAGCAGCGCACCGACCTGCCGGCCCCGGTGAGCGGCCAGGTGGCCAAGCGCACCGTGCAGGTGGGCCAGCGCATCGCCCCGGGCACGCCGCTGATGACGCTGATCCCGCTGGAGCAGGTGTGGGTGGAGGCCAACTTCAAGGAAGTGCAGCTGCGCAACATGCGCATCGGCCAGCCGGTCACGCTGACCGCCGACCTCTACGGCAGCAAGGTGGACTACCACGGCAAGGTGGCCGGCGTGGGCGCCGGCACCGGCGCGGCCTTTGCGCTGCTGCCGGCGCAGAACGCCACCGGCAACTGGATCAAGGTGGTGCAGCGCGTGCCGGTGCGCATCGAGCTCGATGCCAAGGAGCTGGCCGCGCACCCGCTGCGCGTGGGCCTGTCGATGGAGGCCACGGTGGACGTGGCGGGCGGCGACGGCCAGCCGCTGATGGCCGCGGGCACCGCCACGCCGCGCGCCAGCAGCCAGACCCAGGCCTTCGACCTGCCCACCGCAGCCATCGACACGCGCATCCAGAAGATCATCGCCAGCAACGCCGGCGAGGCGGTGAAGACCGCCGCGACCTCGGCGCCCGCCAAGGCCAAGGCCCACGCCGCCCACCCCGCCAAGGGCTGATCGCCACCGCGCCATGAGCCAGAGCCTTTCCGCTCCCAACCCAGGGCCAGCCGCTGCGCCGCCGGCCCCGGCCGCGCCGCCCGCCAGCCCCGGCCCGGCTGCCCGCCCGGCCTTCCCGCCACTCACCGGCGGCCAGCGCGTGCTGGGCACCGTGGCGCTGTCGCTGGCCACGTTCATGAACGTGCTCGACACGTCCATCGCCAACGTGTCCATCCCGGCCATCGCCGGTGACCTGGGCGTCAGCCCCTCGCAGGGCACCTGGGTCATCACCTCGTTCGCGGTGGCCAATGCGATTGCCGTGCCGCTGACCGGCTGGCTCACGCAGCGCTTCGGCCAGGTGCGGTTGTTCACCGCCAGTGTGCTGCTGTTCGTGCTGGCCTCGTGGCTGTGCGGCCTGGCGCCCAACATCGAGTCGCTGATCTTCTTTCGCGTGCTGCAGGGCCTGGTGGCCGGGCCGATGATCCCGCTGTCGCAGACCCTGCTGCTGGCCAGCTACCCGCCGGCCCTGGCCGGCACGGCCATGGCCATGTGGGCCATGACCACGCTGGTGGCGCCCGTCACCGGGCCGCTGCTGGGCGGCTGGATCACCGACAACATCAGCTGGCCCTGGATCTTCTACATCAACGTGCCGGTGGGGCTGCTGGCTGCGGCCATCACCTGGAGCATCTACCGCAGCCGCGACCCCGGCCCGCGCCGCGTGCCGCTGGACCGCCTGGGCCTGGGCCTGCTGGTGCTGTGGGTGGGTGCGCTGCAGCTGATGGTCGACAAGGGCAAGGAGCTGGACTGGTTCAACTCCGGCGAGATCGTGGCCTATGCGCTGGTGGCCGCGGTGGGCTTCGCCTACTTCCTGGTGTGGGAGCTGACCGAGGCGCACCCCATCGTCAACCTGCGGCTGTTCGCGCGGCGCAACTTCCTGGCCGGCACCACGGCGCTGTCGGTGGGCTACGGCCTGTTCTTCGGCAATGTGGTGCTGCTGCCGCTGTGGCTGCAGCAGTGGATGGGCTACACCGCCACCTGGGCCGGCTGGGCCACGGCGCCGGTGGGCCTGCTGGCCATCCTGTTTTCGCCCTGGGTGGGCAAGAACGTGGGCCGCATGGACCCGCGCCGCCTGGCCACCGTGGCCTTTCTGGGCTTTGCCGGCGTGCTGTGGATGCGCTCGCAGTTCAATGTGCAGGCGCCGTTCGCCACCATCCTGATCCCCACGCTGCTGCAGGGTGCGGCGATGGCCTTCTTCTTCATCCCGCTGCAGGCCATCACCTTCAACGGCCTCACGCCCGACCAGCTGCCCTCGGCCTCGGGGCTGTCGAACTTCGTGCGCATCACGGCCGGCGCCATCGGCACCTCGATCTTCACCACGCTGTGGGAGGACCGCGCCACGCTGCACCACGCCCACCTGGCCGAGGCGGTGAACGCCGGCAACCTGGCCGCGGTGCAGGCCTTGGCCGGCCTGAACAGCGCCGGCCTCACGCCCGAGCAGGCCAGCGCCACCGTCAACCGCCTGATCGACCAGCAGGCCTTCACGATGGCCGCCACCGACATCTTCCACCTGTCGTCGGCGCTGTTCCTGGCCCTGGTGGGGCTGATCTGGCTGTCGAACCCGAAGCGGGCTCCGGGGGCGGCGCCAACGGATGCGGGTGGCGCCCACTGAGACGGACGGTCAGGCCAACTGCGTGCGCTCCAGAACAGCCACCGCCAGCGCCTTAAAGTCGCTCCAGGCGTCACGCACAGCCATCGCGTGGTTGCCAATGGCGCCATCGGCCGTGCTCAGCATGAAGATGGGCTTGCGTGCTTCCTGCGCCATGGGCACCAGGCTGCGGTAGTGCTTGAGCCTGGCCACGCAATCATGGTCACGCGCAGGCAGTGAATCGGGCGCCATTGGATGCCCCAGCACGCTGTCGCTGTAGACCGCCGGTATGCGATCGGCCCACCGCTTGTAGGCCTTCATGGGCCGCGAAAGCCGCTCCATGTGCTGCATCAGCACATAGCCGCGCGGTTGCATCAGCCCGCCCGGCAATTCGAACTGTGGGTTCGGCCAGTTGTCCAGGCGCTTGCGCCAATCCGAGCGCCAGCGCTCCAGGGTGGGCCCGAGATTGCGCAGGCCTTGCAGCGAGTACAGGTCCGCCGCCAGCGGAAAGAAGACATGGTCGGTCGCAATCAGCGCCGATCGGTTGATGGCGCCCAGGTTGGGCCCCACGTCCACGAGCACCAGGTCGGCCTGATGCGCCTTGGCCGCGCGCTGTGCCACCTCCCAGAACGCCGCCAGCACCCGGAAGGGCCGGTACAGATTGCCCGAACCCATGGCATCCGGCCACTCGCGCGACAGTGTGTCCTCGAAACCGGCCAAGGCCAGATCCCCGGGCACCAGATGCAAACCCGGCGCAATTTGGCGCGTGACCGGATCGCGGATGTCGCCCACTTCGGTCAGCGGCTTCACGCACTGGAAAATGGTGGAGCCGGATGCCGACTGGGCGTCACCGAGCCACAAGGCCTCCAATTCCTCATCGTCCAGAAATGCCGAGGTCAGGTTGGCCTGCGGATCCAGGTCAACCGCCACGACCACCTTGCCCATCTGCGAGAGCATCCAGGACAGATGGAACACCAGCGAGGTCTTGCCGACACCGCCCTTGTTGTTGAAGAAGGTGACGACAGGCGTGCTCATGGGATGGCCTTTCTCAAGGTCACCAGCACGAACTGATCCTCCACCTGGAACTCTGGCGGCGGATTGCCGTTGGCCTGCATGGCACGCTTGGCTTCGGCAATGCCAAAGCCGAAGCGTTGCACGAAGCCCAGGTCTCGTAGCACTGCGGCCAGGGCCGGATTGCGATAGTCACTGGCGCCTGGACGCCCGAAGTTCTGCTTCGTCACCGCACCATACGGCCCGCCCGGACTGTGCACTTCGATGCGATCGTCGAACCAGTACACCCGCACCGGCGCGTTCGTGCCCTCGTAGGTGCGATGCATGACCGCATTGCGCACCACCTGCTGCAAAGCACTGAACGGATAGGCGCTGGCGCGCCGTTCGACGACGGTCCCCGACGTGAAGTCCACCGCGGTGGCCAGATGGGCCTTGAGCTTGTCGTCCAGACGGCGCAACACCATGTCCAGCGTGCCATCCAGTTCCGCCGCATCCAGCACGGGATCGCCCCACTCGGTGCCTTGGACACGCAGAAACTGCACATAGGCACCTGGCAGCCAACTGCGCGGGCTCTTGCCCAGGGTCAGCATGCCCAGCACCGTGGGAGTCGGGTCGTCTACGCTGGCAATCATGCCCAGCGATGCCAGCTGTTCTTCGTAGCTACGACCGTTGGCCTGCAGCACATCCGGCGCTACAGCCTGCGGCAGAAACTCCTGTTGAAAGAAGCCGCGGTTCAATTCGTCGACCGTGCAGCCACGCAGGGGCCGAGTGTCAAAGCTGCGATCAAGATGGCGCCGTTTCTCGTTGAGGATGCGTTCATCCTGCGCCGATGCCAGGCCACGACGCGGACCAATGCGGATCCAGATTCGCCCTTCGTAGCGCACGGGTGGGGAATCGGACGGCCAGGTAGTGACCACCGCCATCGGCTGCCCTTTCAAGACCCGCCGTTCCACAGTCAAAGTGGGCGGCGGCACGGTCTTGCCATCAGTCTTGATGTCCGCCAGCGTCATCAGCAGTTCGTCGGTCACCGCGAACTCACCGCCAGTGGGCATGCCGTCGTCCCGCGCACCCACGAAAAGCACACCCGGCGTCTGATGGTTGGGCAGATCGTTGGCAAACGCGCACACCGCCTGACGGCCCTTTTCAGGCGCATCACCGCGCCAGCTCTGCTTGCGCTCGGCGCAATCGCTTTCCAGGTTGTCCAGCAGCGTCAGCAGTTCTTCGTCAGTCAGCGCCTTCATGGACCTTGCTCCGGTCATCCCATGTATCCGATCGGGGTTTCAGAAGTCATTGTGCAGTGCGCCGAAGTGTCTGCGATCGCTCGAAACGCCTAAATGGCGGGCGCCGGATGGAGTGAGGTGGTACAACCCTGCCCCCATGCCCGACAACACCCCCCTGACCCAGCCCGCAGGCAGCGCCTCGCCTGCGGGCCTGTGCGTGGCCGTCATCGGCGGCGGCCCGGCCGGGCTGATGGCCGCCGAGACGCTGGCCGCCGGCGGCGCCCAGGTCGACCTGTACGACGCCATGCCCTCGGTCGGCCGCAAGTTCCTGCTGGCCGGCAAGGGCGGGCTGAACCTGACCCACAGCGAGCCGATCGAGCCCTTCCTGGGCCGCTATGCCGAGGCCCGCAGCGCCCTCGAACCCATCGTGCGCGCCTTCGATGCCGACGCGCTGCGCGCCTGGGCGCAGGGCCTGGGCATCGGCAGCTTCGTCGGCAGTTCGGGCCGCGTGTTCCCCACCGACATGAAGGCCGCGCCGCTGCTGCGCGCCTGGCTGCACCGGCTGCGTGCGGCCGGCGTGCGCCTGCATGCCCGCCACCGCTGGCTGGGCTGGGCGCAGGATGGGCAGGACAGCGGCGCGCTGCGCTTCGCCACGCCCCACGGCGAGCAGTCGGCGCAGCCCCAGGCCACGGTGCTGGCGCTCGGCGGCGCCAGCTGGGCGCGCCTGGGCTCCGACGGCGCCTGGGCGCCCTGGCTGGCCGCACGCGGCGTGGCGGTCAAGCCGTTGAAGCCGTCGAACTGCGGCTTCGACCTGGCGCCCGCCGCCGATGGCCGCGTGGGCTGGAGCGAGTTCCTGCGCAGCCGCTTCGCCGGCCAGCCGGTCAAGCCGGTGGCCGCCAGCTTCACCGACGCCGACGGCCACACGCAGCGCCAGCAGGGCGAGTTCGTCGTCACCGACACCGGCATCGAAGGCAGCCTGGTCTATGCCTTCTCGGCCCGCCTGCGCGAGGCCATTGCCGCCCACGGCACGGCCACGCTGATGCTCGACCTGCTGCCGCAGCACACGCCCGCGCAGGCGCTGGCCGAGGTGCAGCGCCCGCGCGGCCCGCGCAGCCTGGCCACGCACCTGAAGAGCCGCCTGGGCATTGCCGGGCTGAAGCTGGCGCTGCTGCATGAAGTGCTGGGCGCCGACGGCATGGCCGACGCCCAGCGCCTGGCCGCCGGACTGAAGGCCTTGCCGCTGGTGCTGGGCGCCGCGCGGCCGATCGACGAGGCCATCAGCACGGCCGGCGGCGTGCGCTGGGATGCGCTGGATGCCCACCTGATGCTGCGCGCCGCACCCGGCGTGTTCTGCGCCGGCGAGATGCTGGACTGGGAAGCGCCCACCGGTGGCTACCTGCTCACCGCCTGCTTCGCCACCGGCCGCGCCGCCGGCCAGGGCGTGCTGGCCTGGGCCGCCCAACACACGAAGAACGCGTCCAACCCGGACGCCTGAGAAGAAAGCTGCCATGAGCACGACCCCCGACGCCACCGCGCTGCCCACCATCACCTGGACGGACGACGATGGCGAAAGCCACACCATGGCCTGGCGCAGCGAATCGGGCGCACGGCCGCCCAAGCGCGTGGTGCTGGCCGATGACACGATGAACGCCGACACCGCCTACCGCATGGCCTGCGAAGGCACGGCCCTGCTGTGGCGCGGCGACTTCCAGAACGCCCGGCTGCTGCTGCAGGCGCTGGCGCGCCGCGTCGAGCGCAAGCCGCACAAGCCCAAGGCCGCGGCCGCCGGTGCTGCACCGAAGAGCAAGGCCGAGCAGGCCGCCGAAGCCTTCCACCTGCACCGCAAGGCGCAGGGCGAGCGCGCGCGCATCCTGGGCATGCTGGTGCTGCCCTTCGACGCCGACCACGGCGTGCCGCTGCGCCGCGCGCCCGATGTGCGCGCCGCGGGCCTGGAAGCCCATGGCCCGGCCGACGGCCCCTACGTGGCCTCGCTGCGCGAACTGCTGGGCCTGGTGGGCGCGCACGAGTGGCGCAAGAAGGGCGTGCCGATCCCCACGCTGGGCCAGGCCAAGATCCACCCGCACTACGCCGTGTTCAGCCCGGTGCGCGGCGAGTACCTGGAGCTGATCAACGCCGCGCCGCTGCCGGCCGCGCTGACCGATGCGGGCAAGGCCGGCGTGGCCTTCGACATCGGCGCCGGCACCGGCGTGGTGTCGGCCCTGCTGGCCAAGCGCGGCGTGCCCGGCATCATCGCCACCGAGACCGACCCGCGCGCGCTGGCCTGCGCGCAGGAGAACCTCAAGCGCCTGAAGATCGACCGCAAGGTGCAGCTGCAGCAGGCCGACCTGTTCCCCGAGGCGCGCGCGGCGCTGATCGTGTGCAACCCGCCGTGGGTGCCGGCCAAGCCCGCCGCGCCGGTGGAACGCGCGATCTACGACCCCGACAGCCGCATGCTCAAGGGCTTTCTGGCCGGCCTGGCAGCGCACCTGGTGCCCGGCGGCGAGGGCTGGCTGATCCTGTCGGACCTGGCCGAGCACCTGGGCCTGCGCAGCCGCGCCGAGCTGGAACAGTGGATCGATGCCGCCGGCCTGGAGATCGAGGGCCGGCTCGACATCCGCCCGCAGCACCCCAAGACCGGCGACGCCAGCGACCCGCTGCACCGCGCGCGCTCGCGCGAGGTCACGTCGCTGTGGCGGCTGCGCGCGAAGTGAGCTGACCGGGCCGCCCGCCCCCACGTCTGCCGGGACCCGGCACGCGCAGGCCCGCCGCTACACTCCGCCCACCCTCCGCCGTACCCGCCGTGATCGACCGCCTCGCCGTCTTGCCCCAGTACCTGCTGCCCAAGCAGGCGCTCACCGCCTTCATGGGCCGCCTGGCCAGTCGCCAAGGGGGCAGCACCACCACCGCGGTGATCCGCTGGTTCATCCAGCGCTACGGCGTGAACATGGCCGAGGCCGCCAACCCCGACCCGGCCGCCTACCCCAGCTTCAACGAGTTCTTCACCCGCGCGCTCAAGCCCGGCGCCCGGCCGCTGTCGGACGCGCGGCTGCTGTGCCCGGTGGACGGCGCCATCAGCCAGTTCGGCCGCGTCGCGCGCGGGCGCATCTTCCAGGCCAAGGGGCACGAGTACACCGCCACCGCGCTGGTGGGCGGTGACCAGGCACTGGCCGATCGCTTTGCCGATGGCTGGTTCGCCACCATCTACCTGAGCCCGCGCGACTACCACCGCATCCACATGCCCTGCGCCGGCCGCCTGCGCCGCATGATCCATGTGCCGGGCGACCTGTTCTCGGTCAACCCCACCACCGCGCGCGGCGTGCCGGGCCTGTTCGCGCGCAACGAGCGCGTGGTGTGCGTGTTCGACGACGAGGCCGGCCGGCCCTTCGTGATGGTGCTGGTGGGCGCCACCATCGTGGGCAGCATGGCCACCGTGTGGCACGGCGTGGTGAACGCGCCACGGCCCGGCACGGTGCGCGAGTGGACCTACGACGACCAGGACATCACGCTGGCGCGCGGCGCCGAGATGGGCCGCTTCCTGCTGGGCTCGACCGTGGTGATGCTGTTCCCCACCGGCCCGCTGACCTTCAACCCCGGCTGGGCCGAGGGTGTGCCGGTGCGCATGGGCCAGCCCATGGTGCGGGCCTGAGCCCAGCGGTGTTCAGGCGGCCTGCGGCGTCGCCCAGGCCATCAAACGGTCGGCCACGCCCCTGAAGTCCAGCCGGGCCATGGCCTCGGCCAGCGCCTCGACCTCGGCCGCGCCGTGGTGCGCGCGCAGGGCCGGCGCCAGCGCCTCGAAGGCGGCCACCGCCGCGAAATCCTGCAGGCGCAGCAGCATGACCAGCTGATCCAGTGCCTCGGGCGGCAGCGTGCGCGCCAGCTCAGGCGCAGCCTCAGCCGCGCCCACCGGCACCGCGCCGGCCGCCTGCGCCTGCCTCGCCGGTGCGGTCTGGATGGCCAGCCAGGGCGCCAGGGCGTCGGCCAGCGTGCCCAGCGCCTGGGCCAGCGCGGCCAGGGCCTGACCGGCCTGCGCCAACGGTGCGTCGGCGGCCGGTGCGCCCGCCGTGTCGCAGGCCAGCACCGCCGCCTCGGCCACCCGCGCCTGGCCGGCCACCGCCTCGGCACCCAGCATCGCCGCGCTGCCGCGCAGCGTGTGCAGGCGGCGCGCCAGCGCCTGGCGTTCGCCGGGGGTCGGCGGCAGCGCCGGCGCGGCAGGCGGCATCAGGTCGGCCGATTCACGCAGCAGGCGGCGCAGCAGCCGCGCCAGCAGTGCTGCATCGCCCTGCAGGCGCTGGGCCGCCTCGGCGGTGTCGAGGCCGGGCACCGCGGGCCAGGCCGCGGCCAGGGCCGCGGCAGGCTGCGGGCGCGGCCGCGGCACCAACGGGGCACCGCGGGCCCGCTCGACATGCAGGCGCAGCGTCTGCACCAGGGCCTGCGGTGACAGCGGCTTGCTGATGAAGTCGTTCATGCCGGCCTCCAGCGCGCGCTGCCGCTCGGTGACCAGGGCGCCGGCGGTCAGCGCGATCACCGGCACACGCTGCCAGCGCGCATCGGCGCGCAGCCGGCGCGTGACCTCGTGGCCGTCCATGCCGGGCATCTGCACGTCCATCAGCACCAGGTCGAAGCCATCCGGCGTCTCGGCCAGGCAGCGCAGCGCCTGCGCACCCTCGGTGCAGGCGCTGACCTCGGCGCCTTCGGCCTGCAGCATGCGGCGCGCCACCTCCAGGTTCAATTCGCTGTCGTCGACCAGCAGCACGCGCACGCCGGGCAGTTGCTGCAGCAGCCCGGGCGGTGGGGCGTCCGGTGCCGCCCTCGGGGCCACCAGCACCTGCGCATCGGCTTCGTCCACCCGCGCCAGCCGCAGCGTCACCCAGAACTCGCTGCCCTGCCCCGGCACGCTGTGCACGCCGGCCTGCCCGCCCATCAGCTCGGCCAGGCGGCGCACGATGGACAGGCCCAGGCCGGTGCCCCCGAAGCGCCGCGTGGTCGAGGTGTCGGCCTGCGTGAACGGCGTGAACAGCCGCGCCTGCGCCTCGGGCGCGATGCCGATGCCGGTGTCACGCACCCGGCAGTGCAGCTGCACCGCGGCGGGCGCGCCCGGCCCGTCCGTGGCCGGCTCGGTGGGGGCGTCCGGCAGGCAGCTCAGCGCCAGGTCCACCCCGCCCTCGGTGGTGAACTTCAGCGCATTGGCCAGCAGGTTGGTCAGGATCTGCTGCACGCGCAGCACATCGCCCCGCAGCCAGGTGGGCACCTCGGGTGCCACCTGCACGCGCAGCCACAGGCCGCGCGCCTGGGCCTGTGGCGCCAGCATCTGCTGCAGCATGTGCAGCAAGGCGCGTGGCTCGAAGGGCGCCTGGGCCAGCGCCATCTGCCCGGCCTCGATCTTGGACAGATCGAGCACCGCGTCGATCACGCCCATCAGCGCCTGGCTGGCGCCCTGCATGCGCTCAAGCAGGCCGCGCTGGTCGGCGTCCAGCGTGCTCTGGCCCAGCAGGTGGGCCAGGCCGATCACCGCGTTCATCGGCGTGCGGATCTCGTGGCTGACATTGGCCAGGAACTCGCTCTTGGCCGCATTGGCGGCCTCGGCCGCCTGCAGCCGGCGCAGCGCCAGGTCGGCCTCGCGGCGGGCGGTGATGTCCTGCAGCGCCCCCACCAGGCGCACCGGGCGCTGGCGCAGGGCGTCACCGTCGCGGTATTCGGGCTCGCCCACCGCGCGCACCCACAGCGCGCGGCCGCTGGCGGTGACGAAGGGCAGCTCCATGTCCCAGGCCTGGCCCTGCGTCAGCGCGGCCTGCACGGCGGCCTGCAGCTGCTCGCGGCCGGGCGAGGGGTAGAAGGCCAGGCCGTCGTCCAGCGTGGGCTGGTAGTCGGGCGCCACCTCGTGGATGCGGCGGGTTTCCTGCGTCCAGGCCAGGCGGCCGCTGTCGGGCTCGTAGCGCCAGCCGCCCACCCGCGCCACGCGGCCCACGCGCTCCAGAAAGGCCTCGCTGTCGGCCAGGCGCATGCGGCCTTCGGTGAGCTCGCTGACGTCGTGCACCAGCACGTAAAAGCCCTGCACCTGGCCATCGCGCAGATCGGGCAGGTAATGCGCCAGCGAATGGCGCACGCCCTGGCCCGACGGGTGCGGGATCGCGCGCTCGAAGGTCTGCGGCTGGCCGGCCAGCGCGCCCTCGATGTAGGGCAGGTTGCGCGCGAACAGCGACGGGCCCAGCAGCTCCTGCATGTGGCGCCCGGGCAGGCTGCCGGGGTCGACGCCGAACCATTGGTGGTACGCGTGGTTGGCGAAACGGTTGAACAGCTGCCGGTCCCAGTAGCCCACCATCGACGGCAGCGCGTCGAGGATGGTCTGCAGGTCGTGCCGGGCCGACTGCAGCTGCGCGCTGCGCTCGGCCACCAGCTGCTCCAGCGTGCCGGTCAGCGCCTGCAGCTGGCGCTCGGCGGCGCGGCGTGCGCCGATGTCGCGGATGGTCTTGCCCACGCCGATGATGCGGCCGCTGTCGTCGGTGATCGGCGAGGCGGCGATCGACACGTCGACCAGCGTGCCGTCGCGGTGGCGGCGCACGCTGTCGAAGGGGGCCAGCGTCTCGCCATGGCCGGCGCGCTGCAGGATCTGCAGTGTCTCGTCGGGGCGTTCATCGGGCTGGATCAGCGTGGCCAGGGGCCGGCCGATGGCCTCGTGCTCGCGCCAGCCGAAGATGCGCTCGGCGGCCCGGTTCCAGCCGGTGACGATGCCGTCGAGCGACTCGCTGATGATGGCGTCGCTGGAGTTCTCGGCGATGGCGGCCAGGCGCAGCTGGCCGGCACGCAGCTCGCGGCTGCGCTGCTGCCCCAGGCGTGCCAGGTGCAGCACCAGCGCCAGCAGGCCGCTGGCCAGCGCACCCAGCACCCCCACCTGCACCGGCGACAGCAGCTTGAGCTCGGTGACGAAGCGCGGGCGCGCCCGCAACTCGATCTCCCACTGCCGGCCATACACCGACTGGCCGATGCGCCGCACCAGCGCCGGCCGGACCTGCTCGGTGGCGTCGTCGAAGCCGGCGGTGGCGAAAAAGCGCTGCGCCGTGCCGTCGGCCACATCGTGCAGCGCCAGCGCGAAAGCCTCGTCGTGCAGCGCGAAGTCCTGCAGCACCTCGTCGATGACCAGTGGCGCATAGGTCCAGCCGTACAGCGCCTCGCGCCGTGCGTCGGCCGTGGCTTGGCGGGCCGCGCCGGGCGCATCGGCCCGGTACACCGGCAGCAGCAGCAGGAAGCCGCGCTGCGACTGGCCACTGGCCTGCACCAGCGAGATCGGTGCGGTCAGCGTGGCCTCGCCGCGCAGCATGGCCTGCTCGGCGGCGCGGCGGCGGGCGGGCTCGGACGCGATGTCCAGCCCCAGCGCGCTGCGGTTGGATTCCACCGGCTCGACGTACTGGATCACCCAGCGCTCGCCGTCGCGCGGGCTCAGCTGGCGCAGCGTGAACCCGGGCGCGCCGTCGCGCCGCGCGGCAGCCAGGAACGCCGCCTCGTCGGACGGCGCCACGCGGCGCACGAAGCCGAAGCCATGGGCGCCGCGGAACTCGCGGTCGAGCTCGCGCGACAGGTGGTAGGCACGGAAGGCGTTGCGGGTGATGCCCTGCTCGCCCGCAGCCTGGATGGCGCCGCGTGCGCCGCGCACGCCGTACTCGTAGGTCTGCAGCCGGTCCTGCAGCTGCGCCACGAGGCGCTGGGCTTGGGCGTCGAAGCGTTCGAGCGCGAAGCGCTGGTTCTGATCGGCCTGGCGCGCCACCAGCCCCAGCGTGAGCGCCAGGCCGCACAGCAGCACCAGCAGGGGCAGCGCGCGGGGCGGCGGGGTGTCAGGCACGGCGCGGCTCGGGGCAGGCGCGCTGCTGCTGCGGGGGCAGCAGCGCCGCGCCGGCGCCCACGCGCTGGGCCCGCTCGGCATGGCCCTCGTCGGCCAGGGCCAGCAGGCAGGCCCCGTGGCGGCCGGCCTTCTTGGCCGCGTACAAGGCCTGGTCACTGGCGGCGAGCAGGCGCTCCAGCGTGGCCGAGCCGCCATCGTGCAGGGTCATGGGCGCCGCCTCGGGCTGGCAGCTCAGGCCCACCGACACGCTGACCGTGGGCGCCACCGGCGACGCGGCATGCGCCTGTGCCAGCCCATCGACCGCCTGGATCAGCTGCTGGGCCACGGCCGCGGCGCCGCGGGCATCGGTCTCGGGCAGCAGCAGCACGAATTCCTCGCCGCCGAAGCGCGCCAGCAGGTCGGCCGGCCGATGCACCACGCTGCGCATGGCCTGGGCCACGGCCTGCAGGCAGCGGTCACCGGCCGGATGGCCGTAGTGGTCGTTGTAGGCCTTGAAGTGGTCGATGTCGACCAGCAGCAGCGACAGCGGCGCGCCCGAACGCTGCGCGCGCAGCCACTCGCGCGGCGCCACCTCGTCGAAGCGGCGGCGGTTGGCCAGACCGGTGAGGCCGTCGGTGGCGGCGGCCACGCGCAGCGCATCGGCCATCTGCTTGACCCGCAGGTGCGTGCGTACGCGCGCCAGCACCAGCGGCCCGCGCGGCGGCTTGCCGATGAAGTCCACCGCGCCCAGCTCCAGGCCCAGCAGCTCCTGCTCGGTGTCGTCGTGGGCGGTGACGAAGATCACCGGCACGTCGGTCAGCAGCGGGTCGCGCTTCATGCGGGCGCAGACCTCGAAGCCGCTCAGGTCGGGCATCTGCACGTCCAGCAGCACCAGATCGGGTTGCCATTCGGCGGCCAGGCGCAGGGCCTCTTCACCGCCGGTGGCAAAGCGCAGCCGCACGAAGCCTTCGAGCAGCCGGCCCAGCACCGTGATGACGGTGGGATCGTCATCGACCAGCAGCACCTTGGAGCGTTCGACCAAGTTCACCCCCGCACACGAACCGTCCGAGACGTCGTCGGGGTGGACCCGTTACTGCAGAGGGTGATCCACCCCTGGAACGGTCACGATACCGCGGATGCCGCGTGGTGCCTAGCCGAAGTTGGCGCGCGTTGTGGCGGGGATGCACGCCGCAATCGATCGCAGCGCGAACGCCGCGCGATCGCGGCGGCCGGCTCAGCCGCCCACCAGGGCCGCGGCGTCGTCGCCCAGGCCGTGCAGATGGGCCGTGCAGGCCAGGCGCTGCACACGGTGCGGCGGCGTGCCCTGCACCAGGCTGAGCGCGGTGTTGGCCAGGTGCTCGGGCAGCGCCAGGCCGTCGGGCCGCTGCACGCGCGGGTGGGCCAGCCACTGGCGCAGCACCAGGCCATGCGTCACCACCACCAGCGCGCCCTGGGCCGGGCGCTGCGTCAGCAGCCAGGCCCAGGCGGCGTCGCAGCGCGCGGCGAACACCGCGCCAGACTCGCCACCGGGCGGCGCCTCGTCGCTGGCGATCGGGTCGTGGCCCAGGCTGTCGTAGGCGCGGCCACGCAGATCGCCGAAGTTGCGCTCCTGCAGCAGCGCGCTGGTGGCCACGGCCAGGCCGCAGGCCTGGGCGATGGCCTGCGCGGTCTCGAGTGCGCGCGCCAGGTCGCTGCTGACGATGGCGCCTACCGGCGGCACGCCGTCGCGCGCATCACTCGCCAGACGCTGGGCCAATGCGCGAGCCTGCGCGCGGCCATGCGCCGACAACGGCGTGTCGGGCGGCTGCAGCACGCGCGCCACGTTCAGTGGCGTTTCACCATGCCGGATCAGCAGCAAGGCCATGGCGGGCGTCTCAACGCACCAGGTTTACGCCACCATCGACGGTGAGCGTGGTGCCCACCACGTAGTCGCCCGCACGGCTGGCCAGGTAGATGGCGGCGGCGGCCATGTCCTCGTCCACGCCGATGCGGCGCGCGGGAATGCGTGCGGCCACGGCCTCGGCCTCGTCGCGGGCGGCGCGGTTCATCTCGCTGGCGAAGGCGCCGGGGCAGATGGCGTTGACCACGATGTTGTCCTGCACCAGGCGCAGCGCCATGCGCTTGGTCAGGTGGATCAGGCCGGCCTTGCTGGCGGCGTAGCTGTAGGTCTCCAGCGGGTTCACCGTCTGGCCGTCGATCGAGGCGATGTTGATCACCTTGGCCGGCTGGGCCTTGCCAGCCGCGCTGAGTTGGGCGTGAAGCGCCTGGGTCAGGAAGAACGGCGTCTTCATATTCAGGTCGACCACCTTGTCCCAGCCCGCCTCGGGAAACTCGTCGAAGGGCGCGCCCCAGGCGGCGCCGGCGTTGTTGACCAGGATGTCGAGCTTGGGCTCGCGCGCCGCGATGCTGGCCACCAGCGTGGCCAGGCCCTCGCGCGTGGCGATGTCGGCCGGGATGGCGATGCACTGGCCATGCACCGAGAGCTCGGTGGCCGTGGCCTGGCAGGCCTCGGCCTTGCGCGCCGAGATGTAGACGCGCGCGCCCTGGTCGAGGAAGCCCTTGGCGATCATGCGGCCGATGCCGCGCGAACCACCGGTGACCAGGGCCACGCGGCCGGCCAGCGAGAACAGTGCATTGCTCATGGAAACGTCTTTCTGTGGTGAAGCGATGGAGGGGTGGTTCAAAAGCCGCCGGCCGCGCCCAGCGCGCCCAGCCGGCGGGTGATGGCCTGGAACTCGGCCACCGTGTCGTCGATGATCTGCTGCGCGCTCTTCACGCCGTGGATCAGCCCGGCCGACTGGCCGGCCAGCGCCGGCGCGGCGTTCATGTCGCCGTCGAAGTACACGCCGCGGATGTTCTTGAAGGCATCGGCCGGCAGCACGCCGGCCTCGCGCACCGGGGCCATGGCCTCGGTCTTGAGCGCGCGGATGCAGGGCGTGGCGCTCTGGTTCAGCACCCAGGTGCCGGTGGTGGGCGCGTCGACGATGGCCTGCTTGTAGTGGGCATGCACCGGGCTCTCGGCGCTGGCCACGAAGCGCGTGCCCATCTGCACGCCTTCGGCGCCGAGCGCGAAGGCCGCGGCCATGCCCCACCCGTCGACGATGCCGCCGGCGGCGATCAGCGGCACGTCCACGCGCTCGCGGATGGCCTGCAGCAGCACCAGGGTGCTCACCTCCTCGGGGTTCTTGAAGCCGCCGCCTTCCGCGCCCTCGACCACCAGGCCGTCGATGCCGGCGTCCACGCACTTCAGCGCGGCATCCAGCGTGGGCACGGCGTGGTAGACCACGATGCCGGCGGCCTTCAGCGGCGCGATGAACTTGGCCGGGCTGCCGGCCGAGGTGGTGACGAAGCGGATGCCGCTGTCGCACACGTAGCGCAGCATCGCGTCGTCCTTCAGAAACCGGATCGGCAGGTTCACGCCGAAGGGCAGGCCGCTTTGCAGCATCACCGCGATCTCGCGCTGGCAGGCCTCGGCCTCGCCGGACGAGGTCTCGATGATCCCCAAGCCGCCGGCGCGCGACACCGCCAGCGCCAACGGGCTGCGCGCGATCCAGCCCATCGGCGCCTGCACGATGGGATAGCGGGCGCCGGTGTGGGCAAGCACTCGGTTCATGGCGGGCGACTCCAAAAACGAACGACCGTTCGCAAAAGGGCGCCAGTGTCCCGGGGCCGCCGCGGCGGCGCAGTCGCCTAGGTGTCGGCGGGCAGCTGCCAGTCGCTGAGGTACTCGTGCGCCGAGCCGCGTGGCTTGGGCCGCTGGCCCTCGGCCGTGCCAATGGACACGAAGCACACCGCCTGCTCGCCCTCGCCCAGCGCAAAGGCGCGGGCAAAGCGCGCGGTGCGCACCGCGCGGCCGCTGGTGAGCATGGCGCCAAAGCCCAGGCCATGCGCGGCCAGCAGCAGCGCCATCAGCGCCGCGCCCAGGGCCACGGCGCGCTCGGTGTAGGGCACCTCGGGGTCGGGCGGCTCGGTGCGCAGCACGGCCAGCAGCAGCGTGGGCGCGCGGTAGGCCTTGGCGCGCGACTTGGCCAGGTCGTCCGGCTCCGGCGGCGGCAGGCGCTCGCGCGAGCAGGTCTCGAACAGGTCGGCCAGCGCATCGCGCTGGTCATCGGCCACGCGGATCAGGCGCCAGGGCTTCAGGCCGCGGTGGTCGGGCGCGCAGGCTGCCGCCTGCACCATGCGCTGCAACTGCCCGGCATCGGGCCCCGGCGCGTGCAGGCGCTTGGGCGCCACCGACTGGCGTGTGCCGATCAGCGCCAGCACCAGGCCGGCGAGGTCAGCGCCGTCATCGTCGTTCGACATCGCTGTGCTGCTGTGCGGGTCCATGCGCCGATTCTGCCGCCGCGGCTTACCGGCGCGACGAGACCACGATGCCGGCCACGATCAGCGCGAACGCCACCCCGTGGTAGGCCTGCGGCCACTCGCCCAGCAGCGCGGCCGACAGCAGCGCGGCGAACAGCGGCGTCAAATTGCCGAAGAACGAGGCCACCGCCGGCCCCACCGCCGCCACGCCCAGGCCCCACAGGCGGTAGGCGATCAGCGACGGCCCCACTGCCACATAGGCCAGCGCCACCACCAGGCCCATCGACCAGTGCGGCGTGACCGAGGGCTGCACCGCCTCCAGCGCACCGGCTGCCAGCGTGGCCCAGCCCAGGCCCAGCGTGATCTGGATGAACAAAAACTGCGCCCAGTCCCAGGCCGGCCGGGCCTCGCCCTGCATGTGCGCGGGCGGCCGCGCCAGCAGCCAGCTGTAGAAGCTCCAGCTCACGATGGCCAGCAGCATGAACAGGTCGCCCGGCACGAAGTGCACCCGCGCCAGCGCCGCCACGTCGCCGCGCGCCAGCACCGTGGCCACGCCCAGCAACGACAGCAGCGCGCCCAGCAGCTGCGCCCGGCTGGGCCGCACGCCATAGACCAGCGCGCCGATGGCCATGGCCCACACCGGCGAGCTGGCGGCGATCAGCGTCACGTTCAGCGGCGTGCTGGTGGTCAGCGCCAGGTACTGCAGCGCGTTGTAGGCGCCCACGCCGGTCAGGCTCAGCAGCGCCAGGTGGGGCAGGCGTGCGCCCACCGCCGCGCGCGCCTGCCGCGTGCCGAAGGCGCGCCAGCCCAGCGGGGCCAGCAGCAGCAGGGCCAACACCCAGCGCGCGGCGTTCAGCCACAGCGGCCCGATGGACTGCACCGCCAGCCGGCCCACCACGGCATTGCCGGCCCACAGCAACGGGGGCACGGCCAGCATCAGTGCAAAGCGGGGCGTGATGGTCATTCGGGGCGGGCCGGCGGCCAGGCGTTCAGGGCGGCGGATTGTGGACCGCGCGGTGAAAGGCCCGGCGTCGCCGGGGCGATGGCCGGTATGCAAACACCGTTTGCATCCGCGCGAAAGCCCCGGCTGGCGGCGGCCGGCCCGCTGCGGTTACGCTTGCCCGCGCCACGCAATACCCCACCGGAGACCCCATGCCCCAAGCCATCCAGATCACCCAGTACGGCGGCCCCGAAGCCATGCAGCTGGTCGAGCGCGAGGTCGGTGCGCCCGGCCCCGGCGAGATCCGCATCCGCCACCACGCCATCGGCCTGAACTTCATCGACGTGTACCAGCGCACCGGCCTGTACAAGAACCCGCTGCCGCTGACGCTGGGCATGGAAGGCGCCGGCGTGGTGGAGGCCGTGGGCGAAGGCGTCACGCACCTGCAGGCCGGCGACCGCGCGGCCTATGCCAGCAACCCGCCCGGCAGCTACTGCGACGTGCGCGTGATGCCCGCCAAGTGCGTGTGCAAGCTGCCTGACGAGATCGACTTCGAGACCGGCGCGGCCATGATGCTCAAGGGCCTGACCGTGCAGTACCTGCTGAAGAAGACGCTGCCCGCCGAAGGCCTGCAGCCCGGCGACCACGTGTTGTGGCACGCCGCGGCCGGCGGCGTGGGCCTGATCGCCTGCCAATGGGCCAAGGCCCTGGGCCTGCAGCTGATCGCCACCGCCGGCAGCGATGCCAAGTGCCAGCTGGCGCTGGAACACGGCGCCACGCACGCCATCAACTACCGCAGCGAGAACTTCGTCGAGCGCGTCAAGGACATCACCGGCGGCAAGGGCGTCAAGGTGGTCTACGACTCGGTGGGCAAGGACACCTTCGACGGCAGCCTGGACGTGCTGCGCCCCTTCGGCCTGCTGGCCAGCTTCGGCAACGCCTCGGGCCCGGTGCCGCCGTTCGCCCCCGGCATCCTGGGCACCAAGGGCTCGCTGTACATCACGCGCGGCACGCTGTTCACCCACATCGCCACGCGCGAGGCCACCCAGGCCATGGCCGACGACCTGTTCGCGGTGGTCAAGAGCGGCGCGGTGAAGATCCGCATCGACCAGCGCTACCCGCTGGCCGAGGTGGCCCAGGCGCATGTGGCGCTGGAAGCGCGCAACACCACCGGCTGCACGATCCTGACGCTGTGAGCCGGCCCGCCGTGGACCGCATCGCCATCGTGCCGATCCGCAACGAGCACGCGGGCAGCTTCCACGCCTGCCTGGACGCGGTGTGCCGCGAGAAGCGCTACCTGGCCCAGATCGAGGCACCGCCACCGGACAAGGTGGCAGGCTTCGTGCGCGACAGCGTGGCGGCCGACGTGGCGCAGTTCGTGGTGCTGGACGGCGAGCGCGTGGTCGGCTGGGCCGACATCTTCCCCGCCTGGGCGCATGCGCTGGCCCACACCGGCCGCCTGGGCATGGGCCTGCTGCCCGAATGGCGCGGCGCGGGCCTGGGCGAGCGCCTGCTGCGCACCTGCATCGCCAAGGCCTGGGCCAAGGGCCTGACCCGCATCGAACTGGAAGCGCGCGCCGACAACGCCCACGCCATCCGCCTTTACGAGCGCGTGGGCTTCATGCACGAATGCACCAAGCCGCGCGGCCTGCGCTTCGAAGGCCAGTATTTCGACGCGGTGCAGATGCGGCTGCTGAAGGACGACGCTTGAAAGGTCCATGGGACGGCCGTTCGATTGCCCTCGGCACCACCGAACACTCTGGCAGCACCCAAAGAAAAAGCCCGACGGTCTCCCGTCGGGCTTTTCAGTTGTGTGGTGGAGCCGGGGGGAATCGAACCCCCGTCCGCAAGCCATCACCGGCCAGTTCTACATGCGTAGCTGTCTGATTTGAGTCTCGCCTGCCAGGTCGCGCAGCAGCACGCTACCTGGCAAACCAGTCACCTTGAATCTCGCACCCGGCCAAGTGACCCGGCAAGGTGCCAGCCGATGTGAATGACCTCACAGCCTTTGCCTTGCGGCTCGGGCCCGGCCCATCGGCCTGCCGTTGTGAGGCTCACCGGTGTTTAAGCGGCGAGGGCGAAACGTTCGTCGTTCGCAGTTACTTGTTTCCAGCTGGATTTACGAGCTGATCTGGCGCTCGGCATGCCCTGAACCGACTCCGCACCCACGTCGAAGCCAGGTCGGCCCCTGGTGACACGTATTTTAGGCCAGTTGCAGCCAGTTCAAGAGCTGGCCGGGATGATCCATCACATGGTCGGCGCCCCAGGCGCTCACCGGCTCGCCCTGGCCCAGGTAGCCCCAGGCCGCGGCCAGCGTGGCCATGCCGGCGGCGCGGCCGGCCTGCACGTCGCGCAGGTCGTCGCCCACATAGGCGCAGGCGGTGGGTGCCACGCCCAGGCGGCGCGCGGCTTCCAGCAGCGGCTCGGGGTGAGGCTTGGCATGCGGCGTGGTGTCGCCGGCGATCACCACCGCCGCACGGCGCGCCAGGCCCAGGCCCTCGACGATGGGGCCGGTGAAGCGCATGGCCTTGTTGGTGACGATGCCCCAGGGCCGGCCGGCGGCGTCCAGCGCGTCCAGCAGCGGCGCCACGGCGTCGAACAGGCGCGTGTCGACCAGCAGGCGCTCGGCGTAGCGGTCGAGGAAGGCGTCCTTCAGCGCCGCGAACTCGGGCTGTTCGGGCGTCACGCCGAAGGCGATGCCGACCATGCCGCGCGCGCCGGCGCCCACCATCGGGCGCAGCGCGGCCAGCGGCAGCGGCGGCAGGCCGTGGGCGGCGCGCAGGTCGTTGGCGGCGCCAGCCAGATCCGGCGCGCTGTCGATCAGCGTGCCGTCCAGATCGAACAGAGGCAATATGTCAGCCCCTCGTCCGATGAGTACATCGGCCGATCCCCCGAGGGGGTGAGCCGCATGCGGCGAACGGCCGGCTTGGGAGCGGCCCGGCGCTCGGCCCGCCAGAAGATCCGCGCTCAACCCGGCACCCGGCAGGCCAGCAGGTAGTTCACCGAGGTGTCGGCCGACAGCCAGTAGCGCTGCGTCAACGGGTTGTATTCCATGCCCTTGAAGCCCACCGGCTCCAGGCCGGCCTCGCGCACCCAGCCGGTCAGCTCGGCCGGACGGATGAAGCGCTGGTACTCGTGCGTGCCCTTGGGCAGCAGCTTGAGCACATGCTCGGCGCCGACGATGGCGAACAGCCAGCTCTTGAGGTTGCGGTTCAGCGTGGAGAAAAACACCCAGCCGCCCGGCTTGGCCAGCGTGGCACAGGCGCGCACCACCGAGGCCGGCTCGGGCACATGCTCCAGCATCTCCATGCAGGTGACGACGTCGAAGCTGGCGGGCTGCTCGGCCGCCAGGGCCTCGGCCGCCACCTCGCGGTAGCGCAGGCGCTGCACGCCACTTTCCATCGCGTGCAGCATGGCCACCTTCAGGGGCTTGGTGGACAGGTCGATGCCCAGCACATCGGCGCCGCGCTGGGCCATGCTCTCGGCCAGGATGCCGCCGCCGCAGCCCACGTCCAGCACCGCCTTGCCCTGGATGCGGGCCAGGCCGTCGATCCAGTCGAGCCGCAGCGGATTGATCTGGTGCAGGGGTCGGAACTCGCCGTCGGCATCCCACCAGCGGTGGGCCAGATCGCCGAACTTGGCCAGTTCCTGAGGGTCGGCATTGAGGTTCATGGGGCGAGATGCTACCCGTCCCGGCCGGCCCTGCCGGCGACGGGGCCGCGCGATCTGACGCGCGATTCCCCCGCGCGACCGGCCGGGCTCAGCGCCCGCGCAGGCGCTGCACGGCCGTCACCGCGCCCAGCACCAGCGCGCCGGCCACCACGCCCAGCGCGGCGTTGGCCAGGTTCTCCACCAGCGCGCCCGTCAGCGGCCCGGCGGTGGCCGTCCAGCCCTGCAGCGCATGGTGCAGCGGCCCGATGCCATGCACCAGGATGCCGCCGCCCACCAGGAACATGGCCGCGGTGCCCACCACGGTGAGGCCCTTCATCAGCCAGGGCGCGGCGGCCAGCAGGCCGCGGCCGATGGTCTGGGCCAGGGCGCCGGGCCGGCGCGACAGCCACAGCCCCGCGTCGTCGATCTTCACGATGCCGGCCACCAGGCCGTAAACCCCCACCGTCATCAGCAGCGCCACCATCACCAGCACCGAGGCCTGGCGGGCCAGCGGCTCGGTGGCCACGGTGCCCAGCGAGATGGCGATGATCTCGGCCGACAGGATGAAATCGGTGCGCACGGCGCCCTTGATCTTGTCCTTCTCCACGGCGGCCAGGTCGGCCGACGGATCGTGCAGCGCCTGGGTCAGCTCGGCATGCCGGGCTTCGTCGTCTTCGCGGCTGTGCAGCCAGCGGTGCGCCAGCTTCTCGAAGCCCTCGAAGCACAGGAAGGCGCCGCCCACCATCAGCAGCGGCGTGATGGCCCAGGGCGCCAGCGCGCTGATCAGCAGCGCCGCCGGCACCAGGATGGCCTTGTTGACCAGCGAGCCGCGCCCCACGGCCCACACCACCGGCAGTTCGCGGTCGGCGCGCACGCCGCTGACCTGCTGGGCATTGAGCGCCAGGTCATCGCCCAGCACGCCGGCGGTCTTCTTGGCCGCCACCTTGGTCATGACGCTCACGTCATCGAGCACGGTGGCGATGTCGTCGAGCAGGGCGAGCAGGCTGGCGGCCATGGTGAGCGGGCAGTGGGCGAAACCCCGATGCTAGCGGCGCCGGGCCGCACGCCCGCAGGACGCCGCCGGCCCGCGCGGTCAGCGCGGCGCGTTGACGGCGCGCTCGCTGTCGGCCACGGCCTGGTTGTAGCGGGCGATGGCCTGCCGGCAGGCCTGCACGCTCTGCACCAGCGCGGCCTCGCGTGCGCCGCAGTCGGCCAGGGCCTTGCGGTCCTGCTGGGCGATCTGCAGCACCTGGCCGTAGTTGATGCCGTCGGCCAGCGGTGCCGGCGCGGCGCAGCGGGCCTGCAGCAGCTCAGGCGCCACCGGGCAGTCCAGCGTGGGCAGGGCCTTGACCACCGTGGCCGCGCAACCCGGCAGCAGCAGCGCGATGGCGGCCAGGGCCGCCCCGTTCAGGACACAGCGCATCATGCTCAGCCCCCCACCCGCAGCGGCGCCAGCAGCTCGGCCGGCACCGGCACCCTGGAACATTCCAGCCCGGCCATGCGCGCGCGCTCGGCCTGCACCTCGCCCTGCAGCCGGGTGATCTCGGCCTGCAGCGTGTTGCGCTCGACCACCGGCAACGTGGGATCGGCCACGCGCTTCTCGATCTCGACGATGCGCGTCTGCTTGCCGTCGCTGCTGCGCTGCAGCGCGGCGATGGTCTGGTCGCGCCCCGCCAGCGCAGTGTCGAGCGCGCCCTTGGCCGTGGCGAACTCGGCGTCACGCGCCTTCTGCTTCGCGTCGAACTCGGCCTGGATGCCGTCGAGCCGCGCCTTCAGCGCCTGGGTCTCGTCGGCGTGGGCCTTCTTGGCCTGTTCGCCCAGGTCTTTCGCCTTCTCGAGCGCGGCGATGGCGTCGCGCCCCTTCCAGCTGCCGGCCCACCAGCCGGCACCGCCGGCCAGCACCATCACGATCAAGAGCACCAGATTGCGCATGCGCCCCACCCCGCCTTGGCTGCTGTGTGTGTGCGCCGGATGCTGTCATGGTTCAGGCCGGTGGCCGCGGCCGCCCCCCACGTTCACAGCACGCACCGGCGCGCCGCAGCGCGGCGGTGTCAGCGCGACAGCGCCAGCTTCACGCCGAAGCCCAGCAGCAGCGTGCCGCCGGCACGGTTGAGCCAGCGCGTCAACGTGGGGCTGGCGCGCAGGCGCTCGGCGAACACCCGCGTCAGCACAATCACCACCGCGGCATAGCCGAAGGTGAGCACGGCGATGGTGGCAGCCATCACGCCGAAGGTCAGCAAGCCCTGGTGGTGCTTCGGGTCGACGAACAGCGGAAAGAAGGCCATGTAGAACACGATGGCCTTGGGGTTCAGCAGCGTGATCGTGAAGGCCTGGCGGAAGTAGTGACCGGCGGTGATGGTGATCGGCGGCGCATCGCCGGGCTTGGCGGTGATCATGCGAAAGCCCAGCCAGGCCAGGTAGGCCGCGCCCAGCCACTGCACGGCGTTGAACACCAGCGGCGCGGCCGCCAGCAGCGTGGCCACGCCGGCCACGGCGGCCCACATCAGCACCTGGTCGCCGGCGATCAGGCCGGCCGTGGCCGCCAGGCCGCCGCGCACGCCGCCCTTGCTGGTGGAGGTGATCAGCGCCAGGTTGCCCGGCCCCGGAATGGCCAGGAACACGATCACCGCCACCACGAAGGCGCCATAGTCAGCCACACCGAACATCGCTCACTCCTGCATGTCTTGCCGGCGCCGGGCCACCGGCCCGCAGCGCATCGGCGATGATGACATGGCCATGCTTGCCAGCCACCTGCCCCCTGCCCTCGAACCGCTGGACGAGGAGCTCGACTTCAGCGCCATCCGCGCCCAGGGCGCCGGCGGGCAGAACGTCAACAAGGTGTCGAACGCCGTGCACCTGCGCTTCGACATCGCCGCCAGCCACCTGCCCGAGGCGGTGAAGGCACGCCTGCTGGCGCTGGGCGACCAGCGCATCAGCGCCGACGGCGTGGTGGTGATCAAGGCGCAGGCCCACCGCAGCCTGCCACTGAACCGCGCCGACGCGCTGGACCGCCTGCGCACCCTGATCGCCGAGGCCGCCCATGTGCCCAAGGTCCGCCGCGCGACGAAACCCACGCGCGCCTCGCAGCGCCGGCGGGTGGAGGGCAAGCTGCAGCGGGGGCAGGTGAAGGCCTTGCGGGGCAAGAGCGGCTTCGACTGATCATGCGGGCGGCCCGGCCGATTCGCCCGGCCGGTACGGTCGCACCAGCCGCAGCCACTTGCGCGCCGGCAGCTTGAACGCCGCTTCGATGGCATCGGCGCGGCGGTTCAGCGTGTCGCGGTCGGGCACCACCACGCCGCGGCCGGCCACGACGATGGTGTTGCCCTCCTTGGTGGGCGCCAGCTGCCACAGCTGATCGCTGCCGAAGGCGGCGGCGATGCGCGCCGCACTGCGCTCGAAGCTGGCGTCGCGCCCGAACAGGTTCACGGTCATCAGCCCGCCCTCGGCCAGCATGTCGCGGCAGGCGGCGTAGAAGGCCTCGTCGTCCAGCACCGGCGCGGCGGCCTCGTGGTCGTACAGGTCCACGCACAGCACATCCACGCGGCCGGGCACCACGCCGTGCTGCACCCAGTGGCCGGCATCGGCCTCGAAGATGGTCAGCCGATCATCCTCGGGCGGCAGGTGGAACCACAGCCGGTTGGCGGCCAGCACGGTGGGGTTGATCTCCACCACCGTGGTCGGCCAGCGCAGCTCCTGGTGCGTGAAGCGGGTGATGGCGCCGGCGCCCAGGCCCAGCTGCACGGCACAGCCGGCGTCGGAGCCCAGCGTGCCGGCCTCGCGCCACAGCATCCAGGCCATCATGCGCTGGATGTACTCCAGCTCCAGCTTCTTGGGGCTGCGGATGCGCATGGCGCCCTGCACCCACTCGGTGCCCAGGTGCAGGTAGCGCACGCCGTCGAATTCACTGATGGTGGCGCCGGCCAGGTCTTGCTGGCGGGCGGCTTTCTTCTTGGTGCTCATGCGGTCAGGTGGGGGCCCAGCGCCTCGCGCCAGGCGACGAGCTTGCGCTCGAAAGACCAGCTGGCGTTGGCCGGGCTGGTGGACGGCAGCCGGTGCACCGGCACGCCAAAGGCGCGCGTGATGCGCAGGCTGCGCGCCGATTCGCCGCCATTGTGGGCGATGGCGGCCAGCGCCGGCAGGCGCGCCACCAGGCTCGCCAGATCATTGGGCTCGGCCTGCTCGATGGCCGAGTCGAGGCTGCCCTCGCGCCGGCAGGCGGCGTAGACGTCCCACAGGCCCACGCCATGCGCGCGCAGCGCGTCCAGCCGCTGCGCGTAGGGCATGGCGGTCAATGCCTCGCCGAGCAACGCACCGACGATGGGCCAGAACTGGTTGCGCGGATGGCCGTAGTACTGCTGCGCGGCCAGCGACGCCGCACCCGGAAAGCTGCCCAGCAGCAGCACGCGGGTGCGCGCATCGGCCACCGGCGGCAGGCCCAGCAGGCGATCGCTCATGGCGCCTCTGCCGTCGGCATCTGCGCCGTCGGCATCAAGGCCGCCAGCCGCGGCAGCGCCGCGAGGGCGTTGGCCGTGGTGATGCGTGCCGTCTCGTCCAGCGTCCAGCCGCGCAGCGCGGCCAAGGTCTCGGCGATGCGTGGCAACTCGCTCGGCTCGTTGCGGCTGGTGGCGCCGGCGGCACGCTCGGCGGCGGTGCGGTACAGCCAGGCGGGCGGGATGTCGGGCGCGTCGGTCTCCAGCACCACGGCGGTCTCGGGCAGTTCGGTGGCCAGGCGGCGGATCTGCAGCGCGCGCTCATGCGTCATCGCGCCGCCGAAGCCCAGGCGGAAGCCCTGCTCGGTGAAGCGCCGCGCCTGCTCGACGCTGCCATTGAACGCATGGGCGATGCCGCCGGCCACCGGCACGCGGTTCAGCCCGGCCAGCAACTGGTCGGCCGAACGCCGCACATGCAGGATCACCGGCAGCCCGGCGTCGCGCGCCAGCTTCAGCTGCGCCAGGTAGAAGCGCTGCTGGCGCGCCGCGTCCAGCCCGGGCACGAAGAAGTCCAGCCCGATCTCGCCCACGGCCACGAGAAGCGGGTCGTCGCGCCAGCGCTGCAGGGCCTCGGCCAGGCGGTCGAGGTCGGAATCGGCGGCGCGGTCCACGTACAGCGGGTGGATGCCCAGCGCATAGGCCAGGCCCTGGGCATGGGCCAGGTTGCGCACGGCGTCGAAGTGCCCGGCCATCACCGCCGGCAACACCTGCAGCGCCACGCCGGCCGCGCGCGCGCGCTGCGCCACCGCGGCGCGGTCGGCGTCGAACTCGGGCGCATCCAGGTGGCAATGGGTGTCGATCCAGCGGGCCATCGCGCGATGATGCCTTGCGCCAGGGCCGAGCCCCCCGCACGCGCAGGGGCTGGCCGTGCGTGTTACCTTCACGGCACGCAGCCCCGCCACGGCTGCCGGAGCCGGTGATGAAGGCCCGCACACCGCTGTACAGCCGTTCGCCGCAGCGCCCGGTCGCCGGGGGCGACGGTGCCATGCCGGCCGCTACGGTGCCGGGTGCCGCGCCTGCGGCCGTGCCGGCCTCCGCCGGGCCCGTGCGGGCAGCGCCGGTGGCCACGGTGCAGCGCCCTGTGCGGTGGGCCTGGCTGCGCCGGCACGAGCGCTGGGCCTGGGCGCTGGGCGCGCTGCTGCTGGCCATGGCCGCCGGCTGGCCGGCCTGGACGCAGCGGCTGCCGCTGGCCGGCGCGGCGGGCGATGCGGCGCGCCTGAAGGCACTGGACGCCGCACTGCGCGAATCGCTCACCCGCGAGCCCCTGCCCGCCGCCACGGCCGCGGCCCATGCCGCGGTGCTGCCCTCGGTGGTGCGGGTGCAGGGGCATGGCGCACCGGCCGAGGGCCGATCGCCCGGCCGCGCAACCCGCTCGCCCCCATCGGCCCGGCCCCAGGCCGGCACGCCGCCCGACGAGGCCGAGCCCAGCAGCGTGGGCACCGGCGTGGTCATCGTCGACCGGGGCCTGATCCTCACCGCGCTGCACGTGGTGGACGGCGCCGCGCGCATCACCGTCACGTTCTCGGACGGCAGCGACAGCCCGGCCGTGGTGGTGGCCCGCCAGCCCGAGAACGACCTGGCCGTGCTGCAGGCCACCGTGCTGCCCGACGACCTGCACGCCGCCACGATGCGCAGCACGCAAGGCCTGGCGCCGGGCGACGCAGTGCTGGCGGTGGGCTTTCCGTTCGGCATCGGGCCGTCGGCCTCGGCCGGCGTGGTGTCGGGCCTGCAGCGCGAGTTCCGCGCGCCCGGCGGCGGGCCGCTGATGCGCAACCTGATCCAGTTCGATGCCGCGGCCAACCCCGGCAACTCGGGCGGCCCGCTGGTGACGATGGACGGCCATGTGGTCGGCATCGTCACCGCGATCATGAACCCCAACCAGCAGCGCACCTTCATCGGCATCGCCTTCGCGGTGCCGATCGAGAACGCCGCCGCGGCGGCCGGCATGCCGCCGTTCTGACCCCCAGGAACCGACGCCCATGACCGCCTCCGAATCGCCGGCCCCGCTGATCGAGCAACTGCTGTACGAGGTCAAGCGCGTGGTGGTGGGCCAGGACCGCTTCCTCGAGCGCGTGATGGTCGCGCTGCTGGCCCAGGGCCACCTGCTGGTCGAAGGCGTGCCGGGCCTGGCCAAGACGCTCACCGTGCGCACGCTGGCGGCCACGCTGCGCGGCAGCTTCAAGCGCATCCAGTTCACACCCGACCTGGTGCCGGCCGACCTGGTGGGCACGCGCATCTTCAACCAGAAGACCGGCGAGTTCGGCACCACGCTGGGCCCGGTGTTCGCCCACCTGCTGCTGGCCGACGAGATCAACCGCGCACCGGCCAAGGTGCAGAGCGCGCTGCTGGAGGTGATGCAGGAGCGCCAGGTCACGATCGCCGGCGAGACGCACCCGGTGCCGCAGCCCTTCGTGGTGATGGCCACGCAGAACCCGATCGAGACCGAGGGCACCTACCCGCTGCCCGAGGCGCAGGTCGACCGCTTCATGATGAAGGTGCTGGTCGACTACCCCAGCGACGAGGAGGAGTTCGTCATCGTGCAGCGCGTGATCGGCCCGCCGGTGACGGTGCAGGCCGTCACCAGCACCCGCGAGCTGGTGGAACTGCAGCAGCAGTGCCGCGCGGTGTACGTGGACCCCAGCCTGATCCAGTACGCGGTGCGCCTGGTGGGCGCCACGCGGCGGCCGGCCCAGCACGGCCTGGCCGGGCTGGAGAAGTACCTGCAGTACGGCGCCAGCCCGCGCGCCAGCATCGCGCTGGTGGAGGCCGCGCGCGCACTGGCGCTGATGCGCGGACGCCGCTACGCGCTGGCCGAAGACCTCGGCGCGCTGGCCGCCGACTGCCTGCGCCACCGCCTGGTGCCCAGCTACGAAGCGCTGGCCGAGGGCCTGGACGCCGACGCGTTGATCGCCCGCGTGATGGCCCAGGTGAAGCCGCCCGAACAGCCGCTGCAGCATGGCCCGCAAGCCTGAGGCGGACCCGGATTCCCCCGGGGGAGCGCACGGCGCACCCGCCGGGCGAGGGGCCGATGAGGCACTTTTGCAGCGCCTGGAGTGGACGGTGCTCAAACGCCTGGACGGCCTGCTGCAGGGTGACTGGCGCACGCTGTGGCGCGGCAGCGGGCTGGACCTGGCCGACCTGCGCGAATACCAGCCCGGCGACGATGTGCGCCACATCGACTGGAACGTCAGCGCCCGGCTGCAGCAGCCGCATGTGCGCCAGTTCACCGAAGACCGCGACGCCAGCGCCTGGTTCCTGCTGGACCTGAGCGGCAGCATGGACTTCGGCAGCGTGGCCAGCGACGATGCCGACCCCGCCGCGCCGCTGCGCAGCAAGAGGGCGCTGGCCGAGACTTTCACCGCCGCGCTGGCGCGGGTGCTCACGCGCCACGGCAACCGCGTCGGCGCGGTGCTGTACCGCCAGGGCATCGAGGCCGTGCTGCCGCCGCGCGCCGGGCGGGCGCAGGTGCTGCAGCTGCTGGCGCGGCTGCGCGCACCGGCCCCCGCCAAGCGCGCCGCAGCGCCGGAGGCCCGCCACGGCACCCGCCTGGCCGACCTGCTGCAGCACGGCCTGGCGGTGATGCCGCGCCGCAGCGTGGTGTTCGTGCTGTCGGACTTCATCAGCGCGCCGGGCTGGGCCGCGCCGCTGGGCCGGCTGGCGCAGCGCCACGACGTGCTGGCGGTGCGCCTGTACGACCCGGCCGAGCTGGCCCTGCCCGCGCTGGGCCTGCTGACCGTGCAGGACGCCGAAACCGGCGAACAGCTGCTGCTGGACACGCAGGACCCAGGCTTTCGCGCCCGCTATGCCGCGCTGGCCACCGCGCACGAGGCGGCGTTGCGCCAGCAGCTGGCCGAGGCCGCGGTGGACGTGCTGGAACTGGCCACCGGCGACGCGCTGCTGCCCGCCCTGCTGCGCTGCGTGCAGCTGCGCCGCCAGCGCCAGCGCCTGCCGGCACCCCGCCGCGCCCCCGCCTGGCTGGGCGGCGGTGTGGCCACGGCCTGCACCTAGCCCACGACACGAGCGACCACCATGCCCGACTGGCTGCCCGCACTGCACCTGCTCGACTTCCTGTGGCCCCAGGCGCTGTGGGCGCTGGCGCTGCTGCCGCTGGCGGTGGCGGGCTACCTGGCGCTGCTGCGCCGCCGGCGCCGCCAGGTGCTGCAGGTGCCCAGCCTGGCGCTGATCCGCCAGGCCCAGGGCGCCGGGCCGGGCTGGCGCCGCCATGTGCCGCCGGCCCTGCTGCTGGCCGCGCTGGCGCTGCTGATCGTGGCCGCCGCGCGGCCCACGGCCAAGCTCACGCTGCCCGCGTCGCAGCAGACCATCATCCTGGCCATGGATGTCTCGGGCAGCATGCGCGCGGCCGATGTGCAGCCCAACCGCCTGGTGGCGGCGCAGGCGGCGGCCAAGGCCTTCGTGGCCGGGCTGCCGCGCAGCGTGCGCGTGGGCGTGGTCAGCTTTGCCGGCACCGCCGCCGTGGTGCAGGCCCCCACGCTCAGCCGCGACGACGTGGTGGCCGCGATCGACCGCTTCCAGCTGCAGCGCGGCACGGCCATCGGCTCGGGCCTGGTGCTGTCGCTGGCCACGCTGTTCCCCGACGAGGGCATCGACCTGTCGCAGATCACCGGCGCGCGCGCCATGCCCGGCAGCCCGGCCGACGGCCCGGCGAAGAAGCCGCCGGCGCCGGTGGAACCGGGCAGCTTCCGCTCGGCGGCGGTGATCCTGCTCACCGACGGCCAGCGCACCACCGGCCCCGACCCGCTGGAGGCCGCCAAGATGGCCGCCGAGCATGGCGTGAAGGTGTTCACCGTGGGCATCGGCACCAAGGCCGGCGAGGTCATCGGCTTCGAAGGCTGGAGCATGCGCGTGCGCCTGGACGAGGAGACGCTGAAGACCATCGCCACGCTGACCCGCGGCAGCTACTTCTACGCCGGCACCGCGCAGGACCTGCAGCAGGTGTACGAGGGCCTGTCCACCCGCTTGGTGGTGCAGACGCAGGAGACCGAGGTCAGCGCGCTGGCCGCCGCCGCTGCGGCGCTGCTGATGCTGCTGGGCGCCGGGCTGGGGTTGTGGTGGTTCGGCCGCGCGGTGTAGGCGCTCAGCGCGCTGCGCCGGCCACCGGCCCCAGGCATTCGGCCAGCACCCGCTCCAGCTCAGCCACCAGGGCCTGCAGCCGGTCATCGAGCTCGGCCACCTGATCGATCAGCGGCCGCGCCGGATCGGCCGCGTCCAGGGCATCGGCCAGGTCCTGCACCTGCACCGCACCCACCGCGGCGGCGGCGCCGCACAGCGCATGGGCCGCGGCCTGCAGGGCCGGCACGTCGTCCACCAGGGCGGCCAGCTCGGGCACGCCGTCGGCGTACTGGCGCAGGAAGCTGCGCATCACGCGCAGCGCACGGCCGCCATGGCCGCCCACCCGCGCCCACAGCGCATCGGCATCGAAACCGGCCACGGCGGCCAGGCGCCGGCGCAGCGCGGCCTCGTCGGCCGGGGCCAGCGTGGGCGGCACCGGCGCGGCGGGTGCAGCAGGTGCGGCGGTTGCCGCAGCGGCCCCGCCGTCGGGCCCGGCGCCCTGCCCGTGGGACAGCGCATCGCCGCGCGGCAGCCAGCGCAGCAGCGCGCCGTACAGGCGCTCGGGGTCCACGGGCTTGGCCACATGGTCGTCCATGCCGGCGGCCAGGCAGGCGGCGCGGTCCTCGGCAAAGGCGTTGGCGGTCATCGCCAGGATGGGCAGGCGCGGCCCCACCAGCGCCCGGATGGCGCGCGTGGCGGCCAGGCCGTCCATGCCCGGCATCTGCACGTCCATCAGGATCAGCGCCGGCCGCTCCACCGTGGCCATGGCCACGGCCTGCTCGCCGTCCTCGGCCACCAGGGGCTGCAGGCCTGCAGCCAGCAGCAGTTCAGCGGCCACCTCGCGGTTGGTGGCGTTGTCGTCGACCAGCAGCACGCGGGCGCCGCCATGGCGCTGGCGCAGCAGGCCTTCGGCGCGGCCCGGGCCTTGGCCCTGGCCTTGGACGGGCTGGCCGCGGCGCAGCACGTTGCGCAGCAGTGCCTCGTTCAGCAGCGACGGCCCGATGGGCTTGACCAGCACCTCGCCAAAGCCCGCCGCCTGCGCCTGCTGGCGCATCTGCGGGTCGTCGTAGGCGGTGACCAGCAGCGCCGGCGGCGTGCCGTCGCCCAGCAGGCCGCGCAGGCGGTGCAGCGTCTCGATGCCGTCCATCGGCACCATGCGCCAGTCGATCAGCAGCACGTCGTAGCTGCCACCGCTGGCCAGCGCGCGCTGCACGCGGGCGATGGCCTCCTCGCCCGAGTCGGCCATCTCGACCTCCAGGCCCAGCAGTTCCAGCCGGTCACGCAGCACCACGCGCGACTCGGGCAGGTCGTCCACCAGCAGCGCGCGCAGGCGGTCCAGGCCGCCGTGGTCGCCGCTGGCCTCGGGCTGGTCGACGGCCTCCAGCCACGCGGTGAACCAGAAGGTGCTGCCCTCGCCCGGCACGCTGCTGACGCCGGCGTCACCGCCCATCAACCGCGCCAGGTGGCGGGTGAGCGCCAGGCCCAGGCCGGTGCCGCCGTAGCGCCGCGTGGTGCCCGAATCGGCCTGCACGAAGGGGTTGAACAGCAGCGCCTGCTGGGCGGGCGTGATGCCGATGCCGGTGTCGCGCACCTCGAAGCGCACCAGCACGCGGCCATCGGCCTCGCGCAGCCGCTCGCCCAGCAGGCGCACCCAGCCGCGCTCGGTGAACTTCACCGCGTTGGACAGCAGGTTCAGCAGCGCCTGGGCCAGGCGCGTGCTGTCGCCGCGCAGGCGGTCGGGCAGGTGGTCGGTGTCGAGCACCAGCTCGAGGCCCTTGCCGCGCGCGCGCTCGCCCACCATCTCGCAGGCGCGCACCATCAGCGCCTCGACCGAGAACACGCTGCTGTCGAGCACCAGCTTGCCGGCCTCGATCTTGGACAGGTCGAGCACGTCGTCGATCAGCTGCAGCAGGTGCTGCGCGGCCGCGCCCAGGCGGTCGATGCGCTCGCGCTGCAGCGTGTCGCGGCTGTCGCGGCGGATCAGGTGCGCCAGGCCGATGATGGCGTTCATCGGCGTGCGGATCTCGTGGCTCATGTTGGCCAGGAAGGCGCTCTTGGCCCGGTTGGCAGCCTCGGCCGCGTCGCGCGCCTGCTCCAGCGCCAGGTAGGCGTTCTTCAGGTCGCTGATGTCGGTGGCCAGCACGATGACGCCGCGCACCTGACCGTCCACCACGTCGGGCAGGTGGTCCATCTGGTGCACCTGGCGACCGCCGTCGCGCGTGGTCACGCGCTCGAAGCGCTGCGTCTTGCCCCCCAGCGTTTCGCGCAGGCGCTGCTCGACACCGTCGGCCACGAAGCTCGGCCGCAGCTCGGTGGCGGTGTGGCCCAGCGAGGTGTCGGGGTCGAGCCGGTTCCAGCTGAACCAGGCGCGGTTGGCATAGCGCAGGCGCAGCTCGCTGTCCCAGTAGGCCACGCGGCCCGGCACGCCGTTGAGCACGGTGCGGATGAAGCGCTCGGCATCGGCCAGCCGCGCATGCGATTCGCGCAGCGACTCCGTGCGCTCGGCCACCGTCTGCTCCAGCGAGGCGCGCGCGGCCTCCAGGTCCTGGCGCAGGCGGGCCAGCTCGGTGATGTCGCGCGAGATGCCGTACATGCCGATCACCTGGCCCTCGGCATCGCGCAGCGGGCCCTTGGTGGCCAGGAACACGGTGGGGCCGTCCACCGTCTGCACATGCTCCTCGAAGCGGCGGGCCGCACCCTCGGCCATCACCGCCGCGTCATTGGCCATCATCTGCGCCGCCTCGTCGGGCGTGAACAGCGCGCGGTCGTCCTGGCCGAGCACGGCCTCGGCGTCGCGGCCGGTGACGCGCGCGGCCTCGCGGTTGAACAGCAGGTAGCGGCCCTGGCGGTCCTTGGCGAAGATGGCGTCGGTGGAGTGCTGGCCGATGGCCTCCAGCAAGGCCATGGCCTGCAGGCGCTCATGCTGCGCCTGGGCGTGGCTGCGCGCCTCGGCCAGCGCCAGGCGCTGGCGCATCAGCCGCGCCACCAGGCCCAGCACGCCCAGCAGCAGCAGCGCCACCAGGCCGATGACCCCGCACTCGCGCCAGGCCTGGGCGCGCACCGCGTCCAGCGGCAGCGCCAGCTGCAGCCACCAGCCGGTGCCCGGCATGGCCTCCAGCTGCAGCAGCACCGGGCCGGGGCCGGGCACACCGGCGGCCACCGGCGGCGCCTCGAACACCTGGGCCTGGCCGGCCGGCCACTGGCCGCGCAGCACGCGGGCGGCCGGCTGCAGCGCATCGTCCACGGCCACCGCGGCCGGTGAGAGCGCGGCCGCCGCACCCGCGGCCGCACCACTGACACCCAGCAGCTGCGCCTCGTCGCGCAGCCACAGCGTGGCCTGGGCGCGCATGCCGGCGCCCTGGTCGGGCGTGTCGAGCATGGGGCCCAGCTCGCGGCGCGTGTCCACCTGCCACACCACGGCCGCCCGCGCCGGGCTGCCGGTGGCCAGCAGCGGCATCACCACGTCCACACGCGGGGACACGCCGCCTGCGCCGGCCCCGCCGGCCCCACTGACAGGCAGCACGATGTGCGACGGCAGCAGCCGCAGCTCGCCGCTGCGCAGCGATTCGCGCACCACCGCGCGCAGCCCGGGCGACAGCGCCGGCGCACCGGGTCCGGCCGCCGCCACCTCGCCCTCGGCGTCGAACACACGCACGTTCTCGCCGCCGTTGGCCTGCAAGAAGGCCTGGGCACGCCCCAGCAGGCGCAGCGGACCAGCGGGCTCACCGGGCTCGGCCGGCCGCAGGTACAGCTCGGCCCACAGCGGGCTGCCCGACAGGAAGCGGGCCAGCCCCATGCGCGACTGCAGCCAGCCCTTCAGGCGCGCCTGCCGCACCGCGGCGGCGGCATGCAGGCGCTCGACGGCCAGCTCCTGGTGGCGCTGGTGCACCTGCAGCGCGGCACCCAGTGCCGCGGCCAGCACCACCGCCGCCATGCCGATCAGCAACCAGCGCACCGAGGCGCTCAATCGTCCGGCTCCGGCGTCGGGCAGGGTGTTGGCGGTCATGGTGCGCAGTGTCGCAGAGCGCGTGACCCAACCCTGACGCCGGCGACCCACCGGGCCGGCGCGGGCTCCTCAGGCCAGGCGCCCGCGGTCCAGCCGCAGCTGGCGGTCGCAGCGCGCGGCCAGCGCGGTGTCGTGCGTCACCAGCACGAAGGCGGTGCCGCGCTCGCGGGCGATCTCCAGCATCAGCGCGAACACCGCGTCGGCGGTGCCGCGATCCAGGTTGCCGGTGGGCTCGTCGGCCAGCACGCAGGCCGGGTGGCTGACCAGCGCCCGCGCAATCGCCACGCGCTGACGCTCGCCGCCCGACAGCTCGGCCGGCCGGTGCGCCACGCGCTCGGCCAGCCCCACGCGGCCCAGCATGGCCTGCGCCTGGGCCTGCGCCTCGGCCACGCCCTGGCGGCGGATGCGCAGCGGCATGGCCACGTTGTCGAGCGCGCTGAACTCGGGCAGCAGGTGGTGGAACTGGTAGACGAAGCCCAGGTGCTGGTTGCGCCAACGGCCTTGCGCGGCGGCATCCAATTGCGCCAGGTCCTGGCCCTTGAGCGTGACACGGCCGGTGCTGGGCGCGTCCAGCCCGCCCAGCAGGTGCAGCAGCGTGCTCTTGCCCGAGCCCGAGGCGCCCACGATGGCCAGCGTCTCGCCGGCATTCACCTGCAGGTCCACGCCCTGCAGCACGGCCACGTCCAGCCCGCCCTCGGTGAAGCGGCGGCCGAGGTTCTCGCAACGCAGTACCGGATCACTCATAGCGCAGGGCCTCGGCCGGCTTGACACGGCTGGCGCGCCAGCTGGGGTACAGCGTGGCCACGAAGGCCAGCGCCAGCGAGATCAGCGCGATGGGCAGCACATCGCCAAGGCGCGGATCGCTGGGCATGCGGCTGATGACGTAGATGCTGCCGGGCAGGAAGGCCACGCCCAGCGCCCGCTCGATGGCCGGCACGATGGTGCCCACGTTGAAGGCGATCAGCAGGCCGCCGGCCACGCCGGCGAAGGTGCCGATGATGCCGCTCATGGCCCCCTGCACGACGAAGATGCCCATGATCGAGCGCGGGCTGGCGCCCAGCGTGCGCAGGATGGCGATGTCGGCGCGCTTGTCGGTCACGGTCATCACCAGCGTGGAGACGAGGTTGAACGCGGCCACGGCCACGATCAGCGTGAGGATGATGAACATCAGCCGCTTTTCCAGCTGCACGGCGTCGAACCAGTTGCGGTTGGTGCGCGTCCAGTCGCGCACGTACAGCCCCGGCGGCAAGGTCTTGACCAGCTGCTCGGCCACGCCGCGCGCCTGGTGCAGGTCGGCCAGGCGCAGCTGCACGCCGGCCGGGCCGTCCAGCCGGTACAGGCGCTGCGCATCGGCGATGTGGATCAGCGCCAGGCCCGAGTCGTACTCGTAATGCCCGGCGTCGAAGGTGCCAGCCACCGTGAAGGCCTTGAGCCGCGGCACCGTGCCGGCCGGCGTCACCTGCCCGCCCGGCGCCACCAACGTGACGCTGTCACCGGGCATCACGCGCAGCTGGCGCGCCAGCTCCACGCCCAGCACGATGTTCCAGGCCCCGGGCTGCAGCTTGGCCAGCACGCCGTTCTTCAGTTGCGCGGCCATCGGCGTCACGCCGGCTTCCAGCGCGGGGTCGATGCCGCGCACGATGGCGCCACGCATCTCGTCGCCCCGCGCCACCAGCGACTGCACCGCGATGAAGGGCGCCGCGGCCTGCACCTGCGCATTCGCCCGGGCTTGCTGGGCCGTGGCCTGCCAGTCGGCCAGCGCGCCGCCCTGGGCATCGAACACCTCGATGTGCGACACCACGCTGAGCATGCGGTCGGTGACTTCCTTCTGGAAGCCGTTCATCACGCTCAGCACGATGATCAGCGCCGCCACGCCGAGCGCGATGCCCAGCACCGACACGAAGGAGATGAAGGAGATGAAGCCGTTGCGCCGGCCCGCGCGGCCGGCGCGGGTGTAGCGCCAGCCGACCTGCCACTCATAGGGCATGGACATGGGGCAAGCACAAAGTCATAGGCGCTGCATGCTACCGGAGCGCAGCCGGGCGACGCATCGGCGCCGCGCCCTCGTGCCTGTAGGACGGGGCCGCGTGGCCGCGATAATCCCGGGCATGCACCTGGTGCTCCCTTACGCCGGCGCGCTGACGCCGGCCGCCGCGCAGGCGGCGTCCACCCTCGCCCTGCCCCACCTCGAACGCCTGCTGGCCCGGCTGGCCCCCACGCACCGTGATGCGGGCGACGAGCTCACGCTGTCGCCGCCGCATGAGCGCGCCTGGGCGCTGGCCGCTGGCTGGCCGGTGGACGCCGCCACCGATGGCCTGCTGCCGCTGGCGGCCGCCGCCGCACGGCGCGACGGCCTGGCCGTGGACGATGCCGATGCCCAAGACAGCCCCGGCTGGGGCCTGCTGTCGCCCACGCACTGGCACTTCGGCACCGAGCAGGCCTCGCTGATGGACCCGGCCGGCCTGGCGCTGGACGATGCCGATGCGCGCGAGCTGTTCGACGCGCTGCAGTCGCTGTTCAACGACGAGGGCTGGCAGCTGCTGTGGGGCGCGCCCACGCGCTGGTACCTGCGCCACGCCAGCCTGGCCACGCTGCCCACCGCCTCGCTGGACCGCGTGGTGGGCCGCAACGTCGACCCCTGGCTGACCAGCCACCCGCTGGCCCGGCCCTTCCGCCGCCGCCAGGCCGAGGCGCAGATGCTGCTGCACACGCACCCGGTGAATGCCCGGCGCGAGGCGCGCGGCAAGCTGCCGGTCAACTCGTTCTGGCTGTCGGGCACCGGCCGGGCCCGCCCCGGCCAGCCGGGCGCCGACTGGCAGGCCGACGACCGCCTGCGCGAGCCCGCGCTGGCCGAGGACTGGACCGCCTGGGCCGAGGCCTGGGCCCAGCTGGATGCCGGCCCGCTGCGCGAACTGCTGGCCCGCGCCGAGGCCGGCGAGAGCGTGGCCCTGACGCTGTGCGGCGAGCGCCATGCCCAACGCTTCGAGGCCCAACCGCGCGGGCTGATGAAGCGCCTGTTCGGCGCGCGGCGTGTGGCCGCTGCGCCCTTGCTCGAATCCCTGTGAACGCCCCGATGACCGACCAACCCACCCTGCTGACCAGGGACGTGCCACCGCGCACCGCCTTCGCGCTGGAGCAGGCCGGCGTGCACCCGCTGCTGGCGCGCCTGTTCGCCGCGCGCGGCGTGCGCAGCCCCGAGGCGCTGGACGACGGCCTGGGCAAGCTGCTGCCGCCGGCCACGCTGAAGGGCGCGCCCGAGGCCGCCGTGCTGCTGGCCGACGCCATCGCCGCCGGCCAGCGCATCTGCATCGTGGCCGACTACGACTGCGATGGCGCCACCGCCTGCGCCGTGGCGCTGCGCGGCCTGGTGATGCTGGGCGCGGCGCCGGGCCGCGTGCAGTACGTGGTGCCCGACCGCCAGATCCACGGCTACGGTCTCACGCCCGAAATCGTCGACCTGGCCATCGCCCAGCACCGGCCCGACCTGCTGGTGACGGTGGACAACGGCATCGCCAGCAGTGCCGGCGTGGCCCATGCCCGCGCGTGCGGCCTGAAGGTGCTGGTGACCGATCACCACCTGCCGGCGGTCGACGAGCAGGGCGCGGTGCAGCTGCCCGACGCCGATGTCATCGTCAACCCCAACCAGCCGGGCTGCGGCTTCGCCAGCAAGGCCCTGGCCGGCGTGGGCGTGATGTTCTACGTGCTGCTGGCCACGCGGGCCGAGCTGCGCGCGCGGGGGGTGTTCTCAGCCGAGCAGCAACCGAGGCTGGACGCCCTGCTCGACCTGGTGGCGCTGGGCACCGTGGCCGATGTGGTGGCGCTGGACGACAACAACCGCCGCCTGGTCGCGCAAGGCCTCAAGCGCCTGCGCGCGGGCCGCGTGCAGCCGGGCGTGGCCGCGCTGTTCCAGGCCGCCGCGCGGCAGATGCCCCGGGCCTCGGCCTTCGACTTCGGCTTCGCGCTGGGCCCGCGCATCAACGCCGCCGGCCGCCTGGCCGACATGACACTCGGCATCGCCTGCCTGACCACGGATGATGCCGACACCGCCGCGCGCCTGGCGCAGCAACTCGACGCCATCAACCGCGAGCGCCGCGAGGTGGAGGCCGACATGCGCGTGGCCGCCGAGCTGCAGCTCGACCGCCTGCTGGCCGCGCAAAGCACGCAGGGCGAGGTGCCGCCGGCGCTGGTGCTGTTCGACGAGGAGTTCCACGAGGGCGTGGTCGGCATCGTGGCGGGGCGGCTGAAGGACCGGCTGCACCGCCCCACCTTCGTGCTGGCGCGCGGGCAGGACGGCTGGCTCAAGGGCTCGGGCCGCTCGATCGCCGGCTTCCACCTGCGCGACGCGCTCGATCTGGTGAGCAAGCGCCACCCCGGCGTGCTGAGGAAGTTCGGCGGCCACGCCATGGCCGCCGGATGCACGCTGGCCGAAGACCAGGTGGCCACCTTCGCCAGCGCACTGCGCCAGGTGGCCGCCGAGTGGCTGCAGCCCGCGGCGCTGAACCGCACGCTGGCCACCGACGGCCCGCTGGCGTTGGAGTGGTTCAACGCCGACACCGTGGGCGCGCTGGACGCCCAGGTGTGGGGCCAGGGCTTTCCGGCGCCGGTGTTCTGCGACGAGGTCGAGATCGTGCAGCAGCGCCTGGTGGGCGAGAAGCACCTGAAGCTGCGTGTGCGCCAGCAAGGCGCGCTGCGCGACGCGATCTGGTTCGGCCACACCGAGCCGCTGCCGCCGCGCGTGCGCCTGGCCTACCGGCTCAGCCTCGACGAGTTCCAGGGCCAGCAGCGCATCCAGATGGTGGTGGAAGCCGCGGCCTGAAGGCCGCAGCCCTGGCGCAACCCTGGGCGCCGCTCACAGCTCGGCCGACGCCCTGGGCTCCAGGATCTCCACCTGGGCGCGCGCGCCCCACTCGCGCAGCAGGTCGGCGAAGGCGCGGCCGCTGCCGCCGTCGGTGGCACTGGCCGCGGCCTCGCCCAGCAGCGGGCTGAGCTTGGCGTGGCGCAGCCGCATGCCGGCCAGCATGGGCAGCGCCGTGCGGCCGACCCCGAAGTCACGCAGGCCCAGGCGGCAGCCGCTGCGGCTGGCCAGCTCACCCAGCGTGCGCAGCGCGCGCAGCAGCTCGACCGTGTCGCGCAGGTCGGCCAGCTCCAGCGTCAGGCGCCCGGCACGCTGCGGATGGGCCTGCAGCAGCGCGCCCAGGCGCCGCACCAGGATCGGCCGCGCCAGCGACTGGGGCATCAGCTCCAGCGACAGCGACAGCGACTCGTCGGACAGGCGGTTCAGCGCGATCTCCACGGCCTTCAGGTCGAGGTCGGCGATGCGGCCGCAGCGCACGGCTGCGGGCATCCATTCCTCGCGGCCGATGCGGGCGCCGTCGGGCAGCAGCAGGTGCAGCTGCCCGTGGTGGTGCGACAGGCGGCCCAGGCGGTCGTGCACGGGCTCCAGCGTCATGCCCAGGTGGCCGGTGTCCAGCGCGTACTCGATCACCTGCCGCCATTGCGAGGCCTGCTGGAAGCGCACGCCGGCATCGGCGCCCACCACCATCACCTGCCGGCCCTGGCCGATGGCCTGCATCACCTGGCTGTCCACGCGGGCCAGCACCTGCGACAGGGTTTCACCATGCTGGAAGCAGGTGCCGCCGATCCAGGCCGTCACCGGCAGGTCGGTCAGGCCGTCGTCGGACAGGCGCTGCAGCCCGTCGGCCAGCACCTGCAGCAGTGCGCGCCAGTCGTCCACCGAGCGCTCGGGCACCAGCAGGCCGAAGTCGGCGCCGTTCAGCCGGGCGAAGGTGCAGTCCTCGCCGGGCAGGCGGGTCAGCAGGCCGGCGCGCACCGCGGTGGCCACGGCCACCAGCAGCTCGTCGGTGCGCTGGCGGCCCATGCGCTGGTTCAGGCCCTCCAGGTCATTGACGCGCAGGATGGCCACCGCGCCGGTGGCGTCGCGCGTCTGCAGCAGACGGTCCAGCGACCACATGAAGTGCTGCCGGCTGGACGCATGCGTCAGGTCGTCGCGCGCCAGCTGGTTGCGCAGGTCGCCCACCGCGTCGTCGCGCTCGCGCAGGCTGGTCTGCACCTTCTCGATCAGCACGTTGACGGCGCGCGCCAGCGGCACCCACTCCTGCACCGTGGGCTGCTTCATCGGCATGAAGCGCCACTCGCCGAGCGCCTGCACCTGCTCGACGATCTGCCGGGCCGGGCGCATGGCCCAGGCCCGGATGCAGGCCAGGCCGCCCAGCTGCATCGCCAGACCGGCCAGCTGCACACCCAGCATACCGGTCGCGCCGGCTTGCTGCCCCAGCCACCACCAGGTGGCCGGTACCACGATGCACTGGACCGCCAAGATCCAGGCCATCGCCCATGTTGTTGCGGACATCATCCACTCCCTGTTGCGTGCGCGGGCACCCTGCGGATGCCGGCTCAGGCCAGCGCGGGGCTGGCCTGCAGATCACCGAAATCGGTCTCGGCCGCCGGGCTGGCGAGGTAGGCGCCCAGGCCCAGGGTGTCGACCAGCTCCATGTTCACGCCGCTCAGCGTCTGCTCCAGGCTCTCGCCCAGCGCGGCGCCGGCGGCCATGCTGGCGGCCACCTGCAGCGTGCGGATCATGCGCACGTCGGTCACGCGCCCATCGTTGCGCTGGAGCGACTGCGCAATGGCCACCACCACCGGCTGCGGCATGCCCAGCTTGTCGGCCCACACCGCACTGACCATCGGGTGGCTGACGCCGAACAGCTTGTGCTCCAGCCGCGCCAGCGGCTCGCCCCACAGCGGCCGCACGCTCGGAAAGCCCTCGATGGCCTGGCGCGGGTGGCACTGGCACAGGATCAGGTGGCCGATGCCCTGCAGCAGCCCGGCGCCATAGGCGTCGTCGGCGTTCACGCCGGTCTGGCGCGCCAGCATGCGCGCCAGCGAGGCCGTGAGCGTGGATGCCAGCCAGAAGTGCCGCAGGTTGACCGCCGGCACCTGCGCGAAGGCCGCCTGCGCGCCGCAGGCCACCACCAGGGTCTGCAGCGTGCGCGAGCCGACCATGCCCACCGCATCGCCCAGCGACGCGGCGGTGCGCCGGCCACCGAAGTACGAGGAATTGGCCAGCCGCAGCACGCGCGAGCTCATCACCGGGTCCTGCTCCAGCTCGGACACCAGCTCGTGCAGCGCGGCGTCGGGGCGGCGCATCAGCGTCAGCAGGCGCTCCACCACGCGGGGCACGGTGGGCAGCTCGATGCGCCCGGACAGCACGTCGTCGATGAAATTCATGGGGTTCTCTCCAGTCGGGTGGGTGCGTCAGTTCGCCGGGTCGGCGGTCAGCGCATCGCGCATCGAGCGCTTCTCGGTGTTCCACAGCACGGCGTCCATGCGCTTGAGCGCCGCGCCCTGGTGGCGCACCTCCACGGTCAGTTCCAGGTTGGCGGTGTGGCACTGCTCGACCTGCTCGCGCAGCGCCGCCATCGCGGTCAGCGCCTGGCGCAGGTCGGCGTTCATCGCCGCCTGGTCGGGGATGTGGCGCACGATCTGGGCCACGTCCTCGCGGGTCTGGCTGGCCTCGTTCAGGCCCAGTGCGGTGCCTTGCGCCAGCTCGCCGATCAGCGGCACCACGTCGCGCACCTGCCCCACCGCGGCGGTGGTGCGGTCCAGCGCCTCGTGCTGGCTGCGCACCGCGCCGGCCAGCTGCACGCTGGACGTGGCGGCCTGCGTCACCTGCGGCGTCAGCTCGGCGATCTGGCGCGCCACCTCGCTCAGCCGCTCCTGCGACTGGCGGTGCTGCTCCAGCATGTCGGCCATCAGCGTGGCCAGGTAGCGCTCGGTGATCTCGACGTTGGCGTTGACCTTGGACTTCTCGGCCAGCGACAGCACCTCCTCGCGGATCTGGTCGATCAGGCTGGCCATCGTCTTGTTCACGATCACCGCCTGGAAGCCCAGCATGATCGAGCCCACCAGGCCGAACATCGAGGCCGAGAACGCCGTGCCCATGGCCGCCAGCGGCTTTTGCAGGCCGCCGATGATCTTGGCGAACTCCGACTCCATGCCGCCACCGCCACCGCCCACCGAGTGGGCGATGCTGCCGATCAGCTCGCTGGTGGCCAGCAGCGTCTCCAGCAGGCCGATGAAGGTGCCCAGCAGGCCCAGGCCCACCATCAGGCCGACCAGGAAGTTCGACAGCTCCTGGCGCTTTTGCAGGTGGTGCTCCAGCGCCTCCAGCTCGGGCTCCATCGCGGCGGACTGCACGTACACCTGGTGGCCCAGGCCCAGCTTCTCCAGCCGCTCCAGCATGCCCAGCACATAGGCGCCGGGGCCCAGGCGCGGATCGGGCTCGTTGCTCCAGGCACCCTTGCGAAGCCAGGCGATGCCCGAGGAGAAGACCCGGTCCTCGCGGTAGGCCACGCGCACATGGCCGAACATGGCCACCGCACCCCAGACGGCCACCGACAGGATCACGCCGTTGAGCACGGGGTTCGAGGCGAACGAGGTGTGCACGAAATGCCAGGCGCCCACCGCGCCCAGCGCCACCGCCACCAGCGGCAGCCAGATCAGCAGGCCGTACAGGCGGCTCAGGCGGCGCACGCGCAGCGTGCTGTCAGCGGGTTTTGCAGACGCAGTACCGGGCGCCTTTGACTCGGCAGGCAGCAGCGTGTCGTTGTCGTCATCGTGAAGGTCGTGGCTCATTTGCGATCCCGAAAGGCTGTGGCAGACAGGGCGCGCACCGGCGACAGCAGGTACTGCAGCACGGTGCGCTGACCGGTGACGGCATCGGCCGTGACGGTCATGCCGGGGGTGAGGGGCTGGTGGAAGGCTTGCACGCTGGCGGCGTCCACGGCGATGCCCACGCGGAAGTAGCGCTCGCCGCGCTCGTCGACGAGCGAGTCGGCGCTGATCTCGTCGATGCGGCCCTGCAGCGTGCCGTGCACCGTGTAGTCGAAGGCGGCCACCTTGATCACCGCCTTCTGGCCCTGCTGCAGCGCGCCGCGCTCGGCCGGCGACACGCGGGTCTCGAGCACCGTGCCGCCGTCGCGCGGCGTCAGCTCCATCAGCGTGTCGCCGGGCTTGACGACGCCGCCCACGGTGTTGAAGAACAGCTTGTTGACCGTGCCGTCCACCGGCGCCGTGACCACCGTGCGGTGCACGCGGTCGTTGTCGGCGCCGATCTCCTGCTGCAGGCGCTGCAGTTCCACGCGGCTCTCGGCCAGCTGGGTACTGGCCTCGCTGCGGAACTGCGCGCGCGCCTCGGCCATGCGCGCCTGCAGCTCGGCCGCGGCGGTCTGCAGGCGCGGCACGGCGGTCTCGGCCTCGCGCACCTGGGTGACCAGGCGCTCCACCCGGGCCCGTGCGTCCAGCAGCTCCAGCTGCGACGCGGCCTGGCGCGCGATCATGCCGCTGACCAGGTTGAGCTGCTGGCGCGCCACCTCCAGCTCGGCGGCCAGGCCCTTGCGCCGGGCCTCCTGCTCGACGGCCTCCTGGCGCTTCTGCTGGGCCTGCTCCTCGATCACGCGCAGCGACTGCTGCAGCCGCGCCTGGCGGGCCGCGAAGGCCTCGACCTGGGTGCGCATCTCGGCGTTGTCGGCCGTGGTGCCGGCCGGCGTGCCCACGCGACCCGAACCCTCGGTCTCGGCCTGCAGGCGCGCCACGCGGGCCAGCAGCCCGTCCAGCCGGGCCTGCTTCTCGCCGCGGCTGGAATTGGCCTGCAGGTCCGACACCGCGATCAGTGGCTGGCCCTTGCGCACCGTGTCGCCCTCGCGGACGAACACGCGCGCCACCAGGCCGCCTTCCAGGTGCTGCACCAGCTGCTGCCGGCCCGAGGGCACCACGCGGCCCTGGGTGCGCACCACCATGTCCACCTGGGCCACGGCCAGCCAGGCGGCCAGCGCCAGCACCAGCACGCCACCGCTCCACACCAGCGCACGCGGCCGGCGCAGCCGCCGCTGCAGGCCCAGGGCACTGTCGAAATGCCGCCCGATCAGATCCATCGGATCGCTGGGCAGCGCCGCCGTGGCCTGGGCGGCCGCCGGCATCGAAAGCACGGGATTCATCGTCACTCCTTGATGACCAGGCGCACCTGGGGTTCGGCGGCATCGCGCTGGGTGTCGATGCGCACCTGGATGCGCTCGGCCGCGTAGCCCAGCTCCAGCAGCTGGTTGCGCACCGCCATCACGCGCACATAGGCGGCGCGCTGGTTGTCGCTGCTGCTCATCTGTGGCCCGCTGGCCACCACCTCCACGCTGCGCTGGCCGGCGCCGCCGGCCGGCGGCTGCAGCGCGGCACGCAGGCGCTGCGCGGCCTCGTCGTCCAGCGTCAGCGCGCCGGGGGCGTAGGTCAGCTGCAGCAGGTTCTGGCCGGTGCGCACGCGCGCGGCCACGGTGCCGGCCGCGCGCTCGTTGCCCTTCACCGCGATCAGCGTGCGCCCGGCCACCGCCGAGGCATCGCCATCGGCCGCCTGGTCGCCCGGTGGCGGCGGCGCCGCCGGCGCCGAGGCCGCCACCCGCGCCGCCTGCTCCTGCATCAGGCGCTCGGCCAGCTTCTTGCCCATCAGCTGCGCCGCGAAGGTCAGCGAGATGGCCAGCGCCACCACCACGAAGATCATCGCAATGACCACGTTGGTCAGCGCATCCACGAACCCGGGCCAATAGGCATTGACGCCGGAACTTCCACCACCAGCCATGTCAGGCTCCTTCGATCACGGGCGCCAGCCCAGGTTGAACAGCCGGCCGGTGAGGTGCGCCACCTTGAACTGGTTCTGCACTTCGCCGACCACCACCGAGGTCAGGTCCAGCCGGGTCTGGTAAAGGCGCTGGTACGCGTCCAGCACGTCCAGCAGCGGCCGGTTGCCGCCCACCAGCTGCGCCTGGAAGGCCTGCACCACCGTGGCGTTGGCTTCCAGCTCGGTGCGCAGCGCCGCGAAGCGCTCGCCCACCGCGTCGAGGTTGGCGTAGGCACCGTCCAGCTCCTGGCGCAGCTTGCGTTCGGTCTCTTCCAGGCGCAGCTGCTTCTCGCGCTGGCGGGCCAGGGCGGCGCGCTCCTGCGCGCGCTCGGTGCCGCCGTCGCTGAGCGACCAGCTCATCACCACCTGGGCGCGCGTGTCGCGCTGGTGGTTCACCGAGCCGGCGGCGTTGGCGCCGCGGTTGTGCACCACCTCCAGGTCCACGCGCGGCAGGCCGCGGGCGCCGTGGCCGCTGGCCTCCAGGCGCACGGCCTCCACCTCGGCGCGGGCCGAGGCCAGCTCGGGGTTGGCCTGGCGCGCCTCCTCCAGCGCGTAGCCGGCATCGCCAGGCACCAGCAGGCCCTCGGGCAGCGCCACCAGCAGGCCGGTGGGCGCCTCGCCCAGCAGGCTTTCGAGGTTGCGCACCGCGGTGCGCAGCATGGCGCGCGAATCGGCCATCTGCGCCCGCGCATTGGCCACGCGGGCCTTGACGCGATCGCGCTCGGCATTGCTGGTGCCGCCGGCCTCGGCGCGCTTGCTGATGTAGTCGAGCAGCTCGCCCAGGCGCTGCTCGTGGTCGCGGCTGAGTTCCAGCGTCAGCCGCGACTGCAGGGCCTGCAGGTAGGCCGAGGCCACGTCCACCGAGGCGGTGGACACCGCCCCGCGCCACTGCAGCTGTGCCGAGCGGAACAGCGCCGACTGGCGGTCCACCTCCAGCCGGGTGGGCCGGTCGAACAGCGACTGGCGCACGGTGAGGTTGCTGTCGTGGCGGTCGAGGTCGTCGCCGCCCGCGCCCGGCGTCTCCAGCCGGCCACGGCCCTGGGCCACACGCAGGTTGACCTGCGGGCGGCCTGCGCCCTGCGCGGCATGCACGGTGTATTCGAAGGACTCGCGGCGTGCATCAGCGGCTTGCACCTCGCGGCTCTGGGAGACGCCGCGCGGCAGCGCCGCGGCCAGGCTCAGGGCCGGGACCGCATCGTCGGTGCGCGCACCCTCGGCCAGCGGCAGCGCGGGCGCCACGCGCAGCAGCGCAGGCAGCTCGCTCAGCCGGCCGGCACGCGCGGCGGCGGCCGCGGCATTGGCCGCCTCGGTGGCGGCGCTCGGCGCGCCGGGCGCACCGGGCGCCGGCACCGGCGCGGCACCGGCCGCAGGGGTGGCGGCGGCCGGCGTGGCATCGGCCACCACCAGCGGATCGCCCCACTGCGCCTGGCGCGGGGCCGGCGGGGTGGCGGTGGTGGTCGTGGTGGTCGTGGTGGTGACCACCGATGCGGTGGCCGCCTCGGACGCGGCAGGGCCGGGTTCGGCGGTGGCATCGGCGCGCGCAGCACCGGCGGCCAGCAGGCCAGCCAGCGTGGCCACGGTGACCCAGGCGGCCAGCGGCCGGTGGATGTCGGGGTGGATCATGCGGACTCCAGGGCGTTCGAAGAGGGGGTGCGGGGTGCCGCGGCAGGCGCCGCCGCAGGGCGTTGACGCTGGGCCTGCGGACCCAGCAGGCGCGAGGGCGGGCCATCGGCCACGACGCGGCCGCGCTCGAGCACCAGCACGCGGTCGGCCAGTTGCAGCAGCTCGGTGGCGTGGGTGGCGATCAGCACGCAGCGCCCGGCGCGCAGCGTGGGCAGCGCCTGGAACAGCTGCTCCTGCGCCACGCGGTCCAGACCCAGCGTGGGCTCGTCCAGCAGCACCAGCGGCTGCTCGCCGACGAACGCGCCGGCCAGCGCCAGCATCTGCCGCTGGCCGCCCGACAGGCCGGTGCCATTGGTGCCCACCGGGCTGTTCAGGCCCAGCTCGCCACTGTCGAGCTGCGGGCCCAGGCCGGCGCGGCGCAGCGCGGCGATCAGCTGGTCGTCGCCGGCGCCGGGATGGGCGGCGGCCACCACGTCGCGCAGCGTGCCGCCCAGGAAGCACGGGTCCTGCGCCTTGTGGAAGGCCAGACCGGCCAGCGCCAGGCGCTCGGGCTCGCCGTCGATCAGGCAGCCGCCCACCGACAGCCGGCCCTGGCTGGGCGGCAGCTGGCCGGCCAGCAGGCGCAGCAGCGTGGACTTGCCGGCGCCCGAAGCGCCCACCACGGCCACGATCTGCCCGGTGGCCAGGTGCAGGTTCAGGCCCTGCAGCTGTTCGCGGGCGGTCTGGCCCTCGGCGCGGGGGTACTGGAAGCCCAGGTCCTCCAGACGCACACCTTCCTGGCGCAGCGCGGCGGCCTCCAGCCGCGCCGGCTGGGCGCTGCCGGCCTGCAGGTCGAGCGCGGTCGACAGGCCCGCCAGCGCGGCGCGGAACTCGCGCCAGCGGCCCAGCAGCGGCGTCAGCCCGCACAGCGTGCCCACCATGCGGCCGGCCAGCATGTTGGCCGAGATCAGGCCACCCACGCTGAGCAGCTGCGCCTCGACGCGGAACACGCCCCACACCAGCACCGCCACCGAGGCCAGCGCCATCGTGGTGGGCAGCAGCTGCAGGTGCCACTGGCTCCACAGCCGCGCCCGCGAGGCGGCGCGCGCCCCGGCCTGCGACTGGCGGCGCCACAGCGCCTCGGCGCGCTGGCCATCGGCGCGGCCGTACAGGGCCTCGCGGGCGGCCAGCACGTCCACCAGCGTGGCCAGCTTGCCGCGCGTGGCCTCGTGGGCCACGGCCTGGCGCCGGCCCACCAGGGCCATCTGCAGCCAGCCGGCGGCCAGCACCACCGCGCCAGCGGCCAGCGGCACCCACACCAGCGGGCCGGCCACCACCGCCATCACCCCCGCGAACAGCAGCGCGAAGGGCAGATCGGCCAGCGACAGCAGCGCCTGCGCGCTGAGCACATCGCGCGTGGCCGACACCTCGCGCAGCCGCGCCAGCATGTCACCGGCGGTGAGCGTGCGCGACAGCGGCGTGGCCAGCACACCGCGCATCACGCGCTCGTCGAGGTAGGCGTCCCAGCGCGCGCCAGCGTGCTCGAGCAGGTGGATGCGTGCGGCGCGCAACACCAGCTCCAGGCCCAGCAGCAGCGTGACGCCCAGGGTCAGGGCCCACAGCGTGTCGTGCACCTGGTTGCCCACCGCCTTGTCGTAGACGAGCATGGTGAACAGCGGCATCGCCAGCATCAGCAGGTTGATCAGCAGGCTGGCCACACCCAGTTCGCCCAGGTGCCGGCGGTTGGCCCGCAGAAAGAGCAGGATCGATTGGCTCATGGTCTTGGGGTTGGATGAAGGGGGAAACGACCGGGCCACGGCAGCCTCAGCCACCGGGCACGCCCAGCACGCGCACATGCACCAGGGCGTCGGGTGACAGGCTGGTGTCGCTGCTGCTGTAGAGCGCGTAGTCGATGGTCTGCACGCCCTGCGCGTCGGTGCTGCGGCCCAGTTCCCGGTGGGTGTCGGAGATCACCAGGCTGTCGCCGCTGTCGAGCTGCACCACCAGGTCGTGCCGGCTGTCGGTGATGGCCAGCACGCTGTTGAGGTCCAGGCTCACCGTGGCGCCGCCGGTGCCGTCGTCCACACGCACCGTCTCGATGTCGGTGGCGCGGCCCACCAGGCTGGACAGGTCCACCGCCAGGCCGGGCGCGGTGAGCTGCAGCACGTCCTCGCCGGTGCCACCGGCCGCCTGGGCCAGCGCGCTGGCATCGGCCGCCCGCAGCGTGTCGTTGCCGGCGCCGCCCAGCAGCGTGTCGGCACCGCCCACGGCGGTGAGCGTGTCGTTGGCCGCACCGCCGGTCAGCACGTTGTTGCCGGCGCCGCCGGTCAGCACGTTGGCGGCGGTGGCCGAGCCGGTGAGGTTCTCGATGCCCGACAGCACATCGCCCGCCGCGTCGCCGCTGCCCGACTGGCCCGTGGCCAGGCCCAGGTCCACGGTGACACCGGCGGTGCTGGCGCTGTAGTCGGCCATGTCGGTGCCCTCGCCGCCCATCAGCCAGTCGGCGCCGGCACTGCCCTGCAGGGTGTCGTTGCCAGCCGCACCCACCTGGATGTCGCGGCCGGTGGTGCCGGCCAGGGTGTCAGCCGCGGTGGTGCCGAAGTTGCCGGTGAGCGAGCCGTTGCTGAAGGTGAGGGTTTCGATCGACGTCAGGACGTCCGAGCCCATGTTGAGGCCCGAGCGGGTGTCGGCCACGCGGATCCAGCCGTCGCTGACATAGGTGATCGCGAAGTCGCTGGCCGTGCCGGTGCCTCGGTTGTCGGAGGCGGTCCACGACTGGAAGAACGAGACCCGGTCGGATCCTGCCCCTCCGTCAATCGTGTCGTTGCCTTCGCCACCGTCCAGGATGTCGTTGCCGGCACCACCGGTCAGCGTGTCGTTGCCGCCGGCACCGAAGACGCTGTCGACGCCCTCGTGACCGGTGAAGCTGTCGTCGCCACTGCCCAGGTCGAAGCCAATGGCACTGCTGGCCGCCGAAGCGACGACCGAGTCCGCGTAGCTGCTGAGATAGATTTTCTCGATGCTGCTGAAGGTGACGCCGCTGGCCGACCCGCCGAACACACCGGTCACATAGTTCAGGGTCAGGCTGGCTGCCCCGTTGAAGCCAACGGAGTCACTGCCGGCGCCACCGATGAATGTGTCGGCACCGCCCAGCCCGTAGAAGAAGTCATTCCCGCTGCCGCCAGTGAACACATTGGCGCCGCTGGTGCCGTACAAGGTGCTGGCCGCGGTGGCCGAACCGGTGACGTTCTCGATGCCGCTGAGGATGTCGCCCGCCGCATCGCCGCTGCCGGCCTGCGCGGTCGTCAATGCCAGGTTCACTGTGACGCCGGCGGTGCTGGCGCTGTAGTCGGCCACGTCGGTGCCGTCACCACCCATCAACCAGTCGGCGCCGGCGCTGCCGGTCAGCGTGTCGTTGCCGTCGCCGCCGACCTGCACGTCCTGGTTGGCCGTACCCGCAACAGTGTCTGCACCGGCGGTGCCACTGGCGACGTAGATGGTGGAGATGCCGCCGCTGCCGTCGTTGAACTTCAGCAGTTCCACATTGGTCAGCGTGTCCATGCCGTTGCCGGCGGTGCCACTGCGGGTGTCGGTCAAGATCAGAGCGTTGCCGGTACCTGCGGTCAGCGTCACCTGGGCCAGTGTGGTGTCCACCACGGTGCCGTTGGCCGTGTACCAGCTTGTGTCGGTGCCGGTGCCGCCGTCAATCGCGTCGTTGCCTTTCCCGCCGAAGGCGTCATCGTTGCCTCCGTTCAGCATCATCACGTCATCGCCTTCGAAGCCCCTGAAGCCGTCCCACGACTCGCTCCCGATCAGCGTGTCGCCCAGGGCCGTGCCGAACACGGAATCCACGCCGCTGAAGCTGAGCCCAGTCACCAGCGTGCCAGTGGCGGTTTGTGTCGCCAGATTGACAGTGACGGCGCCAAAGCCGCTGGCGTTGTTGAAACTGATGACATCTGCGCCGTCACCGCCCGTGAAGGTGATGTTTCCCGTGAACGACGAGACCAAGGTAAGGCTGTCAGCTCCCGTCCCACCGTCAAAGGTAAAGCCGGCGGCATCGATGGTTGAACCGCTGTTAACAGTGACAGAGTCGTTGCCAGCACCGCCAGCAACGAACTGGGTGCCCACGCCCAGCGTGACGATGTCGGTGTAGGCCGTTCCGACGAGGCGCTCGATGCCGCTGAGGATGTCGCCCGACGCGTCGCCCGTGCTGGTCTGCGCGGTGCTCAGCCGCAGGTCCACCGTCACCCCCGCCGTGCTGGCGCTGTAGTCCACCGTGTCGGTGCCGCTGCCGCCGAACAGCCAGTCGGCGCCGGCGCTGCCGGTGAGGGTGTCGTTGCCATCGCCACCCACCTGCACGTCACGGCCGGTGGTGCCGGCCAGGGTGTCGGCGGCCGAGGTGCCGAAGCGGCCCGTCACGTTGCCGTCGTAGAACGCGAAGGTCTCGACGTTGGTGACCTGGTCGGTGCCCATGGGGGTGCCGGTGCGCGTGTCCACCACCGTCACCCAGCCGCTGCCGGCATCGGTGAAGGTGAAGTCGGCGATGGCACCGATGTTCTGCGCCCCCAGGCTGCCCCAACTGATGAAGAAGTACGCGGTGTCGTTGCCGGCGCCACCGTCGATGGTGTCGTTGCCGTCCCAGCCCCATAGGCTGTCATCCCCCCCCAGGCCGCTCAACGTGTCTGCTCCGCCGCCGCCGTACAGCAGATTGGATGCAGCGTTGCCCGTGAGCACGTCGTCGCCGCCACCGGCGTCAACCGTCGACACCAGGGCTGCGTCGCTCAAGGTAATGTTGTCGGCGTAACTCGTCGTGAAGAACTTCTCGATGCCGATGTAGACATCGCCCGCGGCCTCGCCCGTCTGGGTTCCGCTGATGAGGTTGATGGTGATGCCCGCCGTCGCCAACTGATAGCCAACCGAATCGCCCCCGGCTCCGCCATTGAAGGTGTCATTGCCACCACCGGATGAGTAGAAGAGGTCGTTGCCGCTGCCGCCCGTCAGCACGTTGTCGCTGCTGTTGCCGTACAGGATGTTGGCCGCCGTGGCCGAACCAGTGACGTTCTCGATGCCGCTCAGGATGTCGCCCGACGCATCGCCCGTGCTGGTCTGCGCGGTGCTCAATCGCAGGTCCACGGTCACCCCCGCCGTGCTGGCGCTGTAGTTGGCGGTGTCGGTGCCGTCGCCACCCATCAGCCAGTCGGCGCCGGCGCTGCCGGCCAGTGTGTCGTTGCCGTCGCCGCCCACCAGCACGTCCTGGTTAGTGGTGCCGGCCAGGGTGTCGGCGCCGGCGGTGCCGTTGGTGATGTAGACCAAGGCCTGGCCACCGGCACCGTCGTTGAACCTCAACTGCTCCACATTGGTCAGCGTGTCCACCCCGTTGCCGGCGGTGCCGCTGCGGGTGTCGGTCACGATCAGCGCGTTGCCGGTTCCGGCCGTCAGCGTCACCTGGGCCAGCGTGGTGTCCACCACCGTGCCGCTGCCGGTGTACCAAGCGGTGTCGACGTCGCTGCCACCGTCGATGGTGTCATTGCCCTTGCCGCCGAAGGCGTTGTCGCTACCGCCATTCAGCGTCATCACGTCGTCGCCTTCACCACCCTTGATTTCATCGAAGGTGTTGCTGCCGACGAAGGTGTCGGCCGAAGCGGTGCCGAAGACGATCTCCACCCCGCTGAAGGTGAGCCCGGTGGCCAGCGTGCCGGTGGCCGTCTGCGTCATGAGGTTGACGCTGACGCCGCCATAGCCACCTGCAATAAACATGAGTTGATCCAGGTCCGATCCGCCCTGGAAGTTGACGGTGTTCAACAAGAGGCCTTCAATGGACAGGGTGTTGGTGCCCGAGCCAGCGTTGAAGGTGAAGGCCGCCTGGCTGCCCAGGCCGCTGGAGATGATGACGGTGTCATTGCCGGCACCGCCCGTGATGGCTGTGGTGATGCTTCCGATGCGGAAGTTGTTGTTCAAGCCACTGCCCACCACCGCCTCGATGCCGCTGAGGATGTCGCCCGAGGCGTCGCCAGAGCTGGTCTGTGCGGTGTTCAGGCGCAGGTCCACCGTCACACCCGCCGTGCTGGCGCTGTAGTCGACGGTGTCAGTGCCCTCGCCGCCAAACAACCAGTCGGCGCCTGCGCTGCCGGTCAGGGTGTCGTTGCCCAGGCCGCCCACCTGCACGTCGCGGTCGGTGGTGCCGGCCAGGGTGTCGTTGCCGGTGGTGCCGAAGTTGCCTCTCAGGTTGACGTCGTAGAAGTTCAGCACCTCCACATTGGTCACCAGGTCCACACCCATGGTGTAGGTGGCGGTGCGGTTGTCGGTGAACCGCACCCAGCCATTGCCGGCGTCGGCCAAGGTGAAGTCTGCGATCGTGCCGCTGGCCAGTGAATGGCCGGCGCCATACCAACTCTCGATGAACCTCACCGAGTCTGTGCCGGCGCCTCCATCGATCGTGTCATTGCCTGCGCTGCCGTAGAGCGTGTCGTTCCCACCATTCCCGCTGATCGTGTCGTTGCCGATGGATCCCACCACGTTGTCGGCCAGGTCACTGCCGATGATGGTGTCGTCGCCGCCTCCCGCGTCAATGCTGTAGATCGAGCCATCCAAGGTGATCGTGTCCGCATAGTCGGTACCGAACACCTTCTCGATGCCGCTGAAGGTGTCGCCCGTGGCATCGCCCGAGTGCACACCGGTCACCAGGTTCAGGGTCAGCCCGGCGGCGGTGCCGCTGTAGGACACCACGTCGTAGGAGCCGCCTGCACCCACAAAGGTGTCGGCACCGGCGCCGCCGATGAAGTAGTCGTCCAGGCTGCCGCCGACGAGCACGTTGTTGCCAGCGTTGCCCACCAGGGTGTTGGCCGCGGTGGCCGAACCGGTGACGTTCTCGATGCCCACCAGCACATCGCCCGCCGACCAGGTGCTGGTGGTGGTTCCCCAGACGCCGGTCTGGCTGCCGGTCAAGCGCAGATCCACCACCAGCGCGCTCGACGCCGCCGCATAGCTGACGGTGTCGGTGCCGTCGCCGCCCACGATCACGTCGGCATCGGCGGTGGCGGTCAGGGTGTCGTTGCCGGATGTGCCCTGCACCACCGTCAGCGTGGTGTCGGTGAACACCAGGCGTTCCACGTTGGTCAGCGTGTCGGTGCCGTTGCCGTTGGTGCCGGTGCGCGTGTCGGTGACCACCACCTGGCCGGCGCTGTTGCCGCTGATGGTGAACTGCGCGCGGGTGCCGGCCACGCCGGTGGCGGTCTCGTTGTTGTAGATGACGCGGTCCCCGCCGTCGCCACCGTCAATGAAATCATCGCCGCGGCCGCCGGAGAGGTCGTCTGCGCCACCCATGCCATAGAGGCTGTCGTTGCCGTCGTAGCCACGCAGGAAGTTGTAGCCGGCGCTGCCGGTCAGGCTGTCCGCGAACGAAGTACCTGCGACGCTCTCAATCACATCGCCCAGCGTGCTGCCTTCGGCAATGCCTCCACTGATGGTCTGTGCTCCCAGGTTGAGCGTGACGCCTGCGCCGCCCACCGTGGTGTTGTTGAAGTTCAGGATGTCCAGCCCGTCACCACCGATCAGGATGGGACGCAGGTTGGCGGCGCTGAACACGTACAGGGCGTCATCGCCCGTCCCTCCGTCCAGGGTCACATTGATACCTGCTGATGCGTAAAGGCTATCCACCCCCGACGCACCCTCCAGCCGCACGGTGTTGTTGCCCGAGGCCAAGCTGTCGGCATAGGCCGAGCCCACCAACACCTCGATGCCGGTGAGCAGGTCGCCCGAGGCAAAGCCGGTGCTGGTCTGCGCCGTGCTCTGGTTCAGCGACACCGTGACGCCGGCGGTGGAGGCCGCGTAGCTGACGGTGTCGGTGCCGGCACCGCCGGTGAAGGTGTTGACCTCGGCATTGGCCACGAACACGTCGTCGTAGGCCGAGCCGGTGACGTTCTCGATGCTGACCAGGGTGTCGCCGGTGGCGTCCCCGCCGCTGGCCGTGGCCGTCGCCAGGTTGATGGTCACGGCTGCGGTGCTCAGGCTGTAGTCGGCCGTGTCACTGCCACCGCCGCCGTCCAGCGTGTCGGCGCCGACCAGGCCGGCCAGGGTGTCGTCGCCGGCCCCACCGCTGAGGGTGTTGGCGTCGGCATTGCCGATCAGGGTGTCGGCCTGCGAAGAGCCCTGCAAATTGGTGATGCCGACGAGCACATCGCCCGAGGCATCGCCCGCGCTGACCTGCGCGCCGGTGAGGCGCAGGTCCACGGTCACGCCGGCGGTGCTGCCCAGGTAGCTGGCGGTGTCTGTGCCGCCGCCGCCGGTGAGAGTGTCGGCACCTGCGCCGCCGGTGAGCACGTTGTCGCCGGCGTCGCCGGTCAGGTTGTCGGCGAAGGCGCTGCCGATCAGGTTCTCGATGCCGCTGAGCACGTCGCCCGAGGCGTCGCCGGCGCTGGTCTGCGCGCCGGTGAGCCCCAGATTGACAGTGACGCCAGCGGTCGAGCTGGCATAGCTGGCCGTGTCGTTGCCGTCGCCGCCGACCAGTGTGTCGGCCCCAGCGCCGCCTTGCAGCATGTCGTTGCCTGCACCGCCGCTCAGGATGTTGGCGGTTGTGCTGCCCACCAGGGTGTCTGCGCCGCTGCCGCCGGTGGCGTTCTCGATGCTGGTGAGCGTGGCCTCCGCGCTGAACAGCGAAGAGGCTGTGCTGTAGCCGCTGGCCGAGGCCAGCTTGGCGATGTCGCTGGCGCTCAGCGCGTCGTCGCTGATGACCAGATCGTCGAACTGGCCGGTGGTGGCACCGTCGTTGGAGTAGTTGGACTTGCCCAGGTAATTGCTGGTGCGCGTGACCGTGCTCAGCGCACTGGTCAGCGTCGTGCTGCCGGCCAACGTGCCGTTGACATACAGCTGCATGGTGGTGCCATTGACCACTGCGGCCACATGCATCCAACTGCCTGTGGTGATGGCGGTGGCATCGCTGCGGACAATGCCGGCAGTCGTCCCTCCGTTCAGCGCAAGCAGGTACAACTGGTTGCCCGTTCCAGATCGAGACAAGAGGATGTTGTTGTTGCCGGCGCCGTTGCCGAAGTCGAACACCCGGCTCTGGGCCGTCACGGTGTCGAAGCGCACCCAGGTCGCGATGGTGAAGGTGCTGTCCAGCGTCAGGCTGCCCACCAGCCCGTACGCTTGGGTGGCGTAGGTGGTGCCGGTATTGGCCAGCGTGAGCGCGTTGCCGTGGGTGGCCATGCCGGCGTCCAGCGTGGCGCCGTTCACCAGCGTGAGCGTGGCATTGACGGTGCCGTTGCTCGATGTGGTGACGTTGCTGCTGGCGCTGCTGAAGTCGTAGACGTTGACAGCCGTGGTGGCACTGGCCAGGCCCACTGTGCCGGCGGCCAGGTTGATGGCCAGCGCCGCGCTGCTGGCGCTGCCGTCCACCGTGTCGCTGCCGCCCGCGCCATCCAGGCGATCGACCCCGCCGCTGAGGTAGAGGGTGTTGTTGCCGCCGTTGCCCGTGAGCGTGTCGTTGAAGCTGCTGCCGCGCAGGTTCTCCACATTGCGCAGCAGGTCGCCGGCAGCGTCGCCCGCGCTGCCGCTGCCCATGCCGTCGCCGCGGTCCAGCGTCACCGTCACGCCGCTGGCGCTGTCGGCGTAGCTCACGGTGTCGGTGCCGTCGCCCCCGTCGATGGTGTTGGCGGCGCTGCCCGAGGTGATGGTGTCGTTGCCGCTGCCGCCCAGCGCGTTCTCGAAGCCGCTGACCACATCGCCCTCGGCGTCGCCGCCGCTGACGGCCTGGGTGCCCAGGTGGATGCGCACGCCGGTGGTGTCGCCGGCGTAGCTGAGCGTGTCGCTGCCCAGGCCGCCCTGCAGCACGTCGGCGCCGGCGCCGCCTTCGATGACGTTGTCGCCGTCGTCGCCGGTCAGGGTGTCCACCAGCGCGCTGCCCACCAGGTTCTCGATGCCGATCAGCGTGTCGCCGGCGGCAAAGCCCACGCCCAGCTGCGGCGTGGCCAGCCCCAGGTTGACGGTGACGCCGGCCGTGGAGGCGCTGTAGCGCACCGTGTCGCGGCCGCTGCCGCCGGTGATGACGTTGGCCGAGCCGTTGGCGGTGATGGTGTCGTCGCCGCTGGTGCCGATGACGTTCTCGACGTTGTTCACCACATCGCCCGCGGCGTCGCCGCCGCTGCTGGCGCCGCCGGTCAGGTCCACGCGCACGGCGCCGGCGCTGGCGCTGTAATCCACGGTGTCGATGCCGCCGGCCCCGTCCAGGGTGTCGGCGCCCGCCCCGCCGATCAGCAGGTTGTTGTTGGCGTCGCCGCTCAGGGTGTCGGCATAGGCGCTGCCGATGAGGTTCTCCACCCGCACCAGCACGTCGCCCTGGGCGTCGCCGCCCACGCCGGCGCTGCCGCCCAGGCCGATGGTGACGCCGCTGGCGCTGGCCGCGTAGCTCACCGTGTCGGAGCCGCCGCCGCCGTCGATGCGGTTGGCATTGCCGTCACCCACCAGGGTGTCGGCCATGTCGCTGCCGGTCAGGTTCTCGATGCTGCTGTAGCTGTCGCCCGCCGCGTCGCCGGTGTTGGTGCCGGGGTTCAGCAGGCTGGCGGTCACGCCGGCCGAGGCACCGGCGTAGCTGGCGGTGTCGCTGCCGCTGCCGCCCACCAGGGTGTCGGCGCCGCGGCCGCCTTCCAGCACGTCGTCGCCGGCGTCGCCGTCCAGGCGGTTGTCGCCGGCGTCGCCGGTCAAGGTGTCGGCATAGAAGCTGCCGCGCAGGTGCTCGATGCCGCCCAGCACGTCGCCGGCCGCATCGCCGGCGCTGGATTGCGCGCCGCTGAGGTTGAGGTTGACGGTCACGCCCACGGCGCTGCCGGCATAGCTGGCGGTGTCGTCGCCCAGGCCGCCTTGCAGGGTGTCGGCCCCGGCGCCGCCGATCAGCGTGTCGTTGCCAGCGCCGCCGTCCAGGCTGTCCTGGCCTTCGCCGCCGTCCAGCGCGTCGTCGCCGCCCCAGCCGGCCAGCGCGTTGTTGTCGCCGTTGCCGGTGAGGTTGTCGCCCAGGTCCGAGCCGCCCAGGTTCTCGATGCCGATGAAGCTGTCGCCCGCCGCATCGCCACCGGCGGCCACGCTGGCGCCCAGGTTGACGGTGACGGCCGCGCTGCTGCTGCGGTAGTCGGCCCAGTCGCTGCCGGCGCCGCCGCTCAGCACGTCGGCCCCACCGCCGCCGCTGAGGTGGTCGTCGCCCAGGCCGCCTTGCAGGGTGTTGGCATCGGCATTGCCGGCCAGGGTGTCGGCCAGCGCGCTGCCGCTCAGGTTCTCGAAGCCGCTGATCGCATCGCCATCGGCGTCACCGCCGCTGGCCGCGCCGGTGCCCAGGTTGACGCTGACGCCTTCGGTGCTGCCGGCGTAGCTGAGCGTGTCGTTGCCGTCGCCGCCCTCCAGCGTGTCGGCGCCGGCGCCGCCTTCGATCAGGTCGCCGCCGCCGCCGCCACGGATGATGTTGGCCAGGCCGGTGCCCACCAGCGTGTCGCTGAAGTTGCTGCCGGTGATGTGCTCGATGCTGCTGAAGGTGTCGCCCTCGGCATCGCCGCCGGTGCCCACGTTGTCGCGCAGGTTCACCGTCACGCCGGCGCTGCTGCCGCTGTAGCTGGCGGTGTCGTTGCCGCTGCCGCCGATCAGCGCGTCGGCACCACCGCCGCCGGTCAGCACGTCGTTGCCCGCGCCGCCGCTCAGCACATTGGCATCGCCGTCGCCGGTCAGGGTGTCGCCATAGGCGCTGCCGGTCAGGTTCTCGATGCCCAGCAGGGTGTCGCCGGCCGCGTCGCCGCCGCTGGCGGTGTGCGTGTCGAGGTTGACGTTGACCGAGGCCGACGAGCCCGCATAGCTGGCCGTGTCGGCCCCGGCGCCGCCCTGCAGCGTGTCGGCGCCTTCGCCGCCTTCGAGCACGTCGTTGCCCGCGCCGCCGTCCAGCAGGTTGTCGCTGGCATTGCCCTGAAGGCTGTCGGCCAGGCCGCTGCCCACCAGGTTCTCGATCTCGCCGAGCACGTCGCCCTCGGCATCACCGCCCACGCCGGTGCTGCCGCCCAGGCTCACCGTCACGCCGCTGGCCGAGCGGGCGTAGGTGGCCGTGTCGTTGCCGCTGCCGCCGGTCAGCGTGTCGGCGCCGCCGCAGCCTTCCAGCACGTCGTCGCCGCCGCCGCCGGTGAGCACGTTGGCGCTGGCATTGCCGCGCAGGGTGTCGTTGCCGGCACCGCCGGTCACGCCCTCGATCTCGCTGAGCGTGTCGCCGGTGGCATCGCCGCCGCTGGCCGTGCCGGCGTCCAGGTCCACCACCACGGCGGTGCTGCCGGCGTAGCTGGCGATGTCGTCGCCCAGGCCGCCGCGCAGCTCGTCGCCGCCCGCGCCGCCCAGCAGCAGGTCGTCGCCGGCGCCGCCGTCCAGCACGTTGGCGCCGCTGTTGCCGGTCAGGCGGTCGGCCAATGCGCTGCCGGTGAGGTTCTCGATGTTGGCCAGGCTGTCGCCCTCGGCATCGCCGCCCACGCCGGGGCCGCCCACCAGGCTGACGGTGACGCCCGCGCTGCTGTTGGCATAGGTGACGGTGTCGGTGCCGGTGCCGCCGTCCAGCACGTCGGCGCCCGCGCCGCCGTCCAGCACATCGTTGCCGGCGCCGCTTTCCAGGCGGTTGACGTCGGTGCCGCCCACCAGGGTGTCGGCCAGCGCGCTGCCGACCACGTTCTCCACGCCGCTCAGGCGGTCGCCCTCGGCATCGCCGCCGGCGCCCGTGCCGCTGGCCAGGTTGACGCTGACGCCCGCGGCCGAGGCCGCGTAGGTGACGGTGTCGCTGCCATCGCCACCCACCAGGGTGTCGGCGCCGGCGCCGCCGTCCAGCAGGTCGTTGCCGGCGCCGCCGTCCAGGCGGTTGACGGCCTCGGTGCCGCTCAGCGTGTCGGCCAGTGCCGAGCCGATCAGGTTCTCGATCGAATCCAGCGCATCGCCTTCGGCATCGCCGCCCTGGGCGCTGTTGGCCGCCAGGTTGACGCGCACCGCCGCGCTGGAGCCGGCATAGCTGGCCGTGTCGCTGCCCTCGCCGCCCAGCAGGGTGTCGGCGCCGTCGCCGCCTTCGAGCACGTCGTTGCCGGCGCCGCCGTCCAGGCGGTTGGCGCGGCCGTCACCGCTCAGCACATCGGCGTAGGCCGAGCCGCTGAGGTGCTCGATGCTGGCCAGGGTGTCGCCCTCGGCATCGCCGCCCAAGCCGGTGCCGCGGGCCAGGCTGACGTTCACGCCCTCGCCGCTGCCGGCGTAGCTGGCGGTGTCGTTGCCGTCGCCGCCGGTCAGGGTGTCGGCGCTGCCGCCGCCTTCCAGCCAGTCGTTGCCGGCACCGCCGTCCAGGCGGTTGGCGGTGCCGTCGCCGGTCAGCGTGTCGGCCTGGGCCGAGCCGGTGAGGTTCTCGAAGCCACTGATGGCATCGCCCTCGGCATCACCGCCGCTGGCGCTGTTGACGCGCAGGTTGACGGCCACGCCGCTGCTGCTGCCGGCGTAGCTGAGGGTGTCGTTGCCCTGGCCGCCATCCAGCGTGTCGGCACCCGCGCCGCCGCTGATCAGGTCGTTGCCGGCGCCGCCGCTCAGCACGTTGGCCGCGTCGCTGCCGTACAGCGCATCGGCCAGCGCGCTGCCGATCAGGTTCTCGATGGCCGTCAGCACATCGCCCGCGGCCACGCCGCCGCTGGCGGTGCCGTTGGCCAGGTCCACGCTGACGCCCAGGTCGGATCCGGCGTAGGTGACGGTGTCGGTGCCGTCGCCGCCGGCCAGGGTGTCGGCCCCGGCGCCGCCGTCGAGCAGGTCGTTGCCCGCGCCGCCGCTCAGGCTGTTGGCCTCGGCATCGCCCACCAGGGTGTCGGCGTAGGCCGAGCCCACCAGGTTCTCGATGCCGCTGAGGGTGTCGCCCTGCGCGTCGCCGCCGCTGCCGGTGCCGCTGTCCAGGCTGACGCTGACGCCCGCGCCCGAGCTGGCGTAGGTGGCCGTGTCGCTGCCGTCGCCACCCACCAGGGTGTCGGCGCCGGCGCGGCCGTCGAGCAGGTCGTTGCCCGCGCCGCCGTCCAGCAGGTTGGTGCCGGCGTCGCCGCGCAGCGTGTCGTTGCCGCTGCCGCCGGTCACACCCTCGATGCCGCTGAAGCTGTCGCCCGCCGCATCGCCGCCGGTGGCGGTGCCGCCGGCCAGGTCCACCACCACGGCGGTGCTGCCGGCGTAGCTGGCGGTGTCGGTGCCGTCGCCGCCGCGCAGCTCATCGGCGCCGGCGCCGCCCTGCAGCACATCGTCGCCGGCGCCGCCGTCCAGCAGGTTGCCGTTGGCGTCGCCGGTCAGGCGGTCGGACCAGGCGCTGCCGGTGAGGTTCTCGATGCCGCTCAGCGTGTCGCCCTGTGCATGGCCACCGCTGCCGGTGCCCACGCCGCCCGCGCCCGCCAGGTTGACGGTGACGCCGGCATCGCTGTTGGCGTAGCTGGCGGTGTCGGTGCCCGCGCCGCCCACCAGTGCATCGGCCCCGGCGCCGCCTTCGAGCTGGTCGTTGCCGTCGCCGCCGTCCAGGCGGTTGTCACGCAGGTCGCCGGTCAGGCGGTCGGCCAGTGCGCTGCCGATCAGGTTCTCCACCTCGCTGAGGCGGTCGCCATCGGCATCGCCACCGCTGCCGGTGCCAGCGGCCAGGCTGACAATCACGGACGCGTACGACGCCGCATAGGTGGCCGTGTCCACCCCCTCGCCGCCGGTCAGCGTGTCGGCCCCGCCGCCGCCGTCCAGCGTGTCGTTGCCGGCGCCGCCGCTCAGCTGGTTGGCGGCGTTGTTGCCCACCAGCGTGTCGGCAAAGGCCGAGCCACCCAGGTTCTCGATGCCGCTCAGGCTGTCGCCCGCGGCGTCGCCGCCGCTGGTGGCGCCGCTGGCCAGGTCGATGCTGACGCCGGCGCTGGAGCCGCTGTAGCGCGCGGTGTCGCTGCCGGCGCCGCCGATCAGCGTGTCGGCGCCCGCGCCGCCTTCCAGGGTGTCGTTGCCATCGCCGCCATCCAGGCGGTTGTTGCCGTCGCCGCCGCTGAGGCTGTCGGCCCCGGCGCTGCCCAGCAGGTTCTCGATGGCCGTGAGCGTGTCGCCCTCGGCGTCACCCCCCTGGCCGCTGCCATCGGCCAGGCTGACGGTGACGGCCTCGGCGCTGCCGGCGTAGCTGGCGGTGTCGGTGCCGCTGCCGCCGTCCAGCGCGTCGGCGCCGGCCCCGCCGGTGAGCACGTCGTTGCCGGCGCCGGCGGTCAGCGCGTTGTCCTGGCCGTCGCCGGTCAGCGTGTCGGCATAGGCCGAGCCGGTGAGGTTCTCGATGCCGCGCAGCGTGTCGCCGGCGGCGTCGCCGCCAGCGGCGCTGCCCAGGCCGCCGTTGGCCGACAGGTCGACCTGCACGCCGGCGCTGGAGGCGCTGTAGCTGGCGGTGTCGACGCCGTCGCCACCAGTCAGCGTGTCGGCGCCCGCGCCGCCCTGCAGCACGTCGTTGCCCTGGCCGCCATCGAGCAGGTTGTCGCCCTGGTCGCCGGTGAGGCGGTCGTCGCGGCCGCTGCCCACCAGGTTCTCGATGCCCGACAGCACATCGCCCGCGGCATCGCCGCTGCTGCTCTGCGCGCCGGTGTTGGACAGGTCGACGCTGACGCCCACCGTCGCACCGGCGTACACCGCGGTGTCGTTGCCCGCGCCGCCGATCAGCGTGTCGGCGCCGGCGCCACCGCTCAGGCGGTCGTTGCCGGCGCCGCCGTCGATCAGGTTCGCGCCCGCATCGCCGCTCAGCGTGTCGTCGTAGGCGCTGCCCAGCAGGTTCTCGATGCCGCTGAGGCTGTCGCCCGCGGCCTCGCCCTGCGTGCCGGCGCCCAGGCCGTTGTCGCCGGCCAGGGTGACGGTCACAGCGCCACCGGCCTGCGTGTAGCTGGCCGTGTCGGTGCCTTCGCCGCCCACCAGGGTGTCGCTGCCCAGGCCGCCTTCGAGCCGGTCGTCGCCCGCGCCGCCGTCCAGGCGGTTGGCCTCGTCGTTGCCCACCAGGGTGTCGGCCTGCGCGCCGCCCAGCAGGTTCTCGATGCTGCTGTAGGTGTCGCCCTGGGCGTCGCCGCCGGTGCCGATGCCCGTGGCCAGGCTGACGCTGACGCCGGCCTGCGAGCTGGCGTAGCTGGCGGTGTCGCTGCCGCTGCCGCCCAGCAGCGTGTCGTCGCCGCCGCGGCCTTCCAGCACGTCGTCGCCGGCACCGCCGTCCAGCCGGTTGCTGCCGGCATCGCCCGCCAGGCGGTCGTCGCGGGCCGAGCCGGTCAGGTCCTCGATGTTGCTGAGCACATCGCCCTCGGCATCGCCGCCCGTGCCACGGCCGCTGGCCAGGCTGACGGTGACGCCCTGGGCCGAGGCCGCGTAGCTGAGCAGGTCGCGGCCGCTGCCGCCGTCGATCGTGTCGGCACCGGCGCCGCCGTCCAGCGTGTCGTCGCCGGCGCCACCGTCCAGGCGGTTGTCCTGGCGGTCGCCGGTCAGGGTGTCGGCAAAGGCCGAGCCCACCACGTTCTCGATGCTGGTCAGGCGGTCGCCCTGGGCATCGCCGCCCTGGGCCAGGCCGGTGTCGAGGTTGATCACCACGGCCTGGGCCGACACGGCGTAGCTGGCCGTGTCGCTGCCGTCGCCACCGTCGATCGTGTCGGCGCCGCCGCGGCCGTCCAGCAGGTCGTCGCCCGCGCCGCCGGCCAGGCGGTTGGCGCCGCCGTCGCCAGTCAGGCTGTCGGCGTAGGCACTGCCGCTGAGGTGCTCGATGCTGCTGAAAGTGTCGCCCGCGGCATCGCCCGCGCTGCCGCCGCCGGCCAGCAGGCTGGCGCTGACGCCGGCACCGGCATGGGCGTAGCTGGCGGTGTCGTCGCCATCGCCGCCCTGCAGCACGTCGGCCCCGGCCCCGCCTTCCAGTTCGTCGTCGCCCAGGCCGCCCTGCAGGCGGTTGGCCGCGCTGTTGCCGCGCAGGCTGTCGCCCAGCGCACTGCCCACCAGGTTCTCCACGCGGTTGAGCACGTCGCCCTCGGCGTCGCCGCCGGTGCTGGCCTCGCTGGCGCTGCCGTCGTTGAGCAGCACCTGCACGGCGCGCGTGCTGGTGGCGTAGGTGGCGGTGTCGGTGCCGTCGCCGCCGTCGATCACGTCGGCACCGCTGCCGCCGCTGAGTTCGTCGTCGCCCGCGCCGCCGCGCAGCGTGTCGCTGCCGCTGCCGGCCTCGATGCGGTCATTGCCGCCGTTGCCCTCCAGCACGTTGGCGCTGGTGCTGCCCAGCAGCACGTCGTCGTACTCGGTGCCGGCCACCCCTTCGATGCTGGCCAGGGTGTCGCCGGTGGCGTCGCCGCCGGTGGCGGTGCCGGCGGCCAGGTCCACCGTCACGGCCTGCGCGCTGTGGCTGTAGTCGGCGATGTCCAGGCCGTCGCCGCCCTTGAGCGTGTCGGCACCGCCGGCGCCCTCCAGCCGGTCGTTGCCGCGACCGCCTTCCAGCGTGTTGGCACCGCCGTCGCCCAGCAGCAGGTCGCTGTAGCGGCTGCCCAGCAGGTTCTCGATGCCGATCAGCGTGTCGCCGTCGGCGTCGCCGCCGGTGTTGGCCTGGCTGCCGCTGAGGTCGACATGCACGCCTTCGGTGGACTGGCTGTAGTCGGCGGTGTCGCTGTCGTCGCCGCCGTCCAGCGTGTCGGCACCGGCGCCGCCCACCAGGGTGTCGTTGCCGGCCATGCCGCGCAGCACGTCGTCACCGGGCGCGGCCATCAGGATGTTGGCGTTGGCATCGCCGATCAGCTCGTCGCTGTACTCGGAGCCTTCCAGGTTCTCGATGCTGCTGAAGCTGTCGCCCGCGGCGTCGCCGGTGTTGAGCGCCGGATTGCTCAGGCTGACGCGCACGCCGCTGGTGGCGTCCACATAGCTGGCCGTGTCGCTGCCGGCGCCGCCGATCAGCGTGTCGGCACCGCCTTCGCCGTACAGGTAGTCGTTGCCGGCGCTGCCGTCCAGCGTGTTGGCGTCGGCGTTGCCGGTCAGTTCGTCGGCCTGCGTGCTGCCCACCAGGTTCTGGATGTCCTCGAGCCGGTCGCCCTCGGCATCGCCGCCGGCGCCCTCGCCGGTGGTCAGGCTCACCTGCACCCCCAGTGCCGATCCGGTGTAGGTGGCGGTGTTGTGGCCTGCGCCGCCCTGCAGCGTGTCGGCGCCGGCCCCGCCGTCCAGCAGGTCGTCGCCGCCGCGGCCGTCCAGCGTGTTGGCGTCGGCGTTGCCGGTGAGCTTGTCGGCCAGGGCCGAGCCCTCCAGCGCCTCGAAGCCGCTGAGGCTGTCGCCCTCGGCATCGCCGCCGGCCCCGGTGGCACCGGCCACCAGGCTGACCGTGACGCCCACGGTGGACGCGGCGTAGGACGCGGTGTCGAAGCCGTCGCCGCCGGCGAGCGTGTCGGCACCGGCCCGGCCTTCCACGGTGTCGTCGCCTGCCCCGCCCTGGATGGTGTTGGCCGCGGCGTCGCCGCGCAGCGTGTCGGCATGGTCGCTGCCCACCAGGCGCTCGATGCCGTCGAAGGTGTCGCCCGCCGCATCGCCACCACTGGCAGTGCCGCCGGCCAGGTCCACCGACACGGCGGCCGACGAGCCGGCGTAGCTGGCCGTGTCCTGCCCGGTGCCGCCCAGCAGGCGGTCGGCGCCGGCGCCGCCCACCAGCACATCGTTGCCCGCGCCACCGTCGAGCGTGTCATTGCCCGCGTCGCCGTAGACCAGGTCATGGCCCACGCCGGCGGCCACCACGTCGTTGCCGGCCCCGGCATGGATCTCGTCGCCCAGGCCGTAGGCCGGCAGCACGATGCCCGTGACGCCGTTGGCGCTGTAGACCATGTCGGCCGCGCTGGTCACGTCCTGCACGATGACCGGGATGGTCTTGGTGCCGCTGATCGCGTTGCCTTCCATCTGGCCCGAGGCGGTGATCGTCAGCTCGAAGGTGCGCGGCGTGAAGCCCTGGCCGTCGGCGGCCACGGCGTACTGCAGCTGGATGCTCAGGTTGTTGGCCAGCGCCGTGCCATCGGCGGGCACGGTCAGCTTCCAGGTGGTTCCGCTCAGCGTGGCGCCCACCACCGTCATGTCGGTGGGCACGCCGGAGATCTCCACCGAGGCCAGCGTCACCGTGCTGCGGCCGCTGAAGCCCAGGTCCACGCCACGCACCCAGCCGGTGCCCACCAGCGTGGGGTTGTCGCCAGTGATGCGGTCGTCGCCGCCGGTGCCGGTGATCACCTCGCGGGCGGCCTGCGCCTCGGCCGACAGGTCGGTGGCCGAGGCCAGGCTGCCGCCGCCACCGGTGATGGTGGTCACGCCGTCGCCGCCGGTGCTGCTGGTCTGGCCGGTGATGTTGCGCGCCGTGGCGGTGATCGAGATGGTGTCAGCCGGCGGCGGCGGTGCGGCCGGCGAAGGCGCCGACGGCGGGGACGCTGCGGCCTCGCCCTGCCCGCGCGAGATCACCAGCGTGGGTGCGGCCGCCGGGGCCTCGCCCTTGAACTCGGACTTGCCGCTCTCCTTGGCCGTCAGGTCGGGCACGCTGATGCCCTGCGGCGACGGGGCCGGGGTGGGCTGCACCGCCGGGGTGTCGCTGGCCGCCGCCGGGGCGGTGTCACTGGCTTCGGCGTCGGCGGCCGTGGCGCGCTTCTTCGTGCCGTCGGTGTCGGCGCCGGCCTCGGTGGCGTTGCGCGAGGGCGTCATCGCCACCCGTGTGGCGGCATCGGCCAGCACCACGCGGCCGATGCTGGCGAACAGGTCGGCCGCCGCCATCGGCGCGCCACCGGCCAGCACCAGCTTCAGGTCTGGCGTGGTCATCAGCCGCATGGCCATGTCGCGCAGCACATGCTGCGTGCCGTCCTGCAGGACCAGCAACATGTCGGTACCGACCACCGCGATCCGGGCGATGCCCGAGCGCGGGATGTCCAGCTGCAGAACGCCAGACTCAGGGACGTTGTGAACGATGGGCGCGGAGTTCTTGCTCACGATCGAGGATCCGACGGTGTGTGAGCTCGACTTCCGCGCGCTGCTTGCGGAAGGTTGGCCGAACTTGAATGCGGCCACTCACACGGTACGCAGATCCCATTTTTCGAGAACCCCCTACAGGGCTAACCCGTGAAAAACGCACCATTGAACGCGTATTAACCGGGTTATTGAGCGATCGACATCCATCGATCTGGACTAGGCACGCCACGCGAAGCGCCACCCTGCCGGCACGGCGGGTGGCACTCCCTGGAGAGACCTTGTCTGCTGCGGCGACTATGTCAGCCGCTCAGATGAGTACGCAACTATCAGATCTGATGGAAACGCCGGAACCACGGGTCGCCACCCGGTCCGTCGGGGCCGCCACGGCCTGGCTGGCCGGCCATCGCCGCGCCGTCGGCCTGCGCGACCGGATCGAAGAAGCGGTCCTTCGCGATCAGGGCCTGCACGCCCTCCTGGTGCGCGCGCTGCACCAGCTCGGCATTGCAATTGCCCGACACCAGGTACAGCTGCCCGCCATGGCGTCCGCCACGCGCCGCGGCCAGCACGTCGAAGCCGGTGGCATCGGGCAGGTGCACATCGCTGACCACGATGTCGAAGGCGGATGCGTGCGCGTCCATCAGCGCGCGGGCCTGGGTGGCCGTCTCGGCCAGCGTCACCTCGTAGCCGGCCGCGCCCAGCATGTGCTCGGCCAGCAGGCGCAGCACCGGATCGTCGTCGACATACAGCAGGCGGCGTGCGACCGGGCGCGGCTGGGTGGCGGTGGCGTCGGGCGGGCCAGCGGTGGGGCCAGCGGTCGCGCACGCGGGCGTGCACGCCGATGGGCACGCGGCAGCGCTCTCAGGTGGGGCATCGACGTCCGGCGCCTGCAGCGGCAGCAGCATCACCACGCGGGTGCCGCGGCCCGGTGCGCTGTCGATCTGCAACTGCCCGCCATGGTCACGCACGAAGCGGTCCACCATGGCCAGGCCCAGGCCGTGGCCGCCCTCGGCGCGGCGCGTGCTGTAGAACGGCTGGCAGGCCTGGGCGAGCGTCTGGCTGTCCATGCCCGGCCCGTCGTCCTGGATCACCACGCGCACCATGCCGGCCGGGTCGTGCGTCGGCTCGACCTGCAGCTGGATGTGGCCCGGGCGCTCGTCCATGGCCTGCAGCGCATTGCGGCACAGGTTGATCAGCGCGCGCAGGAAGCGGCTCGAATCCACCCGGGCCCGCTGCGGTGCGGCGGGGCGGCGCACGCTCAACCGCTGCCTGTCCGGCAGACCGGGGCGCAGCAGCTCGGCCACGTCTTCGAGCAGGGCGCCCAGGTCGCACGGCTCGCGGCGCTCGCCGCGCTGCCGATCGGGATCCAGCATCTGGTGCACCAGTTCGCGCGCCCGCGCGGCCGAGCGGCGCACCTGATCGGTCAGCGCCTGCAGCGGATGGTCGGGCGGCAGTTGCAGCGCCAGCTGGCCGATGGCCGCCAGCATGCTGGCGCTGACGCCGTTCAGGTCATGCGCCAGCATGCCCAGGGTGAGCTGCGACTCGCGCAGCGGGCCGCACCGGGCACTGCCGGGGCAATGCCACACGCCCGATTCCAGCAGCGGCACCGCCGTGGGCGCCGGTGGCGCCACGGGTGCTGCCACGCCGGCGATGCCTGCGTAGTCGTCGCGTTTCATAAAAACCCGGTGACACGCCGCCGCGGCGGCCTTGGTGACACACCGCGGGATGCCGCGGCGCCTTGAACTCCGGCCACTGAAAAAACCGTCTGGTGTCAATCAATTGTTGCCAGACTTGACGGTAGCATTTCTTACAAGTTGCCGAACTACAAGATCCGCTAGTTCTGCAGCACGCAACGCTGGAAGCGGAGCGGCTGGCCCGATCCGCCAGCCCGCACGCCTTGCAATCCGGGTAAGCGTCCTCGCCGTACACCCGAAAATCCCAGGAGAAACCAGGTTCTGCGCGGTACCAGAGATCGACCGCCGGCCACCGGGCCAGTCTGCATGCGCATCGCGCCGGCGCGCGCTGCAAAGCTGCAGCGCAAACAAGGCATTCGTGCACACCTTGTCACCAAGACACCCCCGACCAGGGCATGAAACTCGCTAACCCCTCCGCGTGTGTTGTGCACACGGCACAACGGACTGCAGGCCTCGGCCCCGGTCCACGTTCACCCCGTCAGCCTGTCACGCGCGCCTGCTGCACTGGCACCCCGGCGCAGCGCTACCCGCGCACCCGTCACCGACACACCTGCAGTACCGATGTCCAACGCCACTTCCGATGACCCGACACGCCCCCACGGACTGCCGCGGCTGATCGTGGCGCCCCAGATCGCCGAACTGGCCGGCTGCACCACCACGCGCGAGATGCGTGACGGCCTGAAGAAGCTGGCCTCGGCGCTGGGCTTCGATGTGGCGATCGCCGCGATCGAGGACTGGCGGGGCTTCGGCAGTCCGATCCGGCACCTGGTGAGCACACTGCCGGACGCCTGGAGCGAGATGTACCTGGCGCGTTCGCTGTACCGCCACAGCCCGGTGGTGCAGCACTGCCGCGCATCCACCGATGCGATGGTGTGGGTGGCCCAGCGCCGGATGCACGAGGCGCCCGAGTACTGGTCGACCGCACTGCAGCACGGCATGGCCGAGGGCGTGAGCCTGTCCAGCCACCGGCCGCAGTCGCTGGCCCTGCTGACGCTGGCGCGGCGCGAGGGCCCGTTCAGCGCCGCCGCCGACCCACCGGCGGTGCCGCTCGAATACAGCATGCTGCCGCGGATGGCGCACGACTGCCTGCTGAAGATCGTGCACGCCGAGCGCATGCCCATCGCCGAGCACCAGTTCTCCGATCGCGAGCTCGAGTGCCTGCACTGGTCGGCCCGCGGCAAGACCAGCGCCGAGACCGCCCAGCTGCTGCACCTGAGCGAAGCCACGGTCAACTTCCACCTGCAGCGCGTGATGGCCAAGCTGAGCGCCAGCAACCGGCAGCAGGCGGTGGCCATCGCCACCGCGATGGGCCTGTTCAACGATTCCCTGAAGCGCCACGGCCAGCAGGGTTGACCCCGCGCCGCAAGCGGGATCGATGAATGCCTGGGTCAACAGACCCGGCGGATGGTGGTAGAAGCAGCGCCATGACGTCGTTGCAAGCACCCGCCATCCGCCAGCGCAGCGGAATCCCCCCGGCCTGGGCGCGGCTGGCCACGGCCCTGGGCCTGGCCTTGCACCTGGGCACCGCCAGCGCCGCCGCCGCGCCCGCGGCCGGCCCGGCCCCCAAGGTGCAGGCCGTGGCGCATGGCCTGGTCAACCCCTGGGGCCTGGCCTTCCTGCCCGATGGCCGCATGCTGGTCACCGAGCGGCCGGGGCGCATGCGCATCGTGGCCGCCGACGGACGGCTGGGTCCGCCGCTGCCGGGCCTGCCCACCGTGGTGGCCGAGGGCCAGGGCGGCCTGCTCGACGTGGTGCTCGACCCCAAGTTCGCCAGCAACCGCCTGGTCTACTGGAGCTACAGCGAGGCCGCGCAACCCGGCGACCCGGCCGACGGCAACGGCACGGCCGTGGCCCGCGCCCGGCTGGACGGCGCACCGGGCGCCGAGCGCCTGGCCGATGTGCAGGTGATCTTCCGCCAGGCGCCCAAGGTGGCCAGCCGGCTGCACTTCGGCTCGCGCCTGGCCTTCGCCAACGACGGCCGCCTGTTCATCACGCTGGGCGAGCGCTTCACGCGCAAGGACGACGCGCAAACGCTGGACAACACGCTGGGCAAGGTGGTGCGCATCGAGGCCGATGGCCGCGTGCCGGCCGACAACCCGCTGGCCGGCAAACCCGGCGTGCGCCCGGAGATCTGGAGCTGGGGCCATCGCAATGTGCAGGGCGCCGCCATCCACCCCGCCACCGGTGAGCTGTGGACCGTGGAGCACGGCCCGCAGGGCGGCGACGAGCTCAACCTCACGCAGCCCGGCCGCAACCACGGCTGGCCGGTGATCACCTACGGCCGCAACTACGGCACCGGCACCAGGATCGGCGAAGGCACCGAGCGCGCCGACGTTGCGGCGCCCATCGCGCACTGGGTGCCGCTGTCGATCGCGCCCAGCGGCATGGCCTTCCTGACCAGCGACCGCTACCCCGGCTGGAAGGGCAGCCTGTTCATCGGCGCACTGCGCGCCCAGGCCCTGCTGCGGCTGGAGCTCGACGGCAGCAAGGTGCTGCGCGAGGAACGCCTGCTGCAGAACCTGAACGAACGCATCCGCGACGTGCGCCAGGGCCCCGACGGCTGGCTGTACGTGCTGACCGACAACCCCGACGGACGCATCCTGAGGCTGGTGCCATGAGTCACGATCACGACGACCATGACCACCATGGTCACGACGACCACAGCCACCTCGACGAGATGGACCGGCGCGTGCGCGCGCTGGAGACCGTGCTCACCGCCAAGGGCTACATCGACCCGGCGGCGCTCGACGCGCTGATCGACACCTACCAGACGAAGATCGGCCCGCGCAATGGCGCGCGCGTTGTGGCCAAGGCCTGGGCCGACCCCACTTACCGCGACTGGCTGCTGCGCGACGCCACCGCGGCCATCGCCTCGCTGGGCTACACCGGCCGCCAGGGCGAGCACATGGTGGCGGTGGCCAACGGCCCCGGCCAGCACCACCTGGTGGTGTGCACGCTGTGCAGCTGCTACCCCTGGCCGGTGCTGGGCCTGCCGCCCACCTGGTACAAGAGCGCGCCCTACCGCGCCCGCGTGGTGAAAGACCCGCGCGGCGTGCTGGCCGACTTTGGCGTGTCGCTGCCCGAGGGCACGGCCATCCGCGTGTGGGATTCCACCGCCGAGGTGCGGTATCTCGTGATCCCCGAGCGCCCCGCCGGCACCGAGGGCTTCAGCGAGGAACAGCTGGCCGCGCTGGTGACGCGCGATTCGATGATCGGCACCGGCCTGGCCCGCGCACCGGGTCCGGCCGCGGCGGGGGCGGCGACGTGAACACGTTCTACACCTCCTACGCCGACCTGGGCGGCAGGCCCATCACCACGCCGGTGACACCCGAGCCCGAAGGGGCGCTGTGGCACGGCGCCTGGGAACCCAAGGCGCTGGCGCTCACGCTGGCCATGGGCGCCACCGGGCAATGGAACATCGACCAGAGCCGCAGCGCCCGCGAGACCCTGCCCGACTACGCCGACCTGAGCTACTACCAGATCTGGCTGGCCGCGCTGGCGCGGCTGATGGCCGAACGCGGCCTGGCCACGCCCGAAGAACTGGCCAGCGGCACGCTGACACAGCCGCCGCGCCCGGTGGCCCGCGTGCTGCACGCGGCCGATGTGGCCGCCGTGCTGGCCAAGGGTTCGCCCACCGAGCGGCCCGCGCCGCAGCCGCCGCGCTATGCCGTGGGCGCTGCGGTGCGCCCCTGCGCCACGCCGCCGCCGCACCACAGCCGCGTGCCCGGCTACACGCGCGGCCGCGTCGGCACCATCGAGCGTGTGCACGGCGCGCATGTGTTCGCCGACACGCATGCGCAAGGCCTGGGCGAGCGCCCGCAGTGGCTCTACACCGTGGTGTTCGACGGCGCCACGCTGTGGGGCCAGGATGCCCAGCCCGGCACGCAGGTCAGCATCGACGCCTGGGAATCGACCCTGGAGCCCGCATGAACCCACCCGACCTGGCCCTGTGCCCCGGCCTGCCGCTGGGCGGCCAGGGCGATGAAACCACCCCGGTGTTCGCCGCACCCTGGCAGGCCCAGGTCTTCGCGATGACGCTGCAGCTGCACCAGCAGGGCCTGTTCAGCTGGCCCGAGTGGGCGGCCGCGCTCAGTGCGCAGATCCGCCGCGCGCAGGCGGCCGGTGACGCCGACCTGGGCGACACCTACTACCACCACTGGCTGGCCGCGCTGGAAGCGCTGGTGGCCGAGAAAGGCGCGGCCGACCCCGCCACGCTGGCCGCCCATGCCGACGCCTGGGGCCATGCCGCCGAGCGCACACCGCATGGCCAGCCCATCGTGCTGCAGCCCGGGGACTTTCACGCCGACTGAGTCACCGCGGCGGCTCGCCCATCCAGCGGCGCCACGCCCACGCGTCCACCGACAACCGGCCCGGCCCCCACAGCAGCACGCCCAGCAGCAGGCTGCCCCAGAAGAGGTGCAAGTTCAGCGCCGGCTCGGGCATGTCGGGCAGGCTGAGCACGGCCACGACATTCACCACCGACAGGCCCAGCGCCGCGAAGCGCCCACCCAGGCCCAGCAACAGCAACACCGGCAGCACCAGCTCGCCGCCGGTGCCCATCACGGCGGCCACGCCGGGCGGGAGCAGCGGCACGTGGTACTCGTCCTGGAACAGCGCCAGCGTGGTGTCCCAGTCGCGCAGCTTGGTCAGGCCCGACAGGAAGAACACCTGGGCCACATGCCAGCGTGCGGCCAGCTGGGCCAGCGCCTGCGGCCCGGCGGCGGCGCGCTGCACCAGGCCGTGCAGGCGCAGCGCGGCCTGGCGCCAGCCGGCAGGGCGGGCTGCCGCCTGGGAAGAAACCTGCGTCACCATGGTGCGCTCCGGGTGTGTTGGGGGTGGATGACGATGAACCCGTGGCTCAGGCCTGCACGGCCGTGACCCAGCCGGCCCGCAGGGCCTGCAGCAGCCAGGGCTCGAAGGACCAGCCGGCATCGGCCTGCGCGGCCGCATCCAGCGCCGGCCCCAGCGCCTGGCCGGCCAGCACCGCGGCGGTGAAGGCGGCATCGCCGGCCGCCAGCGGCTGCACGGTGGCGCGCCAGCCCTGGCGCCAGACCAGCACCGCCTCGGGCGCGGCCGGGCCGCAACCACCGGGCAGCGCGTCAGGTTCCGCCCGCGCCCGCTGCCACAGCGCGGCCACCGGCCACTGCAGGGCCAGCAGCGTGGTGCCGGGCCGCAGCTGCAGCCGGCGCAGCGGGGCGTCCGGTGCGGCCAGGCCGTCCAGCCCCTCGGGGGGGCCCTCGGGCGCGTCGGCGGCGCGCTCGGCCTGGTGCACGGCCCATTCCAGCCGCGCCAGATCGGCCAGCCAGGGCTGGTCGACCAGCGGTGGCGCCTCGGCGATCAGCACCGGCAGCAGGTCGCCCAGGCCGGTCCAGTCGTCCAGGTCGCCGGCATGGGGCGGTGCGCGGCGCCAGGCCTGGCGCGCCAGCACGGCCGCGGCCTGCGGCCCCAGCGCGCCAGCCAGCACCGAACAGGCGCCGGCCAGCACCCGGTCGGCCATGGCCGCTGCGTTGTCACGGTAGGCCTGCAGCCCCCGCGCCACGCGCTCGGCCGGGCCGGCGCAGGCGCCCTGCAGGGCCTCGGGCGGCTGCTGGCGCCACAGCACCTGCAGCAGCAGCTGCTGGCGCCGGGCTTCGGCGGCCTGCGCGTCGGCGGGGTCGGGCGGTCCGGGTCTGGCCATCGGTGACGTCACCGCGCCGCCAGGCCATGCTGCAACTGCCGCGCCTGGTCGGCCTCGGCCAGCAGCACGTCGAGCGCGGGCAGGTCGGTGTCCCATTCGATCAGCGTGGGCACCGTGCCCAGGCACTGCACGGCATGCACGTAGGCCGCCCACACCGAGGGCGGCACGCGGCTGCCATGGTCGTCGATCACCAGGTCGGGCGTCACGGCGTGGCCGGCCAGGTGGATCTCGCCCACGCTGCCGGCATCCAGCGCATCGACGAAGCCGCAGGCCGTGGCCACCGGGTCCGCGCCGGCATTCAGCGCGTTGACCACCAGGTTGTTCAGGTCCAGCAGCAGCTGGCAGCCGCTGCGCCGCGTGAGGGCATTGAAGAACGCGGCCTCGGGCATCGCGTCGCCCTCGTCGTGCCATTGCAGGTAGGCCGAGAGGTTCTCTACCAGCAGCGGCCGGCGCAGGCGCTCCTGCACCCGCTGCACATTGGCCACCAGGATGTCCAGCGCCGCCGGCGTGAAGGCAATGGGCAGCAGGTCGCTGCCGTGCACCACCGGCCCGCCGGCCTGCAGCGGCGCGCGGGCGAAGCTGGCGTGGTCGCTGACGCGCACGGGCTCGATGCGCCGCACCAGGGCGGCCAGGCGCGCGAGATGCGCCTCGTCCAGCCCGGCGGCCGAGCCCAGCGCCAGCCCCACGCCATGCAGGCTGACCGGGTGGCGCGCCCGGCCCTCGGCCAGCACGGCCAGCGCCGCCCCGCCCTCGGCGAAGAAGTTCTCCGAGTGCACCTCGAGAAAGCCCAGGCCGGACCGCGGCGGCCCGTCGAGCAACTCGCGGTAGTGGGGCTGGCGCCAGCCGATGCCGGTGCTCATGGCTCAGGCCTGCTCGGGCGACGCAGGGCTCACTTCTTGGCCGGCGCCATGGTCTTGCCGCCTTCCTTCTCGCAGGTGCCCTTGGCCACGTACTTCCATTCGTCGGGCGCGTTGTCGGCCTTGGCCTGGCCGGCGCAGCTGTGGCTGCCGCTGGCCGAGGCGCAGTCGTTCTTGCCGGCCTTGGCGATGCCGTAGCACTTCTCCTTCTCGGCGGCCGCGGCGGCGGGGGCGGCGGCGCCCAGCGCCAGAACGGTGGCCAGGGCCGAAGACAGGACGAGACGATGATCCATGGTGAACTCCATCGGAGGTGGGTGTGCCGCCGCAGCGGCGTCACGGGGTTGGCGACAAGGGTGGAACGGTTGTGCGGCCTGCCGCGCTGCCCGCCGGAACGACCGGGTGGCGCGAATCTGACCGACGCAGGCTCTGTCGCGCCAGGCGGTCCGGTCCTTACACTGCGCACGCGAAAAAAACTTCTCCGCCCGGAACCGCCTTGCCGCCCGCCGATTCTGCCCAGCCCGATGTGCCGGCCACCGCGCCGCCAGACACGGTGCCGTTCGCGCAGCGCATCGAGGCCCTGCGCCCGCAGCTGATGCGCTATGCCCGCACGCAGCTGCGCAACGAGGCCTGGGCCGAGGACGCGGTGTCCGACACGCTGCTGGCCGCGCTGGAGAAGCCCGCCGCCTTTGCCGGCCAGTCGCAGCTCAAGACCTGGCTGGTGGGCGTGCTCAAGCACAAGCTGATCGACCAGCTGCGCCGCCACCGGCGCGAGGCCACCACGCTGGATGCCGACGACGCCGAAGACCTCGACAGCCTGCTGTTCGACGCCAGCGGCCACTGGCGCGAGCCGCCGCCCGACTGGGGCGACCCGGCCGCGGCGCTGGGCCAGCGCCAGTTCTTCGAGGTGCTGGACGCCTGCTGCGAGCGCCTGCCGGCGGCCCAGGCCCGCGTGTTCATGATGCGCGAGTGGCTGGAGCTGGACACGCCGGAGATCTGCAAGGAACTGGCGATCACGCCGACCAACCTGTGGGTGCTGCTGCACCGCGCGCGGCTGCGCCTGCGCGACTGCCTGCAGCAGCACTGGTTCGCCCGCGGCGCCTGACGCGGCGCCCCGCCCCACCCTGACGCGAAGACCCGACCATGGCCCTGCTGCGAAAGACCTGCCGCGAAGTCACCGCCCTGGTGCTGCAGGGCCAGGACCGCCCGCTGCGGCCGTGGGAGCGCCTGGGCCTGCACCTGCACTGGCTGGCCTGTGCGGGATGCCGGCGCTTTCGCCGCCAGGCCGGGCTGATGCAGCAGGCCATGGGCGGCTGGCGCCGCTATCGCGACGATTGAGCGGCCCCGCCGGCAAGAAGGCGCGGCAACCGTCACACATCGCCCACCACGTCGTGTAAATGGGCTTGATGCCGGCGGCAAATCGGCCGATCGGTGACAGGTGCTGCGTTGCAGCATCGCAGTCATCAGCACACAAACGACCGGGATGGCCATGATCGCCTTGACACGTGTTTCTGTTCGCACGCGCCAGCTGTGGCTGGCCGCCCTGGGCGCCCTGACCGTCTGCCTGTGCGTGCTGGTGGCGATCGCGGTCACGCGCGAACTCACCCGCAGCAGCCAGAAGGCCTTCATCGCCAAGGACGTGGTGGCCGACATCCTGCCGCCGCCGATGTACCTGATCGAGATGCGGCTGGTGCTGTCGCGTGCGCTGGAGACGTCCATCCCGGTGGACCAGGGCCTGTCCGAGATGAAGCGCCTGCGCCGGGAGTACGAGGAGCGCGTGGCCTGGTGGACCGCCCACCCGCCCTTTGGCCTGGAGGCCGAGCTGCTGGGCGCCCAACACCGCGAGGCCCAGGCCTTCATGACCGAGGCCGAAGCCCTGTTCCGCCACCTGCGCGAGGGCGATCACGAGGCCGCCACCGCCGCGCTGCTGCGCGCCGAGGTGCGCTACCTGCGCCACCGCCAGGGCGTGGACGCCACGGTGAAGGCCGCCACCAGCCTGGCCAGCCAGACCATGCTGGATTTCGAGGAACGCACCGGCCACGCCACCGGCATCCTGCTGGGCCTGGGCCTGCTGAGCCTGGCCCTGCTGCTGGCGCTGGCCTGGGCGATCTCGCAGTCGCTGGTGCGGCCGCTGCGCGAGGCGGTGACCGTGGCCGAGGCCGTGGCCGCCGGCGACCTCACGCACCAGCCCCCGGTGAACGGCAGCGACGAGCCGGCCATGCTGCTGGTCGCGTTGAACACCATGAGCACCCGCCTGGCCGGCACCGTGGAGCGCGTGCGCCTGGCCAGCCTGAAGGTGGGCGCCGCCAGCACCCAGATCGCTGCCGGCAACCAGGACCTTCGGCTGCGCACGCAGCAGCACCAGCAGGAACTGCAGGCCGCCGGCCAAAGCCTGGCCGAGGTGACGGGCTTCGTGCAGGCCAATTCGCAATCGGCCGAGACCGCGCGCGACCGCGCCCAGGTGGTCAACCAGACCGCCGAGCGCGGCCTGCAGGCCATGCGCGACCTGACGGTGCGCATGAGCGGCATTGCCAGCAGCTCGCGCAAGGTGGGCGACATCGTCGGCCTGATCGAGTCCATCGCCTTCCAGACCAACCTGCTGGCGCTCAATGCGGCGGTGGAAGCCGCCCGTGCGGGCGAGCAGGGCAAGGGCTTTGCGGTGGTGGCGTCCGAGGTGCGGCAGCTGGCCGGGCGTTCGTCGGCGGCCAGCCGCGACATCCGCGCGCTGGTGCAGGCCAGCGCGGGCGAGATCCAGGCCGGCGAACAACATGCCGTCATTGCCCAGAGCGCGATCGACGAGATGGTGACGCAGGTGGCCGAGATGAGCCAGCGCATCGGCGAGATCTGGGAGACCACCTTCGCGCAGAGCTCGGGCATCAACCTGCTGGCCGACACCATGCGCACGCTGGCCGACAACGCCTCGTCCAACGTGGCACTGGTGGCCCAGACCACGCAGCTGGCCAGCGAGCTGGAACACCAGGCCGGCGAACTGATCGGCGGGGTGGACACCTTCCGCCTGCCGGCCACGGCCGGCCAGCCCGTGATCGCCTGATCGACGGATCAACCGGTCGCGGCCCGGTCCGCGTTCAGGACAGCGTGCCGCCCGCCACCCGCAGCTCGGCCGCGCCGCTGGCCAGCAGCTCGATCGCCAGCGCGATGCCGCGCACCTGATCGGCCAGCGGCATCGCGCGGCCCAGGCCGTGGCGGGCCGCCTGCTCGGGCAAGGGCGGCAGATGCACGAAGCCAGCCGGCACCCCGGGCCGGCGCCGCAGCCGGTGCAGCAGGCCGAACATCACCTCGTTGCAGACGAAGCTGCCGGCCGACAGCGACAGCTCGGCCGGCAGGCCCGCCGCCTGCAGCCGCGCCACGATGGCCTTGGCCGGCAGCCGCGTGGCCAGGGCCAGCGGCGCACCCGGCACCACCGGCACGTCCACCGGCTGCGCGCCGGCGTTGTCGGGGATGCGGGCATCGACCAGGTTGACGGCCACCCGCTCGACGCTGATGGCGCCGCGGTTGCCCGCCAGGCCCAGGGCGACCACGCCCGCCAGCGCACCGGCCGGCCGCAGCCGCGTGATGGCCGCATCCAGCGCCGCACGCGAGGCACCGAACACGCAGGGCAGCCGCACCGCCACCACGCGCCAGCCACCGATCAGCTGACCATCGAGCGCACGCGCCACCTCCCAGCTGGGATTGATGGCCTCGCCGTCGAAGGGCTCGAAGCCGGTGACGAGCAATTGCCCCTCGCCCGATGCGTCCATCGGTCGATCCCCCGCGGGGATGGCGGGCCGGCTTGCGGACTGAGACCGGCGCTCGGCCCCGCTCACGACTGCGCACCCCAGCCGCCGCCGCCGGGCGTCTCGATCACGAACACATCGCCCGGCCGCATCTCGGCGGTGCCGATGTGGCCCAGCGGCTCCACCGAGCCATCGGCGCGCTCCACGCGGTTGATGCCCGCCGCGCCGGCCGCGCCGCCGGCCAGGCCGAAGGCCGGGTGCACGCGGCCGTTGCTGAGGATGCCGGCCGTCATGGCCTGCAGGAAGCGCACGCGGCGCACGCCGCCATCGCCGCCGCGCCAACGGCCGGCACCGCCCGAACCGCGGCGGATGGCATAGCCCTCCAGCCGCACCGGAAAGCGCCACTCCAGCACCTCGGGGTCGGTGAGGCGCGAGTTGGTCATGTGCGTCTGCACGACCGAGGTGCCATCGAAGCCGCCGGTGATGCGGCCCTGGGCGTCGGTGGTGACGCCCGCGCCCGAGCCGCCCGAGATCGTCTCGTAGTACTGGTGCGCCGCATCGCCGAAGGTGAAGTTGTTCATCGTCGGCTGGGCCGAGGCCAGCAAGCCCAGCGCGCCGAACAGCGCGTTGGTGATGCAGGTGCTGGTTTCCACGTTGCCGGCCACCACGGCGGCGGGCGGGTTCGGGTTCAGCATGCTGCCGGCCGGCACGGTGATCTTCAGCGGCTTGAGGCAGCCGGCGTTCAGCGGGATGTCGTCGTCGACCAGGCAGCGGAACACGTACAGCACCGCGGCCATGGTCACGGCCTTGGGCGCGTTGAAGTTGTTGGCCAGCTGGGCGCTGGTGCCGCCGAAATCGATGTGCGCCTCGCGCGCCGCCGTGTCGACCGTGACGGCCACCTGGATCTGCGCGCCGTTGTCCAGCGGCAGCGTGAAGGCGCCATCCTTCAGCGCGGTGATCACGCGGCGCACCGATTCCTCGGCGTTGTCCTGCACATGGCGCATGTAGGCTTCGACCGTGGCGCGGCCGTAGTGGGCCACCATCGCGCGCAGCTCCTGCTGGCCCTTCTCGTTGGCGGCGATCTGCGCGCGCAGGTCGGCCAGGGTCTGGTCGGGGTTGCGGGCGGGCCATTCGCCGGAGCCGAGCAAGGCGCGCAACTCGGCCTCGCGCAGCTGGCCGTCGCGCACCAGCAGCACGTTGTCGAGCAGCACGCCCTCCTCGGCGATCGAGCGCGAGAACGGCGGCACCGAGCCCGGCGTGATGCCGCCGATGTCGGCATGGTGGCCGCGGCTGGCCACGTAGAACGCGGGTTGAGCTTCGCCATCCAGGTACACCGGCGTGACCACCGTGACGTCGGGCAGGTGCGTGCCGCCGTGGTACGGGTCGTTCAGCACGTACACATCGCCGGGCTGCATGACCGGGTTGCGCGCGATCACGGTCTTGATGCTCTCGCTCATCGAGCCCAGGTGCACCGGCATGTGCGGCGCATTGGCGATCAGCTGGCCCTCGTGGTCGAACAGCGCGCAGCTGAAGTCCAGCCGCTCCTTGATGTTGACCGAGTGCGCGGTGTTCTGCAGCCGCAGCCCCATCTGCTCGGCGATGTTCATGAACAGGTGGTTGAACACCTCCAGCATCACCGGATCGGCCGCCGTGCCCACCGCATGCACCACGGCGCGCGGGCGCACGCGCTGCAGCAACAGCTCACCGCCCGGCAGCACGCGGGCCTGCCATCCGGGCTCCAACACCGTGGTGGCATTGCGCTCGGCGATCACCGCCGGGCCATCGATCTGCGTGCCCGCCGCCAGGGCCTCGCGCTGGTACAGGCCGGCATCGCGCCAGGCATCGGCCTGGCCATCGTCCTGCGCGCAGTGCATGGGCACGGTGGTGATCGGCGCCGGGCGGGAGGCGGGCACGGCCGCAGCGCCGCCGGCCGGCGCGTCAGGCACGGCCTCGGTGGCGCCGATGGCCTCCACCGACACCGCCTCGATGACCAGCGCGCGGTCGGGCATCAGGAACGCGAAGCGCTGGCGGTAGGCGGCCTCGAAGCCGGCGCGCAATTCATCCAGGTGGCCCAGCGGCACGGCCAGCGCGGTGTCGGTGCCCTGGTAGCGCAGCAGCAGGCGGCGCTGCAGGCGGATGCGCTCGGCCGGCACGCCTTGCGCCTGCACCTCGGCCCGCGCGCCCTCGGCCAGCGTGGCCAGCTGGGCCTCGGCCGCGGCCAGGCCATTGCCATCGAGCGGCTGCTCCACCGAGGCCTCGCGCATCGCGATCTGGTCGGCCAGGCCCATGCCATAGGCTGACAGCACGCCGGCCAGCGGGTGGATCAGCACGCGTTCCATGCCCAGCGCATCGGCCACCGCGCAGGCATGCTGGCCGCCGGCCCCGCCAAAGCACTGCAGCGTGTAGCCGGTGACGTCGTAGCCCCGCGCCACCGAGATGCGCTTGATGGCATTGGCCATGCCGGCCACCGCGATGCGCAGCGCGCCGGCGGCCACGGCCTCGGGCGCGGGGGGCTGACCCGTGGCCTGGCCGATCTGCGCCGCCAGGTCGGCGAAGCGCTGGCGCACCACGCCGGCGTCCAGCGGCTCGTTGCCAGCCGGCCCGAACACCGCCGGAAAGTGCGCCGGCTGGATGCGGCCCAGCATCACGTTGGCATCGGTCACGGCCAGCGGGCCGCCGCGGCGGTAGCAGGCCGGGCCGGGGTTGGCGCCGGCCGATACCGGGCCCACGCGCAGCCGCGCGCCATCGAAGGTGATGATCGAGCCGCCGCCCGCCGCGACGGTGTGGATGCTCATCATCGGCGCACGCATGCGCACACCGGCCACTTGCGTGTCGAAGGCGCGCTCGAACTCGCCGGCGTAGTGGCTCACGTCGGTGGAGGTGCCGCCCATGTCGAAACCGATGACCCGGTGCTGATCGGCCTGCTCTGCGGTTCTGACCATGCCGACGATGCCGCCCGCGGGGCCCGACAGGATGGCGTCCTTGCCCTGGAAGCGGTGCGCCTCGGTGAGGCCGCCCGAGCTCTGCATGAAGTACAGCGGCACGCCGGGCATCTGGCCGGCCACCTGGTCGACATAGCGGCGCAGGATGGGCGACAGGTAGGCATCGACCACCGTGGTGTCGCCGCGCGGCACCAGCTTGAGCAGCGGGCTCACCTGGTGCGACACGCTGACCTGCGTGAAGCCGATCTCGCGCGCGATGTCCCCGGCACGCAGCTCATGCGCCGCGAAACGCCAGCCGTGCATGAACACCACCGCGCAGGCGCGGATGCCGGCGTCGAAGGCCGCCTGCAGCGCCGTGCGCAGCGCGGCCTCGTCCAGCGGCTGCACCAGGGTGCCGTCGGCGCCCACGCGTTCGTCGGCCTCGATCACGCGCTCGTACAGCAACTCAGGCAGCACGATGTGGCGCTGGAACAGCTGCGGCCGGTTCTGGTAGGCGATGCGCAGCGCATCACCGAAGCCCCGCGTGGTCACCAGCACGGTGCGGTCGCCCTTGCGCTCCAGCAGCGCGTTGGTGGCCACCGTGGTGCCCATCTTCACGCAGGCCACCTGCCCGGGCGTGATGGCCTGGTGTGGCGCCAGGCCCAGCAGGCGGCGGATGCCCTCCACCGCCGCGTCACGGTAGGCCTCGGGGTTCTCGCTGAGCAGCTTGGCGGTGGTCAGCGTGCCATCGGGACGGCGCGCGACGATGTCGGTGAAGGTGCCGCCGCGGTCGATCCAGAACTGCCAGCGTGCATCGGGGCGGGAAAGGTCGGTCATGCGGCGCTTCGATTCACAGGGAGGTGGCCGCACGGGCGGCCTGGTCGTAGAGACCCGACATGGTGCGCAGCAGGCGCGCCAGCTCGCCGAGGTCGGGGTTGCGGTCGGCATCCAGGTTGGCCACCAGGCAGGCCTCGCGCACCTCGCGGTAGGCCTGCACATGCGCCTCGCCCTGGGGCGTGGGGGCGTAGAACACTTCCTTGCCCTGCTTCTCGGCAGCCACCAGGCCGGCGGCCACCAGCTTCTTCAGCGCATAGGCCACCACATGGGTGTCCTCGTAGTTCAGCACGAAGCAGATGTCGGCCAGCTTCTTGTTGCGGGCACGGTGCTGCAGGTGGTGCAGCACCAGCACGTCGGTGACGGTCAGGTCGGGGCAGCCGGCGGCGGCCATGCAGCGCACGGCCCAGCGCGAGAAGGCGTTCCAGGCCACGATCAGGCCGAACTCCAGCTCCGACAGCTCGACGCTGGCCGGCGACACCAGGTGCGACGACGACACGATGCCCGCCCGTGGTGCGGCGGCCGCGCCGCCGTCGGGTACGGTTCGTGCTGGGGCTCGGCGGCTGGGCATGAGGATATGTACCAAGAACGTTGACGATTTATTGACAATTTATTGGAACCATTCCTAGACTGCAAGTGCACCCTTTCCCCTAGCCTGTCCATCCACACCCGATCCGACACGGAGTCCCGCGATGAGTCTCACGCCCCGCCGCGCCGCGCTGCGCACCCTGCTTGCCACGGCTGCCCTGGCCGCCAGCCTGGGGGCCCAGGCCCAGACCAAGTGGGACCTGCCCTCGGCCTACCCGGCCACCAACTTCCACACCGACAACCTGGTGCACTTCGCGGCCGATGTCGAGAAGGCCACCGGCGGCAAGCTCAAGATCACGCTGCACCCGAACGCCGCGCTGTTCAAGGCCACCGAGATCAAGCGCGCCGTGCAGCAGGGCCAGGCCCAGGCCGGCGAGATCCTGCTGGCCAACTTCAGCAACGAGTGGCCGATCTACGCCGCCGACGGCCTGCCCTTCCTGGCCGACAGCTACGACGAGGCCGCCAAGCTCTACAAGCTGCAGCGCCCGCTGCTCGAGAAGAAGCTGGCCGAGCAGGGCATGCAGCTGCTGTACGCCGTGGCCTGGCCGCCGCAGGGCATCTTCGCCAAGAAGGCCATCAATGCCGGCGCCGACCTCAAGGGCGTGAAGTGGCGCGCCTACAGCCCCAGCACCTCGCGCATCGCCGAGCTGGTGGGCGCGCAGCCGGTCACCATCCAGCAGGCCGAGCTGAGCCAGGCCATGGCCACCGGCGTGGTCGAGAGCTACATGTCCAGCGGCTCCACCGGCTACGACACCAAGACCTACGAGCACCTGAAGTTCTACATGGACACCCAGGCCTGGCTGCCCAAGAACGCGGTGATCGTCAACAAGGCCGCCTTCGATGCACTGGACGCCGCCAGCAAGCAGGGCCTGCTGAAGGCCGCCGCCGACGCCGAGGCCCGCGGCTGGGCCACCAGCAAGGCCAAGAACACCGAGTACCTGGAGCTGCTGAAGAAGAACGGCATGACCATCGTCACGCCCAGCGCGCAGCTCAAGGCCGACATGAAGAAGGTGGGCGACACCATGCTCAAGGAATGGCTCGACAAGGCCGGCCCCGAAGGCAAGGCCCTGGTCGACGCCTACCTGAAGTAAGCACGGAGCCCGGTGACGATGCGCCGCGCACTCGACGGTCTGTACGACGGCGCGGCGGCCCTGGCCGCGCTGGCCATGGTGGGCCTGCTGGGCATGGTGCTGCTGTCCATCGCAGGACGGCAGCTGCACTTCCACCTGCCCGGCACCGATGCCTATGCCGGCTACCTGATGGCGGCCAGCGGCTTCCTGGCGCTGGCGCACACGCTCAAGCGCGGCGAGCACATCCGCGTCACGCTGCTGCTGCAGGCGCTGCAGGGCCGCGCCCGCCGGGCGCTGGAGCTGTGGGCGCTGGCGGCGGCCACCGCGCTGGCCCTGCTGGCGGCCTGGTACAGCGTGCGCCTGGCCTGGCAGTCGCGCGTCTTCAACGATGTCTCCACCGGCAACGACGCCACGCCGCTGTGGATCCCGCAGCTGGCCATGGCCGTGGGCAGCGTGATCCTGGTGATCGCCTTCGTCGACGAGCTGGTGCTCGAGTGGCGCGGCGAGCGTGCGCAGCCCAGCAGCGACGAAGCGCTGCACAACGAGTGATGTGATGAACGATCTCCTCGTCACCGCCCTGCTGATCGCCGCGCTGTTCGCCATCCTCGGCAGCGGCGTGTGGATCGGCCTCACGCTGTCGGGCGTCGCCTGGATCGGCATGCAGCTGTTCTCCAGCCGCCCGGCCGGCGACGCGATGGCGCTCACCATCTGGGGCAGCAGCTCCAGCTGGACGCTGACCGCGCTGCCGCTGTTCATCTGGATGGGCGAGGTGCTGTTCCGCACCCGGCTCAGCCAGGACATGTTCCGCGGCCTGGCGCCCTGGGTGCAGGCCCTGCCCGGCCGGCTGCTGCACACCAACGTGATCGGCTGCGCCATCTTCGCCGCGGTGTCGGGCAGCAGCGCCGCCACCTGCGCCACCATCGGCAAGATGACGCTGCCCGAGCTGCAGCGCCGCGGCTACCCCGACGACATCGCCATCGGCTCGCTGGCCGGCGCCGGCACGCTGGGCCTGCTGATCCCGCCGTCGATCATCATGATCGTCTACGGCGTGTCGGCCGATGTCTCGATCGCCCAGCTGTTCATGGCCGGGGTGCTGCCGGGCGTGATGCTGGCCGTGCTGTTCTCGGGCTGGCTGGTGCTGTGGGCGCTGCTGAACCGCGGCAAGGTGCCGGCGGCCGACGCGCCGATGTCCTTCGGCGCCAAGCTGGCCGAGTCGCGCTACCTGATCCCGGTGGTGCTGCTGATCGCCGCGGTGCTGGGCAGCATCTACGCCGGCATCGCCACCGCCACCGAGGCGGCCGCGGTGGGCGTGGTCGGCGCGCTGGTCCTGTCGGCCGCCCAGGGCTCGCTGAACTGGTCCACGTTCAAGGAGTCGCTGCTGGGCGCCACGCGCCTGTACTGCATGATCGCCCTGATCCTGGCCGGCGCCGCCTTCCTCACGCTGGCCATGGGCTACATCGGCCTGCCGCGGCACCTGGCCGAGTGGATCGGCTCGCTGGGCCTGTCGGCCGGCGGCCTGCTGGTGGTGCTGACCGTGTTCTACGTCGTGCTGGGCTGCTTCCTCGACGGCATCTCGATGGTCGTGCTGACCATGGGCGTGATCCTGCCCACGGTGCAGAAGGCCGGCATCGACCCGCTGTGGTTCGGCATCTTCATCGTGCTGGTGGTCGAGATGGCGCAGATCACGCCGCCGGTCGGCTTCAACCTGTTCGTGCTGCAGGGCATGACCCAGCGCGACATCGGCTGGATCGCCCGCGTGACGCTGCCCTTCTTCTTCCTGATGGTCGCGGCCGTGGCGCTGATCTGGGCCTTCCCCGGCATCGTCACCTGGCTGCCGACGCAGATGCGCAGCTGACCCTGCGAAGCGGCGATCAGGCCGGACCTTCCCCGGCTGATCCCGCGATCGGCCGCCGCCGCGGCTCCTAGCATCGACACAGCGCCTTGCCCGCACGCCCTGTGCGGCCGCGGCGCCTTGCCCGTTCGCGAGGATCCGCATGTCCGACATGTCTTTGCCGCCGCTGTCGTTGCTTCCGCTGGATGACACGGCCACCGCGTCCCGTTCGCTGCCGAAGTCGGGCGCTCCCGAGGCCTCGGCCGCGACCGGCTCGCCGGCGCCCGCCCCGGCCGACGCCGCGGGTGGCGTCTTCGCCTGGCCCGCACCCACCGAGCCGGGCTACCCGGCGGCCACCGCCTTCGCCGAACCCGAGCCCTGCGAGATCGAGGGCTTGAACGGCACCGTCAGCGCCGCGCTGCTGCTGGCCATCGACGCCGCAGCCGGCGTGGTCAGCATCCGGCGCAAGCAGTCGCGCGCGGCCGTGCCGCTCAAGCTCAGCCAGTTCCGCCGCCTGACGCTGATGCGTCCGCTGTCGCCGCTGCCGGCGGCCGAGGGCAGCGCCTTCGACGACACCACGCCGCTGCCGCTGCGCGGCGGCAGCACCGAGGGCGGCTGCCGCCTGCGCCTGCGCGACGGCTCGGTGGTGCTGGTGAACTGCCGCTCGCACGTGGACACGCCGCTGGGCCTGTTCACCTTCGCACCGATCAACACCGACGGCGACCTGCTGCGCAGCCTGTACCCGCGGCCGATGCTGGTGAGCGTGGAGTTCAACCTGCGCCAGCCCGAGAACCAGGGCACCGAGAACCCGGCCACGCCGCGCCGCCGCGCCGGCGACCTGATCGGCGGCGAGCTGATCCGCCTGCCCGAGCAGCTGCGCGCGGCCATCGAGGCCCAGGCGCGCATGCCCATGGTGCGCATCGGCGAGGCGCTGGTGGCGCTGGGCACCATCACCAAGGAGCAGTTGTCCGACGCGCTGCAAGTGCAAAAGCGCGAGCGCAACGTGCCGCTGGGCGAGTTGCTGGTGCGCCTGGGCCAGGTGACGCCCGAGCAGCTACAGACCGCGCTGTCGCGCAAGATGGGCTACCCGGTGGTCGACGTGATGGAGTTCCCGGTGGAGCCCACGGCCGCGTTGCGCCTGCCGATGGCGGTGGCGCGCCGGCTCTCCGCGCTGCCGCTGATGAACCATGTCGGCCGCCTGGTGGTGGCGGTGGAGGACCCGTCGGCCCGCAAGGTGATCGACGAGATCGAGTTCAGCGCGCAGTGCAAGGTGCTGCCGGTGCTGGCCCCCACCGGCAAGCTGGGGCGCGCGGTCGACCGCGTGTACCTGCGCCTGGGCGAGGACGGCATCGATCCCGGCGGCGACCTGGCCAGCCCGTTCACGATGTACAGCAGCGATCAGACCGAAAAGGCCGACAAGCTGCTGGCCAACCTCGAGATCGAGCAGGGCAGCGACGCCGACGAAGGCCCGGCCATCGAGCAGAGCGACAACTCGCTGGTGCGCCTGATCAACACCATGATCCAGGAGGCGCGCGCGCAGGGCGTCTCGGACATCCACATCGAATGCCCGCCCAGCCCGGCCAAGGTGCAGGTGCGCTTCCGCCGCGACGGCGTGCTGCGGCCCTACATCGAGCTGCCGGCCAGCTACCGCAGCGCGATGGTGGCGCGGCTGAAGATCATGTGCGACCTCGACATTTCCGAGAAGCGCAAGCCGCAGGACGGCAAGATCAACTTCGGCCGCTGGGTGCCGGGCCAGAAGCTCGAGCTGCGCGTGGCCACCATCCCCACCGCCAGCGGCTACGAGGACGTGGTGATGCGCCTGCTGGCCAGCGCCCGCGCGCTGCCGCTGGAGAGCATGGGCATGCAGCCCGACACGCTGTCACGGCTGAAGCACGCCATCGAGCGTCCCTACGGCATGGTGCTGTGCGTGGGCCCCACCGGCAGCGGCAAGACGACCACGCTGCACGCCGCGCTGGCGCATCTGAACACGCCCGACCGCAAGATCTGGACGGCCGAGGACCCGGTGGAAATCAGCCAGCCCGGCCTGCGCCAGGTGCAGGTGAACGCGCGCATCGACTGGACCTTCGCGAATGCGCTACGCGCCTTCCTGCGCGCCGACCCCGACGTGGTGATGGTGGGCGAGATCCGCGACAAGGAGACCGCGCAGATGGCCATCGAGGCCTCGCTGACCGGCCACCTGGTGCTGAGCACGCTGCACACCAACAGCGCGCCCGAGACCGTGATCCGCCTGCTGGACATGGGCATGGACCCGTTCAGCTTCGCCGACAGCCTGCTGGCCGTGCTGGCGCAGCGCCTGGTGCGGCGCTGGTGCCCGCAGTGCGTCACCGCGCAACCGGCCACGCTGGAAGAAACCGAGCTGCTGCTCGACGAGTACCTGCACGCCTACCCGGACGGCGCAGCGGCTCCCACGCGCGATGCGCTGCTGGCCGACTGGACGCAGCGCTACGGGCAGGACGGCGCGCTGCTGCGCCACCACGCGCCCGGTTGCAAGCGCTGCAACGGCAGCGGCTACTCGGGCCGCGTGGGCCTGCACGAGCTGCTGCTGATCAGCCGCGAACAGCGCCACCTGATCCAGACCACGGCCGCGGCCGAGCAGATCCAGGCCCTGGGCATGCGCGAAGGCATGCGCACGCTGCGCCAGGACGGCATCCTGAAGGTGCTGGCCGGCCTGACCTCGATCGACGAGGTCAGAGCCACCAGCAACAGCTGATCGAAGCGGCGCCGACCGAGCGCCGGGCCGCCCCAAGCCGGCCGGCGACCCGCCCGGCAGGTGGCCCCGCGTCACCGCGAGGCCGGGTGCCCCAGTTCAAGGCTGCCGCCAGGTCACCTTGGCAGCGTTGAACATGCGCTTGAGCTCGCCCGAGGTCGCCAGGCCGTTCATCGCGGCCTGCACCGCCTGCGCCAGGTCCTCGGACTCCTTCTTCACCGCACAGCCCACGGCCCAGCCGTCGCGGCCGCGCGGGATGGGCAGCGGCTCGATCGAGAAGCGCGGGTCGCCGCCCAGCACCGACTCCAGCTCCGACGCATGGCCAGCCGCGGCCGCCACCTCGCCGGCCGCCAGCGCGCGGGCGGCCTCGCAGCCGTCCTTCAGCTTGGTGACCAGGCGCTCGCGGTACTTGCCGCCGTCGGCGCCGATCAGCAGCCAGCCCGCCAGACTCAGGCCTGGCACCGCGATGCGCTGCTGCGCCGCGATGTCGTCCAGCGAATCGAACTTGGGCACGGCCTTCAGGTCGCGGGCGATCATCACCCGCTCACGGAAGTACGGCGCGAAGATCTGCACCTTCGGGTTGCCCAGCATCAGCGGGCGGTCCACCGGAACGTGCAGCAGCACATCGGCCGGGCCCCAGCCCAGGTAATGCCCCTTCCAGACCATGTTGCGCAGGTCGTCGTCCATGTTCTCGCCGGCATGGAAGGGCAGCAGCGAGGCCTTGACGCCCAGCGCCTGGGCCAGCGCGTTGGCCATCTCCACCTCGATGCCCTTGCCGTCCACATGGAACGGCGGCAGCTCGTGGTACAGGCCCACGGTGAGGGTGCCACGGGCGCGGATGCGCGCCAGCGCGCTCTGGCCGTCCTGCGCCAGCGCGGCCAGCGGCGTGGCCGTGGTGGCCAGCGCGGCCGCGCCGGCGGCCAGCAGTTGGCGGCGGCCCAGGGCCGCCGGATCTCGTTGCGTCATGGTGTCTCCAGGGGGTGACGCAGTATCGAACCGCCACCCCCGGCCCTGAGGCCGGCGGGGTCACGGCGGTCAACTTGCCCAGGTCGTCGCCCGGGTCAGACCGGCAGGCGCGCGATCAGAAGGCGCGCTCGCGGCGCGTCTCCAGATAGGCCTTGATCGACCACATGGCTTCCTGGTTCAGGATGCCTTCGAACGGGGGCATGTAGACGGCGCCGTTGCGCACCTTGCCGCGGCGCACGCTGGACAGGTAGTAGTCGTCCACGTCCTTCACGCAGGCGGCGCGCTTCTTCTCGTCCTTCAGGCCGGCGCACTCGTTGTCGAGCTTGCGCAGATCGGGCGCGATGCCACCGGAGATGGCCTCCAGGCCGTGGCAGCGGGCGCAGTTCTGGTTGTAGGCCGAGGTGCCGATCTTGATCGCCTTGTCGTTCTTGCGATACGGGTTCTCGGCACGCCACTGCTCGCCCAGTTGGGGCAGGTCCTTGGTGTCCACGGCCTGCGGCGTCACGTCGCCGTGCGACCAGGCGGTGGCGGCGGCCAGGGCCAGCGCGGCGGCCACACCGGCGCGGCGCAGGATGAAAGAGGGCTTGAAGGTGCTCGACATGTTGCTGTCTCCGTCCATTGATGAAACACGACCGGCGGGCCCGTCTGCAAACGCCATGCCATCCAATTCCTGGGCCGCGAAGCGCGGATGATGCCCCAGCGCATCCGCACTGGCCCACCCCCTGGCGACCCTGCGCGTGACACTTCGCGCTACCATCGCGCCCCTCGGTAGCGGTTTTGTGCCGATATGGAGCAATCCGGGCTCGGCCCGGGTCTTGCGATGTGTGCCGCCGCGGCGCCGGGAGAGGTGCCCGCGACAGGAGACAACCGCCACCGAGCGGGCAGGAGAAGAGCACATGCGAGGGCCGTTTCACCCGGCGTTCGGTAGTCAGGGCATCCGCCGCGCCAGCGACGCGCCCGCCCGACCGATCGCCTCCAGCCTCAATCTGGGCCACGATCACATCGACAAGATCGAGCAGTCGCACGAACGCTGCGCTGCACTCGGCGTGTCGCGCATCGACGCGCCCGATCTGTCGCCGCTGGCCCGGCCCGACATGGTGGTGGTGCGCGACCGCAACCGCCGCCTGCACGAGCATGCCGCGCCGGTGATGGAGATGCTCTACGAGCAGATCGTGAACACCGAGAACATGGTGGTGCTGACCGATGCCACGGGCACCATCATCCACTCGATCGGCGACGACGATTTCCTCAGCCGCGCCAGCAAGGTGGCACTGCAGCCGGGCGTGAACTGGAGCGAGACCACCAAGGGCACCAATGCCATCGGCACGGCCCTGGTGGAAGAGACGCCCACGCTCGTGCACGCCGACGAGCACTACCTGCACGCCAACCACTTCCTCACCTGCTCGGCCGCGCCCATCCTCGATCCGCGCGGCAACATCCTGGGCGTGCTGGACGTGTCGGGCGACCAGCGCAGCTACCACCAGCACACGATGGCGCTGGTGAAGATGTCGGCGCGCATGATCGAGAACCACTGGCTGACGGACGACTACCGCAACGTCATGCGGGTGCACTTCCACAGCCGCGTCGAGTTCATCGGCACGCTGATGGAGGGCATCCTGGCGATCAGCGCCGACGGCAAGATCGTCGGCGCCAACCGTGGTGCGCTGGAGCAGCTGGGCCTGAGCGGCGCGGCGCTGCGCATGCACAGCCTCACCACGCTGTTCGGCACCACGGTGGGCGCACTGGTCGATCGCTTCCGCAGCCCGCTGGCCACGCCGATGCCGGTGCACCTGAACGGCGGCCGCCAGTTCCACATCCACGCCCGCTTCAACTGGCCGGTGTGGACCAGCCTGGCCGAGGCGGTGTCGGGGGCGGCGGTCGAGCCGGCCGCCGGCACGCGCGAGGCCGGCTTCGACGGCAGCGGCACCGCGGCCGAGGCCGGCGCCAGCCCGGTGGCCAGCGGCGGCGGCGGCGGCATCGGCACCGCGGCGCCGCGCAGCGAGCGCAGCAGTTCCGGCCTCGACCAGCTGCGCACCGGCGACGCCCAGGTGGCCAGCGTGATCGACAAGATCCGCCGCGTGCTCGACCGCGACATCCCGATCCTGGTGCTGGGCGAGACCGGCACCGGCAAGGAGCTGCTGGCGCGCGCCATCCACATGGATTCGGCCCGCGCCAAGCAGCCCTTCGTGGCGGTGAACTGCGCCTCCATCCCCGAGACCCTGATCGAGGCCGAGCTGTTCGGCTACGAGGACGGCGCCTTCACCGGCGCGCGCCGCAAAGGCCAGGTGGGCAAGATCGTGCAGGCCAACGGCGGCACGCTGTTCCTCGACGAGATCGGCGACATGCCGATCGGCCTGCAGGCCCACCTGCTGCGCGTGCTGCAGGAGCGCCAGGTCACGCCGCTGGGCAGCACCAAGAGCGTGGCGGTGGATGTGTCCATCATCTGCGCCACGCACCGCAACCTGCGCGAGATGATCGACGCCAAGCAGTTCCGCGAGGATCTGTTCTACCGCCTCAACGGCCTGGCCGTGCGACTGCCGCCGCTGCGCGAGCGCAGCGACCTGATGGTGCTGGTGCGCCGCATCCTTGACCGCCAGCTCGGCGAGGGCCGCGGCGACGAGCGCGGCACGCGCCGGCTCGACCTCACGCCCGAGGTGGTACGCCTGTTCGAGCGCTACCCCTGGCCGGGCAATGTGCGCCAGCTGTTCAACGTGCTGCGCACCGCCGCGGTGATGGCCGCCAGCGAGTCGGTGATCACGCGCGAGCACCTGTCGGACGACTTCCTCGAGGAGTCGCGCGCCGCGCTGGGCGCCGAGGCCGCCGCGCTGCCGCGCGCCGAGCCGCTGGCCGCGATGACGCTGCCGCAGATGGCCGCGCCGGCGTCCATGGCCAGCCTGCCCGCCATGCCGTCGTCGATGGGCCAGGCCCAGCCCGTGGCCACGCCGATGCCGGCCGCGCCCGGCGGCCTGCCGCCCTATGGCGCGATGCCGACCCCGGCGTCGCCCGACTCGGCCACCGCGATCCGCTCGCTCGAGGAGCAGGAGATCGAGGCCATCCAGCGCGCGGTGGACCTGGCCGGCGGCAACATCTCCGAGGCCTCCAAGCGCCTGGGCATCAGCCGCAACACCATCTACCGCAAGCTGCGCTGGAAGAAGTGAGCCCGCGGGCCCGGCGGCCCGTGGCCCATGGCCGCCGCTACCTGAGCGGCGCGGCCAGCACCGACGGCTCCACCTGCCGCCAGGCACGCTGCCAGTTCAGCGCATGCCAGGGGTGGCCGGCCCAGCCGGCCGGCAGGCCCGGCCAGGCCGGCGCGGGGGCGGTGTCGGCCTCGCCGCGCTCCAGCGCGGCGCGGGCCTGGGCCAGCAGTTCCAGCCAGTAGGCCTGCAGCTGCCGCGCGGCATCGGCCGGCTGCGGCGCGCCCTGCTCGCCCAGAAAGCGCGGCGCCGAGCTGGCGTCCGTGTCCGACGCCAGCTCGGCCAGCCGGCCGGCCGAAGCGGCCAGCAGCGCCAGATCGGCATCGCGGCCGTCGGGCGGGCCGCTGCCGCCGGCACCGCTCAGCAGCCCTGGCGCGAACCACATAGCCTGGGCCTGGGCTCGCCACACCGTCACCACGCGCCCGTCGCTGCGCGGCAGGCGCCACCAGCGCCAGGGGCCCAGCGTGCCCTGCTCGCCCTGCAGCAGGGCGGTCGGCCGCGGAATCGGCGACGGCCCCAGGTCCACCGCCGCGGTGCCCAGGCGCGCACGCAGGCGCTGCACGCAGTGCGGGCACTGCTCGGCCATGGCGCGGGCCACCTCGGCATGGGCCCAGTGCCGCACCGCCCGCCCGGCCACCACGCCCTTGGCGCCCAGCACCAGCTCGGGCCGGGCCCAGGGGCTCACCACGTCGGTGATCGGCCGGCCCAGCTGCCGGCGCACCTGGCACGCCAGCCGGCGCCCGAAGGCCGGGCTGGGGCCGCTGCCCAGCAGCCACAGCCGCGCACCGGCGGTGGCCGGTCCGGCATCGGGCGGGTCGGCCGCCAGCACCAGGTTCGAGACCTGGCCGCGGTTGGCCGCATCGGCCTCGCCGGGTTGCGCCGGCACCCACCACAGGCCGGGCCCCAGTGTCTCGATGCGCAACAGCGGCCCGTCACAGCGGGTGTCCGCCGCAGCGGCCACCGGCGCGGGCCCGGACAGGCCGGCGACCCCCAGCACGACCGCGGGAATACCCTGTGACACGAGACACCGCCACTGCGCCGTGCTGACACAGCGCGCCACAGCATCGAACGCATTCGTCGGCCACCAGCGCCCGCAGCGCGACGGCAGACCCCGGCGCAGCGCGGCATATGTCTTGCAGCGCCAGTTCCTCCAAAAGCCCGTCATCGGCGGGCACCAACCAAGACCATGAGGGACGACCTTTCCATGACCGCCGCATCGGCCCAGCCCGGCTTGCCGCCCGACCCGAACCCGGGGCGCCGCCAACCGTGAACATCGTGATCCTGCGCGGTGGCGCCCCACGAAGGCGCCGCAACGATACGCGAAACCCCGAGACCGGCACGCGCGACCGCGGCGTGATGGCGATCAGCGACGGCAGCGGCAGCGGCCACTGGGCGCTGGTGAACATGTCGCCCGCCGTGGCCCACCAGCTCGACAGCGACGCCCGGCTCGACCAGCACCCCGGCCTGCCCGATGGCGGGCTGCGCACCGTGCTGCTGACCGATGCCCAGGTCGACCATGTCGGCGGCCTGCTCAGCCTGCGCGACGGCGCACCGATCGAGCTGTACGCCACGCCCGCGGTGTTCGAGGAGCTGACCACCGCGCTGCCGGTGCTGCCAGTGCTGCAGCACTACTGCGGCGTGCACTGGCATGTGGTGCCGGTGGCGGGCGACCGGCAGCAGGCCAGCTTCCGCGTCGAGGGCCTGCCGGGCCTGGAGTTCACCGCCGTGGCCACGCGCGCGCCGGCGCCGCCCCACATGGCGCGCGGCGAGCATGGCGTGGTAGGCGACAGCATCGCGCTGGCCATCCGCGACACGGCCACCGGCCAGCGCGTGTTCTGCGCGCCCGGCCTGGCCCAGCCCGGCAGCGAGGCCTTCGAGTGGATGCAGGGCGCCGACTGCCTGCTGATGGACTGCCCCGACGCCGAGGCCGCGCCCGACTGGCTGGCCGCGATGCGCGCACTGCCGGCGCGCCACAAGGTGCTGCTGGGCCCGGCCGACGAGGCCCTGCCGCTGGCCGACGAGGGCATCGCGCTGGCCTACGACGGCATGGAAATCTCGCTCTGACCACCCACCGGGCGGCCAGGCCGTCCCGCCCGGTCACAGACCGCAGGCAAGCTGCCCGGGCCAGCCCGGGCATTCCACAGGTAGGCTGCGGCGCAGCGCCCCGTTACAAACGGTGCCCAGACAAGCCCCCGGTGCTTTCCAGGGGCGACAGCGCAGCGGCCCGCGGCCGATGCAACATCCGCCGCATGAACCCATCCCCGTCCCACCCCGCGCCGGCCGCGCGCCTGGCCATCCAGTCGCTGACCAAGCGCTATGGCGAACGCACCGCCGTCGACGCCTTGTCGCTCAGAGTGGCGCCGGGCAGCTTCGTGGCCCTGCTGGGCCCCAATGGCGCCGGCAAGTCCACGCTGTTCCAGGTGCTCACCGGACTGTTCGCGGCCGACGCCGGCGACGTGCTGGTCGACGGCCTGTCGCTGCGCCGCCAGGCGGTCACGGCGCTGCGCCACATCGGCGTGGTGTTCCAGCAGATGTCGCTGGATCTCGATCTGTCGGTCGAGCGCAACCTGCGCTTCCATGCCGACCTGCACGGCCTGCCGCGCGCCGTGGCCACGCAGCGCATCCAGGCCGGCGCCGCCGCCGGCGGGCTGGCCAACGACCTGGCGCGCCCGGTGCGTGAACTGTCGGGCGGCAACCGCCGCAAGGTGGAGCTGGTGCGTGCGCTGCTGCACCACCCGGCCCTGCTGCTGATGGACGAGCCCACCGTGGGCCTGGACCCCAAGTCGCGCCGCGACCTGCTGGCCACCGTGCGTGCCGACATGGCCGCGCGCGGCACCAGCGTGCTGTGGGCCACGCACCTGGTGGAAGAGGCGGCCCAGGCCGACCGCGTGATCGTGCTGCACAAGGGCCGCCTGCTGGCCGATGGCACGCCGGCCGAGGTCACGGCCACGCTGGGCGGCACCGACCTCGAAGACGCATTCATCCGGGCCACCGGCCCGGCCGGAGACAAGAAGCAATGAACCGTTCCCTGACCGCCCTGGCCGCCACCGCCGTGCTGGCCGCGCTGGCGCCGCTGACCCTGCACGCCCAGGGCGTGGCCTATGTGTCCAGCGAGAAGGACCACACCCTCACCGTCATCGACCTGAAGACCCAGGCCGTCACCGGCACCGTGGCCACCTGCAAGCGCCCGCGCCACCTGCAGAAGAGCGCCGACGGCAAGCAGCTGCTGGTGGCCTGCACCGACAGCCACCAGGCCGACGTGATCGACCTGGCCACGCGCAAGAGCGTGCGCAAGGTGGCGCTGGGCGAGGACCCCGAGGCCTTCGACCTGTCGCCCGACGGCAAGACGCTGTTCGTCACCAACGAGGAGGACGCCGCCGTCAGCTTCATCGACCTGGCCAGCGGCAAGAAGCGCGCCGAGGTCAAGGTGGGCCAGGAGCCCGAGGGCGTGAAAGTCACGGCCGATGGCAAGACGCTGTACGTGACCAGCGAGGTGGCCAACCTCGTGCACCAGATTGACGTGGCCACGGCCAAGGTCACCCGCAACATCCCCGTCGGCAAGCGCCCGCGCCGCTTCGCGCTGACGCCCGACGGCGCCCAGCTGTGGGTGACCAACGAGCTCGATGCCAGCGTCAGCATCATCGACACCAAGAAGGGCGAGGTGCTGGACACCGTGCGCTTCGAGGTCAAGGGCGCGCGCGCCGACGACATCACACCGGTGGGCCTGGCGATGAGCAAGGACGGCAGCCGCGCCTTCGTGACGCTGGGCCGCGCCAACCATGTGGCCTTCGTCGATGTGAAGACGCGCAAGACCACCGACCTGGTGCTGGTGGGCAAGCGCGCCTGGGGCCTGGCGCTGGATGGCGCCGAGAAGATGCTGTACGTGGTCAACGGCCTGTCCGACGACCTGACCATCGTCGACGTGGCCGCCGCCAAGGCGTTGAAGACCGTCAAGGTGGGCCGCGTGCCCTATGGCGTGGTGGTGGTCGAGTGATGCCGCTGCGACTGTCCCCGCCCCTTGCGGCGGCGCTGCTGGCGCTGGCCGCCGGCGCCATGCCGGGCAGTGCCGTGGCCGCCAGCTTCAAGGTCACGCTGCTGGTGCCGGCCGACGATGCACGCCTGGAGCGCGGTGCGCTCGAACGCGCCGCGCTCGGCCACCCCACCGGCCCGGCCCTCGATGCACTGAAGCTCGCGCTCGCCGATGCCAAGCTCGAGATGGACGCGGCCGGCGCTGCGCTGCAGCTCGACACCGTGGCCGTGGCCGATGCCGCCGCCGCCAAGGCCGCCGCCACCAAGGCCGAAGCCGGCGGCGCGGCCGCCCTCGTCACCGACCTGCCTGCCGCCTGGACGCTGGCCGTGGCCGACGGCACCAAGGCCCCGGTGCTCAACGTCGGCGCCGCCAGCGACACGCTGCGCGCGGCCGACTGCCGCCGCAACCTGTTCCACCTGGCACCCAGCGAGCGCATGCGCGCCGACGCGCTGGCGCAGTGGCTCACCGCGCGCAAGTGGAGCCAGGTGCTGCTGCTCACCGGCCCCACGCCGGCCGATGCCGAGCGCGCCGCCACGGCCCAGGGCGCGATCAAGCGCTACGGCCTGAAACTGGCCGGCAGCAAGCCGTTCAAGCTCTCGGGCGACCCGCGCGAACGCGACCTGGCCAACCCGCTGCTGCTGACCCAGGGCCAGTACGACGTGGTGTGGGTCGTCGACAGCGAGGGCGAGTTCGCGCAGATGCTGCCCTTCCGCACCGCCCTGCCGCGCCCGGTGGTGGGCGACGGTGGCCTGGTGGCGCTGGCCTGGAGCAGCCGCTACGAGCGCTACGGGGCACCGCAAGTCACACGCCGCCTGGCCAAGGCCAACGGCCGCCGCATGGAAAGCCATGACTGGACGGCCTGGATGGCCGGCAAGGCCCTGGTGGCCGCGGCCGTGAAAGCGCCGAAGGGACCGGCCGCGGCCTTCCAGAAGGCGCTGGCCGACGGCGAGGTGGACGGCAGCAAGGGCGTGGGCATGAGCTTCCGCCCCTGGGACGGCCAGCTGCGCCAGCCGCTGCTGCTGACCGACGGCCAGGGCGTGGTCGGCACCGCGCCGATCGACGGCATCCTGCATCCGAAGAATGCGCTGGACACGCTTGGAGCGGATCAGCCCGAGAAGCTCTGCAAGGCAAGGGGCTCGTGATGCGACATGCCTTGCAAGCCTGGTGGGCCATCGTTCTCAGGGAACTGCTGAAGTTCAGCCGACAGACTGGCCGGCTGGTGTCGGCCCTGGTGCGGCCGCTGCTGTGGCTGGCGGTGTTCGCGGCGGGATTCCGCAACGTGTTCGGCGTGGCCATCGTCGAGCCTTACGACACCTATATCCCGTATGACGTGTACATCGCGCCGGGCCTGATCGGCATGGTGCTGCTGTTCAACGGCATGCAGAGCAGCCTGGCCATGGTGTATGACCGGGAGATGGGCCTGATGCGCCTGCTGCTCACCGCACCGCTGCCGCGCTGGTGGATCCTGTTCGCCAAGCTCAGTGCCACCGCCGTGCTGTCGCTGGCCCAGGCGCTGGCCTTCGTGATCGTGGCGCGGCTGCTGGGCACCGATCTGCCACTGATCGGCCCGCACACGCCGATGGCGCTGCTGGCCGCGGTGAGCGCGGCGCTGATGCTGGGCGCGCTGGGCCTGCTGCTGAGCGTGCACGTGAAGCAGCTGGAGAACTTCGCCGGCACGATGAACTTCGTGATCTTTCCGATGTACTTCATGTCTACCGCGCTGTACCCGCTGTGGAAGCTGGAGGAATCGGGCGCCGGCTGGGTGTACCAGATCGCCCGCTTCAACCCCTTCACGCATGCCGTGGAGTGGCTGCGCTTCGCGCTGTACGGCAAGGACCCCGGCCTGTCGCCGTGGATCGTGCTGGGCACGCTGGCGCTGTGTTTCATCCTGGCGGCCTGGGGCTACGACCCGCAGCGCGGCTTCGGGCAACTGACCAAGCGCGGCGGAGGGCCGGCATGAACTTCCCGTTCCTTTCAGGCCGCCGTGACGGTGCGGGCGGCCGGGACACTGGCGCGCGCGCGGCCGCGCCGGCCATCGAGCCGATCTGGCTGGAATGGCTCACGCTGGGCGGCATGCTGCTGTTCGGCAGCTGGCTGCTGGGCGTGCGCGGCGTGTGGGCCCTGCTGCTGAGCAGCGACCCCACCGGGCTGACGCTGGTGATCATCGTGGTGTTCCTGGGCAGCACGCTGTGGTGCGGTGCGCGCAGCCGCGAGCTGCAGCGCCAGCGTGCGCTGCTGGCCACGGCCCGCCCCGGCTTGCCCGGCCAAAGTGGCCAAAGCTGGGCCACCGAGTACCTCAGCGCGCTGGCCGCCGCGCCGCGCGATGCCGATGCGCCGGCCGACCTGCTGGCCGAGCACACCCACGGCCCGCACCACACGGCCTGGTGGGTCAACGGCATCCAGCTCAAGCTGGGGCTGCTGGGCAAGGTGATCGGCTTCTCGGTGCTGGCGCTGCAGATCGGCAACATCCAGAGCTTCGACCCCAGCCAGAGCCAGGACCTGCTGAAGAGCCTGACCGCCGGCCTGGGCATCGCGCTGCTGACCACCATGGTGGGCCTGGTGGGCAACATCCTGCTGGGCCTGCAGCTGACCCGGCTGGACCGCTATGCCGACGCGCTGATGGCCGACATCCAGCGTGCAGGGATTGCCCTGCGCTCGCAGCAACAGGGCTGAACACGACATGGCACGCCGCCGCCGGGGCCCCGAGGCCGAGGTCGATCCGTTCTACGACATGTTGTTCAACATGTTGATCGCCTTCGTCTTCTGCTTCATCGTGGCCCTGCTGGCGATGAACCCCAAGGCGCTGAAGGCGGGCGACATCCCGGCCAAGGCCGAATACATCATCACGGTCAGCTGGCCCGACATGAACCCCAACGACATCGACGCCTGGGGCCAGGACCCCGGCGGCAACCTGGTGTGGTTCCGCGCCCGCGAGGCCGGCCTGATGCACCTGGACCGCGATGACCGCGGCCTGGCCAACGACTCGATCGTCGTCAACAACAAGAGCATCGTGAACCCGCTGAACCAGGAGGTCATCACGCTGCGCGGATTCGCCCCGGGCGAGTACAGCTTCAACGCCCACTACTACGACAGCAAGGACGGCCAGCCGGTGGAGGTGACCGTCTCGGTGGTCAAGGTCAACCCGCGCGCCGAGGTCGTGTACTACGGCACCGCCACCCTGGCCCGCAAGGGCGACGAGGTGACGCTGGTGCGCTTCACGGTGCTGCCCGATGGCAGCGCCAACAACATCAACACGCTGCCCAAGCAGCTCGTGCAACGGATGTAACGCCCATGGGACTTGCCCTCACCCTCTCGTTCGCGGCCCTGGTGCTGCTGGCCACGCTGGCGCTGCTGTGGAGCCGCTGGCCGGTCTGGCTGAAGGGCCTGCTGGTGGCCGGCGTGGCCGTGTTCTATTTCTGGGCCGACGACGTGGTGCACAACCTGTCGGGCTGGCCCACGCCCGACGCCCTGCCCGAGCGCTTCACGCTGCTGGCGGTGGTGATCGAGGAGCCCAGCAACAAGACCGTCGGTGCGCTGTACCTGTGGGTCAACGCCATCGAGAACGGCAAACCGGTGCCGCAGCCGCGCGCCTACAAGCTGCCCTACACCAAGGACCTGCACGCCCTGCTCAACGAAGGCATGAAGAAGGCCCGCCAGGGTGTCAGCCAGATGGGCCAGGCCACCCCCAAGCGCGGCAAGAAGGGCCTGGGCTGGCTGCGCCCCGGCGCCGACGAACAGGAAGTCAAGATCCGCGACATGCCCGCGCCCCAGCTTCCGGAAAAGTGATCATGCGGCGCGCCCTCACCCTCACCGCGCTGGCCGCTGCGGCCACGCTGCTGCAAGCCTGCTCCCAATCCGCCGCCAGCGGCTACTTCCCGCTCGAGGCCGGCCACACCTGGCGTTATGAGCAGGTCAGCGAATGGGAGAACAACACGCAGGACAAGGAGACGGTGGAGCTCTCGACGCTGGGTGCCGAGAGCCTGCCCGACACCGTGCCCGGCAGTGGCAAGGGCTGGCGCCGGCGCAGCGCCAGCGGCGTGGACTACTGGCTGCGTGCCGACGACACCGGCATCTACCGCGTTGCAGCCAAGACCGATCTGCAGGCCGATCCCGAGCCCGACAAGCCCGCACGCTATGTGCTGAAGATGCCGCTGGCCGTGGGCACCAGCTGGCAGGCGCCCACCACGGCCTACCTGCTCAAGCGCGGCGCCGAGTTCCCGCCCGAGATCCGCCACACGCACAAGCCGGTGGTGATGACCTACCAGATCGCCGCACTCGGCGAGGCGGTGAAGACCCGTGCCGGCGACTTCAAGGACTGCATCCGCGTGCAGGGCACGGCGGTGATGAAGCTGTTCGCCGACCCGGTGGTGGGCTTTCGCGACATGCCGCTGGCCACCACCGAGTGGTACTGCAAGGGCGTGGGCCTGGTGAAGCTGGAACGCAGCGAACCGACCAACAACTCCACCTTCCTCAACGGCGGCAAGCTGGTGATGGAGCTGACCGAATGGCAATGACCCGATCCCCGCGCGCCAGCCGGCACCGCCACGATCCCACGCGCCGCAAGCTGCTGGGCGCCAGCGCCGCGCTGGCGCTGGGGCCGGCGCTGGGCGCCACGCTGGCGCATGCGCAGGCACCGTTCCCGGTGCGGCCCATCACGATCTGGCTGCCCTGGCCGGCCGGTGGCGCCACCGACCTCACCTTCCGCATCCTGGCCGACGGCGTGTCGCGCCGTCTGGGCCAGAAGGTGCTGGTGGAAAACCGTGGTGGCGCCGGTGGCACGCTGGCCATGCCCATCATCCAGCAGGCCCAGCCCGACGGCTACACGCTGGCCCAGTTGCCGCAGACCGTGCTGCGCGCGCCGTGGACGCGCAAGGTGCTGTGGGACCCGATCCGCGACACCACGCCCATCATCCAGATCTCGGGCGTCACCTTCGGCATCGTGGTGCCGGCCAACAGCCCGTTCAGGAGCCTGGACGACCTGTTCGCCTGGGCCAAGGCCCACCCGGGCGAGCTGAACATCGCCACCAACGGCACCGGCACCACGCCGCATGTGGTGATGGACGACCTGTTCGGCCGCCGCGGCCTCACGTTCAACCATGTGCCGTACAAGGGCACGGCCGAGCAGATGATCGCCGTCAGCACCGGCCAGGTGCAGGTGGGCGTCAACAGCAACGGCTTCGGGCCCTTCGTCGATTCGGGCCGCCTGCGCCTGCTGGTGACCTTTGGCGAGCACCGCACCAAGCGCTGGCCGAACGTGCCCACGCTGAAGGAGCTGGGCCACGGCATCGTGGCCACCTCGCCCTACGGCATCGTGGGCCCGGCGGGCATTCCGGCGCCCATCGTCGCCACGCTGCACGACGCCTTCCGCGCCGCGATGAACGACCCCGCCCACGTGGCCGAACTGGCCGTGTACGACCAGGAACTGGCTTACCTGGGCCCGCAGGAGTACGGCCGCGCGCTCAAGGTCTCGTACGAGACCGAGCGCAAGGTGGTCGAGCGCATGGGGCTGGCCAAGAGCGAGTGAGGCCAGCCCGGCCGACGCGTCAGCGCGGGCAGGCCGCCCAGGTCTGGCCCGCGTCGGTGCTGCACTCGCTGGTGCTGGTGCCATCGGCCAGCGTGCGGCTGCGCACCCAGGGGCCGCTGCTGGACTTTTCCAGCGTGACGCGCAGGCCGGTGTCGTCGGTGACGCGCTTGAACCAGCTGTCGGTGTCCACACGCACCGCCTCGTCGAAGCCGATGCCGCTGGCGGCGATGCGCTGGATCACGCGGCCGAAGTCGAGTTCGCCGCTGCGGCCCTGCAGATGGTGCCAGTCCTGCAGCGCCTGGTACTCGGCCTGGGCGCTGCCGAAGCGCAGGTTGGCGTCGTGGCTCACCCGGCCCACGGTGCTGTGGGTGTCGTAGTGGCGCTGCCGGGGCACGCCCGGCGTGGCATGGCGCTCACCCAGGCAGGCCAGCGGATCGGCCTCGCGCACGGGGTCGTCGTAGACCACCGCCAGCGCGTAGCTGGTGCCGCCCTGGGCCTGCGACACGGTCTCGTCCAGCGCACACAGGTAGTCGGCCTGGTTGCTGTCGAAGTTGTAGGCCGTGCGCGTGGTGGTCAGCGTGGCTGCGCCCCAGGGCGCCCTGTCCTCCCGCCGCAACGACATCACCTGCCTCACCTGGCCCAGGCTGTCGTCCAGCGCCACCCACTCGCTGACGTAGCCCGCCGGGCGCCAGACCGAGGCGTTGCGGTACCACCGGTCGGCCCGGTCGTACACGGTGTGGGTGCCGCGGCCGCGGTAGACCTCGGCCCGCACGAAGGTGGCGTCGGGGTACCGCGCCTGCAGCTGCTGCTGGTAGGCGTAGCCGGCCTTCAGGCCCTTGACGATGTCGAGCGCCAGCGCATGGCTGGGCGCGTCCTGCGTCTGGATGAAGTCGGCGTGGATGCGCGCCTCCGACAGGTTGTGGCGGCGCACCAGATCGCCCATCACCGAGCGGATCTCCTGCATCAGCCCCTCGCGCAGGGCCTGGTTCTGGCGCAGCTGATCGCAGCTGCCCAGGCCGGGGGCCGAGGCCGTCAGCCGGCTGCGCACCTGGTCCCAGATGGCGGTGGTCAGCGGCGTGACGTTCAGCACCTGATCCTCGCCCAGCGGCTGCAGTCGCGGGGCCATGGCCATCTGGTAGGCGGCCTGCACCGGGCCGCTGTCCTCGTCCACCGCGCCCACCGGCACGTCGACATACAGCGTGGCGTAGGGCAGGCAGGCGCGCTGGGCCTCGGTGAGTTCCAGCTGGTAGGCGCCGGCGGCCTGCGACACGGCCGCAGGCTCGTCGGCATCGCGCTGGTGGTTGCCGTTCACGTCCAGCCACACGGTGGCGCCGCGCACATAGCCGTCGATGACCTTGCCCGTCTGCACGCTGCGGGCACCGGTTCCGGGGTTGCCACCGGGGGCCGAGGCCGGTGGTGTCGGCGTGGTGGGTGTGGTGGGCGTGGTCGGTGTCGGCGGCGTAGTGGACGCCGTGCGGTCGCCCTCGCCACCGCCACCTCCCCCGCAGGCCACCAGCGCCCCGGTCAGCGACAGTGCCGCCCCCACGCGGATCCACCGCGCCACTCCCCAACGAACTGCTTTGGTCGTACGCAAGAAAACTCCCCAGTCTGATGCGACGAAAAGCGGCGGAGTGTAGGTGCGCCAGGGGCCGGCGGTACGCAGTGTTACCACCGAGTCAGAGGTCTTGCATTTGAAGTGTGCGGCCGACTGTTTGTACAGTCGGCGCGACGGGCCGGCACCGGCCGCCGCCAAGGAGACCACCATGCTCGACCACATGACCTTCCGCGTCAGCGACATCCAGCGCGCCAAGGCCTTCTACGGCGCCGCGCTGGCGCCGCTGGGCTACACGCTGTGCTACGAAGGCCACCACGGCGTGCACATCGTGGGCTTCGCGTATCCCGACCCGGCCGAGCGCGATGGCCGCAAGGCCGATGTGTGGTTCGTCGACGGGCCGTCGCCCTATGGCGGCGCGCCGGCCACCACGGCCTGCCACCTGGCCTGGAAGGCGGCCAGCCGCGCGCAGGTGGACGCGTTCCACCAGGCCGCCATCGCAGCCGGCGGGCGCGACAACGGCCCGCCGGGCCTGCGCCCCGAGTACCACCCGCACTACTACGGCGCCTTCGTCATCGACCCCGAGGGCAACAACATCGAGGCCGTGTGCCATGCGCCAGCCTAGCCGGCGCGGCACGGCTCAGATCGCGTAGCGCACGGTCAGCGCCACGCTGCGCGGCGCCCCCGGCGCGTAGAAGGTCGAGCCGACCAGCGGCCGGTCGCCCTCGGCATTGGCCGGGAACGGCCGCGCCACGAAGTTGCCCTTGGCGTCGAAGCCGGTGGCGCCCAGCTGCGCGGCCGTGGCGTAGCGGCGGTCGAACAGGTTGTTGACCTGCAGACCCACGCGCAGGGCCGCCGTGGGCTGCCACGCCAGGCCGGCGTTGGCCAGGGCATAACCCGCGCTGCGGCCGGCCCCCAGGTAGTAGGTGCCGTCGGGCTGGTGCGCGTTGTTCTCGTTGCCGCGCGCATACGCGCCGGACATCGCGACCACGTCCACGCTGGCCGTCCAGCCGGCGGCGATGGGTGCCTCGGCAAACAGCTTGAGCTGCCGGCGCGGCGTCAGCGGGATGCGGTGGCCGGGCTGCACGGTGATCGTGCCATCCACGCCGGGCAGGCCCTCGTCCACGGCCTCGTTGTTGCTGCTGTTGCCGGCGCCGCCCAGCACCTCGGTGCTGCGGAAGGTGGCGTCCAGCAGCGTGAGCTGGGCGCCCACGCTGGCACCCTGCCAGCCCGGCACGCCGGCGCTGAAGCCGGCTTCCAGGCCCTGGCGGCGGGTCTTGCCGAAGTTCTTGAAGTAGCCGAAGCCCGCGGCGTTGTCGGCCACGAACAGGATGTCGTCCTTGTTGTCGGCGCGGAACACGCCCACGTTCCAGCTCAGGCCCGCGGCGGTGCGGCCGCGCAGCCCGGCTTCCAGGTTGGTGGTCACCACCTGTCGCAGTGGCGGATCGCCGGCCATGCTGTTGGGCAGCTTGCAGGGGCTGTCGGGATCGGCGCAACCCAGCTCGATGGCCGAGGGCGCGCGGCTGCCCTGGTTGGCACCGGCGTACAGCGTGACGGCCGGCGTGGCGGCCCAGGTCAGGCCCAGCGCCGGGTTGACGCGGGCGAACACATGGTCGCCGTTCAGCGAGCCGGTGCCGCCCTGGGGCTGCAGTTCGTCCAGCGTGTGCACCACGGAGCGGTTGTAGCGGGCGGCCAGCGTCAGGTGGGTGCGCGGGTTCAGGGCCACGGTGTCGCTGGCGTACACGCTGCTGGTGTGGCTGCGCGAGCGCAGCCGCACCTGGGTGTCGAAGGGCTCGCCATCGATGTCGCCGCCGCTCAGGCCGTCGGCGAAGGCGCCCACGCCGGTGACGGTGCGGTCGGCATTCAGGTAGCCCAGTTCGGACAGTTGGTGGAAGCTGATGCGGCTGCGCTCGTGGGCCGCGCCCAGCACCCAGCGGTGGGTGCCCACCGGGCCGGCCACCTCACCGGCCAGCTGGGCCGACAGGCCCCACTGCGCCTGGTGCGTGCTGCCGCGCGTGATCAGGCCATTGCACTTCTCGGCCGGCTCGTCGTTCTGCAGCGCCTGGGCGATGCAGCGCCACTTCGGGAACGGCGTGTTGGCGGCGGTGGCGCCGCTGGCGGGGTAGCCGCTGTAGCCGGCGGCGGCCAGGGCCGCCTGGTCGGCGGCGCTGGGCTGGTAGACCGACTGGTCCAGCGAATCCTCGTTGATGTCGGCGTTCAGCGCGCGGGTGCGCACGGTGCGCGCATGCAGCTGGGTGGTCAGGCGCAGGTGGTCCGACAGCGCGGTGGTGGCCGCCAGGTTCACCAGCGCCGAGCGGTTGCGCGTGGTGTCGGGGCGGGTGTAGACGCTGCGGTGGTCGGCATCCAGCAGGCGCTGCTCCTGCAGGCCGTTGCCGTTCATGCGCGTCTCGGCCAGCGCGGCGCTCAGCGTGAAGTCGGTGGCGCCGCGGCGCAGGCCCAGCTTGCCGAAAACCTGGCCCACACGGCTGGCCGAGTCGGTGCGCCAGCCCTGGGTCTGCTCCTGCTGGCCGGCCAGGTACCAGTGCATCTCGCCACCGGCCTGGTGGCCGCCATGCTCGAAGCCCAGGCTGGCGCGACCGTGGCTGCCGGCGCCGGCATGCAGCACGGTGCCGGCGTGGCGCAGGCCATCCTTGGTCTGCAGCGCCAGCGCGCCGCCCAGCGTGTTCAACCCGAACAGCGGGTTGGCGCCGGGCATCAGCACGGCCTGCGCGATGGCGTTCTTCGGGATCAGGTCCCAGCTCACCACGTCGCCGAAGGGCTGGTTCAGGCGCAGGCCATCCAGATAGACCGACAGGCCCTGCGCCGTGCCCAGCAGCGGCGAGGCGGTGAAGCCGCGGTAGTTCACATCGGCCTGGAAGGGGTTGCCCTGCACGTCGTTGAGGTACACGCCGCCCAGGCGCCGGTTCAGCGTGGTGGCCAGGTCGGCATCGCCGCCTTGCGACAGCGCGTCGGCGCGCAGCACCTGCACCGGCGCGGGCACCTGGTCGCGGGCGATCTCCAGCCCCGGCAGCGGCGCGGGGGCGATCACCTCCACGCGCTGCGTGGGGGCCGAGGCGGAGGGCTGGGCCAGCGCGGCGCCGGCGGCCAGGGCCAGCGCGGCAGCGGCCACGGGACGCAGGGCCAGGTTGGTTGAGCGGGTGAGGCAGGCAAGGCGGCGCACGAACAGGTCTCCGAATCGTTGTGTGTCAGGGCGAAAGAATCGCCCCGAGGGTGCGCAGGTTTCGCGCCAGAACGACTGGGAAAACTTCCCGATGCGGATCGGGGTTGGCCCTCAGGGCACGAACAGCCGGTGCTGCTGGGCGTAGCGCAGCAGCTCCACGGCGGTGGCCACGCCCAGGCGCTGGCGGATCTGCGTCTGGTGGTTGCTGACCGTCTTGGGGCTCAGGTGCAGGCGCTCGGCGATCTGCTCGATGCCCAGGCCCTCCACCAGGCCGCGCAGCACGTCGAACTCGCGCACGCTCAGCGCCATGTGCGGCGGCTGGGCGGCGGGCGTCTCGGCACTGCCGGCGATGTCGGCCGAGCACACGCCCACCTCGCCGGCCGCCACGCGGCGCAGCGCGGCCACCAGTTCGTCGGGCTCGCTGCTCTTGGTGACGAAGCCATGCGCGCCGGCCTTCAGCGCCTGGGCCACCATGGCCGGGCTGTCGTGCATGCTGAACACCAGCACGCGCAGCACCGGCCAGCGCAGGCCGATGCGGCGCAGCAGATCCAGCCCGCTGCGGCCGGGCATCGACAGGTCCAGCACCACCAGGTCCACCGCCGGCGGGCGGGCATCGGCCATGCGCTGCAGCTGCGCGAAGGCGGCATCGCCATCGCCGCATTCCGCCACCACCGCAAAGCCGGGTTCCAGGTCGAGCAGGCGGCGGTAGCCGGCGCGCACGATGGCATGGTCGTCGACCAGCATCACGCGCACCGGCGTGGTGGCGGGATGAGTGGCTGTCGGGTTCATGGGGCGGCGTCGTTCACGGCCTGCCAGTGTGCCTGCAGCGTGGTGGCCAGGCGCAGGCCCGGCCGCGCTGCGCCGGGGCTGGCCGGGCCCAGCTGCAGATCGCCGCCCTGCGCCCACACCCGCTCGCGCAGGCCGGCGATGCCGTTGCCACGCGCGGCCGCATCGCCCAGCTGCGCGTCGGGCAGGCCGCGGCCGTCGTCGCTGACCTGCCAGTCGATCTGCAGCGGCGCACCGGCCATGGCCGCGCCGGTGAAGCCCAGGCACAGCTCGGCCTGCGCGGCCTGGGCATGGCGCATCACGTTGGTCAGCGCCTCCTGGCTGATGCGGTACAGCGCCAGTGCCAGCGGCCGCGGCAGGCCCAGCCCGGCCAGCGGGGCCAGGGCCGGTGGCGCCTCGGCCCAGGGCTGCCGGTCGTCGGCGCGCCAGCGCCACACCAGGCGCAACTGCGCGCGCGCCTCGCGCCCCGGCGCCTGCCAGGCGGCCACCAGGCCCTGCACCAACGCCTGCAGCCGCGGCATCGGCTCGGGCTGGCCGGCATCGCTGGCGCCAAAGGGCTGCAGCTGGCCGAGCAGCGCGCGCACATCGCGCTGGATGGCCTGGCCGTGCTCGGCGATGCCGGCCACCACCGGCTGCAAGGTGGCGTCGCCCTGCAGGCGGCGCATCAGCCAGGCGGCATCGGCCCGCAGCGCGGTCAGGCGCTGGCCGAATTCATCATGCAGGTCGCGCGCCAGGCGCATGCGCTCGTCCTCCTGCAGCGTGAGCACCTGCTGGCTCAGGCGGCGGCGCCGCGCCTGCTCGTCGTCCAGCGCCTGGGCCAGGTGGCGCAGCGCAGCAGCCAGGGCCTCCAGTTCGCGGATGGGCATGGCCGGCAGCGCCCGCACGGCGCGGGTGTCATGCCCCTCGATGGCCCCGATGGCGCCCAGCAGGCGGCCCAGCGGGCGCAGGGCATGGTGCAGGTTGGCCCGCATGGCCAGCAGCAGCGCCACCACGGCCAGCAGCAGCAGGCCCAGCATGCCGGCCAGGCTGACCAGGGCCTCGCGCCGCTCGCTCTCGTGCGAGGCGGTCAGCGAGACGATCCAGCGCCGCCCCTCCTGGCGCGGCACGGCCCAGGCCACGCGGCGCTCGTCCACCGGCCCGTCCAGCCAGCGGTGCAGGCGCAGCGCCAGTTCCAGCGGCCAGGCGGCGCGCGGCTCGGGCTGCGGCGCCAGCAGCACCTGGCCGCCCTCGTCGGCCACCTGCAGCACCAGGTGGCGCAGGCGGTGGGCGCTCTGCACGCGGCGCAGCAGGGCCAGGGCCTGGGCGTCGTCGTGTGCCGGCAGGTGCGCCAGCTGGGCCACGGTGTCGGCCAGGGCCATCGCGGCATCCACCTCGTCGGCCATGTCGTCGGCCATGCGCGCCAGGCCCAGCAGCAGGGCCAGCAGCAGCACGGCGGCGGCCACACCGGCCGAGCGGCGCATCAGCAGGCGCGGCAGGTCCAGCGGCGGCGGCGCGGCGGCCGCCGCGGCCGTGGACGCGTTGGACGGGGTGGATTCGGACGGGAGCGGCGGCGCCATGGCGGCGATTGTCGGCCGGGTGCTGCCCGGGGGCGCCGCCGCGCGAACGCTCAACCGTGGTACAGCCGCTGTTCCGCCACGAGACGCATCAGGCTGAAGTCGCTGGGGGCGTCGAGCTTGCGGCGCACGCTGGACATGGTGCCGTGGATGGCCTGGTGGCTGAGCTGCAGCGCGCGGCCGATCGACGTGACGGTGAGGCCGTCGGTGGCCATGCGCAGCACCTCGTACTCGCGCGGGGTCAGCCCGGCCAGCGGGCCGCGGGTCATGGGCTGGCCGGCATCGAGCCAGGTGCGCAGCACGGCCGGCGGGAACACCCGGCGTCCCGAGGCCACGCCGCGCACGGCCGGCAGCAGCGCGCCGGCCTCGCACTCGTGCGGCATCCAGCCCATGGCGCCGGCCTGCAGCGCCAGTGAGGCGTCACACGGGCCGGTGGCCGCTGCAGACGCCGGGCCGCCCAGCAGCAGCACGCGCGCCTGCGGCGCCTGGCGGCGCAGCGCACCCACCAGGCCGGCGGCGGTGGTGGCCCCGGCCAGCGGCAGAGCCGCCAGCACCACGTCCACGCCCTGCAGGCGCAGCGGCTCGCAGGCGCGGTCCAGGCTCTCGGCTTCGGCCAGCACGCGCAGGTCGGGCGCGCCGGAAATCCGGCGCCGGAACGACGCGCGCAGCTCGGCCGACTCGATGGCCAACATCACGTGGATCATGGGGGGCTCTCCGGGGGATTTCGGGGCACAGGGCCCAGCCGCTCTGCAAAGGCCGTTCCTGCCCCCCGGTGTGACACCGCGCGGTGCCCCGTGCTCAGCGCCGGTTGGCGCGGATGCTGACCTCGACGCGCCGGTTGGGCAGCAGGCATTCCTCCAGATCGGACTGACGGCTGAAGCGCGCCTCGCAGCCCTGGATCTGCTGCTGGTCGCCGCGCGCGGCGGTCTCGATCAGCCTGGCATCGAGGCCCAGCCTGACCAGCAGGTCGCGCACGGTGGCTACGCGCTTTTCCGACAGCTGCTGGTTGTAGTCGGCCTGGCCGGTGCTGTTCAGGCGGTCGGCATGGCCCACCAGGCGGATGGCCTGCACATCCAGCTTCTGCTCACGCACCTGGGCCACCAGTTGTTCCAGCTGCAGCGTGCTGTAGGGGCGGATGTCGGCCGCGGTGTGCTTGTCGAAGTTGAACACCACCTGGGCGCCCAGTTGGAACTGCTGCACCACCACCGGCGGCGCGTCCTTCACCACCGGGACGGGCACCGGCACCGGCACCGGCACCGGCACCGGCACGGGCGCGGGCGCGGGCGGCGCCGGCGGCGGCACGCAGGCCTCGGCCAGCGCACGGGCCTCGCCGAGCAGGTCTTCGGCGATCTGCACATAGGGCTTGGCATGGCGCCAGCCCTGCTGCGCCTGCTCGTTGCCGGCATGCACCAGCTCCACCTCGGCGCAGGCGGTCTTGTGCTGCGCGCAGCGCCAGCCGGCATGGCCTGGCAGGGCCTTGGCTGCCGCCCAGAGGTCGGGGCGGATGGCCACGGCCTCGCCGACCAGCGGCGTGGCCATCGGCAGCGGCTGGGCGCCCTGCTCCATCGCCATCACCAGCTTCTCGCTCTCGGTCAGTGCGGCCTGCGGGAACGGGCCGCGGTCATTGCGCGTGTACTCGTGGAAGCTCACGTCCAGCCAGCACTGAGCCTTGCTGAGGTGGTAGTCGCGCACCGGCCGACCCTTGTCGTTCAGGCCCTTGATGCGCGCCTGCAGGCCCTCGTAGGCCCGCTGGTCGGCAGCAATCGCCACATCGCTGATGCGCTGCGGCGCGGGCGTGAGCTGGGTGGCCTGGGCCTGCACGGCGGCAGGCAGCAGGGCGGCGGCGGCCAGCGTGGCCAGGGGAAGGAGCTTCATCGGGGATGTCATCGGTCGAGACTCCGGTTGACCTCGTGGTCACGGCGCTTGAACAGGTTCTCGTCGAACTTGAAACGCAGGCGCACATAGGCGCCCGAGCGGGTGTACTCGTAGCCGGCCAGGTCGGCATCGCCGGCAAAGCCGGTGGCGTTGACGCCGGCGCTCAGCCAGAGGTTGGTGCGCAGCAGGTAGCCGGCCTCGACACCGAAGGCCGTCTGCCGCGCGCCGTGCTGGCCGATCTGGGCCGCGGCCATCGCGCCGATGTCCCAGCGCTCGGTGATGTCGTAGACGACACGGCCCGAGACCAATTGGGCACGGAAGCTGTCGCTCACGCCGGCCTCGAAGCGGTCGGTCTGCCACTTGCCCGCCACGCGGCCGGTGAACCACCACGGCCGCGTGGGATGCCAGTCGGCATGGGCCGAGGCGATCCAGGCGCGCGTGCGCAGTTCGCCCACCGTGGCATTGCTGGCATCGCGCTCGAGCTTGTGCTCGATGCGCGCCAGCGCATTAACGCGGTTGGTGTCGGTGTCGCGGTAGGCCAGGCCGATCTGGGCACGGTCCTGCAGCACGTCGCCACGCGCGGCGTAGTCGGTGCGCAGCAGGTAGTTGCGGCCCAGCAGCGTCCAGTCGCGGTCGAGCTTGCGCGCCACCGTCACCTGCCACAGCGTGGTGGTGAAGGCGTCGTTGTCGGCGGTGCCGGCCAGGTCGCCTGAGCGGCGCACTTCCAGCCGCGTGCCGGCACGCCACAGCGGGTGCGCCGTCCAGTCGAGCGCGCCGGCCACTGCCTGCGTCTTGGCGGTGCTGCCCGACAGCACGTTGACCTGCTCGTAGGCGCCGGTGGCCCGCCAGCCCTCGGCTATGTCCCAGCCCTGGCGCACGCCCGAGGCCAGTTGCAGGTCACGGCCCGACACCGCATCGCGCAGCCGGTACTCGCTGAACAGCTGCGTGTCCTTCAGGTAGGTGGACTCGACGCCGAAGGCGAAGGCCGAGGCCGAGCGCCCGGTGTCGGAGACGCCCGCCATCTGCACCCAGCCGCTCTGGCGCTCGTAGCGGCCGTACAGGCGCGTGCGCTCGGCCACCTGGTAATCGGCGCCCAGCGCCGCGCGGCGACGGCTGTCACCCGACACATCGGTCTCGACCTCGGCGCCCAGGCGCATCAGATCGGTGGCACGCCAGCCCAGGCCCAGGCGCACGGTGTCGCTGCTCAGCTGGGTGCCCGCGGCCAGACTGGTGGTGGCGGTGCTCAGGCCGCCCTGCGTGATGACCGGCAGGCCGCTGACCGGATCGAGCACCGCCGCGCCATAGCCCAGTGCACCGCCGGCCGAGCCGGTGGCGATGCTGCCGCTCAATCCGGACGTCAGGCCGAACGGCGAGGTGAGCACGCCGTTGCCATGCGTGCCCACGGTCTCGCGCGCGCTGCGCAGGCTGGCATCGAGCGTGAGGCGCTCGCTGGCCAGCCAGCGCAGGCCCAGGCCGGCCTGGCTGCGGTCGCCGCCACCGGTGTTGCGGTCCTCGCTCTTGTAGCCTTCCACATAGGCCTTGAGCTCGGGCGTGAGCTTGATGCCCGCGATGCCGTAGGCCTCGCCACGGCCGCCGCTGAGCGGTGCGCCGGGGTTGTTGAAGGCCGGCGACGAGCGGCCGGCCGACAGGCGTGCCTCGGTGCGTTCGTCCTCGTGCGTGAACTCCAGGCGCGCGGCCTTGCCGGTCACTTCGCCCGTGCGGCCGGCCAGGCCCGGCGTGACGTTCTGGTTGGCCGGGTTGGTGTTGACGGTGCTGGTGCTCTGCGCCACTTCCACCACGGCCGCGGTGCGTGGGCCCATGCGCCAGGTGGCGTTGGCGCTGGCCAGGTCATAGGGGCTGAGCGGGTTGCGGTCCTTCACCAGCGAGCCGCCGACCTCGATCGCATCGGTCAGCTTCACCTGGGCGTCGCCGCCCACGGTCCAGTACGGGTCGCCGCCCTGGTCCACCTCGTAGCTGACGCGCAGCGACACGGGGTTCAGGCTGTCGTCCACCGCCGGCAGGAACTGGCTGAGCAGGATGCGGCCCGAGAAGGGCTCGAAGCTGTAGTCGATCAGCCGCGCAAGTGCGCGCACGCTGACGATGCGCGCCGGCTGGGCGCGGTCACGCACTACCACCTCGACCTTTTCGCTGCCCTCCACCACCGCGCTGTTGCGCAGGCCGTAGGGGCCCGAGCCCTGGCTGGAGAACTCCTCCACCACGTTGCGCAGCGTGTCCTGGAACACGAACAGGTTGCCGACCACGCGGCCCTCTTCGTGGTGCAGGCGCACGCCGGTGGCGGTGCGGTTCCAGGCGCCCAGGCTGCGCGCCTTCAGCGAGGCCACGTTGCCCTGGCCGATGGGTTGCGAGAAGCCGTCGCCGGTGGCGAAGTCACCGTACAGCGCGTAGCTCTTGGCCTGGTCGACGCGCACGAACAGGCGGCTGCCCGAGCGCGCGTCCACACTGCGCAGCGAGGCATCGCCATAGACCGGGTAATACTCGTCGGGCCGGATGTCGCGCAGCAGGCGCGCGCGGGTGTCCTTGTCGGAGTCGTAGCCGGCGGTCAGCAAAAGGTCGCCACGGATCGTGCCCTTCAGGAAGAAGGCCGTGCGCGCGCCGATGTTGGCCTTGCCGCCGCTGAACTCGCGCGCCCAGGACTGGATCTCGCGCTCGAAGGCGTCGCCCTGGCGCACCGGCGTCAGCACCGCGTGGTTGCGGAAGTTGACGATGCCTTCCACCAGGCCGGCGGCCACCATCTGGCGCAGCTCGGGCACGAAGCTGATGGTGCCCGCCGCCTCGTGATCGCCGGCGCTGACGCGCACGCGCACATCCTGCGCAGTAGCGGGGGCCAGCAGCGTGAAGGTGGCCACGCCGCCCGTCACCTTGAGCTGTACGCCGGGTACCGTGCGGTCGGCATCCAGGCCACGCGGGCCGGCCTCGTCGGTGTGCGCGCCGGGCAGCAGCACGCGGCCGCCCGAATGCTCGAGGGTGGCGAAGGCCTCGCCCACCAGCGGCTGGCCCTTGGCATCAAAGAGGCGCACGGTGAGCTGCACCGGGCTCTGGCCATCGGCCGGCACACCGTCGCGATCCACTTCGACCACGATGCGCTGCACGCCGGCATTGGCCGCGTAGTTGACGCCGGCGCGCTCACCGCGGAACAGCACGCCGGGCTGGGCGTCCTGGCCGGGGATCTGCGGGAAGAGGCGCGCATCGCCGGCCGACAGCGGGGTGTAGCGCACATCGGTGGGCGAGCCCGCCGGCGGTGCGCTGCCAGCACTCGACTGGGCCTGCGCCCAGGGCGTGTTCAGGCCCAGCACGGCGGCCGCGGCACAGGCCAGCGGACACATGGCCCAGCGACCGGCCGGGCGATGGAGGCGGCGATCAGCGCGTGCCATTCGAGCCTCCGTTGGCTTGGGCCTGGGCGGTGTTCGCGGCGTTGGCGGCATCGGGCGCCTGCGACGCGTCTCGCCCGTCGGGTGGCGGCCGGTTCATCGGCAGTTGCGGAGTCGGCACGTTGCTTTCGGTCTGGGTGCGCTGCGGCATCGGCTCGGCGCCGGGTGCCGCGGTGCGCGGCTTGGGCGCCAGCTGGTTGGCACCGTCGGTGCCCTGCTGCGGCGAGGTCTGGGTGTTCAGGCCATGCGCCTTGCTGTCGAAGCGCAGCGCGGGGCCGCCCTGCTTCTCGGTCTCGGGCGCACGCACCTCGCCCTGGGCGCGGCGGGCCTTGACCTGCTCGAGCACGGTGTTGCTGCAGCTGCCTTCGATGAAGTCGGCACGGTGCAGCTCGCCGGTCTTCAGGTCCAGCCACAGGCTGCCGGCGTCACCCAGGTTGCGGTTGCTGCTGGTGGTCAGGCGGCTGCCGCGCGGCAGCGTGGCCGGATCCACCTTGATCACCGCACTGCGCGGCGGCAGGCCGCACACGCTGTACTTGCCCTCGGAGTCGCTGATCAGCGTGGTGCCATCGCTGAGCATCAGGCGCACGCCCGGCACGCCGAGCTCCTCGCGGTCCTGCACATGGTTGCCGTTGCAGTCGACGAACACCTTGCCCAGCACGCAGGCCTCGGTGGCGAACACGCCGCCGCTCACACGCACGGCATGGCGGCCCTCGTTGGTGGCCACGGCGCCACCCACCGGGTTGAAGCCGGCGTCCACGCAGCCGGCGGGCAGGCCGCAGGCATGGGCACGGGCGCGGTTGATGCCGTCACCCTGCTGGGCACCGACGCCGACGCGCACGCGGTACTTCAGCACCGCCTGGCCGCTGGGGCCGATGGCGCCCAGGTGGAAGGCCAGCGTGGGGCCCAAACCGCCTTGCGGGTCGGCGATGGCCACACCGTCCACCGTGGCCGTGCCGCGGATGTAGGTGAAGCCGGCCGGCAGGCGGTCGACCACCGTGGTCTGGCGCGGCTTCGGGCCGCTGGTGACCTGCACCGTGATGGTGTAGCGCACGCTGTCGCCCACCTCGGCCACCGACTTGTCGCCGGTCTTGCTCAAAGTGATGCCGGTCGGCAGCGCCGGGTCGATCGGGATGTGGTTGTTGACCACGTCGGGGCCGCCGGAGCCGGTCTGGATCGACAGGTAGTACGGCGTGTCGCTGCCGGTGGGCGGCGCGGCCGAGGGCTGCACCGCGAAGCGGGTGCCCGCGGCACCGCTGGGCACCAGCGGCCCGGCCAGGGGCGGCAGAGCCTGCGACGGGAAGGCATAGCCCGACGGCGGTGTGACCGTGATTGCGAAGGTGCAGCTGGCCGGCGCCAGCGGGCCGAACAGGAACTGGTACAGCCCGTTGTCGCCCACGGTCATCGAGATGGCGTTGCCGCTGACCGTGTAGCCGCCCAGCGTGGCACCGACGATCTGCGTCACCGGGTTCCAGCCGGGGCAGCTGCCGCTGGGGGCCAGCGTGACCACCGCCCCCGGCACCGCGGTGCGCGTGCCGGCGTCATAGACCACGCCGCTCGGATCGACCGGCAGGCTTTGCTGCGTGAGCTCCTGGCCCGGGGCCAGCACCACGCTCAGCTGCGCGTTGCCGCTGCCCACGCAGGAGGTGGCCACGCCCGCGGCCCGCGTGCCGGCCGGGCAGGCTGCGCCCGACGAGCCGGTCGCGGTCTCGCCATTGACCGGGTAGCCCATCACCACCTGCGACACCGGGTCACGGAAGCGCACGGCGTATTCGATACCGGGCGTCAGCTCGGTGATCTGGTAGCTGCCGTCGGTGGCGGTGGTGCCGCGGGCCACGATCTGGCCGCTCGCCGGATCCACCACTTCCACACCCCAGCCGGGCAGGCGCTTGTCGCCGGCATCGAGCACGCGGGTGCTGCTGCCGACGTCGAACCACACCGTGCCCGACAGCGAGGCGGCCAGTTGCACCGGTGCCGCGTCGCGGCAGGCGTTGTACGCCGGCACGCTGCCGCACAGCGGCAGGGCCGCGATGTTGCCGGCCATGGCCGCACGCTCGGCCGCGCTGGGTCGGCGCACTTCGAGCTCGCCACCGCCATCGACCATCACCGCGTTGTTCACCGGCGAGGCATGGGCCGCGGCGGCGCCCACCGTGGTGACGGCGGTGATGACATCGGCGCTGGTGCTGCCCACGCCGATCACGGTGCTGCTGCTGCAGCTGAACTGCGACGCACCCGCCGCGCCGGTGCACACCCAGCCGTTGCCGCTGGGCGTGGTGGCCAGGGTCACGCCGACAGGCAGCTGGTCGGTGACGGTGTAGGGGCCGCTGCTGGCCAGCTCGCCCACGTTGCGTACGCTGATGCGCCAGGTGGCCGCCTTGCCGACGGTGAAGATCGCCTCGTCATGCGTCTTGCGCACGCGCAGGTCGGGCGACTGGCCGATCTCGGCGAAGTTGTTGGCCACGCTCTCGCCGCCCGGCGGCAGCACGATGCCACTGATCGCCGACGGCGTGGTGCCCACGGCCGTGGCCGTGCCGCCCAGCGAGCCCGCCAGGGTCTGGCCGTTCAGCGTGCCGGCCGGCTGCGTGGGCTCGGTGACGGTGTAGGTGCCCGGACGCAGGCCCTCGAAGGCATAGCTGCCGTTGGCGGCGGTGGTGACCGTGAGGTTCACCGCACGGCCCAGGTCGTCGGTGCCGGTGAGCACCAGCGTGACGTTGGCGATGCCGGATTCGACGCTGTCGATGGCGCCGTTGTCATTGCTGTCGCCCCACACGCGGCCGGCGATGTGGCCGGCCAGCACTTCGCCGAAGTCGTTGGCGCTGGACACCTGCGCCACGCCCAGCGCAATGGCGCTGATGACGCTGGGCGTGCTGCCCTTGGCCGTGGCCGTGCCGCCGGTGGAGCCGGCGCGCACCTGGCCATCCACCGTGCTAGTGGGCTGGGTGGGCTCGGTCACCGTGTAGGTGCCGGGCGTCAGGGCCTCGAAGCGGTAGTTGCCCAGTGCGTCGGTGGTGGTGCTGCGGGTGACGGCCTGGCCGGTGGTGTCGGTGCCGGTCAGCGTCAGCGTGACACCGGCGATGCCGGTCTCGCCCGCATCGGCCGTGCCGTTGTTGTCACTGTCCAGCCACACGCGTCCGGTGATGGCGCTGTTGCTCGGGATCTCGCCGAAGTTGTTGGCCGTGGCGGCCCCGCCCGGCGTGGTGAGCACGATGCCGCTGATGGCGCTGGGCGCGGTGGCCTGCGCCGTGGCCGTGCCGCCGGCACTGCCCGGCACCGTGGTGCCGTTGCTGGTGCCGCCGGGCTGCGTGGGCTCGGTGACCGTGTAGGTGCCGGGGCGCAGGTCGGCCACGCTGTAGCTGCCGTCGGCGCCGGTGGTGACGCTGCGGCTGACCGCGGCGCCGGTGTCGTCGGTGCCAGTGATGCGCAGCGTGACGCCGGCGATGCCGGTGTCGCCGGGCAGGTTCTGCACGCCGTTGTTGTCGAGGTCGAGGAACACGGTGCCGCTGATGGCCACCGGCAGGATTTCGCCGAACTGGTAGGCCGTGGCATCGGTGCCGGCCGGCAGCGCGATGGCGCTGATGACGCTGGGCGTGGTGCCCGGCGCCGTGGCCGTGCCGCCCGCGCTGCCGGCCGTGCTGCGGCCGTTCAGCGTGGTGACGCTGGCGCCCGACACGGTGACCACCGGCTGCGCCGTCTGCTCGGTGACGGTGTAGCCGGCCGGGCCGGCGGCCAGCAGATCGGTGAACGACCAGTGGCCCGAGGCGTCGGTGGTGGTGCTGCGGTTCACCGCGTTGCCGGCGGCATCGGTGCCGGTCAGCGTGACGGTGACGCCGGCGATGCCGGTCTCGCCGCTCTGGCGCGTGCCGTCGTGGTTGGCATCGAGGTACACGCCACCGGCCAGCGAGCCGACGCGCTCACCGAACAGATTGCCCGCCGAGCCCGTGGCGGGCAGGTTGGTGATGGTGATGGCATTGGCCACCGCGCTGGCGCTGTTGGTGCCGGGGTTGACGCCGCCGTCGGCATAGCCGGCGGGCTGGGTCTCGCACACGGTGTAGGTGGCGCCGGCGGCAAAGCCGCTGAAGCTGAAGTTGCCGTTGCTGTCGCTGCGGGTGGTGGCCAGCGGCGTGCCGCTGCAGGCGGTGCCGGCATACAGCGTGAGCGTGACGCCCGCGATGCGGCCATCGGTGGGCGTGGCATCGGCCGCGCCATTGCGGTTGCGGTCGATGTAGACCGTGCCGCTGATCGGCGCCAGCGGCAGTTCGCCGAAGGTGTAGCCCGTGGCCTGCGTGCCGGCTGGCAGCACGATGGCACTGATGACGTCATTGACGGCCGTGCTGCCACCGGCCGAGCCGGCCGCCTCGCGGCCATCGGCAAAGGTACCCGCCGACGCCGGGATCGTGCCTTCGGTCAGCGTGTAGCCCGCGGCGCTGGACGGCGCCAGGCCGTCGAACGTGAAGTTGCCGTCGGCATCGGTGGTGGTGCTCAGGTTCACCGCGTTGCCATTGGCATCGGTGCCGCTCAGGCGCACCGGCACGCCGGCAATGCCCAGCTCGCCGCTGTTGCGCACGCCGTTGTCGTGGTGGGCCAGCGTGCCAGCACCGGTGTCCTGGTAGACGCTGCCGCTGATCGCGGCCAGGGTCTCACCGAACAGGTGGCCCGACGAGCCGCCGGCCACCAGGTTGCTGATGCTGATCTGGTTGCTGCCGGCCGTGCCATTGGCGTTGCCGTTGCCGTAGCCGGCGGGCTGTGTCTCGCAGACCAGGTAGTTCTGGCCGACGGTGACGTTGTCGAAGCGCCAGCTGCCATCGGCGGCGCTGGTGGTGGTTTGCAGCACGGTGCCGCTGGCGCAATCGGCGCCCTGCACCAGGCGGATGGTGACGCCGCCGATGCGCGTGCTCTCGCCGCTGCCCAGCGCGTTGTCGCGGTTGGCATCCAGGTAGACCAGGCCGCTGATGCTGGTGAGCGGCACCACACGCTCGCCGAAGTTGAACAGCGTGCCGTCCACCCCGGCCGACAGGTCGATGCTGGCGATGCGGTCGGTGCCGCTGGCCGGCGTGTCGGGCTGGGCCGTGCAGCCGCTGGCGCAGGCCGCACCGCCGATCAGGCCGGGGTTCAGGCCCGAGCGCTGCAGGTTGGCCGGGCTGGCGGGCAGCGGCTCTTCCAGCGTGTAGGCGATCAGCGGATCCAGGCCGGTGAAGGCATAGGCGCCGCTGGCATCGGTGGTGGTGGTGGCCACCACGGCACCGGTGCTGGCGTTCAGCAGGCGCACGGTGGCGCCGCTGATGCCGGTGTCGCTGCCGGCATCGCGCGTGGCATTGGTGTTCAGGTCCAGGTACACGAAGCCCGACAGGCTGGGCTGGCGCAGCTCGGGGAAGTGGTACTGCGTGGCCGCGGTGTTGGCCGGCAGCACGATGGCGCTGTAGCTGGAGTTGCCGCTGCCGCCGGTACCCGCGCTGTAGCTGCCGCCGGCCGTGGGGGCCAGCGCGCCGCTGGTGGGCGGCGCCACCGGGCCGTTCACGTAACCCGCGGGTTGGGTTTCGGTGACGGTGTAGCCGTTGGCGTCCGACGGCGACAGGCCGCTGAAGCTGTAGTTGCCGCTGGCGTCGGTGGTGGTGGTCTGGCTCACCGCGTTGCCGTAGGCATCGGTGCCGGTCAGCGTCAGCGTCACGCCGGCGATGCGCGGCTCGCTGGCGGCAGCCTGGGGCACACCACCACTGCTGCCGCTGCGGTCGCGGTCCTGGAACACGGTGCCGCTCACCGAGCTTTGCTGCACCTGCACGGTGGCCGTGCCGGTGTTGTTGCCGCCGGGCACGTCCATGGCACCGGTCTTGTTGGGATCGGTGTCCACCGTGGCGCTGTTGCTGGCACTGCCGCCCGTGGGGAAGCTGGTGAAGCGCACCGGCACCGTGATGGTGGCGGTGCCATCGGCGTTCAGCTGGCCCAGCGCGCAGCTGATCGCGCGGCCGGCGACCGTGCAGGTGCCGGTGGTGGTGGTGGCCGTCGGCGCCGAGCTGGTCCAGGTCACTGGGCCGGTGGCCTCGCTGCCCACCGGCAGCGTGTCGCTCAGGTCGGTCTGCAGTGAATTGCCGGGGCCGCGGTTGGCCACGGTGATCACCCAGTTGAAGGGCTGGCGCATCTGCACCGGGCTGGCGCTGGCCGCCTTGGTCACGCGCAGGTCGATGCGCTGGCGCGTGGTGGTGGTCTCGGTGACGGTGTCGTTGTCGGTGCGCGTCTCGGGTTCGTTGGCCGACACGGTGACCTGGTTGCTGAACACGTCGCCACGCGGGGCGGGTGTCTGGTTCACCTGGAAGCGCAGGAAGATGTCCTTGCTCTGGCCGCTGGCCAGTTCGCCGCGGCCGCTGCCGGTGGTGGCGGTGCCGGCCGGCACATCGCAGGTGAAGGCCGGGATGGCCGTGCCGGTGCCCGACTGCACATTGCTCACCGAGCACAGCGGCGGGCTGTTGCAGGTGGCGCCGCCGGCCACCGTGGTGTCGCAGACGAAGGTGACGGTGGCGGTCGACGGCGGCGTCATGCGCTCGGTGATCCGCACGTTGGTGCCGTACGAGGGGCCGGCGCTGGTCACGCGCACGCGGTAGTTGATGAAGGTGGCGTTGTCGGTATAGGGCACCGGGTCGCCGGTGCCGCCGATCACCAGGTCGGGCACGTCCACCTTGTTGACCAGCAGGTCGATGGCCGCGGGGTTGACCGCCAGCGTGGCGCTCTGGCTGTTGTTGCCGTTGTCGCCGCCGGCCGGGTTCTCGGTGCTGCTGGTGGTGATCTGGGCGATGTTGGTGAAGCTGCGCGCCAGGTTCGGCGCCAGGAAGTTGGGCCGCACCACCAGCGTCACCGATTCGGTCTGGCCATCGGCCAGTGTGCCGATGTCGCAGGTGAACGCCGGTGCGGCCGGGGTCAGCTGCGCGCCGGCGGCGATGCTGCAGGTGGAGCCCGAGCGGCTGCTGGCGATCGACACCACGGTCAGGCCGCTGTCGCCGGCCGGGAAGCTCATCGTGTCGGTGATGCGCACGTCCTGCGCCACCGACGGACCGTTGTTGCGGTACGAGAGCGTGTAGGTGGCGTTCTCGCCGGCCCGCACGGCCGCGGGCAGCACCGTCTTGCCGGTCATCTGCACATCGGCGATCGGTGCGACGCTGAGCGTGTCGGACGCGCTGTTGTTGCTGGCGTCCGGGTCGCCCTCGGCGGTGTTGCGCACCGTGGCGGTGTTGGTGAAGCTGCCGTCGCGGAACGGGCGGTTCACGGTGATCGGCACCGTGACGGTCTCGCCCCGGGCCAGCACGCCGCCGGTCTGGGTGCAGGTGACCGTGGCCCCCGACACCGCACAGCCGAACACCGCCGTGCTGCCGCCCGACACGGTGGCCACCGGGGCGGTGATCGTGGTGCGGCCCGAGATGTACAGGCCGCTGGGCAGCGTGTCCTCGATGACCACGCCGGTGGCGCCCTCGGCCGTGGCCGAGGCGTTGCTGACCACCAGCGTGAAGGTGGCGCTGGACTCGCTGAGCGAGACGCTCTTGTCGCCGCCGGTGGGCGTGCTGGTGGTCTTGGTGATCGCCAGATCGGGCCGCACGGTGGTGGACGTGGCGCTGGCCGAGGCGCAGTCGTTGGCGCTGTTCAGGTCGCCCTCGACCGGCGGGCTGGCGCTGGCCGCGCTGCCGGCCGGCACGCTGGTGCCGGTGCAGGCCACGTTGCCCAGGCTGCCGGCCACGGTGGCCTGGGTGATCAGCGTCAGCGTGGGCAGGCTGGCATTGACCGCCAGGCCACCGCTGTTGGCGTGGTCGCACACCACGTCCTGGCCGCTGGGCACGCAGCTCCAGCCGGTGCTGCCGGCGCCCAGGCCCACATAGGTCTCGCTGCCCAGGCGGTCGATCACGCGCAGCGGGCCGGTGGCCCGCAGCGGGCCGTTGTTGCGCACGGTGATCGTGGTGCTCAGGTTCGATCCCAGGGCCACCGGGTTGGGGGTCTTGGACTTGCTGAGCCCCAGGTCGGCGCTCTGCGGCAGCACGTTGATGCTGGCCGTGCCGGTGTTGTTGCCGGGCGCCGGGTCGGCGGTGTCGGCCCCCACCGTGGCGGTGTTGGTGTAGCTGGCGCCCGACCCGACCGCGGCGTTCGACGGCGCGGTGGCCACCACGGTGATGTCGTCGGTGGCCGTGGTGGGCAGGCTGGCGCGCGTGCAGCGAATGACCTGGCCGGCCGCCGTGCAGCTCCAGCCGGTGGCCGTGGCCGAGACGAAGGTCCAGCCCGCGGGCAGCGTGTCGGTGACCACGGCGTTGACCGCCGTGGCCGGGCCGGCATTGCGCGGCTGCAGCCGGAAGCTGACATCGCTCTCGGCCGAGGCCGGCGTGCCCGAGGTCACCGACTTGGTGACGCGCAGGTCGGCACCCGGCGTCACCGTGGTGTCGGCCGTGGCGGTGTTGTTGCTGTTGTCGGGATCGGCCGTGCCGCCGGCCGAGGCCGGCGCCACCGTGGCGGTGTTGGTCACGGTGCCGCCCGCGGCGTTCACGGTACCGATCAGCGTGACCGGCGGGATGGCGGCGCCCACCGCATGCGGCCCGGCGCGGTTGCAGGTGACCACGCCCGCGGCGTGGCTGCAGGTCCAGCCGCTGCCGCTGGCCGACACGAAGCTCACCGACGGCGGCAGGTTGTCGGTGATCACCAGGTTGCCCGAGGCATTGGGCCCGGCATTGGCGGCGGTCAGCGTGTAGGTGACGTTGGCGCCCCCCACCACCGGCTCGGGCGCGGCGGTCTTGGCCAGGCTCAGGTCACCGCCCTCGCGCACCGTGGTGTTCTGGGTCAGCGTGTTGTTGCCGCTGTTGACGTCGTTGTCGGACGTCAGCACGGCCGTGGCGTTGATGGTGTCGGGGCCCGGGCCCAGGGCGCGCCAGGTCAGCACGATGCTGCGCACGTCGGCGCCCAGCGCCGCCACGGTGCCCAGGTTGCAGTCGATCTGCGTGGCGGTGGTGGCCACGCAGTTGGCACTGGCCGGCGCGGCCGACACGAAGCTGGCCCCCGCCGGCACCGTGACGCGCAGGCGCACCTGGGTGGCCGCGTCCACGTCGTTGTTCACCACCGTGGCGGTGTAGGTGTAGCGGGCGCCGGCCACCACCGGGTCGTCGTCGACGAAGGACGACAGCTGCGGATCGGCGGCCAGCGCCATCGTCGGCAACGCCCCCGCCAGCATCACCAGACCACGCCATGCCGCCACCCAGCGCTGTTGCGCGGCCCGACCGCCCTTGCGGATTGCCTCGATCACCGTACCACTCCTGCGGCCAGGCCGCACCGGCCCCTGGGTGGCAGGCTCAAAGGCCGGCCGCCAAGAAACACTTCTTCATGCAAAGGGGGCGAATGCTAAAAGCCATGCAGGGATTTCTTGACAAATTCCAGCCCCATGACAGGCCATTCATCAGAAAAACGGCATTTGCTGACAGAATCAGCCAGATATGATCTGAAGATCGGCGCATCCCGATCTGGCGCCGGCACGCCGCTGGCGGTCACCGCCGCGGCATAAGATGCCGGCATGACCCGCGCCGATGCCATGGGCCTGCTGCTGTCCTTCATCGCCCGGCTGATCACCGGCGCGCAGGGCCACTGGAAGGGCTGCCCGCCCAAGGCCGAGCAGCGCATCTACTTCGCCAACCACCAGAGCCACCTCGACTGGGTGCTGATCTGGGCCGCGCTGCCGCGCGAGCTGCGCGCCACCACGCGCCCGATCGCCGCGAAGGACTACTGGACCAGCAGCCCGTTCAAGCACTGGATCACGCGCGAGGTGTTCAACGCGGTGTACGTGAACCGCCAGCGCACCGATGACCAGGACCCGCTGGAGCCGCTGCTCGAGGCGCTGGCCAAGGGCGATTCGCTGGTGATCTTTCCCGAAGGCACGCGCAGCAACCGCGGCCTGCCCCAGGCTTTCAAGAGCGGGCTGTACCACTTGGCGCGGCAGTTTCCGCAGGTGCCGCTGGTGCCCTGCTGGATCGACAACGTGCAGCGCGTGATGCCCAAGGGCGAGGTGGTGCCGGTGCCCATCCTGTGCACCGTGACCTTCGGCGCGCCGATCACGCTGGGCCAGGTGGACGGCGTGCCCGAGGACAAGGCCGCCTTCCTGGCCCGCGCGCGCCAGGCGGTGATCGACCAGCAGCCGCCCGGATCGCCGCTGGGCGACGGTCGCGAGGCGCAGGCATGAGCTGGCTGCGCAGCCTGGATGCGCGCGAGCAGGTGGCGCTGCTGTTCGTGGTGCTGTTCGGCGTGCTGGCGCTCAGCAGCGCGGCCATGGGCCTGCTGGCACTGCGCGAGCGCGCGGCCCCGGCACAGCGCCGCTTCGAGCGCGCCCAGCGCGACCTGCGCGCGGTGTGGATCGGCGCGGTGGTGTTCTGGCTGGCCTGGGTGTCGGGCGCGGCCGGGGCCACGGCGCTGTTCGGCGTGATCTCGTTCCTGGCGCTGCGCGAGTACATCACGCTGGTGGCCACGCGCCGCAGCGACCACCGCAGCCTGATCCTGGCCTTCTTCGTGGTGCTGCCGCTGCAGTTCGTGCTGGTGGGCTGGCGGCGCTTCGACCTGTTCTCGGTGTTCATCCCGGTCTACATGTTCCTGGCCATCCCGGTGATCAGCGCGCTGGCCGGCGACCCCGAGCGTTTTCTCGAGCGCAACGCCAAGATCCAGTGGGGCATCACGGTGTGCGTGTACGGCCTGTCGCATGCGCCGGCCCTGCTGCTGCTGAACTTCCCGAAGCTGCCCGACCGCGGCGCCTTCCTGCTGTTCTTCCTGGTGATGGTGACGGCCGCCGCCCAGCTGGCGCAGGAGGCCGCCAGCCGCCACCTGCGCAGCCGCCCGCTGGCGCGGCACATCGACCGCGACTTCTCGGCCCGCGCCTGGGGCCTGGGCGTGCTGGCCGGGGCGCTGCTGGGCGCGCTGCTGTTCTGGATCACGCCGTTCAAGATCGGCCAGGCGCTGGTGATGGCCGCGATCGCCGGCGGCGCCGGCACGCTGGGCGACTTCGTCATGCGCGCGCTGAAGAAGGACGCCGGCGTGCGCTGGTGGGGCAACGAGAGTTCGGTGACCGGTGCCGTGGGCCTGCTCGACCGCGTGGCGCCGCTGTGCTTTGCTGCGCCGGTGTTCTTCCACTCGGTGCGCTGGTATTTCCAGCTGCAAGTTTGAAGGTGACACGCCCCATGCGAATCCTGGGCATCGACCCCGGCCTGCAGCGCACCGGCTTCGGCGTGGTGGACATCGACGGCCCGCGCGTCAGCTACGTGGCCAGCGGCACCATCAGCACCGCCGAGGCCGCGCGCGGCAACCTGCCGGCACGGCTGAAGCTGATCTTCGAAGGCGTGACCGAGGTGCGGCGGCGCTACGAGCCGCAGGCCGCCTCGGTGGAGATCGTGTTCGTCAACGTCAACCCGCAGAGCACGCTGCTGCTGGGCCAGGCGCGCGGCGCGGCGCTGGCCGCGCTGGTGGCCGGCGACCTGCCGGTGGCCGAGTACACCGCGGTGCAGATGAAGAAGGCCATTGCCGGCCACGGCCTGGCCAACAAGGCGCAGGTGCAGGAGATGGTGATGCGCCTGCTGCAACTGCCCGGCCTGCCCGGCAAGGACGCCGCCGACGCTTTGGGCCTGGCCATCGTGCACGCCCATGCGGCGCGCCATCTGGCTGCGCTGGGCAGCGCGGGCGACCTCTCGCCGCGCAGCCAGGGCCAGTATCGGCGCGGCCGGGCGGTCTGATGTCGGCACCCGGCGCCGCGGGTACGCGACGCCACCCGCACACGGGCTACATCAGCGCGCGCATGCCGTCGATCACGCGGCCGAAGATCCAGACGTTGAAGGTGCCCAGCACCACCACGATGCACCAGCGGTACAGCGCCTTGGCGCGCGCCAGCGGCACCGGCTCGCCGGTGGTGATGTGCAGCACGTAGTTGACGGCGGCGGCCACGGCGGTCAGCAGCAGCAGCGTCCCACCCACCCAGAACAGCTTCATCGCGCCACCCCCGTCACAGCGCCACGGCCAGGCGCTCGAGCACCAGCACGCCGAAGAAGCCCAGCGCCGCGATCAGCGCCCACTTGAGCACCAGCAGTCCGCGCCGCCGCCACACCGCCTGGCGGGTGCCGATGGACATCGCGAAGCAGAACAGGCTGGCGAACAGCAGCAGCCCGAAGACGAGGCGAAAGACGAGCATGCCCCGGATGTTGCCCTGAAAACGCGACCGCCGACGGGCTGCCGCGCTGGCGCCACACTCGGGGGCCCGTCACCGGCCGGTCGTCACCAGGCCGGGGCCAGTTCGGCGAAGCCCGCCGGCGCCTGGCGCTCGTCGTCGAAGCTCACCAGCTCCCAGGCCTCGGGCCGCTCGAACAGGGCGCGCAGCAGCAGGTTGTTCAGCGCGTGGCCGCTCTTGTAGGCCACGTAGTGCGCCAGCATCGGGTGGCCGGCATTGAACAGGTCGCCGATGGCGTCGAGGATCTTGTGCTTGGCGAACTCGTCGTCGTAGCGCAGGCCGTCGGCATTGAGCACGCGGTTGTCGTCCACCACGATGGCGTTGTCCATGCTGCCGCCCAGCGTCAGGCCGCGGCTGCGCATCAGCTCCACATCCTTGGTGAAGCCGAAGGTGCGGGCGCGGGCGATGTCGCGCTTGTAGCGGCCCGAGCCCATGTCGAACACCACGCGCTGGCCGGTGGCATCGACCGCCGGGTGGTCGAAGTCGATCTCGAAGCTGAGCTTGAAGCCGTGGTACGGCTCCAGCCGCGCCCACATCAGGCGCTTGCCTTCGCCCTGGCGCACCTCCACCGTCTGCTTGACGCGGATGAAGCGCTTGGGCGCGCCCTTCTGCACCTCGATGCCTGCGCTCTGCAGCAGGTACACGAAGCTGGCCGCCGAGCCGTCGAGGATGGGCACTTCATCGGCGGTGATGTCGATCACCAGGTTGTCCAGCCCCAGGCCGCAGCAGGCGCTCATCAGGTGCTCGATGGTCTGCACCTTGGGCGCGTCGGGCTGGCCGCCAGCCGAGATGGTGGAGGCCATGCGCGTGTCGCTGACCGAATCGGGCCGCACCGGAATCTCCACCGGCTGGGCCAGATCCACGCGGCGGAACACGATGCCGGTGTCGGCCGGCGCCGGTCGCAGCGTCAGCTCCACCTTCTGGCCGCTGTGCATGCCCACGCCCACGGCGCGGGTGATGGATTTGAGGGTGCGTTGGGCGAGCATCGCGGCCGATTGTCCCGCATCGCCGCCGCGCGCGCCGGGCGGTGCCGGCTTGCCCTCACGCCGTCCCGCGGGCGGCACTCAATCGGGCAGCTTGGACAAGGCGTCGATCAGCTGCTGGCGCGCAGCGGGGTCGTCCACCGCCTGCGCCAGCCGCGCCAGGAAGCCGGTGCGCTGTGCCTCGGCCGCCGCCGCGCGCTTGACCACCACCGCGGCGATCGGCCCCAGGTGCCTGGCCAGCAGGCGCTGCGCGGCCTCGCGCAGGCCCTCGCTGACCGGCGGGCCGGCGGCCACGGTGGGCGGGCCCAGCCGCTGCGTGGGCGCGAAGGCCGTGGCCAGCCGCGCACCGGTGGGCTGGCTGCCGGTGGCCCCGGTGGGCTGACTGCCCGTGGCGACGCTGCCCAGCGTGCGGTCACGCAGCTGCAGCAGCGCACTGCGCGCGCCGGCATCGGTGACATGTTCGGCCAGCCACTGGTACAGGCTGGGCAGGTCGGCCGTCTCGCGGGCACCGCGGCGCACCAGCACGCGGGCCATCGGGCCCAGGTGCCTGGCCAGCGAGCTCTCGGCCAGCGCCAGGTCGGTGTCGCTGAAGTGCGTGGGCGGCGGGCCCGAGGTGGTGCCGCCACCCGGTGCCGGCGCCACACCCGGCATCGGCGGCAGCAGGGCGGTGACGGTGGCGTCCGACACCGCGGCGTTGTGCATGCGGCCCACCACGGCCACCAGCGCATCGCGGAACTCGATGGCGTCGGCATAGCGGTCGGCGGGCTCCTTGGCCAGCGCGCGGGCCAGCACGGCGTCGTAGGGCCGCAGGTGCTCCAGGCCGGCCAGGCGCGAGGGCAGCGTCAGCGGCTCGTGCACCACCTTGTACATCAGCGCCTCGGGCTCGCCGTTGAACGGCAGCTGGCCGGTGAGCAGCTGGTACAGCACCACGCCGGCGGCATACAGGTCCACGCGGCGGTCGATGGCCTTGCCGCGGAACTGCTCGGGCGCCATGTACATCGGCGTGCCCACCAGGCTGGCCACCTGCGTGAGCTCGGCCGACTGGATGCGCGCGATGCCGAAATCGGTGATCTTGATCTTGCCCTGGCGGGTCATGATCAGGTTGCTGGGCTTGATGTCGCGGTGCCACACGCCCTGCTCGTGCGCATGGTGCAGGGCCTCGAGCAGCTGGCCGACGATGGACAGCACGTCGTCGTCGGCGATGGCCAGCTCGCCCGCCGCGGCCTGGCGCAGGTAACGCGACAGCGTGTGGCCGGCCACGTACTCCATCGCGATGAAGGCGGTGCCGGCATCGCGGCCGTAGTCGTACACCGCCACGATGCCCGGGTGCTGCAGCCGCCCGCCGGCCTGGGCCTCGTTGCGGAAGCGCTCGGCCATCGACACACCCGAGGCCACCGCCCCCTCGGCCGAACGCAGCAGCGTCTTGATCGCCACCTCGCGCTGGATGTCAGGGTCCACCGCGCGGTACACCACGCCCATGGCGCCCGAGCCCAGCACCTCGAGGATGCGGTACTTGCCCAGGCGCTCAGGAAGGCTCATGACAAGCTCAGGCTTCCAGCATCTTCATCGCCTGCACGACGCTGGCGCGCATGCGGGCGAACGATGCGGCCAGCACGCCGATCTCGTCGCGGCTGCGGGCGTCGAACTCGGGGGCTTCCAGGTCGCCCTGGCTGACGCGGTCGGCCAGCGTGGACAGGCGCGTGACCGGCCGCACCACCACCCACCAGATCATCAGGTTCAGCACCACGCCCACCGCGGCAAAGATGCCCAGCTGGGCGGTGATGAAGACATTGAAGGCACGATCAGCCCGTGCCAGCGGCACGGCCATCGGCACCGAGACGATCTGCGCGCCCACCACCTCGTTGAACTGCCAGCCGAAGCCGTTGGCCGGGCCGTAGCGGTCGACCAGGGTCTTGGGCGCCGCCTCCACGCTGCTGTGGCAGCGCAGGCAGGCGGCATTGGTGATGCGCAGCGGCCGCGACACATACAGCGACGGGCCGGCCGGCGTGTCGCGCGTGCCCGAGAACTCCTTCAGCTCGGCGTTGTTGCGGAACTGCTGGACGATGTCGACCTCCCAGCCGTCGGCGCGGTCACGCGGGTTGGTGGGGTTCAGCGTGGCCTCCTTGTAGGCGAAGGCCGGGTACTTGCTGTGCAGGGCGTTCTGCACCTCGGTGGCCGAGTAGCTGGGCACGGCCTGCGGCAGGAACTTGGTCTGCAACTGCTCTTCCAGCAGGCCGGCGATCTGGTTGCTGGTGTAGCTGCGCACGGCCAGCGCGTTCTCCATCAGCAGGCGGGCGCTGTTGAGCACCTCCTCGCGTGCGGTGTTCTGCAGCAGGTCACGCGCGATCCAGCCGCTGACCGCCACGCCCACCGCGACCACGCTCACGAAGATCAGGTTGAACTTGACCAGCAGCTTCATCGATGCACCTCACGCCCCCCACATGCCGCCGCCCCGTGTTGCCACGGGCGGTGAGCCGCGCACTTTAACTGGCGGGTGTGAAGCGCGCCAACGCCCGCGCGCGGTAGCGGTCCATGGCATTGGGGAGCGGCCGCCGCGCGCGGCATACTGTCCGCGCCACCGCCCCGGCCCGGCACCATCCCAACCTCACCCCCGACCGCCATGACGCACGCACTGCTGGCCCGCCGCCTGATCCTCGCGCAGATCGGCCTGGTGTCGCTGCTGGGCCTGGCCGCCACGGCCGCCACTGGCGCCGAGCGCGCGATCGACAAGGAGGTGGTGGTCGAAGCCACGCCCGACCAGGTCTGGGCCGCCTGGACCACGCGCGAGGGCATCGTCGGCTTCTTCGCGCCCGACGCGCGGGTGGAAGCCCGCGTGGGCGGGCCGTTCCAGATCCACTTCGACCCGCAGGCCGAGCCGGGCCTGAAGGGCGCCGACGATGCGCGCTTCCTGGCCCTGCAGCCGCCGCGCATGCTCAGCTTCGACTGGAACGCCCCGCCCTCGCTGCCGCAGGCCCGCCAGCAGCGCACGCTGGTGGTGGTGCGCCTGGCGCCGGTGGACGAGCGCCGCACCCGCGTGACCCTGCACCACGTGGGCTGGGGCGATGGCGGCGAGTGGGACCGGGCCTACACCTACTTCGACACGGCCTGGGGCCGCGTGCTGGCCAACCTGCAGCGGCGCTTCGAGCAGGGCCCGATCGACTGGCGCCCGTGGCTGGAGCAATTGGCGGCGCAGCGGCAGCGCGCCGCCAAGCCGTGATGCGCCTGCCCGCTACGCCGCGCCACTGACGCTTGGCACCGGCCAGCGCCCGCCGGCGGGTGCCGCGGGGGCGGTCGGTGGGCCTGGCGGATCACCGGCCGCGGCACGTGCAAAGCGCGAGGCCCCGCACTCGACGTCTCGAATGCGGGGCCCCGGGTTCGTCGGCAGCCGCCGGGTGGACGGCTGCCGCTCAGATCATCAGTCCGCCTGCTTGCGCAGGAAGGCCGGGATCTCGATCTCGTCCATGCCGTTGGACGACAGGGCTTCGACCTTGGCCGCGGCCTGGGTGCGGGCGCTGCGCCACACGCTGGGGGTGCTGAGGTTGCTGTAGTCGTGCGCGGTGGTGCCGGGCAGGCCCTGGCCGCCCACCTGGGCCACGGTGTTCAGGATCGGCAGGTTGTCGGTGCCGGTGCGCAGGGCCTGGGCGTGCTGGGCGGTGGGCTGCACCACGGTCAGCGGCGCGGCCTGCGGCTTGCGCTGCGACAGGCCGGTGGCGATCACCGTCACGCGCATCTGGTCGCCCAGGCTTTCGTCGTAGGCGGCGCCGTAGATGATGTGGGCGTCGTCGGCGGCGTAGCGGCGGATGGTGTTCATCGCCGCCTTGCTCTCGTTCAGGCGGAAGTTGTTCTTGCTGGCAGCGATCAGCACCAGCACGCCCTTGGCGCCCGACAGGTCGATGCCTTCCAGCAGCGGGCAGGCCACGGCCGATTCGGCAGCCTTGTTGGCGCGATCCGGGCCGCTGGCGGTGGCGGTGCCCATCATGGCCTTGCCGGGCTCGCTCATCACGGTCTTCACGTCTTCGAAGTCGACGTTCACCAGGCCGTGCATGTGGATGATGTCGCTGATGCCGCCGACGGCATTCTTCAGCACGTCGTTGGCGTGGGCGAAGGCCTGGTCCTGGGTGATGTCGTCGCCCAGCACTTCCAGCAGCTTCTCGTTGAGCACCACGATCAGGCTGTCGACATTGGCTTCCAGCTCGCTGGTGCCCGAGTCGGCCTGCTTCATGCGGCGGGGGCCCTCGAAGTCGAAGGGCTTGGTCACCACGCCCACGGTCAGGATGCCCATCTCCTTGGCCACCTTGGCCACCACCGGCGCGGCGCCGGTGCCGGTGCCGCCGCCCATGCCGGCGGTGATGAACACCATGTGCGCGCCCTCCAGGGCCGTGCGCACGCGCGCTTCAGCCTCGTGCGCGGCCTCCTTGCCCTTCTCGGGCTTGCCGCCGGCGCCCAGGCCGTTGTCACCCAGCTGGATCAGCGTGTGGGCGCTGCTGCGGTTGAGGGCCTGCGCATCGGTGTTGGCGCACACGAACTCCACGCCCTGCACACCCTGGCTGATCATGTGCTCGACGGCGTTGCCGCCGCCGCCGCCCACGCCGACCACCTTGATGCGGGTACCTTGGTCGAATTCTTCGATCATTTCGATGGGCATGGAGACCTCCTGTGTCGTGTTCAAGCAGTTGCCGTTAATGAGGTTGCTTCTGTACAGCGAAGCGGTTGTGTCGCGGAACGTGGACGTTCCTTGTTAGAAATTCCCGAGAAACCAGTCCTTGGCGCGGCCGACGAAGGTCTTCACCGACCCCGCCTGCTGTGCCACCTTGTGCCCGCGTGCACGGGCGATGCGGGCCTCTTCCAGCAAGCCCATCACCGTGGACGAGCGGGGGTTGGCCACCATGTCGTAGAGCGGGCCGCTGTAGGTGGGCAGGCCCTTGCGCACCGGCTTGAGGAAGATGTCCTCGCCCAGCTCGACCATGCCCGGCATCACGGCCGAACCGCCGGTGATGACGATGCCGCTGGACAGCAGCTCTTCGTAGCCCGATTCGCGGATGACCTGGTGCACCAGCGAGTAGATCTCTTCCACACGCGGCTCGATCACGCCGGCCAGCGCCTGGCGGCTGAGCATGCGCGGCGCGCGGTCGCCCAGGCCGGGCACTTCCAGCGCCTCGCCGGGGTCGGCCAGCAGTTGCTTGGCGACGCCGTACTCGACCTTGATCTCTTCGGCATCCTTGGTGGGCGTGCGCAGCGCCATCGCGATGTCGCTGGTGATCAGGTCGCCGGCGATGGGGATCACGGCCGTGTGGCGGATCGAGCCTTCGGTGTAGATGCTGACATCGGTGGTGCCGGCGCCGATGTCGACCACGGCCACACCCAGGCTCTTCTCGTCGTCGGTGAGCACGGCGGCGGCGCTGGCGCTGGGGTTCAGCACCAGGCGCTCCACCTCCAGGCCGCAGCGGCGCACGCACTTCAGGATGTTCTCGGCCGCGCTCTGCGCGCCGGTCACGATGTGCACCTTGACCTCCAGGCGCGAGCCGCTCATGCCGATCGGCTCTTTCACCTCGTGGCCGTCGATCACGAACTCCTGCGGCTCCACCAGCAGCAGGCGCTGATCATTCGGGATGTTGATGGCCTTGGCGGTCTCGACCACGCGGTGCACGTCCACCGGCGTCACCTCGCGGTTGTCGCGCACGATGACCATGCCGGTGCTGTTCTGGCCGCGGATGTGGCTGCCGGTGATGCCGGTGTAGACGCGCTCGATCTTGCAGGCGGCCATCATCTCGGCCTCCTTCAGCGCCTGCTGGATGCTGGCCACCGTGGCGTCGATGTTGACCACCACGCCGCGCTTCAAGCCATGCGAGGGCGCGATGCCCAGGCCGGCCACGCGCAGTTCACCTCCGGGCAGCACCTCGGCGGCCACCGCCATCACCTTGGCGGTGCCGATGTCGAGGCCGACGATCAGATCCTTGTATTCCTTGGCCATACCTGCCTTGCAGTGCTGCTTTCTCTTGTCCGGATTCTCGGTGCTGTCAGAGGTGTTTTTCGGCTTTACCGACGACGAATCGGTGGTGCGGGTACGTTGGTGGTGACGCCCCTGAGCTTGACGGCGAAACCGGCCACATGGCGCAGGTCGGCCGACTCGAGCGGACGCTGGTAGGCCGCCACCACCTGGGGCAGCGTGCGCACGAAATGCTGGGTGCGGGCGAGCACCTCGTCGTCGGTGCCGCGGCCCAATTCGACCGTGGCGCCCTTGTCCAGCGTCACGCGCCACGAGCCGCGCGGCGACAGGTGCAGCTGCGACAGGTCGCCGGCCTGCAGCGGCTCGAGCAGCGGGGCCAGGCGGCGGTACATGGCCAGCATCGACGCGGCCGTGCCTTCGGGGCCGTGCAGGCGCGGCAGGTCGTCGTCTTCCACGTCGCCGGTGTTGGCCTCGAAGACCTCGCCGAAGCTGTTGACCAGGCGGTCGTTGCCATCGTCGGCCACCCACAGGGCCACGGGCTTGTGCTCTTCCAGCTTCACCGCCAGGCGCATGGGCCACACGCGCTGCACCACGGCGTGGCGCACCCAGGGCACCGACTCGAAGGCCGCACGCGCCTTCTGCAGGTCCATGGTGACGAAATTGCCGGCCAGCTTGGGCGCGGCATTGGCGCGGATGGTGGTCTCGCTGTTGCGCGCCACCTCGCCGTCGATGCGGATCGCGCGCAGCGCAAACACCGGCAGGCGCAGCGCCCAGGCGATGGCCGCCACGCACAGGGCGAAGCCGGCCACCAGGAACAGCGTGTTCGCGGTGGCCTGCATCAGCCGCACGTCGGCCGGCAGCGGCGCGGCGGGCGCCGGCCGCTGGCCGAAGACGTAGGTGTGCGGGGCGTAGGCGGCCATGGCGGGTGTCAGGCGGCCTCGGGATCGGGCGCGGCGGGGTCAAGCAGCACGCGCTCGGGGCCGCTGTCCAGCGTGGCCTGCGACAGCAGGTGCAGGCAGAGCCGCTCGTAGCTGATGCCTGCGGCGCGGGCCGACATCGGCACCAGCGAGTGCCCGGTCATGCCGGGCGAGGTGTTCATCTCCAGCAGGAAGGGCTTGCGGTCGGCGGCGCGGATCATCAGGTCGGCGCGCCCCCATCCGCGGCAGCCCAGTGCCCGGTAGGCGGCGACGACAAGGCGCTGGATTTCACGCTCTTCGTCAGGGGGCAAGGTGCTGGGACACAGGTACCGAGTATCGTCGGTGAAATACTTGTTCTGATAGTCGTAGTTGCCCTCGGGCGCCACGATCTTGACCACCGGCAAGGCCTGCGCAGAAGCCCCTTCGCCGATCACCGGACAGGTCACTTCGTCGCCCTCGATGAACTGCTCGCACAGCAGGTCGGGGTCGTAGCGGGTGGCCAGCTGCACGGCCTCGGCCATCTCGCTGTAGCCCTGCACCTTGCTGATGCCGATGGTCGAGCCCTCGCGCGGCGGCTTGACGATCAGCGGCAGGCCCAGCGTGTCGGGGATCTCGCGCACCCGCTCGCGGGTTTGCTCGGCCGGACTCAGCCACACCCAGTCGGGCGTGCTCAGCGCTTCGGCCTTCCACACACGCTTGGTCATGGTCTTGTCCATGGCCACGGCCGAGGCCATCACGCCCGAGCCGGTGTACGGGATGCCCAGCAGCTCGAGCGCGCCCTGCACCGTACCGTCCTCGCCATGGCGGCCGTGCAGCGCGATGAACACGCGGTCGAAGCCCTCGCGCTTGAGCTCATCGAGCGCGCGCTCGGCGGGGTCGAAGGCGTGGGCATCGACGCCCTGGCTCTTCAGCGCCGCCAGCACGCCGGTGCCCGACATCAGCGACACCTCGCGCTCGGCGCTGGTGCCGCCCATCAGCACGGCCACCTTGCCCAGGGCCGCCCCGTCCACGGGCGGCAGATCCGCCACCGACAGCGTCATTGCTTGTTCTCCTGCTGCAACCGCGCCACCACCTGGCCCGGCACGGCGCCGATCGAGCCGGCACCCATCGCGATCACCACATCACCGCCGCGCGCATGGGCCAGGATGGCCTCGGGCAGCGCGCTGACGTCGTCCACGAACACCGGATCGACGCGGCCCGCCACACGCAAGGCGCGGGCCAGCGCGCGGCCGTCGGCGGCCACGATCGGCGCCTCGCCGGCGGCATACACCTCGGTCAGCAGCACGGCGTCGGCCTGGCCCATCACCTTGACGAAGTCCTCGAAGCAGTCGCGTGTGCGGGTGTAGCGGTGCGGCTGGAAGGCCAGCACCAGGCGCTGGCCCGGGAAGGCACCGCGTGCGGCCGCGATCACCGCCGCCATCTCCACCGGGTGGTGGCCGTAGTCGTCGATCAATGTGAAGCTGCCGCCCTGGGCGACGGGGATCTCGCCGTACCGCTGGAAGCGCCGGCCCACGCCGCTGAAGGCCGCCAGCGCGCGCACGGTGGCGGCGTCGTCGAGCTCCAGTTCGGTGGCCACTGCGATGGTGGCCAGCGCGTTGCGCACGTTGTGCTCGCCGGGCAGGTTCAACGTCACGTCGAGCTCGGGCAGCTGGCTGCCGTCGCGCTCGCGGCGCCGGCAGGTGAAGCGCATCTGACCGCCAGCCAGGGCCTGCACGTTCACGGCGCGCACCTGGGCGTCGGCGTTGAAGCCGTAGCTGATCACCGGGCGCGAGACCATCGGCAGGATGCTGCGCACACCGGGATCGTCGGTGCAGACGATGGCCGCGCCGTAGAAGGGCATGCGGTGCAGGAAGTCGACGAAGGCCGCCTTGAGCCGCGCGAAGTCATGCGCGTAGGTGTCCATGTGGTCGGCGTCGATGTTGGTGACGACGCTGAGCACCGGCGTGAGGTTCAGGAACGAGGCATCGCTCTCGTCGGCCTCGACCACGATGTAGTCGCCCGAACCCAGGCGCGCATTGGCGCCGGCCGCATTGAGCTTGCCGCCGATCACGAAGGTGGGGTCCACGCCGGCCTCGGCCAGCACGCTGGCCACCAGCGAGGTGGTGGTGGTCTTGCCATGCGTGCCGGCAATCGCGATGCCCTGCTTCAGGCGCATCAGCTCGGCCAGCATCTGCGCGCGCGCCACCACCGGGATGCCGCGTGCACGGGCGGTGATGACCTCGGGGTTGTCGCCCTTCACCGCGGTGCTGGTCACCACGGCCTGGGCGTCGCCCACGTTGGCGGCATCGTGGCCGATGGCCACGCGGATGCCCAGCTCGCCCAGGCGCTGCGTGGTGGCGCTGGCCGATTGATCGGAGCCCGAGACCTGGTAGCCCAGGTTGTGCAGGATCTCGGCGATGCCGGACATGCCGGCGCCGCCCACGCCAATGAAGTGAATGCGCTTGACGGCGTGTTTCATGACTTGTTCACCAAGCGTTCGAGTTCATCGGCCACGCGTGCGGCGGCCTGGGGCCTGGCTGCGGCGCGGGCTTTCTCGGCCATGGCCAGCAGCGCGGTGCGGTCCAGCGCAGCCAGCTTGTCCGCCAGCAATTGCGGCGTGAGTTCGGTCTGCGGCAGATGGATGCCGGCGCCCTGCCCCGCCAGCCACCGCGCGTTGTCGCGCTGGTGCGCGGTGGTGCTGACCACCAGCGGCACCAGGATGGCCGGCACGCCGGCGGCGCACAGCTCGCTCACCGTCACCGCGCCGGCGCGGCACACGATCAGGTCGCACTGCGCCAGGCGCGTGGCCATGTCGTCGATGAAGGGCAGCACCTCGGCATCGGCCACGCCAGCGGCGGCATAGGCGGCGCGCACCGCATCGGCCTCTTTCGCGCCGGTCTGGTGCGTGACGATGGGGCGCTGATCCGCCGGCAGCGCGGCGATGGCCTTCGGCACGTTGGCGTTGAGCACTTGCGCGCCCAGGCTGCCGCCCACCACCAGCAGGCGCAGCGGGCCGCTGCGGCCGGCAAGGCGCTGGGCCGGCGGTGCGATGGCCTCGATCTCGGCACGCACCGGATTGCCGGTCACCAGGCCCTGCTTGACGTGCGAAGCCGGGCCGTCGAAGCCGAAGGCCACGCGGTCGGCCACCGGCAGCAGGCTCTTGTTGGACAGCAGCAGCGCCGCATCGGCATTCACCAGCATCAGCGGCTTGCCGAGTGCCGCGGCGGCATAGCCACCGGGAAAGCACACATAGCCACCCATGCCCAGCACCGCACTGGCGCGGCGCCGGCGCAGGATGGCGGCGCTGTCCCACAGCGCCTTGAGCATGCGAAAGGCCCCAGTCAGCGTATGCATCAGGCCCTTGCCGCGCAGGCCGCTGAAGGCCAGCGTGTCCATCGCGATGCCGCTGGGCGGCACCAGCTTGTTCTCCATGCCGGTGGCGGTGCCCAGCCAGCTCACGGTCCAGCCGCGGCGCTGCACTTCGCGCGCCACCGCCAGGCCGGGCATGATGTGCCCGCCGGTGCCTGCTGCCATGACCACGAGGTGCGGCATCAGGCCCTGCCTCCGCGCATCAGCTGCCGGTTCTCGATGTCCACCCTGAGAACAATCGCCAGCGCCACGAGGTTCAGCAGGATGGCCGAGCCGCCATAGCTCAGCAGCGGCAGCGTCAGGCCCTTGGTGGGCAGCGCGCCCAGGTTCACGCCCATGTTGATCAGCGCCTGGCCACCGAACCAGATGCCGATCCCTTGCACCATCAGGCCGGCGAACACGCGGTCCAGCACCACGGCCTGGCGGCCGATGACGAAGATGCGGCGGGTCAGCCAGAAGAAGGCCAGGATCACGCAGGACACACCCACGAAGCCCAGCTCTTCGCCGATCACCGCCATCAGGAAGTCGGTGTGCGCCTCGGGCAGGTAGTGCAGCTTCTCGATGCTGCCGCCCAGGCCCTGGCCCGAGAACTCGCCACGGCCGATGGCGATCAGCGAGTGCGTAAGCTGGTAGCCCTTGCCTTTGGCGTAGACCGGATCCCACGGGTCCAGAAAGGCCAGGATGCGCGCGCGGCGGAACGGGCTGGTGGCGATCATCAGCGCGAAGGCGCCCAGCAGCACCGCCACGCTGAGGAAGAACATGCGGCCGTTCACGCCGCCCAGGAACAGGATGCCCAGCGCCATCATCGCGATGACGACAAAGGCGCCCATGTCGGGCTCGGCCAGCAGCAGCAGGCCGATCACCGCCAGCGCCACCGCCATCGGCCACACGGCCTGGAAGAAGCGCTCCTTCACTTCCATCTTGCGCACCATGTAGCTGGCCGCGTACATCGCGATGCCCAGCTTGGCCAGCTCACTCGGCTGGAAGTTCATCACCCCCAGCGGCAGCCAGCGCCGCGCGCCGTTCACGCCCTTGCCCACACCGGGGATCAGCACCAGGGTCAGCAGCAGCAGCGAGGCCACGAACAGCCACGGCGCCCAACGCTCCCACTGGTTGACGGGGATCTGCACCACCACCACGGCGGCGATGAAGGCCAGCGCCAGCGAGAAGGCATGGCGCGTGAGGAAGAAGGTGGACGAGTAGCGCGCGTACTTGGGGCTGTCGGGCAGCGCCACGCTGGCCGAATACACCATCACCAGACCCAGCGCCAGCAGGCCCAGCGTGCACCACACCAGCGCCGTGTCGAAGCCGGCGATGCGTGGCGCCTGGCCGGCCGTGGGGCCCTGCCAGTCGTGGATGGGCACGGCCTCGCCGCCACCGCCACCGCTGCGCAGCGACTTCAGGCGCGCCAGCAGGCTGACGGGGTTGAAGCGGTCGGCGAAAGCGCTCATCAGAACATCTCCCCACGCGCATCGGCCTCGGCCTGCACCGCGGCCACGAACACCTCGGCGCGGTGGGCGTAGTTGCGGAACATGTCCAGGCTGGCGCAGGCCGGGCTCAGCAGCACCGCGTCACCGGGCCGGGCCTGCTCGAAGCACCAGGCCACGGCGGCTTGCAGCGTGTCATGGCCCTGCATCGGCAACGGCGTGTCGCCGGTGGCCACGTCGGCCAGCGCGGCCTGGATCGCCGGTGCGTCACGGCCGATCAGGGCCACGGCGCGGGCATGGCGGGCCACCGGCGCGGCCAGCGGCGCGAAGTCCTGGCCCTTGCCGTCACCGCCCAGGATGACCACCAGCTTGGCCGGTGCCTTGTCGGCGCCCAGGCCCACCAGCGCGGCCACGGTGGCGCCCACGTTGGTGCCCTTGCTGTCGTCGAAAGCCTCGACACCGCCCACCGTGGCCACATAGGCCACGCGGTGCGGCTCGCCGCCATAATCGCGCAGGCCGTGCAGCATCGGCGCCAGCGGGCAGCCGATGGCGGTGGCCAGCGCCAGCGCGGCCAGCGCATTGGCGGCGTTGTGGCGGCCGCGCACGCGCAGCGCATCGGCCGGCATCAGGCGCTGCAACTGGATCTCGTCGTCCTCGGCCGCGGCCTTGCGGCTGCTGCGCTTGAGGGTCTCGTCCACCTCGCGGGCGCGCACCAGCCAGGCCATGCCGTTCTCGGTGACCAGGCCGAAATCGCCCGGCTGCTGCGGCGCATCGAGCCCGAAGCGCACCACCTTGCGCTGCAGCGTGCGCGGCTTGACGCCGCGGCCGCCCTTGACCACCACCGGCGCCGGCACCAGCGACTCGACGGCCAGGTCATCGCGGTTGATCACCATCACCGTGGCGCCTTCGACACCGGCCGGGCCGTAGATGCGCGCCTTGGCCGCCGTGTACGCGGCCATGTCGCCGTGCCAGTCGAGGTGATCCTGCGTGATGTTCAGCACCGCGGCGGCGCTGGGCGCGAAGCCCTGCACGCCGTCGAGCTGGAAGCTGGAGAGTTCGAGCACCCACACCTCGGGCAGCACCTCGAAGGTGGGCGCGGCCGGCGGCGGCGGGGCGATGGGCAGTGCGGCGGGTTCGTCGTCGTCGGCGGGGATGTCGGCGTCGGCAGCGATCGCTTCGGCCGCCTCGGGGGTGTCGGCTGCAGCCACGGCTTCGTCGGTTGCTGCTGCCTCAGCCTGCTCATCAGCGCCGGTGGCCGCTTCCTGCGCATCACCGGCTGGCTGCGCCTGGTCTGCGGTGTCCGCCGCATCAGCCTCCGGCTCAGGCGCACGCACCGGCTCGGCATCCAGCGCGGCGGCCAGCGTGTCCAGCATCGTCGGGCCGATGTTGCCGGCCATGGCCACGCGCTTGCCGCAGCGCTCGACCAGCAGCGCCGTCATCGACGTGGTGGTGGTCTTGCCGTTGGTGCCAGTGATGGCCAGCACGGCCGGTGCGTAACCGCGGTCGGCCTTCAGGTCGGCCAGCGCCCGGGCGAACAGGTCGAGCTCGCCGCCCAGCGCGATGCCGGTGGCACGCGCCGCGTCCAGCAGGCCCACGATGCGCGCATCGTGTGGCGCCAGACCGGGGCTCTTGAGCACCAGCTTGAACGTGCCCAGGTCCTCGGCGCCCAGCGTGCCCGAGCGCAGCGTCACCGCCGGCAGTTCGGCCGTCAGCACCGCGGCCTGCGGCGGGTTGGGCCGCGAATCCCACACCTGCACGCGGGCACCGTGGCGCGCGCACCAGCGCGCCATGGCCAGGCCGGAATCCCCCAGGCCCAGCACCAGCACGTCGAGGTCTTGCAAGTGGTTCATCGCGTGCTCAGCGGAGTTTGAGCGAGGCCAGGCCGACCATGCACAGCAGCATCGTGATGATCCAGAAGCGGATCACGACCTGGGTCTCCTTCCAGCCCTTCTTCTCGAAGTGGTGGTGCAGCGGCGCCATCAGGAAGATGCGGCGGCCCTCGCCGTAGCGCTTCTTGGTGTACTTGAACCAGCTCACCTGGATCATCACCGACAGCACCTCGGCCACGAACACCGCGCCCATGATGCCGAGCACGATCTCCTGGCGCGTGATGACCGCGATGGTGCCCAGCGCGCCGCCCAGCGACAGCGCGCCCACGTCGCCCATGAACACCTGGGCCGGATGCGCGTTGAACCACAGGAAGGCCAGGCCGGCGCCGGCCATCGCGCCGCAGAAGATCAGCAGTTCGCCGGCGCCCGGGATGTACGGGAAGAACAGGTACTTGCTGTAGACCGCGTTGCCGACGATGTAGGCGAAGATGCCGAGTGCCGAACCCACCAGCACCACCGGCATGATGGCCAGGCCATCGAGCCCGTCGGTGAAGTTCACCGCGTTGCTGCAGCCGACGATGACGAAGTAGGTCACGCCGATGAAGCCCAGCACGCCCAGCGGGTAGTTGATGGTCTTGAAGAACGGCACCATCAGGCCGGCCTTGGGCGGCAGCTCGGCGGTGAAGCCCGAGGCGATCCACTGGAAGAACAGCTCCAGCACGCGCTGGTTGGTGCTTTCCGACACCGCGAAGGCCAGGTACATCGCGGCTAGCACGCCGATCAGGCTCTGCCAGAAGAACTTCTCGCGCGAGCGCATGCCCTCGGGGTCTTTCTTGACCACCTTGCGCCAGTCGTCCACCCAGCCCACGGCGCCGAAGCCGAAGGTGACCACCATCACCACCCACACGAAGCGGTTGGTCCAGTCGAACCACAGGATGGTGGACACGCCGATGCCGATCAGCACCAGCACGCCGCCCATGGTGGGCGTGCCGCGTTTTTGCAGATGGGCCTGCACGCCGTACTCGCGGATCGGCTGGCCGATCTTCAGTTCGGTGAGGCGGCGGATCACCCAGGGCCCGAAGGCCAGGCCGATCAGCAGCGCGGTCATGCTGGCCATCACCGCGCGGAAAGTCAGGTACTGGAAGATGCGCAGGAAGCCCCACTCGGGGAACTGCGCCAGCAGCCACTGCGACAGGCTCAGCAGCATGCGCCGCCCTCCTGTGCCGGGTTGGCCTGGGCGGCCGCGGCCGCACGGTCGCGCAGCGCGCGCACCACCTGTTCCATGCGCATGAAGCGCGATCCTTTCACCAGCACCGCGCCACAGGCGGGTGCGTCATCCAGCGCGGCCACCACGGCCGCGGCGTTGTCGAAGTGGCGGGCACCGGCACCGCCGGCGGTGCCGCCCGCCGATCCCTGGCCATAGGCTTGCGCCGCGTGGGCGCAGAGCGGGCCAGCGGTCCACAGCGCGTCGATGCCGGCGGCGCGCGCATGGGCGCCCACCTCGGCATGGAAGGCCGGGCCTTCGTCGCCCACCTCGCCCATGTCGCCCAGCACCAGCCAGCGCGGCGCGGGCAGCGTGGCCAGCAGGTCGATGGCGGCGCGCACCGAGTCGGGGTTGGCGTTGTAGCTGTCGTCCACCAGCGTGACGCTGCGGCCACCCTGCAGCAGCCGGCTGGCCTGCGAGCGGCCGCTCACCGGGCGGAAGGCCTCCAGCCCGGCCAGCACCGCGGCCAGCGGCGCACCGGCGGCCAGCGTGGCGGCGGCGGCGGCCAGCGCGTTGCGCACGTTGTGGCGGCCGGCGGCATGCAGATGGCACTCGGCCGGGCCGGCGGGGGTGTGCAGGCGCAGCGCCCAATGCCCGGCCAGCGCGTCCTGCGCGTCGGAGTCGTCGGCCACCCACACGGCATCGTCGTGCACGTCGGCCACGGCATCCAGCGCGAAGGTCAGCGTGGGCCGCGTGCCGGCCAGTTGCTGCCACACGCCGGCATGCGCATCGTCGGCCGGGAACACCGCCACACCGCCGGCCGGCAGCGCACTGATGACGCTGCCGTTCTCGTGCGCCACGGCCTCGACCGAGGCCATGAACTCCTGGTGCTCGCGCTGCGCGTTGTTGACGATGGCCACCGTGGGCTGCGCGATCGCGGCCAGCTGGGCGATCTCGCCCGGGTGGTTCATGCCCAGCTCCAGCACCGCGGCACGGTGGTGCGGGCGCAGGCGCAGCGCGGTGAGTGGCACGCCGATGTGGTTGTTGTAGTTGCCGGCGGTGGCCAGCGCATGGTCCTCGCCCACCCAGGCGCGCAGGATGCTGGCCACCATCTGCGTGACGGTGGTCTTGCCATTGCTGCCGGTCACGGCGATCAGCGGCAGCGTGTGGCGTGCGCGCCAGGCGGCGGCCAGCTGCTGCAGCGCGGCCAGCGCGTCGGGCACTTCCAGGCCGGGCAGGCCGCAGCGATCGATGCCGCGCTCGGCAATCACGGCCACGGCGCCGGCGGCGCGGGCCTGGGGCAGGAAGTCGTGCGCATCGAAGCGCTCGCCACGCAGCGCCACGAACAGGTCGCCCGGCTGCAGCGTGCGCGTGTCGGTGTGCACGCGGTGGATGTGGGCCGCGGCCAGCGCAGCCGGGTCGGCGGCCACCAGGCGGCTGCCGGGCAGCAGCGCGTGCGCCTGGGTCAGCGTCATCATGATGTCGGTGCTCATGCCGCACCCCGCAGGCCCAGCGCCTCGGCGGCCACCGCGGCATCCAGGAACGGGCGCTTGACGCCGGCCACCTCCTGGTAGTCCTCATGGCCCTTGCCGGCGATCAGCACCACATCATTCGCGGCGGCGCTGCGCACGGCATGGGTGATGGCGTCGCGGCGGTCCTCGATCACAGCCACGGCGCTGGAGTCGGCGATGCCGGCCAGGATCTGGCACAGGATGGCGGCGGGCGCTTCGCGGCGCGGGTTGTCGCTGGTCAGCACCACGGTGTCGGCCAGGCGGCGGGCGATGGCGCCCATCAACGGGCGCTTGGTGGCATCGCGGTCGCCACCGCAGCCGAAGACACACCACAGCCGGCCACCGCGGGCCGCCGCCAGCGGACGCAGCGCGCGGATGGCCTTCTCCAGCGCATCGGGCGTGTGGGCGTAGTCCACCACCACCTCGGGCTGGCCGGGCTGCGTGGCCACGCGGTCCATGCGGCCCGGCACCGGCGTGAGCCGCGGCACCACGGCAACGGCATCGGCCAGGGCCACGCCCAGCGCGCGCAGCGCCGCCAGCACCACCAGCAGGTTGTGCGCGTTGTAGTCGCCGATCAGGCCGCTGCGCAGCTCGGCGCGGGCCTCGCTGCCGTCGGCCAAGCGCTCCACCACGCTGAAGGCCAGGCCGCCATCGGCATAGCGCAGGCCATCGGCACGCAGGCGCGCGTCGCGGCGCTGCACGGCGCACGACCACACATCCAGCTGGCCCTGGCCGCTCAGTTCGGCCGCCAGGTGCTCGCCCTGGGCATCGTCCACGTCGATGGCCGCGGCACGCAGCCCCGGCCAGCTGAACAGCGCGCGCTTGGCCGCCCAGTAGGCGGCCATGTCGCCGTGGTAGTCGAGGTGGTCGCGCGTGAAGTTGGTGAACTGCGCCACCGCGATCGGCGCGCCGGCCAGGCGGTGCTCGACGATGCCGATCGACGAGGCCTCGATGGCGCAGGCCGTGCAGCCGGCATCGGCCAGCGCGCGGAAGGTGGCCTGCAGCGTCACCGGATCGGGCGTGGTCAGGCCGGTGAAATCGATGCGGCCGGGCTGGCCGTCCAGCGGCGGCTCGCCCACGCCCAACGTGCCCACCACGCCGCAGCGCTGTCCCAGCGCGGTGAGCGCCTGGGCCGTCCACCACGCGGTGCTGCTCTTGCCGTTGGTGCCGGTGGCAGCCACCACCTGAAGCGCCTGGCCGGGCCGGCCGAACCAGTCGGCGGCGATGGCGCCGGTGGCGGCCTTCAGGCCGTGCAGCGCGGCGATGCGGCCATCGGCGGCATCGAAGCCGAAGGCCTCCACGCCCTCGGCCTCGACGAGGCAGGCGCCAGCACCCGAAGCCAGCGCGCTGGCCACATGGGCGCGGCCGTCGGTGGCGTAGCCGGGCCAGGCGATGAAGGCATCACCGGGCTGGACGCGGCGGCTGTCGGTGCGCAGCATGGCGCCGGCGGCCAGCTGCGACTGCAGCCAGGCCACGGCCTGCTCGGGGTGGGTCAGGCGCAGCATGGCTCAGAAGTTCTCCGGCGCCGCGGGCAGCGCCTTGGCCATGACCTGCGGCGTGACGTCCAGGTCGGGCGACACGTTCATCATGCGCAGCGTCTGCTGCACCACCTGGCTGAACACCGGCGCGGCCACGGCACCGCCGAAGTACACGCCGTTGCTGGGCTCGTCGACCATCACGCCCACCACGATGCGCGGCTTGTCGATCGGCGCCATGCCCACGAACCACGAGCGGTACTTGTGGCTGGCGTAGCCCTGGCCTTCCTGCTTGTGCGCGGTGCCGCTCTTGCCGCCCACCGAGTAGCCGATGGTCTGCGCCAGCGGGCCGGTGCCGCCGGGGCCGGCGGCCATCTGCAGCATCTTGCGGATCTCGCGCGCGGTCTCGGGCGAGAACACGCGGATGCCGGTCGCGGGCTGCTCCTGGCGCAGCATCGACACCGGGATCACCTCGCCGTCGCGGGCGAAGGCGGTGTAGGCGCGGGCGATCTGCAGCAGCGAGGCCGACAGGCCGTAGCCGTAGGCCATGGTGGCCTGCTCGATCGGGCGCCAGCTCTTGTAGGGGCGCAGCCGGCCGGTCACGGCGCCGGGGAAGTTGATCTGCGGCTTCTGGCCGTAGCCCACCTTGGAGTACACGTCCCACAGCTCGTGCGGCTGCATCATCATGGCCATGCGCACGGTGCCGATGTTGCTGCTCTTCTGGATCACGCCCTGCACGGTGAGCCCGCCGTAGGGGTGCGCGTCCTTGATCGGGAAGCCCCCCACCACCACGCTGCCGGGCGTGGCGTTGATCATGGTCTCGGGCTTGACGCGGCCGGTCTCCAGCGCCTGGGCCACGACGAAGGGCTTCATCGTCGAGCCGGGCTCGAAGATGTCGGTCAGCGCGCGGTTGCGCAGCTGCTCGCCATTCAGGTGGGCGCGGGCGCCGGGGTCGTAGCTGGGGTAGTTGGCCAGCGCCAGGATTTCGCCGGTCTGGGTGTCCAGCACCACCACGCTGCCGGCCTTGGCCTTGTGCTCGGCCACCGCGTCGCGCACCTTCTGGTAGGCGAAGAACTGCACCTTGGCGTCGATGGCCAGCGTGATGTCGCGGCCGTCGGCTGACTCGACGCCGGTGCCCAGGTCCTCGATCACGCGGCCCAGGCGGTCCTTGACCACGCCGCGGGCGCCCTTCTTGCCCTGCAGTTCCTTCTGGAAGGCCAGCTCGATGCCTTCCTGGCCCTGGTCGTCGAGGTTGGTGAAGCCGACCACGTGCGCGGCCGATTCGCCCTCGGGGTAGCGGCGGCGGTACTCGCGGTCCTCGTACAGGCCCTTGATGCCCAGGGCCTTGACCTGCGCCCACAGCTCGGGCTCGGCCTGGCGTCGGATCCAGGCGAAGTTCTGGCTGCCGCTGGCCAGCTTGGCCTCGAAGTCCTTGTCGCTCAGGCCCAGCAGCTTGACCAGCGCCTTGCGCTGCTCGGGCGTGGCCTGGAATTCCTTCGGGATGGCCCAGATGCTGGGCACCGGCACGCTGGTGGCCAGCAGCTGCTGGTTGCGGTCGAGGATGCGGCCGCGCGTGGCCGGCACCTCCAGCGTGTGGGCGTAGCGCATCTCGCCCTGCTTCTGGAAGAACTGCGTGCCGATCAGCTGGATGTAGGCGGCGCGGCCCAGCAGGCCGGCGAAGCCCAGGCCCACGGCGGCCACGATGAAGCGGCTGCGCCAGTTGGGCGTGCGGCTGGCCAGCAGCGGGCTGGTGGCGTAGTCGACGCCGCGCACGCTGGCGGGGGTGAGCAGCTTCTTCATCGCGCGGCTCCAGAGGCAGGCGCATTGGCGGGCTTGGCGGCCGCCTTGCCCGCGGTCTTGGGTTCGGCCAGCGTGGCCGTGGCCTGGCCTTCGTACATCGTGACCGCCGGGGTCACGGTGCGCATGGCCAGCTTCTCGCGCGCGGTGCGCTCGACGATGCGCGAGGTGGCCTGGCCCTGGCGCTCGGCTTCCAGGCGCACGCGTTCGCCATCCAGGCGCAGGCCTTCCTGCTCGGCGCGGTGGATCTCGGCGAACAGGCGGCGCGCGTCGTAGGCGGTGCGCACCAGCCACAGCGCGCTGGCGATCACCGCCATCAGCAGCAGCACGTTCAGGCGCGCCATCACGGGGCCTCCGTGCGCTGGGCCACGCGCAGCATGGCCGAGCGCGCGCGCGGGTTGGCCGCCACCTCGGCCGCGCTGGCCCGCTGGCGGCCGAGCGCCAGCAGGCGCATGGCCTTGGGCGGCGCCATCGGCGCGCGGCGGTCGATCTCGTCCTTGCTCTCGCGGGCGATGAAGGTCTTGACGATGCGGTCTTCCAGCGAGTGGAAGCTGATCACCGCCAGCCGGCCGCCCGGCGCCAGCAGGCCGAGCGCGGCGCTCAGCCCCTGTTCAAGCTCCTCGAGCTCACGGTTGACGAGAATCCGAAGAGCTTGAAACGTGCGCGTTGCAGGGTCCTGGCCCGGTTCGCGGGTCTTGACCGCACGAGCCACGAGCTCGGAAAGCTCGCCTGTGGTTCGAACGGGGTTCCCGCCCTCCCTGCGAGCAACAAGCGCCTTTGCAATCTGAACAGCAAACCGTTCTTCGCCGTAGTCACGTATCACCTCTGCGATGCGGCGCTCGGGAGCGCTGGCCAGGAAATCCGCGGCGGTCTCGCCACGGGTGGTGTCCATGCGCATGTCCAGCGGCGCGTCGAAGCGGAAGCTGAACCCACGCACGGGGTTGTCGATCTGCGGGGAACTGACGCCCAGGTCGAGCAGCACGCCGTCCACGCGGGCGATGCCGCGCTCGGCCAGCGCCTCGGCCATGGTGGAGAAGCCGTCGTGCACGATGGCGAAGCGCGCATCCTCGGCAGCCAGGGCCTGGCCCACGGCCACGGCCTCGGGGTCCTTGTCGAAGGCGATCAGGCGGCCGGCCGGCCCCAGGCGGGCCAGCAGCGCGCGGCTGTGGCCGCCACGACCGAAGGTGCCGTCGACGTAGGTGCCGCTCAGGCGCGCCGGGCGGTGGGCCTCGGCGTCATCGCGCCCGCCCGGGGCATCGAGACCCAGCGCGGCATCGACCGTCTCGTCCAGCAGCACCGTGACATGGGAGAGCGCCGGTGTACTGCCTGCGGTGTGGGCCACCGGGCTCACAGCACGAAGTCCTGGATGGCCGCCGGCATCGCGGTGGCCAGGGTTTCGGCCTCATGGGCGGCGTAGCGCGCCGGATCCCACAACTCGAGGTGGCGACCGTTGCCCATCAGCAGCACGTCCTTGTCGAGGCCGGCCACGGCGCGCAGTTCGGGCGACACCAGCACGCGGGCGGCCGAGTCGATGTCCACATCGACCGCCGAGCCCAGGAACACCCGGCGCCAGCCATCGGCGTTCATCGGCAGCGTGAGCAGCTTGTCGCGAAAGGCCTCCCAGGCCGGCCGCGGAAACATCATCAGGCAGCCGACCGGGTGGCGGCACAGGGTCAGCTGGTTGCCGCACAGGGCCGACAGGGCGTCGCGATGGCGCGCCGGGACGGTGATCCGCCCCTTCGCATCCAGCGACATCGCTGACGTGCCCTGAAACACCAATCCAGCCACTTTGCCCCACCAATTCCCACTAAACCCCACTTTAACTCAGAAAGACCAGCCGATCGAGTGGCGGAGCTGAAAAAATTCAGTGAAATCAATGGGTTACAGGCGTTTGTGGAAGTGGCTGTCAGGAAAAAATCATTTCAAAATAGGGACTTGCGGAGGCTTGTGAAAGCAGTGTGTGAACAGTGGGTGGGGGTGGGTGGGGGCTGCCGCACGGGCTCGACGGGGGCAACCCCCTGTTCGGGCGTGTGAATTGTCACATTCCGGGGTAGGTGGACTGCGGCGGTCGGGTGGTGCTTGGCTGCCGCCTGGGTGGCGGTGCGCTGCGGGGAAATGGCCCCATGGTTCGGAGCAGCCCGCCGGGCTCGAACAGGCTGCCGACATACGGCTTGGCTCGGGACGCATGGCCGCCGATGGCATGGCCGTCGCATGGCTGTGCTCTGGCAGCCTTCGTGCCCTGCCGTGTTCTTCACGTGAGTCTTGACCGGGGGGGCTTCGCCTTGGAATAGCCCGTGGCATATCCGGCTGGCTATGTTCGAGCCCGCCGGGCGGGCGAGGCGCCCGTCTCGATGCGCTTCAAGCGCGAGGTGACGTCGGAAAGTTTGGAAGGCGCTTTCTTTGCCTACTTTCTTTTCGCGAAAAGAAAGTAGGTCGCCCGCCGGGGCGAAACCCCGGCGGGCTGAAAGGAACCATGGGTAACCGCCCGCAAACGGCGCCTCAGGCCGCCAAGGCCTCGCTCAATGGCTGACGCGCCCGCCAAGCCCACTTGCTGCCCAGGCGCAGCGCCTCCAGCGTGGTGGCACTCGCATCGGCGAAGTAGAGCGCCTCATCCAGCCCCAGGCGCTCGAACAACCGCCGCTGGCGCAGCGACCGGGTGCGCAGATCGCCCTCACCCGCCGCGCCGCGCTGGCCGTACAGCGCCACGGCCTGCTGCAGCGCGCCGGCGGCGGCGGCACTCACCGCCGGGATGGCGCGCGGCGCCGACAGCCGCACCTGCTGGATGAAGGGGTTGCGGCCCACCACCAGGCCCCAGGGGCGCTGGCCGTCCAGCGGGTCCACGCACAGGCCCTCCAGCTTGGTCAGACCGAAGGCGCGGGCCAGCGCCAGGCGCGCGGCCAGCCAGGGGTCGCTCTGGCGCACCTGGGCAATGCCCCAGGCGGCCTCGGCGTCGCTGCCGGGCACCGGCAGCACCAGCGACTGCAGCAGCGTGGCCGCGTGCGCATCCTGTTGGGCCGCGGCGGCATGCAGCCAGGCGATGGCCTGCTCGGTGCCGGCCAGGCCGGCCGATTCGCGCAGCATCAGCGCGCCCAGCTTGCGCTGCGCCTCGGCCTGGCCACGGGCGGCGGCCTTCTCGAGGAAGAAGCGCGCCATCTGCGGATTGGCCACCGACAGGCTGTGGTCGGCATGCAGGCGGTACAGGTGCAGCCAGGCGGCGTCGCAGCCGGCGTCGGCCGCGCGCAGCAGGAACGCCGCGCCCTTGCGCATGTTCTGCTGGCCGTCGAAGACCTCGGCCGACAGGCCGGGCGTGGGCAGGCCGCTCAGGCCACGGCCCAACGTGTAGGCAGCCTCGCGGTCGCCCTGGGCGGCGCAGCTTTCCAGCGCGTCGCGGATGGCCTGGGCGTCCACGCCCCGCAGCTCGCGGCCCTGGCCCTCGGCCAGCTGCACGGCGGCGGCAATGTCGCGCGGCAGCGCCGCCTCGGGCGCGGCATCGAAGGCCAGCGCCGCGTTCAGGGCATCGGCCAGGGCCTGCAGGTCGCCCTGCTCGCGCGCCTGGGCCACGGCCTGGGCGGCCACGGCCGCGCCGTCCACCTCGCCCGCGGCGTCCAGCGCCTGCAGCACCGCGCGCAGGGCCTGCGCCGGTGGGGCTGCATCCAGCGCGTTCAGCGCCGGCTGCGCCGCCGCAGCCGCCGGCGTGGCGCTGGCCGCGGCCTGCTGCAGCCAGTGCCGTGCCTCGGCCAGGCCGTCGCGCCGCGCCAACTGCCAGGCGGCGGCGCGCAGCTGCGCGGTGGCGCTGCCGGCCGCGGCGGCGCGCTGCAGGGCGGCGTGCTGGCCCTGGGCCAGCAGCTCGTGCAGCGGCAGGCACTCGGCCAGCACGCGGGCGGCGGCCGCGGGGTCGGTGGCGGCGGCCTGGCGCAGATGGTCGATGCCGGCCGCCACGTGGCGGGTGAAGCCGTCCACGCCCAGCAGGTAGCGGCGGCCGACCTCGCAGCGCGCCCGCAGATCGCCCTGTCGGGCCTGGGCCAGCAGCTGAATGTCCTGACGTCGCATCGCCTGTCCTCGCATGTGGTGGGGCCGCCACGCCCGGGCCGGATGGCGGCCTGCGCCGATGGCAGCGGGGGCCCGTTTGGGCATGCGGGGATGATGGAAACCAGGCCCTGTCGACAGACGAACATGCAGATGACGATCCTGTCATCCGCCGGTCAGGCGCACGCCATGCGGGGCCGAGCCGGGCCACCATGACAAAAGGGGCCGCACCCCTCACGGGATGCGGCCCCTTCGGCCATGCGCACCGCACGCGCCAGGCCCGAACGCCCGGCACATGCGGCCACGCGCGGTCATCAGAACATGTGACGCACGCCCACGCCGTAGCCGGTCGACTTGGCGCCGGTGGCATCGCCCAGGCCGCCCACGCTCATGGCCGAGGCGCCCTTGTTCTTCAGCGAACCGGTCTGTGCGTACACGGCGGTGCGCTTGCTCAGGTTGTACAGGTACTCCAGGCCCCACAGCGTCGCGTCGCTGTTGTTGAAGGCGGCGGTGCCACCTTCGGCGTTGCCCTTGCCGTACGAGGCCCGGAACTCGCCCTGGCCCAGCGGCACGCTGGTGCTCAGTTCGTAGGTCGTGTACTTCAGCGCGCCGTACTTGCTCTGGTTGTACAGGGCGTAGACCTTGGCCACGCCGAAGTTGTACGAACCGCCCAGGTTGGTGGTCTTCAGCTTGTCGCTGGTGAACACGTCGATCTGGCTGTACGAGAACGCCACGTCCACCGGGCCGGCGGCGTAGCCGAACAGGCCGCCCTTGTAGCCGTTGCCGGCCACGCCTTCAGGCGCGCCCACCTGCACCTGGCCATAGAAGCCGCCCAGGTCCTTCGGCAGGAAGTAGCTGACCGCGTTGTTCACGCGCAGGGCCGAGGCGGCACCCATCGTGGTGGCGGTGCTCGACTTGTCGAACGGGCTCTTGTTGGCGTACAGGTTGGCACCGTTGCCGAAGCCGTTGGCGCCGAAGGCGTCGAACTTGCCCGACACGTTGAAGTTCACCGTGTAGTCGCGGCCCAGGCGCACTTCACCGAAGCCACCCGACAGGCTCAGCGTCGAGCGACGGTTGAAGAAACCGGTGGTCGAGGCGTTGCTGCTGTTGTAGCCGGTGCCGCCGCCGGCGCCGCCGGTGTCACCGCTCACGCCGGCTTCCAGCCAGAAACCGGCCAGCAGGCCGCCGCCCAGGTCTTCGGTGCCACGGAAGCCGATGCGGCTGGTGTTCAGGCCGGCGGTGTCCATCGACTTGGTGGTGGTGCTGCCGTTCTTCACCGAGTTCACGCTCAGGTCCATCAGACCGAAGACCGTGAGGGTGGACTGGGCGTTGGCCGAGGCAGCGGCGGTGGCGAGCACGGCCAGGGCGATGGCGTGCGGAACGAGCTTCTTCATGATCTTCCTTCGCAGGGGGTTTCGAACATGTCCATGGCGTCAGCCTTGTCCATGGCTTGAACGGGACATGCAGCAGCTTAGGAAGTGCGGCCACCCGGCCGCATGCGTGGTGACGGAACCGGCCACCCCATGCCAGCACAGGGGGGGCGAAATGGCGCCGGCCTGTGTCGCGCCGGCCTCAATCCCGCCGGGCCGCCCCAAGGGATGGAGGGCCCCCTCGGGGGGCCGGAGCACAGCGACGTGGGGGCACCATCTCAGCCGGCCGGATGCGCTGTGCCGGGCGGCGCCGGAAACACCAGCGTGAACACCGTGGGCTCGCCGGCCTGGCTGCTCACCTCGACGCTGCCGCCGTGCAGTTCCATGATCGAGCGCACGATGGCCAGGCCGAGACCAGCCCCCTCGGACGACTGGCAGCGCGAGGCGTCGATGCGGAACATGCGCTCGAAGATGCGCTGATGGAACTGCGGCGGGATCGGCTCGCCCTCGTTGGCCACCGCGATGCGCGCGGCACCGACCGCGCGGGTGGCGATGGTCAGCGTCACCGTGCTGCCCGGGCGCGCATGGCGCAGCGCGTTGTTCAGCACATTGGCCACCGCGCGCGCCAGCAGCGTGCGGTCGGCCCACAGGCGCTGCGGCTGCGGGCCCTCGCCGGGCCATTCGTGAACCGGCACCTGCACGGCCAGCGCCAGGCCACGGTCTTCGGCCAGCGGCTCGAAGTAGTCGCGCAGGCGCTCGGCGAGCTCGCCGGCGTCGATCCACTCGGCCTGCAGCACGGCCTCGCCCTCGTCGGCGCGGGCCAGGAACAGCAGGCTCTCGGTCAGGCGCACCAGGCGCTCGCAGTCCTCCACCGCCGACTCGATCACCGCCCGGTACTCCGACGCCGAGCGCGGGCGCGACAGCGCCACCTGCGCCTCGCCCAGCAGGTTGTTCAGCGGCGTGCGCAGGTCGTGCGCCAGGTCGGACGAGAACTGCGTCAGCCGCGTGATCGAGTCGGCCAGGCGGTCGAGCATGCGGTTCAGCGCCTCGGCGGCGCCACGCAGCTCGGTGGGCAGCGCCGCCACGTCCAGGCGCTCGCCCAGGTCCTTGCCGCCGATGCGCGCGGCCGTGTCGCCCAGCTGCTGGGCGGCCACCACGATGCGCCGCGCCAGCCAGGTGCCGGCCAGCGCCGACACCACGGCCGACACCGCCAGCAGCGCGGCGATCACCTGGGCGCTGTCGATCACCAGCTCGCGCGCGATGCCGGTGTCCATGGCCATCACCGCCCAGCCGTCGGGGCGCGGATGGCCGCCACCCAGCGACCACACGCGCGCCATCGCCACCAGGTAGCGCGAGCCGTCGGCCGCACGCACCTCGCGCGACAGCGGCCCCCAGCGCTCGCGCAGCGCGCGCACGGCATGCGGGTCCAGCCGCGGCGGCAGCGCCTCGTCGGGCACGGTGGCGCCGGGCAGCTCGGCCGCGCGCAGCGGAAAGCCGGGCGTGGCAGCCACTGGGCGGCGCTGCTCGTCCACCACCGCGACATGCAGGCTGCCCACCTGGGTGCCGATGCGCTCGGTCAGCGCGGCGGCCACCAGCGGCAGGTCGCCGCGCGACTCGATCAGCTCGCGCTGCACCAGGGCCAGGTTGCCCAGCATCACCGCATCGGCGATGTCCAGCAGGTCCTGCTTGGACAGGCGCAGCATCAGCCAGGTGCTGCAGGCCACCAGCAGCACCGAGATGGCCATCACCGACAGGCCGATCTGCAGCGTCATCGAGCCGCGCAGCATGCCGCGGCACTGCGCCGGCGCATGGCACAGCGCGGTCCAGGCTTTCATCGGGGCCCCTCGCCTGGCCCGCTCACGCCTCGCGCGCCTCGAACACGTAGCCCACGCCGCGCAGCGTGTGGATCAGCCTGGGCTCGAAGCCCTCGTCGATCTTGGCGCGCAGGCGGCGCACGGCCACGTCCACCACGTTGGTGTCGCTGTCGAAGTTCATGTCCCACACATGCTCGGCGATCAGCGTGCGCGACAGGGCCACGCCCTCGTGGCGCACGAAGTAGTCGAGCAGCGCGAACTCCTTGGCGGTGAGCTCGATGCGCTGGCCGGCGCGGCTGACGCGGCGGCGCACGAAGTCGATCTCGCAATCGGCCACGCGCACCACGGTGGCCGGCTGCTTGTTGGCGCCGCGCCGCAGCACGGTGTGGATGCGCGCCAGCAGCTCGGAGAAGGCGAAAGGCTTGACCAGGTAGTCGTCGGCGCCGAGTTCCAGGCCGCGCACGCGGTCGGGCACAGTGTCGCGCGCACTGAGCATGAACACCGGCGTGTCGCGCTGGGTGCGCAGGCGGCGCAGCAGTTCCAGGCCGTCCAGGCCCGGCAGCATCACGTCCAGCAGCACCAGGTCGTACTGGCCTTCCAGCGCCAGGTGCAGGCCGTCGGTGCCGTTGTCGGCCACATCGACGATGAAGCCGTGCTCCCCCAGGCCCTTGCGGACATAGGCGGCGGTCTTGGCTTCGTCCTCGACGATCAGGATGCGCATGGCGGGGCGGGATGATAGCCGCGCCCCGCGGCAGCCTTCAGTTGCTCTGCTTGATGAGCCGGCCGGACGCTTGTTGAATCGGCCGCGCGTTCATCGGGTACATCTTGGTGAACACCGCCAGCTGCTCGGTGGACAGCGTCACCGGCTGCTGCATCACCATCCACAGCACGCCCTCGCTGCACGGCGGCGTGGTCAGCGAGCCCATGTAGGTGTAGTAGCGGCGGTCGGCGGGCAGCAGGTGGTTCATGTCCATCTGCACGCGGGCGCCCTGCTCCTGGCCTTTTTCCAGCGGCAGGTTGTTCCACACGCTCTGCACCAGCGGGTGAGCGCTGCCGCGGTCCAGCAGCACGGCCACCACGGCCAGCCGGCCCTCGGGGTCCTTGTGCACCAGGTGCGCCACCATGTCGAACTGGCGGCCGTTGATGCGCTCTTCCGACGGCCGGTGGAAGTGGAACTGCACCAGGTCGAAGCGGCGCCCGCCCACCTCGATGGCATTGCCGCCCTGCAGGTTGACCTGGATGGTGTGGCCGTTGTCGATGACGCCGAAGCCGGTGGCACGGTAGTCGAACTGGATCGGCTCCAGGTCCACCTTCACGCCGCCGCGGATGTCGATCGGGCTTTGCCGCGTGCCGCTGGAACACTTGGCGAACTCGGGCTTCAGCTGCCCCCATTGCTCAGGGCCGCCGTCGCCGCCGTAGCTCCAGTGCGCGGCATGGGGATCGGCCTTGTGGCCGGCCGCCGCCTTCTCGGTGCGCAGCTTCTTGATCACCTTGCCGGCCTCGCCGCCGTGCAGTTCCTCGCCCGACTTGGCCACCACGCGCATGACGTAGGGGCTGGGCGCATCCGGCGCCTTGGCGGCACCGAGTTTTTGCGCCAGCTTGTCGCGCAGCGTGTCCATGGGGTCGGCACCGGACGGTGGCGGCGGCGCCGCCTTGCCGTGGCCCGCCGCGGCAGGCGCCGCATGCGCCCCACCCTTGGCCGGCTCGGCATGGGCATCGGCCGCCGCGGGCTTGGCGGCCGGTTTGGCCGCCGGCTTGGCCGCCGGTGCGGCGCCGTGGCCGTCGCCATGTGCATCGGCCGCCCGGGCCAGCGGCTGGGCCAGCAGCAGACCGGCCGCAGCCAGGGCCGCCAGCGTGGGGCGAAGAATCGACAGGGATGCGGCAACAGCAGTCATGGCGCGGGCCTCGGCACGGTGAATGCGGGCCGCGCCGCCCCGGCAGGGGTGGCGGTCGGACCCGTCCCTCAGGCCTATCGGCCGCGCTGCTGAAAACTTGAGCAGACACCGCCCCCGGCGCCGCCCGTGCCGTGCGTCAGGTCCGCAGGCGCCGCACCAGGCCCCAGGCCACCAGGCCCACCGACATCAGCGCCAGCGAGGCCAACGCCAGCCCGGCGGTGGAGTGCATCACCAGCGGCGCGATCACCCCGGCCACCAGGCCGTTGGCCGCGCTGCCCACACAGGCCTGCAGCGACGAGGCCATGCCGCGCCGGTCGGGCGCCAGGTCCAGCACCATCAGCGTGACCACCGGCACCATCAGCGACCAGCCGAAGGAGTACAGCGCCACCGGAAACAGCGCCCAGGACGGGTGCGCGGTGAAGGCCAGGTTCAGCACCACGTTGGCCAGCGAGGTGGCCAGCATCACCGTGAAGCCCCAGCGGATCTGCTGCGCCGGGCGGATGCGCCCGGCCAGCCGGCCCGACAGGAAGGCGCCGCCCATGATGCCGCTGATCGACAGGATGAAGAACCACGCGAACTGCGTAGGCGCCAGCTTCAGGTGCGTGCCCAGCCACTCCGGCGCCGACAGCACGTACAGGAACATGCCGTTGAACGGCACACCGCTGGCGAAGACCAGCAGCACGAAACGCGGGTTGCGCAGCAGCTGCGCATAGCCGGCCAGCAGCGGCCGCGCCGCGAACGGCTGGCGCTGGCTGACATGCAGGGTTTCGGGCAGCAGGCGGCCGTTCAGCGCCATCAGCAGCGCGCCGATGGCGGCCAGCGCCCAGAAGATCGCGTGCCAGCCGGCATGCACGAACAGCCAGCCGCCCAGCACCGGCGCGATGGCCGGCGCCACGCCGAAGAAGATCGTCACCTGCGACATCAGGCGCTGCGCCTCGTCGGGCGGGCACATGTCGCGGATGATGGCGCGCGACACCACCACGCCGGCGCCGGCCGACATGCCCTGCAGCGTGCGGCAGGCCACCAGCATGGCGATCGATTCACTCAGCGCGCAGCCCACCGAGGCCAGCGTGAACACCGCCAGCCCCCACATCACCACCGGCCGGCGGCCGAAGCTGTCGGACAGCGCGCCGTGGAACAGGTTCATCACCGCGAAGCCGAACAGGTAGCCCGACAGCGTCTGCTGCATCTGCGCTGGCGTGGCGCCCAGCGAGGCCGCGATGCCCGAGAAGGCCGGCAGGTAGGTGTCGATCGAGAACGGGCCCAGCGTGCCCAGCGAGGCCATCAGCATGGCCAGCGCCCAGCGCGGATGGCGCCACAGTCGTGAAGCTTCGGGATTCATCAGCGCCTGAAAAATAAAGTGTGAAGCGCGCCGATAGGCCGGATTCTGTGCGCCGCGCCCCGGTTGCCCGGTGCGCGGCGTGACCGCCATTCCTCTGGGCCGGGGGTCGCCCACCCGGCTCGGTGCCACCTACCCGCCAGCTCCGCGGAGCCACATCGACGCTGGCCTATTTGGTGTTGCTGCGCGCAGAGATTGCCCGTTTCACCCGGCGCGGTTGCCCGTGCCGACTCGTCTCTGTTGCTCTGATCCTCACCTCGCGGTGGAGAGCCGTTAGCTCCTGCGCTGTCCTGTGCAGTCCGGACCTTCCTCCAGGGCCGCCTTTCGGCGATTGCCCCAGCGGCGGTCTGGCGCGCTTCACCATGCGATTATCGGGGCTGTCGCACCGACACCCTTTCGCTGCACAGGAGAAACCCGCCGCCATGAAAGCCGCCAACATCCTCGAGACCATCGGCCGCACCCCGCACGTGCGCATCAACCGCCTGTTCGGCGCCGGTGCCAACGTCTGGGTCAAGAGCGAGCGGGGCAACCCCGGCGGCTCGATCAAGGACCGCATCGCGCTGGCGATGATCGAGGACGCCGAGGCCTCCGGTGCCCTGAAGCCCGGCGGCGTGATCGTCGAGCCGACCAGTGGCAACACCGGCATCGGCCTGGCCATGGTGGCCGCCGTCAAGGGCTACAAGCTGATTCTGGTGATGCCCGACAGCATGAGCATCGAGCGCCGCCGCCTGATGCTGGCCTATGGCGCCAGCTTCGACCTCACGCCGCGCGAGAAGGGCATGAAGGGCGCCATCGCCCGCGCCCAGGAGATCGTGGCCAGCACGCCCGGCGCCTGGATGCCGCAGCAGTTCGAGAACCCGGCCAACATCGCCGTGCACGTCAAGACCACCGCCGAGGAGATCGCCGCCGACTTCCCCGAGGGCCTGGACGCGCTGATCACCGGCGTGGGCACCGGCGGCCACCTGAGCGGCTGCGCCCAGGTGCTGAAGGCCCGATGGCCCGGCCTGAAGGTATTTGCCGTGGAGCCGGCGCAAAGCCCGGTGATCTCGGGCGGCGCGCCCAGCCCGCACCCGATCCAGGGCATCGGCGCCGGCTTCATCCCGGCCAACCTGAAGACCGACCTGCTCGACGGCGTGATCCAGGTCGACGCCGAGGCGGCCCGCGAGATGGCCCGCCGCAGCGCCCGCGAGGAAGGCATGCTGGTGGGCATCTCCAGCGGCGCCACGCTGGCCGCCATCGCCCAGAAGCTGCCCGAACTGGGCGCCGGCGCCCGCGTGCTGGGCTTCAACTACGACACCGGCGAGCGGTATCTGTCGGTGGACGGTTTCCTTCCCGCCGCTTGATCTTTGAGGCGGGTCAGGCGACCTGCTTCCAAGCGAGCGTTTCACCGCCACGCAGCGGCTTGAGCGTGGCGTCGCCGAACGGCACGCCCTCGGGCAGCGTGAACGGCTGCTTCTCCAGCGTCACGGTGCCGGTGTTTTCGGCCAAGCCATAGAACGCCGGGCCGTGGCGGCTGGCAAAGCCTTCCAGCTTGTCCAGCGCGCCGGCGGCCTCGAAGGCCTCGGCATACAGCTCCAGCGCGCTCAGCGCCGTGAAGCAGCCAGCGCCGCAGACGCTGGCCTCCTTCATCTGGCTGGCATGTGGCGCGCTATCGGTGCCCAGGAAGAAGCGGTCCGAGCCTGAGGTGGCCGCCGCCACCAGGGCCTGGCGGTGGATCTCGCGCTTCAACACCGGCAGGCAGTAGTAGTGCGGCCGCAAGCCGCCCTGGAAGATGGCGTTGCGGTTGTAGAGCAGGTGGTGGGCGGTGATGGTGGCGGCGGTGTGGGCGCCGGCACCGGCCACGTACTCGGCCGCTTCCTTGGTGGTGATGTGCTCGAACACCACCTTCAGTTCGGGAAAGTCGGCGCGCAGCGGGCGCATCACGCGGTCGATGAACACCGCCTCGCGGTCGAACAGGTCGATCTGGGCATCCGTCACCTCGCCGTGCACCAGCAGCAGCAGGCCGGCCTTCTGCATGGCTTCCAGCACCGGGTAGACCTTGCGGATGTCGGTCACGCCGGCATCGCTGTTGGTGGTGGCACCGGCCGGGTACAGCTTGCAGGCCACCACGCCGGCCTCCTTGGCGCGAGCGATCTCGTCCACCGCCAAGTTGTCGGTGAGGTACAGCGTCATCAGCGGCTCGAAATCGGCGCCGGGTTGGCCGGCGGCCGGGCGTGCGGCCAGGATGCGCTCGCGGTAGGCCTGGGCGGCGGCGGCCGTGGTGATCGGCGGCCGCAGGTTGGGCATGATGATCGCGCGGCCGAACTGGCGCGCGGTGTAGGGCACCACGGCGGCCATGGCGGCGCCGTCGCGCACGTGCAGATGCCAGTCGTCGGGGCGGATGAGGGTGAGGCGCTGGGTCATAGGACGCGATTGTCCCATTGCGCCCTATTGCTTCAGGAAGTCCCAGAGCGCCTGGGCGGCGGCCTTGGGATGGCGCGAGAGTTCCGGCCGCTCGCGGTAGGCGCGGATCTCCATCGTCAGCTCGCCCACGCCCGGCGGCGACGCCGGCACCAGACGACCGGCCTTGAGCTCCTGGCGCACCAGGCTGGACGGCAGGAAGGCCAGACCATGGCCGGCCAGCGCCATGGCCTTCAGGCCCTCGGCCATGTCGGTCTCGTAGGTGGTCTCTAGCGGCGGCGGCACGGCCATCTGGCGGATGATCTGGTCGACCATGTGGCTCATGTAGGCACCGGCGGCATAGGCCAGCAGCGGCACCGCCGGCCCGCCGGCGGCCAGGCGGAACATCGGGTGGCCGTTGGCATCGGCCTTGGCATAGGCGGCCAGCGTCTCGTGGCCCAGCGACAGCATCTCGTAGCGGTCGGGGCTGAGCTGCAGCGGCAGCGACGCGTGGTGGAAGGCGATCAGCAGGTCGCAGCCGCCCTCGGTCAGGCGCAGCATCGCGTCATGCACGTTCAGCGCGTTCAGCCGCGATTTCAGCTGCGGAAAGCGCTCGCGCAGCCCCATCAGCCACTGCGGGAAGAAGGTGAACGCCAGCGTGTGCGGCACGGCGAACTCGATCACGTCCTGCCCGCTGGCGCGGTGCGCACGCATCAGGTTGCGCGCCGACTGCAGCGCCGACAGGATCTCCAGCGACTGGGCGTGCAGCGTCTCGCCGGCCGGCGTCAGCCGCGTGGGGTAGCTGGAGCGGTCGACCAGATCCACGCCAGCCCAGGCCTCCAGCGCCTGGATGCGCCGCGAGAACGCCGGCTGCGTGACATGGCGCAGCTGGGCCGAACGCGAGAAGCTGCGCGTCTCGGCCAGGCTGACGAAGTCTTCGAGCCACTTGGTCTCCACGCGAACCAGTGTAGCGGCGGGGCGATCGTTGCACGCTGACGGTCAAACCGCACCAAGGTGGCATCCAGGCAGGGTGGCGCCCCCCTGAACAGAGGGCAGCCATTCATCGCACCGCAAGGGCGGGTTCGATACATTTGATGCATCGCGCGGTTGGGCTGAGAGGCCTGTTTCCACTTTCCAACTTTGCCGTGCAAGCAGGAACGTTTCATGATGCAAAAAGCTCGGACATTGTTTGCCGTAGGCCTGCTTGGCTGCTTGGCGCCGCTGGTTGCTAGTGCCAGTCTCGTCTCGTTTGACTTTAGCGACAGCAGTTGGAGCAGCTGGACTTGCCCCAGCGGGACCGGGATTTGCCAGTCACCGCTAAACGGTATCTCGATTGAGGGTGCGGTGATTGACGGAGGGTCATTAATACCCGAGCAACAGAGCTCACAGTCCACAGTCACGATCCATATTGATACGACGAAATGGTTTTTCAATACGCTGCGCATCAAGTCTTTCAGTGGCGATTCAGTTCCAATCACGATCACGGGCGATCGCGGCAGCAGTATTCAACCTTTCAATTACGGCGGTGACTATCTCAATAGTGCAGATCCCGACGTCAAGGCCAATGGGTTCAAGGTTCAATATATTGCCTGCACGGCCCCGTGCAACCCAGATGTTCTTACTAAGCGGCCGGACGAATATATTTCTGACATCCAATTTTCGTTGAATCCCGCCGATGGCTTCGACGGCTTGACTATTGGCCTGATACCCTCTAGTACTGGGGGAAGTGTGCCCGAACCCGCCGGTTACGCTTTGGTTGCAACGGCACTCATTGCTGCCAGTGCCGCGAGGCGTCGTCGCTCAAGCTGAACTGCGCTCGCTGGCCGGACACTCCGGATAAGCATGGTATTCAATGGCCCGCTTCGGCGGGCCTTTTGCATATCAAGCCTGATCTCCCGCCTGCTGCAACCGCCACATCTCCGCGTACTTCCCGCCATACGCCAACAATTCGGTGTGCGATCCACTTTCCACCACACGGCCGCCATCTAGTACGACGATGTTGTGTGCATCCACAACGGTGGAAAGGCGGTGGGCGATGACCAGCGCGGTCTTGCCCTGCGCGGCGCTTTTCAGCTCGGCCTGGATGGCGCGCTCGTTGGCCGAATCGAGCGCCGACGTGGCCTCGTCGAAGATCAGGATCGGCGGGTTCTTCAGCAGGGTGCGGGCAATGGCCACGCGCTGCTTCTCGCCGCCTGAGAGCTTCAGGCCCCGCTCGCCCACCACCGTGTCGTAGCCCTTGGGCGTGGCGGCGATGAAGTCATGGATGTGGGCGGCGCGGGCAGCGGCCTCCACGGCGTCGCGGCCAGCGCCGGGGCGGCCATACGCGATGTTGTAGCCCACGGTGTCGTTGAACAGCACGGTGTCCTGCGGCACGATGCCGATGGCCCGGCGCAGGCTGCCCTGCGTGACCTGGCGGATGTCCTGGCCGTCGATGGTGATGCGGCCGCCGCTGACGTCGTAGAAGCGGTACAGCAGCCGCGCCAGCGTGCTCTTGCCAGCGCCCGAGGCCCCCACCACGGCCACGGTCTGGCCGGCCGGGATCTCGAAGCTCACGCCGTGCAGGATCGGGCGATTGGCGTCGTAGGCGAAGTGCACATCCTCGAAGCGCAGCACGCCCTGGCGCACCGCCAGTTCGGGCGCGCCGGGGGCATCGGCCACCTCGCGCTCACGCTCCAGCAGGCCGAACACCTTGTCCAGATCGGTCAGGCTCTGCTTGATCTCGCGGTACAGCACACCCAGGAAGTTCAGCGGCATGTACAGCTGGATCAGGAAGGCGTTGACCATCACCAGGTCGCCCAGCGTCATGCGCCCGTCCACCACCCCCTGCGTGGCGCGCCACAGCATGGCCACCAGGCTGGCGGCGATGATCAGCTGCTGCCCGGTGTTCAGCAGCGACAGCGTGGTCTGGCTCTTGATTTGCGCCATGCGGAAGGCCTCCAGGCCCTCGTCGTAGCGCTTGGCCTCGAAGGCCTCGTTGTTGAAGTACTTGACCGTCTCGTAGTTCAGCAGCGCGTCGATGGCGCGGCTGTTGGCTCGCGAGTCGAACTCGTTCATCTCGCGCCGGAAGCGCGTGCGCCATTCGGTGACCGAGACCGTGAACGCGATGTAGGCCACCAGCGCCGCCAGCGTGATCCAGACATAACCAAGGTCGAACTTGGCACCCAGCACCGCCAGCACCAGCACCACCTCCACCAGCGTGGGCAGGATGGTGTAGAGCGAGTAGCTCACCAGCGACTGCAGCGCGCGCGTGCCGCGCTCGATGTCGCGGGTCAGGCCACCGGTCTGGCGTTCGAGGTGGAAGCGCAGGCTCAGGGAATGCAGGTGGCCGAAGACCTGCAGCGCGATCTGCTTGCTGGCACCGAAACTGACCTTGGCGAACACCAGCTCGCGCAGCTCGGTGAACACGCTGGTCGTCAGGCGCAGGCCGGCATAGGCCAGCACCAGGCCAGCGGGTACCACCAGCACGGCGCGCGCGTCGCCGGGCTTGAGGTCCAGCGCGTCGACCAGGTGCTTCAGCAGCACCGGCACGCCGACATTGGCCGCCTTGGCGCCGAACAGGAACAGCAGCGCCAGCCCCACGCGCCAGCGCCAGGCCCACAGGTAGGGCAGCAGGCGGGCCAGCGTCTGCCAGTCCGAGCGCGGACCGGCGGCGGGTTCAGGAACGGGCAAAGCGGTGGCGGAACGGCGCATGGGGGCAGAGGAGAAGGGAGCAAAGCCCAATGGCAAGGGCGGGCACAACGGCAGGCACGGCCGACAATGCGCCGACACCAACCCCGCAGGTGATGCCGATGACCGACTCTTCCACCCCCACGCCCGTGGCGCCGACGCTCACCGGCCCCCTGAGTTTGCCCGACGGCAGCGAGCTGGTGCTGCGCGTGATGCCGCTGCCGGCCGACGTGAATGGCAACGGCGACATCTTCGGCGGCTGGCTGATGGCCCAGGTGGACCTGGCCGGCGCCGTGCTGCCGGCACGCATCGCCAAGGGCCGCATCGCCACCGTGGCGGTGAACCAGTTCATCTTCAAGCAGCCGGTGTCGGTGGGCGACCTGGTGAGCTTCTACGCCCGCGTGGAGCGGGTGGGCAACACCTCGATCACCGTGCACGTGGCGGTGTACGCCGAGCGCAACCCGGCCAACCTGCAGGTGGTGAAGGTGACCGAGGCCAACCTGACTTACGTGGCCATCGACCACGAGGGCAAGCCGCGGCCGATTCCGAAAGCTTGAGTCAGAGCCGGGGCACCACCGCCCTGGCGATGTGTGCCGCCAGCGCCTCGCCCCACAGCCGGTACAGCGGCGCGCCGGGATGGAAGCCGTCGCGCGCCAGCAGCGTGGCGTCGTCCAGCGGCAGGTCGAAGGGCAGATGGCTGACCTGCGGCTGCCGCGCGGCCCAGCGCCGCAGAGCGGCCTCGTGCGCTGCGGCGTCGCGCCCGGCCAGCCAGCGCAGCGGCTGCGGCAGGCCGGCAAAGCGGTCCATCGGCGGCACGGCGGTCATCACCACCTGGCGCACGCCGGCCTGGCGCTGCAGGGCCTGCACCAGGGCCTCGCGATGCCGCAGCGCAGCGGCCGGCCGCACCTGGTCGACCACATCGTTGACGCCGCTGACCACCACCGCCACATCGGCCGGACGTGCGTCGGCCACCAGGGCCAGCGCCTGCGCCGTGGTGACGCCCGAGCGGGCGCACAACTGCCAGGCCACGCGCCGGCCCAGTTGCGCCGCCAGCGCCTGGCTGAGCTGGCCGGCGAGTGCCAGGCGCTGATGGTCCACGCCCACGCCGGCGGCCGACGAATCACCCAGGATCAGCAGCGACAGCGCCTCGCCACCGCGCCCGGTGTGGCCGACATGGCCCTGTCGCGGGCCGGCGGCCTCGGGCAGTTTGGGCAGGCGCCGGCGCGTCAGCACCGCCTGCGGGATCAGCAGCGGGGCCAGCGCGAGCTTCAGCGGCAGCGACACGCTGGCAACGCTGGATCGGTCAGAACTTCGTGAAGTCGGGCTTGCGCTTCTCGAAGAAGGCCTGGAAGGCCTCGCGCGCCTCGGGGCTGCGCAGGCGCTCGCCGAACAGGCGGTTCTCCTCGGCCATCACGGCCTGGATCTGCTCGCGCTGCGGCGCGCGCATCAGGCGCTTGCTGTCACGCACCGCGCCCGGGGGCAGCGCGTTGAAGCGCTCGGCCATGCGGCGCGCATGCGGCAGCACCTCGCCCGCCGGCAGCACGGCATTGGCGATGCCGAACTCCACTGCCTGCTCGCCGGTGAAGGGGTCGCCCAGCAGCAGCTTCTCGGCCGCCTTGACGTGGCCCACCAGGGCCGGCATCAGCAGGCTGCTGGCGTACTCGGGCACCAGGCCCAGGCCCACGAAGGGCATGGCCAGGCGCGCCTCGTCGCTGACGTAGACCAGGTCGCAATGGAACAGCAGCGTGGTGCCGATGCCCACTGCCGCGCCGGTGACGGCAGCCACCACCGGCTTGTCGCAGGCCACCAGGGCCTGCATGAAGCGGAACACCGGCGAGTCGGGGCCGGCCGGCGGACGCTGCATGAAGTCTTCGAGGTCATTGCCCGAGGTGAACACGCCGGGCTGGCCGGTGATCAGCAGCGCACGCACGCTGGCATCGGTACCAGCGTTCGTGATGGCCTCGGCCATCGCGGTGTACATCGCCGCGGTGAGCGCGTTCTTCTTCTCGGGCCGCGCGATCTCGATCGTGGCCACGCCGTTGACGACGCCGGTGCGGATGTTCATGGACAAGGTCTCCTGCAATGGAAAAGGGCGGCCCCACCGTGACGGGGCCGCCCTGGGATGGGGTCAATGATCGCCGATCAGACGGCTTCAAAAATGCCGGCAGCGCCCTGGCCGGTGCCCACGCACATCGTCACCATGCCGTACTTCAGGTTCTTGCGGCGCAGCGCATGCACCACGGTGGCGGCACGGATGGCACCGGTGGCGCCCAGCGGGTGGCCCAGCGCGATGGCGCCGCCCATCGGGTTGACCTTGCTCGGATCCAGCTTCAGATCGCGGATCACCGCCAGTGACTGCGCGGCGAAGGCCTCGTTCAGCTCGATCCAGTCGATCGCGTCCTGGCTCAGGCCGGCATAGCCCAGCGCGGCCGGGATGGCGGCAATCGGGCCGATGCCCATGATCTCAGGCGGCACGCCGCGGCTGGCAAAGCTGACGAAGCGGGCCAGCGGCGTCAGGCCAAACTGCTTGACCGCCTTCTCACTGGCCAGGATCAGCGCGCCGGCGCCGTCGCTGGTCTGGCTGCTGTTGCCGGCCGTCACGCTGCCCTTGGCGGCGAACACGGGGCGCAGCTTGGCCAGGCCTTCCAGGCTGGTGTCGGGGCGCGCACCTTCGTCGAGGTTCACGGTGCGGGTCTTGACCGACACCTCGCCGGTCTCGAGGTTGGGCACGCGGGTCAGCACGTCCACCGGGCAGATCTCGTTGGCAAACTCGCCGGCCGCCTGCGCCGCCAGCGCCTTCTGGTGCGAGGCCAGCGCGAAAGCATCCTGATCTTCGCGGCTCACCTTCCACTGCTGCGCCACCTTCTCGGCGGTCAGGCCCATGCCGTAGGCGATGCCCACGTTCTCGTCCTTGGCGAACACGGCCGGGTTGAAGCTGGGCTTGTTGCCGCCCATCGGCACCAGGCTCATGCTCTCGGCACCACCGGCGATCATCACGTCGGCCTCGCCGACGCGGATGCGGTCGGCCGCCATCTGGATGGCGGTCAGGCCCGAGGCGCAGAAGCGGTTGATGGTGACGCCGCCCACGCTGTTGGGCAGGCCGGCCAGCGCCACGGCGATGCGCGCCATGTTCATGCCCTGCTCGCCCTCGGGGAAGCTGCAGCCGATGATGGCGTCTTCAATCGCCTTCGGGTCCAGCGTGGGCACCTGGGCCAGGGCCGATTGCAGCGCGGTGATCAGCAGATCATCGGAGCGCGTGTTCTTGAAGTAGCCGCGGCCCGACTTGCCGATGGGCGTGCGGCTGGCCGCGACGATGTAGGCGTCTTGAACTTGTTTCGTCATGGTTCGTCGCTCCGATCAGTTGCGCACCGGCTTGCCGGTTTGCAGAAGACCCATGATGCGTTCCTGGGTCTTGGGGTTCTCGAGCAGGCTGCAGAAGTGCTTGCGCTCCAGCGCCATCAGGTATTCCTCGCTCACCAGCGTGCCGGCGTCCACGTCGCCACCGGTCACCACGTCGGCGATCAGGCCGGCGATGTGGTAGTCGTGCGCGCTGATGAAACCGCCGTCGCGCATGCCCACCAGCTGGGCGGCGATGGTGGCCTTGGCATTGCGGCCGGCCACCGGGAACAGCGTCTTCAGCGGCGCGCGCCAGTTCGACGCGGCCATCGACTTGACCTGCTCGATGGCGATGAACAGCAGCTCGTCGCGGTGCGCCACGATGACGTCGTCACCCAGCAGGTAGCCCAGCTTGCGGCTCTCGATGGCGCTGGTGCCCACGGTGGCCATCGCGGCCGCCTGGAAGGCGTCCTTCAGGCCCGGCAGCAGGTCGGCCGCGCCGGTGAGCGCCGCCTTCTCCGCCGCGCGGCGGGCGATGTAGGTCAGGCCGCCGCCGCCGGGGATCAGGCCCACGCCCACTTCCACCAGGCCAACATAGCTTTCCATGTGCGCGACACGGCGCGCCGCCGCCACGGCGATCTCGCAGCCGCCACCCAGCGCCAGGCCACGCACGGCGGCCACGGTGGGCACGCTGGCGTAGCGCAGGCGCAGCAGCGCGTCCTGCAGCTTCTTCACTTCGGGGGCGATGCCCTTGGCGCCCATCTTCATGAAGGTGGGCAGCATGGCTTCCAGGTTGGCGCCCGCCGAGAACGGCTCATCGGGCGACCAGATCACCAGGCCGTCGTACTGGCCTTCCGCCAGCTCCAGCGCCTTGTACAGGCCTTCCACCGTACCCGGGCCGATGGTGTGCATCTTGCCGGTCAGCGTCAGGATGGCCACCTGGCCGTCCAGCGTCCAGACGCGGCACTCGTCGTTCTTGAACAGCTCGGTGCCAGCGGTGGCAGCATCCACCCCGCCTTCGCCCAGCAGCTTCTCGGGGAACAGCTGGCGCTGGTACACCGGCAGCGCGGCGCGCGGAATGTACTTGCCTTGCGCGGCGCTCCACGAGCCTTCCGGCGTGTGCACGCCGGTGCGTCCGTCGAACACCCAGGCCGGCAGCGGCGCATTGCACAGCGCCTTGCCGGCGTCGATGTCGGCCTTCACCCATTCGGCCACCTGGGCCCAGCCGGCCGCCTGCCACAGCTCGAACGGGCCCTGCTTCATGCCGAAGCCCCAGCGCATGGCCAGGTCCACCTCGCGCGCCGAGTCGGCGATCTCGGCCAGGTGCACGGCCACGTAGTGGAAGCTGTTGCGGAAGATGGCCCACAGGAACTGCGCCTGCGGGTTGGTCGATTCACGCAGCAGCTTCAGGCGCTCGGCCGCGGGCTTCTTCAGGATGCGGTCGACCAGGGCGTCGGCCTTGGCGCCGGCCGGCACGTAGTCACCCTTGGCCGCGTCGAAGCGCAGCACATCCTTGCCCACCTTCTTGTAGAAGCCGGCCTTGCTCTTCTGGCCCAGCGCGCCCGCGGCGATCAGCGTCTGCACCGCCGCCGGGGTGGCGTAGCTGGCGTAGAACGGGTCGGCCTGCAGGTTGTCCTGCATGGTCTTCATCACATGGGCCATGGTGTCGATGCCCACCACATCGGCCGTGCGGAAGGTGCCGCTGCTGGCGCGGCCCAGCTTCTTGCCGGTGAGGTCGTCGACGACGTCGTAGCTCAGGCCGGCCTTCTCGGCTTCGGCGATCGTGGCCAGCATGCCGGCAATGCCCACGCGGTTGGCCACGAAGTTCGGCGTGTCCTTGGCACGCACGATGCCCTTGCCCAGCGTGCGCGTGGCAAAGGCTTCCAACTGGTCCAGCACGTCCGGACGGGTCGTCGGCGTGGGGATCAGCTCCACCAGCTGCATGTAGCGCGGCGGGTTGAAGAAGTGGATGCCGCAGAACTGCGGCTTCAGCGATTCGGGCAGCACCTCGCTGAGCTTGGTGATGGAGAGGCCCGAGGTGTTGCTGGCCACGATGGCATGCGGGGCCACGTGCGGCGCGATCTTGGTGTAGAGGTCCAGCTTCCAGTCCATGCGCTCGGCGATGGCCTCGATCACCAGGTCGCAGCCGGCCAGCAGGCCCAGGTGCTCTTCATAGTTGGCGGGCTGGATCAGGCCTAAGTCATCGGCCACGCCGATCGGGCTGGGCTTGAGCTTCTTCAACCCGTCCAGCGCCTTCAGCACGATGCCGTTCTTCGGGCCTTCCTTGGCCGGCAGGTCGAACAGCACGACCGGCACTTTCACGTTGACCAGGTGGGCGGCGATCTGCGCGCCCATCACGCCGGCGCCGAGCACGGCCACCTTGCGGACATTGAATCGGTTCATGGGGTCTGCTTTCTGGTTGAGTCAGACGGTGGAGATCACTCCACGCGAATCCATTGCTGGTTGCGGAAGAACGGGCCGATGTAGCCGCGCACCTCCAGCTTCTTGCCGCCGTCCAGCGGCTTCAGGCGCAGCTTGTAGACCTTGCCGTTGTTGGGATCGAGGATGTCGCCGCCTTCCCAGTGTTCCTTGTGGTCGTCGGCACGGGCATTGCGGAGGATGGTCATGCCCTGCACCGGCTGGTCCTTGCGCGCATCGGTGCACTTCTCGCACTTCGCGTCGGCCTTGCCGGCCTCGAGGATCTTCTCCACCTTGCCCGACAGCGCGCCGCCGGCCTCGGTGATGCGCACCAGCGACTTCTCGGTCTTGGTCTCGTCGTCGATGGTCTTCCACAGGCCCACCGGCGTGGCCTGGGCCTGCGCGGCGCCGTGGGCGGCGAACGCAAGGGCGAGTGCTGCGAGCAACTTCTTCTGGGTCATGCCATGTCTCCTGGATCGGCGGGAAGGAAGCGGGCGCCACTGCGGTGGCACCCGCCGGCGGGTTCAGCTCAGAACAGGGCCTCGTCCATCGCCATCAGCGGGCTCAGGCCGGCGCGGGCGGTGCGGATCAGCGTGGCCGTCTCGGGCAGCAGCTTGGCGAAGTAGAAGCGCGCCGTGTGCAGCTTGGCGGTGTAGAACGGATCACCGCCATCCTTCTTGGCCAGCGCCACCTGCGCCATGCGGGCGAACAGATAGGCAAAGCACAGGTGGCCCACCACGCGCAGGTAGTCCACGGCCGCGGCGCCCACCTCGTCGGCATTGCCGAAGGCCTTCATGCCGATCTCGGTGCTGAGCTTGGTGACCTTGTCGCCCAGGTCGGCCAGCGGGTTGACGAACTCCTGCATCTCCTCGCTGATGCCGTGCTCTTCCACGAACTCGGCGATCTCCTTGCCAAAGGCGCGCAGCTTGGCGCCGTTGTCGCCCAGCACCTTGCGGCCCAGCAGATCGAGCGACTGCACGGTGTTCGTGCCTTCGTAGATCATGTTGATGCGGGCATCGCGCACGAACTGCTCCATGCCCCACTCGTGGATGTAGCCGTGGCCGCCGAACACCTGCTGGCAGTGGCTGGTGGCCAGCCAGCCGTTGTCGGTCAGGAAGGCCTTGATGATCGGCGTCAGCAGCGCCACGCGGTCATCGGCGGCGCGGCGCTCGTCCTCGTCGTCGGTGTTCAGCGCCACGTCCAGCTTCAGCGCGGTGTAGGCGGTCAGCGCGCGGCCGCCCTCGGCAAAGGCGCGGGCGGTCAGCAGCATCTTGCGTACGTCGGGGTGCACGATGATCGGATCGGCCGGCTTGTCCAGCGCCTTGGGGCCCGACAGCGCGCGCATCTGGATGCGGTCCTTCGCGTAGGCCACGGCGTTCTGGTAGGCCACCTCGGTCAGGCCCAGGCTCTGGTTGCCCACGCCCAGGCGCGCCGCGTTCATCATCACGAACATGGCCATCAGGCCCTTGTTCGGCTGGCCCACCAGCCAGCCGATGGCGCCGTCCAGCAGCATCTGGCAGGTGGCGTTGGCGTGGATGCCCATCTTGTGCTCGAGGCCCGAGCAGAAGATGCCGTTGCGCGCACCCAGGCTGCCGTCGGCTTGGGGGATGAACTTGGGCACCACGAACAGGCTGATGCCCTTGCTGCCCTCGGGCGCATCGGGCAGGCGGGCCAGCACCAGGTGCACGATGTTCTCGGCCAGGTCATGCTCGCCGGCCGAGATGAAGATCTTCTGGCCGCTGATGCGGTAGCTGCCGTCGGCCTGCGGTTCGGCCTTGGTGCGCAGCAGGCCGAGATCGGTGCCGCAGTGCGGCTCGGTCAGGCACATCGTGCCGGTCCACTGGCCGCTGGTCAGCTTCGGCAGGTACAGCGCCTTCTGCTCGGGCGTGCCGTGGGCGTGCAGGGCCTCGTAGGCGCCGTGGCTCAGGCCGGGGTACATGGTCCAGGCCTGGTTGGCGCTGTTGAGCATCTCGTAGAAGCACAGGTTCACCGTGGCCGGCAGGCCCTGGCCGCCGTACTCGGGGTCGCAGCTCAGCGCGGGCCAGCCGCCTTCCACGTACTGGGCATAGGCCTCCTTGAAGCCCTTGGGCGCCTTGACCTCGTGCGTGGTCTTGTCCAGCACGCAGCCTTCCTTGTCACCGCTCAGGTTCAGCGGCGCGGTCACCTGCGAGGCGAACTTGCCGCCCTCTTCCAGCACCGCGTTCACCGTGTCCACGTCCAGGTCGGCATGGGCGGGCAGCTGACGCAGCGTGCCAACGGCATCGAGCAGTTCATGCAGCACGAATTGCATGTCGCGCAGCGGCGGGGTGTACTGGGGCATGGTGTGCTCCTCTATCTGACGGAAAGGACGAAGGGAAAACGGAACAGCGCGGACGTACTGCGTGACAGCGGTACTGCGGTACAGCGGGAAACCCGCCGACTCAGCGTGCCGCCTGCCTGGGCTTGCGCTCGGGCGGCGGCGGCGCGCTCTGGTCGGCGCCAACGACGTAATGGGCGACGATGCGGTCGAAGGCCGACCGGGCGCGGTCCACCGCGCCGGGCAGGCGCAGGAAACGCGCGTCGTGGTGCAGCGCCAGGATCAGGCCATGCACCTCGAAAAGCATCTGCAGCGGATCGGTGTCGGCACGCAGGTGGCCTTCGGCGATCGACAGGCGGATGGCGCGCTCCAGCGCACCCTGCCAGGCCCGCACCATCGAGGCCAGGGCATCGCGAACCGGGCCGGGCCGGTCGTCGAACTCGACCGCGCCGCTGATGTAGATGCAGCCCGAGTCCACCTCCACCGACACGCGGCGCAGCCAGCGCTCGAACAGCGCGCGCAGCCGCGGCAGGCCGCGCGCCTCGCGCACCGCCGGGAAGAACACCTCCTCCTCGAAACGCGCGTGGTACTCGCGGATGACGGCGATCTGCAACTCCTCGCGCGAGCCGAAGTGGGCGAACACGCCCGACTTGCTCATGTGGGTCAGGTCGGCCAGCGCGCCGATCGACAGGCCCTCCAGGCCCATGTGCGAGGCCTGGCCCAGCGCTGCGTCCAGGATCGCAGCGCGCGTCTGCTGGCCCTTCTGCAGCGAACGGGTCGACGCGGCGCGCTTGCGGGCGATGGGCAGCGGGGTGACAGACACGGTAGGCAGCAGAAAGAAACGAACGATCGTTCTATTCTGCAGAAGATTGCCGGCCCCGTGATGTGATTTCGGTGCGGTTTTTCTAGGGTTCGTGCACTAGACGGCACGTTGGCGGGGCGATGGCGGCGGATCACCCGCAGACACCGGCACGGCGGCGCAACCCGATGCCACACCGTTGTCGCGCAGATCGGCTACGCTATCGGGGCCGACAGGAGGTGAGCGTTCCGTGGACGTTTTGCAGCTCGATGTCTCTGGCCGCCCGCAGGCGTGGATCACGCCCCGCGAGGCCGCGGTGATCTACGCCAGCGATGGTGTGGCGTGGACGCTGGGCCGCGCCTTCCGCGTGCTGCGCGGCGGCATCCAGCGGGCCACCGGCCTGCAGTCGCGCATCGAGCTGCACCCGATCATCGCCGTCAAGGGCGCCATGCCCAGCCGGGCCTGGCAGGCCACGCCCTCGATCACCAATCCCAAGCTGTTCGCGCGCGACAAGCACCTGTGCGCCTACTGCGGCCGGCGCTTCGGCTTCGACCTGCTCACGCGCGAGCACATCGTGCCCACCAGCCGGGGCGGGCGCGACTCCTGGATGAACTGCATCACCGCCTGCCGCGGCTGCAACGGCAGCAAGGGCAACCGCCTGCCGGATGAAGCGCGCATGACGCTGATGTACCTGCCCTACGTGCCCAGCCTGCACGAGGACATGATCCTACGCGGGCGCCGCATCCTGGCCGACCAGATGGAGTTCCTGCTGGCCAGCGTACCGCGCAGCAGCCGGCTGCACGGCTGAGCCGCCGCAGGTCCGGCCGCACGTTTCTTTACCGAGGCGCCGGAACCCGGCCCACCGCCGCGCGCTCCAATCGCTGGACACCCGGTCAACGAGCCCCCCCTGGCCACCGTTGAACGGGGACTTCAGACCGAAACACGAGACGCCTGACCATGCTCCGCACCACCCTCGCCCTGGCCCTGGCCGCCACCCTGGCCGCCTGCGCCACCAGCAGCCCCGACGTCATCAGCCGCAACGACGCGCAGCGCATGTCCACCGTGGTCGACGCCACCGTGCTGACCGTGCGCCCGGTGGTGGTGGACGGCTCGCAAAGCGGCGCCGGCGCCGCCACCGGCGCGGTGCTGGGCGGTATCGCCGGCTCGTCGGTGGGAGGTCGTCGCGAATCGGTGGCCGTGGGCGTGATCGGCGCCGTGGCCGGTGCCGTGGCCGGCAACGCCATCGAGCGCGCCAGCACCCGCGAGGAATCGCTGGAGATCCTGGTGCAGCTGAAGAACGGCGAGCGCCGCGCCATCGTGCAGGCCAAGGGCAACGAGACCTTCAAGCCCGGCGACGCGGTGATCCTGGTCACCACCGGCGGCAAGGTGCGCGTGTCGCTGAACCCGGTGCCTGGCGCGGCCGGCAAGCCCGAGCCGGTGCCGGCCCAGCGCTACTGAGTTCTAGCGGATCACCGACAGCCGTCGCGCAATGGCCACCGCCTGCGTGCGGCTGTGCGAGCCCAGCTTGGTGTTGATGTTGCGCAGGTGCGTGCGCACCGTGCTGTCGGACACGAACAGCTTCTCGGCCAGCGCGCTGTTGCTGTAGCCCTCGGCCAGCAATTGCAGCACGCGGATCTCCTTGCGTGTCAGTGTCTCGGGTGAGGGCGCGTCGCCCTCGGCCGGTGGCGCGGCCTCGTCGTCCAGCACCACCGGGCCGCCGGCGGCCGCCAGCAGGCGCTGCACGTACTCGGCCAGGATCGGGTCGGCCGGCCGGCCGCCTTCGTCGTCGGCCGCCTGCACACGCTGCAGCAGCGCCGCCACCGGCGCGCCCTCGTCCAGGATCAGGCGCATGAAGCCCTCGCGGCAGGCCGCGGCCAGCACGGCACTGAAACTGGCCAGGGCCGCCGTGGTATTGCCGGCGCGCCGCCAGGCCAGGGCCAGCAGCACCTGCAACTTGAGCGCGCGGTAGGTGCGGCCGCTGCGCTGGGCCTCGGCCAGCGCCTGCTCCAGCCGCGGAACGGCCTGGCGCGCATCGCCGAACTGGATGTCCCAGCGCAGGCGGCCGATCAGCAGGTCATCGAGCTCCTGCGCCGGCAGGTGCTGGCCTTCGCTGCGCGGCCACACCGCGGGGTCATCGGCCCGCTGCAACTCGGCCTGCGCGCCCGGGCCGTTGCCCTGCAGGCCCAGCAGACGCGCACGCTCCAGCCTCGCGCTGGCCACCACGCGCGGCAGCTGGCGGTGGTGGCCCAGGTACTCCAGCTCGGCCAGGATCTCGAAGGCCAGGTCGATGTCACCCTGGCCGAAGGCGATGCGCGCACGCATGCGGTGGCTGGCGATCATGTGATCGGGCAGGCCCACATCGCGCGCCAGCGGCAGGTAGACGTTGAGCAGGCGCTCGGCGGCCTCCAGCCCGTTGGCCTCGTACACCACGCCGGCGTACAGCACGCCGGCCCAGGCGTTGCCGTTGGTGTGGTGGTACGACACCGCCGCCTGCGGCGTGGCCGCCACCGCCATGCGCAGCCGCGCCGTGGCCTGGCGCAAGCGGCCCTGCTTCAGGTCGAGCACGCCTTCCAGCGACTCGGTGTACATGCGGTTGAAGGCGCTGGCGCGGCCGGCGCGGCGCGCCGCATCCAGCAGGCGCTGCGGCTCGTGCTGGTCGCCCATCACCGACAGCACATGGGCCATGGCGTTGAGCAGCACGCTGTCGGCAAAGGCGCTGGCCGTGGGCAGTGCGGCCAGGCTGGCGCGGCCGGCCTGCACCGCCTCCTCGGGCCGGTCCATCATCGCCAGCAGCAGCGGGCGCAGCGCGTTCACATGGGCCTGCACGCCGGCCTCGGCCACCTCGGCCAGACCCGAGCGCTCCAACAGCGCCATGGCCTCCCAGGGCCCGTGCGTGAAGGCCTGGGCCCACACGGCCACGGCCTGCAGCGGCGGCTGCGCGCGCACCAGCTCGGGCGGCATGGCCGAGAACCAGCGCGCCAGCAGGCGCATGCGGCCTTGCTCGAGGAAGGCCGTGGCGTGCTGGGCCAGCAACGTGAGCGCATGCGGGTGGTCGCCGCCGTCGATGGCATGGTCGATGGCCGGCACCGGCCGGCCCTGGGCCTCGTACCAGCCCGAGGCGGCCAGGTGCAGGCGCGCCAGCTCGTCGGGGTGCTCGCGCGCCAGCTGGGCGCGCAGGAAGTCCGCGAACATGCTGTGGTAGCGGAAGCTGCCGGCGTCCTCGCCGATCGGCGTGAGGAACAGGTTGGCGGCCTCCAGGCGCTCGAGCATGCGCGCGCAGTCCACGCGCGGCAGCAGCGCCTTGCACACCGGCGCCGACAGGTGGCGCAGGATGCTGGTGCGCAGCAGAAAGTCGCGCACCTCGGGCGGCTGGTGGGCCAGCACGTCCTCGGCCAGGTAGTCGGCCACCGCGCGGTTCGAGCCCGAGAAGCGCTCGACGAAATCGCCACCGGCATGGCGCTCGAGCGCCAGCGACACCAGCCACAGCGCGGCCACCCAGCCCTCGGTCTTGCCATGCAGGCGCGCCACGGTGCCGGCCGGCAGCGCCTCGCGGCCGCGCTGCTGCGCCAGCTCGAAGAAGGCCACCGCCTCGGGCAGCGTGAAGCGCAGCGCCTCGGCGTCGATCTCCAGCAACTGGCCGCGCGCACGCAGCCGGCCCAGGCCCAGCGGCGGCAGGCTGCGCGAGCCGATGACCAGCTGGCCGCGGCGCGGCAGCCGATCGATGATCTCGCTGATCAGGCCCAGCACCGCGGTTTCCTGCACGCGCTCGAAGTCGTCGAGGAACAGCGCGAACGGCGGGCCCTCGTGGGCCAGTGCGGCCACGGCGTCCAGCGGCGCCTCCAGCGGCTGCGCCTCGTCGCGGTCGAGCCCGGCCACTGCCGCGCCCAGGCTGCCCAGGAAGCGCGGCAGGTCGTTGTCGGCACGGTCCAGCGTCAGCCAGGCGGTGGCCACGCCGGCCTGGTCGAGCCGCTCGCGCAGCTGCAGCATGGCCGTGGTCTTGCCGAAGCCGGCCGGCGCACGCACCAGCACCACCTTGACGGCGCCGGCGGCCAGCACCCGCTCGGTGACCGCGTCGCGCGGCACCATCGCGGTACGGCGACCCGGTGCCTGCAGCTTGGCCGCCAGGCCCGAGGGCAGCGCGCGCAGTGCCGCAGCGGCGGCCTCGTTGCCGGGCGGGTTCACGGCGGGCCGCTGGGCCGCGGGCAGCGCATCGGGCGTGTGATCGAACGGATGGGCAGGCATCGGATCTCGGGCAGCCTGCCATTCTGGGGCCAGAGCGCCGCCTCCGGCCAGCCCCCTGTCGCTGCCGTGACAGGCGTGGCGACCGCCGCGCGACGGCCGCGCAACAGCCGGGCACGGGGCGCCGGCGGTTCGTCGCTTTCGACGATGGTCGCCGCCCAGACCGCTGCCTAGACTCGCGCCGAATGCCGGTCATGGCCGGCTCCGCACGCGTCAACCCATCGCGACTCCCCTTTCAGCCCCTCCAAGGATCCGCTCCATGCAACTCGATTCGTCGATCACCGCCGTCGTCACCGGTGGCGCCTCCGGCCTGGGTGCCGCCACCGCGCGCCGCCTGGCCTCCAAGGGCGTGAAGGTCGCGCTGTTCGACCTGAACGAAGCCGTGGGCGAGGCCCTGGCCAAGGAGATCGGCGGCGTGTTCTGCAAGGTCGACGTGACCAACGAGGAGCAGGTGATCGCCGGCTTCGCCAAGTCGCGCGCCGCCCTCGGCCAGGAGCGCGTGCTGGTCAACTGCGCCGGCACCGGCAACGCCGTCAAGACCGCCAGCCGCGACAAGACCACCGGCGAGATCAAGCACTTCCCGCTGGCCAACTTCGACCGCATCATCCAGATCAACCTGGTGGGCACCTTCCGCTGCATCGCCCACTCGGCCGCCGGCATGCTGACGCTGGACCCGCTGGCCGACGGCGAGCGCGGCGCCATGGTGTGCACGGCCAGCGTGGCCGCGGTGGATGGCCAGATGGGCCAGGCGTCCTACTCGGCCAGCAAGGCCGGCATCGTGGGCATGACGCTGCCGATCGCGCGCGACCTGATGGGCGAAGGCATCCGCATCAACACCATCCTGCCGGGCATCTTCAACACGCCGCTGCTGCAGGGCGCGCCCGACAACGTGAAGGCCGCGCTGGCCGCCTCGGTGCCCTTCCCCAAGCGCCTGGGCAACCCCGATGAATACGCCCAGCTGGCCGAGACCATGATCACCAACGGCTACTTCAACGGCGAGAGCGTGCGCCTGGATGGCGCCATCCGCATGGCTCCGCGGTAAGCCACCGCCCGCAGCAAAGGAGAACCAACATGTCCGAAGCATTCATCGTCGCCACCGCCCGTACCGCCGGTGGCCGCAAGGGTGGCCGTCTGAGCGGCTGGCATCCGGCGGATCTGGCCGGCCAGGTGCTCAATGCGCTGATCGACCGCAGCGGCATCGACCCCGCCGCGGTGGAAGACGTCATCATGGGCTGCGTCGGCCAGGCCGGTGAGCAGGCCACCAACATCGCGCGCAATGCGGTGCTGGCCAGCAAGCTGCCCGAGAGCGTGCCCGCCACCTCGGTGGACCGCCAGTGCGGCTCGTCGCAGCAGGCGCTGCACTTCGCCGCCCAGGCGGTGATGGCCGGCACCATGGACTGCGTGATCGCCGCCGGTGTGGAGAGCATGAGCCGTGTGCCGATGGGCCTGCCCAGCACGCTGGCGCGCAAGGCCGGCTTCGGCTTCTACATGAGCCCGGAGATGCAGAAGCGCTACCCCGGCATCGAGTTCAGCCAGTTCATGGGCGCCGAGATGCTGGCCAAGAAGCATGACCTGAGCCGTGAACAGCTCGACCGCTTCTCGCTGGAAAGCCACCGCCGCGCGATTGCCGCCACCGAGGCCGGCCGCTTCAAGAACGAGATCGTGCCGGTGGCCATGAAGCGCGTGGACAAGGAGGGCGTCTACAGCGAGGACGGCACCCAGCACGTCACCGACGAAGGCATCCGCTACGACGCCACCTACGAGAGCATCGCCGGCGTCAAGCTGCTGCAGGAAGACGGCCGACTCACCGCCGCCAGCGCCAGCCAGATCTGCGACGGCGCCACCGGCGTGATGGTGGTCAACGAGCGCGGCCTGAAGGCCCTGGGCCTGAAGCCGCTGGCGCGCATCCACCACATGACCGTGACCGGCGGTGACCCGGTGATCATGCTGGAAGCCCCGATCGCCGCCACGCAGAAGGCCCTGGCCCGCGCCGGCATGAAGATCGACGACATCGACCTGTACGAGGTGAACGAGGCCTTCGCCTCGGTGCCGATGGCCTGGCTGAAGGTGCTGGGCGCCGACCCCGCGCGCCTGAACGTCAACGGCGGCGCCATCGCGCTGGGGCACCCGCTGGGCGGCTCGGGCACCAAGCTGATGACCACGCTGGTCAACGCCCTGCACCAGACCGGCAAGCGCTACGGCCTGCAGACCATGTGCGAAGGCGGCGGCATGGCCAACGTGACCATCATCGAGCGCCTGTAAGCCCCGGCCGATGACCAGCCCCGCCTCGGAATCCCCCGCCGGCGGGCTGGCCGACGGCCTGGCCCGCACGCTGGGCGGCCGCATCACGCGGCTGCGCCGGCTGTCGGGCGGCGCCAGCCAGGAGACCTGGGCGTTCACGCTCGAGGTCACTGGCGGTACCCCGACCGACCTGATCCTGCGCCGCTCGCCCCCGGGCGGCCACCACCGCTCGTCGGCCAACGCCGGCCTGGCGGCCGAGGCCGCGCTGATCGCACTGGCCGCGCGCCACGGCGTGCCGGTGCCGGCCATCCACCAGGTGCTGACCGAGGCCGACGGCCTGGGCGCGGGCTTCGTGATGGAACGCCTGCAGGGCGAGACCCTGGGCCGGCGCATCGCCACCGACCCCGCGCTGGCCGCGGCGCGCGAGACGCTGGCCTTTCAATGCGGCCAGACGCTGGCCAGGCTGCACGCGGTTCCCGTCGACGCCGTGCCGGCTGATTTGGGCCTGCGCCGCGCCGGCCCGGCCGACGAACTGGCCCACTACCGCGGCTGGCATGCACGCCACGCCACCGTGCGGCCGGTGTTCCAGCTGGCCTTCCGCTGGCTGGCCGAGCGGCTGCCGGCCGATCCGTCGCGGCCCGCGCTGGTGCACGGTGACTTCCGCAACGGCAACCTGATGATCGACGCGCAAGGCCTGCGCGGCGTGCTCGACTGGGAGCTGGCCCATGTGGGCGACCCGATGGAAGACCTGGGCTGGCTGTGCGTGCCCAGCTGGCGATTCGGCCAATTCGACCTGCCGGTCGGCGGCTTCGGCACGCTGGATCAGCTGGTGGCCGGCTATGAATCCACGGGTGCCCAGGCCGACCGCGCACGCATCCACTGGTGGACCGTGATGGGCGCGCTGAAGTGGGGCGTGATCTGCGAGAGCATGCTGCAGGCCTGGCTGACCGGCGCCGAGCGCGAGGTGGAGAAAGCCGCCATCGGCCGCCGCGCCAGCGAGGCCGAGATCGACCTGCTGACGCTGATCGTGCCCGAGGCCAATCCGCAGCGCGCGGCCAAGGACGAACGCCATGCATGACGCGCCCAGCCCCGCACAGATCACCGAGGCCGCCACGTTGTTCCTGCGCGAGCGGGTGATGCCGGCCTTGGGTGGATTCCAGGCCGCCACGCCCGAGGCGCAGGCTGCGGCCGGTGCCGTGGCGGCCGCCACCGCCCACCATGCCCGCGTGGCCGCCAACCTGCTGGACATCGCGCGCCGCCAGCTGCTGGAAGATCCGGCCGTGGCGGCCGCCGAAGTGCAGCGCCTGCAGGCCCTGCTCGACCGCCCCGACACCGACCTGGCCGCGCTGAACCAGGCGCTGGCCGAGGCCATTTCCACCGGCCGCCTGTCGCTGGACACGCACGGCTTGGCCGAGCACCTGTGGCACACCACACTGGCCAAGCTGGCCGTGGACCAGCCGAACTACGCCACCTATCGCCGTGCGATTGGCGCGTGACCCCAACACACCAAGCACGCGCACTCTGGAGACGACCATGACCGAAGCCGCTGCCGCCGCCACGGCCGCCACCCCCACCGTGCTGCGCGAGGAGCGCGATGGCGACGTGGCCATCCTGGTGCTGGCCGATGCCAAGCGCCTGAACCCGCTGGGCCAGCCCTTGCAGAACGCCTTGCGCGAGCGCCTGCGCGCGCTGGCCGCCGACCGCAGTGTGCGCGCCCTGGTGATCACGGCCGATGGCCGCGGCTTCTGCGTGGGCGCCGACCTCAGCGCGATGAACAGCGCGCTGGGTGGCGACGCCGCTGCCGACACGCGCACGCTGGGCGACAAGACGGCCGACACGATGCACGCGGCCTCGAACCGGCTGATCTCGGACATCCGCCGCCTGCCGTTTCCGGTGGTCAGCGCGATCAACGGCGCGTGTGCCGGCGCCGGCGTGGGCCTGGCACTCTCGGCCGACATCGTGGTGGCCGCGCGCTCGGCCTATTTCTACCTGCCCTTCATGGCCAGGCTGGGCATCGTGCCCGACCTGGGCACCACCTGGTTCCTGGAGCGCCTCGTGGGCCGTGGCCGCGCCACCGCATTGACGCTGCTGGGCGAGAAACTGCCGGCCGAGAAGGCGGCCGAATGGGGCATTGCCTGGGCCTGTGTGGACGACGAGGCTCTGCGTGATAAGGCCTTGAAGCTGGCCCACCGCCTGGCCGCCCTGCCCCCGCAAGCCGCGCTGGAAACCCGCCGCGCCTACGACGCTGCCGCGCACAACAGCCTCGATGCCCAGATGGGCTACGAGGCCGAGCGGCAGCGCGAACTGATCGATGCGCCGAGCTTTGCGGAGGGTGTGCAGGCCTTCATCGGCAAGCGCGAGCCGCGGTTTTCTGGGCGGTCTTGAACTGGTGCGGATGCCTCTGGCATTCGAAGGTTTGCGCGTGGCCAAGGCCGCCGGGTAACCGCCCGGCTCCATGTCCCCCGCCGAGGTGCTCTCGCACCTCGGCTCCTCCTTTACTTACGCCGGGCGGTCACCCGACGTCCTCGTCCCGAGGCACCGTGGCATGCCGTCGTCCGCATGCCTCGACCGTGCGGCCAAGCCGTGCCCGGGTGTCTGGCGCAGCGAATCTGCGCTGGCGAGGAGCGCAGCAGGCGTGGCGGCGGGCGTGAGCCCGCATCGGCCTCTGACTCGCATCGCTTGTCCGAGCACAGTGAGCGTCAGCGAACGGAGCGAGTTGCGATGCGCCGCCGCGCCTGCGAGCACCGCAGCGAAGTCCGATGCAACGCATCGGACCAGCGCAGTTGAGCGAAGCCAGGCACCCGGGCACGGCTTGGCTTGCTCAGAACCCAGCAAGCCCAAACAGCATCAATAACTAAACAGGCACCCAAACGTTGCGAGAACCGTCGTTGGAAACCCCACCCCGACGACCGATGAAGTCCTCTGCTTGCATGGAGGCAAACAGAGAAGCATCCACCGGCGTGTTGGCGATGAACCGCGCGCCATCCATCAAGCGGCCAAACAACACGCCCGCCGAAGGGCCGGCACGCTCGTGCATCACCGTGTAGCTCTCCACCACCGCCTCACCCGAAGCCAAGGGCACGAACGCAGGTGAAGGCACCGAAGCATCCAGCCGCGACTGCAACACAGACGGCGGCTCCGGCGCAAAGTGCACCGCAGGACGCTCGGTGGAATAGATGCCCGCCGAGTGCTTGGTCAGGTAGTTGCCGTTGGCCGTGACCAGGCCGAAGGAACCACGGTCCGCACGCAGCACCTGCACCATCTGCGCGATCGAGTGCGTCACGTAGTTGTTGCCCGGGCCGCCGAAGTACGGCAGGCCGCCGGTGACGGTGAGGCCGCGCGGGTCATCGGGCTGCAGCCCCAGCGCACCGCAGGCCACCTCCACCGCCGACGAGAAGCAGCTGTAGATGTCCAGGTGCCGCATCTCGGCCATCGTCTTGCCTGCCATTGCGAAGGCCTGCTCGAAGACCGCGGCCATGGCCGGCGCGCTGTGGAAGTTGCGCCGCTGGCTCACATGCCAGTGGTCGTGCGCATCGGCGCAGCCGTGCAGAAACACCCAGCGGTCTTCCGGCACGCCCAGAGCCTTGGCCTGGGCCACGCTGGTCAGGATGACGGCCGCGCCCTGGTCGATGTAGGCGTTGGCGCTCATCAGCCGCGTGTAGGGCCAGCCGATCCAGGGGTTGTCAGGGCCGGGTGTGGCGATATGCGCGGGGCTGTAGCCGCCGCGCCGGTCGGCCAACGGGTTGGCCGCGGCCGTCTTGGCAAAGGGTTCGAGCCAGCGGCCCATTGCGGCCTGGTGTTCATCGATGCTGCGGCCCAGGTGGTGGCGGATCGCGTTCTCGAACATCGGGTACATCACGATGGCTGCGCGGGCGCCGTGGGCGCTCTCCACATCCGACCAGCCGCGCCGCGCATCGCCCCAGGCCTCGGGCGTGCCACCGGGGTCTTCATGCCAGCCCAGCGGCACATTCGCGCGCTGGCCCATGCGCCAGGTGGCCAGCGCCTCGGCACCCACCACCAGCGCGGCCTGCAACTGGCCGGCCGCCACCTGCTCGCCCAGGCGGTTGATGCTCCACTGCGGCATGTTGCCGCCCGGCCAGGTGTAGACCAGCTGCTGCGCGGCATCGGCGCCCAGGCGCTGTGCCACGCTGCGCGGCAGGTTGGTGAAGCGGCCCGCAGGGTCGACGAAGCGCGGGCTGGTGTCGGCGAACAGGCGGATCACCACCACGGCCTGCAGCGAGGCCAGCAGGGCTTGCGCCGGGCCGGCATCGGCGGCTGCGGCGCGCGCGGCATCCACCATCAGCTGCAGCGGACCGCGCGCGGTGCGCGGATCGGCACCGCGCTCGGGCCGCTGCGTGATCTGGCCGGCGCCCACCAGCACCGGCGTGCGGGCATCCGCATCGCCGGTGTGGACGGCCGGAGCGTTCAACGTCCCACCCAACGGGGGGCGCGCTTCTCGATGAAAGCCAGCGGGCCCTCCTTGAAGTCCTCACTCTGCATGTTGCGCGCTTGGCCGTCCTCGGACATCTGGCGCAGCTCGGGGTCGGTCTTGTCGAAGGCGGCGCGGGCCACGGCCAGGCTCTCGCGCACGGCCACCGGGGCGTTGACCGTGATGCGCGCGGCCATGGCCTGGGCGGCCTCGATCAGCTTCGCCGGCTCGCACAACGCGTTGACCATGCCGAAGGCATGCGCCTGCTCGGCCGTGATCGGCTCGCCGGTGAGGATGGCCTCGCGGGCGATGGCCGGCGGCAGCGCGCGCGGCAGGCGGTACAGGCCGCCGGCCGAGGCGATGAGGCCGCGCTTGACCTCGGGCACGCCGAAGCGCGTGCCGGTGGCGGCGACGATCAGGTCGCAGGCCAGCGCGATCTCGCAGCCGCCGGCCAGCGCCGGGCCGTTGACCGCCGCGATCCAGGGCTTGCGCTTGGGCGCATGCACGAAGCCGGCGAAGCCGCCCCGGTCGGTGCGCAGCTCGTTGCCGCGGCCGGCCGAGATGGCCTTCAGGTCGGCACCCGCGCAAAACGCCTCGCTGCCCGTGCCGGTGAGGATCACGCACCAGATGTCGTCATCGGCCTCGGTGGCGTCGATGGCGGCCTCCAGGCCGCGCGCCACGTCGCCGTTGACGGCATTGCGCGCCTCGGGGCGCACGATGGTCACCAGCGCCACATGGCCGGGCAGGATGTCGAGGTGGATGGCGGGGGTCAGTTCACGGGGCATGAAGAAAGGGTTCCGTTGGAGGGGATAAAAGCCGCGTCAGCGGTACTCGGAGATGACCTTCCAGCGGCCATCCTTGATCTGCGACAGGCGCGATTGCGTGGAGCCCAGGCGCTGCGTGGCGGTCCAGGTGAGCGGGGGCGAGCCGAAGATGTCGGGCGGCACCGTGCCCATGGTCTCCATGGCCTTGATGAAGCTCTCGGTGGTGAGGTTGGGCCCGGCCTTCTGCGCTGCGCGGGCGAAGATGTCGACGACCTGGTAGGTGCCCACCGCGTAGGTGCTGGGCTCCTCGTTGAAGCGGGTCTTGTACTTGGCGGCCCAGAAGCGCACCGGCTGCGGGCTGTCATCGAGGTACGGGAACGGGATGGTCATCACCGCGTACAGGCCCTCGGTGGCCTTGCCGCCCAGCTTATGGATCAGGTCGGTGTAGGCCGCCTGGCTGGTCAGGAAGGTGGGCTTCCAGCCGACCTTGGCGGCCTCGGCCATGGCGCCCACGGTCTCGCGGATGATGGTGCCCAGCACCACGAAGTCGCAGTTGGACGACTTCATCTTCGCCACCTGCGAGCTGAAGTCGGTGGCGCCGCGCTTGTAGCTGGTCTTCTCGGCCAGTTCCACGCCGGCATCCTTCAGGCCGGCCTCGGCGCCGCGCACCACCTCCAGGCCGTAGTCGTCGTCCTGGTACAGCGCGCAGGCCTTCTTGGCGCCCACTTCCTTGAACAGGCGCGGCGCGTTGAACTTCAGCGTGTCGTAGTACGCGGCCACGTTGGCGAACTTCAGCTTGTGCACCGGCTCGAACATCTCGCGCCCGGCCGACAGCGGCATGAAGTTGATGACGTTCTTGTCGAACTGGATTGGCATGGCCGCGTTGTTCTGCGGCGTGCCGATGTGCGAGGCGATCAGGAACACCTTGTCCTGGTTGACCAGCTTCTGCGCTGCCAGCACCGCGCGCTTGGGGTCGTAGGCGTGGTCTTCCACCACCAGCCGCAGCTTGCGGCCGTGGATGCCGCCCTGCTCGTTGATCTCGTCCACGCGCAACTGTGCGCCGTTGCGCGCCTGCTTGCCATAGGCCGACACCGGACCCGAGAGGTCCTGGATCGTGCCGATGACGATCTCGGTCTTGCTCACACCCTGGGTCTGCGCCTGGGCGCCAACGCCAACGGATGCCAGTGCGGCCAGGGCCGCCAGGGTGGCTGCAGTGCGGGGGAATTGCCGGCTCGGGGTCATGCCTGTCTCCTGCTCGTCGTGGGGTGTTCTGGATCGCCCGTGTCATCACGCGCGGCCCACATCGTGCCCACTCTCGCTGGCCGGGCCATGCTAGGAAACCCGTGTCGGCGCCCTCAATCGTCGGAAGCGACGATGTTGCCGAGCCCCCCCCTGCCTACCATCGTGGCGCAGGGTGCGCCGGGGTTTCGGCGCACCCTTTGTCCATCCCCTCTGCCCCTTTGTTGCCTGTCGCCTGGAGACCCCATGTCCGCCCCCGTTACGCAAGGCCTGTCGCGCCGCCACCTGATCGCCGCCGTGGCCGCCGCCTCCGCCATCGCCGCCGCCCTGCCCGCCCAGGCGCAGAAGAAGTACTCCACCGGGGCCACCGACACCGAGATCAAGCTTGGCCACATCGTGCCGTACTCGGGCCCCGTGTCGGCCTACGGCACCATCGGCAAGACGATCGCCGGCTACTTCACCAAGGTCAATGCCGAGGGCGGTGTCAACGGCCGCAAGATCAAGCTCATCTCGCTGGACGACGCCTACAACCCGGCCAAGACCGTGGAAGTCACGCGCAAGCTGGTCGAGGAGGAGGAGGTGCTGGCGATGTTCGCGCCGCTGGGCACGGCCCAGAACGCGGCCATCCAGAAGTACATGAACGCCAAGAAGGTGCCGCACCTGTTCCTGGCCACCGGCGCCACCCGCTGGGGCAACCCCAAGGAGTTTCCGTGGACCATGGGCTGGCAGCCCACCTACACGGCCGAGGGCCGGGCCTACGCACGCCAGATCCTGGAGACCAAGCCCAACGCCAAGATCGCCATCCTGATGCAGAACGACGACTTCGGGAAGGACTACCTGCGCGGCTTCATGGAAGTTCTGGGCGACAAGGCCAAGACCATGGTGGTGGCCAACCTCACCTACGAGACCAGCGATCCCACCATCGACAGCCAACTGCTCAGCCTGAAGGCCAGCGGCGCCGACGTGTTCTTCGACATCAGCACGCCCAAGTTCGCGGCCCAGGCCATCCGCAAGGTGGCTGAACTGGGCTGGAAGCCCACGCACTACCTGGCCAGCGTGTCGCAATCGGCCGCGGCGGTGCTCAAGCCCGCCGGTTTCGAGAACGCCACCGGCATCATCAGCTCGGCCTACCTGCGTGACCCGTCCGATCCCGCCCACGCCGGCACCCGGGAACTGGCCGACTACCTGGCCTTCATGAAGCAGTACTACCCGGCCGGCGACCCCAACGACACGCTGAACGTCATCGGCTACTCGCTGGCGCAGACCATGGTGCAGACGCTCAAGCAGTGCGGCGACAACCTCACGCATGAAAACCTGATGAAGCAGGCCGCCAACCTGAGCATGACGCTGCCGATGCTCTACCCCGGCATCGAGGTGAAGACCTCGCCCGAAGACTTCTACCCGGTCAGCAAGATCCAGCTGATCCGCTTCAACGGCAGCCGCTACGAGCCCGTCGGCAAGGTGCTGCCAGGCTGATCGCCTGCCACGCGGTGCGCCCGGCGGCGCACCGCAGCGCGTCGTGTCGTCACAGCCACCCTGAACCCCATCCCCCCCGGAGACACCACCATGCTGGGCCTGATGCAAGACCGTCCGCTGCTGATCTCGTCACTGATCGAGCACGCGGCCACGTTCCACCCTGCCACCGAGATCGTCAGCCGCCTGCCCGAAGGCCATGTGCACCGCACCACCTGGCGCGGCGTGCGTGACACGTCCAAGCAGGTGGCCAATGCGCTGAAGGGCTTGGGCATCCAGCCCGGTGACCGCGTGGGCACGCTGGCCTGGAACTCGTACCGCCACCTGGCGCTGTACTTCGGCGTGTCGGGCTCGGGCGCGGTGCTGCACACGGTGAACCCGCGGCTGTTTCCGGAGCAGATCGACTACATCGTCAACCACGCCGAAGACCAGGTCCTGTTCTTCGACATCACGTTCGCGCCGCTGGTCGAGAAGATCGCCCCGCTGCTCAAGACGGTGAAGCACTTCATCGCGATGACCGACCGGGCGCACATGCCCGCGATCAACGTGCCCAACCTGCTGTGCTGGGACGAGCTGATCGGCGCACAGAGCAACCAGTTCACCTGGCCCGAGTTCGACGAGCGCACGGCCAGCAGCCTGTGCTACACCTCGGGCACCACCGGCAATCCGAAGGGCGTGCTCTACAGCCACCGCTCGACGATGCTGCACACGCTGATGGAGCTGGCGCCCGACACCTTCGGCGTCAGCAGCGAAGAGACCATCATGCTCATCGTGCCGATGTTCCATGCCAATGCCTGGGGCACACCGTACGCGGCCGCGATGGTGGGCACCAAGCTCGTGCTGCCAGGGCCCCACCTGGATGGCGCCAGCGTCTACGCGCTGATGCGCGACGAGCGCGTCACCTTCTCGCAGGGCGTGCCGACGGTGTGGATGATGCTATTCGGCTACGTAGATGCGAACCCGGGCCTCGACCCCAAGGAACTGGGCCTGAAGCGCGTGGGCATCGGCGGCGCGGCCGTGTCGCGCGCGATGCTGGAGCGCTTCGAGAACCAGTTCGGCGCCGAGGTGGTGCAGGGCTGGGGCATGACCGAGACCAGCCCCATCGGCGTGATCAGCAAGCTGCTGAAAAAGCATGCCGCGCTGCCCGAGGAAGAGCTGGTCAAGATCAAGCTCAAGCAGGGCCGCGGCGTGTGGGGCGTCGATCTGAAGATCGTCGACGAGGAAGGCAAGTCACTGCCCTGGGACGGCGTGGCCTACGGCCACCTGCATGTGCGCGGCCCGTGGATCACCAGCGGCTACTTCAAGAGCGAAGGCGGCTCGGTGCTGGACGCCGAGGGCTACTTCCCCACCGGTGACGTGGCCACCATCGACCCCGACGGCTTCCTGCAGTTGGTGGACCGCGCCAAGGACGTGATCAAGAGCGGCGGCGAGTGGATCAGTTCCATCGACCTGGAAAACGCCGCGATGAGCCACCCCGCCGTGGCCGAGGCCGCGGTGATCGGCATCGCCCACCCCAAGTGGCAGGAGCGGCCGCTGCTGGTGGTGGTCAAGCGCCCGGGCCAGGAGGTCACGCGCGAGCAGGTGCTGGCCCATCTGGAAGCCCGCGTGGCCAAGTGGTGGCTGCCCGACGACGTGGCCTTCGTGGCCGAGCTGCCGCACACCGCCACCGGCAAGATCCTCAAGACGAAATTGCGCGAGCAGTTCAAGCAGCACGTGCTGCCGACGATCTGAACCGAAAGCCCAGCCATGCAGGATCTGCTGACGCCCGCCGAACAGGCCTTCCGCGACGAGGTGCGCGCCTTCCTCGATGCGAACCTCACGCCTGAGCTGCGCGAGGCCGGGCGCCGCACCTCGGGCATCTTTGCCGAGTACGAGCACGGCAACGCCTGGCACCGCATCCTGGCCCGGAAGGGCTGGAGCGTGCCGCAATGGCCGGTGGCCTTCGGCGGCTGCGACTGGACGCCGATGCAGCACTACCTGTTCGCGGCCGAGCTGGCGGCGGCCGATGCCCCGCCGCGCGCGCCCATGGGCCCGGGCATGGTGGCGCCGGTGCTGATCGCCTTCGGCACGCCCGAGCAGCAGCAGCGCTGGCTGCCGGCCATCCGCGAAGGCACCGACTACTGGTGCCAGGGCTACAGCGAGCCGGGCTCGGGCTCTGACCTGGCCAGCCTGCAGTGCAAGGCCGTGCGGGATAGCGACCACTATGTGCTCAACGGCACCAAGATCTGGACCACGCATGCGCAGTTCGCCAACCGCATGTTCTGCCTGGTGCGCACGTCCAGCGCCGGCAAGCCGCAGACCGGCATCAGCTTCATCTGCTACGACATGGACACGCCCGGCATCACGGTGCGGCCCATCCACAGCCTGTCGGGCGACCACGAGCTGAACCAGGTGTTCTTCGACAACGTGCGCGTGCCGGCCTCGGGCCTGATCGGCCAGGAGAACCAGGGCTGGACCATCGCCAAGTACCTGCTGCAGCACGAACGTGGCGGCGCCTTCTCGCCCGCACTGCGCAGCCGCTGGCGCCGGCTGGCCGATGCGCTGGACGCGGCCTTCAGCGGCCACCGCGCCAGGTCGCCCGAGGCCCAGCAACTGCGCCTGGACCTGGCCGACCTGCACTGCCGCCTGGATGCGCTGCAGGCGCTGGAGTTGCGCACGCTGCGCGCCCAGGCCGCGGGGGCCGAGCGCGGCATCTCGCCGTCGATGGGCAAGCTGATGGGCACCGAGCTGAAGCAGGCGCTGACCGAGCTGCATGTGCGCATCACCGGCACGGCCACCCTGCCCCGCGCGGCGCTGGACCAAGCCGGCCACGGCGCCGTGGCGCTCGACGAGGAAGGCCTGTTCGCGATGTCGTCCTACCTCAACGACCGCGCGGCCTCGATCTACGCCGGCACCAACGAGGTCCAGCGCAACATCATCGCGGCCCATCTGCTGGCCCAGGCCTGAAGGCGCACGCCATGGCGAACGACACCCTGCAAGACGACAACACCGCCGCGCTGCGCGACAGCCTGGCCCGCTGGCTGGCCGACCGCATCGACCTGAACCACCACGCCCGCGCCGATGCACCGCCGCCCGCGGCCGTGTGGCAGGGCCTGGCTGCCGACCTGGGCCTGCTGGGCGCCGGCTTTCCGGAGTCTTCCGGCGGCCTGGCCAGCGATGCGGCCGAGGCCTGGCGCAACCACCTGGCCACTCTGGAAACGCTGGGCGAGTGGCTCAGCGCCGAGCCCTACATCGGCAGCGCCGTGGTGGCCGGCGGCCTGCTGCAGCGCGCGGGCACGCCCGCAGCCGCGGCATTGCTGGCCCAGTTGCTCGAAGGCCAGGCCCTGGTGGCCTGGGCCCATGCCGAGCCCGGCAGCCGCGATGACCCGGCCGATGTCTCGGCCTGCCTGACAGCCGAGAACGGCAGCTGGCGACTGGACGGTCGCAAGACCGCCGTGGTGGCCGCGCCCTGGGCCACGCACCTGATCGTCAGCGCCCGGCGCAGTGGCCAGGCCGGTGACGCCGCGGGCCTGGACCTGCTGCTGCTGCCCCTGGCCACCGCCGGCATCAGCCGCCGCGACGGCCGTGCGCTGGACGGCGGCGTGGCCAGCGAGATCGCCTTCGATGGCGTGGTGGTCGACGAAGCGCAGTTCCTCACCGCGCCGGGCCAGGCCCTGGGCGCCATCGCCCGCGCGCTGGACGAGGCCGCGCTGGCCCTGTGCGCCGAGAGCCTGGGCACCACGCGCCGCCTGTTCGACGCCACGCGCAACCACCTGCGCGAGCGCAAGCAGTTCGGCCAGCCGCTGGCCGCGTTCCAGGTGCTGCAGCACCGCCTGGCCGACATGCACATGGCGCGCGAGCTGGCCGTGGCCCTGGTGGAAGCGGTGGGCGCGCAGATCGCCGATGAATCGCTGACGCCCGAGGCGCGCGCGCTGGCCGTGTCGTCGGCCAAGGTGGCGGTGGGCAAGGCCTGCAAGCTGCTGGGCGAGCAGGCGGTGCAGATCCACGGCGGCATGGGCGTGACCGAGGAGCTGTCGGTGGGCCGCTTCTTCCGCCGCGCGCTGCAGATCGAGCGCAGCGCGGGCAGCAGCGGCCAGCACCTGTTGCGCGTGGTCCGGCTCCAGTCCGCATGAAGCGCGAACCCTGGCGCCGCGAGCCGGCGGCCTATCCATTCCAGACCGAGATCGCGCCGCGCTGGTCGGATGTGGACACGCTGCGCCACCTGAACAACGTGGCGCTGATGGGCCTGCACGGCGAGGCGCGCATGCGCTGGCTGGCGGCCAGCCTGGGCCACAGCGGCGTCGATGCGGCCCAGCCCGCGCTGCGCCCGGTGAGCGTGGCCACCGACTTCGTGGCGCAGGCCCACTACCCGGCGCCGCTGCTGGCCGGCGTGCGCCTGCGCGCGGTGGACGATGCAGGCTTCGAGCTGGCCACCGCGCTGTTCCAGCACGGGCATTGCGTGGGCCTGGCGGCCACGCGCATGGCCGCGTGGCAGAACGGCCAGCCCGGCCCGCTGCCCGGCGACCTGCGCGCGCAGCTGACCCAGTGCCTGGCCAATCAGGCCGCACTGCCCCCGCCGCCGGCCGAGCACCCGCACGCCCACGACGCGGTGATCGACCACCACGCGGCCCCGCCCGATCGCGACCATGCCCCACCGCACTGGCACGGCATGACCACCCGCTATGCCGACCTGGATGCCCACCAGGGCTTGAGCGAACTGGCGCTGGCGCGCCTGGTGGAGCACACCCGCCTGCGCCTGCTGCGCCGCGCGATGAGCCACCGCGCTGGCGACGGCAATGGCGCGCCGGCGCTGGGCTTTCTGGTGGCCCACATGCGCCTGCAGCTGCTGCACCCCGGCTGGGCCGGCGGCGGCGCCTGGCAGATCGGCGCCGGCGTGGCCGAGCTGGGCCGCAGCGCCATCCGCCTGCGCAGCTGGGTGCGTGACCCGCAGCGGCTGGTGGCCGTGGCCGACACGGTGCTGGTCAGCACCGATCCGGTCACGCAGCGCGCCGCCCCGATGGACGACATCACCCGCAGCACGATGCAGGCGCTGGCGATGGTGCCGCTCACCCCATCCCAACCGGCCTGAGCCGCACCGGCCCGGCCGTCACCCCCCACAGGAGACCCGGCCATGAGCCACCAACCCGACGACCTGCTGTTCGAACGCCGCGATGATGGCCTGGCCATCCTGACGCTGAACCGCCCGTCCAAGCTCAATGCGCTGAGCGGCGACACCGTGCGCGCGCTGTGCGCCCGCTTCGACGAGGTGGCCGCCGACCCCACGCTGCGCGTATTGATCATCACCGGCGCGGGCCGGGGCTTCTGCGCCGGCTGGGACCTGACCAGCGGCTCGGCCTCCGGCGGCCAGGGCGACGATGTCACCACCTACATGGCCGGCCAGGAGCTGTTCGCCGGCATGGTCAAGCGTGTGCGCGCGCTCGACAAGGTGGTGATCGCCGCGATCAACGGCGTCACCGTGGGCGCCGGCCTGGCGATGACGCTGGCCAGCGACATCCGCCTCGCCGTACGCTCGGCCAGCTTCCACATCGGCGCCATCCGCATCGGGCTGACGGCCGGCGAATGCGGCATCAGCTACCACCTGCCGCGCCTGGTGGGCGCGGCGCGCGCCTTCGAGCTGATGCTCACCGGCCGCCCGGTGCAGGCTGACGAGGCCGGCCAGATCGGCTTGGTGGCCCGCGTGGTGGACGACGCCACGCTGATGGACGAGGCCCTGGCCATGGCCCAGGCCGTGCTGCGCAACAGCCCTTATGCCACGCGCCACACCAAGCAGCTGATGTGGACCAACCTCGAGGCGCCCAGCCTCGACGCCGCCATCGAGCTGGAGAACCGCGCCCAGGTGCTGGCGCTGTGCACGCAGGACTTCAAGGAGGCCGCCAAGGCCTTTGCCGAGAAGCGGCCGCCGGTGTTCACAGGCAAGTAGTTCGCACACGTTCGTCCGTTCCGACGATGGTGAGAGCCGCGCGGCTTTTGCACCATCACGCACCGAATGACAGGAGAGCCACGATGGCAGGTTCAGCCGCTGGGCCATTGGCCGGCGTGAAAGTGATCGAGATGGCCGGCATCGGCCCCGGGCCGTTCGCGGCCATGGTGCTGGCCGACCTGGGCGCCGATGTGCTGCGCATCACACGCCCCGGCACGCCGCTGCAGCCCACCGACATCACCACCCGCAGCCGCCGCCAGCTGGCACTCGACCTGCGCCAGCCCGAGGCCATCGAGTCGGTGCTGAAGCTGGTGGAACAGGCCGATGTGCTGATCGAGGGCTTCCGCCCCGGCGTGATGGAGCGTCTGGGCCTGGGCCCCGACGTGTGCGCCGCGCGCAACCCGCGCCTGGTGTTCGGCCGCATGACCGGCTGGGGCCAGCACGGCCCGCTGGCCCAGGCCGCCGGCCACGACATCAACTACATCGCCATCACCGGCGCGCTGCATGCCATCGGCCGCAGTGGTGAATCGCCGGTGCCACCGCTGAACTACGTGGGCGACTTCGGTGGCGGCGGCATGCTGCTGCTGGTGGGTGTGCTGGCTGCGCTGCACGAGGCCAAGGGCTCAGGCAAAGGCCAGGTGGTGGATGCGGCGATGACCGATGGCACCTCGCTGCTCAGTGCGTTCATGTACGGCTTCCATGCCGCCGGGCGCTGGAGCAACCAGCGCGGCGAGAACCTGCTGGACGGCGGCGCGCACTTCTACGACACGTATGCCTGTGCCGACGGCAAGTACGTGGCGGTGGGCGCCATCGAGCCGCAGTTTTATGCCGAACTGCGCCAGCGCTGCGGCATCGACGATCCGATGTTCGACGGCCAAATGGACGCCGCCCGCTGGCCGCTGCTGAAGCTGCGCCTGGCCGACGTGTTCCGCACCAAGACGCGCGACGAGTGGTGCGCGCTGCTGGAAGGCAGCGATGCCTGCTTTGCGCCGGTGCTGGATTGGGACGAGGCGCCGCAGCATGCGCACAACCGGGCGCGGGAGACGTTTGTCACGGTCGGTGGCGTCGTTCAGCCGGCACCGGCGCCGCGGTTCTCGCGGACGGCGCCGGCGGTGCCGACAGCGCCCTCTGCAACGACATTGGAAGATGCTTTGGCCAGTTGGCGGTGATGCTTTCTGCCTTGCCTTCTTCTGCTGCTGCTCGGTGCACCGCGCCGGGATTTCGCCCCGGCGGGCGACCCCCTTTCTCTTTCGCGAAAGAGAAAGGGGGCAAAGAGAAGCGCTTCCAAACTTTCCGTTTCGGCACTGCTGCTTCTCCCGCATCGAGGCGGGCGCCTCGCCCGCCCGGCGGGCTCGAACAGGCTGCCGGACGAGGGCTTGATGAAGGAAGCGGCGCCGCCGATGGCAAGGCCGTCGCATGGCGCCGCTCTGGCAGTCTTTCGTGCCTGCCCGCGTTCTTCACACAAGTCCTGACCGGGGGGGCTTTGCCTGGGAATGGCCCATTCCGTTTCCGACTGGCTATGTTCGAGCCCGCCGGGCGGGCGAGGCGCCCGTCTCGATGCGCTTCAAGCGCGAGGGGGTGTCGGAAAGTTTGGGAAGCGCTTTCTTTGCCTACTTTCTTTTCGCGAAAAGAAAGTAGGTCGCCCGCCGGGGCGAAATCCCGGCGCGCTGCAGCGAACACGCACAAACACCAAGCATCGAGACAAGCAAGATGTACCTGACCCAAGCCGTCCACAAGGGCGTGCGCGAACGCCCTAACGACATCGCCGCCATCTTCGGCACCGAACAGCTCACGCGACAGCAATTCGCAAACCGAGTCGCCAAGCTCGCCAGCGTGCTGCAGGCCCAAGGCATCCAGCCCGGCGACCGCGTCGGCATGCTCGGCCTCAACAGCATCCGCTACCTCGAGTTCTTCTACGGCACCTGGTGGGCCGGCGGCGCCGTGAACCCGGTGAACATCCGCTGGAGCCCCGCCGAGGTGGCCTACTCGCTGGACGATTGCGACACCCGCATCCTGATCGTCGACGACGCCTTCGCCGGCATGGTGCCGGCGCTGCGCACGCAAAGTACGTCGCTGAAGACGGTGATCCACTGCGGCACCGGCCCCACGCCCGAAGGCGCACTCAGCTACGAGGCGCTGATGGCCGCCGCCACACCGGTGCCCGACGCCTACCGGCACGACACCGACCTGGCCGCCATCATGTACACCGGTGGCACCACCGGCCGGCCCAAGGGCGTGATGCTCAGCCACGGCAACCTGTTCGTGAACGCGCTGTCGGGCTCGGCGGCCATCCCGCGCGCGCCCTTCACCAGCGGCCTGGTGGTCTCGCCGATGTTCCATGTGGCCGGCTGCGGCCTCAGCATCATCCTGATGATGCGCCTGGGCACCGCGGTGATCGTGCCGGGCTTCGACGAGCTGGCCATCCTGCAGGCCGTGCAGCAGCACCGGCCGGGCGAGATGTTCCTGGTGCCGATGATGATCCGCCGGCTGATCGAACACCCACGCTTCCAGGAGTTCGACCTCAGCTGCATCCAGCTGGTGCTGTACGGCGCGGCGCCCATCGAAGCCGCGTTGCTGGAGGCCGCGATGGCCGCGCTGCCGAATGCCGGCTTCGCCCAGGCCTATGGCATGACGGAACTCTCGCCCACCATCACGCTTCTGAGCCCGAAGGACCACCTGCCCGGCCCCGACCAGGCCACGCGCCTGCGCGCCGCCGGCCGGCCGGTGCCGATCGCCGAGGTGCGCATCGTCGACCCCGACGACAACGAGGTGCCGGTGGGCCAGGTGGGCGAGATCTGCGCCCGTGGCCCGATGGTGATGCAGGGCTACTGGAACAAGCCGGCCGAGACCGCCGCCGCGCTGAAGGGTGGCTGGATGCACACCGGCGACGGCGGCCGGCTCGACGAGCACGGCTACCTCTACGTGGTCGACCGCATCAAGGACATGATCGTCACTGGCGGCGAGAACGTCTACTCGGCCGAGGTGGAGAACGCGCTGGCCAGCCTGGACGGCGTGCAGCAGTGCGCCGTGATCGGCGTGCCCGACGAGAAGTGGGGCGAGCGCGTGCATGCGGTGATCGTCAAGCGCGAAGGCAGCGACGTCACCGAGGCCAGCGTCATGGCCCACTGCAAGACCCTGATCGCCGGCTACAAGTGCCCGCGCAGCGTGGAGTTCCGCACCGAGATGCCGATGTCGGCCGCCGGCAAGTTGCAGAAGTTCGCACTGCGCGAGCCGTACTGGGCCGGCAAGGCACGCCGGGTCAATTGATTCATTGAGAGAAGCACCATGCCACTGAACCTGAAGCGCTCGTGGAGCGACCCCGACCTCGACCAGTTCCGCGACACCGCGGCCCGCTTCGTCGACAGCGAACTGGTGCCCGACGACGAGGCCGCACGCAAGCGCGGCAACGTGGGCCACGCCGTGTGGCGCAAGGCCGGCGAACTGGGCCTGCTGTGCACCGACATCCCCGAGGAATGGGGCGGTGGCGGCGGTGACTTTCGCCACGAGGCCACCATCACCGAAGAATGCGCGCGCCGCGGCATCAGCGGCTGGGCGCATTCGGTGCACTCCATCGTGGCGCACTACTTCCTGAACCACGGCACCGAGGAACAGAAGCGCAAGTACCTGCCGCGCCTGGCCAGTGGCGAGCTGGTGGGCGCCATCGCGATGACCGAGCCCGGCGCCGGCAGTGACCTGCAAGGCATCCGCGCCCGCGCCGACAAGGTGGAGGGCGGCTATGTGCTCAACGGCAGCAAGACCTTCATCACCAACGGCTACCTCGCCGGCGTGGTGCTGGTGGTGTGCAAGACCGACCCCAGCCAGGGCGCGCGCGGCACCTCGATCCTGATCGTCGAGACCGGGCGGCATCAAGGTGGCCCCGGCGACACGCCGGGCTTCCGCGTCGGTCGCGTGCTCGACAAGATGGGCATGAAGAGCCAGGACACCTCGGAACTGTTCTTCGACGACGTACGCGTGGGCGACGATGCCCTGCTGGGCGGCAAGCCCGGCCAGGGCTTCTACCAGCTGATGGGCGACCTGCCCTACGAGCGCCTGTTCATCGGCGTGAGCGCCGTGGCCTGCATGGAAGGCGCTTACGAGGCCACGCTGGCCTATGTGCGCGAGCGCAAGGCCTTCGGCCAGACGGTGGCCGATTTCCAGAACACCAAGTTCAAGCTGGCCGAGGTGGCCACGCAGATCGCCGTGGGCCGCGCCTTCATGGACAAGTGCGTGGAACAGATCGTGGCCGGCACGCTGGACACGGCCACCGCCAGCATGGCCAAGCTGTGGGGCGCCGAGATGCAGGGCAAGGTGCTGGATGAACTGCTGCAGCTGCACGGCGGCTACGGCTTCATGAACGAGTACCTGGTGACCCGCATGTATGCCGATGCCCGCGTGCAGCGCATCTACGGCGGCACCAGCGAGATCATGAAGGAAGTGATCTCTCGCTCGCTCTGATCCCATCCACCATCGACCACCCAGGCTACAAAATGAGCGTCCTTCTAGTCCACGAGGAAGGCCAGGTCGCCTGGCTGACGATGAACCGGCCCGAGCGCCTGAACGCGATGGACGAGACCCTCGTCACCGCGCTGCGCGAGTACATGCAGGCGCTCTACCACCGGCCCGAGATCCGCGTGGTGGTGCTGCAGGGCGCCGGCCGCGTGTTCTGCGCCGGGCTCGACCTCAAAGAGCGCGCACCGGCCGGCCGCCGCGCCGCCGCCGATGTGCTGAAGCACCAGCGCAGCATCCGCGACATCATGCTGGCCATGCGCCGCTGCCCGCAGCCCATCATCAGCGTGGTGCAGGGCTCGGCCTCGGGCGGCGGCTTCGGCCTGGCGCTGGCCAGTGACATCCGCCTGGCCACGCCCGAGGCGCGCTTCAACGCCGCCTTCATCCGCATCGGCCTCACCGCCTGCGACATGGGCGTCAGCTACTTCCTGCCACGCATGGTGGGCAGCTCGGTGGCCAGCGAGCTGATGCTCACCGGCCGCTTCCTGGGTGCGCAGCGCGCGCTGGCGCTGGGCCTGGTGAGCCATGTGGCCGAGATGCCCGAGTTGCTGACCGAGGCCAAGTCGCTGGTGGCCGACATGCTGCGCACCACGCCGATGGGCCTGTCGCTCACCAAGGACTGCCTGAACTTCACGATCGACGCGCCCAGCTTCGACGCAGCCATCGCGATGGAAGACCGCAACCAGGTGCTCAGCAGCCAGAGCGAGGATTTCCAGGAGGGCATCCGCGCCTTTCTGGACAAGCGCGAGCCCAGCTACCAGGGGCGCTGAGCGCGGCAGCCGGCCCGCCTCTTGCTAAGGGGTTGACACCCCAACCGCAGGAGACTGGCCATGAGCCGACTGGACGTCACCGAGAAGATCATCGCCACCAAGGTGGCCAAGGGCATCAAGTGGGCCGATGTGGCCGCCAAGGTGGGCCTGAGCAAGGAATGGGTCACTGCCGCCTGCCTGGGCCAGATGACGCTGGACAAGAAGCAGGCCGACATCATCGGCAAGATCTTCGGCCTGAGCGCCGACGAGAAGAAGTGGCTGATGGTGGTGCCCTACAAGGGCAGCCTGCCCACCAGCGTGCCCACCGATCCGCTGATCTACCGCTTCTACGAGCTGGTGAGCGTGTACGGCACCACCTTCAAGGAGCTGATCCACGAAGAGTTCGGCGACGGCATCATGAGCGCCATCGACTTCAAGATGGACCTGCAGCGCGAGCCCAACCCGGCCGGCGACCGCGTATCGATCACGATGAGCGGCAAGTTCCTGCCTTACAAGACCTACTGAGCCGGCCTCACGGCGTGTCCACGATCGTGGGCATGGCCTGCTCCACCGTGTCCCAGATGAAGCGGCCCGAGGGGCTGTGCTGCTCCTCCACGATGTGGGCCACCAGGCCCGCGGCGCGCGAGATCACGGCAAAGCCGCGCATCACGCCGGTGGGCACGCCGATCTCGCCCAGCAGCGCGGCCACGGCGCCGGTGGCGTTCAGCGTGATCGGGCGGCCGGCCACCTCGTCCACCGCGGCCGACAGCGTCATCAGCGCCTGCAAGTGGCGGCCCGGCAGTTCGGGCTCGGCGCGGGCCAGGTCCAGCAGCTTGTAGGCGCGCGGGTCCACCGGCTTGTGCAGGTGGTGGCCGAAGCCGGGCACGGCACTGCGCTCGGCCTTGTGCTGGCGTGCGATGGCCAGGGCCTCGGCCTGCGGGTCGGCCGCGGCCTGCAGCTGGTCCAGCAGGCGCGCGCAGTTCTCCATCGTGCCGACGAAGGACGAGCCCACCGCCAGCAGGCCGGCGGCCACCGCGCCCTGCAGGTTCTCGGGCGCGCTCATGTAGACTAGGCGCGTGGCGATGGCGCTGGGCGTCAGGCCATGCTCCATCAGCGTGATCAGCACGGCGTCCACCATGCGCATGTCCACGCCGCGCGGCTCGCGGCCCAGGATCTGCATCAGCATCACCTCGGTGAAGCTGCGCTGGCCCAGCAGGTCGTCCACCAGGCTCTTGTCGCGGTAGTGCAGGCTGGTCAGCGTGTGGCTGCACAGTCGGGTTTCGGGAACGGATGGGTTGCGTGCTGCGCTCATGGCGTGTCTCCTGCGGGCAGCGCCAGGCGGCGCAGTTCGGTCTTGAGCACCTTGCCCACCGGCGATCGCGGCAGGCTGGCGTGGAAGTGGACGTGCTTGGGGGTCGGCACCGGGCCCAGACGCTCGCGCACAAAGGCGATCAGCTCGGCCTCGGTAGCCGTCTGGCCTTCGCGCAGCTGCACCGCGGCCGTCACGGCCTCGCCCCACTTGTCGTCGGGCACGCCGAACACCGCGCACTCGTGCACCGCCGGGTGCTGGCCCAGCGCGTTCTCCACGTCGATGGGGTAGACATTGAAGCCGCCGGTGATCACCAGCTCCTTCAACCGGTCTTTCAGGTACAGGTAGCCGCGCGCATCGATCAGGCCGCGGTCGCCGGTGTGCAGCCAGCCATTCACCAGGGTCTCGGCGGTCTTGTCGGGCAGACGCCAGTAGCCGCCCATCACCAGGTCGCCGCGCACCACCACCTCGCCCACCTCGCCGGCGGGCAACAGGCGGCCATCGGGCGCCATCACGGCCACGTCGGTGAACCAGCTCACCTGGCCCACGCTGGCCCACCGGGCTTCGTCGTCGAAGTCGTCCGGGCGCATCACGGTGATGATCTGCGGCGCCTCGGTCTGGCCGTAGGTGGTGCCCAGCACCGGGCCGAAGAAGGCGCGCACCTGGCGGATCTTGCCGGGCGGCATCGGCGCGCCACCGTAGATCAGGCGGCGCAGCGCCGGGTAGTCGCTGGCCCGCGTGGCGTCGGCGCCGGGCAGCGCCATCAGCATGTAGATCAGCGTGGGCGGCATGAAGCAGCAGGTGCCCGCGCGGTCGCGGAAGGCGCCGCGCACGGCCTCGGCGCCGGCCTCGGCCAGCACCACATGGCAGCCGCCCTGCGCCAGGATGGGCAGCACATAGGTGCTGGTGCCGTGGGTGATGGGCGCGGCCAGCACATAGCGGTCGTCGGCCGTCAGGCCCCACCAGTGGATCTGGTTGCTGATGTTGGCCAGCCAGGCGCGGTAGGGCTGCATCACGCCCTTGGGCAGGCCGGTGGTGCCGCCGGTGAACTTGATGGCCTGGGTGTCGCGCTCGGTCAGGCCCAGCGCGGCCAGGTCCACCGGCGCGGCACCGGCATGGGCGGCCACCTGCTGCACCAGCGTGGGGGCGTTCGGGGTGTTCGGCGGGCCGTTGCCTGTCCACAGCACGTGGCCGGGGGCGCCGGCGATCAGCGGGGCACAGGCGGGGTCGGCCACCACGATGCCGGGCTCGGTGGCCTGCACGATGCGGGCGATCTCGGTGGCCGTGCTCTTGGCGTTCAGCGGCACCCACACCTTGCCGCTGGCCAGCACGGCCAGCAGGGCGAGCAGGTGCTCGCGGCTGTTGCCGGCGCAGATGGCCACGCGGCTGCCGGGCTGCGCGTCCAGCGCGCGCAGCGCTGCGGCCAGCGCGGCCACCTGGGCCGCCAGCTCGCCGTAGCGCACGGTGCCCTCGGGGGCATCGATGGCGATGCGCTCGGGCCAGCGCGCCGCGGCGCGCCAGAAGAAGTCGATCGGGAACATGGGTGTCTGGGCCTCCTGCGCGTCAGTCTGCCCGAGCGCCCGACTGCTTCACCACCGCCTGCCAGCGGCGCTGCTCGGCCGCGGCAAAGGCGCGCATCTGCTCGGGCGTGCCGGTGGCCGGCGTGGCGCCCATCTCGGCCAGGCGCCGGGCCACCTCGGGCATGGCCACCAGCTTGTTCAACTCGGTGTTCAGCCTGTCGATCACCGCGCGCGGCGTGCCGGCCGGCGCCGCCAGCCCGAACCAGCTCTGCACGTCGAAGCCGGCATAGCCCGATTCGGCCAGCGTGGGCACCTCGGGCAGCAGCGGTGAACGCTGCGGGCTGGTGATGGCCACCGCGCGCAGCTTGCCGCCCTGCACATGCGGCAGCGCCGACGGCGCGTTGTCGAACATCGACTGCACCTGGCCGCCCAGCAGATCGGTGATGGCCGGCGCGCTGCCACGGTAGGGCACGTGCAGCATGTTGAGCTTGGCCACCGACTTGAACAGCTCGCCCGACAGGTGGATGGACGAGCCGCTGCCCGACGACGCGAAGCTGATGCCCTGCGGCTTGTCCTTCGCGAACTTCACGTAGTCGGCCACCGTGCGGATCGGCAGCGCCGGGTTCACCACCAGGATGTTGGGCACCTTGGCGATCAGGCCCACCGGCTCGAAGTCCTTCTGCGGGTCGTAGCCCAGCTTGTCGTACAGCGAGGCGTTGATGGTGTTGGCGATGGTGAACATGTACAGCGTGTGGCCGTCGGCCGGCGCACGCGCCACCGCCTCGGCGCCCAGGTTGCTGTTGGCGCCGGCACGGTTTTCCACCACCACGGTCTGGCCCAGTGCCTCGCCCAGCTTCTGGCCCACCAGGCGGGCGATGACATCGGTGGCGCCGCCGGCGGCATAGCCCACCACCAGGCGGATCGGCTTGGCCGGCCAGGTCTGCGCCAGTGCGCCGCCGGCCAGCGGGCTGAGCAGCGCGGCCAGCGCGGTGCGGCGGGTGGGGTGCGGCATGGCCCGCGTCATGGCGCGGGTGCCGGGTCGGGGCGTGGGTTCGAAGGGCATGGCGTGTCTCCTGCGGTGCGGCGGCGATGCGTCGGCCGTCTGGATGAAAATTCTTGTCGATGCCGCGCCCCACCCCGCCCTCAAACGTCCGTCAGGCGGACGAATCACGCCCCCACCCGGCGCATGAACCCGAGGGCCGCGCACTGCGCCGCGGCCTGCTGCTGCTGGAGGCCGTGCAGCGCAGCGGCGAGGCCGGCGCGCGCGTGGCCGACCTGTGCCGCGCGCTGGCGCTGGAGCGCGCCACCGTCTACCGCCTGCTGGCCACGCTGATCGATTGCGGCCATGTGCAGCGCCAGGGCCGCTGGCATTACGTGGCCGCGCCGGCGGCGCAGCTGCGCGGCGCGCGGCAGCTCAGCGACATCGCGTCGGAGATGGCGCAGCGCCTGGCGCCGGTGCTGGCGCGGGTGAGCGCCGGTTGCGGCGACGCCGCCTTCGCCGTGGTGCGCGAGGGCCACAGCGCCTGGTGCGTGGCGCGGCACATCGGCAGCTACCCGGTGCAGATCCTGGCGGTGCAGGTGGGCAGCCGCCAGCCGCTGGGCGTGGGCGCCGCCGGCCTGGCCCTGCTGGCCGCCATGCCCGAGGCCGAGGCACGCGCGGCCATCGGCGCGCACGGCGACGCGCTGGCGCGCTACGGCGGCATGACGGTGGAGCGCCTGCGCATCCTGGTGCGCAGCACGCGCGAGCGCGGCTGGTCGGTGGTGGGCAACCATGCGGTCAAGGGTGTGCTCGGCGTGGGCCGCGCGCTGTGCGATGCCGATGGCCTGCCGCTGGCCGGCATCAGCGTGGCGGCCTCGATGGACCGCATGACGCGCCAACGCCAGCAGGCCATCGCCGCGCTGATGCACGAGGCGCTGGCCGGGGCCTGAGAGGCTGGGCCATCGGTGCACTGCGCCATGCAGTGCACCAATCTGCGAAATTGCCAGGCTCAATTGGCCTTTCAATCCCCATTTTCAGAGACTATCGATCTCGATCCTGACCTGGAGACCTCGATGAGCAGCATCAGCCAATGCCCGTTCCACCAGACCACCGGCGCGCGCAGCACCCACGCCCAGCGCTCGAACGCCGACTGGTGGCCCAACCAGCTGAACCTGGCCATCCTGCACTAGCACCAGCCGGTGTCCAGCCCGATGGACGACGGCTTCGACTACGCCCACGCCTTCGGCCAGCTGGACTACAGCGCCCTCAAGCGCGACCTGGCCGCGCTGATGACCGACAGCCAGCCCTGGTGGCCGGCCGATTGGGGCCACTACGGCGGCCTGTTCATCCGCATGGCCTGGCATGCCGCCGGCACATACCGCACGGCCGATGGCCGCGGCGGCGCCAGCACCGGCAACCAGCGCTTCGCGCCGTTGAACAGCTGGCCCGACAACGGCAACCTCGACAAGGCCCGCCGCCTGCTGTGGCCGGTGAAGAAGAAGTACGGCAACGCCATCAGCTGGGCCGACCTGTTCATCCTGGCCGGCAACGTGGCCATGGAGACCATGGGCTTCAAGACCTTCGGCTTCGGCGGCGGCCGCGCCGACATCTGGGCCCCCGAGGAAGACATCTACTGGGGCGCCGAGACCGAGTGGCTGGCCACCAGCGACAAGCCGCACAGCCGCTACAGCGGTGACCGCCAGTTGGAGAACCCGCTGGCCGCCGTGCAGATGGGCCTGATCTACGTGAACCCCGAAGGCCCGGACGGCAAGCCCGACCCCGCGGCCAGCGGCCGCGACGTGCGCGAGACCTTCGCCCGCATGGCCATGAACGACGAGGAAACCGTGGCCCTGATCGCCGGCGGCCACACCTTCGGCAAGGCCCATGGCGCTGGCGACCCCAAGCTGGTGGGCCCCGAGCCCGAGGCCGCGCCGATGGAGGCGATGGGCTTCGGCTGGATCAACCAGTTCGGCAGCGGCCACGGCGTGCACACCACCACCAGCGGCATCGAGGGTGCCTGGAAGCCGAACCCCACCCGCTGGGACATGGGCTACTTCAGCGTGCTGTTCAAGTACGAGTGGGAGCTGGTGAAGAGCCCCTCGGGCGCCCACCAATGGCGCGCCAAGGACTGCGCGCCCGAGGACATGATCCCCGATGCGCACGACCCCACCAGGCAGCACGCGCCGATGATGACCACGGCCGATCTGTCGCTGAAGTTCGACCCCGCCTACGAGAAGATCTCGCGCGACTTCCTGGCCCATCCGGAGAAGTTTGCCGACGCCTTCGCCCGCGCCTGGTTCAAGCTCACCCACCGCGACATGGGCCCCAAGCGCCTGTACCTGGGCCCCGAGGTGCCGGCCGAAGACCTGATCTGGCAAGACCCGCTGCCAGCCGTGGACCACCCGCTGGTGGACGCTGCCGACATCGCCGAACTCAAGCAGCGCGTGCTGGCCACCGGCCTGGGCGTGAGCGCGCTGGTGGCCACGGCCTGGGCCTCGGCCAGCACCTTCCGCGGCAGTGACAAGCGCGGCGGTGCCAACGGCGCCCGCATCCGCCTGGCGCCGCAGCGCGACTGGGCCGTGAACGACCCCACGCAACTCGCCCGCGTGCTGGCCACGCTGGATGGCGTGCGCGACGCCTTCAACGCCGCGCAGACCGGCGGCAAGCGCATCTCGCTGGCCGACCTGATCGTGCTGGCCGGCGCCGCCGGCGTGGAAGCCGCGGCCCGCGCCGCCGGCCATGCCATCGAAGTGCCCTTCACCCCCGGCCGCACCGACGCCACGCCCGAGCAGACCGATGCCGACTCGTTCGCGGTGCTGGAGCCCCAGGCCGATGGCTTTCGCAACTGGCGCAAGGCGCCGTTCAGCGTGTCACCCGAGGCCATGCTGGTCGACCGCGCCCAGCTGCTGGGCCTGAGCGCACCCGAGATGACCGTGCTGGTGGGCGGCCTGCGCGTGCTGGGTGCCAACACCGGCGGCAGCCGCGATGGCGTGCTCACCCAGCGCGTGGGCCAGCTCAGCAACGACTTCTTCGTGCACCTGACCGACATGGCCACCACCTGGCAGCCCGTGGGCGACAACGCCTACGAAGGCCGCGACCGCACCAGCGGCCAGCTGAAGTGGACAGCCACCCGCGTCGACCTGGCCTTCGGCGCCCACTCGCAGCTGCGCGCCATCAGCGAGGTGTACGCCCAGGACGACAACCGCGAGAAGTTCGTGCGCGACTTCGTGGCGGCCTGGGGCAAGGTGATGGCGCTGGACCGGTTCGATCTGCGCTGAGCGGCGACGGGGGCCGGGCAGATCGGATCGGTCAGGGTGGTAGGCCGTATTGGACTTGAACCAATGACCAAAGGATTATGAGTCCTCTGCTCTGACCAACTGAGCTAACGGCCCCCTGTGACGAGGCGCGATTCTAGGCGGCGCAAGACAGCCCCCGGCCCGGCTCACAATGCCGGCACCCTGCACCGGAGTTGCCTGCATGATCGTCCGCCGCCTCGCCCCTGCCCTTGCCACGCTGCTGCTGGCCGCCACTGCTGCCCAGGCCGAGAAGCTGGGCGAGGTGGACACGGCCTTCAAGCTGATCGGGCCGGATCACAAGATCGTCGTCGAGGCCTATGACGACCCCGCGGTGCCGGGCGTCACCTGCTATGTCTCGCGCGCCAAGACCGGCGGCGTGAAGGGGGCGCTGGGCATCGCCGAAGACAAGGCCGAGGCCTCGATCGCCTGCCGCCAGGTGGGGCCGATCAGCTTCCCGAAGCCGTTGCCCAGGCAGGACGAACTGTTCAGCGAGCGCATCAGCCTGGTGTTCAAGCGCCTGCGCGTGGTGCGCATGGTGGATGCGCAGCGCAACGCGCTGGTCTACCTGACCTACTCCGACCGGCTGATCGACGGCTCGCCGAAGAATGCGGTGACGGCGGTGCCGGTGGATCGGGCGACGCCGATCCCAGTGAAGTAGACCGAAGCGAGCCGGTCAAACGCCGGGCCGCCCCAAGCTGACCGGCCAACCCGCCCGGCGGGTGGTTCCGCGTACCCGCGGAACCGGGTGCCCCATCACCTCTGACTCAGGGCGTTGCCGACCAGGCGCGCGGTGATGTCCACGATCTGCACCATGCGCTCGTAGGCCATGCGCGTGGGGCCCACCACACCCAGGGTGCCGACGATGCGGCCGTCCACCTCATACGGCGCCGACACCACGCTCAGCTGCTCGTACGGCACCACGCCGCTCTCACCGCCGATGTAGATCTGCACGCCCTCGGCGCGGCTGCTGTTCTCCAGCAGGCGCAGCAACTCGGTCTTCTGCTCGAACAGGTCGAACATCTTGCGCAGCGAGCCCATGTCCTGGCCGAAGTCCTGCACGCCCAGCAGGTTGCGCTCACCCGAGATCACCACCTGGTCGGCGCCATCGGCCATGGCATCGCTGCCGGCCTGCACCGCCGCCTGCATCAGCGTGGCGATGTCGGCGCGCAGCGCATCCACCTCGCTGCGCAGGCGCAGGCGCATCTCGTCCACCGCCAGGCCGGCGTAATGGGTGTTGAGGAAGTTGGTGGCCTCCACCAGCTCGCTCTCGGGGTAGTCGCGGGCGGTGAAGATGACGCGGTTCTGCACGTCGCCCTCGGGCGTCACCAGAATCACCAGCACGCGCTTGTCGCCCAGGCGCAAGAACTCGATGTGGCGGAACACACCGGCGCGCTTGGGCGCCGTCACCACGCCCACAAAATGCGACAGGCTGGACAGCATCTGCGCCGCCTGGGCGATCACGCGCTGCGGTTGATCCGGCTGCAACTGGTCGCGCACGCTGGCCACGTCGGCCGGCATGGTGTCGAGGTTGACCGGCCGCGCGGTGAGCATGGTGTCGACGAACACGCGGTAGCCGCGCGCCGTGGGGATGCGCCCGGCGCTGGTGTGCGGGCTGGCGATCAGGCCCAGCTCTTCCAGGTCGGCCATCACGTTGCGGATGGTGGCCGGCGACAGCTCCAGCCCCGAGGCCCGCGACAGCGTGCGCGAACCCACCGGCTGGCCATCGGCGATGTAGCGCTCGACCAGGGTCTTCAGCAGGGTGTGGGCGCGCTCGTCCATGACTGTTCCGTGACTCCGATTCATTGTACGGAACGGCCTGTGGGAACCCCGTGGCGCCGAGGGTTTGCCGAGGGGCCCTGTGGTGTAATCCCCCGCACGATGTCACGCCGCTTCCATCATGCCGCGCTGGTGGGCAAATACCAGGCCGAAGGCATCCGGCCGCTGCTGGCCGAGGTGGCGCAGTTCCTGATGCGCGAAGGCCTGGAGGTCTCGCTCGAACGCGAGACGGCACTGAGCACCGGCCTGACCGAGTTCGACGCCCTCACCCCCGCGCAGATTGGCGCGCGCTGCGACCTGGCCATCGTGGTCGGCGGCGACGGCACCATGCTGGGCATCGCCCGCGAGCTGGCCCGCCACAACGTGCCGCTGGTGGGCATCAACCAGGGCCGGCTGGGCTTCATCACCGATGTGCCGCTGGGCCACTGGCGCGAGGCCCTGGCGCCGATGATCGCCGGCGACTACGAGGAAGACCCGCGCGCCATGCTCGAAGGCGAGCTGTGGCGCGACGGCGAGCGCTTCTTCGAGGGCCTGTCGATGAACGACGTGGTGGTGGGCCGCGGCGCCACCGCCAGCATGGTGGAGCTGCGCGTGGACATCGGCGACGAGTTCGTCGCCAACATCCGCGCCGATGGCCTGATCGTCTCGTCGCCCACCGGCAGCACGGCCTATGCGCTGTCGGCCGGCGGGCCCATCCTGCACCCACGCATCGCCGGCTGGGTGGTGGTGCCGATCGCCTCGCACACCATGAGCAACCGGCCCATCGTGCTGCCCGATGCCGAGGAAGTGCGCATCACCGTGGTGGCCGGCCGCGACGCCTCGGCCAACTTCGACATGCAGGGCCTGGCCAGCCTGCTGCACGGCGACCAGGTGCGCGTGCGGCGCTCGGCGCACAAGGTGCGCTTCCTGCACCCGCGCGGCTGGAGCTACTACGCCACGCTGCGCAGAAAACTCCGCTGGTACGAGGGAGTGGTCTAGCCATGCTGCGCCGTCTCGCGCTGCGCGATTTCGTCATCGTGCCGGCGCTGGAACTCGACTTCCATGCCGGCTTCTCGGTGCTCACCGGCGAGACCGGGGCCGGCAAGTCCATCCTGATCGACGCGCTGCAGCTGGCACTCGGCAGCCGCGCGGAAAGCGGCGTGGTGCGCGAAGGCGCCGCCCGCGCCGACATCACGGCCGAGTTTGACCGCCCCGCCGCGCTGCTGGGCTGGCTGGACGAGGCCGGCTTCGATCACGACGAGCCCACGCTGCTGCTGCGCCGCACGGTCGATGCCCAGGGCAAGAGCCGCGCGTGGATCAACGGCAGCCCGGCCACCGTGGCCCAGCTGCGCGAGGTGGCCGACCACCTGCTGGACATCCACGGCCAGCACGCCTGGCAAAGCCTCACCCGCGCCGCCGCCGCGCGCGAGCTGCTCGACACCCAGGCCGGCATCGCCACCGCGCCGCTGGTGGCGCTGTTCGGCGCCCGCAAGGCTGCGGCCGAGGCACTGGCCCGCGCCCGCGAGCAACGCGACGAGATCGAGCGCGAACGCGAGCGCCTGGCCTGGCAGGTGGGCGAGCTCGACAAGCTGGCCCCGACCGAGGGCGAATGGGCCGAGCTGTCGGCCGAGCACCAGCGCCTGGCCCATGCGCAGGCGCTGATCGACGCCACGCGCGGCGCGCTGAACGCGATCGCCGAGAGCGACGAGGCCAATGCCGAGGCCCTGGCCAGCCGCGCCGTGGATGCGCTGGCCGACGTGGCCGACCACGACGCCCGGCTGCAGCCGGTGATCGACACACTGAACGGCGCACTGGCCCAGCTGCAGGACGCCGCGCACGAACTCAACGCCTACCTGGGCCGTGCCGAGCTCGACCCCGACCGCCTGGGCGAGCTGGATGCGCGCATGTCGGCCTGGATGGGCCTGGCCCGCCGCTGGCGCCGCCCGCCCGACGAACTGCCGGCCCTGCTGGCCAGCTGGCGCAGTGAGCTGAAGGCGCTGGACGCCGCCACCGACACCGCCGCACTCGAAGCCGCCTACGCCCAGGCCGATGCCGCCTACCAGGCCGAGGCCAAGGCCGTCGGCAAGGCGCGCCGCGCCGCCGCCAAGCCGCTGGCCGAGGCCGTGAGCCGCGCGATGCAAAGCCTGGGCATGGCCGGCGGCCGCTTCGAGGTGGGCTTCACGCCGCTGCCGGCGCCGCAGTCGCAGGGGCTGGAGGGCGTGGAGTTCCTCGTCGCCGGCCATGCCGGCAGCACGCCGCGGCCGCTGGCCAAGGTGGCCTCGGGTGGCGAGCTGTCGCGCCTGGCACTGGCGATTGCCGTCACCACCGTGCAGTCGGCTGGCGCGAGAGGCAATCAGGCAGGCCCCGGCACGCTGATCTTCGACGAGATCGACGCCGGCATCGGCGGCGCCGTGGGCGACACCGTGGGCGCCTTGATGAAGCAGCTGGGCAGCCGCGTGCAGGTGCTGGCCGTGACCCACCTGGCCCAGGTGGCCGCTTGTGCCGACCAGCACTACGTGGTGGCCAAGGCCCCGCAGGCCGATGGTCGCACTGCCAGCAGTGTGGCCCCGGTGGCTGGCGAGGCCCGCGTGGCCGAGGTGGCGCGCATGCTGGGCGGCGAGCGCATGGCCGGCACCAGCCTGGCCCATGCCCAGGCCATGCTGGCACAGCCGCCGCAGGTTGACGCACCCGCCGCCCCTGGCAAGCCCCCCGCCCGCCGCCGCAGCAAAGCATGAGCACCGACGCCGTACCCGCCTCCCCGTCCGCCCCCGTGTCCGCCAGCCGCGAGCTGGTGCTGATCAGCGGCATCTCGGGCTCGGGCAAGTCGGTGGCCCTGCATGCGCTGGAGGATGCCGGCTTCTTCTGCGTGGACAACCTGCCGCCCGAGTTGCTGTGCGCCTACATGGCCCTCGACAACCCGCGCTACACCCGCCGCGTGGCGGTGGCGGTGGATGTGCGCGCCGGCCGCTCGCTCAACGGCCTGGTGCCGCTGGTGGCCGAGTTGCGCAGCGAGGGCGTGACCATCCGTCCGATCTTCCTGGACGCCGGCACCGACACCTTGGTGCGCCGCTTCTCCGAAACGCGCCGCCCGCACCCGCTGAGCCACCCCGAGATCGACGGCAACGGCCAGCATGCGCTGATCGAGGCCATCGAGCTCGAGCGCCTGCTGCTGGCCGAGCTGCGCGAGCTGTCCACGGTCATCGACACCAGCGTGCTGCGCCCGGCCGGCCTGCGCGCCCACATGCGCCAGCTGCTGGCCACGCCCACCGACCGCCTGACCCTGGTGTTCGAGAGCTTCGCGTTCAAGTACGGCGTGCCGCTGGATGCCGACTACGTGTTCGACGTGCGCATGCTGCCCAATCCGTACTACGTGCGCGAGCTGCGGCCGATGTCGGGCCGCGACCAGCCGGTGATCGACTTCCTGGCGCAGCAGCCCGAGGCCGCCGAGCTGATGGCGCAGATCGAGGCCTTCGTGCGGCGCTGGCTGCCCTCGCTGGCCACCGACCAGCGCGGTTATGTCACCGTGGCCATCGGCTGCACCGGCGGCCAGCACCGCTCGGTCTACATGGTCGAGCAGCTGGGCCGGCGCTTTGCCGACCACGGCGCCACGCTGGTGCGCCACCGCGAGCTGGACGCCAACGGGTGAGCGCCACCGAAGCGCCCGCCGTGGGTGTGACGCTGCCCGACCTGCCGCTGTTTCCGCTGCAGATGGTGCTGTTTCCTGGCGCGAAGCTGGGGCTCAAGGTCTTCGAGGCGCGCTACCTCGACCTGATGAGCCGCTGCCTGCGCAGCGGCGAGCCTTTCGCCGTGGTGTGCATTCACCAGGGCAGCGAGGTGCAGCACCCGGGCGAGGCGCCGCCGCGCTTCGAGAGCCTGGGCACGCTGGCCCGCCTGGACGAGCTGGATGCCGAGCAGCCGGGCATCCTGCGCGTGCAGTGCCAGGGCACGCGCCGTGTGCAATTGGGCGCACCGCGGCAGCAGGCCGACGGCCTGTGGCGGGCCGACGCCACGCCGTTGGCCGACGACCCGGTGCTGCCGATTCCCGCGGCGATGACGGCCTGCGCGCTGGCGCTGGGCCAGGCCATCCAGGCCCTGGCAGCGCAAGACCAGCGCCCCTTCCTGCCGCCCTTCCAGCTCGACCAGGCCGGCTGGGTGGCCAACCGCTGGTGCGAGTTGCTGCCGCTGCCACTGGCCGCCAAGCAGCAGCTGATGGCGCTGGCCGATCCGCTGGCGCGGCTGCAGCTGGTCGACGAGTTCCTGCGCAGCAAGCAGGTGATCTGAGCCGACCGGCGCGCGCGCCTCAGCGCGGCGGGCCGGCGTCCAGCAGCTTGCGGATCGGCGCCGGCAGGCCGGCGGCCAGGGCCTCGGCCACCGTCCACCAGCGGCCGCCGGGCAGCGCCGCCTCGATGGCCGCCAGATCGGCATGCGCCAGCGCCGCCGGCAGCTGCCAGACGCAGGGCTGCAGCGTCCAGTCCAGGTGCGTCAGCACATGCTTGAACGGCGGCAGCCAGCGGCCCTCGCCGGGCCAGGCGGCGGTGGCGGCATCGAGCGCGGCCTCGTCGTCGTACTCGGGCAACGTCCACAGCCCGGCCCACACGCCCTGGGCCGGCTTCTGCACCAGCCACACCTGGCGTACGTCAGCCTCACCGCGCATCAGCCACAGCAGCGCATGGCTGCGCGCACCGCGCTTCAACTTGCGCGTCTTCACCGGGTAGGCCTCGGGCCGGCCTTCGGCGCGGGCCGCGCAGGGCGCACGCCAGGGGCAGGCGTCGCAGGCCGGCTTGCGCGGCGTGCACAGCGTGGCACCCAGGTCCATCAGGCCCTGGGTGTAGGCGCTGATGTCGCTGGCGGCTTCGGCGGCGGCGCCCTCTGTTGCCTGCGTGGCCGCGGGCAGCAGGGTCTGCGCCACATCCCACAGTGCCCGCTCGTTGCGGGCCACGGCCAGGTCGTCGCCGATGCCCAGCACGCGGGTCAGCACACGCTTGACGTTGCCGTCGAGGATGGCCACCCGCTCGCCGAAGCAGAAGGCCGCCACTGCCGCGGCCGTGGAGCGGCCGATGCCCGGCAGCTCGGCCAGCAGCGCGGCGCTGCGCGGAAACTGCCCGCCATGCTGCGCCACCACGGCCTGGGCACAGCGGTGCAGGTTGCGCGCGCGGCTGTAGTAGCCCAGGCCGCTCCACAGCGCCAGCACCTCGTCCTCGTGCGCCGCGGCCAGCGCCGCCACGTCCGGAAAGCGCGCCAGGAAGCGCTCGTAGTAGCCCAGCACCGTGCTCACCTGGGTCTGCTGCAGCATGATCTCGGACAGCCACACGCGGTACGGGTCGCGCGTGCGCTGCCAGGGCAGCGCATGACGGCCATGCCGGCGCTGCCAGTCGATCAGCGCGGGGGCCAGCAGGTGGCGACTCACGCGGCGCCGCGCGCCGCAGCGGTGTCGGCCGGCGTCACCAGCTGCAGCCGGGGCGAGGCTGCACTGTCGCCGCCGGGCGCCGCCGCGGCACGGCGGCGCAGGCGGTCCAGCTCGGCGTCGATGTCCTCGGCCAGGCGCTGCAGGCGCTCTTCCTGGCCCTGCAGATCGGCGATGCTGCGTTCCAGGCCGCTCTCGGCGTCGCGGATGCGCGCATGGGCCTCGCGCCGCTGCTGCAAGGCCTTGCGGTGCTCGCGCAGCTGCTCGTCCATCTGGCTGCCCACGCTGCGCAGCCAGCCTTCGATCTCGTGCGCCGCGCCCTCGAACACCACGCGCAGCTTGGACAGCAGCAGCCGCGTGAACTGCTCGATGAAGCCCGGCTGCGCCAGACGCCACACCTGGGTGATGCTGACATGGCGTGCGTAGCCGGCCTCGATGCGCTGCAGCTCGGCGATGAAGTCGGCCGCCGCCGGCCGCGGTGGCAGGCCCAGCGTCAGGCCGAACTCGCCGTTGAGTTGCCCCTGCGAGGTGGCCAGCATGGTCTCCAGCTCGGCCAGGCGGCGGTCGGCCTCCATCACCATGCCGCGCAGGCGTTCGCCCAGCACCGCGAAGGCCCGCGCCGCACCCAGGCGCAGCAGGCTCGCCTCGCTGTCGCTGCGCATGCGCTGCACGGCCTCGCGCACCTGATCGCTGGAGAGGCTGTCGAGCACGCCATGCGATTCGCGCGACAGCACCAGGCGCAGCGCCGCCAGGCGCGGCGCGCAGCGCTCGAACTCGGCCGCCTCGGCATCCAGCCGGCCGGTCATCAGCTGCAGCCGGGCCAGGCTCTTGCCGCTCAGGCTCTTCAGCTCGAACAGCTGCTCGGCCACCTGGCGCTGGCGCTCGGCCAGGCGGCGCATCGCGCCCTGGTGCAGGGCTTGCGCGCCGTCTTCCACCATGCGGCCCACCACGCGGCTGCGCTGCGGCAGCAGCTGCTGCAGCAGCGCGTCTTCCAGCGCCGGCAGGCGGCTGCGCGCCAGTTGCTCGCCATCGCCGTGCACGCGGCCGGTCAGCGCATCGCGTGCCGACAGCGGAAACACCCGGTCCGGCGGCACGCCCAAGGTCTGGCCCACGCTGTCGCACTGGCGCTGCAGCAGGGCCGCCACCTCGTCGGCGCTGCGCAGCGGGTCGACCAGGGCGTCGATCTTGTTCAGCACCACGAAACGCTCACAGGCCTGGTTGCCCAGGTGGTCGCGCCACACGCTCAGGTCGGCCTTGGTGACGCCGGTGTCGGCCGCCAGCACGAAGACCGTGGCATGCGCCGAGGGCAGCAGGCTCAGCGTCAGCTCGGGCTCGGCGCCGATGGCGTTCAGCCCCGGGGTGTCGACCACCACCAGGCCGCGGCGCAGCAGCGGGTGCGGCACATTCACCAGCGCATGGCGCCAGGCCGGCACCTCGACCAAGTCGTCGGCGTCGCGCGGCGGGTTGTCCTCGGGGTGCTCGTCGTTCCAGAAGCCCAGTGCACGCGCCTGGGCCACGCTGACGCGCTGGGTCTGCGTGACGCGCTCCAGCGCGCCGGCCATCGCGTCGGCATCGTGCACCGGCAGCGGCACCTGCTGCCACAGCTCGGGCTGCTCGCGCAGCAGCGACACCGGCTGGCCGCCGATGCGCGTGTCGATCGGCAGCAGCGCCAGCGAGGGCGGCTGCTGCGCATCCCAGCCCAGCTCCACCGGGCACATGGTGGTGCGGCCGGGCGTGGCCGGCATCACGCGGCGGCCCATGTCGGCGAAGAACAGCGCGTTGATCAGCTCCGACTTGCCGCGCGAGAACTCGGCCACGAAGGCCACCACCAGCCGGTCGGTGGCCAGGCGCTGGCGCACGGCCTGGGCCAGCGCCTTGCCGTCGGCGTCGAGCAGGCCGTTGTCGGTGAGCAGCGCGGTGAAGCGCTCGATGCTGCGGTCCAGCCCGCGCCGCCAGGTGGCGAGCGTGTCGATGCTCGTGAGCAGGGGGCTGTTCATGCGGCCTCGGTGGTGGGCTGGGGTGGAATCTGGCGGAACCGGGTTGGGAAGCCATGCTAGCGCAGGCCCGGCGCGTCGTCCGGTCGCCTGTTTCACGGCGTCCGGCCCGGCCGCCGGCCGCGCTGTGATCGATTTAACGCGGCGTGGCGAACACCCGGCCGTTCAGCGGCGCTGGCAACCGGGGCAGTAGTAGGTGGAGCGCTGCGCCTGCACGATGCGCCGCACCGTGCCGCCACAGCGGCCGCAGGCCTGGCCCTCGCGGCCGTAGACCCCGGCCTCCTGCTGGAAGGCGCCGCTCATGCCATGCGCGTCCTTGAAGTCGCGCAGCGTCGAGCCGCCCAGCGCGATGGCCCGCGCCAGCGTCTCGCGCAGCGTGCCCAGCAGGCGCTCGGCGCGCGGCCGGCTGATGGCGTTGCAGCGCGTGCGCGGGTCGATGCCGGCGCGGTGCAGCGCCTCGCAGGCGTAGATGTTGCCGGCGCCCACCACGATGTCGCCGGCCAGCAGCGCCGCCTTCACCGGCGTGCGGCGGGCATGCAGCTCGGCATGGAAGCGCTGCGGTGTCAGCGCCGCGTCGAAGGGCTCGGCGCCCAGGCGGGACAGCAGCTTGGCCGCCGGATCGCAGCCCAGACCGGCCGACCACACCACCGCGCCGAAGCGCCGCGGATCGGTCAGCCGCAGGACGCCACGGCTGGTGCGCAACTCCACATGGTCGTGCGGGCCGCGCTCGCCGGGCGCGTCGGACAACTGCAACGAGCCCGACATGCCCAGGTGCCACAGCAGGCCGCCGGCGTCGCGCCCATCGGGCGCCGACAAGGGCATCCACAAATATTTGCCGCGTCTTTGCAATGCGCCGACGCGCTGGCCGGGCAGCGATTCGGGCGGCACGCCCAGCGGCCAGCGCAGCGGTTTGCCCAGTTGCGCGGCCTGGATCTGCGCCCCCTCGAGACGCGCCGACAGGCTGGCGCGCGTGACTTCGACCTCGGGCAGTTCTGGCATCGGGGAATTATCCTCGCCACCTAGAATCCATCGGGTTTTCAGGAGTCTTGATGACCGGCCCAGCCGACCCCGCGCGCCGCCCCGGGCGCCTTTTCGTTCGTGGGGCCGTGCTCGCCGCAGCGCTCGCCTGCGGTGCCGCCTCGGCCCAGAGTGCCGAGGCCGCGGCAGCGCCTGAAGCCCCTGCCGCGCCGGTCGAGAACTCGTCGCTGGACGCGCCGATGTTCTACCAGTTGCTGATCGGCGAGATGGAGCTGCGTGCCGGCCGCGCCGGCTCGGCCTACGAGATCCTGCTCGACGCCGCGCGCCGCCAGGGCGACGAGGCGCTGTTCCAGCGCGCGGTCGACATCGCCCTGCAGGCCCGCGCCGGCGACCAGGCCCTGGCCGCAGCCAAGGCCTGGGCCGATGCCAAGCCGCTGTCGGTGGCGCCGCTGCGCTACCAGACGCAGATCCTGTTCGCGCTGAACCGCCCGGCCGAAACGGCGGTCCCGCTCAGCACCTGGCTGCAGAAGCTGCCGGTGATGGAGCGCCCGGGCCTGATCACCGCACTGCCGCGCCTGCTGCAGCGCATGCCCGACCGCGCCCAGGCCCTGGCCCTGGTCGAGAAGCTGGTGGCCCCGTACCAGTCGGCCCCGGCCACGCGCCTGCCCAGCCAGCTGACGCTGGGCCGCATGCACCTGGCCAACAACGAGGCCCCCAAGGCCCTGGCCCTGGCCCAGGCGGCCCAGGCCAGCGATCCGGCGTCGGCCGGCCCGGCCCTGCTGGCACTGGAGATGCTGCCGGCCACGCCCGCCGCCGAGGCCGTGGTCACGGCCTACCTGGCGCGCCCCGACGCCGAGCCGGCCGTGCGCCTGGCCTGGGTGCGTGCGCTCACCCAGTCGCAACGCTACGCCGAGGCCACGCCCCAGCTCGAGCAGGTGACACGCGAGCGCCCGCAACTGCCCGACCCCTGGCTGACACTGGGCGCACTGCGGCTGGAACTGCGCCAGCCCCGCGAGGCCGAGCAGGCGCTGCTGCACTACGTCGAGCTGGCGCAGGCGCCCAAGGGGGCCGACGGCAGCGCGGCGGCCACCACACCCACCGCCAGCCGGCCCGCCACAGCGCCCGACGAGGACGACGACGCCGATGGCGACGCCGAATCGGGCGGCAGCGCCACCACCGGCCTGAACCAGGCCTGGCTGCTGCTGGCCCAGGCGGCCGAGCAGCGCGGCGACCTGAAGGGGGCCGAGCAATGGCTGGCCAAGGTCGACAACCCGCAGCGCCTGATCGAGGTGCAGGCGCGCCGCGCCACCATGCTGGCCCGCCAGGGCAAGATCAAGGAAGCCCGCGCGATGATCCGCGCCGTGCCCGAGCGCACCGGCGACGATGCGCGCGCCAAGGCCATGGCCGAGGCGCAGATGCTGCGCGACGTCAAGCGCTGGCGCGAGGCCGCCGAGGTGCTGGCCGAGGCCGCCGGCCGCTTCAAGGACGATGTCGACCTGATCTACGAACAGGCCATGGTCGAGGAGAAGCTCAACCGCTTCGCCGAGATGGAGCGGCTGCTGCGCCGCGTGATCGAGCTCAAGCCCGAACACCCGCATGCGCACAATGCGCTGGGCTATTCGCTGGTCGACCGCAATGTGCGGCTGCCCGAGGCGCGCGAGCTGATCCAGCGCGCGCTGGAACTCGCGCCCGGTGACCCCTTCATCACCGACAGCCTGGGCTGGGCCGAATTCCGCCTGGGCCGCCACGACGAGGCGCTGCGCCTGCTGCGCCAAGCCTATGGCGCCCGCCCCGACACCGAGATCGCCGCCCACCTGGGCGAGGTGCTGTGGGCCGCCGGCCAGAAGGACGAAGCCCGCCGCATCTGGCGCGAGGCGCAGGCCCGCGACGCCCAGAACGAGGTGCTGCGCGAGACCCTGGGCCGGCTGAAGGTCGGCCTCTGATGCCGCGTCGGCGCGGCATGCTGGCGCTGGCCTGCACCGCGCTGCTGGGCGCCTGCGCTACGCCGGCCTCCCGGCCCGGCGATGCCACCCTCCCCGTGCTGGAAGGCCGCCTGGCCCTGCGCGTGGACGGCCAGCCCGAGCGCGACCTGAGCGCCAGCTTCGAGCTCAGCGGCAGCGCCGAACAGGGTCTGCTGGTGCTCAGCGGCCCGCTGGGCGCCACCGCGGCGCAGGCCCGCTGGACGCCCGCCGGCGCGTGGTTGCGCAGCCCCCAGGGCGAGCAGCCGTTCGCCACGCTCGACGCCCTGGCCGAGCACAGCCTGGGCGAGGCCTTCCCGATCGCCGCGCTGTTCGATTGGCTGCGTGGACGCCCCTGGCCCGGCGCGGCCCATGCCGGGCGCAGCGACGGCGTGGCCGGCTTCGAACAGCTGGGCTGGCAGGTCAGCCTGGCACGCCTGGCCGAAGGCTGGCTGGAGGCGCGGCGCCCCGGCCCACCGGCCGTGACGGTGCGCGTGCGCCTGACGCCGGCCTCCTGAGCGAGTGCCTGAGCGGCCGCATGCCCGTGGCCGTGCCCGCGGCGGCGCCCACAGGCCGCGACAATCGCGCCATGCCCCTGCACGCGCTCTACGACGTTCCGGCCCCGGCCAAGATCAACCTGTTCCTGCACGTCGTGGGCCGGCGGCCCGACGGCTACCACCTGCTGCAGTCGGTGTTCGCGCTGATCGACTGGTGCGACACGCTGCACTTCGAGCGCCGCAGCGACGGCCGGCTGGCCCGCCACGACCTGGGCCCGGCCCTGCCGGCCGACGACCTGAGCCTGCGCGCCGCCCGCGCGCTGCAGCAGGCCAGTGGCTGCACGCTGGGGGCCGACATCTCGGTGCTCAAGCAGGTGCCCTGGGGCGCCGGGCTGGGCGGCGGCAGCTCCGACGCGGCCAGCACGCTGCTGGCGCTCAACCGCCTGTGGCGCCTGCACTGGCCGCGCGAACGCCTGGCCGCGCTGGCGCTGCCGCTGGGCGCCGACGTGCCGTTCTTCATCGGCGGCGACAACGCCTTCGTCGAAGGCATCGGCGAGCAGCTCACGCCGCTGCCGCCCGAAGCCCTGCCGCCGCAGTGGTTCGCGGTGGTCAAACCGGCGGCCTCGATCGCCACCGCTGCAATCTTTTCGAGCCCCCTGTTGGCAAGAGCCACAAAGACTGCTATAGTCATGGACTTTCTCGCAGACGCAAAACAACGCGGCGGCATCGAAAGCGGTTACGGTCAAAATGACCTGCAGCCGCCGGCTGAAAGCCACTGCAGCGAGGTGACGCAAGTCGCCGCGTGGCTTGAACAACGCTTCGGCAACAGCCGCATGACGGGTTCAGGCAGCGCAGTGTTCGCGAGAGCCGGCACCGGCAGCCAACCTTTGGCGAACTGGGCGGCGGATGAACTTCCGCCAACCTGGGTTGGACGCATGTGCCGCAGCCTCGCCCGCCACCCCCTGGTGGAATGGGCAGGTTGAAACGGTTTTGAGGGTTCGGCGCAAGCCGGGTCCTGTGTAGGGGAGTCGCCAAGTTGGTCAAGGCATCGGATTTTGATTCCGACATGCGAGGGTTCGAGTCCTTCCTCCCCTGCCAAACATCTTCAGTTCACCTCCCCCTTGCCATATTCCGAGTCTGACGCGGAGCGAGCCGTGCTGTTCAACACCGTACTGTTCACCGGCAATGCCAATCCCGTCCTCGCGCAGGAAATGGCACGCCACCTGGGCGTCGAACTGGGCAAGGCCCATGTCGGCAAGTTTTCCGATGGCGAGGTGACCGTCGAGATCCAGCAGAACGTCCGCGCCCGCGACGTGTTCGTCGTGCAGAGCACCTGCGCGCCGACGAACGACAACCTGATGGAACTCCTGATCATGGTCGATGCGTTGAAGCGCGCCAGCGCGCGCCGCATCACCGCCGTGATCCCCTACTTCGGCTATGCCCGCCAGGACCGCCGCCCGCGCTCGATGCGCGTGCCGATCTCGGCCAAGGTGGTGGCCAACCTGCTGGAAACCGTGGGCGTCGAGCGCGTGCTCACGATGGACCTGCATGCCGACCAGATCCAGGGTTTCTTCGACATCCCGGTCGACAACATCTACGCCAGCCCGGTGCTGCTGTCCGATCTGAAGAGCAAGGCCTACCCCGACCTGGTGGTGGTCAGCCCTGATGTGGGCGGCGTGGTGCGCGCCCGCGCACTGGCCAAGCAGATGGGTTGCGACCTTGCCATCATCGACAAGCGCCGGCCCAAGGCCAACGTGTCGGAAGTGATGCACGTGATCGGCGAGATCGAGGGCCGCAACTGCGTGATCATGGACGACATGATCGACACCGCCGGCACGCTGGTGAAGGCGGCCGAGGTGCTGAAGGACCGCGGCGCCAAGCGCGTGTTCGCGTATTGCACCCACCCCATCCTGTCCGGCCCGGCCGTCGAGCGCATCGGCAACAGCCAGCTCGACGAAGTGGTGATCACCAACACGATCCCGCTGTCCGACGCCGCCAAGGCCTGCAAGAAGATCCGCCAGCTGTCGGTGGCCTTCCTGTTCGCCGAGACCATCCGCCGCATCTCCGATGGCGAATCGGTCACCTCGCTTTTCGCCGAGCAGAACAGCAACTTCTGACCGGCTTCTCAGGGCGCAGCCTTCGCGGGCCGCGCCCTTTCACCCTTGGGCACCTGGTCGCGGGGCCCACACATGGAGCACACCATGCAATTCGTCGCTTTTGAGCGCACCCTGCAGGGGACCGGAGCGAGCCGCCGCCTGCGCAACACCGGCAAGGTTCCTGGCATCGTCTTCGGTGCCGGCGAGCCCAAGATGATCGAGCTCGATCACAACGCGCTGTACTTCGCGCTGAAGAAGGAAGCCTTCCACAGCTCCATCCTCGAGATGGAACTGGCCGGCGCCACCCAGAAGGTGCTGCTGCGTGACTTCCAGATGCACCCCTGGAAGCAGCAAGTGCTGCACGTGGACTTCCAGCGCGTGGACGAGACCACCCGCCTGCACAAGAAGGTGCCGCTGCACTTCTCGGGCGAAGAGAACTCGGTCGCCGTGAAGACCGACAAGTGCCTGGTGAGCCATGTGGCCACCGAAATCGAGATCGAATGCCTGGCGGTGCAGCTGCCCGAGTTCATCTCGGTCGACCTGTCCGGCCTGGTCAAGGGCCAGTCGCTGCACGCCACCGACATCCAGCTGCCGGAAGGCACCAAGCTGGTCCGTCACGGCAGCCTGAACCCGGTGATCGTCGCGGTGAACCCGCCGAAGGTCGAGGAAGAGATCGTCGCCCCGGTGGCCGCCGCGCCGGCCAAGGGCAAGGACGCCAAGAAGAAGAAGTGATCGCCCGCGGGCCGCGTGCCCGCCATGCCGACACCTCGACGAAGGCCCGCCACGGCGGGCCTTCTGCTTTTTGGGCATGCTGCGCGGCATGACCCCACGTGCCCGTCTTCTCATCAGTGCGCTGGCGCTGGGCCTCGGCCTGCTGGCCGGCCGCCTGGCCAGCGCCGCCGAGGCGCCTGCCGCCCCGCTCGACACCATCGCCACGCTGGACCTGCCGCGCTACATGGGCCGCTGGCATGAACTGGCGCGCTACCCCAACCGCTTCCAGCGCCAGTGCACCGGCGCCACCACGGCCGACTACCAACTGCTGCCCGAAGGCGGCGTGCAGGTGATCAACCGCTGCGGCCTGGCCGATGGCCGCACCGACGAGGCCATCGGCCTCGCCCGCCCGGTGGGCCCGGCCGGCACGGCGCGGTTGCAGGTGCGCTTCGCGCCGGCTTGGCTGGGCTGGCTGCCGCAGGTCTGGGGCGACTACTGGGTGGTGGACCTGGATGGCGACTACCAGCTGTCCATCGTCAGCGAACCGCGGCGCGAGTTCTTGTGGGTGCTGTCGCGCACGCCCGCGGTGGACGCGGCCACCTGGCAGCGCGTGGAGGCGACGCTGCGGCAGCTCGGCTTCGCGCCCGAGCGGCTGCAACGCAGCCCGGCCCGCTGACCGGCCTGCGCTCAAGCCAGCAGTTCGGCCACCGGGCGGTGCGCCAGGCCGTGTGCCCGGGCCACCGGCGCGCAGCCCACCTGCCCGGCCACCACGTTCAGGCCCTGGGCCAGGTGCGGGTCGGCGCGCAGCGCGTCGCGCCAGCCGTGGTCGGCGATCGCCAGCGCATGGCGCAGCGTGGCGTTGTTCAGCGCGAAGGTGGAGGTGCGCGCCACCGCACCGGGCATGTTGGCCACGCAGTAATGCACCACGCCGTCCACCAGGTAGGTGGGCTCGGCATGCGTGGTGGCGTGCGAGGTCTCGAAGCAGCCGCCCTGGTCGATCGCCACGTCCACCACCACGGCGCCGCGCTGCATGCGCGCCACCATGTCGCGCGTCACCAGCTTGGGCGCCGCAGCACCCGGGATCAGCACGCCGCCGATCACCAGGTCGGCCGCCAGCACCGCGTCCTCGACCGTCTGAGCGGTGGAGTACAGCGTGCGGATGCGGTTGCCGAACACCAGGTCCAGCGCGCGCAGGCGGTCGACGTTCCGGTCCAGCACCGTGATCTGCGCACCCAGGCCCACGGCCATCTGCAAGGCGTTGGTGCCCACCACGCCGGCACCCAGGATCACCACCGAGGCCGGCGCCACACCCGGCACACCACCCAGCAGCACACCCATGCCGCCCTTGCTCTTCTCCAGGTGGGCCGCGCCGGCCTGCACGGCCATGCGACCGGCCACCTCGCTCATCGGCGCCAGCAGCGGCAGGCCGCCGCCCGGGGCGGTGACGGTCTCGTACGCGATGCACACCGCGCCGCTGGCGATCAGACCCTCGGTCTGGGCGCGGTCGGGCGCCAGGTGCAGGTAGGTGTAGAGGATCTGGCCCTCGCGCAGCAGTGCGATCTCGGACGGCTGCGGCTCCTTGACCTTGACGATCATCTCGGCGCTGGCAAAGCACTCGGCGGCATCGGCCGCAATGCGCGCGCCGGCCGCCAGGTACTGCGCATCGTCCAGCCCGATGGCCGCGCCGGCGCCGGCCTGCACCCACAGTTCGTGACCGTGGGCCACCAGTTCACGCACCGAGGCCGGTGTGAGGCCCACCCGGTACTCGTGGTTCTTGATCTCGCGGGGCACGGCAATGCGCATGGCGGTCTCCTGTCATGGGTGTGGGGGTGCGGGCCATTCTTCGCAGCGCGGCGGCAGATCAGAAGCGGCATCGACAGAACTCGGACTACATTAGCCCGACTACTGATCCATCCGCCCGCCCCCGCGATGAATGCCTTCGACCCTGCCGCGCTGGAATGCCTGGCCGCCCTGGCCGATGCCGGCAGCTTCGAGCGCGCGGCGCAGCAGCTGAGCATCACGCAGTCGGCGGTGTCGCAGCGCCTGCGCGCGCTGGAGACCGGCCTGGGCCGGCTGCTGGTGGTGCGCAGCCGACCGCTGCGCCTGACCGAGCCCGGCAAGGTGCTGCTGCGCTACGCCCGGCAGATGCAGGCCATGCGCGCCGACATGTCGCGCGAGCTGGGCGCCGCGCTGTCGCAGGACGAGCGGCTGCCCATCGCGGTGAATGCTGACAGCCTGGCCACCTGGGTGCTGCCGGCCCTTGACGAGGTGGTGCTGGCCGGCCAGCGCGAGGGCTACGGCCTGGAGCTGGTCGTCGACGACCAGGACTTCACGCACGACTGGCTGCGCGAGGGCGCGGTGCTGGGCTGCGTCAGCACCGTGGCCGAGGCGCTGCGCGGCTGCAGCGTCACGCCGCTGGGCTGCATGCGCTACGTGGCCGTGGCCAGCCCCGGCTTTGTGGCGCAGCACCTGCCGCAGGGCCTGCACCGCGGCAACTTCGCCACCGTGCCCTGGCTGGTGTTCAACCGCAAGGACGACAACCACAGCGTGTGGGTCGGCCAGGCCTTCGGCGTGCATGCGCCACGGCTGCGTGAACGCCATGTGCCGGCCACCGAGGCCCATGCGCGCGCCGCGGTGATGGGCTGGGGCATCGGCGTGATGCCTGAGCAGATGGCCGCGCGCTGGCTGGCCAACGGCGAACTGCTGGCCCTGCACCCCGAGGTGCATGTGGACGTGCTGCTGCACTGGCACCAGTGGCGGCTGTCGGCCGGCGGCACCGGCCAGGACGGCGCGGCGACCGGCGCCCCGCAGCGCGCCGGCACGCTGGACCGCATCGGCCGCGCGCTGGCCGAGGGCGCGGCGCAGGCGCTGCGGCCCGCGGCGGGATAATCCAGCCCATGATCCGATTGATCGTCGGCCTGGGCAACCCGGGCCCCGAATACGAAGACACCCGGCACAACGCCGGCTTCTGGTGGGTGGACGGCGCCGTGCGCCATCTGGGCGGCACGCTGGCCTTCGACCGCAGCTACCACGGCAACGTGGCGCGGGTGAACCGCACGGAGCGCGAGGGCGGCCCCATCTGGCTGCAGCAGCCGATGACCTTCATGAACCTGTCGGGCAAGGCGGTCAGTCCGCTGGCGCGCTTCTTCAAGATCGCGCCCGACGAGATCCTGGTGGTGCACGACGAGCTCGACCTGCCGCCCGGCGAAGCCAAGTTGAAGCGCGGCGGCAGTGCTGCCGGCCACAACGGGCTGAAGGACATCCAGGCGCAGCTGGGCACGCCCGACTTCTGGCGCCTGCGCCTGGGCATCGGCCACCCAGGCCACCGCGGCGAGGTGGCGGCCTATGTGCTGCGCAAGCCACCACTGGACGAGCGCATCGCCATCGACCAGACCATCTCCCGCACGCTGGAGGCGCTGCCGCAGCTGCTGGAAGGCGCCTTCGACCGCGCCACGGCCAAGATCCACACCAGCAAGCCACCCCGGCCCAAGCCGCCGCGCCCCGACACGGCCGCCCCCGCCAACCCGCCCACCGCGACACCATGACCCTGCTGCACCACGCCGCCGTCATCCGCGTTCTCGGCCCGCTGGTGCTGACGGCCCTGGCCACGCTGTCGGGCGGCGCGGCGGCGCAGGCCCCGGCCGGTGGCGGCACCGCAGGCGCCGGGGGGGCGGGCAGCGCGGGTGGCGCCACGGTCTTCCGCTGCGGCCCGGGCCAGTACTCGTCGGAGCCCTGCCCGGGCGGGGTCAAGCTCGACACGCCGGCCCCGCCGACGGCCGAGCAGCAGCGCGTGGCGCGCGAGGCCGCCGCACGCGAGGCACGGCTGGCCCGTCAGCTGGCGGACGAACGCAAGGCCCGCGAGCGCGAGGCCGCCAAGCAGGCCGCCGCCACCGCCCGCGCCAAACCATCGGCCTCGGCCCCCGGCGCCACCGACGCGCGCGCCGACCAGGGCGCCGACCGGCCGGGCGAGCCGCGCCGCAAGGACCAGGCCGGCTCCGCCGTGCGCACCGCCAAGGCACGAGACGCGGCCGCCGAGCGCAAGCCGGCCGCATCGGGGCAGAGGGCCAAGCGGCGCAAGAAACAGGCGTCATCCGCCCCGCAGGCGCCGACCTGAGCGCCGCCGCCGGCCGGTGCGCGCGCCGCGCGCAGCCGGTTCAGGCGGCCTTGGCCAGCAGCAGCCGGTACTTGGCCCAGAGCTGGTCCTGGCCTTCCACGCGCTCGGGGTTCACCGGGATGCATTCCACCGGGCACACCTGCACGCACTGCGGCTCGTCGAAGTGGCCCACGCACTCGGTGCACTTGTCGGGGTCGATGCGGTAGAACTCCTCGCCCATGGCGATGGCCTGGTTGGGGCACTCGGGCTCGCACACATCGCAGTTGATGCACTCGTCGGTGATCATCAAGGCCATGGCCGGGTCTCCCTGTTCAGGCCTCGGCGGGCGGCTGGGCCACCCGCTCCTTCAGCCGCGCCAGCACCGAGGGCGCGACGAACTTCGACACGTCGCCGCCCAGCGTGGCGATCTCGCGCACGAAGGTACCGCTGACGAACTGGTACTGGTCGCTGGGGGTCAGGAACAGGGTCTCGACCTCGGGCATCAGTTGGCGGTTCATGCCGGCCATCTGGAATTCGTATTCGAAATCGCTGACCGCCCGCAGGCCGCGCACCACCACGTTGCCGTTGTTGGCCACGACGAAATCGCGCAGCAGGCCGCGGAAGGCCACCACCTCCACGTTGCCGTAGGGCTTGGCGATCTCCTTGGCGATCTCCAGGCGCTCGGCGATCGTGAACATGGTGCGCTTGTGGTGGCCGGCGGCCACCGCCAGGATCAGCTTGTCGAACAGCCGCGAGGCGCGGCGCATCAGGTCCTCGTGGCCCAGCGTCATCGGGTCGAAGGTGCCCGGGTACACGGCGGTCATGAACTTGGCCTGGGTCATCGCGCGTCTCCTCATTGATCTTCAGCTGCTGCGCTGCAGCAAATGATAGAACACCGCTCCGGCGCGGCCCTGACGCCAGGGCGTCAACCCTGGCGGCGTGTCGTCGGGCGCCAGCGCCGCCGGGCTCTCCAGGTAGACGAAGCCGCCCTCGCCCACCAGCGGCGCCGCAGCCGCCAGCGCGGCGGGCTGCAGGCCGGCGTCGAAGGGCGGATCCAGCAGCACCAGCTCGAAACGCGCCGGCGGACAGCGGCGCATCCAGGCCACGGCGTCGGCGGTGTCGACCTTCAAGGTGCCGACCTTCAGGCGCTGCTGGCTGTCGCGCAGGCTCTTCACCAGGCCCGGATCGCGCTCGAGCAGCAGCACCTCGGCGGCACCACGCGAGGCGGCCTCGAATCCCAGCGCGCCGCTGCCGGCAAAGGCATCGAGCACGCGCCAGCCACTCAGGTCCTGCCCCAGCCAGTTGAACAGCGTTTCGCGCACGCGGTCGGGCGTGGGCCGCAGGCCGGGCCGGTCGGCCACCGGCAGCTTGCTGCGGCGCAGATCACCGCCGATCAGCCTGACTTCGCGCGGGGGCTTCGAAGGCGCGGTCACTGCCGGACCGGAATGCCGTGCCGCGCCAGTTCGGCCTTGGCCTGGCCGACGGTGAACTCGCCGTAATGGAAGATGCTGGCCGCCAGCACCGCATCGGCACCACCGATCTGGATGCCCTCGGCCAGGTGCTGCAGTGCGCCGACGCCGCCCGAGGCGATCACCGGCACCGGCACGGCATCGCTGACCGCGCGGGTGAGCTCGAGGTCGAAGCCGATCTTGGTGCCATCGCGGTCCATGCTGGTGAGCAGGATCTCGCCGGCGCCCATCTCGGCCATCTGGCGCGCCCAGGCCACGGCATCGATGTGCATGTTCTTGCGCCCACCATGGCTGTAGACATCCCAGCCCGGGCCCTTGGTGGCCAGGTCTTCGCCGACGCGCTTCTTGGCGTCGATGGCCACCACGATGCACTGGGCACCGTACTTGTCGCTGGCCTCGCGGATCACCGGCGGGTTGGCGATGGCCGCCGAGTTGAAGCTGACCTTGTCGGCCCCGGCGTTCAGCAGCCGCCGCACATCGGCCACGGTGCGCACGCCGCCGCCCACGGTCAGCGGGATGAAGACCTGCGAGGCCACGGCCTCGATGACATGCAGGATCACGTCGCGCTGGTCGCTGGTGGCGGTGATGTCGAGGAAGGTGAGTTCGTCGGCGCCCTGCTCGTTGTAGCGCGCGGCGATCTCGACCGGATCACCCGCATCGCGCAGTTCGACGAAGTTGACGCCCTTGACGACACGGCCGCCGGTGACGTCGAGGCAGGGAATGATGCGTTTGGCGAGCATGGTGCGATCGGATGGGGCTGGCGGCCGGATTATCCCTGTCCCTAGTTCGGATGCGGCCGGTGCGGACGCGGCGCGTGCGCCGGTGCGTATGTGCGGGGTGAAGGGTCGTCCTTCGCGCGCACATGGAGCCTCCGACATGCGATTCATCCCCACCCTGGCGGCACTGGCCGCCGCCTCGGCGATGCTGGCCCCCGCCACCGCCCACCAGCAGATCTGGGCCGCCGCCATGCTGGGCAGCAGCGAGACACCCTCGGTGAGCACCACCGGCCAGGGCCAGGCCACGGTGACGATCGACTTCGACCTGATGACGATGCGGGTGCAGTTCAGCTTCGCTGACCTGATCGGCACCGCCACCGCGGCCCACATCCACTGCTGCACGGCCACGCCCGGCACGGGCAACATCGGCGTGGCCACCATCACGCCCTCGTTCCCCGGCTTCTTCTTCACCGGCGGCACCGGCCCACGCAGCGGCAGCTACGACCAGGTCTTCGACATGGCCCTGGCCAGCAGCTACAACGCGGCCTTCATCACCGCCAAGGACACCACGCCCGGCGATGCCAGCGACAACGTGACGCTGGCCTTCAACGCGCTGGTGGCCGGGCTGGACAGCGGCAAGGCCTACCTGAACCTGCACACCAGCAGCTTCCCCGGTGGCGAGATCCGTGCCCTGCTGGCGCCGGTGCCCGAGCCGGGCACCTGGGCGCTGATGGCCGGCGGCCTGGCGCTGCTGGGCTGGGGCGCCCCGCGCCGGCGCCGCCGCGGCTGAACGGCCGGTCCGCAAACGACCAGGGCGCCTTGCGGCGCCCTGGCATGCGAACGGCGTGCGGGCGCTCAGCCGGCCAGCAGTTCGTCGGCGCGCTTTTGCGCCGCGGTGAAATCCAGCGCGCCGGTGTAGATGCTGCGGCCGCAGATCACGCCCTCGACGCCTTCGCTCTCCACCGCGCACAGGCGCTCGATGTCGGCGATGTCGCTCAAGCCGCCCGAGGCGATGACCGGGATGCTCAGCGCCTGCGCCAGCTTGACCGTGGCCTCGATGTTGATGCCGGTGAGCATGCCGTCGCGACCGATGTCGGTGTAGATGATGCCTTCGACGCCGTAGTCCTCGAACTTCCGGGCCAGATCGACCACCTCGTGGCCGGTGAGCTTGCTCCAGCCATCGGTGGCCACCTTGCCGTCCTTGGCGTCCAGGCCCACGATGATGTGGCCGCCGAAGGCGCTGCAGGCGTCCTGCAGGAAGCCGGGGTTCTTGACCGCGGCGGTGCCGATGATCACGTAGCTGATGCCGTCATCGAGGTAGCGCTCGATGGTGTCCAGATCCCGGATGCCGCCGCCCAGCTGCACCGGGATCTCGTCGCCCACGGCCTTCAGGATGGCCTTGATGGCCGGCTCGTTGACCGGCTTGCCGGCGAAGGCGCCGTTCAGGTCGACCAGGTGCAGGCGGCGAGCGCCGGCATCCGCCCAGCGCCGCGCCATCGCGGCGGGATCCTCGCCGAAGGTGGTGGAGACGTTCATGTCGCCCTGTTGCAGGCGGACGCACTTGCCGTCCTTCAGGTCGATGGCGGGGATCAGCAGCATGGCTGTTGCAGCGCAGGAGTGGAGGGGTTGGAACCGGGAAGTGGCGACGGCATCGGGTGCCGTGGCACCCTTGAGCGATCACGGCCGCCAGTGCAGGAAGTTGCGGTACAGCGCGAGACCGTGGTCGGCACTCTTCTCGGGGTGGAACTGGGTGGCAAAAATATTATCCCGGGCCACCGCACTGGTAAAGCGCTCGCCGTACTCGGTGAGGCCCGCGCTGTGGCGCGCGTCCGACGGATCGGCCCAGAAGCTGTGCACGAAGTAGAAGTACGCGCCGTCGGGCACGCCCTGCCACACCGGATGCACGCCGCCGCCGTGCTGGGCGTGGGCCTGCTGGAAGACCTGGTTCCAGCCCATCTGCGGCACCTTGTAGCGGCTGCCGTCGGCCTGGATGCGGCCTTCCAGCCGGAAGCGGCGCACGCGGCCGGGGATCAGGCCCAGACCCGGCGTGTCCTGCTCCTCGCTGTGCTCCAGCAGCATCTGCATGCCCACGCACACGCCCATCAGCGGCTTGGTGGCCGCGGCTTCCAGCACGGCCTCCTTCAGGCCGGAGTCGTGCAGCTCGCGCATGCAGTCGCGCATCGCACCCTGGCCGGGCAACACCACGCGCTCGGCGGCGCGCACCTCGTCGGGGTTCTGGGTGACGACGACGGTGTGGCCGGTGTCGGCCGCCACGTGCATCACGGCCTGCGACACCGAGCGCAGGTTGCCCATGCCGTAGTCCACCACGGCGACGGTTTTGGTGCTCATGTCAGAGGCTGCCCTTGGTGGACGGGATCACGCCGGCCGAGCGCGGATCGGGCGTCAGCGCCATGCGCAGCGCGCGGCCGAAGGCCTTGAACACCGTCTCGCACTGGTGGTGGGCGTTGACACCCTTCAGGTTGTCGATGTGCAGCGACACCAGCGCGTGGTTCACGAAGCCCTGGAAGAACTCGAACACCAGCTGCGTGTCGAGCTGGCCGATCATGCCGGCGGTGAACGGGATGTGCTGGTGCAGGCCCGGCCGGCCCGAGAAGTCGACCACCACGCGCGACAGGGCTTCGTCCAGCGGCACATAGCTGTGGCCGTAGCGGGTGATGCCCTTCTTGTCGCCCACCGCCTGGGCCACGGCCTGGCCGAGGGTGATGCCCACGTCTTCCACCGTGTGGTGGCCGTCGATGTGCAGGTCGCCTTCGCAGCTCACCTCCAGGTCGATCAGGCCGTGGCGCGCCACCTGGTCGAGCATGTGGTCGAAGAAGCCGATGCCGGTGGCCAGCTTGGCCTGACCGGTGCCGTCGAGGTTGACGCGCACGCGGATCTTCGTCTCGTTGGTGTTTCGGCTGACTTCTGCAATGCGGTCCATGGTGCGGTCTTCGGTGGCGGTGGTCACAGGCATTCGGCCAGCGCGGCGATCAGCTGGCCGGTCTCGTCGGGCGTGCCGACCGTCAGGCGCAGGCAGTTGGCCAGCAGCGGATGCAGCGCACTGACGTTCTTGATCAGGATGCCGCGGGCCTTCAGCGCCGCGAAGGTCTTGGCGGCGTCGGGGAAACGTGCCAGCACCATGTTGGCCTCGCTCGGCCAGGGCTGCACGCCCGGCAGCGCCTGCAGCGCGGCATACAGGCGCTGACGCTGCTCGCGGATCGACGCGGCCTGGCGCGCGTATTCATCCACATGTTCCAGCGCAAACAGGCCGGCCTCGGCATTGAGCACGCTGATGTTGAACGGCGGGCGCAGCTTGTCGATCTCGTCGGTCAGCGCCGTGCGGCCGATCAGGTAGCCGATGCGCACGCCGGCCAGGCCGAACTTGCTCATCGTGCGCATCACCAGCACATGCGGGTGGCGGCGCAGCCGGTCCATCGAGTCGCGGCTGGCGAAGGGCTGGTAGGCCTCGTCCATCACCACCAGGCCCTGCACCTGCGCCATGGCGTCGATGCAGCGCTCGATGGCGGCGTCATCCCACAGGTTGGCCGTGGGGTTGTTGGGGTACGAAAGGTACAGCAGCGCCGGCTTGTGCTGAGCGATCGCTGCCAACATGGCCGGCTCGTCGAGCTCGAAATCGGCCGTCAGCGGCACGCCGACAAAGCCCACGCCCTGCAACTGCGCCGACAGCCCGTACATCACGAAGCTGGGCAGCGGCGACATGAACACCGCCCCCGGCTTGGCGCAGGCCATGCTGAGCAGCGTGATCAGTTCATCGGAGCCATTGCCCAGCACCAGGCCGCAGCCCTCGGGCATGCCAGCATGGGCGGCGAGTGCGGCCTTCAGGTCATCGCCGCGCTCGGCCGGGTAGCGGTTGATGGCCACGCGGCCCAGGCGCTCGCCCAACTCGCGCTGCAGCGCCTCGGGCAGGCGGTGCGGGTTCTCCATCGTGTCGAGCTTGACCAGGCCGGCGCTGGGCTGCACGGCATAGGCATGCAGGCCCTGGATGTCCTGGCGGATCACGCGTTGCAGGATGGGGGCAAGGGAGTCGCTGGAATCGCTCATGGGGTCTCGTCGAGCAGGCTGACGTCGGCCTTGAAGGGGTTGACGATGCGCAGGGCGTCGATGCGCTGGTCGTGCTGCAGGTCTTCGGTGAGCAGCACGGTGCAGCCCTGATGCTGGGCGGCCGCCACCATCAGCGCATCCCAGTAGTTGAGCTGGTAACGGCTCTCGGCGGCCCAGGCGGTGTCGATCGTGGCCTGGTCGATCAGCCAGGGCTTCCACAGCTGGTAGCGGCGCACCTCGGCGCGCGCATCGCCGGCCGAGATGGCACTGGCGAAGCGCTTGCGCGCGTTGGCGTAGAACTCGTTGAGCACCTGGGTGGACAGCCGGCCGCAGCGTCGCTGCCAGCACACGGTGAGCCATTGGCGCGAGCGCTGCTGCTTGCCCAGGTCGGTCTCGTCGAACGAGTACAGCAGGACGTTCGTATCGACGAAGACGGTGGCGGTCACCGAACCACCCTCCGGTCACTGCGTGACCACCTCCCCGAGGGAGGAGAGCACTTTCTTCGGAGCGGCCGGGCGAAAGTGCTCATGTCCGCGGTTGGCTGCGGTCGTACATCTCTTCGCGGGTGAGGTACGGCCCGCTGGACTTGCCCCAGCTGCGGAACTCCAGCGCCTCGCGCATCGCCCGTTCGTAGGCGTCGTCATGGCGCATCTTCTCGGCCAGCATCTCGCCGATCAGCCGCGACACGCTGGTGTTGCGGCGGGCCGCTTCCATGCGCGCCCAGTCGGCAACGCTGTCTTCCATCGTGACGGTGACGTTCTTCATGATCGAGCCACTGAGTTCGTGGAACACGAGTTTCGTGCAACACGAACTTCGTGTCAATGTCGGATCAGCGCTTGAGCCGGAACTCCGCCGCCTGCGCATGGGCCTGCAGGCCCTCGCCATAGGCCAGTTCGGCGGCGATCGGGCCCAGCACCTGCGCGCCGGCTTCGCTCACCTCGATCAGGCTGCTGCGCTTCTGGAAGTCGTACACGCCCAGCGGCGAGCTGAAGCGCGCGGTGCCGCTGGTGGGCAGCACATGGTTGGGGCCGGCGCAGTAGTCGCCCAGGCTCTCGCTGGTGAAGGCCCCCAGGAAGATGGCGCCGGCATGGCGCAGCTGCGGCTCCCAGCGGTGCGGCTCGCGGCTGGAGACCTCCAGGTGCTCGGGCGCGATGCGGTTGCTGATGGCGCAGGCCTCGTCCATGTCCTTCGTGAGGATCAGCGCGCCGCGGCCTTCCAGGCTGGCGCGGATCACGTCGCGGCGCGGCATGCCGTCGATCAGGCGGTCAATGGCGGCACGCACCTGGTCGATGTAGGCCGCATCGGGGCACAGCAGGATGGATTGCGCCAGTTCGTCGTGCTCGGCCTGGCTGAACAGGTCCATCGCCACCCAGTCGGGCGGCGTGCTGCCGTCGGCCAGCACCAAGATCTCGCTGGGCCCGGCAATCATGTCGATGCCCACCTGGCCGAACACGCGGCGCTTGGCGGCGGCCACATAGGCGTTGCCGGGGCCGGTGATCTTGTCCACACGCGGGATGGTGGCCGTGCCGTAGGCCAGCGCGGCCACGGCCTGGGCGCCGCCCACGGTGAACGCGCGGCTGACGCCGGCCACGTAGGCCGCAGCCAGCACCAGCGGGTTCTTCTCACCCCTGGGCGTGGGCACCACCATGATGATCTCGCCGACACCGGCCACATGGGCGGGAATCGCGTTCATCAGCACGCTGCTCGGATACGCGGCCTTGCCGCCGGGCACGTAGATGCCCACGCGATCGAGCGGCGTGACCTTCTGGCCCAGCAGCGTGCCGTCCTCGTCGCGGTACTGCCAGCTCAGGCCCGAGGCTTCCTTCTGGCGCTCGTGGTAGCTGCGCACCCGCTGCGCGGCCGATTCCAAGGCCGCGCGCTGGGCCGGGGTGATGGCGTCAAAGGCCGCCTTCAGCTCGTCGCGCGTGAGCTCCAGCGCGGCCACGCTGGCCACGTCGAGGTGGTCGAACAGCGCCGTGTAGCGCAGCACCGCCGCATCGCCGTGCCGGCGCACCTCGGCCAGGATGTCGGCCACGCGCGCCTCGATCGCATCGTCGGTCTCGGCCGACCAATGCAGCACCTGCTGGAAGGCCGCCTCGAAGTCGGGTTGCGCGGTGCTGAGCTGGCGGATGGCGACGGCGGTCATGGCGGTGACGTTGGGCAGGTCAGGATTGGCGGGCGGCGACGGCCTGGGCGAAGGCGTCGATCAGGCGACGGATGGGCTCGCGCTGCAGCTTCAGCGCGGCCTGGTTGACCACCAGGCGAGAGCTGACGTCGAGGATGCGCTCCACCTCGACCAGGTGATTGGCCTTCAGTGTCGAGCCGGTGGACACCAGGTCGACGATGGCATCGGCCAGGCCGGTCAGCGGCGCCAGCTCCATCGAGCCGTACAGCTTGATCAGGTCGACGTGCACGCCCTTGTCGGCGAAGTGCTGGCGCGCGATGGCCGTGTACTTGGTGGCCACGCGGATGCGTGAGCCCTGCTTCACGGCGCTGGCGTAGTCGAAGTCGTCGCGCGTGGCCACGCTCATGCGGCACTTGGCGATCTGCAGATCGAGCGGCTGGTACAGGCCGGCGCCACCATGCTCGATCAGCACATCCAGGCCAGCCACGCCGACGTCGGCGCCGCCGTTTTCCACATAGGTGGGCACGTCGGTGGCGCGCACCAGCACCACGCGCACATCGGCCTGGCTGGTGGACAGGATCAGCTTGCGGCTCTTCTCGGGGTCCTCGCTCACCGTGATGCCGGCGGCGGCCAGCAACGGCAGGGTCTCCTCGAAGATGCGGCCCTTGGACAGGGCGAGGGTCAGCATCGTCATCGGGGGGTCCTCTTCAAAGGGCGCCCCATGCCGCGCGGATCAGGGCCACCGTGTTGCGCGGGTGCCCGAGAGCCACCCGCAGCATGTGGCCGCAGGTGGGTCAGTGGGGGTGGTGCGGCGCGGCAGCGGCCGGCGCAGCCGCCCATTCGGCGGGGGTGAGCGTCTTCATCGACAGCGCATGAATCTCTGCACGCATTCTATCGCCCAGGGCTGCATAGACCCGCTGGTGGCGGCGGATGCGCGGCAGGCCGTCGAACTCGCCCGACACGATGGTGGCGAAGAAATGCTGCCCGTCGCCCTCGACCTCGAGGTGTTCACAGGGCAGGCCTGCCGCGATGTAGCGGCGCACGTCGTCAGCGGTGGGATCAGCCATGGCCGGATTATCGGCGAGCGCCGAATGCCCCAGCGCCTTGCCGCGGGATGCGAAACGGTTCAGGGCCGGATCTTGTAGCCGGTGCGCAGCAGGTTCAGCGTGAGTGCGGCCACCGCGACGAAGGCCGTGCCCACCACGGCCAGGCTCAGCCAGGGCGAGACATCGCTGGTGCCGAAGAAGCCGCGCCGGAAGCCGTCGATCATGTAGAAGAACGGGTTCAGGTGGCTGGCTGCCTGCCAGAAGGCCGGCAGCGAATGCACCGAATAGAACACGCCCGACAGAAAGGTCATGGGCATGACGATGAAGTTCTGGAACGCCGCCATCTGGTCGAACTTCTCGGCCCACAGCCCGGCGATCAGACCCAGCGAGCCCATCAGCCCGGCACCGAGCGCCGCGAACACCAGGATCCACCACGGCTCGGCGAACGGCGGCGGCGCGAACCACACGGTGACGATGAACACGCCGAAGCCCACCACCAGGCCGCGCACCATGCTGGCGCCCACGTAGGCCGCATACCAGGCCCAGTGCGACAGCGGCGACACCAGCAGGAACACCAGGTTGCCGGTGATCTTGCTCTGGATCAGGCTGGACGAGCTGTTGGCGAAGGCGTTCTGCAGCACGCTCATCATCACCAGCCCGGGAATCAGGAAAGCGGTGTAGCCGACGTTGCCGAACACCTCGGCGCGGCCTTCCAGCACATGGCCGAAGACCAGCAGGTACAGGATGGCGGTGAGCACCGGCGCGCCCACGGTCTGGAAGGCCACCTTCCAGAAGCGCAGCACTTCCTTGTAGAACAGCGTGCCCGCGCCTTCGAACATCGCACTCATGCCGAGGCCCCCACGCCCTGGGCCGGCGCAGCCACGGGCGAGCGCCCCTGCATGATCTGCACGAACACGTCCTCCAGGTCGGCGCGGCCGATCTCCAAGTCCTCGACACCCACGCCCGCGCCGCGCAGCGTGGCCAGGAAGCTCTCCACCTCGGCCGCGTCGCGCGCACGCAGTTGCACGATGCGCCCGGTGCTGCGCGCCTGAGCCGCCAGCGCGGCCGGCAGGGCCTGGTCGGTCTTGAAGCGCAGCATGGTGCTGTGCGTGGCCGACAGCAGCGTGGCCGTGCGCTCCAGCGCCACCAGCCTGCCCTGCTTGAGCATGCCGATGCGGTGGCACAGCGCCTCGGCCTCTTCCAGATAGTGCGTGGTCAGCAACACCGTGTGGCCCTGCTTGTTGAGCCGGCCGATGAAGGCCCACAGCGTCTGGCGCAGTTCCACGTCGACGCCGGCGGTGGGTTCATCCAGCACGATCACCGGCGGCTTGTGCACCAGGGCCTGGGCCACCAGCACGCGGCGTTTCATGCCGCCCGAGAGCTGGCGCATGTTGGCATTGGCCTTGTCGGCCAGGCCCAGTTCGGCCAGCACCTCGTCGATCCAGGCGTCGTTGCCCTTCACGCCGAAGTAGCCGCTCTGGATGCGCAGCGTCTCGCGCACGCTGAAGAAGGGGTCGAACACCAGCTCCTGCGGCACGATGCCCAGCGCCTTGCGCGCGGCGGCCGCATCGGCCTGCACGTCGTGGCCCATCACGGTGACGCGGCCTTCGGTGGCGCGGGTCAGGCCCGCCAGCACCGAGATCAGCGTCGTCTTGCCAGCGCCATTGGGCCCCAGCAGGCCGAAGAACTCGCCCTCGCCGATGTCGAAGCTGACGCCATCCAGCGCGCGAAAGCTGCCGCGCGCCCCGTTGTAGGTTTTTCCTACCTGTTGAAAACTGACCGCAGGCATGGACGACGATTGTAGGGAGCGAGGTCAATGTCCTTGCCCCGGCTTGATGCTAGATTGTGTGGCAGCCAATCTGGCCCTTCGGGCCGCTCAGGGCCCGCATGCAATCCCAAGCCAAGAAGCCCCGCCGCACTGCCGAGCGCATCCTCGAGGTCACGCTCGAGTTGTTCAACCGCTTCGGCGAGCCCAATGTCAGCACCACGCTGATCTCGGCCGAGCTGGGCATCAGCCCCGGCAACCTGTACTACCACTACCCGGCCAAGGACGAGCTGATCAATGCGCTGTTCGACCGCTACGAGCGCGGCCTGAACGATCTGCTGGGCGCGGCCGACAACGTGCGCAACGTGGAGGACGCCTGGCTGTTCTTCCACATGCTGTTCGAGCTGATCTGGCAGTACCGCTTCCTCTACCGCGACCTGAACGACCTGCTCAGCAAGAACCGCCGGCTGGAGACGCACTTCCAGTTCGTGCTGAAGAACAAGTCGCGCGCTGTGCAGATCGTGCTGGACGGCCTGGCCCGCGGCCAGGCCATGCGCATCGACCGGCGCGAGGCCGAGCCGGTGGCCACCAGCATGGTGGTGGTGCTGACCTACTGGCTGAGCTACGAGTACGTGCGTGATCCGCGCAAGGCACTCGAGCCCGACAGTGCCGCCGCCGCGCTGTCGCGCGGCGCCTACCATGTGCTGAGCCTGTTGATGCCTTACCTGGAGCCCGCCGCGCGCGAGCACCTGTTCCAGATCGCCGGCGCTTACCAGAAGCCCGATTCAGCGCCTGCCTGACGCCGCGGCCGCCCCACGGCAGACCGCAGCACCCACAACAACCGGAGACAAGCGCCATGGCCAAGTGGACCGCCTTCCCCTACGACGACGTCGACTACACCTACGACCTGGCTGCGCTGAAGAAGGCCTGGGGCGCGCTGCATGCCGGCGACGCCGAACCCTGGCCGACGGACAAGGCGGTGCAGCAGGCCTGGGCGCTGTTCCATGCCGGCGAGTTCCAGAAGGCCCATGAGGCCGGGCTGAAGGCCGGCGGTGCCGCCGGCATCACGGTGGCCAACAAGGCCCAGGCCATCTACGCCAACTACCTGGAAAAGAGCGAGAAGACCAAGCTGGCGATGTTCGAGGCCGTGGCCGGCCGCGCCGAGGCCCTGGCCGCCGAGGAGCCCGGCAACGCCAACGCCCACTACTGGATGGCGTATGCGCTGGGCCGCTACAGCCAGGGCATCAGCGTGACCAAGGCGCTGGCCATGGGGCTGGGCGCCAAGGTCAAGAACGCGCTGGAAACCACGATCCAGCTGGCCCCCAAGCATGCCGACGCGCACATCGCGCTCGGCGCCTTCCATGCCGAGGTGATCGACAAGGTGGGCAAGCTGCTGGGCAAGACCCAGGGCGCCGATGCCGCCACCGGGCTGAAGCTGTACCAGCAGGCGCTGAAGCTGAATCCCGGCTCGGCCATCGCGAAGATCGAGTACGCCAACGGCCTGGTCATGCTGGAAGGCAACAAGCGCATGAAGGAAGCCGAGAAGCTCTACGCCGACGCCGCCGCCTGCGAAGCGGCCGACGCGATGGAACGGCTGGATGTGGAACTGGCCAAGGCCGAGCTCGAAGAGTGACCCGGGCACCCGGCACAGCGGGTGCCCGGTGCCACTCGCCGCGCCGCTCGGCCGGCCTGCCGGCTAGACCAGCACCAGGTTGTCGCGGTGGATCAGCTCGGCCTCGTTGACGAAGCCCAGCAGCCCGACGATCTGTGACGAGGGCTTGCGCGCGATGAGCCGCGCCTCGCCCGAGGCGTAGTTCGCCAGGCCGCGCGCGATCACCTGGCCGGCGGCCGAGCGCACGGCGATCACGTCGCCGCGCTGGAAGTCGCCTTCCACCGCCGTCACGCCGATCGGCAGCAGGCTCTTGCCCTCGTCGCGCAGCTTGGCCACGGCGCCGTCGTCCACCACCACCGCGCCACGCAGCTGCAGGTGGTCGGCCATCCACTGCTTGCGCGCCGCCAGCTTGGCCGTGCCGGCCACCAGCAGCGTGCCGATGGCCTCGCCGGCGGCCAGGCGCAGCAGCGCATCGGTCTCGCGGCCCCAGGCGATCACGGTGCTGGCGCCCGAGCCGGCCGCGCGCTTGGCGGCCAGGATCTTGGTGATCATGCCGCCGGTGCCGATGCCCGAGCCGGCGCCGCCGGCCATGCGCTCGAGCTCGGGATCGCCGGCGCGCGCTTCGTCGATGAAGCGGGCGTCGGGGTTCTTGCGCGGATCGGCCGAGTACAGGCCACGCTGGTCGGTCAGGATCACCAACGCATCGGCCTCCACCAGGTTGGCCACCAGGGCGCCCAGCGTGTCGTTGTCGCCGAACTTGATCTCGTCGTTGACCACGGTGTCGTTCTCGTTGATCACCGGGATCACCTGCATCTGCAGCAGGGTCAGCAGCGTGGAGCGGGCGTTCAGGTAGCGCTCACGGTCGGCCAGATCGGCATGCGTCAGCAGCACCTGGGCGCTGCCCATGCCGTGCTTCGAGAGCTGCGTCTCGTACATCTGCGCCAGGCCCATCTGGCCCACGGCGGCGGCGGCCTGCAACTCGTGCAGCTCGGTCGGGCGGGTCTTCCAGCCCAGGCGCTTCATGCCCTCGGCGATGGCGCCGCTGCTCACCATCACCACCTCGCGGCCCTGGGCCGCCAGCGCCGCCAGCTGGCGGCACCAGTTGCCCACGGCCTCGGCGTCGATGCCGCGGCCCTCGTTGGTGACCAGGCTGGAGCCGACCTTGACGACGATGCGCCGCGCGTTCTTCAGGACTTCGGACATGCGGGGCTCACCTGGGTTCAAGCGTCGTCGTCGAGGCGACGGAAGCGCGGATCGTCGCTGACCGGCGCGGGCGCCGGCTCGGCTGCAGGGGCTGGCGCAGCGGCCGCCGCGGCATCGAAACGCGGATCGGGGTCGTGCTGCACCTGCTGGAAGGCCGCCACATGCTCCCAGATCGCATGCACCAGCGGCTCCAGACCTTCGCGGCCCAGGGCCGAGACCTCGAACACCGGACCCTTCCACTTCATGCGCTTGACGAAGTCCTTCACGCGCTTGGCGCGCTCGTCACCGGGCACCATGTCCAGCTTGTTCAGCACCAGCCAGCGCGGCTTGTCGGCCAGCGAGCCGCCGACGCGGGCGCGCACGCGGCGACGCTTCTTCTTCGGCGCCGGTGCGGGTTCGTCCTCGTCGTCGTCGAAGTCCTCGTCGAAGTCGTCTTCGGCCTGGACCGGCTCATCGACCTCGTCCTCGTCGGGCGCGGCGTCGTACTTCTTCAGTTCCTCGATGATGGCCTTGGCCTGCTGCACCGGATCGACGCCGTCGTCGAAGGGCGCCAGGTCCACCACGTGCAGCAGCAGCCGCGTGCGCTGCAGGTGGCGCAGGAACAGGTGGCCCAGGCCGGCGCCTTCGGACGCGCCCTCGATCAGGCCCGGCACATCGGCGACCACGAAGCTCTTTTCCGCCGCCACGCGCACCACGCCCAGGTTGGGGTGCAGCGTGGTGAACGGGTAGTCGGCGATCTTCGGCCGCGCGTTCGAGATGGCGGCGATCAGCGTGCTCTTGCCGGCGTTGGGCATGCCCAGCAGGCCCACGTCGGCCAGCACACGCAACTCGAGCTGCAGCTTCTTGGCCTCGCCGGGCCAGCCGGGCGTCTTCTGGCGCGGCGCGCGGTTGGTGCTGCTCTTGAAGTGCAGGTTTCCGAAGCCGCCGTCGCCGCCCTTGGCCAGCAGCACGCGCTCGCCGTGGGTCAGCAGTTCGCCGATCACGTCGCCGGTGCCCAGGTCGGTGATGATGGTGCCCACCGGCATGCGCAGCACGATGTCGTCGGCCGCCGCACCGTACTGGTCGGAGCCGCGACCGGCCTCGCCGTTGCGCGCCTCGTGGCGGCGCGCGTAGCGGTAGTCGATCAGCGTGTTCAGGTTGCGGTCGGCCTCGGCCCACACGCTGCCGCCACGGCCGCCGTCACCGCCATTGGGGCCGCCGAAGGGAATGAACTTCTCGCGGCGGAAGCTGGCGCAGCCGGCGCCGCCGTTGCCGGCCGACACGTCGATGGTGGCTTCGTCGACGAATTTCATGGGGGTTCCTTCCTTCGCGGCCCGCCGTGGGCCATGGGTTGCCGTGCGCGTCGCGGCACGGCCCGCAATGCAAAAAGCCCCGGCAGGCCGGGGCTTCTTCGGGGCCTGTGCCGAGACAGCGTCAGGCGGCCGGGGTCACTTCCACCGTCTGGCGGTTGAGCGAACCCTTGGTGGTGAACGACACGGTGCCGTCCACCAGCGCGAACAGCGTGTGGTCGCGGCCCATGCCGACATTGGTGCCGGCGTGGAAACGCGTGCCGCGCTGGCGCACGATGATCGAGCCGGCGGGCACGGTCTGGCCGCCGAACACCTTCACGCCCAGCATCTTGGGCTTCGAGTCACGGCCGTTCCGTGTGGAACCGCCGCCTTTTTTCTGTGCCATGGTTCAAAGACTCCTTGGATCCGTGACCGATCAAACGCCGACGGCGCCGATCTCCAGCTCGGTGTAGCACTGACGGTGACCGCCGTGCTTCTGGTAGTGCTTGCGGCGACGCATCTTGAAGATGCGCACCTTGTCGTGCTTGCCGTGCGACACCACCGTGGCTTTCACGCTGGCGCCGGCCACCAAGGGAGTCCCGACCGTCAGGCTGTCACCGTTGCCGATGGCCAGAACCTGGTCGATCACGATCTCTTGGCCCACGTCCGCAGCAATCTGTTCTACCTTGATCTTCTCGCCGGCAGCAACCTTGTATTGCTTGCCACCGGTTTTTATGACCGCGTACATATGTGCCTCTTGAAGAAACGCTTCGATGTTGCTCCCAACGCGCCGCGCAGCCCAAAGAGCCTTGCACGCGAGGGAACCGACGATTCTAGCACAAACCCTTGAGAAGAAGAAACAGCGGCCAGGCAACACGGCAGCGGCGGCACGCTGGGGGCGCCTCCCTATAATTTTGGGCTCGCCTGGACCTGCCTGACGTGACCGCATCCCACCTTGCCGACTCGGCCGCTGCCGATCCCACGCCCGTCGACCCGATGGCCGACGACATGGCCCAGGTGGACGCCGTGATCCACCGCCGCCTCGCCTCCGAGGTGGCGCTGATCAACCAGATCTCGCACTACATCGTCACCGCCGGCGGCAAGCGCGTCCGGCCGCGCCTGGTGCTGCTGTTCGCCGATGCCCTGGGTTTCGCCGGCCGCGAGAAGTACGAGCTGGCCGCCATCGTCGAGTTCATCCACACCGCCACGCTGCTGCATGACGATGTGGTCGACGAATCGTCGCTGCGCCGTGGGCGCCAGACCGCCAATGCGCTGTTCGGCAACGCCGCCAGCGTGCTGGTCGGCGACTTCCTCTACTCGCGCGCCTTCCAGATGATGGTGGGCGTGAACCGCATGCGCGTGCTGGAGGTGCTGGCCGACGCCACCAACGTCATCGCCGAGGGCGAGGTGCTGCAGCTGATGAACATGCACGACCCCGACCTCGCGGTCGAGGACTACCTGCGCGTCATCCGCTACAAGACCGCCAAGCTGTTCGAGGCGAGCGCGCGCCTGGGCGCGGTGCTGGCCGATGCACCACCCGCCATCGAGGAAGCCTGCGCCGACTACGGCCGCTCGCTGGGCACCGCCTTCCAGCTGGTGGACGATCTGCTCGACTACGAGGGCGACACGCACGCCCTGGGCAAGAACGTGGGCGACGACCTGCGCGAAGGCAAGCCCACGCTGCCGCTGCTGGTGGCCATGAGCCGCAGCACCGAAGCCGAGCGGCAGATGATCCGCCACGCCATCGAGCACGGCGAGGTGGAGCGCCTGGACGAGATCATCGCGCTGGTGCGCCGCACCGGGGCGCTGGACGCCACGCGTGAAGCGGCCCGCACCCAGGCCGATCAGGCCCGTGATGCACTTTCTGTGTTGCCGGCCTCCAAGGCCAAAGATTTGCTGCTAGAATCATGTGCTCGGTCGGTGGAGCGATCCTCCTGACCAGCCGATGACGGGCCGAAGGGTTCGTCATCACCGCCCGGTGGCAGCGCTTCACAGCGTGTTGGTCACCACCCAAAGGGCACATCGGGGTGTAGCTTAGCCTGGTAGAGCGCTACGTTCGGGACGTAGAGGCCGGAGGTTCGAATCCTCTCACCCCGACCAGGCATTCCGAGACGCCACTGTGCAGCGCCACGCTGCAGTGGCTCCACCTTGAAGACGGCCCGCACTGCGGGCCGTTTTTCTTGGTGCGGCGTTCAGGCCTGTGCCGCCTCGCGGGCGGCCACCTCGGCCGGTTCGGCCTGCGCCGTGATCTGCGGCAGCCACAGCGTGAACACCGCCCCACCTTCGGGCCGGTTGTGGGCCCAGATGCGCCCGCCGTGCGCCTTCATGATGCTGCGCGCGATCGTCAGGCCCAGGCCGGTGCCGCCCGAGCCGTCGCCGGTGCGGCTGGACTGCGTGAACGGCTCGAAGATCGTCTCCAGTTCGGCCGTCGGCACACCGGGGCCTTCGTCGAGCACGCGCACGCACACGCCGGACGTGCCTGCGGCCGGATCGGCCCCGGTGGCCACCTCCAGCCGCACCGTGCCGCCCGCACGCGAGAAGCGCACCGCATTCGCCAGCACATTGCGCACCACCTGCGAGAAGCGGAAGGCGTTGAGCTGTGCGGACAGCGGTGTGGCCGCGGCCGCCACCTCGATCGTGATCTGCTGCTGCTGCGCGATCGGCCCCAGCTCGTGGGCCACCTCGGCCACCAGCGCCGCGGGATCGCCGGGCTCCAGCACCAGGTCGACGGCCGCGGTGTCGAACTTGGAGATGTCGAGCACCTCGTTGACCAGCGTGAGCATGCGATCGCCCGAGCGGTGGATGTCCTCCAGCACGCCGCGCACGCGCTCGGGCGGCATGGCGCGGCGCAGGGCCAGCTCCGAGAAACCGAGGATGCTCTGCAGCGGCGTGCGCAGCTCATGGCTGACATTGGCGATGAAGCCCGACTTCACGCGGTCGGAGGCCTCGGCCGCATCGCGCGCATGGGCCATCGCGCGCTGGGCCTGCAGGAACTCGGTGACATCGTTGATGCTGCCCACCAGCCCCACCACGCGGCCGTCGCGCTGGCGCAGCGCGATGGTGGTCACCAGCACGTCGCGCAACTGGCCGTCGGCACGCAGCAGGCAACGCTCATCCTGCGCGCTGGGCTGCTCGCCGCCCAGCAGCTCGGTGTCGTGGGCCTGGTGGATCTCGACCAGCGCCGCGCTGGCGATGCGGCCGTCAATGCGCTCACCCACCACATCGGCCGCCGACAGCCCGGTGAAGTCCTCCCAGGCCTTGTTGACGGCCAGGCAGCGGCCATGGCGGTCCTTCACGAACACCGGCACCGGCATCACCTGCAGCACGGTGCGGCTGAACTCGAGCTGGCGGCGCAGCTCGCGGCGCGCGCGCTCGCGTTCGCTGACGTCGATGGCGAAGCCCATGAAGCCACCGGCCTCGCCCGGGCCGGGCGGGTGCCAGGCCATGCTCAGTTCGACGCAGGGCGCCTCGGGGCCGTCCGACAGCAGCGTGGTGGTCAGGTGGCCGGCCGTGTCGCTGCGGCGGCCCAGTAGGGCCTGCACCTGGCCGCGGTCGGCCGGCGCCACCAGGGCACCCAGCGGCTGGCCGATCAGGTCCTCCTCGAGCCGGCCGGTGAGCTCGAGCAGGCGCTGGTTCACGAAGGTCAGCCGGCCGTCCACGTCGGTGCGCAGCAGCACCTCGTGCAGGCCGTCGACGAGGCGGCGCAGTTCGCGCTCACGGGCCACGGCACGCGCATCCGACTGCGCCAGCTGCCGCGTCAGCAGCCAGCGCGTGCGCAGGCTGCGCCAGGCCGCGGCGCTGAGCACGCCGATCACCGTCCAGGCGGTGAGCACGGCCGCCGCCGTGCCCAGCAGCAGCGCATGCCAACCCGACAGCACCTGGGACATCGGCTTCTCCACCCAGGCCAGCACCGGTATCACGCGCGAGACGCGGTAGGCCACCAGGGCCTCGGCCCCGTCGAGCGCGCCAGGCGCCTGCAGGCTGCCATGCTCGGCCTGTGCCAGGTGCTGGGCGAACACCGGGTGCGCGCGCTGCGGCGACATGGCCAGCGCCGCGCCGGCCGAGGCCGGATGGGCCACCAGCGCACGGCCGCCGATGTCGAACAGCATGCCGGCAAAGCCGCTGTCCTGCGTGGCCATGCGGAAGTGGTTGGCCATGGCGTCGGGGTTGAGCGCCGCCACCAGATAGCGCGCGCCGGGGCCGTCACCGGGCAGGCGCCGCAGCATCAGGATCGTCTCGGCGGGCGAACGCGGCCGCCCGGCGGCGCCCTGACCACCGCCCGCCTCGGGCTCGGCCAGGTCGGCCAGGTCGCGTGCCGCCATGGCCGGGCCCAGCCAGTGCTCGCGCGCCAGCGCTGCGGCCGGCAGCACGCCGGGCGCCAGACGCCGCCGCTCGTTGTCGGGGTTCGAGCTGGCGATGATGCGGCCATCAGCGGCCAGCAGCGACACGCTGCGCAGCGCCGGCTGGCCCGGCAGCGCATGGCGCAAGGCCTGGCCCGCGGCCGGCACCTCGCCAACATGTTCCAGCGTTTCCGCCAGCGTCAGCAGCACCAGCTCGATGCCCACCAGCGTGCGCGTGACATGGTCCTCCAGCACGCGGGCCATCAGCCGGGCGCTGCGGTGCTCCTGCACCAGTGCGTTGTCGCGCTCCAGGCGCAGAAAGGCCGCCGCCGCCACGGCCACCAGCAGCGCCACCGCGCCCCCCACCAGCAGCGCCATGCGGTGGTTCAGCCACGCCGGCAGGCCGGCCGCGCCACCCGGCACCGGTTCGGGCACCGGCCGAGGGGCTGCGCCCGGCAGCGGGGGGGCGTGGGTGGGCTCGCTCATGCTTGCGTCGCGCGGGGGCTCAGGCTGCGGCCAGTTCCTGGCAACCGCTCATGGCCTCGTTGGCCAGCGGCAGCCACAGCGTGACCTGGGTGCCGGCCCCCAGCTCGCTGTCGATCTGCACCTCGCCGCCCTGCAGCTCGACGATCTCCTTGACCAGCGACATGCCCAGGCCGGTGCCCGGGATGTTGCCGCTGGGGTCGGCGCGGTAGAAGCGCTCGCACACGCGCTGCAGCTGGCTGGGCGTCATGCCGATGCCCTGGTCGCTGACCAGGATGCCCACCGACGGCCGGCCACGACGCTCGGCCTGCACCACCGAGACCTCGATGGCGCCGCCGCCCGGCGAGTACTTGTAGGCGTTGGAGATCACGTTCAGCAGGGCCTGGCGGGTCTTCTCGGCGTCCACGTGGATGGCCGCGTCGCCATGCTCCACGCGCAGCGCCACCTGGCGCGTGTCGCCGGGCACCATGAGCGAGCCGAGGGTCGAGTCGATCAGCTCGCCCACACGCATCACGGCCGGCTTCATGTCCTTGCCCTGCCGGGCCTCGATGCGGGCCAGGTCGAGCAGCTCGTTGAGCATCTGGATCAGCCAGGCCGCCTGGCGGTGGATGGTCTCCACCATGTCGCGGCGGCGGTCGTCGGGCACCGGGCGGCGCAGCAGCAGCTCCGAGAAGCCGAAGATGCTGGCCATCGGCGTGCGCAGCTCGTGCGCGGCGGTGGTCAGGAACTCGCTCTTCATGCGGTCGACCTCGGTCTCGCGCGTGACGTCGCGGAAGAACAGGATGGTCTCGCCGGTCTCGGTCATCGTGCGGCGCATGGCGCGGCGCAGCGTGCGGCGCACCGGCCGCATCAGCTCCATCGTCACCTCCTCCTCGGCCGCGGTGTCGGACGGATCGGCCGCCGCGGCGTCGCCCGCGACGATCGGCGCGTAAGGCTGGCCCGCGTCGCACTGCAGCGCGAAGTTGGTGTCGAAGGCCTCCATGTTCATCATGCCGATCACGCGGTCGGCCTGCCAGCCGGTCATCTCGGCGAAGGCCGGGTTGCAGTAGGCCAGCCAGCCATCGCCGTCGAACAGCACGAAGCCGTCGGGGCTGAGCCGGAAGATGGTGTCCAGGCGTGCGCTGCGATCGGCTAGCGCGCGGCGTGCGGCCTCGCGCTGGGTCACGTCGTTGATGATGCCGACGTAGTGCGTGAGCTTGTCCTGCGCGTCGTGCACCGGGGCCAGCGCCAGCTCGTTGAAGAACGGCGTGCCGTCCTTGCGGTAGTTGCGCAGCGTGGCATGCGCGGGCTGGCCAGCGGCGATGGCCTCGCGCAGCACGGCGATGCCGGGCTGGTCGCGGTCGGTGCCCTGCAGCACACGGCAGTTCATGCCGATGATCTCGTCGCGCGCCCAGCCGGTCAGCTGGGCGAAGGCCGGGTTGGCATACACCAGCGGCGCGCCGGGCCAGGACATGTCGGCGATGACCACGCCGTTGGCCGTGGCCTCCAGCGCACGCTGGTACAGGCGCAGCTGGTCGTCGGCCCAGCGCTTCTCGGTCTGGTCACGCACCACCACGGTGTAGCGCAGGCCGCCGCCAGCGGCCACCGCGGGCGCTTCCGAGATCGACAGCTCCACCGGGAACGAGGTGCTGCCGCCACGCACGCCCTCGGTCTCGGCGCGCGCCACGCGCACGCCGCTGCCCGACATCACCGCCGCGGCCCCCAGCTGCTCGCGCGCCCACTCGGCGCTGCAGGCCGGCAGCAGTTGCACCAGGCCCTGGCCGATGGCGTCGCGCGTCTCGATGCCGAACACCGAGGCGACGGCCGGGTTGGCCACCACGATGTTGAGCTGCTCGTCCAGGCCCAGGATGGCGTCGGGCACCGCGCCCAGCAGCGTCTGCAGGCGGGCCTTGACGGCGCGCATGTCGGCCACCTGCTGCGCCAGTGCGCCCGAGGCCTCGTTGATGGCGGCCGCCAGTTCGCGCTCCTCGCGGCTGCCCAGCGGCTGGTCGAAGCGCTCGCCCACGCGCTGGGTCAGCGTGCGGCAGTGCGCCACCAGCCGGGCCAGCGGATCCAGCCGCTGTGCCAGCCGGCGGTCCAGCCCGGCCAGGATCACCGCCGCCAGCGCCGCCAGCGCCAGCAGCGGCCACAGCGCGGCCAGGCCGGTGCTGCGCTGCACCCCCATCAGCCAGCCGCCCAGAAACCCCGCCACGAGGCACAACACGGCCGCCCCGGCGCTCATCGACAGCAGTTGGCGGCGCAGGCCCGCCTCGGATCGCTTGCTCATGTCGTTCGCTCCACGTGCCACGCAGATGCCCGGCGGCACACCGGCCGCCGCGGGGTGGCCCGTCTCAGGCGGTGGCCAGCAACTGCTCGATGGTGTCGATCAGCTGCAGCGGGCTGAAGGGCTTGACCAGGTAGGCCGTGGTGCCGGCGGCCATGCCGGCCTCGCGGTCCTTGACCTGGCCGCGGGCGGTCAGCAGCACCACGGGGATGTGCTTGATCTCGGGATCGGCCTTGATGCGCTGGCACACCTGCAGGCCGTCCAGCTCGCCGGGCATCATCACGTCCATCAGCACCAGGTCGGGCTTCACGTCCTGCGCGGCCTTCAGCCCCGACACGCCGTCGGCGGCCTCGTGGATCTCGTAGTTGTCGAACTCCAGCGTCATGCGGATCAGCTTGCGGATGTCGGCATGGTCTTCGACGATCAGGATCTTCTTCATGGTCACTCCTTGGCCGGACTGGCGGTCGCGGCAGCGGTCTTGGTACGGCGGCGGGCCATCAGTGCCGCCAGGTCTCGCGCGTACTGCTGCGCCTGCTGGATGTCGATCTCGGGGGTCATGCTGCGCACCGGGGCACCGGCGGGCAGATCGATGAGGAAGTTGCGCACGTCGTCGTCGATCTCCTCGCGCAGGTGGCCGCCATGCAGCTCGACGATCTGGCGGCACAGGTGCTGGCCGATCAGGTCGCGTGCGTGCGGCGGCTCGCCATTGCCGGCGCCCTGCCGGATGCGCGCCGTGGCCGTGCCCGCGCTGAGCATCGTGGACTGGCTGCGCGAGGGCGCGAACATGCCGCTGTCGCGGAACACGACCATGATGCGCTGGCCCTGCTGGTGGTACTCGATGTCCACCGTGGCGCCCGGCTGCGCGGCGCGCAGTTCGGCCTCCAGGCACTCCACCAGCACGCGCCGCAGCCAGCTCTCGCTGCCGTACACGCAGGACAGCGGCGCATCGGCCGGAAAGCGCGTGAAGCGCACCTTCACGTTGCGGTGGTTGGCCAGCGGCTGCACCGTCTCCCAGGTGCTGCGCAGCAGTTCCCAGATCTCGATGCGGTCATCGGCCAGCAGCGAGCCGCTGGACCAGATCTGCGCCAGGTCGATCAGCTTGCTGAGGATGGCGCCGACCGAGTCCAGCTCCTGCATCAGCGGGGCCATTGCCGCCATGTCGTCGGCATCGCGCGCCTCGCGCATCGCCGCGGCGCAGCGCTGCCAGGGCTCGGCCAGGTCGGTGCGGATCACGGTCAGCAGGTTTTCCAGGCCGATGTTCGACGGCGCGGCCGCCGAGGCCATGGCCTCGCCGGTGGGCGCCGTCACCTGCTCGACGAAGGCCATCGTGTCGTCGCGGCTGAGGCCGGGCATCACGTCGATCTTCAGCGTGCTGCCGTCGCCGTTGGCGTTGGGCAGCCGGATCGGCATCGTGGCATGCCCCTCCAGCGTGGCCTGCACCGCACGCATCAGCGGCCCGGCCGGCACATGGCCGCCCACCTGCAGGCCCGTCATCGTGCAACCCAGCGTGTTGACGTAGCGAACGCGTGCCTCGCGGTCCATCCAGATGAAGCCGGAGTTCAACGATTCGAAGATGGTGAGCAACGTGGAGTGCATAGACAGGCTTCTCTGCACGGCCCGGTGAGACCGCACTGACGTTTATCATTACAATCATTTTTGCCGCATACAACCGGCAAAATCAGTTCAATGGGAAGTTTGTGGCATTTTTACTGATTCAGACCTCCTGGCGCGGCCCGGACCTCCACCCCGTATGGATGGAATCGGCACAATGGGCCGCACCATGAGTGCGAAGACCGGCTCCGGCAGCGACAACCCAGCGCATTACTCCACGCTGGAGGCGGCTCGCCGCCTGGGCATGGCGGTGCGCTCGGTGCAGCTGATGGTCGATCGCGGCGAACTCGACGCCTGGAAGACACCGGGCGGGCACCGCCGCATCTCCTGCGGATCGGTCGAACGCTGGCTGGCCGAACGCCGGCCTGGCACCCGGCCGCTGTCGCCGTCGCGGCCCGGGCCCGCGACACAGGCCGCGCCGCAAGCCGCCGTTGGCGGCGGCGCAGCGCCCGCCCGCGTGCTGCTGATCGAGGACTCGGTGCACTACCACACGCTGGTGCGGCTGCTGCTGCAGCAGCAGTTCCCGCAGGTGGAGCTGCATGTGGCCGACGACGGCATCGCCGGCCTGGCGCTGTATGGCGAGATCAAGCCCGACGTGCTGATCGTCGACATCCTGCTGCCGGGCATCGACGGCGCAGCCCTGGTCAGCAGCCTGCGCTCGCATGCCCAGTTCGCACGCAGCCGGCTGATCGTCATCACCTCGTTGGACGAGGCGCAGCGCACGCCCTACGGCTTTGCGCTGGCCGGCCTGCCCGTGGTGCACAAGCCGCAGCTGGCGGTGGACCTGCCGCGCTGGCTGGGCGAGGCGCTGGCCGGCCAGGCCGCGGCCGGCGCCACCACCGCGGCCCACGCCGCCAGCAACACCGCCGCCGCGGCCTAGCCCGGCGACCGCCGCCGCCGATGCCCGACGCCCCGCTGCGCGTGCTGCTGGTCGAGGACGACCCGCTGGTGCGCCAGCTGCTGGCCATGGTGTGGAGCGACTACGCGCTGCAGCTGCGCACCTGCACCCAGGTGCGGCAGGCGCTGGACGCCTTGCGCGAGGCACCGGCCGACCTGATCGTCACCGACCTGATGCTGCCCGGCGAATCGGGGCTGGACCTGCTGGCCCGGCTCGCCGCCGAGCCCGCGCTGCGCGGCACGGCCCGCGTGGCGGTGTTCAGCGCCGGCCTGAACGACGCGGTGGCCGCCCGCCTGCGCGACCACGGCGTGTGGCGGGTGCTGCCCAAGCCGCTGCCGATCGAGGCGCTGCAGGACTGCGTGGAGGCCGCCGGCGCCCGCCTGCTCGAGGCGCCCGCCGACCTGACTGCCCCCCGGCCCGCCGGCGCGCCCGCCGACCCGTCGCCGTCGCCCCCTGCCCTCCCCCCGACGCCCGCCCGCCCCCCGGCCGCCGTCGCCACGCACTTCGGTGGCAACCTGGCGCTCTACCAGGCCTTCCGCGAGGCCGCGCTGCGCCAGTTCCTGGTCGACATGGCCGAGGGCGACGCCGCCGCCAGCCGCGGCGACGCGCCGGCGCTGCGGCGTCTGGCGCACACGCTGAAATCGGTGCTGCGCTCGCTAGGCCACGAGGCCTTTGCCGAACTGGCCGCGGCGCTGGAGGACAGCGCCCGTCAGTCCGCCTGGGGCGCTGCGCGGCCCCAGTGGGCCGCCTTGCGCCGGGCCCTGGACGAACTGGCCAGCGGCGACTGACCCCCTGGCCGCACCGGCGCGCCGGCCCCGGCTTCACAGCCGGTTCACCGGGCCTTCACCCGGCGCGCATGCAGCGTTCACACCGCACCAGCACGCGCCCGGCCCAGGGCAGCAATCCGTTACACCCCCTGCTGCAGCGGACCGAACTGCGGCCGGAAGCGCCCGTTTCTTCGGTATACAGTGCGCTTCGGGTCGGCGACGATGAAGCCCTGCGCGACCCGCAGTACCCCCCACGGTTGCGGACTTGGACAACACCACACTGGTCGAAAACCCCCTGGCAACCCTCTCCGGCGTGGCGAGGGTGCTGGTGCACGCCGGCAAGCTGGGCAGCAAGGCCGCCGAGGACCTGGCCAAATCGGCCACCGAACGGCGCATCGGCTTCATCGCCGCGGTGATCGCCTCGGGCGCGGTGTCGGCCGTCGACCTGGCCCACACGCTGTCCACCGCGCTGGCGCTGCCGCTGCTGGACCTGTCCGCCGTCGACGTGGAGCGCCTGCCCAAGGGCGTGGTCGACATCAAGCTCACCACGCAGTACCAGGTGGTGGTGCTGGGCAAGCGCGGCAACCGGCTGTTCATCGGCGGCGCCGATCCCACCGACCAGGAGGTGGTCGAGCGCATCAAGTTCGCCACCCAGCTGCAGCCCGAATGGGTGATCGTCGAGTACGACAAGCTCGCCCGGCTGCTGGAGAGCACCGGCGCCAGCGCCGCCGAGACGCTGGAGGCGTTGACCGCCGAGGACTTCGAGTTCGACGTCACCGACGACACCACCGCGCCGGAGGCGGCCGACGTCACCACCGAGGTGGAAGACGCGCCGGTGGTGCGCTTCCTGCAGAAGATGCTGATCGACGCGATCAACATGCGCGCGTCCGACCTGCACTTCGAGCCCTACGAGTACCACTACCGCGTGCGCTTCCGGGTGGATGGCGAACTGCGCGAGATCACGCAGCCGCCGCTGGCCATCAAGGAGAAGCTGGCCTCGCGCATCAAGGTCATCAGCCGACTGGACATCGCCGAGAAGCGCGTGCCCCAGGACGGGCGCATGAAGATGAAGTTCGGCAGCAAGGCCATCGACTTCCGCGTCTCCACGCTGCCCACGCTGTTCGGCGAGAAGATCGTGATCCGTATCCTCGACCCGTCCAGCGCCAAGCTGGGCATCGAGGCCCTGGGCTACGAGAAGACCGAGAAGGACCGCCTGCTCGCCGCCATCCAGCGGCCCTACGGCATGATCCTGGTCACCGGGCCCACGGGCTCGGGCAAGACGGTCTCGCTCTACACCTGCCTGAACATCCTGAACCAGCCGGGGGTGAACATCTCCACGGTGGAAGACCCGGCCGAAATCAACCTGCCGGGCATCAACCAGGTCAACGTCAACGACAAGGCGGGCATGGGCTTCGCCAGCGCGCTGAAGTCCTTCCTGCGCCAGGATCCCGACATCATCATGGTCGGCGAAATCCGCGACCTGGAGACCGCCGACATCGCCATCAAGGCCGCCCAGACCGGCCACCTGGTGATGAGCACGCTGCACACCAACGACGCGCCCACCACGCTGACCCGCCTGCTGAACATGGGCGTGGCGCCGTTCAACATCGCCTCCAGCGTGATCCTGATCACCGCCCAGCGCCTGGCGCGGCGGCTGTGCGAGAACTGCAAGCAGCCGGCCGACTACCCGCGCGAGGCCATGCTGCGCGCCGGCTTCGAGCCCGAGGAGCTCGACGGCTCCTGGAAGCCCTACCGCGCCGTGGGCTGCTCGGCCTGCAACAACGGCTACAAGGGCCGCGTCGGCGTCTACCAGGTGATGCCGATCACCGAGGCACTGCAACGCATCATCCTGTCCGAGGGCACGGCGATGGACATCGCCGAGCAGGCGCGCAAGGAAGGCGTGCGCGATCTGCGCCTGTCGGGTCTGGTGAAGGTGCGCAGCGGCCACACCACGCTCGAGGAAGTGATCGCGGTGACCAACCAATGAGCAAGCCCCCCGTTTCCGCGGCGCGGGCCTGAAGCACCGGAGCACCGATGGCGACTGCAGCAGCCGCAAAGGGCATCAAGGAGGCGGTCTTCGAATGGGAAGGCCGCGACAAGAACGGCAAGGTCGTGCGCGGCGAGATCCGCGCCGGCGGCGAGGCCGCGGTCAGCGCCTCGCTGCGCCGCCAGGGCATCCTGCTCACCAAGGTGAAGAAGCGCCGCGTGAGCGGCGGCAGCGCGATCAAGCAGAAGGACATCGCGGTCTTCACGCGCCAGCTGGCCACGATGATGCGCGCCGGCGTGCCGCTGCTGCAGGCCTTCGACATCGTCGGCCGCGGCGCCGCCAACCCGCGCATGGGCAAGCTGCTGGGTGACATCCGCGCCGACGTGGAGACCGGTACCAGCCTGTCGGCCGCGTTCCGCAAGCACCCGATGCACTTCGACGCGCTGTACTGCAACCTGGTGGAAGCCGGCGAGGCCGGCGGCATCCTGGAGCAGTTGCTCGACCGCCTGGCGATCTACCAGGAGAAGACCCTGGCGCTCAAGAGCAAGATCAAGAGCGCACTGATGTACCCGGTGGCGGTGCTGATCGTGGCCTTCATCGTGCTGGTGGTCATCATGGTCAAGGTGATCCCGGCGTTCAAGGACGTGTTCAGCTCCTTCGGCGCCGACCTGCCCGCGCCCACGCTGCTGGTCATCGCGATGTCCGAGTTCTTCGTGAACTGGTGGCTGGTGATCTTCGGCGTGATGATCATCGGCGGCTACATGTTCATGCAGAGCTGGAAACGCAGCGAGAAGATGCAGATGGTGATGGACCGCCTGCTGCTGCGCATCCCGATCTTCGGCAACCTGATCCACAAGTCGGTGATCGCGCGCTGGACGCGCACCCTGTCGGTGATGTTCGCGGCCGGCGTGCCGCTGGTCGAGGCGCTCGATTCGGTGGGCGGCGCGGCCGGCAATGCGGTGTACGCCGAGGCCACGCAGAAGATCCAGCGCGACGTGTCCACCGGCAGCTCGCTGACCACTTCGATGATCGGCACCGGCGCCTTCCCGAACATGGTGCTGCAGATGTCGGCCATCGGCGAGGAGTCCGGGTCGCTCGACCACATGCTGGGCAAGGCGGCCGAGTTCTACGAGGAAGAGGTCGACGACATGGTCAAGGGCCTGTCCAGCCTGATGGAGCCGCTGATCATCGTGATCCTGGGCACCCTGATCGGCGGCATCGTCGTGGCCATGTACCTGCCGATCTTCAAGATCGGTGCGGTGGTCTGACGCGATGGACCTGCACGGCCTGAACTGGCTGCTCTCGCCCTGGGCGCTCGGCGTCCTCGGCCTGTGCATCGGCAGCTTCCTGAACGTGGTGGTGCACCGCAAGCCGCAGCGCCTGGAGCGCGAGTGGCTGGGCGACGCCGCCGGCTACCTGCAGGACGACGGGGCCATGGCGCGCGTGCTGCCGGCCAGCACGCCCGCCCGCCGCACGGAACTGGCGCGCCAGGGCCTGGCGCTGCAGACCGAGCTGGAGGCCCTGCCCGAGCTCACGCTGTCCAAGCCGCGCTCGCGCTGCCCGGCCTGCGGCCATGCCATCGCCTGGCACGAGAACATCCCGCTGGTTTCGTGGCTGCTGCTGCTGCGCGGCAAGTGCTCGGCCTGCGGCACACGCATCTCGGCGCGCTACCCGGCCGTGGAGGCGCTCACCGGTCTGCTGTTCGCCGCCGCCGCCGTGCATGCCGGTCCCACGCCGGCCGCGCTGGTGTACTGCGCGGCCATCGCGCTGCTGGTGGCGGCCGCCTTCATCGACCTGGACACCACGCTGCTGCCCGACGACCTGACCCTGCCGCTGGCCGGCCTGGGCCTGGTGGCGGCCTGGCAGCGCTGGATCCCGGTGAGCCTGGCCGATGCCGCGCTGGGCCTGTTCTTCGGCTACTTCTCGCTGTGGTTCGTGGCCGCCAGCTACAAGCTGCTGCGCGGCCGCCAGGGCATGGCCGAGGGCGACTTCAAGCTGCTGGCCGGTCTGGGCGCGCTGCTGGGCTGGCAGGCGCTGCCGGCCATCATCCTGCTGTCCAGCGTGGTGGGTGCGGCGGTGGGCCTGTTCATGATCGCCTTCCGCGGCCATGGCCGCGAGGTGCCGATCCCCTTCGGCCCCTACCTGGCCGGCGGCGGCGTGGCGGCGCTGTTCTTCGGCGCGCAACTGGCCACGCTGTGGCCGGCCCCGTGAGCGCCGCCCCGGCGCCTGCCGGCGGCGCGCTGCGCATCGGCCTGACCGGCGGTATCGGCAGCGGCAAGAGCACCGTGGCCGCGCGCCTGGTGGCCCGCGGCGCCGCGCTGGTGGATACCGACGCCATCGCCCATGCCCTCACCGCGCCCGGCGGCGCGGCCATGCCGGCACTGCGCGCAGCCTTTGGTGACGACGTGGCCGACGCCAGCGGTGCACTCGACCGCGCGCGCATGCGCCAGCGCGTGTTTGCCGACCCCGAGGCCAAGCGTCGGCTGGAAGGCATCCTGCACCCGATGATCGGCGACGAGACCCGCCGCCAGGCCGAGGCGGCCGTGGTCGCCGGCTGCCCGGCCATCGTCTACGACGTGCCGCTGCTGACCGAATCGGCCCACTGGCGCGGCCGCTGCGACCGCATCCTGGTGGTCGACTGCAGCGCCGACACCCAGGTACAGCGGGTGATGGCGCGCTCGGGCTGGGCCGAGGACCAGGTGCGCCGCGTCATCGCCGCCCAGGCCACGCGCGAGGCCCGCCGGGCCATTGCCGATGCGGTGATCGTCAACGAAGGACTGGGCCTCGACGCCCTGCAGGCCGAGGTGGATGCACTGTGGGCGCAGTGGCTGCCGACGGGCAGCGCTGTGGAACAATCCATCGGATGATGGCCCCGGCCCCCGGGGCCTGCGAGGAACCCGGCCTTGGTCCTGTACGAGTACCCGTTCAACGAGAGCGTGCGCACGATGCTGCGCCTCGAACACCTGTTCGACCGCCTGGGCCAGCTGATCGTGCGCGATGCACCGGTCGACCACCATTTCGCGCTGGTCACGCTGTTCGAGATCATCGAGGTGGCCTCGCGCTCGGACCTCAAGGCCGATCTGCTGAAAGACCTGGACCGCCACCGCGGCCAGCTGGCCGCGCTGCGCGACAACCCGCAGGTGGAGCCGCGCGCGCTGGAGGCGCTGATCGCCCGCATCGAGCAGGCTTTCGAGCAGCTCAATGCCCAGACCGGCAAGGCCGGCCAGGCGCTGGCCGGCAACGAGTGGCTCACCAGCGTGAAGAGCCGCATCAGCATCCCCGGCGGCACCTGCGAGTTCGACCTGCCGGCCTACTACGCCTGGCAGCAGTTTGACGCCACGCGCCGCCGTGCCGACCTGATGGGCTGGGTGAACACGCTGGCGCCGCTGGCCGGCGCGCTGCAGCTGCTGCTGCAGCTGGTGCGCGAGGCCGGCGTGCCGCACAAGGTGGCCAGCAGCGGCGGCCAGTACCAGCAAAGCCTGCCGCAGGGCCGCAGCTACCAGCTGCTGCGCCTGCGCATCGATGGCGGCAACGGCCTGGTGCCCGAGATCACCGGCCACCGCCTGATGGTGGCCGTGCGCCTGATGCGCGTGGACGGCGAGGGCCGCCTGCGCCCGGCCGGCAGCGACGCCGATTTCGAACTCACGCTGTGCGCCTGACGCCGGCCAGGCGCAGCGCCACCCTCCGTTCCGTCCCTCCAGCCCAGGCCGATGAGCGCCACCGATCCCCACGCCCGCCGCGTGCCCTGCCCGGGCTGCGGCCAGCCCGCCGTGTTCGCCCCCAGCAACCGCTGGCGCCCGTTCTGCAGCGAACGCTGCCGCACCGGCGACCTGGGCGCCTGGGCGTCCGAGCGCTACCGCGTGCCGGCCACCTCGACCCCCGACACGGACGAAGCGGCCCCGCCGCCCCCGCCGCTGTCCGACTAGCCGGCGGCGTCCGCCCTCCCTCCCGCCCGCTAGCTCGCCGTCGCCACCCCGCCGCCGATGTCCGACGCACCCGACGTGACCGCACCCGCCGCCGCCCGGGCGGGCCGCTGGCCGCGCCGGCTGGCCGTGCTGGGCCTGGTCCTGCTGGTGCTGGCGGCCCTGGTCACCTGGGCGCTGCCGCCGGCGCTGTCGGCCGTGCTGCGCCACGAGTTGCCGCCGCGGCTGGGCGCCCTGCTCGGCCGGCCGGTCAGCGTGGGCGCGGTGCAGGTGCAGCCCTGGCAACTGGCGCTGCAGATCGAGCAACTGCGCATCGGCGCCGCGCCGGGCCAGGGCGACGAGCCGCAGCTCGCGCTGGGCCGCGTGGCGCTGACGCTGTCAGCGGCCTCGCTGCGCCATGGCGCGCCGGTGGTCAGCGCGCTCAGCGTGCAGTCGCCACGGCTGCGCCTGACCCGCACGGCGCCGGGCCGGCTGGACATCGACGACATCCTGCAGCGCCTGGCCCAGCGCCCGACCGACGCCACCGGCGACCAGGCGCCGGCGCGCTTCGCGCTCTACAACCTGCGCCTCGACGAAGGCCAGGTCACGCTGACCGACCAGGTGGTCGGCCGCAGCCACCGCATCGAGGCCCTGTCGCTGGCGCTGCCCTTCCTGTCGAACCTGCCGGCGCATGTGGCCATCCACACCCAGCCGCGGCTGAGCCTGCGCCTGGACGGCACGCCGATCACCAGCACCGGGCAGGCCCTGCCCTTCGCGCAGACGCGCGAAGCCGCGCTGAACCTGCAGCTCGACGCGCTGGACCTCGCGCCCTGGCTCGCCTACCAGCCGGCCAGCCTGCCGCTGCGCCTGGCCAGCGGCCGCCTGGCGGCCCGGCTGAGCCTCGACTTCCGCCAGGCCCCGGCCGGCCGGCCCAGCGTCAGCCTGCGCGGCACGCTGCAGCTGGACGATGTGGCCGTGCAGGGTCGCGACGGCAGCCCGCTGGCCGCCTGGCAGCAGCTGGCGCTGGAACTGCGCGACGTGCAGCCGCTGGCGCAACGCGTGGCCCTGGGCACGCTGCGCATCGACGCCCCGCAGCTGACGCTGAGCCGCGCGCGCGACGGCCGCCTGAACTGGCAGCGACTGCTGGCCACACCCACCACCCCAACCACCACCGCAACCACCACGGCAGCCGATGCCGCAGGGGCCGTCCCGCCGCCGCCCGCCCCGTCGGCCGACGCCCGCCCCTGGCAGCTGACGCTGGACGCGCTGCAGCTGAACGACGGCACCGTGGACTGGCACGACGCCACGCAGGCCGGCGCCCGCCTGCAACTGGCCCGGCTGGCGCTGCGCGCCGGCCCGCTGTACTGGCCGGCCGCCGCGCCGGCCCCGCTGACGCTGACCACCACGCTGCAGCGCGACGGCCAGGCCCTGGGCCAGCTGAGCCTGGACGCCCGCGCCAGCCCGCGCGAGGCCGGCGCCACGCTCACCGCCACCGGCGTGTCGCTGGCCGCGGCGGCGCCCTACCTGACCCCGATGCTGGTGCCGACGCTGCAGGGCCGGCTGACGGCCGAGGCCCGGCTGGACTGGGCCGGCGGCGACGCCGCGCCACGCCTGGCCGTGCACCTGCCCACCGCGCAGCTGGACGACCTGGCCCTGCGCCCGCCCGGCGGTGCGCCCGCCGCCGGCTGGCGCCGCCTGCAACTGCAGGACCTGCGGCTGGACCTGCTGGCCCGCCGCGCCACGGTGGGCCGCGTGGCTGTCGAGGCACCGCGGCTGAACCTGGAACGCCAGGCCGACGGGCGCCTGAACCTCGCCCAGTGGCTGCGCCCGGCCGCGGCCCCCACGACAGCAACCACCACAGCCGCACGCGCGACGGCCTCGCCCAGCCGCCAGCCCGACTGGCAGCTGGCGCTGGACGAGTTCGCCATCGACGGCGGCCGCCTGCGCTTCACCGACCAGACCGTGGATGACCAGCCCGGCACGCCGCTGCAGGCCGAGGCCAGCCAGCTGCGCCTGCGGCTGCGCCAGCTGCGCTGGCCCGCCACGCCGCGGCAGGCGCCGATGCCGGTGCAGCTGGACCTGCGGCTGGGTGTGCCGATGGCGGCCGCAGCCACCGGCGAGCGCGCGGGGGCCAACGCGCCGCCGGCCGGTGAATGGCATTGGTCGGGCCGGCTGGGGCTTGCGCCGCTGCTGGCCGAGGGCCGGCTGCGCGCCCGCCGCCTGCCCCTGCAACTGGCCGAGCGCTATGCCGGCGATGCGATGGGGCCACTGACCCTGCTGCGCGCCGAAGGCGGGCTGGACGGCCGCCTGGCCCTGCGCCAGCAGGCCGATGGCTGGCACCTGGCCACCACGGCCGATGCACGCATCGACGAGCTGCAGCTGCACACCCGGCCCGAGGCCGGCGGCCGGCTCGATGCCGCCAGCGAGCTGCTGAGCTGGCAGTCGCTGGCGCTGACCGGCCTGCAGTTCAGCCTGGCGCCGGGCGCGCGCCCACGCCTGGCGCTGCAGGAGGCCACGCTCAGCGACTTCTACAGCCGGCTGGTGATCACCGAGGACGGCCGCTTCAACCTGCGTGACGCCGCGGCCCGGCCGGCCGAAGGCGCCCCAGCCCCGGCACCGGCCGCAGCCGCCGCGTCCACACCGGCCGCGCCCCCCGCCGCCCCGGCAGACGCGCTGCCGATCGACCTGGCCATCGGCGGCACCCGGCTGGTCAACGGCCGCATCGACTTCACCGACCGCTTCATCCGCCCCAACTACAGCGCCCGGCTGTCGGCGCTGAATGGCCAGCTCGGCGCGCTGCGCTCGGACACACGCGAGATGGCCGCGCTGGCACTGTCGGGCCGCGCCGCCGACACCGCCACGCTCGAGATCAGCGGCCAGCTCAACCCCACCGCGCGGCCGCTGGCGCTGGACATCCGCGCCAAGGCCAGCGATCTGGAGCTGGCGCCGCTGTCGCCCTACGCCGGCAAGTACGCCGGCTATGCCATCGAGCGCGGCAAGCTGAGCATGGACGTGGCCTACAAGATCGACCCTGACGGCAAGCTGGACGCCAGGAACCAGGTCATCCTGAACCAGCTGACCTTCGGCGAGGCGGTCGATTCGCCCGATGCCACCCAGCTGCCGGTGCGCCTGGCCATCGCACTGCTGAAGGACCGCCACGGCGTCATCGACATCAACCTGCCCATCTCCGGCAGCGTCGACGACCCGCAGTTCAGCGTCGGCGGGCTGATCTTCAAGGTGGTGGTCAACCTGCTGGGCAAGGCGCTGACCGCGCCGTTCTCGCTGCTGACTGGCGGCCAGGGGCCCGACATCAGCCAGGTGCAGTTCCTGCCCGGCGTGGCCGAGGTGGCACCGGCCGGCCAGGCCGTGCTCGATCAGGTGGCCCAGGCCCTGCTGGACCGGCCCGGCCTGCAGATGACCGTGGCCGGCGCGGCCGACCCGGTGTCCGAGCGCGAGGCCTGGCAGGCCGCGGCGCTGGAGGCGCGCCTGCAGGCCGAACAGCGCCGTGCGCTGCTGCGCGCCGCACCGGCCACCGCACCACAGGCCACCGCAGCACCGGCGTCAGCACCTGCGGCCAGCCCGCCCACGCCTGCCGCCCCACCCGCGCCGATCACCGGCGAGGCGCGCACCCGGCTGCTGCGCGAGCTCTACCGCAACACCGCGCTGCCCGACCGGCCGCGCAACCTGATCGGCCTGCTGCGCGAGTTGCCGCCAGCCGAGATGGAGGCGCGCCTGAAGGCGGCCATGGTGGTCAGCACCGACGTGATGCGCGAACTGGCGCTGCAGCGCGGCCTGGCCGTGCGCGACGCGCTGGTGGCGCGCGGCCTGCCGGCCGAACGCCTGTTCCTGGCCGCGCCGCTGCTGCGCGCCTCGGACGCCGCGGAAGACGGCGACGCCGCCGCCTGGGTGCCCCGCGTGAAGCTGACGCTGGCGCTGCCCTGAGCGGCCGCGCAATCCCGCACGCGCCGGGGCTCTTGAAACGCCCGGACCGATCCCTATAATCAGCTTGCTAGCACTCACAAGGCGTGAGTGCTAACAGCCGGAAACAGGTTGTGCCTGACCGGCCCATCTAGCCAGTGAACGGGCGCCCGCGGTTGCGGCACCCGTTCGTTCAAGCTGAACTGTGATCCCCCAAGGAGATACGATGAAACTGCGTCCGTTGCACGATCGAGTGATCGTCAAGCGCCTGGAAAACGAAACCAAGACCGCCTCGGGCATCGTCATCCCCGACAACGCCGCCGAGAAGCCCGACCAGGGCGAAGTGCTGGCCGTCGGTCCGGGCAAGCGCAACGACAAGGGCGATTTCGTGGCCCTGAACGTGGCCGTCGGCGACCGCGTGCTGTTCGGCAAGTACTCGGGCCAGACCGTCAAGGTCGATGGCGATGAGCTGCTGGTCATGCGCGAAGAAGATCTCTTCGCCGTCGTCGCCAAGTAAGCCACCGCTTCCCCTCATCCAGATTTCAGAGAGATACACATGGCAGCCAAAGACGTCATCTTCGGTTCCGACGCCCGTCACCGCATGGTGGAAGGCGTGAACGTTCTGGCCAACGCGGTCAAGGTCACGCTGGGTCCCAAGGGCCGCAACGTGGTGCTCGAGCGCTCGTTCGGCGCCCCCACCGTCACCAAGGACGGTGTCTCGGTGGCCAAGGAAATCGAGCTGAAGGACAAGCTCCAGAACATGGGCGCCCAGATGGTCAAGGAAGTCGCTTCCAAGACCAGCGACAACGCCGGTGACGGCACCACCACCGCCACCGTGCTGGCCCAGGCCATCGTGCGCGAAGGCATGAAGTACGTGGCCGCCGGCATGAATCCGATGGACCTGAAGCGCGGCATCGACAAGGCGGTCACCGCCCTGGTCGCCGAGCTGAAGAAGGCCTCGAAGGCCACCACCACCTCGAAGGAAATCGCGCAAGTCGGCTCGATCTCGGCCAACAGCGACGAATCCATCGGCAAGATCATCGCCGACGCGATGGACAAGGTGGGCAAGGAAGGCGTCATCACCGTCGAAGACGGCAAGAGCCTGGACAGCGAACTCGATGTCGTCGAAGGCATGCAGTTCGACCGCGGCTACCTGTCGCCCTACTTCATCAACAACCCCGAGAAGCAGGCCGCCCTGCTGGACAACCCGTTCGTTCTGCTCTTCGACAAGAAGATCAGCAACATCCGTGACCTGCTGCCCACGCTGGAGCAGGTGGCCAAGGCCGGCCGTCCGCTGCTGATCATCGCTGAGGAAGTCGAAGGCGAAGCCCTGGCGACCCTGGTGGTCAACACCATCCGCGGCATCCTGAAGGTCGTGGCTGTCAAGGCCCCTGGCTTCGGCGACCGCCGCAAGGCCATGCTGGAAGACATCGCCATCCTGACGGGCGGCAAGGTCATCGCCGAAGAAGTCGGCCTGACCCTCGAGAAGGTGACGCTGGCCGACCTGGGCCAGGCCAAGCGCGTCGAAGTGGGCAAGGAAAACACCACCATCATCGATGGCGCCGGTGCCGCTGCCGACATCGAAGCCCGCGTCAAGCAGATCCGCATCCAGATCGAGGAAGCCACCAGCGACTACGACCGCGAGAAGCTGCAAGAGCGCGTGGCCAAGCTGGCCGGCGGCGTGGCCGTCATCAAGGTCGGTGCCGCCACCGAAGTCGAGATGAAGGAAAAGAAGGCCCGCGTGGAAGACGCGCTGCACGCCACCCGTGCCGCCGTGGAAGAAGGCATCGTCGCCGGCGGCGGCGTGGCCCTGCTGCGCGCCCGTCAGGCCGCTGGCACCATCAAGGGTGACAACGCCGACCAGGACGCCGGCATCAAGCTGGTGCTCAAGGCCATCGAAGCCCCGCTGCGCGAGATCGTGGCCAACGCCGGTGGCGAGCCGAGCGTGGTGGTGAACGCCGTGCTGGCTGCCTCGGGCAACCACGGCTTCAACGCCGCCAACGACACCTACGGCGACATGATCGAGATGGGCATCCTGGACCCGACCAAGGTGACCCGCACCGCGCTGCAGAACGCCGCGTCGGTCTCGAGCCTGATGCTGACGACCGAGTGCATGGTCGCCGAAGCGCCGAAGGAAGAAGCGGCTGCCGGCGGCATGCCCGGCGGCATGGGCGGCATGGGCGGCATGGGCATGGACATGTAAGTCCCGCCCGCAGGCCCGCCGCCTTGTGCGGCGGCCTGCACCGGCCACTTGCCTCAGCGGGCCACCTTCGGGTGGCCCGTTGTCTTTGGCGCACCGGGACACCGCGACAACGGACCGGCTTTTCGCGGCTTGAGGCCGCGTGCACCCCACGATAATCGGACGCCATGCATGCACCGGCCACGCTGAGCGATTTCATCGACGACGAGTTGTTGCGCGCCCCGATGAGCTTCGACCGCGTGATCGACGCGGTGCTGGAGCGCTGGCGCCTGCGCCGTCCCAGCAACGAGCGCCTGGACAGCCAGGCCGACCGCGTGCTGCAGCAGCACCGCGGCGAACTGGTGAATGCCGCCACGCGCGCGCTGCGCCGGGGCTGCGAGGCCGCCGCCCCGGGCGCCCGCGCCCGGCCCGCCGGCGATCTGCGCGAGCTGTCGCTGATCGGCGACGACGACGTGGCGGTGGACATCGAGATCGCCCGGTGCGTCGAGGCCATCCGCGTGCGGGCCGAGGCCGAGCTGCGCGAGCTGACCACCTACACCTCGGGCCTGGTCGGCGACCACAACGTGGCACGCGACACCAACCCCTTCGGTCCCGAGGCCTACACCCGGGCCTTGTGGGAAGGCGTGCGCACGCTGCCGCTGTCGCGCCAGGCGCATGCCGCGTTCCTGCGCGAATCGGCCCACCCGCTGGCCGAGGCGCTGCGCCTGGCCTACGGCGGCGCCACCGCGCGGCTGCAGGAGCAGGGCGTGGAGCCCGCCACGCACCGCACCATCATCTACAGCAGTTCGGCCTGGGGTGCGCGCCTGCCGCGCTACCGCCCACCGGCCGACCTGTCGGCACTGCAGGTCACGCTGCACGACACCGGCCCGGCCGCCCCGGCCGTGCCCAGTGCCTCGCCGGCCCTGCCGGGTGCAGCGCCGGCCCTGCCGGGTGCCGCCGGCGCCCCCGACCTGCTGGCCCAGCTGTTCGACGCCGTGATGCAGGACCCGGCCATGCCGGCCGACCTGCCGCCGCTGCTGCGGCCGCTGCATGCGCTGGCCGCACGCCTGGCGGCACAGGACCGCTCGCTGCTGGTGCTGCACGAGCACCCGCTGTGGCGCTTCATCGACCGCGTGGTGCACCAGGTGGCGGTGGCTGCGCCGGGCGAGCGCGCACGCATGCTGGGCCTGGCGCGCAACCTCATCGACCACCTGTGCGCCGAGGCCAGCTGCGATCCCGCCCGCTTTGCCTGGGGCAGCGAGCGCCTGCTGGCCAGCCAGCGCCATGCGTTCGACCAGGCGCTGGCCGCGGCGGCGCCGCAGGTCGAGCGCCTGCAACGCATCAGCCGCGCCGAGGCCGGCCCCACCACGGTCACGATGCCGCTGGACGTGGGCTCGCTGGACACCGTGCCGGCCGAGTTGCTGGACATCGAGCCACGCCCGCCGGCCGCCGCGCCGCTGGCCGGCCTGCAGGGCGCCGAGCCGGGCAGCCACTGGCGCCTGTACCTGCAGGGTGACTGGCGCACGCTGCAGCTGCTGTGGGGCGACGAGGCCGCCGGGCTGTGGCTGCTGCGCGAGCCGGCCACCGAGCGGCCCTGGGCCTTGCGCGCCTCGGCCGTCGAGCACCTCGCCCGCGAGCGTCTGGTGCAGCCGCTGCACATGCGCTCGCTGGTGCGCCGCGCCGCCAGCCGCATGCTCGGCGCCGGCTTCTGAGCGCGCCTGCACGCATGGCACGGCGACCGGCCCTCCGATTGGCCCTCACGCTGGCCAGCACGCTGGCCTGGTCACTGGCCCTCTCGCTGGCCGGCGGCGCCGCGATGGCGCAGCCCGCCGCGACCGGTACCGGTACCGGTGCCGCCGTACCCGCCGCACCCGCCGCACCCGCCGGCATGGCGGCCAGCCAGCCGGCCAACCCGCGCCCGCGCGTCGGCCTGGTGCTGTCGGGCGGCGGCGCGCGCGGCCTGGCCCACGTGGGAGTGCTGAAGGTGCTGGAGCAGATGCAGGTGCCGGTGGACGTGATCGCCGGCACCTCGATGGGCGCCATCGTCGGTGGCCTGTATGCCAGCGGCATGCGCGCCGCCGACATCGAGCGCGAGCTGTCCAACGTGGCCTGGGGCAGCCTGTTCAACAGCCGCGTCGAGCGCCGCCAGCTGTCGCAGCGCCGCAAGGAAGAGGACTACGAGGTCTCGCCGCTGGTCGAGCTGGGCTGGCGCGATGGCGAGCTGCGCACGCCGATCAGCGCCGTGTCCAGCCGCGGGCTGGAGTCGCTGCTGCGCCGCTACACGCTGGCCGTGCGCGAGCGCCGGCACTTCGACACGCTGCCGATCCCGTTCCGCGCCGTGGCCACCGACATGGAGACCGGCGCCGCCGTGGTGCTCGACCAGGGCGACCTGGCGCTGGCGCTGCGCTCGTCGATGAGCGTGCCGGGCGTGTTCTCGCCCACCGAGGTGGACCACCGCGTGCTGGGCGACGGCGGCCTGGTCAACAACGTGCCGGTGGACGTGGCCCGCGCGATGGGCGCCGACATCGTCATCGTGGTCAATATCGGCACGCCGCTGGCCGCGCGCGGGACGCTGGGCTCGGCCGTGGGCCTGACCACGCAGATGATCAACATCCTCACCGAGCAGAACGTGCAGCGCAGCCTGGCCTCGCTGGGCGGGCGTGACGTGCTGATCACGCCGCAGCTGGGCACGCTGACCTCGGGCGACTTCGACCAGGCCCCCCGCTTCATCGCGCTGGGCGAGGCCGCCACGCGCGGGCGCAGCGCGCCGCTGGCCGCGCTGGCGCTGGACGCCGCGGCCTATGCCCAGTGGCAGCAGGCGCACCCGGTGCCACCGCCGGCCAGCACGCGGCTGGCCCAGGTGCGGGTGGAAGGCACCGAGGTGGGCAACCCCGAACGCCTGGTCAAGCTGCTGGAATCGCACCCCGGCCAGACCTTCGACGCCGCACGCGCCGAGCGCGACACGCGCCGCCTGGCCGCCGGCGGCGACTACACCCGCAGCGACTACCAGCTGATCCCGCCGGCGCCCGGCAGCGGCGCCAGCGGCGACACCCTGGTGTTCGATCTGGAAGACAAGCCCTGGGGCCCGAACTACCTGCGCGTGGGCCTGGACATGGGCACCGACTTCGCCGGGCACAGCAAGTTCAACCTCAAGCTCAGCCACAACCGCCACTGGCTCACGCGCAACGGCACCGAATGGCGCAACCGCGTGCAGATCGGCGACGTGCCGCTGCTGGGCACCGAGCTGTACCACCCGCTGGCCTGGAACGACTCGCCGGCGCGCGACTGGTTCGGCTCGGCCTATGCCAGCGTGCAGCGCCAGCTGCTGCACCGCTACGACGCCGACACGGGCGAGCCGCTGGCCACGGTGCTGCTGAACACCGCGCAGATGGGCCTGGACATCGGCCAGCCCTGGGGCGAGTTCGGCGAGCTGCGGCTGGGCTGGTCACGCCAGGTGCTGCAGGGCCACACCGAGTTGGTGTCGGCCAGCTACAGCGGCGGCCAGGCCCGCGCACGCTGGGTGGAGGACGGCATCCGCGCCCGCGCCGTGATCGACCAGCTCGACTTCGCGGTGTTTCCGCAGCGCGGCTACCGCGGCGAGCTGCAGCTGGTGGCCGGCCGCCTGAGCGATGACCTGCGCGGCAGCTTCACCCGCATCGAGGCCGACGGCATGGCCGTGCGCAGCTGGGGCCTGGACACGCTGGCGCTGTACCTGCAGGCGCAAAGCGCCGCCACGGCCGGCAGCACGGCGCTGCAGCGCTACAGCCTGGGTGGCTTCCACCGCCTGTCGGGCTACCAGGACGGCCAGCTGGTGGGCAACCACGTGCTGTTCGGCCGCCTGACCTGGTACCGCCGCCTGAGCCAGACGCCGGTGCTGACGCGCGGCTTCTTCGTCGGCGCGTCGGCCGAGCTGGGCAACGCCTGGGCCAGCGGCAGCCAGATGCGGCTGAACGACCTGCGCAGCGGCTTCAGCCTGTTCCTGGGCGCCGACACCGGCATCGGCCCGCTCTACCTGGGCATCACCCACGCGCCAAGGGGCAGCACCGGGCTGGCCCTGTTCATCGGCCGCCCCTAGCCGGCAAGCAGCGCCCGCAGGTGCGCGATCACCCACTCGGGTTGCTCGTGCACGATCCAGTGGCTGGCCTGCGGCTGGCGGTGCACGGTGAGGTCCGGCACCCACTGCTGCAGACCGTCCAGCAGGCCGGGCCGCAGCGCATGGTCGGCCTCGCCCCACAGCACGGTGGTGGGCACGGTGATGCGCACCACCGAGTCGGGCAGCTGCAGCTGGGCCAGGGCCTGGTCGTCGGGGCCGGTGGGCGGGCGCAGCGGCGAGGCGCGGTACCAGTTCAGCGCCCCGTCCAGCCCCTGCGACCACACGGCGCGGTACTGCTCGCGCAGCGCCGGCGTCAGCCAGGCCGCGGGGCCGAAGCGCTCGAGGATGCCGAACAGCGCCGCAAAGCCGTCGGCCGACAGGCTCGCCGCGGCATCGGGCCGCACCAGATCGAGCATGTAGGCGCTGGCCTCGCGCTGCGGCACGCTGGCCAGCAGCTCGCGGCGGAAGGTGGCGGGGTGCGGCGAGTTCAGGATCACCAGCCGGCGGATCAGGTCGGGCCGCAGCGCCGCCAGGTTCCAGGCCACGCCGCCGCCCCAGTCGTGCGCCACCAGCAGGTCCAGCGGGCGCTCGGGCGTCACGCCCAGGTGGGCCAGCACGGCCAGCGCATCGGCCACCAGGTGCTTGGGCCGGTAGGCCGCCACGTCGGCCGGTGCGGTGCTGCCGGCATAGCCGCGCTGGTTGGGCGCCACGCACCAGGCCTGCGGCGCCAGTGCGGTCATCACCTCGTCCCAGGCGAAGGCGGCTTCGGGAAAGCCGTGCAGCAGCAGCACGCGCTGTGCGGCAGCCGGGCTGCCGGCGCTGCGGCAGGCCAGCGTGACGGGCTGGGGCTGGCTGCCCGCGACGGGCAGATCGAAAAGCTGGATGGGGTGGCTCATGGCGGCGCAGTGTGTGCGCCCGCCGGCGGCCATGTCGTCAAGCGGGCGACAGGCCCGATCGGATCAGGCCGAGGGCGGCAGTTCCTCGACCTCGAAGTCATCGCCCAGCGCCGAAGGCTCCCAACCCTCCAGCGCGCCCAGGCGCCAGCCGTGCAGCACCTGGGCCGCGTCGGCCACGCCGGTGCGCTTGAGCGCCGAGAACAGCGCCACGCCGATGTCGGCCTCCTCGGTGGCCAGGTCGGCCAGCGCGGCCTGGGCCGCGGCCAGCGACTGCGCACCCTCGGCGCGGGTCAGCTTGTCGGCCTTGGTCAGCAGCACCAGCAGGCGCACCTCGCCGGTGGTGACGCGGTCGGCCACGAAGTCCAGCAGCTGCTGGTCCAGCGGGGTGAAGCCGTGGCGGCTGTCCACCATCATCACGATGCCGGCCAGCGGCTCGCGCTCGACGAGGTAGTCGGCCATCACCTTCTGCCAGCGCTGCTTGTCGCTGCGCGACACCGCGGCATGGCCGTAGCCGGGCAGGTCGACCCAGCGCGCGTCGGAGGTCTCGCGCAGGCCCAGCTCGAACACGTTCAGGTGCTGGGTGCGGCCGGGTGTCTTGGACGCGAAGGCCAGGCGCTTGTGGTCGGCCAGCGTGTTGATGGCGGTGGACTTGCCGGCGTTGCTGCGGCCGACGAAGGCCACCTCGGGCAGCACGCCCGGCGGCAGCTGGTTGAGCTTGCTGGCCGTGGTGAGGAAGCGCGCGCTGCGCGCCCAGGTGACGGCCTCGCGCTCGGCGGCCTGGGCGGCCTCGCGCTCGGCGCGGCGCGCGGCCTGCTCGGCGGTCTTGCGCGCGGCCTCCTCGGGGCTCAGGTCCGAGGCCTTGCGGGGCCTGGCCGCCGTCTTGGCGGCGGGTGCCGACGCGGTCTTCGCGGTCTTCGAAGGGGCGGGCGCGGCGTCGGCGCCACGGTGGTCGGCTTTGCGGGTCATGGACCATTGTAAAATCCGTGGGTTTGCTTTCCTTGCGCCCCCTCCCACCGGGTCAGGCGCCCCGGCCGTCTCACCGTCAAGGTTCTTCGACATGAAGTCGCTGCTCGCCGTCCTGCCCACCGCCCTGTCCTCCGTCGCGCTGTCCGCACTGCTTGCCGGCTCGGCGCTGGCCGCTGACGCCAAGGGCCCGGCCAAACCCGACCTCGCCAAGGGCGCCGAGAAGGCCGCAGCCTGCCAGGCCTGCCACACCGCCGACGGTTCGCGCGGCAGCCCGGCCAACCCCATCCTGCAGGGTCAGCACGCCGAGTACCTGGTCAAGCAGCTGACCGAGTTCAAGAGCGGCAAGCGCCAGAACGCGGTGATGAGCGGCATGGCCGCCCCGCTGACCGAGGAAGACATGCGCAACATCGCGGCCTTCTACGCCAGCAAGCAGGCCAAGCCCGGCTTCGCCAAGAACAAGGACCTGGTGCAGCTGGGCGAGAAGATCTACCGCGGCGGCATCGCCGCCAAGCAGGTGCCCGCCTGCGCCGGCTGCCACAGCCCCACCGGCGCCGGCATCCCCGCGCAGTACCCGCGCGTGGGTGGCCAGCACAGCGACTACACCGAGGCCCAGCTGAACGGCTTCCGCGCCGGCACGCGTGGCAACTCGGCGCAGATGGTCAGCATCGCCGCGAAGATGAGCGACAAGGAAATCAAGGCCGTGGCCGACTACATGGCCGGCTTGCGCTGAGCCCGCATTCGATGCGCGGCTGAGCCACATCAAGCCCCGCGCATTTGACGCTTGCCCAAGGGCCGGTCGCTGACCGGCCCTTTGCCTTTCCAAGCTGCTTGACCTCGGATAATTCCGGTCCATGTCGTCCGCCCCGTCTTCCACTGCGCCGTCGCAGCCCGCACCGCGCCTGATGCGCGACCTGCTCGACCTGCTGGCGTCGATGCGCTTCGCGATCGCGCTGCTGACGGTGATCTGCATCGCGTCGATCATCGGCACGGTGGTCAAGCAGCACGAGCCATACAACAACTACGTCAACCAGTTCGGCCCGTTCTGGGCCGAGGTGTTCGACAAGGTGGGCCTGTACGCCGTCTACAGCGCCGGCTGGTTCCTGCTGATCCTGGCCTTTCTGGTGGTGTCCACCAGCCTGTGCATCGCGCGCAACACGCCCAAGATCCTCAGCGACCTGAAGAGCTTCAAGGAAGGCGTGCGCGAACAGGCGCTGCGGGCCTTCCACCACAAGGCCGGCGGCACGCTGGCGCTGGCCCCCGACGCCGCGCTGCAGCGCGTGAACGAACTGCTCACCGCCCAGGGCTGGCAGGCACGCGCCCAGGTGCGCGCCAACGGCACCATGGTGGCCGCGCGCAAGGGCATGGCCAACAAGATCGGCTACCTGGCGGCGCACTCGGCCATCGTGCTGATCTGCCTGGGCGGCCTGTTCGACGGCGACCTGGTGGTGCGCGCACAGATGGCCCTGCTGGGCAAGCGCGCCTATGCCGGCGGCGGCAGCATCGCCGACGTGAAGCCCGAGCACCGGCTGCCACTGGCCAACCCCACCTACCGCGGCAACCTGCTGGTCAGCGAGGGCGGGCGCGCCGGCACCGCGGTGATCAGCATGTCCGACGGCGTGGTGCTGCAGGACCTGCCTTTCGACGTGGAGCTCAAGAAGTTCATCGTCGAGTACTACGACACCGGCATGCCCAAGCTGTTCGCCAGCGAGGTGGTGGTGCATGACCGCGACACCGGCGCCAAGACAGCGGCCACGGTCAAGGTCAACGAGCCGCTGATCCACCACGGCGTGGCCATCTACCAGAGCAGCTTCGACGACGGCGGCAGCCAGCTGACGCTGCGCGCGCTGCCGATGAAGGGCCGCAGCGAACCGTTCACCGTGCAGGGCACGGTGGGCGGCAGCACCCGCCTGAGCAAGGGCGGCTCGGACGCCGACGCGCTGACGCTCGAGTTCACCGGCCTGCGCGTCATCAACGTCGAGAACCTGGGCGACAGCGCCACGCCGCAGGCCGCCGGCAGCGCCACCGATGTGCGCAAGGTCGACCTCAGCAGCACGCTGGACAAGCACCTGGGCTCGGGCGTCAAGGGCAGCCGCGACAAGCAGCTGCGCAACATCGGCCCGTCGGTGGGCTACAAGCTGCGCGACGCCAGCGGCCAGGCGCGCGAGTTCAACAACTACATGCTGCCGGTCGAGCTCGACGGGCAGAAGGTGTTCCTGGCCGGCCTGCGCGATTCGCCCAACGAGCCCTTCCGCTACCTGCGCATCCCGGCCGACGAGCAGGGCTCGACCGATGCCTGGTGGCGCATGGCCCAGGCGCTGCGCGACGACGAGATGCGCGCCAAGGCCGTGCGCCGCTACGTGGCCCAGGCCACGCCGGCCGACAAGCCGCAGATGGCCGAGCAGCTGACCACCACCGCGCAGCGCGCACTGGCGCTGTTTGCCGGCGCCGAGCATGTGGTGGTGCCCGGCGGCAAGCCGCAGGACAGCGCCCCCGGCGGCCTGCCGGCGCTGGCGCAGTTCATCGACACCACGGTGCCCGAGGGCGAGCGCCAGCGCATCTCCGAGGTGCTGCTGCGCATCATCAACGGCTGCCTGGTCGAGCTGGCCAACCTCAGCCGCGAGCAGGCCGGTCTCAAGCCCCTGGGCAGCGACGAGGCCACGCAGCGCTTCATGACGCAGGCGGTGATGGCGTTGTCGGACGCCGCCTTCTACCCGGCCCCGGTGATGTTGCAGCTGGCCGACTTCAAGCAGGTGCAGGCCAGCGTGTTCCAGGTGGCGCGCGCGCCGGGCAAGACCCTGGTGTACCTGGGCGCCGTGCTGCTGATCATCGGCGTGTTCGCGATGCTCTACATCCGCGAGCGCCGGCTGTGGATCTGGCTGGCCCCGGCCGACGACGGCGCCGGCGTGGGCGGAACCAAACTGCAGGCCGCGCTGTCCACCACCCGCCGCACGCTGGACACCGACGCCGAGTTCGAATCGCTGAAGGCCGCGCTGCTGCATGACGCCACGCCGGCGGCCGCCACGGCCGCCGCCCCGAAGGACACGCCATGAACACCACCACCGCCTCGCCGACCACCACATTGGTGCTGGGCCGCCCGGGCCTGATCGGCCGCCTGTCGCGCCGCAGCGCCTTCGACTGGCTGTTCGCGCTGCTGGTGGTGGCCGGTGCGGGCTACGCCTTCCAGCGCTACCACGGCTCGATGGACGGCTACGAACAGGGCATCCTGCTGGGCAGCGTGCCGGCCATGGTGGCGCTCGGCTGGGCCTGGGGCCCGCTGCGCGTGCTGGCGCTGGCCGTGGGAGCCGCCACGCTGACGGCCATCGCGCTGTACGGCCGTCACACCGACGGCTTCGGCGCCGACCTGGCGCAGGCCGACAACGTCTTCCTGCTGAAGTACTTCCTGTCCAGCCAGAGCGCGATCCTGTGGATGAGCGTGCTGTTCGGCATGAGCACGGTGATGTACTGGATCGGTCTGATCGCCCGCAAGGACGCCGGTGGCGAGAACACCGCGCTGAAGCTGGGCACGCGCATGGCCTGGGCCGGCGTGTTCATGGCCCTGGTGGGCACCATGGTGCGCTGGTTCGAGAGCCACCAGATCGGCCCCGACATCGGCCACATCCCGGTCAGCAACCTGTACGAGGTGTTCGTGCTGTTCTGCTGGCTGACCGCCGTGTTCTACCTGTACTACGAGCAGCACTACCGCAACCGCGCACTCGGCGGCTTCGTGATGCTGGTGGTCAGCGCGGCGGTGGGCTTCCTGCTCTGGTATACGGTGGCGCGCGAGGCGCAGCAGATCCAGCCGCTGGTGCCGGCGCTGCAGAGCTGGTGGATGAAGCTGCACGTGCCGGCCAACTTCATCGGCTACGGCACCTTCGCGCTGGCGGCCATGGTGGCCTTCGCCTACCTGATCCAGCGCCAGGCCGAGGAAACCCGCTGGTGGAAGCTGGCGCCGCTGGGCGCGCTGGGCCTGGTGCTGTGCTTCGAGCCCATCGTGTTCCGCGCCAGCAAGCTGTCCAGCTCGGCCAGCTACTGGGCGGTGTATGCGGGCGTCAGCCTCTTGATCGTCCTCTTCATCCTGGCCGCGCGCCGGCGCATCGCCGCCGCGCTGCCGGCACCCGAGGTGCTGGACGACATGATGTACAAGGCCATCGCGGTGGGCTTCGCGTTCTTCACCATCGCCACCATCCTGGGCGCCTTCTGGGCCGCCGAGGCCTGGGGCGGCTACTGGAGCTGGGACCCGAAGGAAACCTGGGCGCTCATCGTGTGGCTGAACTACGCCGCCTGGCTGCACATGCGGCTGATGAAGGGCCTGCGCGGCGCCGTGTCGGCCTGGTGGGCGCTGGGCGGCCTGGTGGTCACCACCTTCGCCTTCCTGGGCGTGAACATGTTCCTGTCCGGCCTGCATTCCTACGGCGAGCTGTGAGCGGGCGCTGACCGGCGCAGGCTAAGCTCGCGGGTCCACCGTCCCCACCACCGCCCACCCACACCGGCGCCGACGCCCCAGCCATGCCCTACGTCCACCGCGACGCCGACCGCCGCATCGCCCGCCTGTGCCGCGACGCCGAGCCCGATGCGCAGGAGTTCCTGCCCGCCGGCGACCCCGAGGTGCAGGCCTTCCTCGGCCGCAGCGGCGATGAAAGCAGCGGCTTCCGCGAGCTGGATGCCGACTTCGTGCGCGTGCTGGAGGACGTGGTGGACGTGCTGATCGGCCGTCACATCATCGCAATCACCGACCTGCCGCCCGAGGCGCGCGCCAAGCTGATGTCGCGCAAGAGCTACCGCGACAGCCTGCTGCCGGGCGGTGGCGACCTGGTCTCCGGCGCCGACATCGACGAGGCCGTCGGCCGCACGGGCTTCGGCCGCCCGGCCGACGACTGACCGCCCCTCCCGGCGCCAAACCCCCACGCGCGCGCGGAACCGCGGTCCCGGCGTAAGGTCTGAGCCCCTGCCGGCGACTGACCGGCATGTTGCACCACCCGCCCACGGGCTCCGGAGACCCACCCATGCCGTTCCTGCGCCCCGACCGTGGCTTCGACCACCCCGTGCCGTCCGAGATCACGCCGCGGACGCTGGTGGAAGGCCGGCGAGACTGGATGAAGCGCGTGGCCGCCGGGGCCCTGGGCCCGTCGCTGGCCGCCTGGGCCGGCCGCGAGGCCCTGGCCCAGCCGGCCGCCGCCGCCAAGGGCACGCCCCTGCCCGGCGGCAAGAGCGCCGTGGCCGGCGCGGTGACGATGGACAAGCCCACCGCCCGCCAGGACGCCACCAGCTACAACAACTTCTACGAGTTCGGCACCGACAAGGCCGACCCCGCACGCACCGCCGGCACGCTCAAGACCCGGCCCTGGACCGTGGCCATTGAGGGCGCGGTGAAGAAGCCGCGCACCATCGGGCTGGATGACCTGATGAAGCTCGCCCCGATGGAAGAGCGCATCTACCGCCTGCGCTGCGTCGAGGGCTGGAGCATGGTCATCCCCTGGGTGGGCTTCTCGCTGGCCGAGCTGATCCGCCAGGTCGAGCCCACCGGCAACGCCAAGTACGTCGAGTTCATCACCCTGGCCGACAAGGCGCAGATGCCCGGCCTGCGCTCGGGCGTGCTCGACTGGCCGTATGCCGAGGGCCTGCGCATGGACGAGGCCATGCACCCGCTCACGCTGCTGGCCTTTGGCATGTATGGCGAGGTGCTGCCCAACCAGAACGGCGCGCCGGTGCGCCTGGTGGTGCCCTGGAAGTACGGCTTCAAGAGCGCCAAGTCCCTCGTCAAGATCCGCTTCACCGAGCAGCAGCCCGGCACCTCGTGGAACAAGGCCGCGCAGCAGGAGTACGGCTTCTATTCCAACGTGAACCCCAAGGTGGATCACCCGCGCTGGAGCCAGGCCACCGAGCGCCGCATCGGCGAGGACGGCATCTTCGCCAAGAAACGGCCGACGCTGATGTTCAACGGCTACGAGGCCCAGGTGGGCCAGTTGTACGCCGGCATGGACCTGGCGAAGTTCTACTGAGCGCCCACACGTGCCGCTGAACAAGCTGCTGTCGCACGCGGCGGCCAGGCCCTTGCTGTTCGTGCTGATGCTGCTGCCGGCGGCGCAGCTGGTGTGGGGCGCCTTCGCCAACACGCTGGGCCCCAACCCGGCCGAGGCGCTGATCCGCGGCAGCGGCGACTGGGTGCTGCGCAGCCTGGTGCTGGCGCTGGCCGTCACGCCGCTGCGCGAGGCCCTGGGCTGGACGGCGCTGGCGCGCTGGCGCCGCATGCTGGGCCTGTTCGCCTTCTTCTACGGCGTGCTGCACTTCCTCTGCTACGCCTGGCTGGACATGGGCTTCGCCGCCGACGACATCGTGCGTGACATCGCCAAGCGCCCCTTCATCCTGGTGGGCACGGCAGCGCTGCTGGTGATGGTGCCGCTGGCCGCCACCTCGTTCAACGCCGCCATCCGCATGCTGGGCGCAGCGCGCTGGAAGGCACTGCACCGGGGCGTGTTCGTGGCCGTGGGCCTGGCGCTGCTGCATTTCTTCTGGATGCGCGCGGCCAAGCAGAACTTCGGCGAGTGGAGCGTGTACGCCGGCCTCGTGGCCCTGCTGCTGGGCTGGCGGCTGTGGCGCTGGCGGGCCCGGCCCGCGCCGGGCGTGCAGGCTTCACATCCGGCCCGCCAGCGCGCCGCCGCACCCCGTGCCCAGGGGGGAAGGGCCGTCGGCCCCCCGCCGTAGCATCCTGTCACACCGGTGGCGAAGCCTTCGTCGCTGCCCAGGATGCCGCGATGACCGAACCCAACCGCCGCGCCACCAAGCGCCCACCCGATCTCCGCCCCGCGGCGCACCACCAGCGCGCGCTGAACCTGGCCCTGGTGGCCCTGGACGCCGCCAGCGTGCGCGCACGCCCCACCGAGATGGCCCATCGCCTGGCCGAGGTGGCCAAATGCCTGCAGCGCATGGACGACCTGCGCAGTGCCGATGCCTACCTCGAGCGCGCGCTCGTCTGGGTGGCGCTGATCCCCGCCGGCGCGGCCGACGCCATGCGCGCCGACCTGCTGTGCACCCAGGCCGAACTGGCCTGCCATGCCGCCGACCGCCACGACGAGCAGGTGGAAGCCCTGGCCGAGGCCGGCGACGAGGACCTGCCCGCCGTGCCGGAGGCCCGCGCCGACCGCGAGCGGGTGCGCGACCTGGCCACCGAGGCCGCCCTGCTGTCGGGCCGCGGCTGTGACCCGATGTGGGAGGTGAAGCTGCTGCTGCGCGCCAGCGACGTGCTGGACCGCTGCGGCGAGCACGACGGCGCCGTGGCCATGCAGAACCGGGCCATGGCACTGATGGGCCTGATGAACCCCGACACGGCCGCCGCCCCGGCGATTCCGCCTTCGCGTGACGCACTGCGGGTGGCGGGTCCGTCGTCGCTGATGTAATACAGGCCCCACGAGCGCCCGGGACCGGCCTGTGCGCCAGGGCCCCGAGCGCCATGCACCGCACCATCTTCACCACCCCCGGCGTCAACACGCTGCTGCGCGCCGCCTCGGTGGCGTTTCTGCGCCTCACCGGCTGGAAGCTCGACGGCCAGCTGCCGCCCGGCCAGCCCAAGTGCGTGCTGATCGCCGCGCCGCACACCAGCAACTGGGACCTGCCCTACACGCTGATGGTGGCCTTTGCGCTGCGCATCAACGTCTACTGGATGGGCAAGGCCCAGATCTTCCGCTGGCCCTTCGGCCCGGTGATGCGCTGGCTGGGCGGCATCGCGGTGAACCGCGCCCAGGCCAACAACCTGGTGGCCGCCTCGGCCCAGGCCCTGCGCGAGGCCGATGGCCAGGTGGCCCTGGTGGTGCCGCCCGAAGGCACGCGCAGCAAGACGCGCCACTGGAAGACCGGCTTTTACTGGATCGCCCACGGCGCCGGCGTGCCCATCGTGATGGCCTACATGGACTACCCGCGCAAGCTCAGCGGCCTGGGGCCGGTGCTCGTGCCCTCGGGCGACATCGAGGCCGACATGGCCACCGTGAAGGCCTACTACGCGCAGTTCAAGGGCAAGAACTGGGAGCAGTTCGATTCGGGATCCTGAATCTGCCCCTTACTTGCTATGGGTGGCGCGGGCCAAGCCGTGCCCGGGTGTCGCATGCGCCTGATGGCATGTCACGGTGCCTCGGGACGAGGACGTCGGGTGGCCGCCTGGCGTAAGTAAAGGAGGAGCCCTGAGGCGGGAGCCTCAGGGCGGGGGACATGGAGCCGGGCGGCTACCCGGCGGCCTTGGCTGCGCGCCAACCGAGGCACGCGAACCCCATCCAACTCAGGCCGCGCGCGCCAGCACCGGCTTCAACGCCACCCCGGTGTGCGTGCCTTGCGCCACCAGCAGTTCTGGTGCACCAGCCGCCACCACGGTACCGCCCCCGGTGCCGCCCTCGGGCCCCATGTCGATGACCCAGTCGGCCTCGGCGATCACGTCGAGGTCGTGCTCGATCACCACCACGCTGTGGCCGCCGGCCACCAGGCGGTGCAGCACGTGGATCAGGCGGGCCACGTCGGCCATGTGCAGGCCCACGGTGGGCTCGTCCAGCACGTACAGGGTGTGCGGGGGCTTCTGGCCGCGGCGGGTCACGTCGTCGCGCACCTTGCTCAGCTCGGTCACCAGCTTGATGCGCTGGGCCTCGCCGCCGCTCAGCGTGGGGCTGGGCTGGCCCAGCGTCAGGTAGCCCAGGCCCACGTCCTGTAGCAGCTGCAGCGGGTGCGCGATGCCGGGCATGCTGGCGAAGAACTCCACCGCCTCGTCCACGCTCATCTGCAGCACGTCGCCGATGCTCTTGCCGCGCCAGCTCACCGCCAGCGTCTCGGGGTTGAAGCGCTGGCCGTGGCAACTGTCGCAGGGCACCTTCACATCGGGCAGGAAGCTCATCTCGATGGTGCGCACGCCCTGACCCTCGCAGCTGGGGCAGCGGCCATCGCCGGTGTTGAAGCTGAAGCGCCCCGGCGCATAGCCGCGCGCCTTGGCCTCCAGCGTCTCGGCAAAGAGCTTGCGGATGGCGTCCCAGAAGCCGATGTAGGTGGCCGGGCAGCTGCGCGGCGTCTTGCCAATCGGCGTCTGGTCGACCTCGAGCACGCGGTCCACGGGGTCGAAGCCCGCCAGGCCCGTGCAGCCCACCCAGCCGCCGGCCGGCCGCTCGCCTGCGGCCAGCGCGTCGCGGCCGGCCTTGCTGCCCTTCATGGCCACGGCGGCCTGCACATTGGCCAGCAGCACGTCACGCGCCAGCGTGCTCTTGCCCGAGCCGCTGACGCCGGTCACCGCCACCAGGCGCTGCAGTGGCACGTCGATGTCCACCTGCCGCAGGTTGTGCAGGTGGGCGCCACGCAGCTGCAGCTGGAAGGTGGCGCGGTTGACGATGCGCCGCGGCTGCATCGGGTGGGTCAGCGGCCGGGCCAGGTAGCGGCCGGTCAGTGAATCGGGGTGTGCGGCCAGGTCGGCCGCCTGCCCCTGCGCGATCAGCCGGCCACCGCGCTTGCCCGCGCCGGGGCCGATGTCGATGATGTGGTCGGCGCGCCGGATGGTGTCTTCATCATGCTCCACCACCACCAGGGTGTTGCCCTGCTCGCTCAGGCGCCCCAGCGCCTTCAGCAGGATGCCGTTGTCGCGCGGGTGCAGGCCGATGGTGGGCTCGTCCAGCACGTAGCACACGCCCTGCAGGTTGCTGCCGAGTTGAGCGGCCAGGCGGATGCGCTGCGCCTCGCCGCCGCTGAGCGTGGGCGCGGCGCGGTCCAGCGTCAGGTAGCCCAGGCCCACCTCTTCCAGGAACTGCAGGCGGTTGGCGATCTCGGTCACCACGTCGCGGGCGATGGCGGCGTCGCGGCCTTCCAGCCGCAGGCCCTGCACCCACTGCCGCGCATCGCCCACCGACCACTGCGCCACCTCGGTGATCGCATGGGCGTCGAAGCGGATGGCGCGCGCCGTGGGGTTCAGGCGCGTGCCCTGGCAGTCGGGGCAGGGCTCGCCCGACACGCCTTCGAGCTCGACCTCGTCGCTGGCGAAGCTCTGCTCGCGGCCCTTGTCGTTGTCGTCGCGCACGCTGTCGTCCAGCGCCTTGCGCTGCTCGCGGGTCAGCGTCAGGCCGGTGCCCACGCAGCCGGTGCACCAGCCGTGCTTGCTGTTGTAGCTGAACATGCGCGGGTCCAGCTCGGGGTAGCTGGTGCCGCACTGCGGGCAGGCGCGCTTGGTGGAAAACACCTTCAGCGTGCCGATGCCCAGCGTGGGCTCGCCAGCCTCCATCGCCGCGGCCAGGCCGTCCAGCGGGCTCAGCAGGTGCAGCACGCCCTTGCCGAGATCCAGCGCCTTGGCCAGGGCCTCGCGCAGCGCGGCCTCGTCGGCCAGGTCGACCACGAAGTCGGCCACCGGCAGCTCCAGCGTGTGCTCCTTGAAGCGGTCGAGCCGCGGCCAGGGGTCGGTCTTGATGAACTCGCCGTCCACACGCAGGTGGGTGTGGCCGCGCGCCTTGGCCCACTTGGCCAGATCGGTGTAGACGCCCTTGCGGTTGACCACCAGCGGCGCCAGCAGGCCCACGTGCTGGCCCTTGTGGTCGCGCAGGATCTGCGCGGCGATGCTCTCCACGCTCTGCGGCCGCACCTCGGCGCCGTCGTGGATGCAGCGCTGGATGCCCAGCTTCACCCACAGCAGGCGCAGGAAGTGCCACACCTCGGTGGTGGTGGCCACCGTGCTCTTGCGTCCGCCGCGGGACAGGCGCTGCTCGATGGCCACCGTGGGCGGGATGCCGTAGACCGCATCCACCTCGGGCCGGCCGGCCGGCTGCACGATGCTGCGGGCGTAGGCGTTCAGGCTTTCCAGGTAGCGGCGCTGGCCCTCATTGAACAGGATGTCGAAGGCCAGCGTGCTCTTGCCCGAGCCCGACACGCCGGTGATGACGCTGAACTTGCCGCGCGGGATGTCGACGTTCAGGCTCTTGAGGTTGTGCTCGCGGGCGTTGACGATGCGGATGGCCTCGTCGTGCGCGGCGTTCAGCGCACGCTGCGCATCGCGCCGCGCCTTGGCCAGCAGCTGCAGCGGCCGGCCCTCCTCGGCCTGCGGCGTGCCGGTGCCCAGGTCGCGGTCGTAGTCGCGCAGTGCCGCACCGGTGTGGCTGCTGGGGTGGGCGCGCAGGTCTTCGGGCGTGCCGGTGGCCACCACCAGACCACCGCCCTCGCCGCCTTCGGGGCCCAGATCGACGATCCAGTCGGCGCTGCGGATCACGTCGAGGTTGTGCTCGATGACGATCAGCGAATGGCCGGCATCGAGCAGCTTGCGCAGGCTGCGCATCAGCTTGGCGATGTCGTCGAAGTGCAGGCCGGTGGTGGGCTCGTCGAACAGGAACAGCGTGCCCTTCTTGGCCACCGCCTGCTTGGGGTTGCTGGCCGCCTCGGCCAGGAAGCCCGCCAGCTTCAGGCGCTGGGCCTCGCCGCCGCTGAGCGTGGGCACCGGCTGGCCCAGGCGCACATAGTCCAGGCCCACGTCGACGATGGGCTGCAGCCGCGCCACCACCGCCGGGTCGCCGCTGAAGACCACGGTGGCCTCGGCCACGGTGAGGTCCAGCACATCGGCCACGCTGAGCGCGTAGCTGCCGCGCACCAGCTTCACCTCCAGCATCTCGGCCCGGAAGCGCCGGCCATCGCAGTCGGGGCAGCGCAGGTACACGTCGGAGAGGAACTGCATCTCCACATGCTCGAAGCCCGAGCCGCCGCAGGTGGGGCAGCGCCCGTCACCGGCATTGAAGCTGAACATGCCGGCCGTGTACTTGCGCTCCACCGCCAGCGGCGCCAGCGCGAACAGCTTGCGGATCTCGTCCCAGGCGCCCACGTAGCTGACCGGGTTGCTGCGCGCGGTCTTGCCGATCGGGCTCTGGTCGACGAACACCGCATCGGCCAGCCAGTCGGCGCCCAGCAGGCGCTCATGCGCACCAGGGGCCTCGGTGGCCTGGCCGAAGTGGCGCAGCAGCGCCGGCACCAGGATGTCCTGCACCAGCGTGCTCTTGCCCGAGCCCGACACGCCGGTGACGACGGTCAGCCGTTGCAGCGGGAAGGCCACGTCGATGCCACGCAGGTTGTGCTCGCGCGCGCCCTCGACGATCAGCTTGGGCGTGTTCTCGGCCACGAAGCGGCGCAGGCCCAGGCCCACCTGCTTGCGCCCGCCCAGGTAGGCGCCGGTCAGCGTGTCGGCCGTGCGTGCGCTGTCGGGCGTGCCGTCGAACACGATCTGACCGCCGCGCTCGCCGGGGCCGGGGCCCATGTCGATCAGGCGGTCGGCGGCCAGCATCACGGCCGGGTCGTGTTCCACCACCACCAGCGTGTTGCCGGCATCGCGCAGGCGCTGCATGGCCTCGACGATGCGGTTCATGTCGCGCGGGTGCAGGCCGATGCTGGGCTCGTCCAGCACGAACATGGTGTTGACCAGGCTGGTGCCCAGCGCCGTGGTCAGGTTGATGCGCTGCACCTCGCCGCCGCTGAGCGTGCGGCTCTGGCGGTCCAGCGTCAGGTAGCCCAGGCCCACGTCGCACAGGTACTTCAGCCGCGTGCGCACCTCGTCGAGCAGCATCTTCAGCGCCTCGTCCAGTAGGGTGCTGGGCAGGCTCAGGCCATCGAAGAAGCGCTTCAGCCGCTCGATGGGCAGCAGCATCAGGTCGTGCAGGGCCAGGCCCGGCAGCGCGTCGAGCTGCGCGCGCGTCCAGTCCACGCCCACCGGCAGGAAGCGCTGGTAGCGGCCGCCGTCCATCGCCGCGTCGGCATCGGCCTGGCTGCCGATGCGCCACTGCAAGGCCTCGGTCTTCAGCCGCGCGCCGCCGCAAGCGTGGCAGGGCGTGTAGCTACGGTACTTGGACAGCAAGACGCGGATGTGCATCTTGTAGGCCTTGCTCTCCAGGTACTCGAAGAAGCGGCGCACGCCGTACCACTGCTTGTTCCAGTTGCCGGTCCAGTGCGGGCTGCCCTCGATGACCCAGTGGCGCTGCGTGTCGCTGAGCTGCAGCCAGGGCGTGTCGCGCGGGATGCCGGCCTCGCCGGCGTACTTGATCAGGTCGTCCTGGCACTCGGCCCAGGCCGGCGTCTGCAGCGGCTTGATGGCGCCGCCGCGCAGCGTCTTCTTGTGGTCGGGGATCACCAGGCCGAAGTCGACGCCGATCACGCGGCCGAAGCCGCGGCAGGTCTCGCAGGCACCGAAGGCCGAGTTGAAGCTGAACAGCGCCGGCTGCGGCTCGGCATAGCGCAGGTCGCTGTCGGGGCAGTGCAGGCCGGTTGAGTAGCGCCACAGCGCGGACTCGCCCTCGTCCTTCAGCACGTAGACGTTGACCCGGCCGCTGCCGCGGCGGATGGCGGTCTCGATGGCCTCCAGCACGCGCGGCTTCTCGGCGTTGCCCAGGCGGATGCGGTCGGCCACCACATCCAGGATCTTTCGGTTCTCAACCACGCGCTCGGCCTGCACGCGCGTGAAGCCGCTGGCGCTCAACCACTGTTCCACCTCGGCCGGCGTCACCGTGGCCGGCAGCTCGACCGGGAAGGTGATCACCACGCGCGGGTCGCCCGCATCGGCGGCGCGGGCGCACAGGTCGGCGTAGATGGTCTCGGGCGTGTCGTGGCGCACGCGCTGGGCGGTCTGGCGGTCGAACAGCTCGGCGGCGCGGGCGAACAGCAGCTTCAGGTGGTCGTTCAGCTCGGTCATCGTGCCGACCGTGCTGCGGCTGGTGCGCACCGGGTTGGTCTGGTCGATGGCGATGGCCGGCGGCACGCCGTCCACCTTGTCCACCGCCGGCCGGTCCATGCGGTCGAGGAACTGGCGCGCATAGGCGCTGAAGGTCTCGACATAACGCCGCTGGCCCTCGGCATACAGGGTGTCGAACACCAGGCTGCTCTTGCCCGAGCCGCTGGGCCCGGTCACCACCGTCAGCTCGCCGGTGCGGATGTCCAGGTCGAGGTTCTTCAGGTTGTGCTGACGGGCGCCACGGATGCGGATCAGGCCGGAGGACATGGTGTGGATGCGGGTGGCGCAGGGGTGGGGGCGGACCATTCTAGGCAGGCGCTCCCGGCGGCGGCGGACGCCACCCCCAAGCCCCGCCGGCCGGCACGCCCTCCCCGTCGGCGCACCGTCCACCGAGGGTCAGCACGTAGGCGGCGGCCCATGCGATTGGTCACACAATCGCGCCTCCGCGGATCATCGGAGGCAGTGGGCGATGAACAAGAGTCGCAGGGTCGTGTGCGCAATGGCCGCCTCGCTGGGCCTGGCGGGGGCCATGCTGGCCTGGCCGGCCGCGGCACAGGCCCAGCTGCGCGTGGGCCAGACGGCCGGCCTCACCGGCGCCGTGGCGGCCACGGTGAAGGAAGCCACCGCCGGTGCGCGGCTGGCCTTCGCCCAGGTCAATGCCCAGGGCGGCATCGGGGGGCAGAAGGTCGAGCTGGTGCAGCTGGACGACCGCTTCGAGCCCGAACAGGCCGCCGCCAACGCCCGGAAGCTGGCCGACGAGGGGGTGATCTCGCTGTTCCTCACGCGCGGCACGCCGCACAACCAGGCCATCCTGCCGGTGCTGGCCCAGGCCAAGCTGCCTCTGGTGGGCCCCAGCACCGGCGCGATGCTGCTGCACCAGCCGGTCAACCCCTGGGTCTACAACGTGCGCGCCTCCTACCAGCGCGAGGCCGAGCGCATCGTGCGCCACCTGGTGCAGGTGGGCGTGTCGCGGCTGGCCATCGTGCAGGTGGCCGACAGCTTCGGTGACGCCGCCGCGGCCGGCGCGCTGCGCGGCTTCGGCGCCACGCTGAAGCCGGTGGCGCACCTCAAGTACGACCGCAGCAAGCCCGACTTCGCGCCGGTGGTCAAGCAGCTGCTGGCCGCCGATGCGCAGGCGGTGCTGTTCCTGGGCTCGGGCACGGCCGTGGTCGACGGCATCAAGGCCCTGCGCGCGGCCGGCAGCGCCGCGCAGCTGGCCACGCTGTCGAACAACGCCTCGGCCGGCTTCGTCAAGTCGCTGGGCCCGCTGGCGCATGGCGTGATCGTCAGCCAGGTGCTGCCCAGCGAACGGGCGCTGGCCGTGCCGCTGGTCAAGGAGGCGCACGACCTGGTGGCGCAGTACCCGCAGCTGGCCGGCGAGGTGACGCCGGCCCTGCTGGAAGGCTATGCCAGCGCCAAGGTGCTGCTGGAGGGCCTGCGCCGCGCCGCCGCCGCGCGCGACCTCACCCGCACCGGCCTGCAGCGGGCGCTGGACGGCCTGACCCGCTACAACCTGGGCGGGCTGGAGCTGAGCTACAGCGCCAGCGACCACAGCGGCCTGGACTACGCCGACCTGTCGATCGTCGGCGCCGACGGACGCTTCAAGCGCTGAGCGCCGGCCGCCGCGCCTGAAAGCGGTACCGCAACCGGTGGAAACACGTGGTTACGGGTGTTAGAGTCGCCGGGGGAAGGGAGTGGATCCGCATCGAGCCGAGAAACGGCCGCGGGCCGAGCTCGTCGCTGTACGGATGACCGCTGACGCCCAAACGCCTTCATTGCTGCGCTGCCAGCGCGCACTCGCCTCGTCGCGAGACGGCTATTGGGAACACGACCTGCGCAACGGAGACCTGTGGCAATCGGCCAGTCTCCGCAGCCTGTTCGGGTTCGATCCCAACGCCACCCTGCTGCCCGCCCGCCTGGTGCGCGGGCACATCCACCCCGATGACCGCGCCAGCGTGCTGGCCGCCTACCGCCAGGCGCTGGGCCGCGGCGGCCCCTTCGACTACGAGATCCGCGTGCGCGACGCGGCCGGCCAGTGGCGCTGGGTGCGCGGGCGCGGCCAGGTGTGGCCGGCCGACGATGGCCGCCCCGCCTTCGTCAGCGGCGCCGTCACCGACGTGCACCAGGAAAAGCTGGCCCGGCTGGACCTGGCCGCCCAGCAGCAGGCGCTGGAAGCCCTGGTGCAGGAGCGCACCGCCCGCCTGGAGGCCGCGCTGGCCCTGGCCGAGCAGCGCCGCCAGGAGGCCGAACGCGCCGCCGCGGCCAAGAGCCGCTTCCTGGCGCACATGAGCCACGAGATCCGCACGCCGCTGAACGGCGTGCTGGGCCTCACCGAGCTGGCGCTGCGCAGCGCCGACACGCCCGAGCTGCAGCGCTTCCTCAGCGCCGCGCACCAGTCGGGCCAGGCCCTGCTGCAGACCATCAGCGACGTGCTGGACCTCTCGCGCATCGAGTCGGGCCATGCCGACCTGCGCCGCAAGCCCTTCGACGCCACGCAGGCGCTGGCCGACACGCTGCGCGCGGTGATGCCGCTGGCGCGCCAACGCGACCTGCTGCTGATGTTCGACTGGGTGGGCGACGCGCACTGGCTGATGGGCGACCCCGGCGGCCTGCGCCAGATCGTCACCAACCTGCTGGGCAATGCACTGAAGTTCACGCCGCAGGGCTCGGTGAGCCTGCGTGGCGTGTCGCGCCGCACCGACGACGGCCGCGTGGCGCTGGAGGTGCAGGTGGCCGACACCGGCCCCGGCATCCCGCCGGAGCGCCGTGCCCAGGTGTTCGAGCCCTTCGTGCAGGGCGACGAGAGCCTGTCGCGCGGCCATGGCGGCGCCGGCCTGGGCCTGGCCATCGCCACGCTGCTGGCCGAGGCCATGCACGGCCAGCTGACGCTGGACTGCCCGGCGCAGGGCGGCTCGGTGTTCACGCTGCGCCTGTGCCTGGACGAGGCCGAGGCCCCAGCCCAGCCGGCCGAGCCGCCCGCATCGGCGCCAGGCCTGGCCTGGCTGGTCTACCACCGCGAAAGCGCGGGCCAGTGGCTGGCCGAGCGCCTGGCCCGCCTGGGCTGGCAGACGCAGGTGCTCGACAGCGTGGACGCCGCCACCGCGCTGGCCCGGCAGGCCGAGCGCGACGACGCGCCGCCACCCGACCTGGTGCTGCTGGCCGAGCCGGCGCTGCATGCCGACGTGGACCTGCCGGCACTGCGCCGCACCCTGCCCGACGCGCAGATGCGCCTGCTGGTGCGCCCCGACTGGCGCGACACCGCGCTGGAGACCACCGCCGCCGCGCTGCAGATGCGCCCGCTGGTGGCGCCGCTGACGCCGCGCCAGCTGCGCCACATCCTCACCTGCACCGACGACGGCCTGGGCGGCCACAGCAGCGGCACACGCCATGCCGAGCCGGCGTTGCAGCCCTCGGCCAACGTGCTGCTGGTGGAGGACAACGAGGTCAACCAGCTCGTCGGCCAGGAGCTGCTGCGCGCACTGGGCCTGCGGCCCACGCTGGCCGGCAACGGCGCCTCGGCGCTCACCGCCTGCATGGAGCAGCCGCCCGCGCTGGTGCTGATGGATCTGCAGCTGCCCGGCATGGACGGCCTGGAGACCACCCGCCGCCTGCGGGCGCTGCAGCGCGAGCAGCGCTGGCCCGGCGCGCCCATCGTGGCGCTGACTGCCCACGCCAGCCCCGAGGACCATGCCGCCTGCCGTGCCGCCGGCATGGACGGCGTGCTGACCAAGCCGCTGCAGCTGGACACGCTGCGCCGCCGCCTGGCGCGCTGGCTGGCCGCCTGACGCCCGCGCCCCCCGCACGCCCTGCCTTGCGCGGCGGGGCGTGCGGGAGGGCGTGGCGGACGGCCCATGTTGCTGGCCGGTGAACGCCAGGTAAATAGCCCTTCGGCGGGCCGACTGATCGCGCCTTGGCGGGCCCCGCCGGCCGCGTACCGTTGCTGCCATGTCCGCCACTGCCCATTCCCTGCCCGAGCCCGCCGCGCCGTCCGTTCCTGCACGGGTGCTGGTGGTCGACCCCGACGCACGCATGCAGCAATGGCTGGCGCAATGCCTGCGCCCGCATGGCCACCGCGTGCACACCACCACCGAGGCCGAGGCCATCGCCCTGGCGCCGGCCCGCGGCTTCGACCTGGTGCTGATGAGCCCGCGCGCCACGACGGCGCGCGATGCACGGGCCGGCCACGGCGGCGGCGATGCCTGGCAGCGCCTGCGCGGCCTGCGCGACGCGGCCCCGCGTCTGCCGGTGATCGTGCTGCAACCCCATGCCGACGCCACCGACCGCGCCGTGGCGCTGGAACTGGGCGCCGACGCGGTGGTGGATGGCGAGTGCGGGCCGCGCGAGCTGCGCGCCCGCGTCAGCGCCCTGCTGCGCCGCCACCGCGAGGACCGTCTCGGGCTGCCGCCCGAGGCCCGCGGCAGCGGCGGCTGGCGGCTCGACCCCGCCCGCCGCGGGGTGCACACGCCGCCCTCGGCCCCGGAGCCCGACGCGGCGCCGCCGGAACGCTTCATCCCGCTGTCGCCCAGCGAGTTCCGCCTGCTGCGCGCGCTGATGCAGCGCCCGGGCCGGCCGCTGGGCCGCAGCGAGCTGCTGGAGCTGGCGCTGGGCGCCGCCCATGCGCAGCGCGACCGCAGCATCGACCTGCTGGTCTCGCGCCTGCGCCGCACGCTGGGCGACGACCCGGTGTCACCGCGTCTGATCCGCACGGTGCGCGGCCAGGGCTACTGTTTTCTGCCGCTCCACGACAGTGTTGTGCTGAGCCAGGCGCCGATGGTGTCAAGCGCCTCACACGATGGCGACACCGGATTGACAGACCGCGCCGAGGATCACATCACCGGCACTCCGTGACCGCCAGTGACCGAGCTTGGCGGGCCGACGGCACACCGGCTCACCTCATCGACCGACGCACGAAAGGTTCACGATGCAAGTCTCCTCCTCCTCCTCGATGCAGGCCAGCCAGGCCTGGGCCATGCAGGCCCTCAACCGGGCGGCCAGCCAGGCCACGGCCAGTGGCAGCACCCAGGGCACCAGCGGCAGCAGCTTTGCCGCCATCGCCCAGCAGGCCGGCGAGGCCGGCCGCAGCGGCCCGCCCCCGGGCCCGCCGCCCGATGCCGCCAGCGGCGGCAGCGCGATGTCGGGCATGTCGACGATGCAGTTTGCCGGCATGGGTGGCATGGGCGGGGCGGAAGGCGCCGGCGGCCCGCCGCCCGACCCGATCGCCTCGCTGGACAGCGACGGCGACGGCAGCGTCTCGGGCAGCGAGTTCGGCCTGGACAGCGCCAGCGAGGCGGCCCAGTCCTTCTTTTCGGCCATCGACACCAGCGGCGACGGCAGCCTGAGCAGCGACGAGATCAGCGCGATGCGCGACCAGATGATGGCCGCGCACGAGGCCGAGCGCGCCAGTGCCAGCGAAGGCACCGACGCCACCAGCGGCACGCAGGCCACGCAAGGCCCGCAGGGCCCGCACGGCCACCATGGCGGCCCGCCGCCCGCCGCCAGCAGCAGCGACGAGGACAGCACCGGCACCAGCACCACCGGCAGCACGTCCGGCACCACATCCGGCAACAGCACCGCCAGCTTCGACGCCAAGGCCATGATCGAGAAGATCGCCCAGGCCTATGCGGCCTATGCCGCCTCGCAGGTGTCGGCGACCAGCAGCCTGACCGCCACCGCCTGAGGCGCTGCCGCGCCGCCGCGCGCGCCGGCTCAGTAGCGCTCGGGGACGAACATCTCCGGCGGTACCGGGTGGCGCACGTAGTCGGCGTGGCGCTCGCGCGGTGGCAGGTGCACCGGCGCGCGCTCGACCTCGTGGTAGCTGAACTGGCCGAGCAGGTGCGCGATGCAGTTCAGCCGCGCGCGCTTCTTGTCCACCGCCTGCACCACCCACCACGGCGCCTCGGGAATGTGGGTGCGCTCGAGCATGGCCTCCTTGGCGGCGGTGTAGGCCTCCCAGCGGCGGCGGCTTTCCAGGTCCATCGGGCTCAGCTTCCACTGCTTCAGCGGATCGTGGATGCGGCCGAGGAAGCGCACATGCTGCTCCTCGTCGGTGATCGAGAACCAGTACTTGATCAGCCGGATGCCCGATCGCACCAGCATGCGCTCGAACTCCGGCACCGAGCGGAAGAACTCCTCCACGTCGTCGTCGGAGCAAAAGCCCATCACCCGCTCGACGCCGGCGCGGTTGTACCAGCTGCGGTCGAACAGCACCATCTCGCCGGCCGCCGGCAGGTGCGGCACGTAGCGCTGGAAGTACCACTGGGTCTTCTCGCGGTCGTTGGGTGCCGGCAGCGCCACCACGCGGCACACGCGCGGGTTCAGCCGCTGCGTGATGCGCTTGATGGCGCCGCCCTTGCCGGCCGCGTCGCGGCCCTCGAACAGGATCACCACCTTCTGCCGCGTGTGGGCCACCCAGTCCTGCAGCGTCACCAGCTCGCGCTGCAGGCGGAACAGCTCGCGGAAGTAGGCCACGCGCGCGCTGCGCGTGCCGGCGTCGTCGGCCGGAGTCTCGCGCTCCAGCTGCGCCAGGGCATCGTCGACGGTGCGGTCCTCGATCTCGAGTTCGAGCTCCTCGTCGTAGCCGTCGAGCAGGTCGGCGCGGATGCGCGCCATCAGGTCATCGTGTTCCGGATTCAGGGGCATGGCAGCGGCAGGCGGCCACAATGGGCCGGCGATCGAAAGCCGGATGCTTGGCCTTGTGTGTGACATCACCGTGACACAGGCCCGTGCCAGCATCGCCCACCCCCGACGATGAGCACCCCCCTGACCCACCCCCTGCCGGCTTATGGCGCCGACGAGCACGGCCTGATCTGCGGCTACCGCTGCGCGCCGGGCCAGGCGCCCGAGGCCCTGCCCGCGCTGGGCCCTGGCGACGAGGTGCTGGAGGCCCCGCCCGGCGGCTTCGTGTGGCTGCACTTCAACCTGGGCCACACCGGCGCCGAGCCCTGGCTGCGCCGCCATGCCGGGCTGGAGGATTCGTTCTTCGAGGACCTGAGCGAGGGCTCGCGCGCCACGCGCATCGAGCGCGAGGGCGACGCGCTGTTCGCGGTGATCAACGATGTCACCTACGACTTCAGCTTCGACGCCAGCGATGTGGCCACGCTGTGGGTGTGGGTGACCGAGCGCCTGGTGGTGAGCGCGCGGCGCCACCCGCTGCGCTCGATCGACCGGCTGCGCATGGCGGTCAAGCGCGGCGACACGCTGGACACCAGCCTGGCGCTGCTGGACCACCTGCTGCGCGACCAGGCCGACGAACTGCAGCGCATCGTGCGCCGCGTGGCCAACCGGCTCGACGACATCGAGGACGCCGTGCTGGCCGGCCACCACGAGCGCCATACCGCCGAGTTGGGCCGGCTGCGGCGCCTGATGGTGCGGCTGCAGCGCCTGCTGGCCCCCGAGCCCGGCGCGCTGATGCGCACGCTGGCCAACCCGCCGCGCTGGGTGTCGGGCCCCGACCGGCAAGGCCTCAATCACGCCAGCGAGGAGTTCGCGCTGGTGCTGCGCGACGTGGGCGCGGTGCAGGAGCGCATCAAGCTGATGCAGGACGAGGCTGCCACCCGTGTGGCCGAGGAGAACAACCGCAGCCTGTTCGTGCTGACCATGGTGACGGTGCTGGCGCTGCCGATCAATCTGATCGCCGGCCTGATGGGCATGAACGTGGGCGGCATCCCGCTGGCCGACCACCCGCACGGCTTCTGGGCCATGCTGGCCATCATCGCGGTGCTGACCGCGGCCATCGCCGGACTGGTGCTGTGGCGCCTGCGACCACGGCGCAGCTGAGGCGCCCAGTGCCGGGCTGATCGTTTCGGCCAATGCCACCGGGCGGGCCGGCCATCGCGGCCGGCGGGCCGCTGCGGCATGCTCGCGAGTGCATGAGCCCGACCAAGACCGCCACCTCGACCGCCCAACCCGCTGCAGCCTCCCCGGCCAAGGCCCTGCATGGCCGCGACCGGCATGTGCCTTTCATCGAGCACCTGGGCGTGCGCCGCGTGCGCGCCGACCATGGCGAGGCGCTGATCGAGCTGGATCTGCGGCCCGAGTTGTGCAACAACCACGGCGGTGGCCACGGCGGCGTGTTGATGACGCTGCTGGACTGCGCAATGGCCCACGCCGCGCTGAGCCGCATCGACTACAGCCGCGAGGTGGTGACGGTGGACATGCACATCGCCTTCATGCATCCGGCCTCGGGCCGCCTGTCCGCCACCGGCAAGGCCACCGGCGGCGGCCGCTCGGTGTGCTTCTGCGAGGCCGAGGTGCACGACGAGCATGGCCATGTGGTGGCCAAGAGCATGGGCACGTTCCGGTATCGGGCGCCGGCGACGGGGGATGGGCCGGGGCGGGTTTGATCTCATCCTTGTTGCTGTCTGCTTGCCGGGGTCGGCACACGGCCAAGGCCGCCGGGTAGCCGCCCGGCTCCATGTCCCCCGCCAAGGTGCTCCCGCACCTCGGCTCCTCCTTGACTTACGCCGGACGGCTACCCGGCGTCCTCGTCCCGAGACACCGTGACAAGGCACGAGCCGCATGCGGAAACCGTGCCGCCAAGCCGTGCCCGGGTGTCCGGCGCAGCGAATCTGCGCTGGCGAGGCGCGCAGGAGGCGTGGCGGCGGGCGTGAGCCCGCATCGACCTCTGACTCGCATCGCTTGTCCGAGCACAGTGAGCGTCAGCGAACGGCGCGAGTTGCGATGCGCCGCCACGCCTTCGAGCACCGCAGCGAAGTCCGATGCGCAGCATCGGACCAGCGCAGTTGAGCGGCGCCGGACACCCGGGCACGGCTTGGCTCGCTCCGACGAAAGCAGCGCGAAACTCCTCGTAAACCCACACAAAAGCCTGAGCGTTTCGGCCAATCCCCAGCCACCCTCCCTGCCATTGCCCCAACAAGATCCCGGCGCGCACACTCAAACCAGAACCTGAGCCGCGAAGGAGACAAAGGCATGGGCAACGCCGTGTACGTGGTGGGCGTGGGCATGATCCCGTTCACCAAGCCGGGCGCCAGCGCGCCCTATCCGCAGATGGGCGCCGAGGCCGCGCGCCGCGCACTGGCCGATGCCGGCGTGCCCATCGAGCGCGTGGAGCAGGCCTACGTCGGCTATGTGTTCGGCGACTCGTGCGCCGGCCAGGCGGCGGTGTACGACGTGGGCCTGACCGGCGTGCCGGTGGTCAACGTCAACAACAACTGCGCCACCGGCTCCACCGCGCTGTTCCTGGCACGCCAGGCCGTGGCCTCGGGCGCCATCGAGTGTGCGCTGGCACTCGGCTTCGAGCAGATGGTGCCCGGCCCGCTGAAAGGCGCCTGGACCGACCGGCCCAGCCCGCTGGCGCGCTTTCTGGACACCATGGCCGAAGACCAGGGCTACGACGAGGCCCTGCCCCGCGCGGCGCAGTTCTTCGGCGGCGCGGCGCGGGCCTACATGGCCGAGCATGGCATCGCCGCCAGCACCTTTGCGCGCATCTCGGTCAAGGCGCGCCAGCATGCGGCGCGCAACCCGCTGGCCGTGTTCCGCCAGACCGTCACGCTGGACGAGGTGATGGCCTCGCCGATGGTGTTCGATCCGCTCACGCGCCTGCAGTGCTGCCCGCCCACCTGCGGCGCTGCGGCGGCCATCGTCTGCAGCGAAGACTTCGCCCGCCGCCACGGCCTGGACCTGCGTGTGCGCATCGCCGCCCAGGCCATGACCACCGACACCGCCAGCACCTTTGCCAGCCACGACATGCGCAAGCTGGTGGGCGCCGACATGGCGGTGGCCGCATCGAAGAAGGTGTACGAGGCCGCGGGCGTCGGCCCCGAAGACATCGACGTGGTGGAACTGCACGACTGCTTCACCGCCAACGAGCTGGTGACCTACGAGGCCCTGGGCCTGACTGCACCGGGCACGGCCGAGAAGTTCATCCTCGACGGTGACAACACCTATGGCGGCCGGGTGGTGACCAACCCCTCGGGCGGCCTGCTCAGCAAGGGCCATCCGCTGGGCGCCACCGGCCTGGCGCAATGCGCCGAGCTGACCTGGCAGCTGCGCGGCCAGGCCGAACAACGCCAGGTGGAAGGTGCGCGACTGGCACTGCAGCACAACCTGGGCCTGGGCGGCGCCTGCGTCGTCACCTTGTACGAACGGAGTCATTGAGATGATGAACAAAGCCTACATCGGCCACGAGCTGCCGCCGTTCACGGTCGACGTCGAGAAAGGCCGGTTGAAGTTCTTCGCCAAGGCCATCGGCCAGACCGACCCGGTTTACACCGACGAAGACGCGGCCAAGGCGGCGGGCCACCCCGGCCTGCCGGTGCCGCCCACGTTCCTGTTCTGCCTGGAGATGGACGCGCCCAACCCTGGCGCCCTGCGTGACCTGCTGGACATCGACATCGCCAAGGTGCTGCACGGCGAACAGCGCTTCAAGTACCACGGTGGCATCCATGCCGGCGACCGGCTGACCTTCCAGCAGCGCATTGCCGACATCTACGACAAGAAGGGCGGCGCGCTGGAGTTCGTGGTGCGCGAGACCCGCGTCACCAACCAGCGTGGCGAGCATGTGGCCGATCTGGTCGGCACCACCGTGGTGAGGAACGCCTGAGATGAGCACCGTGAACCTGAACGACCTGAAGGTGGGCGACGCCCTGCCCGCCTTCACCACCGAGCCCGTCTCGCGCCTGACGCTGGCGCTGTACTGCGGCGCCTCGGGCGACCACAACCCCATCCACGTGGACATCGACTTCGCCAAGCGCGCCGGCTACCCCGACGTGTTTGCCCACGGCATGCTGTCGATGGCCTACCTGAGCCGCCTGCTCACCAACTGGGTGCCCCAGCAGCGCCTGCGCGAGTACGGCGTGCGCTTCACCGCCATCACCCAGGTGGGCGATGCCATCACCTGCAGCGGCACCGTCACCGAGCTGTTCGAGCAAGCCGGCGAGTGCCGTGCGCGGCTGGAACTGAAGACCGTCAACCAGGCCGGCCAGGTGAAGCTGGTGGGTGATGCCGTCGTGGCGATCTGAACGGGAATGACGACATGAGCACGATCACATCGCCCAAGCCCGAGTGGCTGACACCCGAACTGGAGATGCTGGCCGACACGGCCGCCAAGTTCGCCGAGAAGGAGATGCTGCCGCACGACGCCCGCTGGCGTGCGCAAAAGCACGGCGACCGCGGCCTGTGGAACAAGGCCGGCGCGGCCGGCCTGCTGTGCGCCAGCATCCCCGAGGCATACGGCGGCGGCGGCGGTGACTTCCGCCACGACATGGTCATCCTGCAGACCTGGGCGCGGCAGATGGCCGGCGGCTTCAGCAACAGCGTGCACTCGGGCATCGTGGCCCAGTACCTGCTGCGTTACGGCACCGAGGCGCAGAAGCAGCACTACCTGCCGAAGATGGCCACCGGCGAATGCGTGGCCGCCATCGCGATGACCGAGCCCGGCGCCGGCACCGACCTGCAGGCCATCCGCACCCGCGCGGTCAAGGACGGCAGCGACTACGTCATCAACGGCAGCAAGATCTTCATCACCAACGGCTACCACGCCGACCTGGTGGTGCTGGTGTGCCGCACGGGCGAAGAAAAGGGCGGCAAGGGTGTGAGCCTGGTGCTGGTGGACACCAGCACGCCGGGCTTTCGCCGCGGCAAGCTGCTGGACAAGGTGGGCCAGCACACGGTGGACACGGCCGAGCTGTTCTTCGAGGACATGCGCGTGCCGCAAAGCCAGCTGCTGGGCACGCAGGAGGGCCGCGGCTTCATCCAGCTGATGGAAGAGCTGCCGCGCGAGCGCCTGATCATCGCCGCCGGCGGCGTGGGCACCATGCAGCGCGCCATCGCCGAGACCGTGGCCTATGTGAAGCAGCGCAGCATCTTCGGCGAGACGCTGATGAGCATGCAGAACACGCGCTTCAAGCTGGCCGAGTGCCAGATGAAAGCCACCATCGCCGAGAGCTTCGTCAACGACCTGGTGGCGCGCTCGCTGCGCGGCGAACTCGACCTGCCCACCTCGGCGATTGCCAAGTGCTGGGTGAGCGACGCCGTGTGCCAGATCGTCGACGAATGCGTGCAGCTGCACGGCGGCTACGGCTACATGATGGAGTACCCGATCGCGCGGCTGTACGCCGACACCCGCGTGGGCCGCATCTACGGCGGCAGCAACGAGGTGATGAAGGAACTGATCGCGCGAGCGATGGAGAAGTGACGCGCATGCCTATGCTCAAGATCCGATCGCGCCGACGCGCGCTGGCCGCCAGTCTGGCCGCCGCAGTGGCTTCCCTGGGCTTGGCGCCCATGGCGGCACAGGCCCAGGCCTGGCCCGCCAAGCCCATCAAGCTGGTGGTGCCCTATGCGCCCGGCGGCGCCACCGACATCCTGGCGCGCCTGGTGGCCACGCACCTGCAAACATCCCTCGGCCAGCCCGTGGTGGTGGAGAACAAGCCCGGCGCCGCCGGCGTGCTGGGCAACGACTTCGTGGCCAAATCGGCGCCCGATGGCTACACCGTGCTGCTGGGCATCACCGCCATCATCCAGAGTGCCACGCTGCTGAAGCTGCCTTACGACCCGTACAAGGACTTCATGCCGGTGTCCATGCTGGCCACCAGCACCAGCCTGTTGTCGGTGCCCAAGACGCTGCCGGTGAAGAACATTGCCGAGTTCGTGCAGCTGATCAAGAGCCAGCCGGGCAAGCACAGCTACGGCACCTATGGCGCGGGCAGCAGCTCGCACATCCAGGGTGAGGCGCTGAAGGCGCAGGCCGGGCTGGACCTGGTGCACGTGCCCTACAAGGGCGCGGCCCCCATGGTCAACGACCTGCTGGGCGGCCAGATCAGCGCCGCCTTCGTCGATGCCGGCACGGCCCGCGCGCATGTGGCGTCGGGCGCCTTCAAGGTGCTGGCCGTCACCGGCACCGAGCGGCTGAAGATGGCGCCCGATGCGCCGCTGCTGTCCGAGGCCGGCTATCGCCTGTTCGAGCCCAAGGGCTGGTTCGGCTTCTTCGTGCCGGCCGGCACACCCACGCTGGTGGTCAACAAGCTGTCGGGCGAGATCGCGCGCATCACGCGCCTGCCCGAGGTGAGCAAGCGCATCGATGACCTGGGCCAGGTGCCGGTGGGCAGCACGCCCGCCGCCTTTGCCGAGGTGATCCGCAAGGACGGGCCGCTGTACGCCAAGCTCATCAAGGATCTGAACATCAAGCTGGACTGAGACCATGGCAGACGCAAACGAACCCACGGGCAACGCCCACCAGGCCTACCAGCGCGCGCTGGACCAGGGCCGCTTCCTGATCCAGCGCTGCGGCGGCTGCGGCCAGGCCGTGTTCCAGCCGCGCGAGCTGTGCCCGCACTGCGGCAGCGGCACGCTGGCCTTCGAGGCGCCGGCCGGCACCGGCACGGTCTACGCCACCACCGTGGTGCGGCGAAAGCCCGCCGAGGGCGGCGACTACAACGTGGCGCTGATCGACCTGGACGAAGGCTGCCGCCTGATGAGCCGCGTGGAGGGCCTGCCCCCTCCCGAGGTGCGCATCGGCCAGCGCGTGAAGGCGCGCGTGCAGGTCAGCCAGTCGGGCAAGGGCCTGGTGCTGTTCGATCCCGTGGGCGACCCCATCGCCGCCACCGCAGCAGGAGCCGCCTGATGCGCCCCGCCCGCACCCCTGACAACCGCGCGCTGCGCGGCCGCTGCGCCATTGCCGGCGTGGCCACCTTCGGCTGTGGCGAGGCCCATGGCCACGACGACATGTCGCTGCTGGCGAACGCCGCCCGCCTGGCCGTGGCCGATGCCGGCCTGACCATGGACGACATCGACGGCATCGCCACCTGCAGCGCCGGCGCCTCGATGTGGGTGATGCCCGCCATCGAGCATCTGGGCATCAACGCCAACTACATCGACGGCACCATGCTGGGCGGCAGCAGCTTCATCGCCCACCTGCTGCCGGCCATCCGCGCACTCGACAGCGGTCAGTGCAACGCCGTGCTGGTGTGCTATGGCAGTGCACAACGCACCAGCACGCTGAGCCGCAGCGCCATCGGCCAGGCCCGCCGCGCGCTGGACCCGCAGCCGTATGAGCAACCGTACGAGCCCTTCATGCCCGCCAGCGCCTATGCACTGGCCGCCTCGCGCCACATGCACCAGTACGGCACCACGCGGCGCCAGCTGGCTGAAGTTGCCGTGGCCGCACGCGCCTGGGCGCGGCTGAACCCAGAGGCCTTCACGCGCGACCCCTTGAGCATCGACGACGTGCTGAACGCCCGCATGATCAGCGACCCGCTGACCGTGCGCGACTGCTGCCTGGTGACCGACGGCGGCGGCGCCCTGGTGCTGGTGCGCAGCGACCGCGCGAAAGACCTGCCGCACAAGCCGGTGCATGTGCTGGGCGCGGCCACCGCCTGCTGGAACCGCCAGATCAGCAGCATGCACGACCTGACCGTCACCTCGGCCAGCCAGTCGGGCGCGCAGGCCTATGCCATGGCCGGCCTGGCCGCGAAGGACATGGATGTGGTGGCGCTGTACGACGCGTTCACCATCAACACCATCCTGTTCCTGGAAGACCTGGGCTTTTGCGCCAAGGGCGAAGGCGGATCGTTTGTGGAAGGTGGCGCCATCGCCCCGGGCGGGCGGCTGGCGGTCAACACCAACGGTGGCGGCCTGAGCTGCGTGCACCCCGGCATGTACGGCATCTACACGCTGATCGAGGGCGTGCGCCAGTTGCGCGGCCAGGGCGGCGAGCGCCAGGTGGCGAACGCCAAGCTGGCGCTGTGCCACGGCAACGGCGGCACGCTGAGCAGCCAGGCCACGGCCATCCTCGGCACATCCGACACCTTGTGAGCACGCCATGATCCGCGACACCGACACCCTGACCGCCCTGTGCGATGCCGTGCGCCGCTTTGTCCGCGAACGCCTGGTGCCCGCCGAACACGAGGTGGCCGAGACCGACCAGATCCCCGAAGACATCGTGCAGCAGATGCGCGAGCTGGGCCTGTTCGGGCTGACCATCCCCGAATCCTTCGGCGGCCTGGGGCTGACGATGGAAGAGGAAGTGCGCGTGCTGCTGGAGCTGTGCCAGACCTCGCCGGCCTTCCGCTCGGTGATCGGCACCACGGTGGGCATTGGCGCCATGGGCATCCTGATGGACGGCACCCAGGCGCAGAAGGACCAGTGGCTGCCCAAGATGGCCACCGGCGAGGTGATGGCCAGCTTTGCACTGACTGAGCCTGAGTCGGGCTCGGACGCCGCCTCGCTGCGCACCACCGCGATCAAGGACGGCGACCACTACATCGTCAACGGCAGCAAGCGCTACATCACCAACGCGCCGCAAGCGGGGGTGTTCACGCTGATGGCGCGCACCAACCCCGCTGACAAGGGCGCGGGTGGCGTGTCGGCCTTCATCGTGGACGCCAAGAGCCCCGGCATCTCGCTGGGCAAGCCCGACAAGAAGATGGGCCAGCGTGGCGCGCACACCTGCGACGTGGTGTTCGACAACGTGCGCGTGCCCGCTGCCAACCTGATTGGCGGCGTGGAAGGCCGCGGCTTCAAGACCGCGATGAAGGTGCTGGAGAAGGGCCGCATCCACATCGCCGCGGTGTGCGTGGGCGTGGCCCGCCGCATGCTGGACGATGCGCTGAAGTACGCGATGGAGCGGCAACAGTTCGGCCAGAAGATCGCCGAGTTCCAGCTGGTGCAGGCCCTGCTGGCCGACAGCCAGGCTGAGTTGTACGCGGCCGAGTGCATGACGCTGGACGCCGCCCGCAAGCGCGACGAAGGCCGTGACGTGGCCCTGGAAGCCAGCTGCTGCAAGATGTTCGCCAGCGAGATGTGCGGCCGCGTGGCCGACCGCGCGGTGCAGATCCTGGGCGGCGCCGGCTACATGAGCGAATACGGCATCGAGCGCTTCTACCGCGACGTGCGCATCTTCCGCATCTATGAAGGCACCACGCAGATCCAGCAGATCGTGATTGCGCGGGCGATGGTGAAGGCGGCTGCGGCTTGTTCGTGATTCGTTTCCCTCTTGGTTGTGCCGCTCGCTTGCTGTGATGGGCGCGTGGCCAAGGCCGCCGGGTAGCCGCCCGGCTCCATGTCCCCCGCCGGCGTGCTCCCGCACACCGGCTCCTCCTTTACTTACGCCGGGCGGCCACCCGACGTCCTCGTCCCGATGCACCGTGGCATGCCACCAGCCACATGCGACCACCGGGCGGTGGTGATCAGACCGCATGCGGAAACTGTGCCGCCAAGCCGTGCCCGGGTGTCCGGCGCAGCGAATCTGCGCTGGCGAGGAGCGCAGCGGGTGTGGCGGCGGGCGCAGCCCGCATCGACCTCTGACTCGCATCGCTTGTTCGAGCACAGTGAGCGCGAGCGAACGGCGCGAGTTGCGATGCGCCGCCACGCCTTCGAGCACTGCAGCGAAGTCCGATGCGCAGCATCGGACCAGCGCAGTTGAGCGGCGCCGGACACCCGGGCACGGCTTGGCCCGCTCAACCCCCAGCAAGCCCAAGCCCAAGCCCAAGCCAAGAGAGCAAGCTACCGCGCCGAAGGCCGCCGAGCCAACCCGAAGCAAACCACCGCCACCAAGCCCAGAAGACAAAGCGCCAACAGCAAACCCCGATACCCACCCAACCACACCAGCAACCCCGAAGCCGCCACAGGCGCAAAGGCGCGACTGACCGCCCCAATCCCGCCCATCACGCCCCCAATCCGGCCAATGTGCGCACGGCCGAAATACTGCGGCACCAGCGCCCCGCGCACGATGGTCACCAAGCCATTGGCAATGCCGAAGGCCAGCGCGAACAGCAGCCACGCCACCCAGCCCGAGCCCAGCGCCAGCAGCGCGTACGACAGCGGCAGCGTCAGCAGCACGCCCGCGCCCACCACCCGCAGGCTCCAGGCGCGACCGGCAAACATGTAGAGCAGGCGCCCCGCCACCTGGGCCGGACCGATGACCATCAACACCTTCACCGCATCGGCCTCGCTGGCGCCGCGCTCGGCAAAGGCCGGCATCACATGCGACCAGAAGGCCGACTGCGAGAAGGCGTAGAGCGTGAAGCACAGCGTCAGCAGCCAGAAGGCGGCATGGCGAAGCGCCTCGTGCAGCGTGCTGTCGGCCTGGGCGTCGGCCCGGTGCGGCGGGGCCACCACCATCGGCCCGCGCAGCGCCCAGGCATGCAAGGGCGCCACCACGGCCAGCATCACCACCGCCATCACCTCCAGCGAGGCGCGCCAGCCCCACTGCAGCAGCCAGGCCGTGGCCGGAAAGCTCAGCGTGCTGGCAAAGCCGCCCAGCAGCGTCAGCACCGTGATGCCGTGCGCGTAACGCTCGGGGTAGCGCTTGGTCAGCACCGCAAACGCCGGCTCGTACAGCGTCATCGCCATCGCCGCGCCCAGCAGCACCCACACGGCATACAGCATCCACGGCGAGCTCACCTGGCTCCAGCCCAGGCAGCCGATGCCGGCCAGGATGGCGCCGCCGGTCATCACCAGCCGCCCGCGCCCGGCATCGATGGCCGCACCCACGGCGTAGCCGGTCACACCACTCACGCCCAGCCCCAGCGTGAACGCGCCCATCAGCGTGGCCTGCGGCCAGCCCAGTTCACGCCCCATCGGCAGCACCAGGCTGGAGAAGGCGTAAAACAGCACCGCCCAGGCCAGCACCTGGCCCACGGCCAGCGCCGACACCGTGGGCCAGTAGCCCGGCCCCTCCTCCCTCATTCCGCCAGGTGGACTGGCCGTGTTCGACTTCATGCGCCGGAATTATCCCGATACCTCCCTGTCGCAGCAGGGACAAAGAAGAATCGAACGGTCGTGCTAAAAATCCGGGGTTGTGTGCCGCCGGCCGGAATGCGTCCCGACTGGCACCCCGAATCGTCGGCCCGGCCGACCCTGCCAAGGAGACACGTTCACCATGGATCTGAACTTCACCCCGGAAGAACTCGCCTTCCGCGCCGAGATCCGGCAATGGGTGGCCGAGAACCTGCCCAAGGACTTGAGCCACAAGGTTTTGAACTCGCTGCGCCTGTCGCGCGACGACATGCAGCGCTGGGCCAAGATCCTGGGCAGCAAGGGCTGGCTGGGCTATGGCTGGCCCAAGCAGTTCGGCGGCCCGGGCTGGACCGCCATCCAGAAGCACCTGTTCGAGGAAGAGTGCGCCCTGGCCGGCGCGCCGCGCATCGTGCCCTTCGGCCCGGTGATGGTGGCCCCGGTGATCATGGCCTTCGGCACGCCCGAGCAGCACAAGCGCTTCCTGCCCGGCATCGCCTCGGGCGAAGTGTGGTGGAGCCAGGGCTACAGCGAGCCCGGTTCGGGCTCCGACCTGGCGTCCTTGAAGACCCGCGCCGAGCGCCAGGGCGACAAGTACATCGTCAACGGCCAGAAGACCTGGACCACGCTGGGCCAGTTCGGCGAGTGGATCTTCTGCCTGGTGCGCACCAGCACCGAAGGCAAGCCGCAGACCGGCATCAGCTTCCTGTTGATCGACATGAAGTCGCCCGGCATCACCGTGCGCCCGATCATCACGCTGGACGGCGAGCACGAGGTCAACGAGGTGTTCTTCGACAACGTCGAGGTGCCGGCCGAGAACCTGATCGGCGAGGAGAACAAGGGCTGGACCTACGCCAAGCACCTGCTGGCGCATGAGCGCACCAACATCGCCGACGTCAACCGCGCCAAGCGCGAGCTCGAGCGCCTGAAGCGCATCGCCAAGGCCGAGGGCGTGTACGACGACCCGCGCTTCCGCGACCAGATCGCGCTGCTGGAAGTGGACGTGGTGGCGCTGGAGATGCTGGTGCTGCGCGTGCTGAGCGCCGAGAAGAGCGGCAAGCAGAGCCTGGACATCGCCGGCCTGCTGAAGATCCGCGGCAGCGAGATGCAGCAGCGCTACACCGAGCTGATGATGCTGGCCGCCGGCCCCGTCACCCAGCTCTATGCGCACGAGGCCATGGAAGCCGGCTGGCAGGGCGACTTTGCCGGCGCCGCCGCCGTGGCACCGCTGGCCGGCACCTACTTCAACATGCGCAAGACCACCATCTACGGCGGCAGCAACGAAGTGCAGCGCAACATCATTGCGCAGACCGTGCTCGGCTGACCGACCAGGAGAACAACACATGGACTTCGAATTCACCGATGACCAGGTCTCGCTGCGCGACGCGGTGGCCAAGTGGGTCGAGAAGGGTTTTGATTTCTCGCGCCGCCATGCGCTGGCCAAGGCCGGCGGCAAGACGCGCGAGGTGTATGCCGAGCTGGCCGAACTGGGCCTGACGGGCCTGGCCGTGCCCGAGGCGCATGGCGGCATGGCCTTTGGCGCCGTGGAAGCCATGGTGGTGATGGAAGAACTGGGCCGCGGCCTGGTCAACGCCCCGTTCGCCGCCGCCGCGCTGGTGTCGCCCGCGCTGCTGCAGGCCGCGCCGCAAGAGGTGCAGGCCGCCTGGTTCCCGAAGATCGCCGACGCCTCGGCCCTGGTGGTGCCGGCGCTGCAGGAGCGCGCCGCGCGCTACAAGCTCAGCCATGTCACGACCACGGCCACGCAAGCCGGCGGGGCCTGGCAGCTCAGCGGCCAGAAGAGCGTGGTGCCGGCCGCGGATGAAGCCGATGCCTTCATCGTGCCGGCGCGCATCTCGGGCGGCGCCAGTGACACTGCCGGCATCGGCCTGTTCCTGGTCGAGAAGGGTGCCAGCGGCGTGACGGCCACCGGCTACGCCACGCAGGACGGCGGCCGCGCCGGCGAGTTGAAGCTGGCCAACGCCACCGCCACGCTGATCACCACCGACGGCTGGGCCACGCTGGAAAAGGCCGTGGACGTGGGCATCGCCGCGGCCTGTGCCGAGGGCGTGGGCGCGATGGACCGCATGGTGGCCATCACGGTCGACTACCTGAACACGCGCAAGCAGTTCGGCACCACGCTGGCCACCTTCCAGGCCCTGCGCCACCGCACGGCCGATGTGAAGATGCAGCTGGAGCTGGGCCGCTCGATGAGCTACTACGCCACGCTGAAGCTGGGCGAGGCCGCCCCGCAGCGCCGCCGCTCGATCAGCCAGGCCAAGGTGCAGCTGGGCAACAGCATGCGCTTCGTGGGCCAGGCCTGCACGCAGATGCACGGCGGCATCGGCGTGACCGACGAGTACATCAGCAGCCACTACTTCAAGCGCCTGACGATGCTGGAGATGGCCTACGGCGACACCCTGCACCACCTGGGCGAAGTGTCCGACCGCATGCAGGACACCGCAGGCGTGTTCGCCTGAACGGGCGGCGTTCTCGCCTACGATCCCAGGGCCGGCTTGACCGGCCCTTTTTCATTGCCTGAAGCCGACCCATGTTTCCTGGCGCCATCACCGACATCGCCGGCCTCTCGGTCGGCCATTTCACCGACAGCCGCCGCCCCACCGGCTGCACCGTGCTGCTGTGCCCGCAGGGCGCGGTGGCCGGCGTGGACGTGCGCGGCGCCGCGCCCGGCACGCGTGAGACCGACCTGCTGCACCCGCTGGCCACGCTGGAGACCGTGCACGCCCTGCTGCTGACCGGCGGCAGCGCCTTCGGCCTGGATGCCGCCACCGGCGTGATGCGCTGGCTGGAAGAGCGTGGCCATGGTGTACCCGTGGGGCCGGCCCGGGTGCCCATCGTGCCGGCGGCCGTGCTGTTCGATCTGTGGGTGGGCGATGCCCGCATCCGCCCCGATGCCGCGGCCGGCTACGCGGCCTGCCAGGCGGCCAGCGCCGCCCACCCGGCCCAGGGCAGCGTGGGCGCTGGCGCGGGTGCGTCGGTGGGCAAGCTGTTCGGCATCCAGGGCGCGATGAAGGGCGGCATCGGCACCGCGTCCATCAAGGTCGGCGCCATCACCGTGGCGGCGCTGATCGCGGTGAACGCCATCGGCGACGTGGTCGACCCGGCCAGCGGCCGCGTCATCGCCGGCGCGCGCGGGCCCGATGGCCGCACGCCGCTGGACACGCTGGCCGCGCTGTGCGACGGCCAGCTGCCGGCGCACCTGCTTGACGGCATGGCCACCACCATCGGCATCGTGGCCACCGATGCCGCGCTCACCAAGGCGCAGGCCAACAAGCTGGCCAGCATGGCCCATGACGGCCTGGCTCGCAGCATCAACCCGGTGCACACCGCGACCGACGGCGACGCGCTGTTTGCCGTGGCCACCGGCGGCAGCGGCAAGCCCGGCCACCTCAGCGTGCTGGGTGCGCTGGCCGCCGAGGTGACCGCCCGCGCCGTGCTGAACGCCGTGCGCGCCGCCCACGGCCTGGCCGAGCCCGATCTGCCCTCGGCCCGCGAACTGGGCCTGGCCTGAACCCACCACCCCAGGCCCCCAACGACCACCCCGGAGACACGCATGACCCTGCCCCTGTCCGTTTTGCACCGCCGCGCCTGGATCGCGCTGGCCGCCAGCGCCCTGCTCTCGGCCTGCGCCAGCCTGGGCACGCCGCCCGGCGCCGATGTGCAGCCACCCATCGTGTTCGTGCATGGCAATGGCGACTCGGCCGCCACCTGGCAGACGACGATCTGGCGCTGGGAGAGCAACGGCTGGCCGCGCGAGCGCCTGCATGCGGTGAACTTTCCGTACCCGCTGGCGCGCGACGACAACACGCAGGCGCAGGACGGCCGCAGCAGCAGCACCGACCAGCGCAACCACCTGGCCGCCGAGGTCGACCGCGTGCTGGCCGCCACCGGCGCGCGCCAGGTGGTGCTGATGGCCAACTCGCGCGGCGGCAATGCCATCCGCGACTGCATCCAGAACGGCGGCTGCGCCGGCAAGGTGTCGCATGCCATCCTGGGCGGCACGCCCAACCACGGCGTGTGGGCCAACCCCGGCTTCCGGCCCAACAACGAGTTCAACGGCGCAGGTCCGTTTCTGACCGCGTTGAACGCGCCCAAGGGACCGAATGGCGACGAGGTCACGCCCGGTCTGAAGTGGATGACGATCCGCTCCGACCACAACGACAAGTTCGCCCAGCCCGACGGCGTGTGGATCGGCGCCAAGGGCACACCCACCAACGTCACCGCCGAGGGCCCGGCGCTCAAGGGCGCCGAGAACGTGGTGCTGCCCGGGCGTGACCACCGCGAGGTGAGCTACCACGCCGAGGCCTTTGCCCAGGCCTGGCGCTTCGTCACCGGCCGCGCACCGGCCACCACGGCGGTCAAGGCCGAGGCGCGCGTGCTGCTCGATGGCCTGGCCACCGGCATCCAGGCCGGCAGCCCGAGCAACCTGCCGGCGCCGGGTGCGCGGGTCACCGTCTACGCGGTGGATGCGGCCACCGGCGCGCGCCAGGGCGCGCCGCTGCTGGACAAGACGGTGGCCGCCGACGGCCGCTGGGGCCCGCTGGCCACCGATGCGCGCACGCCGCTGGAATTTGTCCTGGCGGTGCCGGGGCTGGCCACCACGCACGTGTACCGCGCGCCCTTCGCCCGTTCGTCCAGCGTGGTGCACCTGCGGCCCGAGCGCCTGCTGCCGGCCGATGCACAGGCGGCCGCGGCGGTGGTCACGTTCAGCCGCCCGCGCGGCTACTTCGGCCTGCCGCGCGACACCGTGCTGCTGGATGGCGCGGCCGCCCCCGGCATCCCGCCCGGCGTGGCCGGCGTGTCCACCAGCAAGAAGCTGATCAACGAGCTGGACCGCCCGGTGGCGGCCGAATTCCGCTCCGGCGCCATCGCCGAGCGCATCGTCGCCCGCCCCTGGCCGGCCAAGGAAGGGCATGTCACGTTGATCGAGCTGCACGACTGAGCCACACTCGGCGCGGCTGCCGATGTAGGGCAGTCCCAGAAGATCCAGGAGGAAGCCGCCCGATGTCATCCGCTCGCCACCCCGCCCCGCTCGCCGCCTTGGCGGTCGTCACCGTGTTCGCTGCGGCGCCCGCGCCAGGCCATGCCGCGCTGCAGGCGCGCAGCCTGGACGGCGCCAACGCCACGGTGGAGGCCTATTACGACACGCTGCTGGACATCACCTGGCTGGCGGATTTCCGCAGCCAGCAGGCCTTGCTCAGCTGGTCGGGCGCCATGTCCTGGGCAGCGCAGCTGCAGGCGGGTGGCGTCACCGGCTGGCGCCTGCCCACCGTCTCGCCCGTCAGCGGCGGCAGTTTCCTGCTGACCGGCACCAACAACGGCAGCACCGACGCAGGCACCGCCGCCGCGGGCATCGGCTGGGGCACACGTTCCGAGCTGGGCCACCTGTACTACGTGACCTTCGGCCTCACCGGCAAGTGCCAGCCCAACAACGCCGCGCCGAGCAGCTGCGTGACACCCGCCGCTTACGACAGCACACCCGACCTCAGCCCGCTGAAACACGTGGGGCTGAACATGGGCTACTGGACCGGCACCTTGGTGAACAACAACAACTCGGCACTGGCCTTCCTGTTCTCCGAAGGCCGCCAGGGCACCGGATCGCTGGGCATCCAGGCCTATGCCGTGGCCGTGCATGCCGGCGACGTGGGCGTGGCCCCCGTGCCCGAGCCCGCCACCGCGGCCAGCCTGCTGGGCGGGCTGGCCCTGCTGGGCGCGGTGATGCGCCGGCGCCGCAGCGCCTGAGCCCCGGCCGGGATAATCCGGCCATGTCCTCTGCCCGCCCCGCCAAGCCCGCCCGCCCCCAGCGCCTGGACGAACTGCTGTTCAGCCAGGGCCACGGCACCCGCCGCGTCTGCGCCGGCCTGATCGAGCAGGGCCTGGTGCGCGTGCAGGGCGAGGTGGTCAGCGACCCCGGCGCGCTGTTCCCGCCCGACGGCCTGGTGCTGGAGGTGGAGGGCCGGCTTTGGCCGGTGCAGGCCACGGCCCTGGTGCTGCTGAACAAGCCGGCCGGCTACGAGTGCTCGCAAAAGCCCGGCGCCTGGCCCAGTGTGATGCTGCTGCTGCCGCCGCCGCTGCGCACGCGCGGCGTGCAGCCGGTGGGCCGGCTCGACCAGGACACCACCGGCGCGCTGCTGCTCACCGACGATGGCGCGCTGATCCACCGCCTGACCTCGCCCAAGCACCATGTGCCCAAGGTGTACGAGGTGCACACCGCCCGGCCGGTGGACGAGGCCCAGGTCAAGCGCCTGCGCGAGGGCGTGGTGCTGCTCGACGACCCGGTGGCGGTGCGCGCCGAGGGCTGCGAGATCATCGGCCCGCAGCAGCTGCGCCTGACCCTGGTGCAGGGCAAGTACCACCAGGTCAAGCGCATGGTAGCGGCGGTGGGCAACCACTGCGAGCGCCTGCACCGCAGCGGCTTCGGCCCGATCGACATGCCCGAGCCGCCGGCCGTGGCCGACCCGGCGCCGGGCCAGTGGCGCTTCGTCACCGATGCCGAGCGCGCCGCGCTGCTGGCCTCGGGCAAGGGGGTCGCCAAGGCTGCAGGCAAGCCCGCGCCGAGCGCCGGATAATCGCGGGCATGAAGGTCTTTCGAGGTTTCCACCACCCGCAGCGCGCCGCCGCCTGCGCGCTGACCATCGGCAACTTCGACGGCGTGCACCGCGGCCACCAGGCCATGCTGGCGCTGCTGACCAGCGAGGCGCGCCACCGCGGCCTGGCCAGCTGCGTGATGACCTTCGAGCCGCACCCGCGCGACTTCTTCGCCCAGCGCCTGGGCAAGCCCGAGATGGCGCCGGCGCGCATCGCCACACTGCGCGACAAGCTGCAGGAGCTGGAGCGCTGCGGCGTCGACCAGGTGGTGGTGCTGCGCTTCGACGACGCGCTGGCCGGCCTGCCGCCGGAAGACTTCGTCAGCCGCGTGCTGGCCCAGGGCCTGGGCGCACGCTATGTGCTGGTGGGCGACGACTTCCGCTTCGGCGCGCGCCGCGCCGGCGACTACGCGATGCTCGATGCGCTGGGCGAGCGCCACGGCTTCGATGTCGCGCGCATGATGAGTTACGAGGTGCACGGCCTGCGCGTGTCCAGCTCGGCGGTGCGCGAGGCGCTGGCCGCCGGCGACATGGCCCGCGCCGCCACGTTGCTGGGCCGGCCCTACGCCATCAGCGGCCATGTGGTGCATGGCCGCAAGCTGGGCCGCGAGCTGGGCTTTCGCACGCTGAACCTGCGCTTCGCCCATGCCAAGCCGGCGGCCATGGGCATCTTCGTCGTGCAGGTGCGCGGCCTGGGCGACAAGCCCCTGCCCGGCGTGGCCAGCCTGGGCGTGCGGCCCAGCGTGGAGGATGCCGGCCGCGTGCTGCTGGAGACGCATTGCCTGGACTGGCCGGCCGGGCTGCCCAGCGAAGCCGCCTATGGCCGCACCGTCACCGTCGAGCTGATGCACAAGCTGCACGACGAGCGCAAGTACCCGTCGCTGGAGGCGCTGCGCGAGGGCATCGCGCAGGACACGGCCGACGCGCGCGCCTGGTTCAGCACCCACCCGCCGCGCGGCGTCTAGGCGCCGCAGCGCTCAGCGGGCCGAGCGGGTGGTCTCGCGTACCCGCGAGGCCGGGTGCCCGCCATTCACTCCAGGTTCAGCGCCGGCAGCAGGCCACCGGTCAGCGACAGCTGACGCAGGCGCGCCTGCAGCAGGCGGTGCGACTGCTCGACGCGGCGCTGCTCGGCATTGAAGCGGCTGTCATGCAACTGCACCAGCTGCGCCAGCGTGCGGCGGCCGGCCTCGAACTGCAGCTCGCCGGCGCGCACCAGCGCGTCGTACTGCGCGATCTGGCGCTCGATCTGGGCCACGGCGCGCTCGGACTGCGCGATGCGCGGCGGCAGGCTGGCCAGCTCGGACTGCGCGGCGCGCAGCACGCGCTCGGCCTCGGCCTCGGCCGCCTCGGCGCGGCGCTCGCCCTCGGCGCGGCGGGCGAAGTTCTCGCCGGCCACCGGGAAGTCCCAGCGCGCGCTCAGCGTCCAGCCGAAGCGCTCGGTGGTGGTGCTGGCCGGTGTGGTGTGGTCGGCCAGGCGCTGGCGGTACTCCAGGTCGACCTTGGGCGCCACCAGCGAGACCATCGGCCGCACGCGCTCACGGGCGCCCTGGGCCCGCTCGCGCGCGGCCGCCACCAGGCCGCTGCGCGCCTCCACGCTGGCACCCGGCGGCGGCAGGGCCACCGGCACGGCCTCGCGCAGTTCGCTGCCGGTCAGCGTGGCCAGGCGCTCGCGCGCGCTCACCAGATCGGCCAGCAGCTGCTCGTGCGCCACCTCGGCATCCAGCAGCGAGGCCTGGGCCTGCTGCAGGTCGGCATCGGACACCTTGCCGGCCTGGTTCTGGCGGCCCACCTGCTGCACCAGCTGACGCACGGCGTCCAGCCGCCGCTGCGAATGCGGCACCACCAGCTGCACGCGCAGCAGCTCGATGTAGGACTCGCCGATGCGCTCGGCCGTCTCCTCGCGGGCGCGGCGCATGTCCTCGGTGGCCGCGGCCAGGTCGCGGCTGGCGCCACGCAGTTCGGCGGCGTCGTTGCCGAAGTTGTAGAGGTTCCAGCGGATGCTGGCCTCGGTGCGGTCGGTGCGGCGGTCGAAGGGCAGGTTGCTGCCGAACAGGCTTTCCTCGGTGACGTTGGCGCTGCCGCGCGTGCTGCTGACCCCCACCGTGGGCCACAGCCGCGACTGGGCCTGCCTGCGCCGCTCGTCGGTGGCCTGCAGCAAGGCGCCCTGCACGCGCACCGCCGGGTCCTGCGACAGCACGCGCGCCACCATCGCCGCCAGCGATTCGGCCGGCGGCGTGGCCGCGAGCGGGGCGGCCGGCGCCGCCGCCTGGGCGCGCACGCCCGGCGCCACGCCGGCCAGCGCGATCGCCAGGGCGATCACCAGCCCTGGCGCCGATCGGGCGGACAAGGGCGACGCCGGCACGCCAACGCGTGCCGGAAGACGACTGTGACGGCTCATCGTTCCTGCAAAGCTCCCTGGATACCGCGCAGCACCGGCTTGAACAGGTACTGCAGCACGCTGCGCTGCCCCGTGAGGATGCCCACGTCGCAGGGCATGCCCGGCGTGATGGGCAGGGGCTTGCCGTGCAGCTTGATCTGGTCGCGCGCCGCGGTGAGCTGCACCTCGAAGTACGACTCGCCCTTCTCATCGACGATGGCGTCGGCGCCCACGCGTTCCACCTGCGCCTCCAGCGCGCCGTAGGTGCCCGAGTCGTAGGTGAGCATCTTCACCTGGGCCTTCTGGCCGGCGCGGATGAAACCGATGTCGGCCGGCTTGACGCGAGCGCTGAGCTGCAGGCGGGCCTCGTCGGGCACCACCTCCAGCACCGCCTTGCCCGGCTGGGCCACACCGCCCAGCGTGTTGACCAGCACGCGGTTGACCACGCCGTCCATCGGCGAGACCAGCTCGCGGCGATCGGCGCGGTCCTGCTTGCCGCCGATGGCAGCCCCCAGCGTGGCCACCTTCACCTCGTACTCGGCGCGCTGCGTGCCCCATTGCGCCTTGGCGCGGGCCTCGGCCTCGGTGGCCTGGGCCTGGGCCTCGGCCAGACCGGCGCGCAGGCGCGGCAGCGACTGGCGCAGCGAATCGAGCTCGGTGCGCGCCTGCAGCAGGCGCTGCTGGGCCGAGAGGTAGTCGGCCCGGGCCCCGGCGCCTTCCTTGAACAGGCGCTCCTCGATCGCGAAGGACTCCTCGGCCACCTTCACCGAGGCCTGCAGCGAGCCGATGCGCGCCTCGGCCTCGGCCAGTTCGCCGCGGCGGCGGGCCGTGCCCTCGCGCGCGGCCGCCAGGCTGGACTGGTGCTCGCGCTGGGCGTCGCGCCACAGCTGGGTTTCCTTCTCCACCAGGGCCGGTGCCTCGCGGCGCAGCTCGTCGTCGAAGCGCGGCGCGCCACCGCTGATCAGCGCCTCGGCGCGGGCCCGGGCGGCCAGCGCGGCCAGGCGCTGCTGGCGGCTCTCGTCGACATCGGCGGTGGCCTGGGCGGTGTCCAGCCGGGCCAGCACCTGGCCCTTCTTCACCCGCTCGCCCGGCGCCACCAGCAGCTCCTTGACGATGCCGCCTTCCAGGCTCTGCACCTCCTGCAGCCGGCTGGGCGGCACCACCACGCCGCGGGCCTGGGTGGCCACGTCCAGCTCGGCCAGCGCGGCCCAGCCGATCAGCGTGGCCGTGAACACCACCAGCAGGGCCACCACGGCCAGCACCGTGCGGCGCGGGCCCTGGTCGGGGTCGGGATGCGGCGTCGACAGCGGACGCAGGGCGATCGCGTGGCCGCTCATCAGCGCTCTCCCGCCACGGTGCTGTCGCCTCGGCGATCGGGGCTGGGCGCAGCCGGCCGGGCGGCAAAGCCCGCCACGGCCGCGCCCATGCTGGCGCCCAGGTTCATGCCGGCCCCCGGCGCGGCGGCGCCGGCCACCTTGGGCGGTGCCGCCACGCCCGGCGGCGGCCCGTCGGCCGTACCTCGGGCACCGCCCTGGGCCGCCTCGGCCGCGGCACGGGCCGTGGCCGCGCGCGCGGCGGCGGCCGCGTCCTCGGCCTGGCGCTGCGTGCTCAGGGCCTGCAGCACCTGGTCACGCGGGCCGTCGGCCACGATGCGGCCGCGGTCCATCACCACCAGGCGGTCCACCAGGGCCAGCATGGCCATGCGGTGCGTGACCAGCACGATGGTGGTGTCCTTCAGGCCGCGCATGCGCTCGATGAGCTTCTGCTCGCTGGCCGGGTCGACCATCGAGCTGGGCTCGTCCATCAGCACCAGGCGCGGCTTGTTCAGCAGTGCGCGGGCGATGGCCACGCTCTGGCGCTGGCCGCCCGACAGGCGCTCGCCGCGCTCGCCCACCTGGGTGCCCACGCCCTCGGGCAGCTGGGCCACGATCTCGTCCAGCCCGGCGATGCGCGCCGCCTCCAGCAGGCGGGTGTCGTCGGGTCGCACGCGGCCGAGCTCGATGTTCTCGCGCAGCGTGCCGTGGAACAGCGTCACGTCCTGCGGCACGTAGCCGATCTGGCGGCGCATCGACAGCGGCTCGAGCTGGGTGTTGACCAGGTTGTCCAGCAGCACGCTGCCGGCGGTGGGCGCGTACTGGTTCAGGATCAGCTTGAGCAGCGTGCTCTTGCCCGAGCCCAGCTTGCCGATGATGCCCACGCGCTCGCCAGCGCGGATGCGCAGCGAGACGCGCTCGACCACCGGCGGCTGGTCGGGGTAGGCGAAGCTGACGTCGCGGAACTCCACCTGGCCGCTCAGCGGCGGCGCCTGCAGCGCCCCGGGCACCTCGTCGGTGGGCGCGTTCATGATCTTGTCCAGCGCCTGGTAGCTCATCTTGGTCTGCTCCCAGCGCACGATCAGGCTGGCGATCTGCGCCACCGGCCCCAGCGCACGGCTGGTGAGCATGCTCACGCCGATGATCTGGCCCAGCGTGATGGCCTGCTCGGCCACCATCACCGAGCCGGCGGCCACCACCGCCACTGTGGACAGGCCCATCACCGCGGCATTGCCGTAGTTGATGCGGGCCATGATCTCGCGGGTCTGCAGGTTGTTCTCGGCGATGGCCTGGGTCAGGCCCTCCCACTTGCGCCGGCTCCAGGCCTCGGCGCCGATGGCCTTGACCGTGTCCAGCCCATTCATGGTCTCGAACAGGTGGGCGGTGCGCTGCGAGCTCTCGCGCATCGACTCGTTGACCTTGCGCGACAGCGGCCCACGCGCCAGGAAGCTGATGCCCAGCAGCAGCGGGATGCAGGCCACCGTCACCCAGCCGAGCTTGCCACCCACCAGGAAGATGATGGCCAGGTACAGCAGCATGAACGGCAGATCACCCAGCACCGTGAGCGTGGTGGTGGTGAAGAAGTCGCGCACCGATTCGAAGTCGCGCACGGTGTTGGCCAGCACGCCACCCGACGCGGGCCGGCTGGACGCGCGCAGCTTCAGGCACTGCGCGAAGATGCGCGCCGACAGCGCCACGTCGATGCGGCGCGCGGCCGTCTCGAGCAGGTGGCTGCGCATCAGCTTCATCACGAATTCGAACGCGATCAGCAGCAGCACGCCGGTGGTCAGCACCGCCAGGCTGCCCAGCGCGTTGTTCGGGATCACGCGGTCGTAAACCGCCATCGAATAGAACGGCACCAGCGCGCCGAAGATGTTCAGCGCCACCGTGCCGGCCAGGGCCCAGTGGTAGATCCACTGGTTGCGGCGGAACACGCCCCAGAACCAGCGCGCCGGCTCGGGCAGCGCGTACAGCAGGCTGCGCTGGTCGAAGAACAGGCGCGGGCGCACCGCATACCAGCGCGCGCCGGGCGCCTCGGACGCCAGCGCCGCGGCATCCAGCCAGGTGGTGCCCTGGATGCCGGTGAGCTGGCACTCGAAGCGGCCGTCCTTCATGGCCACCACGGCCACCGTGGCGCCGCCGGCACCCACCAGCAGCGCCGGCAGCTCGGTGGGCTTGCGGTGCTTGCCCGCCGACAGCGGCGAGCCCACCAGGCCGGCATTGGCCAGAAGGCGGCGCAGCACCTCGGGGTCGATGTCGCCGTGGCGCGAGGTGTCCTGGCCGGCCAGCGTGTCGCGCAGCCGCTCCAGTTGCACCGAGGTGCCGAGCAGCTGCGCCAGGAACAGCACGCTCTCGTGCACCGGCACCGGGCTCAGCTGCTGCGTGTCACCGTCGACATCGGACGACAGCGACGGTGGGCTGGGGTGGTTCATGGTCGGCGGCGTGTACGGCAGGAAAGGGTCGGGCCCGGGACTGCGGATCAGGCCCGGCGCTGCGCAGCAACCGGCGCATCGGAACCGTTATCGGAGATTCTGGCCGCGGCTTGACCGGATCGGCCCACAACCTGGCTTTTCCAGGGGCGGCGCGCCCGGTTCGCGCGCAGCATTGCCCGGTCCGCCACGCCCGGCCTGCCTGAAGCGAGACGCGCCACGAGCCCCGGCAGGGGCCGCGTGGCGCGGCGGCAGGCCACCGCGGCGGCCGGTGGCGGCCGTCGCGGCAGTCGGCGTGGGGTCAGGCCGAGTGGCTCTGGTGGCATTGCTCCTGGGCCAGGCTGGCCAGCTTGCGCAGCGTCTCGGCGGCATCGCCGGCGCAGCTGCCCGTGTCGGCCGTGGCCGCCAGGGTGCTGGCCGCGGCCGGCGCGACGGTGCTGGTGCCCAGCACGGCGTCCAGCGAGGTGTCGTCGCCGAGCAGCTGGGCGATCGTGGGCAGGTCCACACCGGCGGCCTGGGCGTCCTCGGCCGACACGTTGAAGTACACGTCGGTCATGTCGGCGCTGCGGCCGTCGGCCATCGTGGCCGAGCTGCGCTCGAGGTGCAGGTTGCCCTGCGCGTCGAGGAAGGGCAGCTCGGTGTAGCCCACGGTCAGCGCGGCCACCCCGGCCTGCGCCAGCGTCAGCAGTTCGCCGGCATCGGTCTGGTGGTTGCCGTTGGCATCCTGCCAGACACGCAGGTCGGCAAAGCCGGCATCGCTGGCGTTCACCTGGCCATCGCCGTTGCTGTCGTAGCTGGCCAGCTGCGCGAAGCCCGCGCCCTTGGCCGTGCCGCCGAACAGCTCGGAGATGTCGTCGATCTGGCCGTTGCCGTTCTTGTCCACGGCCAGGAAGCCGTCGCCGCCCGAGATCCAGCCCGACTTGACGGCGGTGCCGTTGCCGAACAGGTCGAAGGTGGCGTCCGACGCCGAGCGCGCCACGGTCTGGATGCCGTTGCCGTCCAGGTCGATCACGATCGGCGTGATGCCGGCGTCCTTGGTCATGTCGGCCTGGCCCGAGACCAGCGTGAACGCCGAGGTGCGGGTCACGTTGGTCGTGGCCACGCCGTCACCGGCCACATCGGAGTCGATGCCGTCGTTGGTGCCGTAGTCCTTGACCGCCCACTTCCACGCGCTCATGTTGTAGCCGGCGCCACCGTTGTTGCCCCAGTAGCTGTTCATGAAGACCACGTTGGTCTTGTCGAACTGCAGCATGTAGGTGCCGGGGTTCAGGTTGGCGAACAGGTAGTTGCCGCTGCTGTTGGTGGTGGTGGTGGCCAGCACCGTGGTGCCGGTGGCGTCCAGCAGCTGCACCTTGATGCCGCCGATGCCGCCCTCGCCCACGTCCTGCACGTTGTTGTGGTTCCAGTCCTCCCACACCTTGTCGCCCACGCTCACCTTGCGGTAGGCACCGGCGTCGACGGTCATCTTCTGCTCGCCGGCGGCCAGCGTGATGACGTCGGTGCTGCCGTCGGCATTGACGTCGGAGTCCTTGCCGTCGTTCGTGCCCTGGTCCTTCTTGGTGACGTACCAGCCGGTGTTGGTGCTGTCACCGAAGTACAGCTGGTACTTGCCGGCGTCCAGGTCCTTGAACTCGTAGAAGCCGTTGGTGCCGGTGTAGGTGACCGAGGTGATGTCGTCCTGGGTGCCGAAGGTGCCGTCGGTGCCCGCGCCCTTGAGCGTGACCTTCACGCCCGACAGGCCGCCTTCGCCGGCATCCTGGATGCCGTTGTAGTTGCAGTCCTCCCAGACACGGTCGCCGATGGCGCCCTTGGCCACGGTGGAACCCACGCCGGTGTAGTAGGCCGCGTCGTTGTCGGTGACCTTGGTGACGCCACCCAGCGCATCGACCGCCGTGACGGTGCCGATGTTCTTGATGGTGCCGGCCGAGGCCACTTCGGTGGCGGTGTAGGTCCAGGCCTCGTTGGTGTCCAGCAGGCCGTCGTTGTCGGTGTCGCCGCTGACGTACGTGACGCTGGCGATGCGGTCGTCGGTCAGCACCACGTTCTTCAGCGCGTTGTCACCGGTGTTGCGCACGATGTAGGTGAAGGTGACGGTGCTGCCGGTGTTGACTTCCAGCCCCGGAGGCGCGTCGGCGTCGTAGAGCTGGCGGTCGACCGTGCAGCTGTAGCTGGTCTTGGTGGTGTTCCAGTCGCAGCCACGCTCGTTCTCGCTGGAGAAGGCGTTGCAGGTCTCGTCGTATTTGGTGCTGCTCAGGGCGTACTTGGTCTGGGCGCACACCTGCTCGGTGGTGTAGGCGTAGTCCACCTTGCCATGGCACGAGTTCAGGTAGGCCGACACGCACTCGCGCATCAGCTTCTCGAGCGCGGTGGTGCCGGTGCCGCACAGCACCTGCCAGATGGTCTGGGTGCCGCCGGTGCAGTTCACGCCGAACAGCTGGTTGAAGGTGGTGCTGGACTTGCAGCCCGTGCCCGACCAGCTGTAGTCGTTCAGCGACGAATCCCACACGCGGCAGTTCTTCCACCAGGTGACCGAGGCGCCTTCGCCGCCGCAGTTGTTGGTGGTGGTCACCTTGTTGCCGGAGACGTACTTCTCGACATCGACCGCCACCTTGTACAGGCCGGCGTCGACCGTGAGGTTCTGCTGGCCCGCGGTCAGCGTGATCTCGGCCGTGGTGCCGGTGGTCACGTTGGCGTCGCTGTCCTTGGCGTCGGTGGTGCCGGCGGCGTCCTGCTTGGTGATGGCGTAGCCGGCCGGCTCGTCGAAGGTGACGGTGTACTTGCCGGCGTTGAGGTCCTTGAACAGGTACGAACCGTCGGCCGCCGTGGTGGTGGTGGCGGTGATGTCGTCGGCCGTGTTGAACTGACCGTCCACGCCAGCGCCCTTGAGCGTGACCTTCACGCCGGCCAGGCCGACTTCACCGGTGTCCTGCACGCCGTTGGCATTGCAGTCGTACCAGACCTTGTCGCCCAGCGAGGCCTTGTTCACCGTCGAGTTGATGCCGGTGTAGTACGCGGCATCGTTGTCGGTGACCTGGGCACTGCCGATCGCATCGACGGCCGTGACCGTGCCGATGTTCTTGATCGTGCCGGTCTGCGCCACCTCGGTGGCCTTGTAGACCCAGCTCTCGCCCACGTCCAGCAGGCCGTCGTTGTCGGTGTCGCCGCTGAGGTAGGTGACGGTGGCAATGCGGTCGTCGGTGACCTGCACGTTCTTCAGCGCGACATCACCGGTGTTCTTCACGATGTAGGTGAAGGTGACGGTGCTGCCGGTGACCACCTCCAGGCCCGGAGGCGTGTCGGCGTCGTACAGCTGGGTGTCGACCGTGCTGGTGTAGCAGGTCTTGGTCGTGGCCCAGTCGCAGCCCTTGTCGTTCTCGTACTTGAAGGCGTTGCAGGTGTCGTCGTAGCGGCCGCAGGACAGCGCGTTGCGCACCTCGGCGCACACCTGGTCCTTGGTGTAGGCGTAGTTCACGCCGTTGTGGCACGCGTTCAGGTAGGCCGAGACGCATTCGCGCATCAGCTTCTCGAGGCTGGTGGTGCCGGTGCCGCACAGCACGTCGTAGATCGACTTGCTGCCGGCGCTGATGTTGCAGCCGAAGATGCTGTTGAAGCTTTCCTTGCCGGTGCAGCCGCTGATGCCGCCCCAGCCGGTGGGCGTGGTGGTGGTCACCCAGTTCCACGACCAGCCGTTCCATTGCCACGCGCCGCTGGTGCTGGTGGTGCAGGCCGACTTCCAGTAATCGCAGCCGGCGCCTTCACCACCATTGCTGTTGGTGTAGGTGCACTTGACGCCGGACACGTACTTCTCGATGTCCACGCCCAGCTTGTAGTTGGCGGTCAGGCCGGCATCGATGGTCAGGTTGTCATCGCAGGTGCTGACCGTGACCGGTGCCGTCTCGTACACCGTGGTGGTGGTCACCAGGCGCACGTTGTCGATGATGCCGCCCACGCTGTCGTCGTCACCCGCCTGCTCGCGGAACTCCAGGCGGTCGGCACCGCCGGTGCCCTTGACGGTGAAGTTGTAGGTGGTCAGCGCCGTGCTGGTCGGGTCGATCGTCGCGATCTTGGTGCCGGCCCAGTACACCTCGACGGTGTTGGTGGCGAGGCTGGTGTTGGCGCGCGCCGCCAGGTCGACCGACAGCTGGTAGGTCTGACCCGCCACGGTGTTGACGTCCTGGTACAGGCCGCCGGTGGCGCAGTTGTTCGCGTCCAGTTCGACGATCTGCGTGCCGCTGACATTGGTGACGCCGAAGTCGGCGCCACGCGCCACCTCGATCTTGTCGCCGCTGCCGGTCCAGCCGGTGATGCTGGCGTACTGGCCCCAGGCCGCCGTCTGGCTCTCGAAGCTGCCGTTGACGATCAGGTTGGTGCTGCCCTTGACGACCGTGGCCACCACGTCGCTGTCGATCTCGTCGTTGCTGCCCACGTTGGCCGTGGTGTAGCCGTACATCGTCGAGTTGGCCTCGAAGCGCACCTTGTAGGTGCCGTGCTCCACGTCGGCGAACAGGTAGTTGCCGTTGGCATTGGTGGTGGTGGTGCGCAGCACCGTGTCGTCGGCCGTGCCGATGACGCCGTCGGCGCCGACACCGATCAGCTTGACGGTGACGCCCGCCACGCCCACCTCGCCGTTGTCCTGCAGGCCGTCCTTGTCGGCATCCAGCCAGACCTTGTCGCCGAGGTCGACCAGGCAGATCTTCTTCTCGCCGAAGTTGTTCGAGACGCTGGCCTCGCCCGACTTCAGCACGATGGCGCTGATCACGTCGTTGCCCGCGGTGCCGGTGGTCACGCCACCGATCGTGCCGGCCGTGTCCTTGCCGTCCACATACGTGCCCGGCTGGGTCTCGTTGACCTGGTAGGTGCCGGGGCGCAGGCCATTGAAGCTGTAGGCGCCGTTGGCGTCGGTGGTGACCGACAGGTTCACCGCCTGGCCCAGGTCGTTGGTGCCGGTCAGCGTCACGGTGACACCGGCGATGCCGTTCTCACCGGTGGCCTTGGTGCCGTCGTCGTTGCCGTCTTCGTAGACGAAACCGCTGACCGAGGCCGGCTTGATCTCACCGAAGTTGTTCTCGACGCTCGCGTCACCCGACTTCAGCGTGATCGCGCTGATCACGTCGTTGCCCGCCGTGCCACCGGTGCTGCCGGCGGTGTCCTTGCCGTCGAGGAAGGTGGACGGCTGGGTCTCGGCCACCGCGTAGGTGCCCGGACGCAGATTCGCGAAGCTGTAGAAGCCGTTGGCGTCAGTGGTCACCGTGGTGCTCACCGCGTTGCCCAGATCGTCCGTGCCGGTCAGTTTTACCGACACGCCGGCGATGCCGGTGTCGCCGGTGCGTGCCCCGTCGTTGGCCGCGTCATGGAAGACATAGCCCGACAAGCTGGCAGACCTGACTTCACCGAAGTTGTTGTTCACACTGCTCTGGCCTGCCGCCAGCGTCACCGCGATGGCGTCGTTGCCCGTCACGGCCTGCGCCGTGCCGCCCGTGCCGGCCGTGTCGATGCCGTCCAGGTATCCACCCGGCTGGCCTTCCACCACCTTGTAGCTGCCCGGTGCCAGGTTCGCGAAGCTGTAGCTGCCGTCTGTGCCCGTGGTCGTCGTTGCGACCACCGCACCCGCCGCGTTCAGCAGCGTCACCGTCGCGGTCGCGATCCCGCTCTCGCCCGCAGCGCTGCCGTCGTTGTTCGCGTCGTAGTAAACCTTGCCGCTGATCGAGGCCGGCAGCAGTTCACCGAAGTTGTTGTTCACGCTGCTCTGGCCCGCCGCCAGCGTCACCGCGATGGCGTCGTTGCCCGTCACGGCCTGCGCCGTGCCGCCCGTGCCGGCCGTGTCGATGCCGTCCAGGTATCCACCCGGTTGGCCTTCCACCACCTTGTAGCTGCCCGGTGCCAGGTTCGTGAAGCTGTAGCTGCCGTCTGTGCCCGTGGTCGTCGTTCCAACCACCGCACCCGCCGCGTTCAGCAGCGTCACCGTCACGGTCGCGATCCCGCTCTCGCCCGCAGCGCTGCCGTCGTTGTTCGCGTCGTAGTAAACCTTGCCGCTGATCGAGGCCGGCAGCAGTTCACCGAAGTTGTTGTTCACGCTGCTCTGGCCTGCCGCCAGCGTCACCGCGATGGCGTCGTTGCCCGTCACGGCCTGCGCCGTGCCGCCCGTGCCGGCCGTGTCGATGCCGTCCAGGTATCCACCCGGTTGGCCTTCCACCACCTTGTAGCTGCCCGGTGCCAGGTTCGCGAAGCTGTAGCTGCCGTCTGTGCCCGTGGTCGTCGTTGCGACCACCGCACCCGCCGCGTTCAGCAGCGTCACCGTCGCAGTCGCGATCCCGCTCTCGCCCGCAGCGCTGCCGTCGTTGTTCGCGTCGTAGTAAACCTTGCCGCTGATCGAGGCCGGCAGCAGTTCACCGAAGTTGTTGTTCACGCTGCTCTGGCCTGCCGCCAGCGTCACCGCGATGGCGTCGTTGCCCGTCACGGCCTGCGCCGTGCCGCCCGTGCCGGCCGTGTCGATGCCGTCCAGGTATCCACCCGGCTGGCCTTCCACCACCTTGTAGCTGCCCGGTGCCAAGTTCGTGAAGCTGTAGCTGCCGTCCGTGCCCGTGGTCGTCGTTGCGACCACCGCACCCGCCGCGTTCAGCAGCGTCACCGTCACGGTCGCGATTCCGCTCTCGCCCGCAGCGCTGCCGTCGTTGTTCGCGTCGTAGTAAACCTTGCCGCTGATCGAGGCCGGCAGCAGTTCACCGAAGTTGTTGTTCACGCTGCTCTGGCCCGCCGCCAGCGTCACCGCGATGGCGTCGTTGCCCGTCACGGCCTGCGCCGTGCCGCCCGTGCCGGCCGTGTCGATGCCGTCCAGGTAGCCACCCGGCTGGCCTTCCACCACCTTGTAGCTGCCCGGTGCCAGGTTCGTGAAGCTGTAGCTGCCGTCCGTGCCCGTGGTCGTCGTTGCGACCACCGCACCCGCCGCGTTCAGCAGCGTCACCGTCGCAGTCGCGATCCCGCTCTCGCCCGCAGCGCTGCCGTCGTTGTTCGCGTCGTAGTAAACCTTGCCGCTGATCGAGGCCGGCAGCAGTTCACCGAAGTTGTTGTTCACGCTGCTCTGGCCTGCCGCCAGCGTCACCGCGATGGCGTCGTTGCCCGTCACGGCCTGCGCCGTGCCGCCCGTGCCGGCCGTGTCGATGCCGTCCAGGTAGCCACCCGGCTGGCCTTCCACCACCTTGTAGCTGCCCGGTGCCAGGTTCGTGAAGCTGTAGCTGCCGTCCGTGCCCGTGGTCGTCGTTCCAACCACCGCACCCGCCGCGTTCAGCAGCGTCACCGTCACGGTCGCGATTCCGCTCTCGCCCGCAGCACTGCCGTCGTTGTTCGCGTCGTAGTAAACCTTGCCGCTGATCGAGGCCGGCGCAATCTCGCCAAAGTTGTTCTCGACGCTCGCGTCACCCGACTTCAGCGTGATCGCGCTGATCTGGTCGTTGCTCACCGCGCCGACGCTCACGCCACCGATCGTGCCGGCCGTGTCCTTGCCATCCAGGTACGCCGCCGGCACCGTGCCCTCGTTCACCGTGTAAGTGCCCGGGCGCAGGTTGTCGAACTTGTAGCTGCCGTCGGCCAGCGTCGTGGTCGTCAGCGTCACGCTGGCGCCCAGGTCGTCCGTGCCCGTCAGCGTGATCGTCACGCCCGCGATGCCCGTGTCGCCGCT
>NZ_JBBUTH010000002.1:0-179781 GCF_038066595.1 Pseudaquabacterium inlustre
ATCAAGGTCGGCGAGGAAATCGAGATCGTCGGTATCCGCCCGACGGCCAAGACCACCTGCACCGGCGTGGAAATGTTCCGCAAGCTGCTGGACCAGGGCCAGGCCGGCGACAACGTCGGTATCCTGCTGCGCGGCACGAAGCGCGAAGACGTCGAGCGCGGCCAGGTGCTGTGCAAGCCGGGTTCGGTGAAGCCGCACACGCACTTCACGGCCGAGATCTACGTGCTGAGCAAGGAAGAAGGCGGCCGTCACACGCCGTTCTTCAACAACTACCGTCCGCAGTTCTACTTCCGTACGACGGACGTGACCGGCGCGGTGGAGCTGCCCAAGGACAAGGAAATGGTCATGCCTGGCGACAACGTCAGCATCACCGTGAAGCTGATCGCCCCGATCGCGATGGAAGAAGGCCTGCGCTTCGCCATCCGTGAAGGCGGCCGCACCGTCGGCGCCGGCGTCGTGGCCAAGATCATCGAGTAATCGGGAGCGGACATGTCCAAGCAAAAGATCCGCATCCGACTGAAGGCCTTCGATTACAAGCTGATCGACCAGTCCGCGCTCGAGATCGTTGACACCGCCAAGCGCACCGGCGCCATCGTCAAGGGCCCCGTGCCCCTGCCGACGCGCATGCAACGTTTCGACATCCTGCGTTCGCCGCACGTCAACAAGACCTCGCGCGACCAGTTCGAGATCCGCACGCACCAGCGCCTGATGGACATCGTCGACCCCACCGACAAGACCGTGGACGCGCTGATGAAGCTCGACCTGCCGGCCGGTGTGGACGTCGAGATCAAGCTGCAGTAATCCAGCGTGCCCAGCGCGCTTGCGGGTTTTCCTGCAAACGCGCTAGAATCGCCAGCTTTTGCGCCGAGCCCGAAAGGGTCCGGCGCTCGCGTGCTTCACAAGCCTGTGTGGCACGCATACCGCCCCCGGCCAATCGATGTCGGGTGTTTGAAACAGAGGCCTCCCAATCGTTGGAGGCTGGAGAAGAGCCATGACGACAGCCGCTGCAGGCTATCGCCTCGGTTTGCTGGGCCGCAAGGTCGGCATGATGCGCATCTTCACGGACGATGGCGATGCCATCCCCGTGACGGTGCTCGACGTGTCGAACAACCGCATCGCCCAGGTCAAGACTGAGGCCACCGACGGCTACAACGCCCTCCAGGTGGCGTTCGGTTCGCGCAAGGCATCGCGCGTGACCAAGCCGGAAGCCGGCCACCTCGCGAAGGCGGGTGTGGAAGCCGGTGAGATCCTCCAGGAATTCCGCGTGCCGGCCGATGTGGTCGGCCAGTACGCCGCTGGCGCCACCGTGCCGGTGACCCTGTTTGCCGTGGGCCAGAAGGTCGACGTGCAGGGCACCTCGATCGGTAAGGGCTTCACCGGCACCATCAAGCGCCACAACTTCGGCTCGCAGCGCGCGTCGCACGGTAACAGCCGTTCGCACAATGTGCCGGGTTCGATCTCGATGGCGCAGGATCCGGGCCGCGTGTTCCCGGGCAAGAAGATGTCCGGCCACCTCGGCGACGTGACCGTCACCACCCAGAACCTCGACGTCGTGCGCGTCGACGAAGCCCGCCAGCTGCTGCTGGTGCGTGGCGCCGTTCCGGGTGCCAAGACCGGCTTCGTCACCGTGCGTCCCGCGATCAAGGCCAAGGCGAAGGGAGCCCAGTGATGCAACTCGAGCTCCTGAACGAACAGGGCCAGGCCACCGCCAAGGTGGATGCTCCCGACACCGTGTTCGCGCGTGACTACAACGAAGCCCTGGTGCACCAGGTGGTCGTGGCCTACCAGGCCAACGCCCGCCAGGGTACCCGTGCCCAGCTGACCCGCGCCGAAGTTCACCACTCGACCAAGAAGCCGTTCCGCCAGAAGGGCACCGGCCGCGCTCGCGCCGGTATGACCTCGTCGCCGCTGTGGCGCGGGGGCGGTCGCATCTTCCCGAACAAGCCTGACGAGAACTTCTCGCAGAAGCTGAACAAGAAGATGTACCGCGCCGGCATGGCGTCGATCCTGTCGCAGCTGGCCCGTGACGGCCGTCTGGCCGTGGTGGATTCGATCTCGGTCGAAGCCCCCAAGACCAAGCTGCTGGCTGCCAAGTTCAAGGCCATGGGCCTGGACTCGGTGCTGGTCATCACTGACGCTGTCGATGACAACCTCGCGCTGGCCTCGCGCAACCTGGCCAACGTGCTGGTGGTCGAGCCGCGTTATGCCGATCCCCTGTCGCTGGTCTTCTACAAGAAGGTGCTGGTGACCAAGGCCGCGATCGAGCAGCTCAAGGAGATGTTCGCATGACCGCTCCCAAGTTCGCCGAGGGCCGTCTGGCCCAGGTGCTGATCGCTCCGATCGTGTCCGAAAAGGCCACGAACGTTGCCGAGAAGCACAACCAGGTGCTCTTCAAGGTGCTGCGCGACGCCACCAAGCCCGAGATCAAGGCCGCTGTCGAGCTGCTGTTCAAGGTCGAAGTGGCTGGCGTGACCGTGGCCAACCAAAAGGGCAAGGTCAAGCGCTTCGGTGGCCGCATCGGCCGCCGCGACCACGCCAAGAAGGCGTATGTGTCGCTGAAGCCGGGCCAGGAGCTCAACTTCTCCGGGGAGGCTGCGTAAGTCATGGCCGTCGTCAAAGTCAAGCCCACTTCGCCCGGCCGCCGTGCCGTGGTCAAGGTGGTGCACAAGCACCTGCACAAGGGCGCGCCCGAGGCTTCGCTGCTCGAGCCGCAAAAGCAGAAGTCTGGTCGTAACAACAACGGCCATGTCACGATGCGTCACAAGGGTGGTGGCCACAAGCACCACTACCGCGTCGTCGACTTCAAGCGCAACAAGGACGGCATCCCGGCGAAGGTCGAGCGCATCGAGTACGACCCGAACCGCACCGCCCACATCGCGCTGGTCTGCTACGCCGACGGCGAGCGCCGCTACGTGATCGCCCCGCGCGGTCTCGAAGTGGGCGCCACGCTGCTGAGCGGCGCCGAGGCCCCGATCAAGGCTGGCAATACGCTGCCCATCCGCAACATCCCCGTGGGTTCGACGATCCACTGCGTGGAGATGCTGCCGGGCAAGGGTGCTCAGATCGCCCGTTCGGCTGGCGCCAGCGTCACGCTGATGGCCCGCGAAGGCATCTACGCCCAGGTTCGCCTGCGCTCGGGTGAAGTGCGCAAGATCCACATCGACTGCCGCGCCACCATCGGCGAAGTGTCGAATGAGGAACACAACCTGCGCCAGTACGGCAAGGCCGGTGCCATCCGCTGGAAGGGCATCCGCCCGACCGTGCGAGGCGTCGCGATGAACCCGGTGGACCACCCGCACGGTGGCGGCGAAGGCCGTACCGGCGAGGGTCGTGCCCAGGTGTCGCCGTGGAACACGCTGACCAAGGGCTATCGCACCCGCAACAACAAGCGCACGCAGGGCATGATCGTCTCGCGTCGCAAGAAGTAAGGGGCACTGAACATGACTCGTTCGCTCAAGAAGGGTCCGTTCGTGGACCACCACCTGCTGGCCAAGGCCGAGAAGGCCGTGGCCACCAAGGACAAGAAGCCGATCAAGACCTGGTCGCGTCGCTCGACGATCCTGCCCGATTTCATCGGTCTGACGATCGCCGTGCACAACGGCAAGCAACACGTGCCCGTGTACGTGACCGACCAGATGGTCGGCCACAAGCTCGGCGAGTTCGCCCTGACCCGCACGTTCAAGGGTCACCCGGCGGACAAGAAGGCCAAGAAGTAAGGGAGTCACGACGATGGAAACGAAAGCAGTCGTTCGTGGCGTTCGCCTCTCCGTGGACAAGGGTCGCCTCGTGGCCGACCTGATCCGTGGCAAGAAGGTGGACCAGGCCCTGAACATCCTGACCTTCACGCAGAAGAAGGCCGCCGGCATCGTGAAGAAGGCTCTGGAGTCGGCCATCGCCAACGCCGAGCACAACGACGGTGCCGACATCGACGAACTGAAGGTCAAGACCATCTACGTCGAGCAGGGTGCCACGCTCAAGCGCTTCGCCGCCCGTGCGAAGGGCCGCGGTAACCGCATCAGCAAGCCCACCTGTCACATCTACGTGACGGTCGGCAACTGAAAGGCTGAGGGAAGAACATGGGACAGAAGATCCATCCGACCGGCTTCCGCCTGGCGGTGACCCGTGCCTGGGCTTCGCGCTGGTACGCATCGAACCGCAACTTCGCGGGCATGCTGGCCGAAGACCTCGAGGTGCGTGAGTTCCTCAAGAAGAAGCTCAAGAATGCCGCGGTTTCGCGCATCCTGATCGAGCGCCCCGCCAAGAACGCCCGCATCACCATCTTCTCGGCACGTCCGGGTGTGGTGATCGGCAAGAAGGGCGAGGACATCGAGAACCTGAAGGCCGAACTGACCAAGCGTCTGGGCGTGCCGGTGGCCGTGAACATCGAAGAAATCCGCAAGCCGGAAATCGATGCTCAGCTGATCGCCGACTCGATCACCCAGCAGCTGGAAAAGCGCATCATGTTCCGCCGCGCCATGAAGCGCGCGATGCAGAACGCGATGCGCCTGGGCGCCCAGGGCATCAAGATCATGAGCGCCGGCCGCCTGAACGGCATCGAAATCGCCCGCACCGAGTGGTACCGCGAAGGTCGCGTGCCGCTGCACACGCTGCGCGCCGACATCGACTACGGTTTCTCCGAAGCCAAGACCACTTACGGCGTCATCGGCGTCAAGGTGTGGGTCTACCGTGGCGACAACCTCGGCCGTGGTGACGCGCCGGGCGCCCAGCAGCCCCAGGCCCAGGAAGAAGAGCGCCGTCCGCGCCGCGGTCCGCGTCCGGGTGCCCCGGGTGCTGATCGTCGCGGCCCCCGCAGCGATGCCCGTCCGGCCGACGCCGGTGCAGGCCAGCCCGCCGTCAAGCGCGTCCGCAAGGTCGCGCCCGGTGGCGCCGCCTAAGGAGTTGAGAACATGCTGCAACCAGCACGTCGCAAGTACCGCAAGGAACAGAAGGGCCGCAACACCGGCGTCGCCACCCGTGGCGCCAACGTGTCGTTCGGTGACTTCGGCCTGAAGGCCACCGAGCGCGGCCGCATCACGGCCCGCCAGATCGAAGCCGCCCGTCGTGCCATCTCGCGCCACATCAAGCGCGGTGGCCGTATCTTCATCCGCATCTTCCCCGACAAGCCGATCTCGCAGAAGCCGGCCGAAGTCCGTATGGGCAACGGCAAGGGCAACCCCGAGTACTACGTGGCCGAGATCGTGCCGGGCAAGGTGCTGTACGAGATCAACGGCGTCCCCGAAGCGCTGGCCCGCGAGGCCTTCACGCTGGCCGCTGCCAAGCTGCCGCTGCGCTGCACCTTCGTCGCGCGCCACGTCGGCACGTGATCACGGAGACCACCATGACCAAAGCATCCGATCTCCGCGCGAAGGACGTCGCCGGCCTCGAGAAGGAGGTCACCGACCTCCTGAAGGCCCACTTCGGCCTGCGCATGCAGAAGGGTACCCAACAGCTGAACAACACGTCTCAGCTGGGCAAGACCCGTCGTGACATCGCGCGCGCCAAGACCATCCTGGCCGAGAAGAAGAAGGGAGCCGCCAAGTGAGCGAAGCCCAGAAGAACACGCGCACCCTCATCGGTCGCGTTGTCAGCGACAAGCGCGCCAAGACCGTCACCGTCCTGGTCGAGAGCCGTGTCAAGCACGAGCTCTACGGCAAGATCGTCGGCCAGTCGCGCAAGTACCACGCGCATGACGAGAACGGCGAATACAAGATGGGTGACACCGTCGAGATCGCCGAGAGCCGTCCGCTGAGCAAGACCAAGAACTGGACGGTGACCCGTCTGGTGGCCAAGGCTGGCCTGGTCTAAGCCGTAAACGGTGCGGGGGCTTCGCCTCCGCCCGGAGGCCTGAACGGCCGGAACGCTGGGATACTGGCGCTCCGGCCGTCGTCGTTTGGCGATGGCCTTTCTCATTCCAGGAGACACCGATGATCCAAGTTGGCGACAAGCTGCCTGCCGGCACCCTGTTCGAGTTTGTGGAAGTCGAGGGCGAGGGCTGCTCGATCGGTCCCAACCCGTTTGACATCGCCAAGGCCACGGCCGGCAAGACCATCGCGCTGTTCGCGCTGCCGGGCGCCTTCACGCCCACCTGTTCGGCCAAGCATGTGCCGGGTTACGTGGAGCAGGCCGACGCGCTGCGTGCCGCGGGCGTCGACGAGATCTGGTGCGTCAGCGTCAACGATGCGTTCGTGATGGGTGCCTGGGGCCGCGAGCAGCAGACGGCAGGCAAGGTGCGCATGATGGCCGATGGCAGTGCCGATTTCGCCCGCGCCACCGGTCTCACGCTGGACCTGGCCGCACGCGGCCTGGGCCTGCGCAGCAACCGCTATTCGATGCTGGTCGTCGATGGTGTGGTCAAGACGCTGAACGTCGAGGGCCCCGGCAAGTTCGAGGTGTCGGACGCAGCCACCCTGCTGGCCCAGGCCCGGCAGCTCAAGGGCTGAGCGGTCTCGCGCCAGCCCGAAAGAAGAATTGCAATGGCCGCTTGACACGGCCATTGCTGCGCTGCCATAATCCGCAGCTTCGCCGCTTGGTGTGCCGTGCGTATTCGCGTATCGGGGCCCAGGCGGATCCGCCCAACCAAAGCCTGCGGGTGCTTCTGCAGGTGATGACGGGCCCAAGACTGATCTGCTTGCCGAAGGCGCGCCAAGTGCCAGGGGTTTGCGGATCAAGTTGGGGACACACATGATCCAAATGCAATCGCGACTCGACGTCGCTGACAACACGGGCGCGAAGTCCGTCATGTGCATCAAGGTGCTCGGTGGTTCCAAGCGCCGTTATGCCGGCATCGGCGACATCATCAAGGTGTCGATCAAGGAAGCCGCTCCGCGTGGCCGCGTCAAGAAGGGCGAGGTCTATAGCGCAGTGGTGGTGCGTACCGCCAAGGGTGTGCGCCGCCAGGATGGCTCGCTGATCAAGTTCGACGGCAATGCCGCCGTGCTGCTGAACGGCAAGCTCGAGCCGATCGGCACCCGCATCTTCGGCCCGGTGACGCGTGAACTGCGTACCGAGCGCTTCATGAAGATCGTGTCGCTGGCACCTGAAGTGCTGTAACGCGCGCAGGTCAAAGGACTTCAAGCCATGAACAAGATTCGCAAGGGCGACCAGGTCATCGTGACCACGGGTCGCGACAAGGGCAAGCGCGGCACCGTGACGCTGCGCGTCGACGAGGAAAAGATCGTCGTCGAGGGTGTCAACGTGGTGAAGAAGCACGTCAAGCCCAACCCCATGAAGGGCACGACGGGCGGTGTGGTCGACAAGACCATGCCCATTCACCAATCCAACGTCGCGATCTTCAACCCGGCCACTGGCAAGGGTGATCGCGTGGGCATCAAGGTGCTGGCCGACGGCAAGAAGGTCCGCGTCTTCAAGTCCAGCGGCGAAGAGATCAAGGCGTAACGAGGTTCCTCATGGCTCGTCTGCAACAGTTTTACCGCGAGAAGGTCGTTCCTGACCTGACCGCCAAGTTCGGCTACAAGTCGGTGATGGAAGTCCCGCGCCTGACCAAGATCACGCTCAACATGGGTGTGAGCGAGGCGGTGGCTGACAAGAAGGTCATGGATCACGCCGTTGGCGACCTGACCAAGATCGCCGGCCAGAAGCCGGTGGTGACCAAGAGCCGCAAGGCCATCGCGGGCTTCAAGATCCGCGAGAACCTGCCCATCGGCTGCATGGTGACCCTGCGCGGTGTGCGCATGTTCGAGTTTCTCGACCGCTTCGTCACCATCGCGCTGCCGCGCGTGCGTGACTTCCGCGGCATCTCGGGTCGTTCGTTCGATGGCCGCGGCAACTACAACGTCGGCGTCAAGGAACAGATCATCTTCCCCGAGATCGAGTACGACAAGATCGACGCGCTGCGTGGCCTGAACATCAGCTTCACCACCACCGCCAAGACCGACGAAGAGTGCAAGGCGCTGCTGGCTGCCTTCCGCTTCCCGTTCAAGAACTGAGGTGCTTTGTGGCCAAACTTTCCCTCAAGCAGCGTGAAGAAAAGCGCGAGAAGCTGGTCGCCAAGTACGCGAAGAAGTACGCCGAGCTGAAGGCCATCATCGCCGACAGCAAGAAGTCGGACGAGGAACGTTACCTCGCCCGCCTGGAGCTGCAGAAGCTGCCCCGCAACGCCAACCCGACCCGTCTGCGCAATCGCTGCGAACTGACTGGTCGTCCCAACGGCGTGTTCCGTACGTTCGGCCTGGGCCGCATGAAGATCCGTGAGCTCGCCTTCAAGGGCGACATCCCGGGCGTGACCAAGGCCAGCTGGTAAGCGCGGGCACGAGCAGGAGATATCGCAATGAGCATGAGTGATCCGATCGCCGACATGCTGACGCGCATCCGCAATGCGCAGATGGTGCAGAAGGCTGTCGTCGTGATGCCCTCGTCGAAGCTGAAGGTGGCAATCGCCCAAGTCCTGAAGGACGAGGGCTACATCGACGGTTTCAAGATCAACGCCGACGGTGGCAAGAGCGAGCTGGAAGTGGCGCTGAAGTACTACGCCGGCCGTCCCGTCATCGAGCGCATCGAGCGCGTCAGCCGTCCCGGCCTGCGCATCTACAAGGGCCGCGACGAGATTCCCCAGGTCATGAACGGCCTGGGCGTGGCCATCGTCACCACGCCGAAGGGCGTGATGACCGACCGCAAGGCGCGCCAGTCGGGCGTCGGCGGTGAAGTCCTGTGCTACGTGGCCTGACGGACGAAGGAGAGGCAACAATGTCCCGCGTTGGAAAGATGCCGATCGCCGTCCCGCAGGGTGTGGACGTGCAGATCTCGGCCGATCAAATCACGGTCAAGGGCGCCAACGGCACCCTCAGCCGTTCGGCCAATTCGCTGGTCACCATCGAGAAGGATGGTGCGGTGCTGAAGCTGGCTCCGGCCAATGACAGCGCCGAGGCCAATGCCATGAGCGGCACGATGCGTGCGCTGCTCAACAACATGGTCACGGGTGTCAGCAAGGGCTTCGAGAAGAAGCTGAACCTGGTCGGCGTGGGTTACCGCGCGCAAGCCCAGGGCACCAAGCTGAACCTGCAGATTGGTTTCTCGCATCCGGTGGTCAAGGACATGCCCGCCGGCATCAAGGTCGAGACCCCGAGCCAGACCGAAATCCTGATCAAGGGTGCCGACCGTCAGGTCGTGGGCCAGATCGCCGCCGAAGTGCGCGCTATCCGTCCCCCCGAGCCTTACAAGGGCAAGGGCATCCGCTACGCCGATGAGCGCGTGGTGATCAAGGAAACCAAGAAGAAGTGAGGGTCTGATCATGCTGAACAAGAAGGAACAGCGCCTTCGTCGCGCTCGTCAGACCCGCGCCCGCATCGCCGATCAAGGCGCCGTGCGACTGACCGTTTTCCGCACCAACCTGCACATCTACGCCAGTGTCACCACTGGCGACGGTGCCAAGGTGCTGGCCTCGGCCTCCACGGTCGAGAAGGAAGTGCGCGAGCAGATCGGCAAGGACAAGGGTGGCAACACCGCTGCCGCCGTGCTGGTGGGCAAGCGCATTGCCGAGAAGGCCAAGGCCGCTGGCGTCGAGAAGGTTGCCTTCGATCGCGCTGGTTTTGCTTACCACGGTCGCGTGAAGGCGCTGGCCGAGGCGGCTCGCGAAGCCGGCCTGCAGTTCTGATGCGGCGATAAGGAATCAAGCAAATGGCAAAGTTCACTCCCCGCGCCCAGGCCGAAGGCAACGACGACGGCCTGAAGGAAAAGATGATCGCGGTCAACCGCGTCACCAAGGTCGTCAAGGGCGGCCGCACGCTGAGCTTCGCGGCGCTGACCGTGGTTGGTGACGGCGATGGCCGCATCGGCATGGGCAAGGGCAAGGCCAAGGAAGTGCCGGTGTCAGTGCAGAAGGCCATGGAATCGGCCCGCCGCGGCATGTTCAAGGTGGCCCTGAAGAACGGCACCGTGCACCACAACGTGCGCGGTGAGCACGGCGCTGCCAAGGTGCTGCTGGCCCCCGCGCCGGCTGGTACCGGCATCATCGCCGGCGGCCCGATGCGCGCCGTGTTCGAGGTGATGGGTGTGACCGACATCGTGGCCAAGAGCCTCGGTTCGACCAACCCGTACAACATGGTTCGTGCCACGCTGGACGCCCTGCGCCGCTCGACCACGCCGTCCGAAGTGGCGGCCAAGCGCGGCAAGTCGGTTGAAGACCTCTTCAACTGATTCGACTGCGACGGAGAACTCCATGTCGGACAAGAAAACCCTGAAGGTCAAGCTCGTCAAGAGCCCGATCGGCTGCAAGCAGTCGCACCGTGACACGGTGCGTGGTCTGGGCCTGCGTCGCATGAACAGCGTCAGCGAGCTCGAGGACACGCCCGCGGTGCGCGGCATGATCAACAAGATCGCCTACCTGGTGCAGGTGCTGTAAAGCCCCCGCCGCATCAAGAGGACAATCATGGAACTGAACACCATCAAGCCCGGCGCTGGCTCCAAGAAGCCGCGCCGCCGCGTCGGTCGCGGCATCGGCTCGGGCCTGGGCAAGACCGCAGGCCGTGGCCACAAGGGCCAGAAGTCGCGTGCCGGTGGCTACCACAAGGTGGGCTTCGAAGGCGGCCAGATGCCGCTGCAGCGTCGCCTGCCCAAGCGTGGCTTCAAGTCGCACAACCTGAAGTTCAACGGCGAGATCAGCCTGACGGCGCTCGAACTGCTGGGCCAGGACGAAGTGGATCTGCTGATGCTCAAGGCCGCTGGCCTGGTGGCTGAGCTGGTTCGCAACGTGAAGGTCATCAAGAGCGGCGCCATCACCCGCAAGGTGGTGCTCAAGGGCATCGGCGCAACCGCCGGCGCCAAGGCCGCCATCGAAGCGGCCGGCGGCTCGCTGGCCTGATCGTTCCTGCTGAAGGACCCGCGTTTTGGCAACCTCGGCAAACCAGCTGGCCAAGAGTGGCAAGTTCGGCGACCTGCGTCGCCGACTGGTCTTTCTGGTGCTGGCCCTGGTGGTCTATCGCATCGGCGGCCACATCCCGGTCCCGGGCATCGACCCGAACCAGCTGCAGCAGCTCTTCAAGAGCAACGCCGGCGGCGTGTTGAACCTGTTCAACATGTTCTCCGGCGGCGCGCTGCAGCGCTTTGCCGTCTTCGCGCTGGGCATCACGCCCTACATCTCGGCGTCGATCATCATGCAGCTCATGGGCTACGTGGTGCCGACACTCGAGGCGCTGAAGAAGGAAGGCGAGGCGGGTCGGCGCAAGATCACGCAGTACACCCGCTACGGCACGGTCGGCCTGGCGCTGTTCCAGTCGCTGGGCATCGCGCTGGCGCTGGAAGGTTCTGCTGGTCTGGTGCTGAACCCGGGGTTCGGCTTCCGCATCACCACCGTGGTCAGCCTGACGGCCGGCACGATGTTCCTGATGTGGCTGGGTGAGCAGATCACCGAGCGCGGTCTGGGCAACGGCATCTCGATCCTGATCTTCGGCGGCATCGCCGCGGGTCTGCCGAGTGCGGTGGGCGGTCTGTTCGAGCTGGTGCGTACCGGTGCGATGGGCCCGGTGGCGGCGATCTTCATCATCGCGCTGGTGGTGTTCGTCACCTTCGCCGTGGTGTTCGTCGAGCGGGGTCAGCGCAAGATCCTGGTCAACTACGCCAAGCGCCAGGTTGGCAACAAGGTGTACGGCGGCCAGTCGTCGCACCTGCCCCTGAAGCTGAACATGTCGGGCGTGATCCCGCCGATCTTCGCGTCGTCGATCATCCTGCTGCCGGCCACGGTGGTGGGCTGGTTCGCCACTGGTGACGGCCTGCGCTGGCTGAAGGATCTGTCGTCGGCCTTGTCGCCGGGGCAGCCGATCTATGTGCTGCTGTACGCGGCCATGATCGTGTTCTTCTGCTTCTTCTACACGGCCCTGGTCTTCAACAGCCGCGAAACCGCGGACAACCTGAAGAAGAGCGGCGCCTTCATTCCGGGCATCCGCCCGGGTGAGCAGACGGCGCGCCACATCGACAAGATCCTGGGTCGTCTGACGCTGGCTGGCGCCGTGTACATCACGCTCGTCTGCCTGCTGCCCGAGTTCCTGGTGCTGAAGTACAACGTTCCGTTTTACTTCGGTGGCACCTCGCTGCTGATCATCGTGGTGGTCACGATGGACTTCTGGGCGCAAGTCCAGAGCTACGTGATGAGCCAGCAGTACGAATCCTTGCTGAAGAAGGCCAACTTCAAGGCAAGTTGAATGGCGCGCCAGGGTCTGACCGCCCAGGCGCTGCCCCAGTTGATTTGCGCCTGCGATGCCGAGTGCGGTACAGGCGCCATAGGAGAAGACGATGAAAGTCTCTGCATCGGTCAAGAAGATGTGCCGCAATTGCAAGATCATCCGCCGCAAGGGCGTGGTGCGCGTGATCTGCACCGATCCGCGTCACAAGCAGCGCCAGGGCTGATGAGCCCTCGCCGCTGACGCATCGCGACGAATTGAACCCAAGGACTTAGAACCATGGCTCGTATTGCCGGCATCAACATCCCGCCGCACAAGCACGCCGAAATCGGCCTGACTTCCATCTACGGCATCGGCCGTGCCACCGCCCAGAAGATCTGCGACGCGGTCGGTGTGCCTTACGCCAAGAAGATCAAGGATCTGAACGACGCGGAACTCGAGAAGATCCGTGACGAGATCAACAAGATGACCATCGAGGGCGACCTGCGTCGCGAGACCACGATGAACATCAAGCGGCTGATGGACCTCGGCTGCTATCGCGGCTTCCGCCATCGCCGTGGCCTGCCGATGCGCGGCCAGCGCACGCGCACCAACGCCCGCACCCGCAAGGGTCCGCGCAAGGGTGCCGCCGCGCTCAAGAAGTAAGCCGCCGCACTGAACAGCCCCTGACCGAGATTCGACATGGCCAAAGCACCTGCCAATAACGCGGCCCGCCGCGTGAGCAAGAAGGTCCGCAAGAACGTCGCGGACGGCATCGCTCACGTGCATGCCTCGTTCAACAACACCATCATCACCATCACCGACCGTCAAGGCGGCGCCCTGTCGTGGGCTTCGTCGGGCGGCCAGGGTTTCAAGGGCTCGCGCAAGTCGACCCCCTTCGCGGCCCAGGTGGCTGCCGAAGTGGCCGGCCGCGCCGCTCAGGAACAGGGCATCAAGAACCTGGACGTGCGGATCAAGGGCCCCGGCCCTGGCCGTGAATCGTCGGTTCGCGCGCTGGCCGCGCTGGGCATCCGCATCAACTCGATCAGCGATGTGACGCCCGTGCCGCACAACGGCTGCCGCCCGCAGAAGCGCCGCCGCATCTGATGCCGCGCGCTGGTGCCGGCCGCCTGCGCGGCCGCACTGCTACAATGTAGAGTTTTCCGACAGCCGGCGGGTGCTTTGCACTGGCCGGCGATTTCGTTGGGGGCCGTCGGCACCCCGCAAGCCCACCGTCTGAGCGATCGAACAACACACGCCAGACTCGCGCGACCCAGCCTCGCGTCAGACACATCCCAGAAGGAACATCCGTGGCACGTTACCTCGGCCCCAAGGCCAAACTGTCCCGCCGTGAAGGCACCGACCTTTTCCTGAAGAGCGCCCGCCGCGCCATCAGCGACAAGGCCAAGTTCGAGAGCAAGCCGGGCCAGCATGGCCGCACCTCGGGCCAGCGCACCTCCGACTTCGGTGTGCAGCTGCGCGAGAAGCAGAAGGTCAAGCGCATGTACGGTGTGCTGGAGCGCCAGTTCCGCCGCTACTTCGCCGAGGCCGAGCGCCGCAAGGGCAACACCGGCGCCAACCTGCTGCTGCTGCTGGAATCGCGTCTGGACAACGTCGTCTACCGCATGGGCTTTGGCTCGACCCGCGCCGAAGCGCGCCAGCTGGTGTCGCACCAGGCCATCCTGGTCAACGGCAAGAGCGTGAACATCCCCTCGTACCTGGTCAAGGCCGGTGATGTGGTGTCGGTGCGCGAGAAGGCCAAGAAGCAGCTGCGCATCATCGACGCCGTGAAGCTGGCCGAGTCGATCGGCATGCCGGGCTGGGTGCAGGTTGACGGCGCCAAGCTCGAGGGCGTGTTCAAGAAGACCCCGGACCGCGACGAATTCGGCGCCGAGATCAACGAATCGCTGATCGTCGAGTTGTACTCGCGCTAATGCCATCGGGCCGCGGCGGCGCACGCCTTGGGTGTGCGGCGCGGCAGGCCCTGCTCGCCGCTTCGCGTGCCGGGCACGGAGCGGACGCACAAACCAGCCCGGCATGGTCCGCCAGCCTTATCGGTGTAACGAGCCGAGGGTATTGAGAGGAACAGGACTCGATGCAAACCAATCTGCTGAAACCCAAAGCCATCCACGTCGAGCCGCTCGGCAACCACCGCGCCAAGGTCACTCTGGAACCGTTCGAGCGCGGCTATGGTCACACGCTGGGCAACGCCCTGCGCCGCGTGCTGCTGTCGTCGATGGTGGGTTATGCGCCGACCGAGGTCACGATCGCCGGCGTGCTGCATGAGTACTCCACCGTGGACGGCGTCGCTGAAGACGTCGTGCACCTGCTGCTGAACCTGAAGGGCGTGGTCTTCCGCCTGCACAACCGCGACGAAGTGACGCTGGTGGTGCGCAAGGAAGGCGAAGGCCCGGTCACGGCCGCCGACATCCAGGTCCCGCACGACGTCGAGATCATCAATCCCGAGCACGTCATTGCCCACCTGGCCCAGGGCGGCAAGCTGGACATGCAGATCAAGGTCGAAAAGGGCCGCGGCTATGTGCCGGGTAACCTGCGCCGCTACGGCGATGAGCCGACCAAGAGCATCGGCCGCATCGTGCTGGACGCCTCGTTCTCGCCGGTCAAGCGCGTCAGCTACGCCGTGGAGAACGCCCGTGTCGAGCAGCGCACCGACCTGGACAAGCTGGTCATGGAGATCGAGACCAACGGCGCTGTGACGCCGGAGGAAGCGATCCGTGCCTCGGCCAAGATCCTGGTGGACCAGCTGGCGGTCTTCGCCGGTCTGGAAGGCGTGGATCTGTCCGGCGGCATCAGCGGTGTCACCGGCGTGGGTGCCGCGGCCCCGACGCACGACCCGATCCTGCTGCGCCCGGTCGACGAGCTCGAACTGACCGTGCGTTCGGCCAACTGCCTGAAGGCCGAGAACATCTACTACATCGGCGACCTGATCCAGCGCACCGAGACCGAGCTGCTGAAGACCCCGAACCTGGGTCGCAAGTCGCTCAACGAGATCAAGGAAGTGCTGGCCTCGCGCGGCCTCACCCTGGGTGCCCGTCTCGAGAACTGGCCCCCGCAGAACCTGGACAAGCGCTGATCGTCAGCGCGTCCAACCACCGGCCAGACCTCGGTCTGGCCAGAGTGCACGCCCCGGTACCTGGAACGGCCGGGGTTCGATAACGAAAGGAAAGCACCATGCGCCATCGTCACGGCCTTCGCAAACTCAACCGCACCAGCGAGCATCGTCAAGCGATGCTGCGCAACATGTGCGTCTCGCTGATCACGCACGAAGCGATCAAGACCACGGTCCCCAAGGCCAAGGAACTGCGTCGCGTCGTCGAGCCCCTGATCACGCTGGGCAAGGAGCCCACGCTGGCCAACAAGCGTCTGGCCTTCTCGCGCCTGCGCGACCGCGACGCCGTGGTCAAGCTGTTCGGCGATCTGGGTCCGCGCTTCGCCACCCGTCCGGGCGGCTACACCCGCATCCTGAAGATGGGCTTCCGCGTGGGCGACAACGCCCCGATGGCCTTCGTCGAGCTGGTGGACCGCGCCGAGCCGGCCGCCGCCGAAGAAGCCGCCGCCGAGTAAGCCTCGGCAGGACGGCAGAGGCCATGCGCGCCAGCGGATCTACCGCGGTGTGCCGGGCCTCCCAAAGAGCCAGCCTTCGGGCTGGCTTTTTTCATGGCGCGTGCGTCCAGGGGTTTCATTCGCCGCGCCGGCGCGGAACCTCGGCACGGGGCCAGAATCCTTCGCTGTGATGATGTTGCCGTATCGCCAGGGAGCACCGGCTCCCGCTGCTGCCCCGAGGTGGCCTGAGCCGACCGCGCTTCGCCGTTGGCTGGTGGCCTGTTGGGCCGGTCTGGTCAGTCTGTGCCTGTTGTGGCTGGGCGCACCGGCCTGGGCGGCTGATCAGTTCCTGCCCCCCGAGGAGGCCTTCCGGGTGCAGGCGGCGATGATCTCGGCACAACGCGCCGAGGTGCAGGTGCGCATCGCCGACGGCTACTACCTGTACCGTGAGCCACTGCGGGTCACGGCCGAAGGGGCCACGCTGGGGCCACTGGAGGTGCCCGCCGGCAAGGTGAAGTTCGACGCGAACTTCGGCAAGAACGTCGAAACCTATCGCGGCACGCTGCAGGTGGGGGCGCCGGTCACACAGGCCGCAGGCGCCTTCAAGCTGGAGGTGGTGGTGCAGGGCTGCGCCGACGCCGGGTTGTGCTACCCCCCGCAGACGGTGGCCTTCCAGCTCGATCCGGCCGCCGCCTCGTCTGCCGCGCCAGGCGGGACGGGCGCCGCCGGTGCGGGGGCGGGCCGCAGCAGCCACTGGCTGGATGACGCGGCCGTTGGCGAGGTGCTGCGCGGCGGGCATGTCTGGCGAGTGGTGGGTGTGTTCTTCGTGCTCGGCCTGCTGCTGAGCCTGACACCCTGCGTGCTGCCGATGCTGCCCATCCTGTCGTCGCTGATCGTAGGCAGTGGCTGTGCGCCGTCGCGTGTGCGCGGCCTGGCGCTGGCGGGCAGCTACTCGCTCGGCATGGCGCTGGTCTACACCGCGCTCGGCGTGGCCGCCGGTCTGGCCGGCGAGGGCTTCGGCGCCGCGCTGCAGACACCGCTGGCCATCGGCATCTTCGCGGCGCTGCTGGCCACGCTGTCGCTGTCGATGTTCGACGTCTACGAGCTGCGACTGCCGGCGGTGATGACCACCCAGCTCACGGCCAAGTGCAACCGGCTGCGCGCCGGCCAGCTGGCTGGCGTGTTCGCGATGGGGGGCGTGTCGGCCCTGATCGTCAGCCCCTGCGTCAGCGCCCCGCTGGCCGGTGCCCTGGTGTTCATCAGCCAGAGCCGCGACGTAGTGCTGGGCGGCAGTGCGCTGTTTGCGATGACGGCCGGCATGAGCGTGCCGCTGCTGCTGCTGGGCGCATCGGCAGGCCGCTGGTTGCCCAAGGCCGGGCCGTGGATGCAGGCGGTCAAGCGCTTCTTCGGCGTGCTGATGCTGGCCGTGGCGCTGTGGGTGGCGCAGCCGCTGCTGCCCGCGCAATTGGCGTTGGGGCTGTGGGGGCTGCTGTTGCTGCTGCTGGGCTACCTGATGAAGCCCTTCGCGCCCCATGCGCCGCACCAGCACGCGTTGCGCAACAGCCTCACGCGGGCGCTGGGCTTGGCGGCGCTGGCCTGGGGCCTGGCGCAGATCGTGGGCGCGGCTTCGGGCGGGCGCGATCCACTGCAGCCGCTGGGCCATCTGGCCGGTGGTGCGCGCGCGGCGCAGGCGGAAGGGCCAGCCTTCCGCGTCATTCGCAGCCAGGCCGAATTCGACGACGCGCTGCGCGCCGCGGCGGGCCAGCCGCTGATCCTGGACTTCTATGCCGACTGGTGCGTGTCGTGCAAGGAGATGGAGCGCTTCACCTTCCGCGATGCCGGCATCGCCCGCCGCATGCAGGCGGCGGTGCTGCTGAAGGCCGACGTGACGGCCAACACCGAGGACCAGCGCGCCCTGCTCAAGCGCTTCGGCCTGTTCGGCCCGCCCGGCACGCTGTTCTTCAACGGCCAGGGCCAGGAAATCACGGCTGCGCGGGCCATCGGCTTCCAGGATGCCGCCCGCTTCGGGCGCACCCTGGGCACCGCGGGACTGTGAGTTGAAGAAAAGTTTGCAGATCTCGAAATCGCTGCTATACTGCTAGCTTCAGTCGCGGGGTGGAGCAGCCTGGTAGCTCGTTGGGCTCATAACCCAAAGGTCGCAAGTTCAAATCTTGCCCCCGCAACCAAAAAAACAGCAGCTAGATCAACGAGTTAACTGCGAAGCGGAAGCCACCCAGCCGGGTGGCTTTTTGCTTTGTGCCCACCCTGTGCCCACTTCGTGCCCGGGCCGTGCCCAGCGGTTTGCCAACGTGAACCAAAACGACCGTTGGGCGACGTGCCCATCTCCTTCGCCTGAGTAGCGAGTTTTGGCCAGCGTCGAGTCAACGAAGCGGTGCCCGAACGCACCAAACTTTGCTACCGACGCGACGAGACCCGATCGCTACCGTGTGCTCCTTGCATCGGATGTCCCGGTGCAACAACCGCAAAGGAGTCATCACATGGCCATCGTCCATCAAGTCCACCTGACCGCCAACAACACGCCGGTCAACGGCCCCAGCAAGACGGGCAATCCGTCCGGCGGCGGCCGCGGCAACAACCCGTCCAAGACGTAGGCGCGGAAGACCTGTTTGCGCCGGGCCGCCTGTCGGTCCGGCGCACTTCATGCTGGAACGGCCCGCTCGGCCCAGTAGGCCAACCACCACGCATACCGGCGGCGGCTCCACTCATCGATGCTGTCGGTGTCCATCAGGTAGAGCAATCGGCGGCTCTCGGGTACTGCCTGGTCCCGGTCGACAATCTGCTCGGCAAGCGTCAGCACCAGGTTAAATCGGCGTGCAGCCCAGAACTGGTACCAAGCTGCTTCCAACTCATTGGCGTCTGGCTCCTCGCTACTCGGCGTTGTCGCCAGCGCACGGACGAGTGCCTTCAGCTTTTCTTTGGTCGGGAAGCTGGCGCCGCTGCTCCAACGCTTCAGGGTCGCTTCGTTCACGGGGCCAAAGCCGGCCTTCGATTGAGCAGCGCTGTGGTCCAGCACGCTCTTGATCGTGGGCAGACCGCGCCGACGCTGTAGCCAGCGCAAGAACTCGCCGCCCGGGCGGCAGCGACCGTTCTTCGCAAGCACCAGGAGTGGAAGAAACCCGCCTACATTCAGCGGCGCTCGCTCCACTCTAAGGCGCACCTCAACCCTGGCCACCTGCGAGACCTGAAACTCGAATAGGGCTGCCACACGCGAACGCAACGAATCCGCATCGCTTCGCGCACCTGCCAAGTCCTCCGCCATCCGCTCGCTCATGTAGGAGCCCAGAATGTCGCTGCGCCTGATGGACGCGGCGGCGCCGTGGAAGTCCCCGCGGCCGATCAACTTCTCGGCCTCGCCCGCCGCGCGCTCAACTTCAACACAGTGCGAGATGGTCCAGCCGAGCAATGTGTCGTCGATGGATCCCAGGCCTTGACGCGCTGCCTCCCAGACACCCCATGAGCTCACCTCTTCCTGGGCCAACGGGTCTGCCTCGTAAAGGGCACGCCGAATCGTCTTCAGCGCATCCGGCCCGTCGCTTGGCAAGAAGACCTTGGCTGCTCGAAGCACTTTGGGCCAGGATTCTGGTGCGTGTCCGTGCATCAGTGGCTCGACCACTCTGTATTGATGCTCGAACCCCTCCGCCTTGAACATCTCCCGCATGGTTGGCAGCCCGTCGAGCTGCAAGCCAGCGGAGGGGGCCAGAAGGAAGACGCTGCACATAGGCAATGGCTTGGGCCTGCCGACTGCATGCCGTTTGGGGCGCGCGCGGCTCGCGCTAGTTTCTTCGCTGACGGCGCCGGAGCGCGCCTGGGGCTTGATGGGCGAGTTCAGGCCGCCCCCCTTGAGTTACGCACCCAGCGCGCGACTGCCTCGACGCATTCATGCAGGCTGTCGCGCACCTCATAGACCCAGAAGCGCTTGACCTCCCATCCCAGCTCGATGAGCCGCTGGTTGCGAAGCTGATCCCGCAGGCAGAGCTCGCCGGTCCAACTGCGGTGGTAACGCTCGCCATCGACCTCGATGTTCAACATCCGGTCGCCGATGATCACAGCGAAGTCCAGGTCGTACTGCTCGACCGAGTACTGCGGAATCGGCCGCACGCCGGCAGCATAGAGGGCACGGTAGAAGACGCGTTCCCAATCAGAAACCCGCTCGGGTCTAGCCACCTGCGGATATTCAGCACCCAGCGACACGGGATCCGGCGGTTCATGTCGGCGGCCAGCGGCCCCATCAAGCGCTGACACATACCCCGCAAAGTCGGCGAGGTAGTCGACACCTGACGAGGATGCCGCCGCCCTGTCCCCCACCACGTGCAGCAGGCCGCGCGCCCGCGTGATCGCCACGTTGAATAGATTGCCGTTGCTGCGCAGAAAGCCCAGCCCACCAGTCGGCATGTCGCTCGACACGACCGGTGAAAAGAACATCACATCGCGTTCATCACCCTGGAAGCGGTGCACGGTGTCCACAAGCAGGTCGCACCGTTCCCTTGCCGAAGTCAGGCCATCGCTGCCCTCCACCAACTGCTGGAGCAGCTGCGCCTGCGCTCGAAACGGCGTCACGACACCGACCGTCCCGTCGTAGGCGCGCGTGACCACCAGGTCTTCCAGCGCCGCCACGAGTGCGCGCGCTTCCTGCGCATTCTGCGCGCCACCCGAGGCCGGACGCGTGACCTTGCCCCGCACGTCCTGCCACACCACGCCGGGCTCGGCATTGCGCGGCCGCTTCAACTGGCGGTACCGCGTCGCCACTCGCAATCGTCCTTCGTAGAACGCGCGGTTCGAGAACTCGATGATGTCGGCATGCGATCGATGGTGGTCCCGCAAGTTCACGATGGCCTGCTGCGGCACCACGCTGGCGGCCACGTCGTAGAGCGACGACACCGAGTACATCCATCCCACCCGCGTGTCGACCAGGCCATGCTTGTGTTGCAACTCGCTGTCCCGCGGCTTGCTCAGCGCGCTGATGTGCTTGAGCTGCTGCGGGTCGCCGATGATCACGCTGCGCTTCGCTCGATACAGCAGAGGCAAGGCGGAGGCGATGTCGCACTGGCTGGCCTCGTCGATGACTACCAGGTCAAAGTACCCCGGCTCGAACGGCACCCGTCCCCGCGCCGAAAGCGACGTAACGGCCCAACAGGCGAACAACTCGGTCACCTTGCTCTGCAGCTCGCGCGCCCGCTGGCGAACCGACCCATGCACACGCTCGGCATCCGGGCCGGTGATGAGTTGCAATACGGCGGCGTAGTCCGCCACATCCTTGCGCTGCGCGTGCGTCAATCTCGTGGGAGCCAGCTGAACCCAGTCGCGCCATAGGCGCTGGGAGTTCTGCGCGATTTGCTCCGCGAGGGTCGTTCGCTGCTTGGCAATGTCTTCGAACGAAGGGCTGTGCTTCAGCACATCCAGCGCTTGCCGGTAGCGGAGCAACTTGTTTGCCGCTTCCAGGCGGCGCCCCCATTCGCGCGTGGCACTCGCGAACTCAGGGAGGGCCGGCTCCGTGGCCGCCTGCGGCAGGGGTACACCCAAGACATTGGCAGATGGCGCCACAGCGGCCACGGCTGCATCCAAGCTACGAAGGCGGCCCGGCAACGCCAGTGTCCAGAACAGGCGCGTCAACATGCCCTGCCTAGAGCGGTCAGCGCGGCCCAGTGCCTGCTCCAGCGCGGCAAGATCGCTGGTGGCCCGGCGCACCGCGGGCTCGTCGACGGCGGCCAGCCTTTGCCCGAACAGATGGCGTGCGTCATCGGCCTCGGCGTCCAACCGATCGGCCGTGTTTCTGGCTTCCAGAGTCAGCTGTTGCGCGCGATCCAGTTCAGCCAACCTGGCGGCCAGGCCGCGGTGTCGTTCGAGGCCTTCCTCGTAGTTCTGCTTGTCTTCTGCGCCCGGGCTTCCTGCCAACAACTGCGTCAGGTAGCCCGCCACCTTGGCCTGGTACTCCTTGGAGCCCAATCTGAGGAGTACCGGCCGATTGCCCAGGCCGTTAACGCGGGCCTCGACCACATCAACAGCCTTGTTGTTCTTGCTGGCGAACAACACCTTCATGCCGCGCCAAGCCGCATTGACCAGGAGATTGGTCACCACCTGCGACTTGCCCGTGCCCGGCGGCCCGGTGACCACTGTGTGCGGCGCGGTTAGGGCCGTGCGAACGGCCGCTCGCTGCTCGGTGTTCATGGGCAACACCTCGATGAGTGGCTCGAGGTCGGCCTGTCGCTCGCCCGCTTCGACCACGCCGGACAGCCAACGACCCAAGGCGGTGCCGTTAAAGCTTGCCTCGCTTACACCGCCCAGGGCCTTGAGCTCGGTCTCCAGACCTTGCGTGAACGGCGATCGCTCGCCCGGCAGCACAATCGCCCGGTTGTAGATGCCCTCTTCTGTGATCTCGGCCAATGGTGTGCCACCTTGGCAGCCCGCCGGATCCAGGTTCTCCTTCCAGTCCCAGTCCGGCCGAATTCGAGCCAAGCGTTCGACGATCTCCTCCGCCTCCGGCAGGTCAGCCATCGCCACATTGAGGCCAAGCTCGTCGGTCAGGCGCGCTGTCTCTTCGGCCAGCTGAATTCCATCGCCCATCGCGACCGACCGCAGGAACTTGGCATTCAGCAACGGCGCGTCATCTTCAATGCGCGGCAGATCGCCGCCCTGGTCACCCAACTCGATGCGCCACAACAGCAAGGGCTCAACGAAGAAGCCCTCCCACCGCGGCGTGCGATGGCGGCGCAGGCGCACTGGGTAGCCCAGCCACGCCACCAGCTTGGCTCGGTCTTGTCGAACCTTCCCCAAGACTCGACCCACACCAGATGCGTTGAACCAGTCCGTTGCGGCATGGGGGCCGGGTAGGCAGGGCAGCTCCGCGTAGTCAGGCTAGCCGTATTTGCTGCTCGCGAAGGCGTTCGCCCCCTCGTCCATGTCCTGCCCGATGCACTCCAGGTAGTACCGGCACAGCTTGGCAATCTCGGACGAAGCCGCCACCGGGGGCGGCGCTGCAGCAGGCCGAGTGGGCCCTATCGGCCGCCAGCGGTAGTCGGCCCCCTGCTGGACCTTTCCCACCAGTTCGAAGGACAAGCATCGGTTCACGTCGCGACGTTCCGCCCCCAGGGACTCCGCCAGCTCGGCAGCCTTCAAGCCCGGCGCCCGCCGCAGTTCAGCGAGCACTCTGTCCGCCAATGTCACCGCTGGGTCAGTCATCGGTTCCTGCGCCGCGAATGCGCCTCGCTCAGCAGGTGCTCGAACTCGGCAACGCTGCCGGCACCCCGGCATCGAATCGTGAGCATCGCGTCGCGCACCTCCTCAGGCGAATGGTTCTCCAGCCAGCCGAGGTGCGTTCGGTAAATGGCCGGCTGATGCGGCAGCAACTTCTCATAAGCGTCCATCGCCCCTGGGGCCTGCTTTCCAAGGCGCTCAAGCACGCGGCAGGTGTAGTACTGCGCCAAGCCCTCCAGCAACGCCCGGTCTGTTCTCTGGAATGCGGTGGTTCCCCAGCGGCGCCCGTCTGCATCGGCACCGACGTGGGTGTACGCGTGGGCCAGTTCGTGTGCGAGGACCTTGACCGTCAGCCCTTCAACGCTGACCCCGAGCAGGCGGGAAACCAAACCGATCACGCCCCAGAACAATTCGACGCGCGCGTTGGCGTCATCGGAATCGTCCCAACTCGGTTGCCTCGGTGGATCGAAGCGATACACACCGAGCACGTCGTCCCGGATGGCGAAGATTTGCCCCAACACGTTCGCTCGCGAGGCTTCCTTCAACATCTCTGCGATCGAGTCGCGCGCCTCCTCCAGCGTGGGGCCCACATCCGCGAAGGCATCGACAAAGTCCTCACGGTCGTACAACCGGGCCACGGGCGGGATGAGGCTGGACAGGCCAACATGCGCCTCCTCCAGCAGGCGCGTCAACGGTGCCAACGCGAGCGCAAGCGCCAGCCCATCGTCGAACTGCTGATCTTCGAGCTCTTCTGGAATGCCCGCCGTCACCGCCACCCGAACGGCACGGACGTCCCTTTCATCGCCACGCTCACCTCCTGAGGTGAGATGCAGCCGCGTCTCATCCCGGAGATGCCGTCGTACCGCCTGATTGAAGCGTTGCCGGGTCTCGGTGACGACGCGCTCCGTCTCGGGCTCAACCTTGCGCAGCAAGTCTGTGATTCGGATCGGCACAGGTATGCCCCCGATCAGGGCTTCGACGACGTCGGCGCGCCGAAGGGCCAGATTCGAGCGGCCACGTCGAACAGCGTTCGCGCCCGTTCACGGATGCGGGTCTCGTCCCACACCGGCTCTTGAACTGCAAAGGCCGGCCCTTGAAAGTGGGCGTTCAGCGCCAGCAGGCTCTTGGTGATCTCAGGCCGCTTCACGCCAAACCCAGAATTGCTCAGCGAGGGATTCAACTTGGCCGTCAGCAGCGTGAGATTGCCGATGTTGTGCAGCAGATGGTTGCGCAGCAGCACCGCGTTCTCGTCACCCGGCGACGGCCAATGGGTTTCCCAAGCCACTGGGAGCACATGCTCGACGTGGAGCGCAGCGGAGGGCAGCTGCGCCGACTCATGGTGCACGTCGTTCCGACTGCCCAGTTCCAAGGCCTCAAGCAGCATCTTCGTCTTGGCCGTGCGCAGCGCCTTGTAGGTGTTGAGCTCCAGCCATGCCTTCTGGAAGGTCGGATCGTCAGGCCAGTCCTGCGTCTCGCCGCCGGACAAGCCCTGTAGATGCGCTGCAAGCAACGCCGCCGTTGGCGCATCTGCCTCGCTCAAGCGCTTCAAGAGCCCGGGGAAGACTCGGTTGTAGGCCTTGGTTGACCGGCCGCACACGGCACGTCGCACCAGGTAGGACTCGATCACGGTCAAGCACGCGAGGAATGCATCGCTATCGCTGCCCAGGCGCTCCGCCAGGAACAGCACCACCGGCGTGACCGTGGTGCTGTCCAGTACCCGCAGGTTGTAGGCAAAGCGGCCCAAGCGCGTGGTGCGGTCCGGATTCACCATCGCCCGGAAAACGGCGGCCGCCTGCTTCAGGCGCGCAAGTTCTTGGTCAACGTCCTTCTTCCCGGCCAACCACCACTGCTTGAACTCCTCGAAGACGTGATCGAGCTTCACGTCGTTCATCGTGCGCATCGACACGTAGTGGTACAGCATGGTGTCCAGCCGCGTGTTCGTCAGGCGGCCCTGCCGTTCGTCCACCTTCCAGAACAACTTACTCTTGCTGATCGCGCCCTTCTCGGCGGGAGCTTCGTCGAAGTCGCGCCAATGCTGGTCGTACAAGGCCGCTGCAGACGCGTTCTTGCGCGTGGCTTCCAGGAACACGAAGTTGCGCACCAGGTCGGCCGGGGTCAAGCGTTCGCCGCGGTCGTTCAGCGACTCAAAGATCACCTGCGCATCGTCATCGGCGCCGAGGCGAAGCTCGATCAACTGCACATACTCCGTCAGCGTGGAGATCAGCAGCTGTATGCGCTCGGGCAGGATGGGCCGCTCGCTCCGCGGCAGCTTGGGGTCCGACTCATGCCGGATCTCATGGATCCAGTGCGCAGCCAGCGTCCGATCTACGTCGTGGCCCGCTTCCAGCAACACCTCGTCGGTCAGCGCTTCCAAGCTTCCTGGTTCGGGTGGCACCACTTCGTCGAAATCCACGCCGCGCAGAAAGAGGCCGATAACACCGTAGAAGTAGAGATAGGCCTCCACCAGCGGAGGCCTAGGGACGCGCTTGCGGCTCTTGCCGCCGCCGATCGTCACTACCGGATACCGCTCGCAAACCTTCTTGAATGACCGGCTCTCGACCAGATCGGTCATCTCCTGGCGCCCAGCATTGGTGGGCCACACCTTGTAGCGCGCATGAGGTGCACGGTACGTTCCGGCGTTCGCGGTGTAGGTGTCCATGCATTGGCGCAGGAACTCATCATCCAGGTCGGCCACGGCATCTCGGAACGCCAGCGCAAGCACTTGCGTGGTGGTCATGCGTTGCTGGCCGTCGATCACCTCGGCGGTGGTTGGCTCCCCAATCGTCCCGCCCCGGTGCTCGGTGACGATGACGGTGCCCAGAAAGTGCCGCCGGGGTTGGCGCGCCAGGTGCGGGGCACCTTGGGCCTCTGCGGTCTGCCGAATCGTCTCATAGCGCTCCAACTCGCGGGCCCGGTCGACGATGTCGGCCCACAGCGGCTGAATCTGTCGCTCAACGGTCCAGACGTAGCCTCGTTGAAAGATGGGCACCAGGTACTGCAAGGGCTGGCCGAAGAGCGCCAACGGTGATGTCTTGTTCGGCTGCATAGGCCGTTCCTCCCTTCCTCGATGTGTCGCGTGGGCCAGCGCACGTTTCCATCAGGCCAGCATTCAAGCTCATGACAACCACCACCCGCACTGCGCGCGATGAAACGCCAGGTACGGCCGATGCCGTTGATCCATCCAGCGCAACCGCAGTCCTGGTGCCAGCCCCAGAGCGGCCAGCGCTGGCCCGGTGACCACAGGTGCTAAGTGCAGCACACCGTCGTCATCAAACGTGGCCAGCCCGGTGTCGAACAGGGCGTCCAAGTTGGCGCATAGCAGGAACCCGTTGTAGACGTCCAGCCTCTCGGCATCGGTGGCGCAAAGGGCCCACGCCTTGGCGTGGCTGGCGCGCAGCGCCTGGGGCAGGGCCACGCCGGTGACGGCGCAGGCGCCGCCCCAGTAGTCGAGCATGGCTTGTCGGAACGCCTGTTGGCCCACGCGCTGGCGCACCATGCGTTGCACCTCCGTGCTCATGGCCGCCGCGGGCTCCAGTTCGGCAAGAGCGGACTTCACCTGACCATCGAAGGCGACCATCGCCTGATTGGGCAGGGCCTGGGCCAGCGCTGCCGTCCGGCGCAGCCAGCCGGCCAGCGCGGCTTGGGACGGAAGCAGGAAGGAGGGGCCAGATATCGTCTCGCCTCCGACGAATTCGGAAAAGCTTCGCGCCAACTCTTCCCGCAGGCCAGGCTGACTGCGCGCGAGCACAGCGCGAAAGCCACCCTCCTGGACTTGGACCGACACCTGCGCTGGATGCCGCGCCGAGCCCAACGCCAGCCAACCCTCTGGTGAACTGGGCAGCACGTGCTCAAAGCCGTTGTCGTGGCCGGCCTTCTCGATGAGCGCGTGCTGCAGCAGGTTCATGGTCGTCTATGCCGTTGCGCTGCCAAGGCGGTTCCACTCCAGTCGTCGGCTGCGCCAGTGCTCGCCGATGGCCTGGGTGAAATCGGCACGCACGAGCTTGGCACGTTGCTCGCACCACTGTGTCGACTCACGCCGAATCACGATGCCTTCCAGCGGCCCATCGCGAAATCGACTGGGCCACTGCGCGATCCGTCTCTTGAGATCGGCCACGGTGAAGTGGCCACGCTTGAGCTCCGGCGTGGTCGCCAAACCGACCCTTGCCGCCAGTGCATTGCGGCGGACTGCGCTCCAAAATCGCCCCGTCCCTGCGCCAGCATCGGCCTCGTAGACGTCGAACAGCAAGAACCAGTCAGGCAGGCTTGTGTAGTGCAGCGAATGACGCGCGGCGCACCACTCACCGAACAACACGAGCTGTTGGGCATGCTCCAGCAGCAGGTCAGCGATAGCGGCGCCGTGCGTGGCTAGCCATGCCGGCAGCTTCGTGAATTGGCCGGCGTGAGGCGTATGGAGGTACTGCCCTCGGTTCTGCATCCATAGCGCGCCATCGGGCCCGAGAGAGAGGCCCAAATTGGCGCCGTCGACCTTTTCTTCCAGCGTTACCTCAGCATCAAGCAGGTTGGCGGCCTCCAGCGTGGATAGCACCTTGTCATCTCGCGGCTCACCCGAGCCCAGCCAGGCTAAGTGCGGCGTGTGAGGGAAACGGAAGAAGTCGCGGTTCACGTTGCGGGAAGCTTTGCCTGGTACCACGAATCAGGCAGAAGGCGAATGAACTGAAGTCCGATGCGCTTCAGTTCCTTCTCGGCCATGTACCAATCGGACTCAGCCCCGTAGACGATGGGTGGTGTTGCGCTATGCAGCACGCTGGCAGCCAATGCGCAGGCCACCCACTTCCTGTCCTCTCTGTCGGGCACTAGCTTTTCATGTTGATGCGCGAGCACAGCGATGTGTTCACCGTTAGCCTGGACCGAGTCAATGGGGACGATTTCTACCTGGCTCCTGTCGAGCTTGCTCTGCAGAACCTGAAGACCGTACTCCTGCTCCTGCCAGTTGAAGGGCAGGTTTCGCTCATACTCACCTCGGATGAGGCCGGCATCATCAAGAACGATTCGCGAGTCGGACTGATCAAACTGCGTCAACCAGTCGAAAACGATCTCACGAAGAAGAACCTCCTGGGGCATGGCCCTTGCGGCCACGGCGGAAAGTTCGCGAACTGCGCTGGCCGCCATCATTACGTTGGTGTCAATCAGATGCATGGTCGTCGTGTGCCCTCATCTGCTTGGCGCGCTGAATGGCCAGCGCGGTCTGCTCACGTGTCTCGCCCAATGTGTCGCCGAAGAACTTCTCTGGCCAGTTGGCAACTCGGCCGAAGTTGTCCAGCTTCAGTTCACGCAATTTTGCCGACTGTCCATTCCGCTCCACGAAATAGAGCGCGGCCTGATCAGGTCGCACGTCTTGCCGCGCTATGAGCGTCTGCAGCCTGCGGAAGAGGTGTTCGGAGTGCGTCTCCACGATGAACTGCACGTCCCGTTCCGTACTGATCTTGGCGAGCAGTTCGGCCAGCTTGGTCTGAGCCAATGGGTGGAGGTGGCTCTCTGGCTCTTCGACGATGACGATGTGACCGGGCTTCGCAAACAGGGCCGCCACCACCACCGGGATGACCTGCGAGACGCCGACGCCCACGTCCTTGAGGTTGACCACGGCTTCGCGGTGCTTGACGAGCAACTCGTAGCGAGCCGAACGGCCCAGCTGTCGCACTTGAAGTCCATCAGCAACCTCAAGCATCTTCAGCCACTGCTCGGCCTCGCGGAAGATCCGACCCGAGTCACCTGAAAAGCCAGGCTTTCCGTGTTGAGCGACGCCGCTGGCGATGAGCACATCCACTGCTCGCCCGCCGTCGTCGCCGATGTGGGTGGGCATGCGGCCGCTCCACACATAGTCGCGGCGGGCCAGTTGGCGCACGGGGCCCAAGTAGATGATGCGGCTCAGTTCATCCAGAAGTGCCGGGCCCACAGGGCGAATCTCGTCAACCCGTGAGCCGAGCTTCTCCAGCTTGCTCAACTCGTTCAGCGTTGCCGCCGAGAACGCGAACGACCGCTCAGGGCGGAAGGCGGCGCTCTGGCCTACGGGGCCGGCCTGGCTGCCCAGCGTGAGTCGATAGATGCCTGCCTTGCGGCGCTGTACGGCGAAGCCCTGTCCATCCTGGCCCAGGCGCAGAGCTTCAAGCTCGGCGCTGCCTGCCGGGCCGGCACGGTAACGGGCCGAGAAGAGCGTGGTATCGGCCGCTGTGCTACCGTGGGGATGCCAGCGGAACTCGATGCCAACCTGATTGTCGGGCGTGGTCTCGGTGGCTTGGCCATGGCGGCACAGGAGATCGCGGAACTGGCCCATCGTCACCGTGTCGCCGGCGTCGGGGTTGCCCAGGTTGAGGTCCAGGCCCGCATCGGTGCCCTTCACCGTCTGCCGCATCAGCAACAGGCTCTGAATCAGACTGGACTTGCCCGATGAGTTGGTGCCCAGGAGCAGCGTCAGCGGTGCCAGCCGCACGGGGCCAGTGCTGCGCCAAATCTTGAAGTTTTCGAGCTTGAGGTGCGTGAGCATCAGTTGAGCGTGCCGGCTTGTATGCGGTCCCAGGCGGAGATCGCAAGTTCGGCCGTTCTGAAGTGGCCGCCAAACTCCTTCTTCTCACGCTCCTTCAATACCCGAAACGTCTCCGACGGGTAGCCGGCTTCCGTCACGAGCTCTGGGTCTAGGATGTAGCGAAGCTCTTCTTTGGTCAGGCCATAGAGGGAAGCGTAGTAGGCATCAAGTTCCGCCCGGAGATGCAACCTCGTATCGGCATCAAACGTGAAAGGATCGCCTTGGTAACCAAGAAATTCGGCCCATCCCTTCATGTCGCGAGCGGTATAGGTCAACGCAAGGACTCGCGGGACGATGAAGTTCAAATCAGCTTCAGCGTATCGATTTGGCGCAAGCGTTGGAAGCTGCTTCAGGGCTTCTACCGTTAGGTGTGTGCCGCCCAACTTCTGTCTGCAAACATAGTCGAGTGGGAGACAAGAGAGGTTTGCCAAGAATGCCGCAACAAGGCGGGGCGGCGCATCAATGAATGCAAGCCTCAATGTGTGAGCGGCCGCCACTCTTGGCACGACAGCCGCAATCACCGTACGCTCATTGGTCGCGTTGGTGATGTCCCGCCAGCCCATCAACCAGGAACTGCTCCAATTCTTGACAGCCAAACGCTCATTCACGCGCTTGCTCGGTAGCCAGTAGCGCGTCTGGATTGCGAACTCTGGATCGGCCTTCTCCTCGTTTGTGCAAGGAGCCGCCTCGAAGGAATCGTTCTTGCTGGACGCCCAGCGATGGTCGTAAAGATGAACGTGTTTGGCTTCGTAAAGCTGGCTAATTGACTCCTTGGAAACGCCCTTGGTGTCCGAAAGTTCGATGAACTCGTGGCTGCTATCGGCCATGTCAAACATCTTGGTCATGTAGTCAAAGCCCCAAGGGCTGACCTCCTTCTCCGCAACGTGAATCGCGAGGTATGCCCCAGCGTTGCGATAAAGCTTCTTGGTGAGTTCCGCGTCGCGCTCGCTGCGAAAGACCGGGCAGGTGAGCGTGTTGGGGTTGATGAGGCGGAACTCGTCGGGCGTGAGCGTGAAGCGGCGGCGCGGGTCGGTTAGCTGACTCACATCGGTTGCGAAGCACACAAACTCCGCCCGCTCGGCTTGACCCAACGTTAGCAAGCAGAACTTCATGCGGCTGTCCACATCGGCGAACAACTTCTCTCGGTTCTCGATGTCGTACAGGCTGACCAGGCGTCCCGTCTGGGTGATGTGGCTAAAGTAGGCCTTCGTGCTGTCGTCCGTGGCGATGCCGGTAGGAACGATGAAGCCAGCCCGGCCGGTAGGGCTCGTCACCTGGCTGATCGTCTCGGCAAACAGGGCGTAGGTGTTCACGTCACCCACGCCAGTTAGCGGATAACGCCCGCCGTCACCGCCTTTGACGTGCGCAAACAGGCTGGTGGCCTCGGCTGTGCGGCGGGCGGTGATGAACTCGTTGTACAGGCGCCTTTCCGCGTCGCTCTCGGCCGGCGTGTGGGGGAAAGAGTCACCGGGGAACAGGTGTTGCGCCAGCATGCCCTCGCTCAGCCACTGGATGCGCTGGCTACGCTCCGCCTTGTTCTTGGCCTCGGCGATGGCGGTATGGCGGGTGGCGAAGAACTCCTCCTCCTGCAGCTTGATGCGTTCCCAGGGCGGGTTGCCCAGCACGCAGTCAAAGCCGCCCACTGCGAACACCTGGGGAAAGGCCAGTGGCCAGTGCAGTACGTGGGCCTTCTCGCAGGCCTCGTTGGCCGCCGTTTGCACCGCCTGCTGGGCCTGCTGCAGGGCCATGCCCTGCAGCGTGAGGTAGAGGGTTGCCGTGGTGGGGATGATAGGTGCCGTCGCCTCGGTCTTGCGCAAAAGGTAGGCGCCTAGCAACTGGTTGGCGGCCTGGGCCAGTCGCCCGGTCCGGGCTTGGGTGAGGTAAGCGTCGTAGGCCTGGGCCTTGGCAGAGACTTGTGCCGTGTCCCCCTCGGGCATGGCCTCGACGGCCTGCAGCGCCACCAGCCCACTGTCGGCCTGGTGCACCACGTCCAGCTGCCCAAAGGCCTTGGCCACGCGCTTCTTCTCCAGATCCCGCAGCGCCGTACTGTTGGCCTTGGTGAGCTCTTTGCACACGGCCTTGTCATCGCCCGACAGCACCTTGAATGCGTCCTTGGCGATGCCGTGCTCCAGCGTCTTGAGGTCTGTCAGGCCCAGCAGCGCGTCGCCGACCCGAAGGTGGTGGTTCAAGAAGCTCAAGGGCCGGCCTTCTTCAAAGCCTTCGATCCAGAGCGCCGTGCGCGCCAGCTCGATGGCCATGGGATTGCGGTCGACGCCAAAGATGCAGCGGGCCACCACTTCGCGCATGGCGTGCCGGTAAGCCTGCTGCGTGATGACCCCATCGGATGAGCGCAGCGCGGCCACGCGTTCGGCGATGCGCCGCGCCGCGGCCAGAAGAAAGTGCCCGCTGCCGCAAGCCGGGTCCACGACCTTTAGCGAGAGCAGGGCTTCGATGGGTTGCTGTGGATTGTTGGCGATGCGGTCTTCGATGACGTGGTCGAGTGCGCTGCGGATCAGCTCCTGCACCAGACTCTTGGGCGTGTAGTAGCTGCCACTGGTCTTGCGCTCGTTGCCGGCGGTGCTGCCTTCGCTAGTGAGGCCCACGAAGCCGAAGCTTCGGTTGTGCACGTCGGGGTCAGGCACCAGCTCGAGCAAGCTCTCGTAGACGCTGCCCAGCTCCTCGGTGTCCATGTTGTGGTAACTGATAGGCGCGGGCGACCCGCTAGCCGTGGTCGTCCAGCGCAGGCTCTTGATGGCCGCCAGGAGGGCTGCATTGGTCAGCGCCGCCTGGTCCAGGTCGGGGCACTGGCTGTCGGCGAACAAGCCGCCCAGAGCCGGCAGGCCCAGCTGTGCTTGGCCCTTGCCCAAGCCGCGGAAGACGATGCGTACCGCTTGCCAGAGATCGTTGTGGCGACTCTGGGCGCGTCGACGCACAGCCAAGTCACGAAGGCGGGCCATGGCATAGCCATCGGCGTACAACTGAGCTGCAGCGTGGCGCGCCTGAATCGTGACGTCATCATCGCCCGGTTGAGCGGTCGCAGGCACTAGGCCACGTTCCTCCACAGTGAACAGGAAGATGAAGCGGTACACCAGCCGCAGAAGTTGCGCAAAGTAGTCATCGCGCGTGATGCCGCCCGACTGCAACTTCACGCGTAGCGCATCGTTGGCTGGGTTTTGGATGAAGCCTTGGCCCAACGTGATGAGGGCATCGGTCACCCCGCGGCGTAGGCCCTCACGGACGCGGGTGCCTTCTTCTTGGCCGGCTTGTTGCCAGATGGCCCAGGCCACGGGAGGCGGCACCTTGGTGACGTCGTCAGTGCCCAGGTCCAGCAGGCCTGCGCGGCTGGCTTGCAGCAAGTACCAAGCGCTGCGGAACTCCACGAAGCGCTGGCCGGCCAGCAGGTCTTGCAAGTCCACTTCCAGGAAGCTGGGCCGGCTGAGCGTTTCGGCGTCTCGCAGCAGGCGCAGGGTACGCCCGTTGCTGACAAGTGCCCACTCGTGGTGGGGGCTGGCGTTGAGAAACTCCTGGGCCAGCTGGAAAGGCGACTTGCGTTTGGTACCCGATCCCTGCACCGCAAACCGCGGATCCGGCTCGTCGAGGCCTTGGTTGTGCGGCGCCACGACGATGGCCACCGGCTTTGCCCCAGCTGCCTGGGCGGCCGGGGCTGGGTGTGCGAGGTGCGTGATAGGGTAGACACGATCGCCTACAGGTACGCCGCTAACAGCGGCGACGGCCGGATAGGCCAGGGCATCGCGCAGCAGTTCGCTGACGAACTGCGCGCTGGCGCGCTGGGGGTTGAAGTCGCTGCGTTCTTGAAGAGCGGCAAAGGTGCGCCATTGGGCGCTGGCAATCTGGAACGCGCGGCTCGCTTCGTCGCGCAGCTTCAGGCCTTTGGGCAGGCCATAGTCGGCATCGCTTTGCAGGCGGCATTGGCCGAGCGCGGCCTTCTCCAGGATATCGGGCAGCAACAAGCCGCCTTCCAGGCGCAGAGACGGCAGGTTCAAGGGGGTCGCACGAGGGGTCGTCATGTTCTTCTGATGTCTGTCAGGATCACACAGCGTCGGGTAGCAGCACGTACACACCCACTACGTCCACGGGCAAGCAAGCCTGCACCCGGTGTTGACCGGCGCCAGCACCGATGCGGCGGCCAGCGGCCTGCCGCACTCGCTCATGGTCTTGGCGCAACGCGGTGGCGCGCTGATGGGCCAACGCTTCCAATCGTTGGTGTTCAGCCTGCAAAGCTTCCAAGGCCCTGGCCACTTCACGTTGCGCCGCCTCGCGCGGCAGATTGCCCGCGGGCGAACTTTCGAGCAGGCGAGCGGCGTCGGAACCGGTGAGCCACTCAGGCGACTGCCGACCACGTATTGCCAGAGCCAGGCATTCTTCGGCAAGCATCTGGAAACTCGCGTTCTGCTGCTCGTAGGACAGCTGGTGCCGCAGCCGCAGTAGCACGACTGTGGTAACGCGGTCCACTTCAGCCGTAACGGTGGCAGCGCAGCGCGCGGCGATCGCGCTTTCGCCTTGCAGCGCGGTCTCGATCAGGTACTCGGCCAGCAGGCTCACCACTGGGTGGCTGCGGTGCACTTCTTCGAGATCAAGTGCGAGCGGTTTGGTGCTGCCCTCGGACACCACGCCTTCATCGGCCAGTCGCAGGCGCAGTGCCTCCGGGAGGTGCTGTGGGTGCAGGCGGTACTGGCCGCGTTGCTGCTCCAGCGGCGCGTTCAAGCGGGCACATGCACTGGTCAGAAAGCGCTGCACATCAGCCTGCGAACCGAGCGCCTCCTGCTGCTTGAGCCACTCAGGCAGCACTTCGGCCGGATGCACGCCGCGCTGGGCGAAAACGGTGCGGTTACTGCGAGCCTTGTCCAGTGCATCCTCCCATTTGACCTGCAGTGGTGCCAGCAGTTGCTCGGGCTCGTCGAAGTCGAAGCCCAACTGCGAGCTGCTTCCAGTCGGGCGCTTCATCAGCGCCGCCTTCAACATGGCCTGGTTGATGCGCTGCCGATCTTCGGGCATGGGGACCAATACGCCCAGTTCCCTCTGGATGGCATCGCCCTTGCGCAAGATGACCTCCAGCACGAAGCCGTCGACCGGGTTGTCTTGGCCGTAAAGCATGGTGCAGCGCACCTCAGCGGCGCGCTGGCCATAGCGGTCAACCCGGCCTTCGCGCTGCTCGTGCCGGGTCGGGTTCCACGCCATGTCGTAGTGGACAACGGCGGTGAACAGGTGCTGCAGGTTGATACCTTCGGAGAGGCAATCGGTGGCGACCAGCACACGACCGCTGGCCGTATCGGCTTTGCCCATATTTTCGACACGCTCACGGCGCTCTTCTGGCACGAGTTCGCCCGTTATCGCTTCGACCACGGCGCCGGGAAAGTGCTTCTTGAGTTCGCCGGCTACATAGTTGGCCGTGGCCACATAGCGGCAGAAGACAACCGGCGCGTAGCCTTCGCGCAGCAACTGACCGACGTGGGAAATCAGCACGGCCAATTTGGGATCACCCGTGGCGCCGCTGAGCCCCTCGGCCTTGGCAATCAGCGCTTGCAGGCGCTGGGTGCCGGACTGGCCTTGCAGCTGGGCTGCGGGTTCGAGGTCCAGGCTGGTCAGGTCTTCAGAGGTACCGTCGTGGAGGTCAATAAACCCTTCGTCGTTGGTGTCCTTTTCGCCGGCGGCGAGACGCCCTTCCAATCTCGTCGTCAGCGCCTTGACCGCTGCGGCCGGCGATGAAGCCACGCAGCGCAGCATAGCCAGAGTGGCATACCAGATCAGACGTGCCCCACCATTGCCGTTCGAGTACTCGGTCGCTTCCGCCAGTTCCCGGCAGTAGGTCTGCACATCGTCAAAGAAGCTGCCCCACGCACCGCTGAGCTGGTATGTGAGCTCTGACTTCATTCGTCGAGGGAAGCCATGGCCATCTTGAGTGACCGCCTGCCATTCGACGATGTCTTTGCGGCGGCGCTGCACGAAGTGGTTGGCCAATTGCAGGCGCAATGGGTCGTCTTTCGACGTGCGGTGTTGCAGCTCGAGAAAGGCCGGATTCAGCAACGAGAGCAGGTTGAAGAACGCAACTTCATCCCCGGAATGGGGCGAGGCTGTAAGCAGTAGCAGGTGTCGCGCCTCATCGGCAGCAAGGCGCTGGAGCAATTCAAAGCGCAACTGCTTACCGGCGCCGCTGGCCGAACAGGTGTGGGCTTCATCCACCACGATGCACTCGGGCGCGATGGAGAGAAAGTGCTCGCGGTGCTGTTCGCTCTTGATGTAGTCCAGGCTCACCACCACCACGGGGTGGTGATCGAACAAGCGCACGCCATGGGGAAGTTGCCGCTCTAGGCGGCTGGCACTGGCTGCGGTGAGCGCCACAGCGGGCAAGTTGAATCGCTGTTGCAGCTCGCCCTGCCACTGCTCCACCAGGTGGGGTGGGCAGAGCACGGCCACGCGCTGAATCTCGCCACGATCCATCAGTTCTCGCACCACCAGGGCGGCTTCGATGGTCTTGCCGATGCCGACGTCATCGCCAATCAGCAGGCGCACCGTGGGCAGCCGCAGCGCCATGAGGAGGGGGACGAGCTGATAGGCGCGTGGCTCGACAGCGATGTTGCCGAAGCTGCGGAACGGGCCGGCGCCGGCGCGAAGCTTCAAACGCAGGGCATCGCGCAGCAGTAGGGCGGCGGCGTGGTTGCCGGCCTGAGCGGGGTCGGGCGGTGCAAAGCTGGCGTGCTCAACGGGGTTGAACTCGAGCTCGGGCAGCAGGGTGATGACATCGGCATCGGCGCCGCCGAGCGGACGCAGACGTAACGCCCCATCCGTGGTTCGGCTGTCGGACTGCACCACCCATTCGCGGCCGCGGGCGCGGACCAGATTGCCAGGAAGGAACTCAGCGGCAGTTGTCGTCATCAGGCGGGAAGAATGCGGTTCAGTTGAACAGTGCGGCGTGCGTGGCGAATTGTCCGGTCCATTGGACAGGATCAGACATGTCGAGCACCGTCCACCCGAGGTCGGCCAGTTCCGCTTGCGCGTCAGCCGGCAAAGGCGACAGCGTCACCAAGGTGCGGCTCCCCTTGAACCGAGCCGCCACCTGAGCCTTGCCGCCTAGAACAGGCAACGGCCCTTCGCCGGGCGGCTTGCAGCCGGCGGCGAGCAGCGCTGCGAGCCATTGGGCATGCAGATCACCTTGGGCCGCCAGATGGGGTGTCGCCGGGGCAGAGGCCGCGAGAGGCGCCTCGGGGGCTGGAACGACGCGGGCGTTGGCCAATGCCACCAGCAGGCCCAGCGCGCTGGGGTCACGGCGATTGATGTGCTCGTGGTCGGGCTGGTTGAAATACGACAGCAGGCATTGATAGCAGCCCGCTTCGCAGATGCTGCTGCCATCCTGGCGCTTGATCTCTAGGTCCGGTAGGCCCGCCAGCGTCCAGGCGCCGCCCGGCTGGCGATGGTGCATCAGTGCCAAGGCCTGGGCCGCCACTTGGGCCAGGGCGTCTGGCTCGGTAGCCAACCGCGTGAGGACACCTGCGCCACCCTCGGCGGCTTCATAGAACAACAAGGCCTTTCGGTCGTCCTGGGTGGGCAGGGGCTCGGCAACCAGCTCAGACTCTTCGATCTGGAACACCAACTCAATGCCGCGCTTGAGCGCGGCTTGCAACGTGGCCATGGCCTCCTTGGTCAGCGGCTTGACCGGTGCCAGGATGAGCACATTGCGGTGGTCTTCGACGAAGGGAACGATGGGCTGATTCGGAACCTTGTCCAGCAGCTCATCGGCTGCTTCGGGAGGCTCGTCCGCGGCGCCCGGCTCGTCCTTGCGGCTCCACTGCCCCGTGATGGGGTTGATGTAGAAGCCCAGCTGGTCCTTGTTCTTGCGCCGGCGCCAGCCGCGGTTGATGCGCCAGATCTGTGCCGCGGGTGCGTATTTGAGGCTTGCCAATGGTGCTTCATCGGCCGCCTGGGCGTCCATGACCAGCGAGGTCTGCGGTGCGCTGCGGCCTTCCGGGCCGGGCAGGAAGCGGTAGGTGGTCTGCAGTTCGAAGCCCTGGCGCTGGCGGTCTTCGTCATTGATGGAAATGCGCTCCACCGGCACGGTCTCCACCGTCTCGATCCGATAGAGGTTTCGCACCCAATCGTGGTCAGTGAGCAGGGCTCCGCAGTTCTCGCACAGGTTCTCGGTGGGCTCGGCGCCGTCTTCGCTGCCCATGTGGGCGTAGCCGCATTGGCTGCAGACGCGGCTGGCCACAGTGGCCAGGGTGGTGTTGCCCGACACATGATCGGCAGAGCCGACATTGAGCTTGGCCCTGACCACGCGGTACATGCGGCCTTGGTGATAGATCAGGCTGCGCGGGCCGAACTCGGACAAGGCCAGGAAGCGCGGACGGCTCACCATGCTGCCATCGTCGTCCTTGCCTTTGACGGGCGCGCCGCTGCGCGCCGGGATCCAGGCCATGAGTGGCAGACGAGGGAAGTTGTAGCCCGGCAGGAAGCCCTGGCTGGCCAGATAGCGGTAGGTGTAGAAGTCTGAGTTCTGGGTGTTACCCGTCTTCAGCAGCACGGCGTACTGGCGGGCGGCATCGCCGTAGCGGCGTTGCGCGTTCTGTTTTTCGATGTGGGAGGTGGTGTAGCTCTTGACCACCTGGTCGGCCATGTCCATCTGCTTGCGCGTGGCGTCCACCATCACACGCCAGCGGCCGAAGGCGGCGTTGAACGCGGCAGCTGCTTCCTGCATGGTAGTGGTGACATGGGTGTCGCTGAACCAACCGGCCGTGGCCAACAGCGGTCGCACCTGCTGCATGAGTCGCTCGCCGCTCTCGGTGGCGCGTGCCGTGACTTCTGATGCTTCCAAGGCGGCGCGCAGTGCTGGTACCAGCGGCTTCTCGGGCTTCTCGAGGTCGAGCAGTGGCGCGATGCTGGTGTCCAACTGAACGCGCGCAGCCGCCAACCAAACGGCGTGCAGATGGCTGTCGATCAGATCACGATTGGCGAGGTCGAGGGTCGGCGGGCGCACGATGCCATGCACCATCTCGGTCGCGTGATGGAAGAACCACTGGTCATGCGGGCTGAGGGCTGCGCAGTAGGTGATGACCAGCGCTTGCTGCCCTGAGCGGCCGGCACGGCCGCTGCGCTGGGCGTAGTTGGCCGGGGTGGGCGGCACGTTGCGCAAGTAGACGGTGTTGAGCGCAGAGATATCCACGCCCAGCTCCATGGTGGGCGAACAGAACATGACCGGCAGCCGCTCAAGCGGAGCTTCATGGGCTGGGTTCTCAAGCCAATCTCGCCGGTCTTTCTCGGTGTAGCGGAAGCGCTGCTCCAGCAGTTGGCGTCGGCTTGCATCGACCTGGGCGGTGTGCTCTTGTGCTTCGAGTTCGAAGAGTGAATGGCTCTGCTGGTTTAGCGTGTCGGCAACCGCAAGGTAGAGCTGGCGGAAGAACCGGTTGTGCTTGCCTTCCTGCTCCGCTTCGGGCGTGTTGACCAGGAGCCAGTCCATGGCTGATGCGTTGAGTCGCCAGCCGATCAACTGTGCGTCGACTTCGTGGCGCTGCACATAGCCGTAGCGTGATGCGGCGACGAGCAGCACCTGCAGGAGCTCCAGCCACTGCGCGTCTTTCCAGCCCTTCGTCATGCCCGCCAGGTTGGGCGACTTCCAGAGGGACAGCGCCTTGATGCTCTTCAACAGTCGCGAGCGCGCACCGCCGGGCACAAGATCGGCCCGGGGCTTTCCGCGCTTGTCTTCCGGACGTTTGCTGAGGATCAACCACCGCGAGGTTTCGAGGTCTTCGTCACCAAACGTCCAACGTTCATTGAGGTACTGGAAGGCCGTGGTCTTGGCCCGCTCCTGCTCCACCGCGTTGAGGTAGCGGGTCTCCAGGCACAGCGATCTGCGCATGCCGTTGAAGACGGTCTCGGCCAAGACGGCCCGCTCAGCGGGAGACATGCCCGCCAGTGTCTGGTTTGGGGCGAACAGCTCTGGTTGCTCGCTGAACTCGTCAAGGCCGCGGTATGCGATGGTGAGGAGGTTCAGCTGATCCAGGTTGGGGTTGTTGAAGCGCCATCCGCGTCGGAGATCTCGCAGGAGCCGGTAGCCCAGGATGAAGCGAAGCGTGCGCTGTGCCTCTTGCCTAGCGAGCCCCATCAGCTTGGGCGTCTTCAGGTATTCGGCCAGCGTTCCGGCATCCGTGCGATCGAACCCGAGAGCCTTGAAAACCGCATCGGCCAGGTGCTCTTCGGTGAGGACGCCACCGGCACGCTGCAGCGCAGCCACCAGGGCTGACCGCAGGGTTAGCAGGAAAATGAAGTCGTTGAAGTGGCCCGCCTGCAGGGCAGCGTCCTGCCGGTTGTCGGTGAAGCCGAGCAGCTTTCGGGGGTCCGGCTGATCCGGCTCCGGGTCTCCCAGCTCAAACAACTGGCGCACGGCGCTGAGCGTGAGCATGGTGGTCGCCGATGAGCGCCCCTCACCGGACAAACTGGCTAACCGGTTCTTGTCCTTGCCGTACGCCTCGTGCGTAAGGCCGCAACTCAGGCAGAAGCGGAACTTTCCAGGAATGAACCAGTAGGTCACTCCAGAGCCGGTGTCGCCCTGCGGCGTGACGGTGACGGACTCAGGGACGGCGTTCTTGTAGGTACTTTTGAGCTTGGGCTCGCTCTTCGATAGATCCAGCCAGCTGTCGGGCACATCCTCCCAGCCGGTGTAGGCCATGCCCGCGCGAAGCGGGCAGAGGAAGCCGTAGCGAGCGGCATCGTCATCGTCGCTAGAGATGTCATCGATCTCCCGCGGATCAAACCGGGGCGCACCTTTGCCGGATCGCCAGACGGGGTGATATTCCTGCCCGCAGTCGCGGCAGAAGTGAACGGGGTAGAGCTGTGTGCCCTCAGTCTGCCTGCCCGGTGCGAAACGCTGTGCATCCAAGGTGATGTGGCGCTTGCCTGCTGGCTCCAGCGTGGCAAGCACCTTTCCTGGACCGCTGATGAACTGATGCAGCTTGAACGCGAAAGGGGCGCGCCCCTCTGGCGTGCGGACCTCGTGCGCCGCCACCAAGAAGCGCCGTAAGCCTTCGCTGGCGAGTTCGATGCCGCAGCCTGCGTCTGCAGCCAGGCGTTCGGCAGCCGACTCCACCGTGATCGGCTTGGCGCGACGTGGGGGTTGGTCGGAGGGAAGATCAATGCCGAGGTTGAGCTCGACCCATATGGCCAGTGGGTCGCCGCGAAACTCGTCGAAGCTTGACCAGGCATGGGTGGTCTTGGACAGCGCGGCGAGCAGCTGCGGCTTGACGGCGACCACGTCACGGGACTTGTCCGTGACGCGTTCGAGCGTCTCACCGATGACGTCCAGTGCCGTGATGGGCGTGCCGAAAAGCAGGCTGGCAACCTCAGCCACTGTCTGATTGCGATCGTCCTGCCGCTCGGAGGAGGACATGGTTGCCGAGGTACCGATGCAGACGAGCTGATCGGCTTGCATGCGCTCGCGGAGGCGACGCACGAGCATGGCGACGTCGGCCCCTTGGCGGCCGCGGTAGGTGTGCAGCTCGTCGAGGACCAGGAATTCAAGGCCTCGACAGTGGTCGACTACGCGACGATCGATGTCCTCATAACGTGTGAGGATCAGCTCCAACATCATGAAGTTGGTGAGCAGGATGTCTGGGGGCGTGTCGGCGATCGCCTTGCGCTCCTCGCTGCTCTCCTGACCGGTGTAGCGCTTGACCGTGAAAGGCTCTTGGCCCTGCGCGTAGCCGTGGAGGAACTTGTCCAGCTCCTCCAACTGGCTGTTGGCCAAAGCGTTCATCGGGTAGATGACGATGGCGCGGGTGCGTGGCGTCGGATCTGCCTGCCTGGCCTTCAGGATGCGATCGATGATCGGGATGAAGAACGAGAGCGACTTGCCCGAGCCCGTTCCCGTCGTGACCACATAGCTTCGACGCTCCTGCGCCTTGGCGATGGCCTGCATCTGGTGCACGTAGAGATGCAGGTCAGCGGGCTTGCCCTCTACCTTGCCCGTCTGGAACAGGGCGGCGCATGCGGCGTGCAGGCTGCCTTCCTTCACCAACTTCTGGACCGAGCCGCTGCGCTTGTAGTTCGGGTTGATCTGGATGAGCGGCTCCGGCCAGTACCGGCCGCGGCTGTATTCGTCATCGACCTTGGCCGCCAGGTCAGGTGCGGCAATGGTCGAGAAGCTGCGTGAGAAGGCGCTGTACTCGTCAATCAGCCGATTGCGGAAATCGAAGACGTCTTGCATTCGTTGTTCTCCCTGATCTCTTGGCAGTGCCATGCGCCGATGCTCACGGCTTGCTGGCCTGCTCCTTATCGCTGGCCAGGTGCTCGAAGAGTTCCCCCACAGGGATGCCGAAGTAGCTGCACAAGCGATCGATGGCATCCAGGTCCACTCGCGCTGCTGTCTCGTCGTACAGCAGCGTGACCGTGTTGCGGTGCAAGCCCGTGTCGCGGGCAACGTCCGCGATCTTCAGCTTGCGCTCCCCCATCAGTCGGGACAGGTGGCACTTGATCATGTCGTTCCCAACAAAGAAAAGTCATCCAGAACGACAAAAAGCCTTGACAAGCGACTTTCTGCGAGAAAGAATGCCATTCAGGATGACAAAAAAGCCAGTTGCATGGAAATTTGTCAGCCTCATTGTCACAGGCTTAGCAAGGAGCGCAAAGTGTCTGGAGCGACCTACCTCACCACCGACGAGTTGTCGGCCCGCATCAAGTACGACGTACGAACCATCCGAGAGCGGCTGAAGGACAGCGTGCTGCTTGAAGGCACGCACTACGTGCGGCCGTTCGGCGGGCGAAAGATCCTGTTCGTCTGGGAGGCCATCGAGCGCGACATGGGTCAGGCGTCGGCCGCAGGCCGCAGCGCCATCCCGATGGCCAACGGCGGGGTGCTCCATGGCTAGCATCCGCGTCCGCAAAGAAACGGGCCTGCTGTTCTTCGACTTCCGGTTCCGCGGCCAGCGGTGCCGAGAGCAGACGATGCTCCAGGACACGCCCGCCAACCGCAAGCGGCTGGAGAAGGCGCTCGCCAAGATCGAAGCTGAAATCGCCGCCGGCACCTTCGACTACGGGGCCACTTTCCCCAGCAGCCGAAGCATCCCTGCAGGTGGACCCTGGCCCGCACCTGAGGCACCGCCTGGTACCCCGGCCCTGCCCACGACAGCACCTGCCGCAGCAGCATCGGCCGCCACGAGCCCCACGCCGTCCTTCAAGGACTTCACCGCCACCTGGTTGTCCGAGCACCAGATCGAATGGCGCCGGTCCCATCTCAAGGTGCTGAAGTGCACCCTGGACGGCCACCTGCTGCCGCACTTCGGTGACAAGCCGGTCGGCTCCATCACCAAGGCCGACATCCTGGCATTCCGCGCCAGGCTGGCCGACCTGCCTGGCCGCACCGGGCCCAAGATGAGCCCCAAGCGCATCAACGGCATCCTGGCGCCGATGCGGCAGATCCTGGCCGAGGCAGCTGACCGCTACGGCTTCGTCTCGCCCACGCTCAACCTCAAGCCGCTGAGGTTGAGGAAGACCGACGTCGAGCCCTTCACGCTGGAGCAGGTGCAGCAGATGCTGGCCACCGTGCGGGTGGATTGGCGCAACTACTTCACCGTGCGCTTCTTCACCGGCATCCGCACCGGCGAGGCCCATGGCCTGAAGTGGAAGTACGTCGACTTCGACAAGCGCCTGATCCTCGTGCGCGAGACCTTCGTGCTGGGCGAGGACGAGTACACCAAGACCGACAGCTCGCAGCGCGACATCCAGATGACGCAGGTCGTCTTCGAGGCGTTGCGAGCCCAGCATGCGGCCACGGCCAAGCTCAGCGACTACGTCTTCTGCAACAAGGAAGGAAAGCCGCTGGACAACGACAACTTCGGCACCCGCGTCTGGTACCCGCTGCTGCGACACCTGGGCCTCAAGAAGCGCAGGCCGTACCAAATGCGCCATACCGCAGCCACCCTGTGGCTGGCATCGGGCGAGGCGCCCGAATGGATCGCGCGGCAACTGGGCCACAGCAGCACCGAGATGCTGTTCCGCGTCTACAGCCGCTACGTGCCCAATCTCACCCGGCAGGACGGGTCGGCCATCGAGCGGCTGCTGGCCACGCGCTTCGCGACGTCCAACGCGTCGCTGGCACAACCCAACAAGCCGGCCAACACCGCGGGGGCTCAGCCGTGAACATCTATCCCATTCGCCCGGCCGGCCCCACGAACTTCGCAGTGCGCGTGCACATGCGGCGCGGACTGACTCACTCGCAGGAGCTGGCGTTCCTGCGCCGCCTGGAAGTGTGGATCGCAGAACGCGATCTCGTCATGGAAGGCGCGCAGACGGCCTTCACCATCGTGTCCGAGCGCGAGCTGACGCCCACCGACCAGGCCGACCTGCTGATTCGGCTGCTGGACGACCCGGCGGTGCAGCAGGGGCGCGTCGGCCCGCTGGTGGGCAAGGCCAATGACCTGTCCGAGGAGGTGACCGGCCTGATCTGGGTCGAGGCTGCCGCAAAAGATTCCCTCGTCGACGCTGCGCGCGCCCTCTACGAGTCCGGACGGCTGGATGGCGCCGGCTTTTTGGAGGCGCTGGGCAGCTATGTCTACCGCCCGTCCGAGAACCTGGAGGCATGACCATGGGCTCGAATCCAGTCTCCATGTCCGCCCAGCCGGGGGACGGCACCACGGCTGCTGCCGTCTACCTGCTGCAACGCCACGACGGCCAACGCTTCAAGATTGGCTGGGCGGTCGAGCCGATGACACGAGTCAGGCGCCTGCCCGAGTTCCTGGCGGATGAACTCAACCTGCAGGCCTCGCACGCGGCTTGGCTGCCCAGTCCGCTGCGGGCCCGGCAGATCGAGCGCTCGTTGCACCGCGGGTTGGCGACGCAGCGCGCGGTGCCCCCGCACCAGCTCGAGGGGCACACTGAGTGGTTCATGCCAGCCGCTTTGCGGACGGCAGTGCGGATGCTCCGTCAGATGCCGGCCGGTGGCGTGGCCAGCCTGCCACCAGCGTTGGTGCCATTCGAAGCGGCACCGCGGCCTTTGCTCGATGCCGCCCCGCAGGATGCGGACAGCGCCGTGATCGTGAGCGCCCAGGATGTCTTGTGGGCGATGGAAGACCTGCTGCTGCGGGCCTGCGCCTTGAACCCGGTGTGCGTCGAAGGGCAGGGTGATTGCCTGTCGATCCGGTTGAAGGATGTGCGAGGTCCAAGGGCCCGCCTGGGTGAGGCGATGCGATGGGCGTTGCTCGACATCGACACCTACCGCTGGTCAGCAGGCGGGCGCAGCGGGTCGTTCGTTCAGCTCATGCAGTACGAGGGCAATGACCTGCTACTTCAGCTCACGCCCACGCGGACCGTGCGCCGCTGGGCGGATGGCGCCCTGACCTGGCAAGTGCAGGCTCTTGTGGAGCGGCTGCGCGGCCTGGTGGCCTACAACCGCTCAGCCGCGGGCCTTGCGGGCCATGCGAGGGGTAGGCGGTGAGGGCGTTGCTGTCTTGGCAGCCTTGCGCTTGGGCGCCTCAGGCGAGCTGTCATCGTCGAAGAGTGAGCTCACCGGCACGCGCAGGCTGCTTGCCAGTGCATGAATCATCGTCAGGGTCGGATTGGCAGCGCCCGTCTCGATCCGGCTCATGTAGGTCCGGAACAGCCCGCAACGGTGGGCCAGATCCTCCTGGGTCATCTCAGCGGCCAGCCTGAGCTGGCGCACCCGACTCCCAAACCTGACCTGGACACGTGTCTGCACCCAGGCACTGTCCGGTACGTACACTCATTCGTACACACACTAATTCATACATCAAGATCCAGGGGGATCGACATGGACAGAGACTTCACGCTGGGCACCGAGCTCACAGAGGAGGACATCGAGGGCGACCGCCACATCTCCGCACCTGGGCGCTCGGCTCCAAACAGCTCCGGCCTGAACCTGAACGCCGCCACTAACGGCGGCTGGGGCCTGGTCGTCGGGGCGCTTGCGTTGTGGACGCTCTGGTGGCTGTTTCCCGGCAAACAGGGTCAGGCGCAGAACGCCCCGCTGCCGGCGTTGACGGACGCACTGACGGCCCCTCTGCCCGGCACGCCGAATCCCGGAGCGATCACCGTGGAGCTCGGGGCGAACGGCATCGTCATCACGCCCCGGCCAACGGCCGGATCGACACCCGCTTCCGGCGTGGGGAAGCCGGTCCACAAGGCGGCCCAAGCGGCCAGCCAACCGACACGCAGCCGCGCTGCCAGCGCGGCAGTCGACGCTGAGCCCGATCAATGAACAGCCCAAGGAGCCTTCGATGGAACTGACCTGGACCGACCGCCAAGCCGCGCACGGCTGCGACATCTCTGCCTGCTTCTTCGACCCGCAGGTGGTTGAACGCGAAGACGACTTCACCCGGCGCATGCTGCCGGTGTTCAAGACGGCGCGCCCGGCGTTGCTCTACAGCGAGAAGGACCGCAAGAATTTCGTGGCTGACCCGCTGATCGCGCAGCCCGATGCCGTGCTCCGGCACGGCCGGGGACTGCTGTCACTGGAGTACAAGTCGCAGAGCCGCCGGTTGCACCGGCCCGAGCAGTGGCAACGCGACATCCCGTGCTCGGGCGTGCTGCAGACCCTGGCGGCGGCGATGGCCGTGGCCATGGAGAGCGGCAAGACCGTCGCGCCGCTGCTGCGGTGCCACAACGCCATCTACTTCCTGCGGCCTCACCCGGAGCTGGTCACACGGCTCATGACAGGTGCGGCAGAGGCCAAGGCCTACTGGGATGAAGACCGCTACGTCAGCGCCAGTCAACTGGCTGCGTACTGCGAGCCCTGGGTCAGAACGCGCTTTGCGCAGAAGGACGATGCGCAGGCCGCCTCGTCGGAAGCCGGGCGCGTTCGGCATGAGGAAATGCTCAGGCGGTAGAGCCTCGCCGGCTTGCAGATGGGGCGGCAGGCCAGCTATCCGGGCTGGGTCGATGTGCCGACCCCTTTCACATCACCACTCATGCAACAAGCAACTCAGGGAGAAGATATGCACACACTCTGCAACAACCACATGCCGACACGTCTGCACCGCGTCGCGGCTGGCTTGGCGCTTTCACTTCCGCTGTTCCTGGCTGTGTCCACGGCCCAGGCGCAAACCGACACTCCGCTGCCCAAGCTGGCCGCTGGCAGCATCGAGAGCAAGGCCAATGGTCGCATCGAGCTCCAGCCGGAGGCGCACATGCCCCTCTTCGTCGAGTTCGACCGCAGCCCGGCGCTCACACAGGTGCTGGCCACCGCGCTGGAAGCCCAGGGCGTGCGCACCACGACGGACCGATCGGCCGCCAAGAGCACGCTGTCCATCCGGGGTGACGTCGTGCTGATAGGCGGCCCGGTCTTTCACAAGGGCGCCAAGGTGGCCATGGGCGAAGCCACCGAAAGAACGCTGGCCGCAAACGCTGCGAACCGCACGCCTAGCGCAGGAGAGGCGGCCAATGCTGCCGTGGGCGTGGCGCTGAATGCTGCGGCGCTGAAATCAGCCACGACGCCGTTCTGGTCCGGCCTGGCCGTCAGTCGCATGGCCGACGTGCTTGGGGAGGCCTCTGGCATCAAGGGCGCCTTCAACACCGCATTGACCGGAGACCCGCGGGGCATCTGCCTGTCGCGCTGCGAGGACTGGAAGAAGGTCAAGCAGACGGCCTATGCGTTCGTGACCTTCACCAGCTCCGACGGCAAGCAGGAACTGCGTGTGCTGGCCTCTGCCTTCAGCGAAACGCTGGCGCCTGAAGAAGTGGTGGCCGAGGCCTTGTCCAAGGCTGTGGGATCGATCATGCCCTTGCCCGCCGCGACCAAGCCTTAGTCTCCGCCAGCCGCCAACGGCGGGCGGGGAGAATGCGAGGCGCCAGTCCCCGCTCTTCCTCGCCCTCATGCGCCTGCTGTTGTACAAGGACATCGATCTCCGCCGCGTCAAGCCCGCCTTCGACAAGGTCAAGGCGGCGATCGAGGCCGACGACTTCCGCTCTGCCGACGTCAAGAAGCTCAATGTCGGCCCGTACCACCGGGCCAAGCTCGACTACGCCAACCGCCTGCTGCTGCAATTCGCCCGGGTGAACCTGGACGGCGCGCCGGTGACCGTTTGCCTGGCGCTGGAGGTCATCGAGAACCACGCCTACGAGAAGTCGCGTTTCCTGCGCGGCGCGACGGTGGACGAAGCCAAGATCGAGCGTGAGCCGCCCTCGGCGCTGGCAGCACCCGCCCTGGCGGCGTCGGCCACGCCGCTGCGTTGGCTGGGCTCGCAGCAGCAGTTCGAGCTGCTGGACAAGCCCATCGTGTTCGACGAGGCGCAGGAAGCGGCCCTCGAGCAGCCGGCACCGCTGGTGGTCATCGGTTCGGCCGGGTCGGGCAAGACGGCGGTTACGCTGTCCCGGCTGCGCCAGGCCGAAGGGCGGGTGCTGTACGTCACCCTCTCGGCCTACCTGGCCCAGGGCGCCCGTGCCCTGCACGCCGCGCACGGCTTCGAGAACCCGAAGCAGGAGGTCGACTTCCTCAGCTACCGGGAACTGCTGGAGACCCTGCGCGTACCGCCCGGCCGCGAGGTAACGCTGCCGGCCTTCGCCGGCTGGTGTGCACGCCACCGCCAGTCGCTGCGCCTGCTGGGCGATCTGGACGCGCAGGCTCTGTTCGAGGAATTCCGCGGTGTCATCGGCGCGCAGCCCGGCGGGCCGTTGAGCCTTGCAGACTACCTGGCCCTGGGCACCCGACAAAGCCTGCTCAACCCCGCGCAGAGGGAGTTGGCGCACGGCCTGTTCCAGCGCTACCGCGCCTGGCTGGACGAGAGCGGGCTGTACGACAGCAACCTCGTGGCCGAGGCGTGGCGCACCCAGATCGCAGTGCCCGCCGGGCCGGTCTACGACTTCGTCGTCGTCGACGAGGTGCAGGACCTGACGCCGGTGCAGCTGGCCCTGGTGCTGGCGCTGCTGAAGAAGCCCGACCACTTCATCCTCTGCGGTGACAGCCACCAGATCGTCCATCCCAACTTCTTCAGCTGGTCGGCGCTGAAAGCCCTTTTCTGGCAGGGCCTGGCTGGTGAGGCGGCCGAGCGCGCGCTCAGCCAGCCGCTGCGGGTGCTGCAGGCCAACTACCGCAACACGCAAGCGGTGACCGCACTGGCCAACCGGCTGCTGAAGATCAAGCAAGCGAGGTTCGGCTCGGTCGACCGCGAGAGCAACTTCCTGGTGCGCAGCACCGCGCCCGAGGCCGGTAGCGTGTCGCTGGTGGCCGCCAAGGGCGCCGCGGTGCAAGCGCTGGACGCGGCCACGCGCCAGTCGGCCCAGCATGCGCTGATCGTGCTGCGCGACGAAGACAAGGCTGCGGCCCGGGCGCGGTTTCGCACGCCGCTGGTCTTCAGCGTAGCCGAAGCCAAGGGCCTGGAGTACCCGCACGTGCTGCTGGTGGACATCGTCTCTGGCCAGCGCCAGGCCTATGCCGAGGTCTGCGACGGTGTGCAGCCGGCTGACCTGGAAGCCGACGAACTGGACTACCGCCGCGCCAAGGACAAGGCCGACAAGTCGTTGGAGCTCTACAAGTTCTATGTCAATGCCTTGTACGTGGCGATGACCAGGGCGGTGCAGAGCCTGACCTTGGTGGAGTCCGATCCCGCCCACCCGCTGCTGGCCTTGCTGGGCCTGCAGGCGGGTGACGCGGTAAGCCAGCCCGTACGGGCCTCGACCCGGGAAGAATGGGCCCAGGAAGCGCGCAAGCTGCAGCTGCAGGGCAAGGACGAGCAGGCACAGGCCATCCAGGCGGCCTTCCTGCAGCACAAGACAGTGCCGTGGGCGCCCTGGAGCCGGCAGTTGGTGGAAGACCTCGCGCCCAAGGCCCTGGATGCGAAGAACCCCAGCAACAAGCCGCGGCAGGCGCTGTATGACTACGCGCTGTGGCACCGGCAGCACCAGTGGGTGACGGCGCTGGGCCAAGCCGGGTTTGCACCGGCGCGGCAGCTGCTGGATCAGGGGGTGTTCTGGGGCGCTGGCAGTACCAAGCCCCATCCCCACGGCTTCCGCAGTGATACCTGGGAGCAGCTGGAGTCGCTGACCCGCAAGTCGGTTGCCGCGGTCAGGCAACGGCACCTGCTTGCCTGGGAGGCGAAGAAGTTCAAGGACTTGCTGCAGCAGGCCGACACCTACGGCCCCGACCACGCCAGCCCGGTGGGGGCCACGCCACTGATGCTGGCCGCCATGGCCGGCAATGCGCCGCTGGTGCAGGCCCTGCTGGACAAGGGCGCCGACCCGCAGCGCCGCGACGAGTTCGGCCACACAGCCTGGGACCATGCGCTCGGGCGCGCCATGCAGGAGCCGGCTTTCGCCGGCACTGGCATGCCGGCCATCTTTCCCTTGCTGGCGCCCCCTGCGTTGGACGTGCAGACCGACGGCCGGCTCGTTCGGCTGGAACGTGGGCAAGCCGAGTACTGGGTGCTGCAGCTGATGTTGGCAGGGCTGAAGACGCAGTGGTCGCGCTGTGTCGTGCGCAGCGCCGAGCTGCGCAAGTACCCGGAAGGGTTCTTCGCGGATCAGCTGCACGAAGTGCTCGCCAATCTGCCCGCCTGGTTGTGGGCCGACAAGCGTCGCAAGCCCAGCTACGTCAACCAGGTGCTGGCGCGGGCGGAGGTCGCAAGTGCCTACCAGCCTGCCCGCAAGCTGTGGGCGCGGGCAGGTACCGGGCGCTACCTGCCGAACCCGGCGATGCAGCTGCGCATCGGTGATGGCTGGGTGCCGGTGTACGAGGTGATGGCGCTGGACTGGGTGGACAGGGGGAGCGGCGAGGATGCGTGGTACCGGCCGCGGCCGCTGGCGCTGGTGGCGCGCCTGGGCCTCCGCCCACCGGAAGATTCGACCGACGCAGAGTGAATCAGGGTCGGCGCCGAAGGGCTGTGCCGCCCACCGGTGCAGGCGCAGGAATGCACCGGATGCCGCGCCGACGATGGCGGGTGGACGTTTGCAGCTGCGCCCGGCGCGCCATCAGCCGCGACAGGCTGCGACTGGCGTGTACCCACCGGGGCGCATGGGTCCGGACGAAGGCGGCGAACTCTGGCATGGCTTCGGCCGGAAAGTCGTCGAAGGGCGTGCGCAGGCGGGTGAGCAGCGGTTCAGGCATGGGAGCCTCCTTGATCCTTGACCATTGTGCTGAGCAGGCACGGAGTCGCAAGTCCCGGCGACTTCAGAATGGGCGCATGGACACCATCCGCGAACGGGAAGAGTTGGCCCGGTTCCTCGCCACCCAAGATGCGCAAACGCTGGCGCAGGCGCTGCTGGACCTGGACGAGGACCATGCGCCAGTGGCCGTGTTCCTGGAGCGCTTGCGTCTGCGCGGCGACGCCGCGGCGTTGACAGCCTCGTTCACCGAACGGCTGCAGCATTGGGCCTCCGATCATCGCTACATCCGCCTGGATGAAGCGTCGGCGTTGGGTCATGAGCTCGACGTGTGGGTGGCCGAGGTACAGCGTGAAGTGCTGCCGCGGTTTCCGGCCGAAGCCATGGGGTTGTTGGCTGCCTTCCTGGAACTCGACAGCCTGTTCGAGCGGGTCGACGACGACGGGGCATGTATCGGCGGCTCATTTGAACTCGCCTGCAGGCTCTGGTCGGCAGCGGCACAAGCAGCGGGGCTGTCAGCTGACGACATTGGCGAGCGGGCGTCCGCACTGGTCGCGAAAGACAATTACGGCGTTCGGGGCGCGTTGAGGTCGGCGCTCGGACCGGGATAGGGCACGTGCGACTTCCGCTGCATCTGCCCGCCACAGGCTGTGGGCAACTTCTGACAACATCGAAACGGGGGAAGAACGAATGGCCAACAACGACACGGTTCGACTTGCTGTGCTGATCGATGCCGACAACGCGTCAGCCAGCGTGATCAAGGAACTGTTGGAGGAGGTTGCCAAGTACGGCACAGCAACGGTCAAGCGTGCATTCGGAGACTGGACCACCAGCAACCTGTCAGGCTGGAAGGAGCACCTGCACAAGCATGCGATCCAGCCCATGCAGCAGTTCGCCTACACCAAGGGCAAGAACTCGACCGACTCGGCTTTCATCATCGATGCAATGGACCTGCTGTACGCCGGCAATCTGGACGGCTTCTGCCTGGTGTCCAGTGACAGCGATTTCACGCGCCTGGCCACGCGCATGCGGGAGGCCGGCAAGGTGGTCTACGGGCTCGGAGAGCGAAAGACGCCTGAGCCGTTCATCGCTGCGTGCGACAAGTTCATCTTCTTCGAAGTGCTCAAGCGGCCGGCTGAGGCCGCCGCGCCCGTGCCGGTGTCTGATGTTCCTGATCTCAAGGAACTCCTGACCCATGCAATCAAGGAGACGTCGCGTGACAGTGGATGGGCGTCGCTATCGGCGGTAGGGTCCTTCATCAACAAGAACAACACGTCGTTCGATCCGCGGAACTATGGGTTCACGAAGCTCAGTGAACTGGTTCGAAAGCAAACCTACTTGGAGGTCAAGGAGACGACGGATCCTTCGGGGTTCAACCACTTGTCGGTTCGCGCCCGCGCGACCAGCACGTGAGGCTCCCGGGTGGTTTCTCGCCCAGGCTTGGGCTATGGCGCGGTCCTTCGCTCGCCTATGACTCCTGCAGACTGGAAGCGGTCTCTCGTGTAGGGCCGAGCGGCCGGCGGCTATCGACCCTTCAGAGACGCTCGCTGGCCAGAACATGTCGCCCCGAAGCAGCCGCTCGCATCCGAACCGAGGCCCCGAGTTTGCCCCGTCGGCAGTAGGTAGAGAAAGATTGTCGGCACACGGTGCAATTGAGGCGCGCTGCATCGCCTGAGACTGTCCGAGGCTACAAACACGGGAACCGAGCACGCGAGCAATTGGCCGGCAGCCCAAGCGAGAGACGGATGGCGCCCTGTTCCACTGCGAGCTTCCACGCATTGCCTCAGACCATGGCGCCGGTCAAACAGTCGGTGTGTCAGCGGCAAATATTGGTGCGTTCGAACGAAGCATCTACCGCGATGAGTTGGACCACCTTTGCTGTTCCTGACCGCTAGCACGTTGCCGGTATGGGCGGCACGATGCATTGATACGAGCCCAAGCGCGCGGGATGGACAAAATGGCGCACTTAGCGTAAACGTTTGAATTCTTACAAGCAGCAGCGAGATCTACCATGTCGTTCAGGTTATGTCAGAACGATCCGGTCGTCACCGAACTTCGTCGAACATTCAAGACCAACATCTTGCGCGTGCCAGAGTCGCGTGTGTTGCCGATGACGGTTCTAATTTCGACTAAGGATGCTGTTCGTTTTGTCGGTGACATTCAGACGCTCTTAGCGGGGCCAGCGCTTGAAATCAGCACAAACGCGCTGATGCAGTCCGACATGGCCACGCTGGTCAACCGCCGAACGCGCAGCGTCGATGGAGAGATCGCGGCGCAAATTCTGTCAGGCATGTTGCAGGGCATTAGTGCAGGGCGGGCACCGAGCGCCGCAGCTCAGATCAAGAACACAAAGTCGGTGCATTTCAGTTTTCCGAAAGTGACTAGGCAATACATTGAGATTGCACTGCTTGGACGACTTCTTTCGGGGCGAGCAATCGCTAAGGACAACCTTTTGTTGCCGGTAATGCTCGATCCCCACAGCACTGTGAGGCTCGTGGATTCTGTCATCACCTGCGCGGAGCTGGAGATAGAAATTGGCGGCGAGGGCAGTGCTGAAGTGGCACTTGACATGTCCTCCCTTGCGCAGGAGTTGGCAAACGCAAAAGTTGATTGCGCTGTAAAGGGAAAGGGCAATCTCGTGATCCGGTCCGAGAGCAGGCTCACATTCGCATTCAACTGCGTCAATCTCGTACTCAGGGACGACGGCTCGATTCGCGCAATCTCGCCATCTACTGACACCGTAGACTCCCCTCAGCTAAAGGACGCGAGTTCGGTTCAGCAGGGCCATCCTGCACATGTTCTCATAACTCGGCAGCCGGAGTTGGTTGACATGGAGGGCTGACGTCGTGCGATTCGATATACGATCCCCGTCCCTCGCCCAGTATCACTGGAGCACGCTGTTCTGTCGCTTTTCGCCAGCGGCAGCTTTGCCTGAAAATTTCATTTTTAGGGCCATTGCCGCGATCGCCCAAAACGCCGCCCCTTGGAACACGGAGGGTGAGTTTCGAGCCACCGTGGCGCTCTTGCATGAACTCGCGCACTTGGCCCAGGATCTGAGTACAGGTATCGGGCATTGGGACTTTTTGGTTCACGCCAGTGCCACGCGCAGTCGATTAGATGATGCAGCCTCGATGGTTCGAGTGCACGGCCCCAGGCCGCCGTACGAGCCAAGTGCGCCCATATCTGCGCTCGATGCCGAAGTGCCTGCAACTGGGCTAGACACTCTTTTGCTGAAATACGCACCCTTTGATTTGATCGCGGACGATCAGCGCGACCGACTACGCCGCATTCTTGAACACGACCTCGGTCAGCCGTTGGGCGACGACACGCTGTTTGACTATTCCACCCAGGCGATCATGGAGTCCGACGCCGCCGGAGAAGTGGTGGCGTATGTTGGCGGGATGCTCGTATCGCCGGAGCAGCGCGCGATTCTTGAGGGGAGCCTTGATCTGGTCGACCCGAGGCGGCTGGGCAAAGAGTATTGGAGAACGCGGGCCAATCTTTACCAAGTTCTCGCCCACCATTGCGATTTGGATGCCAATGCGACCATCCGTCTGGGCAACCTTCTCTTCGGCTTGTTTGCGGACATCGCACTAGCACATCCGCCTGCGACATGGGTCGCGAAAAGGTCAGCCAGTCTGGATGACTTTGAGCCTTTGGTGAAATTCGGACGTCTACTGATCGCCTTTCAAAGACTGGCCGGGGCATCGATGGACAGGTTCCTAACGGCGCTTATGGAGGGTAGCGACCTAGAGGCGGAACGGTTGCTGATTGAAGTCAGTCCGATTAAGTATCCCGCAAGCGACGAAGTTTATGAGGCGTGGGCAACAGAACTCCGGGAGCATTCAGAAGGCTCTATGGTTGCGAAACTCCGTTTCAACGCCTGTGAGTTTAGGCTTAGCCGTGGTTCGGTGATGCGCAGTCGTGGCCTCGGGATCCTGTTGGAAATGGAGGCACCCATCATTTATCTGACCCCAGACCAGGGGTTTGTAAAGTTGGATTGGGGGGCGCGAATTGTCGATCCAAGTCAGAATTTCGGACTTACTCAGGAGTTGCTCGATCGATTCACGGTGATGGAGCTTGCCGACTTCCTCTTTCGCACAGGAGAGTTTCGGTGTCCGTACGCCGAGGCGCAAATCTGTCGAGTGGCCGGAGATCGTTGCGCGACGGGTCTGATTCACTTGGCGCAAATCCCAAACTCGCCCCAATGTACGGTAAGAGGCTTGCTATCTCACTGCGGAGTCGACTTGCCACACTGAGCCGGACTTCAATGTGTCTGAGACGGTGTCGACGGTACAGGATGCCATAAAGCTACCTATCCCCTCCGTCAAGTTCTGGCCGGATGCTTCCTGCTGTGGCAAGGCCGACTGGCTGACCTTCGAGTCGGCGGTACCTCCGCGTCTCGCAGATAGATAAGGGCGGCGCCAGACGGGCGCACAAAGAGGAAGGGCGCCCTTCCAGGGGCGCCCTTTTAATGGCGGGGGAGTCTGCTCTTACCCACTTCTCACAGCGAATGTTCTAGCTTCCCTCAGTGGTCTGCCGCCTTTACCCCCAGAGACTTGGCGCCATTGCACTTGCATTTCAGGTTGATTCTGACCTTCATTTCTTGCTCCTTTTCTCGGGCGAACCCGCAAATTCGAACTCGAACTCCAACATCGAGATGATGGAGGCGAAAACCAGCAGACCACCTAGGAAGTCTCCGAACATCCCACCCGCGAGAAGCAGAGCAGGTAAGTCGTAAACTGCAAGAAGTGTAGCTGCTAGTAGGGGTGGTTGTACAAGGTCGGATCTGCTCATACCAGCCAGTCGCGACTGGCCCCTCCTGGCCGAAAGCCACCAACCGGCCGGATTGCGCGACCGTCAGCAGCCGCTGCGGAACAGTCGATGGAAGTACCGTCGGCCTAGTGGCCACCGACGTTCACCATATGAATGTTTGTTTGCGCCGTCCACACCGCCCGTCTAAAGACCTTCGAAATCGCGTGCCCGGCGCGATCGACCAATCGGAGACGGACCCAACGGTGCAGCGTCGCATCCGAGGTTTTGGTATCGGGCGCGCCAAGTTTTATGGTTGACCCAGCATACGGTCCTAGCTCGCCGGCTAGCCAACTGGGCAGCGACCTGTCCTCAACGCGTCGGCGTAGAACGATCTGAAGTTCGTCCTCGGCGACAGCGCAGGCATGCAGGAACTTCAGAACAATCTGCGCATCAGCGTTGTTATCAAGCGCGACTTCGTGATGCAGGCGTGTCGTTCGCTGCTGAATAACGGCGATTCCCTGCGCGACCAGCTCGGGGTCCCGTCGGTGCAGATCTTCGATGTTCTGGCATAGGTGACGCAGCTGCGTCCGCTCGGCTTCGTTCATCCGTGTCTCGGCGATTGAGGCAACAAGGCGATCGGCGTCCTCCAGTTCGTCGATCTCGGCACCCAGAAAATTGGCCGCTTCGAGCGCGCCGCTGATCATGTCCTCGATGGCCGCTTCGCTTCGACCGAAATGGACAGCAATCTGCGACGTCGGTTGCTCATGCCTCGCCTTTGCACGAAGCATCAGGCACAGGTCGTCGAAGCTAAGCCAGGACTTCGGGCCCGTGTCGCTGCTGTTTTCGCGTGTGGCAACGACTCGCTCTACAGGTGTCCACCCCGCCCGGCTGCGCGCCTGGCGCAGCACCTCACCAAGCCCGCGCAATGCTTGCTCGCTGTAGGTTGCGGGCGAGATGCCCGCCGCGGCGGCAAGCACGGTCTTCGGTATCTCTTCCGCAAAGCGGAAGACTGCCTGAAGTTGCAAGAAGCAAGCCGTATGGATGTAGTGCATGAAGCTGGTCGCACCCGCGAGGTGTCCGGCCAGCTTCGTGATGGCCAGCATGGCGCGGCGGTCCATGCGGTCGGTGCTGTCCAGCAGGCGCTGGCGCAATGCATTCGCATCGCTCAGGTGCTTCAGCGTCGCCGGGTGCGCCTGCCACAGTCGGGTCCACACCACCGAACCATCGGACTCCAGGGCCATGAAGAGCCAGTTCGCCCAGGTGTGGCGCAGGCTATACACCCGAAATTTTGGATCACCCGTTACCTGACGAAGGATCTGTCGGAGCAAAGCGAGCAGCCGGTTGTGATGCGCCAGCCGGTCAGTACCCTTGCTTTGGGCGAATAGCAGTTGCTGCCTTGCCTTATCCGCCGGCATGGCAGCCAGCTCCGCCATCATCGATTGAACGCGGCCGGCGATGCGGTCCAACACCACGGTCGGCGCCAGCAGCGAAAGCGGCACCCGGCGGGTGGCCTGCGGTGTCTTGAGCGTATGCCTGTCGTACTCGCGAATGAGCAGGTCCGCAGCGCCACCGCTCGTCGTCTCGATGTCACCAAGCCGCAACGCGAGGTATTCGCGCGGCCGTGCCCCGCTCCACACACCGAGTTGGAGGATGTCCGTCAGGTCCTCGCGGTCCTGTTGGCTCAGCGGAGGATCTATGCAGACCTGAATGACTCTGAGCGTTTTCTCATACTCGTCGACGGTCATCACGCGGGCATCAACGCTGGCGTCGTGGCTGGGATCCTCGATGTCCTCATCGAGACCTGCCAATGGCTGCAGCGATTCCTCATGCTGCAGCAGGAGCTTGAGTCCGCGCTTCAGGTCTTGCCGCGACGCGCCGGACTCCAGTTCGTGCGTGATGCTGTTGAGGACCTGAGACCGCCGGGCTTCATCCAAGCCGTCGAGCCAGGCATCCCCGCATTCCGCGGCCAGATGCGGCAGGAATGTGCTGGCAACCCTGCGAAGTCCGAACATCGGATCGCCCTGCGCGCTGTCAGCTGTTGCGATCAGCGACGCCGCGGTCGCGGACAGCCAAGCCAGGGCGCCGCGCGCGAAGGATCCCTGTCTGGCTTCATCTCGCAGCGCAGACAGTGCTGACAGCACCTCGCCATGCGGTCGCCGCAGTGCGGCATCTGCCTGCTGAAGCCAGGCATTTGCCGCCGAGACGCTGAGCGTCACGAAATCGACGTCGGCTCCGGCAGCCGCCCAGTGGCCGCGTCTGGCGTCCTCAGCTGATGGCGGCTGTGCTGTTGTGGATGCACTGGTCAACGACTCCAAGGTCAACTCGACGGTGGGATCGGTCCCGCAAGTGTTCAGTACCGCGCCGGAACGCGCGGACTTCAGCTCGCACCCCTGGAAGACGCGACTAAAGCAGCTCGGCACCAGGGCGGTGGTGCTCATCGTCCGCAGTGCGATCTGGACCAGGTAGGGCGGAACACGCGTCGACCAGAGCGCCTTGGCCGCACTGCGCACCTGCCGCCAGCTGCCGGTACCGCGCTCGGCCGGGTTGCCGTACCTTCGCAGAAAGGCACTGATGGCCCTTGACGTACCGCGCAGCGTTGGGGTGGTCTCGAACGGCGGCGCCCTCAGGATCAGAAGTTCGGTCAAAGGATCCAGGAACCAGTGGACACGCTGGCGGCCGCCGGGCGCCGACGAGGGGAGGTTGAACGTCATGAAGCTGAAACCATCTGCTCCGGCGCACAGCTTCAGGCGCCGGGGCCCTGGCATCGCCAGCTGATCGAGAATCTGTGTCAGCATGAAGAGGTCAAGCGCCATGCTGTGGATGGCGGCGGACAAGCAAATTGCAACGGTCCAGGTGCCTTGGTCGTTGGTTGGCTGCTCGGCTTGCGCCCGGACGAACCTGTAAAGGGTGGCTTGCCAGCTGACGAGGTCCGGCAGCTTCAGCGTCGCCGATGTGCTGACCGGGGATTCGGCATGCGTGTTGATGGCAGCCTGCTTCGTCCTCACCAAATCGACGCCTTGCTGCTGAAGCCGGCCCTGTGCCGCCGAAAGCAATCGCAACCAGGAGGCTGCCTGCGTCTTCGGCAGGCGATGCCTGCGGCAGTACATCAGGACCTCGTGCTCGAGCTCGCAAGCGCTGCTCTCGTCGGCGGCTGTCGTTGCTTCGCAGGTCGGATCGAGCAGCACGCGGGCGTGGGCGTTCTGGGAGTCCGTCATGAACCAGAGCAGTTCGGACAGCAGGGCCCGGTCGCAGACCGCTGCGTTCCTCCGGACGTCCAACCACAGGCCTGCCCGAGGCTCAGGCAGACTCGGAGCCTCCCGGTGGTGGTTGTTCATGGATCGCGGCCTGGGCGGGCTGGTGGGTGGCTTCAGGTGCTGTGCGGGCAGTCGCCATCCGCCGGAGATGCCGAGGGCGCGCTCCGAGGCGCGGATGCACCGGCTGTCGACCGCCCGCAGACCTAGGCGATCGATGTGCTCAGCCATGCGGCTTGCGGCCTCTTTGACATAGGCCACCGGGTCATGGCTGGAGTTCTTGCCGTACCAGTTCTGGGCACGCCCGAAGTGGCCGAGGGCAGCGTCGATGCAGCGCGCCGGTGCATCTTGGTTCAGCCACTCCGTGCGCAGGAGCGCGCGCCCGAAGTTGACCCCGACCGGCAGCCCGAGTTCGGCCATTCGATCCTTGATGAAGACTGCTTGCATCGCACACAAGGACTCGTCCTCCCTGATGATGAACAGTCGTTGTCCCTGAGCATTCAGCGCGCGCCACTCTCCCAGAAGGTCAAGCCGGTGAAGGATGGCTGCGTTGTGCTGTTCGAGCCGGTCGACCATGCTCGCAACGAGTTCCGGCAGGGGCAGCAGGCGTGACTTGTCCTGGTGAGAGTTGTGCTTCTCAGCCAAGCCGAAGACGGAGGTCGCGCTGCAGCGGTCCAAACCACGGCGTGCTTCAAGCTGATGGATGACTGCGTAGCCACTGCTGGCCGCGCGCAGCCCGAGCGGCAAGGCCATGGTCAGCCATGCAAGGAGGATGTAGTCGTTGTGGTATGCGCGCAGCTGCGAGCGGCTCGCCAAATCGACGGGTTGTTCCAGTCTCTTTTGGAGTGCGTCGAGGAAGCTGCGCGCACGCTCGAGCGCCACGACACTGCGGCAGCCTACCCAGCCGTCCTGAAGCGAGCCGAGCGAGCGCGCTTGGTCCATCAGCCCGTCGTCAAGGCAACCATCCAGCCGCCGTAGGGCCTCGGCGTGGATGGCTGGCAGCCGAGCGGCACGCAGTTGTGTGTAGTAAACCCGGGTGTCAGCCGACTTCGCTGCATCGTGTCGGATCTGCCATGCCGCGACCGCATCGCCGTGGGAAGCCATCACAGCGGCCTGTAGCGACGCTGACAAGCGCCTGATCGTCAGGCGCGCCCGTGGGTCCTGGTTGATCGGATCTTGCGCGCCTTCCAGGCAGTCCTTGGCCAGCCGATTGGCAGTGGACGTCTCGATACCGAGCACTCGGCCGCTTGCGATCTCCCCCGGCGCGAGGCGGCCGAACCGAATGGCAAAGTCCAGCAGCTCCTTGCCAAGCCCTTTCACATCCGGGAGCAGGAAGGCGAGCTGCCGCGGCCGGCCGGCCGCGGCCTCCGACTCCGTCAGTTTGGTCTTGTACTGCGGAGTCGTCGTTGGTAACAGGAAGGCCGCAGGCACCAAGGCGTCGCCCTCTCGTACGGCAATCAAGAGGATGCACTCCTGTCTGATGAAGCAGAGCGACTCGACCAGCGCTTTGTCCAGCCGATCGACCGTGCGGATCCGGACGGCCGCCATGGTCGCCTGCTGCCATCCGTAGAGGACCGCTGCCTTGACCATCAGGCCGCCGGCTGCCGCATGCTGCGCCGCCGTTCCTGTAGACCCGGTGGCCATGGCCTGATCGATGGCGGCCTGAGCGACGCGCATCGCATGGGCGCGCTCCAGCCTCGATGCGACATCGAGGCTCCACCCGAACTCCTGGCTGTGGAGTTCGTACGCGAGCTGCATGAAGCGCAGCATGGACAACACGCTGGCAATCTCTTCGGTGTCGAAAAGCGCCACCTCGTCGTCTCGCGTCGACCACGGCGCGTCGCCATCAGCCTCTTCGTCGAGCGGGTCCGCCTCGTCACCGCCGGGGATAGAGGTCCACATGAGAGACAAGGCGCCATCGCCCCAGTCGCGGTCTTCGAAGCGCCAGATGCCGGTCGATGAAAAACTCACCCAACCTGGGCGAGGTTCGCGCCCACCGGCGCCGCCTCGGCGATCAGTCGGGGTGCGGACTTTGTCGGTGATGCAGCTGCGGTTGATGAGGGTGGGCAGCGTCGTCAGGTAGCTCTGCAAGCTCTGGAAGTAGCGAGCGGCGCCCTCTTTGAGGTTGCCCCTGATGCCAGAGAAGTCGGGGTAGAGCCTGGCGAAGTGACGTACCGCGTCAAGTGTGTGGGGGGCGTCCGGCAGCTGCGCCAACAAGCTGCTGTAATCGTTGAGGCTCAATTGCCTCAGCGCAAGCCCCACCGCTCCAGCGTGCATCGGTGCTGGCGCAAACTCACGATCGCTGTCGTGGCGCATGAAGGCGTCCAGGCCATCTGCAGCTCTCGACCGTGCCTCGAAATAGACCGCGAGCACGTGAGCCCGGGTGATCAAGAATCGCGTTGCGACATTGCTGCTGGGGCCTCCGTTTGCCAGCGGACCCGCGCCTGTCGTGACCGCGGACGCTTCGTGCGAATTGAACAGTGCAGCTGCAAGCGGATGGCGCCCGACGCCGCTGTGCAGCATCGGATGGTCATGCGCATTTCTCGGCTCCCTGAACATCGCATTGAGTTCGGGGTGCTGGCGCAGCTCCGGGCCGATGGCCGTAATCAGTTCGAGCAGGCCGATCCACGACGTGACCCTTTCCCGCCAAGGACCTGCCCACGTCAAGGCTTCCGCTGTGAAGACGTCCGAGCGCAGCGCCTCGAGCAGGTGGCTGAAGACACGGTCATGCGCGACCAAGAGAGGGTGCGCGCCGATGCGCCAGAGAGTCTCTCTCAGCAAGTCGTCGGAGCCGCCGGCGTCCTGGACGCAGGCTGACAGGCGCAGGAACGCCGGGCTAGCTGCCATCGACCGACCGGTGGATGAGCTGCTCATGGTTGCTCTCCGGTCGCGGCGCGCGCGCCATTGGGTGATGGCAGCTTCCTCGGGTCGCACCGCAGCGCACGGACCAGGCTCATCTTGGTAGTGCCGGACAGAGGGTTGGCATCTGCCGCCACCAACGCCTGCCAGACCCGGTGGATGTCGGGGTCTGCGAGAGGCCGGCTGAGAGGGGCGACGCAGCCCGCGATCAGGCCAGCCCCAGCCGCCATGAGACGCGTGCGTTGTGTGACCTGATGCGCGAGGCAAATCGCCGGGATCTGCGTGTCGTCAGGGGCTCGCCCCTGCAGCGCGAGCAGCACTTGCGGATTGGCGAGCCAGTGCAGACCGTCGGCGTCCGGGTTCCCGATCAGCACCAGCGGCCTCACGAGCATGAAGGCTTCGAGCCCAAGGGTGGACCAGTCCGAGTACAGCAGCGCCTCGCGCGCTGCCACATCCCATTCCCGCCAGAGTGCCCGAGCCTCCGGGTCCATGCCGGCGACCTGACCGATGCGGACCAGATGAAAGCTGGCTGTTCTGAATACCCGGCGCTGCTCGATCGAGGTGCGGCGCTGACCCTTGGAATCCTTGGACATTCTGACTCTCTGCTGCAGTTCCAGAAAATGGCTACGTGTGACCGTTGGGTAGCAGCTTATCGCCAGTTGATTATTTTTTAATAGGTATTCATGTTGTATTTTTGGTAAATATCGGGGCGAGATAATAATATCGCGCAGGGGTAATTCTGGAGTATCTATTAACTCCACCCACAGTCATGTCCTGCTGCGGGTGATAAGTTGAAGAACACTGCGCCGGCGGCTCTAGGGCCGCCGCGCCGAGAGTGCGTTGCGGCGCGGCGGTGTCGCTTCCGCGAAGCCGGGACTCGCGTGTGGTGTGTGCGGTTTGCAACTCGCACAGTTCGGCCGGGTCAGGGAGACCGTTGGCGGGCTCCGGCCGGTTCGGCTCGGCCATGGGAGGGGCAAGTCATTGATTCACCGCAGATTTCTCGGGTCTGGGGTGTCGGCGCGCCGTACGGGCTGCCTAATGGCACTTGGACCCTGCCAGCAATTCGGCGTGGTGACCTGGAGCAGCGACCGCCCGCTTCGCTGCCCGGGAGGTGCACGCGTTCATTCGCTATTCGCGAATGGCGAACGAGGCCGCGGCACGCCTCGGGCTGTCGCATGCCAAACCTGGGCTGTTGTGTTGGCTACAGCGTCCGAACCGAAGGTCGGTGGTATCTGTATCAGCACCTGCTGGGGCGCGCTGAACTTGGCGCCTCTCTCGGCGGACTTCGCAGGTGCTACGGCCCCGATTCCCAGGCGCGAACCTGCTGTCTCAACCCATTGAAGATGGCTTCAGTCATCTTCTGGGGGAACCCGGGAGGCTGCTGGCGCGTGATCTGCGACTGAACCGCCGCGATGGCGGCGGGCACCCGCGCCACCAAGTCCTGCATGGCCTGCCAGGTGCCGTCAACGCCACTTCGTTGTGCCAAGCCCTCCCAGTGCCGCGTCTGGATGCGCGCCAGCTGGTAGTGCGTGTTCTTCGACCGCACGGCCATCGCGAGCTTGGCTTCCTGCCAGGCGACCCGGTTGGCGCCCGCGCCGATGATCGGCCAGGCCGAGATCACGTCATACAAGGGCGTCATCCGGTATCGGCCGCCGGGCAGCAGGAACAGCGAGAAGTTCTTCGCGTGCCCGTCCGTGGCCGCCAGCAGCCAGAACGCCAGCTGTGCGCACAAAAAGCCCCGGACGTCAGCCGCTGCCGTGGCACTACCGCGCAGCACCTGCAGGCACTGGGCCATCCCGGGGCCGCCTTGCGCCTCATACTTGTCCTCCGACGGCAAGCCCAGGACCTGGCAGAAGTCTTCCTGCGGGATGCGGGCAATCCAGCGCTGCGGCGCGTCCTGCCATTGCCGGTCGAAGCGCTCGACCACCAGCGCGGTCTGATCGTCGAAGTGGCCGATGTCCGTGGTGGCCACCGGCAGGCCCAGTTCGCGCAGGAGTTGCGCGCACAGCCATTCGTTGTAGACCGACTCGCTCAAGTCCAGTCGGCGGCCGCCCACCAGGCCCAAGGGCAGCTTCAGAATGTGCGTGGTCGGTGTTGCCCCCAGCGGGCGGCACCACTGACCATCGATGCGCAGCAGGGCAGTCTTTTCCTGTGCGCCGGCGATCGAGATGCGCAGCGGGTCGTCGTCCACCGCCGCATCGAGGTCGGTGCCCAGGCCCGGCGCGGCCGCCACACCGCGCAGGTGCCGCGCCACGGCCTGGTCATCCATCGGCTCGCCCTGGACTTGGTCGAACCCTGTTGGGGGCTGCTCAGGCGGCAGCAGCTGCACGGCCCCGACGCAGTCCCGGCCGATGGCCTGCAGCAGCTCGAACGCGTCGGTGGAGCCGAGTTTGAAGCGGGCGCTGAAGCGGCGCCGGATGCGCTCGTCGTCCGGCAGCAGGTTGTCGAAGTAGTGGGCGACCACCGGCCCCGTGACCGTCCGGTCTGGCGTGAGGGGCAGCGACAACGACAGGGGCCGGACTCGCGGCGACGCGATCCATGACGGTTCGTAGACGAACCGATGCCCGCCGGTACGTGTGCGTTGCCAGGTGCCGACGCGCTCGCCGTTCATCCACACCCAGAGTTCGCGCGGCTCAGCCATGGCGCACCTTGGGAGTCGATTCCTGGGGTGGGGGCACGGGGTTGGTCATGCGTTCAAGCATCCCGCCTGGCGCCGCCCAACGTCACCATTGACCCCGCGGCGGCGCCCCGGGCGCGTCGTCCGGATGAGGCGCCGCCGAAGACGGGCGCTCCTGCCTGGACGGCGGCGCGCTCGCCTGTGGAAGCTTGTCATCGGGACCGGCGGGGTGCGCAGGCGTTTGTGTGTCTTGGAATCGGCCGCTCGCGCTGGGCAGTGTCAAAGGCTCGGTCTCCCTGACCACCAGCTGCGCGCCCAGCGTCGCGAGAATGTTCATGAACTGCTCGACGCTCACGCTGCCGGGCTCGCGTTCGATGTCGGCCACCCGTGACTGCACCACCCCCAGGTGGCGCGCGAGTTGCGCCTGCGTCATGTTGCGCGACTTGCGCAGCGACTTCAGAAGCGGCTGGAGTTGGCTGGTGAGTTGCAGCGGGTAGTCCATCGGACAATCGGCTAGGGACGATTTTTCAATGATATCGTCTCAGGGTGATAAATGCAAAAAATCGCCCTTGTGCGATCCGACTGTTTGCGCATTGGCAGGGGGCAACTGTCGGACCAGCAGCTATGCCTTGAACAGGCGTCTGCCCGCTTGGAACATACTCAGCTCTGGCCACACCGCGGCCCCAATGCGACCGTCACAGGGTCGATACGGTCACAGCTTGAAGCGGAGCGGCAGCGGGGCGCGGCGCCGCGCTCGGGGTGGTTTGCGGCGCGCCGGAGATGATGTACATTCATCCCAACGGTCGAGCGGGACTTGCAGATTGCAAGTTGGGCTGTTCGGTGAGGCCGGCGTTGTTCGGGCCTGGCGGGTGTAGATCGGGTAAGGGTCAAATCGCAGTAAGTGCTTGATTTGACGACATAACCCCCATCAAACCCTATCCAGCGCGCCGGACACCTTGCCTAACCATTAGCCTCATAACCCAAAGGTCGCAAGTTCAAATCTTGCCCCCGCAACCAAATTCAAGAACTCGAACAACAAAGATTGAATTGGCAGAAGCCGCCCCGCAAGGTCGGCTTTTTGTTTTGGTGCGCCGGATGTCGCAGGTGCCGCCGGTGGGTGGCACAGGCATGCCGTGGCATGCTGCGCGTCGAGGAGACGCCCATGCCCCCTGCGTTGCACGATGTGAAGGCCCTGGTGTTCGACGTGTTCGGCACCCTGGTGGACTGGCATGGTGGCATCGCCCGCGAGGCGCGTGCCGCCCTGATGCCCCTGGGCTGGCAGGCCGATTGGGGCCGCTTCGCCGACGACTGGCGCGCGCAGTACCAGCCGGCGATGGAGGAGGTGCGCGCCGGACGCATCCCGTTCTCCAAGCTCGATGTGCTGCATCGCCGCAACCTCGATGTGGTGCTGCGCCAGCGCGCCTGGGCCTTGCCCGAGGACGTGCGGGTGTCGCTCAACCAGGCCTGGCACCGGCTGGACGCCTGGCCCGATGTGGCCCCCGGGTTGGCACGGCTGCGCCAGCGCTTTCTGCTCGCCCCGTGCTCCAACGGTCACATCGCGCTGATGGTGGCGCTGGCGCGCCGCAATGGCCTGGTCTGGGACGCCATCACCGGCGCCGAACTGGCGCGCGACTACAAGCCCAAGGCCAGCGTCTACCAGGCAGCGGCCTCGGCCTTCGATCTGGCGCCTGCCCAGGTGCTGATGGTGGCGGCGCATTCGTCCGACCTGGCCGCCGCGGCCGATGCCGGGTTGCGCACGGCCTTCATCGTGCGCCCCGACGAGCATGGCCCGGGCCGGGGTGAGCGGCAGGCGGCCTGCGCGGTGGATCTCAGCGCCGACGGCCTGCTGGACCTGGCGCAGCAGCTGGGCTGCTGAAGGGGCGGGCGGCAGGCCCGGCCGCTCAGCGGCTGTGCAAGGTCATGTGCGACAGCGTGGGCGTGCCACTGGCCACCGTGGTGTCGGCGCTGGGGACGCGGGCCATGCTGGCCTGACCGGGGGCGGGCACCGGCAGATCGATCGGCAGCGCGCCGTCGGGCGCGCGGCGCATGGCCACGCCCACGGTCAGGATGTCGATCACCAGCAGCTGCAGGATGCGGCTGATCATCGGCACCTGCGTGGCCGAATCCTCCACATGGTCGACGGCCAGCACGGTGTCGGCCTTGCGCGCCAGCGGGCTCTGGCTGGCCGTGATGGCCACCACCGCGGCGCCGCGCTCGTGGGCGCGGTCGGCCACCTCCAGCAGCTCGGGCAGGCGGCCGCTGGCGCTGATGATCACCGCCACGTCGCCGGGCTTGAGCACGCCCACGGCCAGCAACTGCATGCGCGGGTCGGTGTAGGCGCCGGCCGGGATGCCGAAGCGCAGGAACTTGAACTGCGCGTCGTGCGCCACCGCGCCGTACTGGCCCACGGTGCAGAACTCCACGCGGTTGGCGGCCACCAGCAGCTCGATGGCGCGGTCGATCATCTCGCGGTTGAGCTGGCTGCGCACCTGCAGGATGGCGCTGGCCGTGTTGCCCAGCACCTTGGCGCCCAGCTCCACGGTGGAGTCGTCGTTGGTCACCTGCACATGGGTGATCGGCAGCGTGCCGGTCAGGCCCGAGGCCAGGCGCAGCTTGAAGTCGCTGAGGCCTTCGCAGCCGAGGCTGCGGCAGAAGCGGATCACCGTGGGCTGGCTGACCTGCGCGGCGCGGGCGATGTCGGCGATGGGCTGATTGAGCACCGTGCGTGGCTGGGCCAGCACATGCTCGGCCACGCGCAGCTCGGCCGGCGACAGCTCGCTGCAGGCGCGGCGGATCTGCGCCAGGATGGTGGCGCCGGGCGCCGACTGCATCACCTTGAGCTGCGAATCCAGGATCGCCGCGACGCCGATGAAGGTGGCCTCGGGCGCCGTGATCACGTAGGTGGGAATGGCCGCCACGTAGCGGCTGAACCGGCCCTTGTCCTCGAAGCGGGCGCGAAAGCGCGAGCGATCGAAGGTTTCGGCCAGGCGCGGCACGATGGTGCCGCCGATGTAGATGCCGCCGGTGGCGCCCAGCGTCACGGCCAGGTTGGCGGCGGTGGTGCCCAGCATGCTGCAGAACACGTCCAGCGTCTCGGCGGCGATGGCGTCGCCGCCCTCCAGCGCGCGGCGGGTGATCTCGGGCGCGGCGGGAGTGTGGGCGGCGTCCACCGGCGTGCCGGCATGCTCGGCCAGCGCGCGGTACATCAGTTCCAGGCCGGGGCCTGACAGCAGGCGCTCGAAGGACACATGCTCGAACTGCTGCCAGGCATGGCGCAGCACCGCGATCTCTCGCTCGTCGCGCGGCGAGAAGCTGGTGTGGCCGCCCTCTGAGCCCAGCGACACCCAGCCGTCACCGGCAGGGATCAGCGCCGACACGCCCAGGCCACTGCCCGAGCCCAGCAGGCCGATCACGCTGCGCGGCCGCGCCTGGCCGCCGCCCACCTGGCGCATGCCGCCGGCCGGCAGGCGCGGCAGCGACATCGCCAGCGCCGTGAAGTCGTTGACCACCAGCAGCGTGTCGAAGCCCAGGCGCTGGCGCATGGCCTCGATCGAGAACTCCCAGTGGTAGTTGGTCATGCGCACCTGGTCGCCTTCGACCGGGTTGGCAATGGCCACGGCCGCATGGCTGACATGCAGGTCGGCCGGCAGCGTGTCGAGGTAGGCGCGCACCGCGGCATGGAAATCGGCATGGTCGGCACAGCGCAGCGAGGCTTGCCGCGTGAACTCGCCCAGCGCCGTCTCGATGGCGAAGCGGGCGAAGGTGCCGCCGATGTCGGCGATGAGCCGGGGGCTGTCGAATGTCGCCATGGTGCGCAGGGCGGGGAACCGCCCGCCGCGGTGTTTGTGCCGATAATGGCTGCTGCCGAGCCGGGCACACCCACGGTGCGCGCCGGTGGACACCCGCGGTTGCCGGCGGGATGGGGCGCAGAGCGCCCGTGGCCACGAGTATGTCATAGGCTGTAGCCTGACTACATCGCGACGGCGCCTCGGGGGGCTAGTGGTTTTCCAAGGCCTTGTCTCCTAGAGAGTGCACGGGGCACCAGCCGCCTGCCGAACCTGCTCGGGGATCTTTCGGCTTGCCGGGCTGTTGTAGTTTTGCTACCTTCCGCGTCTGGCGCGCCCGGTGGGTGCGGCCTGGCCTGGCGTTTGCTCCGGGTTGGGTGGCCTGGACCGGGTGGGCGCAGTGGCGGCCCAGTCCGGATCCGGGTCCCGCCTTCGACAACCCGAGCCCCGCACCGTGGCCTTGACGACGACGACCGAGACCTCTCCTGCCCATCCCCCGGCCGTGGCGGCCACCTCCTGTGGTGACGGCCGGGCCGCGTCGGCCAGTCATCCGCGGCTGGTGGCCGACATCGGCGGCACCAACGCGCGCTTCGGCTGGATCGCGTCGCCCGGGGCCCCGGTGAGCGACGTGCGCACGCTGCCGGTGCCGGCCCATGCCGGACCGGCCGAAGCCGCGCAGCAGTACCTGGCCGACCTGGCCGCCGCGCAGGGCGCCGCCTGGCGTGCGCCGCGCCACGCCGCCTTTGCCGTGGCCACCGCGGTGGCCGGCGACCGGGTGGCCTTCACCAACAGCCACTGGGACTTCTCGCGCGAGGCGGTGCGCCGCGCGCTGGGCCTCGAGCAGTTGCTGATGCTCAACGACTTCGAGGCGCTGGCCTTGTCGCTGCCGTGCCTGGGCGCCGACCAGCTGCGCTGCCCCGATGGCCGCCTGCCGCATGCCGCCGGCGCGGCGCCCGGCCTGCTGGCCGTGGTGGGGCCGGGCACCGGCCTCGGCGTGGGGGCCGTGGTGCACACGCGCCAGGGCTGGGTGGCCCTGCCCGGCGAAGGCGGCCATGCCACGCTGGCCGCCGGCGACGACCTGGAGGCCGCGGTGATCGCGGCGGTGCGCCGGCGCTACCCGCATGTGTCGGCCGAGCGCCTGCTGTCGGGCATTGGCCTGCCGCTGCTGCACCAGGCGCTGGGCGAGGTGCGCGGCCAGGCGCCGGCCACGCCGTGGACGGCCGAGGCCATCGTCAACGCCGCGCTGGGCGGCCAGGATGCGCTGGCCGATGGCACGCTGGACCTGTTCTGCGCGCTGCTGGGCAGCTTTGCCGGCAACGTGGCGCTGACGCTGGGCGCGCGCGGCGGTGTTTACATCGGTGGCGGCATCGTGCCGCGCTTTGCCGACCGCTTCTTCGCGTCGGCCTTCCGCCCGCGCTTCGAGGCCAAGGGCCGCTTCCAGGGCTACCTGGCCGGCATTCCCACCGCGCTGATCACCGACACGCTGGCCGCCTTGAGCGGCGGCGCGCTGGCCATCGAGCAGCAGGTGGCGCTGGGCTGAGGCTGCGCGTCAGCGCAGCGTCACCGGCCCGATCTCGTCCATCAGCTTCGGTCCGGGGGCGCCGCCCGGCGTGTGGCTGCCGGGCTCGGGCGTGCGCTCGCGGTAGCCGCCGTCCCAGTCCCAGGTGTTGACGTACAGCTGCAGGCCCGACAAGGGGTCGGTGGCCGTCGCGTCGCTGGTCGGGGCGTGGCCGCGCAGGGTCCGCAGCGCCGACGCGGGCAGTGTGAAGGTGACCGTGTGCCGCCGCGCATCGGTGTCCAGCAGCGCGCCGGGCGTGACCGGTTTGCCCTCCTGCGTGGCCGAGGCGCCGTCGGCGCTGAACAGCGCGTTCGACCAGCCATGCGCGCGCAGGCGCAGCTGCCAGCGCATGCCGCCGGGCAGGGTGCCGTCCTGCAGCGGCATCTCGGTGCGCCCGTCGGTCGCGCCGGCGCGGCCCAGGAACAGCGTGAAGGCCACATGGTCGAAGCCGTTCGCGGGGTTCCAGCTGCGTGTCAGGCGGTGCAGGGCCAGCTCGATCTTCAGCGCGCCCCCGGCGCGCCACACGCGCAGACCGCGCAGGTCCATCTGCCGGTGCGCGCCCCAGCCGGGGTCGGTGGGGTAGCGCGTGGCGCCGTCGCGGCCGTGGTCGTCGCCGGCGGGGTCGGCGTGCTCGGCCAGCAGCGTCCAGGGCCGCGGCACGCGCAGCAGGCGCGGGGCGGAGGCCTGGCCCGACGCGGCATCCCAGGCCACCAGGCGGTGGCGGGCCCGCGGATCGATCATCGCCCCGGTGTCCAGCGTGGCCTGCCAGCGGCCGTCGGGGCCGGCGGTGACCGGCACGGCCTGCGCCAGATCGTCGTCGAGCACCAGCTGCAGGGCCTGACCGGGCCGGGCGCGGCCGCGGGCCAGCAGGCGGTCGTTCACGGCGTCGAGCACCGGCGCGTCCAGCACGGGCGCCGGGGTGGATGCCGGGGCCTTTGCGTTGGCGGGCGCGGCGGCCGGCCCGGCGGGCAGGGCCCACACCTGGCCGCTCAGGGGTGGCAGCACGGCGTTCACGCGGCCGTGGGCGTCGGCCCGCAGCGGTGCCGTGTCGCCATCGATGGCGAACAGGCCGGCCAGCGTGGCGCCGGGCAGGGCGCCCACCGGCAGGCCGTCCATCAGCGCCGGCTGGGCCGCGGTGTTGAAGGCAACCAGCAGGCGTTGCGTGCCGTGGTCCATGCGCCAGGCCAGCACACCGGGGCCGGCCTCGCTGCTGCGCAGCAGCACCGGCTGGCCGCGGCGCAGGGCCGGCTGGGCATGGCGCAGCGCCGTGGCGCGCTGCAGCCAGCGGTACAGCGGCGCGTCGGTATCGAAGCGGTCGCGCCCGCCCGAGCCCTCGCCGGCCGCGAACATCGACGCGCGCGGCTCGGTGAAGCCCTGCTCGGTGCCGTAGTACAGGACCGGGATGCCCGGCAGCGTCATCAGCGCCAGCAGCGCCTGCTTCAGCCCGGCCTCGCTGCCACCGGCCAGGAAGCGGTCGACATCGTGGTTGTCGACGAAGCTGGGCAGCAGGTGCGGCTGGCGGTGCAGGCGCATCATGGCCTGGATGCGCTGCGCCAGCTCGGCCGTGGGGGCGCCGCGCGCGAACACCGCGCCCAGGCTGCCGTAGAGCGGAAAGTTCAGCATGCCCGGCAGGCGCGGCGCGCCGTCGGGCCGGGTGGCGTAGCGCTCGATCAGCCGCGTGCCGGCGCTGCGGCCGGGCGGGTCGATCGCGAAGCCCTCGCCGAAGCTGAAGAAGCTCTGGCGGCCGGTTTGGCGGGCCACGCGGTCGATGCCTGGCGCGGCCGGATCGGCGGCGTGCAGGAAGTCGTCGAAGAACGCGGGCGGCACGTAGAACGCGGTGTCCACGCGGTAGGCGTCGACGCCGGCCTCGCGGATCCAGTGGCCGTAGCTGGCGCGCAGGGCGCGGCGCACGGCGGCGTTGCCGGTGTTCAGGTCGTCCAGGCCTGACATCTGCCAGTCCAGCACCTGGCTGCGGCGCGTGTAGTCGCGCACATCGGGGGTCCAGTGGTAAATGCCGTCGCGCCGCTGCGTGGCGTCACGTGGGTCGTTGCGGTCGAACGGCGCCTGCGTGGGCCGGGCTGTGGGCAGCGCGCCTGTGTTGGCCTGCCAGCCCCATGCCGGCTGGCGCGCGTTCCAGCCGCCGGGGTAGCCGAAGAAGTTGCCGGTGTGGTTGACCACGATGTCCTGCACCAGGTACATGCCGCGGCGGTGCAGTGCGTCCGACAGGCGCTGGTAATCGGCCAGCGTGCCCAGGTGTGCATCCACCTCGGCGAAGTGGCGCGCCCAGTAGCCGTGGTAGCCGCTGCTGCCGGCCTGCGGGTCCCACCACAGGTTGGCCACCGGCGGCGTGATCCACAGCGCCGTGGCGCCCAGGCCGCGGATGTAGTCGAGCCGGCGCTGCAGCCCGGCGAAGTCACCGCCCTGGTAGTGCGCCGCGCTGCCGGGCCGGTACTCGCCGGCGCCCTGGTCGTTGTTGCGGACGTCGCCGTCGTCGAAGCGGTCGGTGAGCACGAAGTACATCACCTGGTCGCGCCAGTCGGGCGAGGGCACGTGCAGGCGCAGTGGCGTGTCGGCGGCCGTGGCGGGCGGGATGGCCAGCGCCCAGGCCAGTGCCCAGCGCATTGGAACCGTCAAGAATGGATGACAGAGCATGTAGTAAGCCTACAAACCCACGCGCCGTTGGCTGTTGCCCAACGGCAACAATACCCCCGTACTTTCCCTAATCTCCGAGGGAAAACGCTAGGTTTTGGGGCCGATTCTGGGCTGTCGGGTCCGTTTGAGCGTCACCGTACGGCTTGGCAGTCAATCTAGTTTTAGTACAAACTCGTGCCGTTGCAGATTTTGCAATCCCTGCCGGGGACGGGCGGTGCGGTGATGCCGGGTTCCGGTGGGCAGGGGGGTTCAAGGGCACGAGGAGATCAACATGACGACATCGATCCAGCGCGCACGGCACGGCCGCCGCGCCCCGGTTTTCCAAGCGCGGCCGGTGGCCGCGAGTTGCGCCTTGCTGCTGCTGGGCGCCAGCGAACTGGCCATGGCCCAGCAGGCCAGCCAGGAAGTGACGGTGACCGGCATCCGCCGCGGCATCGAGAGCGCCATCTCGGTCAAGAAAAACGCCGAGAGCATCGTCGAGGCGGTCAGCGCCGAGGACATCGGCAAGCTGCCGGACAACAGCATTGCCGAGTCGATCGCCCGCCTGCCGGGCCTGGCGGCGCAGCGCGTGGCCGGCCGGGCGCAGGTGATCAGCCTGCGCGGCATGTCGCCCGACTTCGCGACCACCACGCTCAACGGCCGCGAGATGGTCAGCACCGGTGACAACCGCAGCGTCGAGTTCGACCAGTACCCTTCGGAACTGCTGGCCGCGGTGCTGGTGCACAAGACACCCACCGCCAGCCTGATCGGCCAGGGCCTGTCGGGCACGTTGGACATGCAGACCGTGCGCCCGCTGAACTTCGCCAGCCGCGCCGTCGCGGTGGGTGGCCGCTACTCGGACAACTCGCTGGGCTCGGCGGCCAATGCCAAGGGCAGCGGCAACCGCTTCAACTTCAGCTACATCGACCAGTTCGCCAACCGGACGGTGGGCGTGGCCATCGGCTTCGCGCACCAGGAAACACCGATCCAGGAGAACCAGGTCGGCCTGTACGAGCCCTGGGAGGTGAAGGACAGCAACGTCACGCCGGGCTTGCCGGCGGCCACCACCAGCTCGGGTGGCATCAAGGCGCTGCGCCGCACCGGCAAGACCACGCGCGACGGCTTGATGGCCACCGTCGAGGTCAAGCCCAGCGCGGCCTGGACCAGCGTCGTCGACCTGTTCCATTCGAAGGCCAAGCAGGAGGACACCGCCAACCAGCTGGAGATGAACTTCAACTACAACGGCGCCTACCCCTGCAACCCGGCCTGCAACTGGAGCAATGTCAGCGTGGTCAACGGCACCCTCGCGGGCGGCACGATGACCAGCGCCTACCCGCTGGTGCGCGGCATGTACAACAAGCGCGACGACACCATCGACGCGCTGGGCTGGAACAACCGCTTCAAGGCCGGCGATGCCACGCTGACGCTGGACCTGAGCTGGTCCAAGGCCAAGCGCGACGAGCTGAACCTGGAGAACAACACCCAGCTGGTGGGCACGCCGGTGCCGTATGACACCACCACGGTGCGCTTCCGCTCGAACGACTTCTCCACCTTTGCGCTGACGCGCGACTACTCGAACCCGGCCACGCTGTTCCTGCGCGGCACCATCTACGGCTCGGGCTACGGCAAGGTGCCGCATGTGGATGACGAGCTCAAGAGCTTCAAGCTCAGCGGTGCGATGCCTGCGCCCAAGGGCTTGCCGCTGATCAGCGACATCGAGGTGGGGCTGAACTACGCCGACCGGCAGAAGAACAAGACCCAGCCCGAAGCCAACATCAATGTCGGTGCGCAGGGTGACACCGTCATCGGCTCCGACCTGCAGTACGGCCTGGTCAACCTGGGTTTTGCCGGCCTCGGCTCGGTGCCCAGCTGGAACGTGCCTGGCGCTGTGTCGCGCTACATGACCTTCTCGCCCAGCTCTACGGCCTTCCCGTACCTGATCGCCAAGGCCTGGTCGGTGAGCGAGAAGATCACCACCGCCTTCCTGAAGGGCAACATCGACAGCGAGTGGGCCGGATTCCCGGTGCGCGGCAACGTGGGTGTGCAGCTGCAGCGGGCCGACCAGAGCTCCACCGGCATGCGCCTGGTCAACAACGTGGCCGCGCCCGTGGCCGACGGCAAGACCTACACCGACGTGCTGCCCAGCCTGAACCTCGCCTTCGACCTGGGCCAGGAGCAGACCCTGCGCCTGGGCCTGGCCAAGCAGGTGGCCCGCCCGCGCGTCGATGAACTGCGCAGCTCGCTGGACTTCGGCATCGACAACGCCACCGGCAAGCCCGGCGGCAGTGGCGGCAATGCCAAGCTCGACCCCTGGCGCGCCAATGCGCTGGACCTGTCGTACGAGAAATACTTCGGCAACAAGGCCTATGTGGCGGTGGCGGGCTTCTACAAGGACCTGCGCAGCTACATCTACAAGCAGACGATCTCGAACTACGACTACTCGGGCTTCATCGCCGGCCTGGTGCCGGCCAACAGCTGCACCGTGGGCGGCGTGACCAACCAGCCCTGCCCGCCCATCCTGGCGACCGGCAACTACACCGCGCCGTTCAACGGCAGCGGTGGCAAGTTGTCGGGCGTGGAGATGTCGGCATCGCTGCCGCTGGACAAGCTGACGCCGGCGCTCAAGGGCTTCGGCGTGGTGGCCAGCATGACTTTCAACCACAGCAACATCAGCATCGACCTCAGCCAGGACGGCGACAACCGCGGCAGCCTGGGCAAGGCCAGCATCGGGCTGCCTGGCCTGTCCAAGCGCGTCAGCAACCTGACTGCCTACTACGAGGCCAATGGCTTCGAGGTTCGCGTCAGCCAGCGCCGCCGCTCGGACTTCATCGGCGAGATCGGCGACTTCGCGGCGAACCGCAAGCTGCGCTATGTGGTGGGCGAGAACATCACCGACCTGCAGGTGGGCTACAGCTTCGCCGAGGGCCGCTTCAAGGGGCTCTCGCTGACGGCGCAGGTGAACAACCTCACCGACGAGGCCTACCAGACCTACTCCGGCACGCGTGACCGTCCGCTGGAGTACATCAAGTGGGGTCGTTCGGTGCTGCTGGGCGCGAACTACCGGTTCTGAGTGCCGGCCCGCATCGCCTGGGGGCGATGCGGATGCCGAAAGCGCTTGCAAGCCGATAGGCTGGAGGGGCCGGCCGGGCCGCTGTGGCGGCCCGGCCGGCCTTTGTTGTCTTTGGCCGCCGAGCCCAGGAAGTGAATCCGCATGCTCCGACGACCTCCTCCTGTGCGCAGCGCGCAGGTCCCGTCGATGTCACCGCACCGTGGACTCTCCTGGCGGGCCTGGTCATGGGCCCTGGCCTGCGCCCTGCTGGGGGCGTGGATGGTGTGGTCGGGTGCGCTGCCCGGCGTGTCGACGGCCCGCGCGGCCGAGGCAGCTGCAACGGGGACGCCGCCGTCGGCCCGCGCGCTGTTCGAGCCCGAGGTCTTCAGCGATGCACTGCTGTCGCCCGACGGCCGCCGCGTGGCCGTGAAGGTGCGCGCCAAGGACCGTCAGTTCAACAGCCTGGTGGTCATCGAGTTGGCCACGCTCACGCCCACCCCGGTGGCCTCGTTCTCCGAGGTGGGCATCGGTCAGGTGCACTGGGTGAACGACAAGCGCCTGGTGTTCTCGGCCGCGGCCTGGCGGCTGCCCGGCAACGAGCGCCACATCAACCCCGGCCTGTTCGCGGTGGATGCCGACGGCCAGCGCTTCCGCCAGCTGGTGGAGACGCGCGGCGCCTTCGTCAAGAACGGCCTGGCGCGCGAACTGCTGCCGCAGTGGACCTCGTTGCACAGCACCGCGCGGCGCCGCGACAGCACGCAGGTGCACGTGGTCACGGTGGAGCACTACAGCCAGCGCGTGGGCGTGGACTACGAGCGCCTGCGCCGGCTCGACACCGTGAGCGGCGCCGATGGCGACATCGACGCGCCGGTGCATGCCGTGGCCTGGGCGCTGGACGACCAGGATGAGTTGCGCGCCGTGCTCACCGAGCATGAGAACCGCAAGGCCCTGCACTGGCGCGAGCCCGGCGGCCGCTGGCGCCAGCTGGCCGAGGGCGATGCGCTGACCAGCGCCTTCACGCCCTGGCGCGTGGATCCCGATGGCACGCTGTGGGTGCACACCCACGGCGCGGGCAACACGCTGGGCGTGTATGCCTGGGACTTTGCCGCCGGCAAGCCGGGCACGCGTGCGCTGGCGGTGTCGAAGGACTATGACCTGGACCCGCAGCCGGTGCAGGGCGACGGCCGCCTGCTGGGCCTGCGCCTGGTGACCGACACCCGCGTGACGCACTGGCTCGACAAAGACCTGCAGGCGCTGCAGGACGGCATCGACGCGGCCCTGCCCGCCACCACCAACCGCCTGAGCGTGGCGCGCCATGGCGACTCGCCCTGGGTGCTGGTGGACAGCCACAGCGACACCCAGCCCGGCATCAGCCGCCTGTACAACCGCCAGACGCGCAAGATGTTGACGTTGGGCGAGGCCCGGCCGGCGCTGCGCGGCGTGCCCATGGCCACGATGGATCTGGTGCACTACGCCGCACGCGACGGGTTGAAGATCCCGGCCTGGCTGAGCCTGCCGCCCGGCACTGCCGGCCACGCGGGCGGCGCCGGCAACCCCATCAAGCCGCGCCAGCCGCTGCCGCTGCTGCTGTGGGTGCATGGCGGGCCCTGGGTGCGCGGCCAGCACTGGCGCTGGGATGCCGAGGTGCAGTTCCTGGCCACGCGCGGCTATGCCGTGCTGCAGCCCGAGTTCCGTGGCTCCACCGGCTTCGGCTCGCATCACTTCGAGGCCGGCTGGAAGCAGTGGGGCCAGGCCATGCAGGACGATCTGGCCGATGGCGTGCGCTGGGCCGTGGCCCAGGGCATCGCCGACCCGAAGCGCGTGTGCCTCATCGGCGCCAGCTACGGCGGTTATGCGGCGCTGATGGGCCTGGTGAAAGACCCCGGGCTGTACCGCTGCGCCGTGCAATGGGTGGGCGTGACCGACCCGATGCTGATGTACGAGGCCACCTGGAGCGACATCACCGATGCGGCCAAGGCCTACGGCTATCCGCAGCTGATCGGCGACCCCAAGGCCGACGCCGCGATGCTGGCCGCCAACTCGCCGCTGAAGCAGGCCGCGCGCATCCAGGCCCCGGTGCTGATGGCCTACGGCGAGAAGGACCAGCGCGTGCCGCTGGTGCACGGCGAGAAGCTGCGCGACGCGCTGCGCGCGCGCCAGCACCCGCTGGAATGGATCACGTACCCCAACGAGGGCCACGGCTGGCTGGCGCTGGAGACGAACATCGACTTCTGGGGCCGGGTGGAGCGCTTCCTGGGCCAGCACCTGGGCGCTGGCGCGGCGTCCGACACGCCAGCCGCACCACGGCGCGAATGACAAGCCGGCCATTCCCCGGTCATCGGCCTGTCATGCTGGGCTACGATGGCCGGATGCCCCGGATCGACGTGCGCCGCCGCCAAGCCCTGCTGAACAGCCTGGGGGCGTTGGGCGGCCTGTGCGCCGCGGCGGCCCCGCTGCCGCTGCGCGCCTGGGGCGCCGACCCGGTGCCGCAGTGCGGCAAGGCCGCGCCGCCGGCCTATCCGCCGGTGGACAAGCCGCCGCTGATCCAGTGCTGGGTGGACGGCCTGCGCCAGGACGGCCCGCTGCCCGACTGCTCGCCGCTGCGCCAGCAGGACGCCGTGCTGGTGATCCGCCTGACCGCCAGCTATGTGGCGCCGGGCACGCTGGACGACCAGCTGGCGCGGGTGGGCGCGGTGTCCACGCTGAAGGGCATGCCGTACTGGAGCTTCACCGACAAGCAGCGCCAGCCGCTGATCCGCGAGGCCTATGCCATCGAGTCGGCCGAGTCGATGAAGCCGCGCGCCGATTTCAGCGTGGCCGAACTCAAGCGCGGGCAGGACGTGTTCTTCGCCCACAGCGACAACCGCTCGTCGGCCCTGGTGCCCTTCGTGATGCGGCTGACGCAGCAGGACGCCACCGGCTTTGCGCTGCGCGTGGAGAGCCTGGGCGACATCAAGTTCATGGGCTTCACCGTGCTGGCTGCGCACGAGATCCAGTGGGGCGTGCGCATCGACCACCTGGGCGGCAACCGCTTCGGCTACCGCAGCCTGCTGGGTGTGCGCAAGCTGCGCATGGGGGCGGCGGACAAGCACCGGCAATCCAACCTGGCGCGGGCGGCGGCGATGTTCGACTTGCTGTCGGGGCGGGTGACGGAGGTGGAGTCCTATCGGTGACTCGGTGTCTCTTGTTGGTTCGTGCTGCTTGCGGGTTGTCGCCCATTTTTCGTGATAGCCCGCCGGTCTCGCCCGGCCGGCGAGGTCCTTTCTTGTCGCGACAAGAAAGGACCCAAAGAAGCGCTTTCTGAACTTTCCGGTGAGGCCCTGCTGCTCGTCCACCACCGAGGCGGGCGCCTCGCCCGCCCGGTGGGCTCGAACAGGCTGCCGGCTTAGGGCTTGGCTCGGGCTGCATGGCCGCCGATGGTATGGCCGTCGCATGGTTGGGCTCTGGCAGCCCACTTCGCGCTGCGGTCAGCGCTTCTGAACCAACAGCGCACCATGCCGCGGGGGCAGGGTCAGCGTCAGAACACCGTCCACGGGCGTGACCTCAGAGCCGATCAGCAAATCGGTGAAGCGCACACCGGCCGGCACACCAGCCGGCAATGCCACCCGAATGCTCAACGCCGCATCGGCATTGCTGTAACCCGTCACTGCCCACGTGGCCGCCCCCCCTTCGCCCAGCCGCCGCGCCAGCACCATCGCATGCGCGTCCACATGCAGCGGCGCCAGCAGCGTGCCGGTGGACAACACCGGGTTCGCGCGGCGCAGCGCGATCAGGCGGCGGAACTCGTCTTCCAGCGCGGTGTCGGGCTGGCCGCCTTCGTCGGCCCAGGGATAGGGCGCGCGGTTGTACGGGTCGTCGCCGCCGCCCAGGCCCACCTCGTCGCCGTAGTACACGGCCGGTGCGCCGGGGTAGCTCATCTGCAGCAGCACCGCCAGCCGATAGCGCTGGCGGGCCAGCGCGCGCGTGGCGGCGGGCGTGTCGGCGCCCTTGTCGCCGAGCACCCAGGTGGCGCGCGCCACGTCGTGGCTGCTCAGCAGGTTCATCAGCGCATGGAAGGCCGGCGGCGGCACCTGCTCGCGCAGGTGCTCCAGCTGCGCGGCCATCACCTGCGCACTGCCGCCCGCCGCCCAGTCGAGCACGGCGTTGCGGAAGATGTAATTCATCGTGGAGTCGAACATGTCGCCCAGCAGGTGCTTGGCCGGATCGAACCAGGTCTCGGCAATGGTCACGGCATCGGGCTTCGTGGCCTTGACCACCGTGCGCCACTCGCGCCAGAAGTCGTCGGGCACCCAGGGCGCCACGTCCATGCGCCAGCCGCCGGCGCCGCGCTGCAGCCATTGGCGCGTCACCGAATCGGGTGCGCGGTAGGCAAACTCACGCCAGGCCGGCGCGGTCTTGTCCAGCTCGGGCAAGTCGGCCACGCCCGCCCAGCCGGCGTACTGCTTGTCGGGGACGGTCTGCGTCAGGTCGAAGCGGTACCAGTTGGCGTACGGCGATGCGGGGTTGGGTTTGCCGTTGGCAAAGGCGCCCGTCTTCCCACCAAAGTTGCCATAGCGGTCGAAGTAGACCGAGTCGCTGCCGGTGTGGTTCAGCGAGGCATCGGGGATGAAGCGGATGCCGAGCTGGGCCGCCTCGGCGGTGAGCCGCTCGAAGTCGGCGTTGCTGCCGAAAGCGGGGTCGATGCGCTGGTAGTCGGCCGTGTCGTACTTGTGGTTGCTGGCGGCCAGGAACAGCGGCGTGCTGTAGATCGCGGTGATACCCAGGCGCTGCAGGTGCGGCAGCTTGCTCGTAAGGCCGGCGATGTCACCGCCGAAGAAGTCGTTGTTGTGGGCCGCGTCCGAGCCATCGCCGGTGCCGGGCTTGTAGGGCAGGTCGATCCAGCGCGGGTGCGCCTCGACCTCGTGGCTCTGGTAGCGGCGCGCGCCCGGGACACCGGGCCTCGGATCGTTGCTCTTGTCGCCGTTGCGGAATCTCTCGGGGAACACGTAGTAGTACACCGCCTGCTGCGCCCAGGCCGGCACGCTGAAATCGGGCCGGTACACGCTGAGCCGGTAGCGGCGGATGGCGGTGGGCGAGGCAGCGCCGGCTGCCGGCATCAGCGCCACGCTGCCGGGGCCGCCGCTGCCTTTCTCGCGCGTCCAGGCCACGGCATCGGCGTTGTTGTGCAGCACGTAGCGCTGGCCGTTCACCTCGGCCTCGAACCAGTAGCCGTGCACGGCCACGGTGTCAAAGCGGTGCTCGGCGCTGAAGCGCTCGCGGCCGCCGTCGGCCGCGCTGCGCTGCATGGCCACGCGGGCCTGCGGGCTGTAGCGCAGCACGGTCTGGTCGCTTTCCAGCGTGCGCTGCTCCACCACCAGGGTGACGGCGCTCACGCCCGGCGGCGCGGTGACGGCAAAGCGCACCGTGCTGCCGGCCGGCACGGCGCCGAAGGGCTGCTTGTGCGCGGTGTCGCGCGAGTCGTAGCGCAGGCCGGCGGCGACAGGGTCGGCCAGCGGCTGCGGGCGCTTGTCGGGCCAGGCCAGCGGCCCCGTCGTGAGTTCGGGCCTGCCCTGTGGATCGAAGGCCACGCGCAGCGTGTGCTCGCCCTCGAACACCTCGATGTGCATGCCGCCATTGGCCGGCGTGATGGTGGCGGGCGACCAGTCGGCGTCAGCCACCTTGAACATCTGGCGGCCGCTGGCGCGCAGGTTCAGCCAGTAGGCGTCACAGGCATAGGTCAGCGCGTGCTCGGGCTTCACGGCCCAGGCATTCAGCGTGCCGCGCAGGTACAGCGTGTTGCGGCCCAGCGGCGCGGCCACCGGGCAGTGCTCGATGCGCAGGTGCGGCGCACCGCCGGCCGCGGGCGCCGGCCACAGCGTGAGCCGGTGCGTGCCGTGGAAGGCCAGCGCCATCTCGCCGCCCTTGGGCGCCAGCGCCGGCTCGGCCTCGATGCGGGCGTTGCTGCCGGGCGTGGGGCGGCTGGCCTTGGACGCGTCTTTTGGCAGCTGGGACGTGCCGGCGGGCAGGCCCAGATCGCCCAGGCCACCATGCAGATTGGCGGGGCTCCACGCCTCGTCACCCAGCTTGAAGCGGTGCTCGCCGTCGATCGTGGTGATCAGCTGCCAGCGGTCGCAGGTCCACACGAAGCGCTGCGCCTCGTCGGCCGCCCAGCCGTTGAAGCTGCCGCGCAGGTACAGCGCGCGGCCGGCCAGCGGATCGGGGGCGCACAGGCCGGGGCGGGCGGGTGTGGCGGGGGGCGTCCAGGCGGCCTGGGCCTGGGCCTGGGCCTGGGCCTGGGCCTGGGCGGCGGCGTGCACACCCGCCCACACGGCCAGCGCGATGGCCGAGCGTCGTGCGCGGCCGTTCATTGCACGCGCTTGTAGTTGCTGTAGCCGCCCGGCGGGCGGGTGTCGGGCGTCAGCACCAGGGCCGTGCGCGCCGGCACCGTCACCTTCAGCAGCGCGGCCCAGGCGCGGATCTCGCCCTGCGTGCGCTCGTCGTGCTGGCCGGTCTGGTCGATGAAGCGGGTGCTGTCCATCAGCTTGGCGTCGGGCACCAGCACGGTTTCGGTCACGTCCTGGCCGCTGGGGTTGGCCAGCACCAGCACCATGTCCTCGGCGCGGTCGGTGTGGCGCTCGAAGGCCAGCAACTGCTGGCTGACGATGGGGCGGAAGTTGCCCACGCGCAGCGCGCGCAGCCGGTGCTTCATGTCCACCAGGCGCTTCGTCCAGTCGAGTGCCGGATGGCCGGCCGCCACGATGTCCCAGCGCATCGGGGCGCGCATCTCGGGGTCGCCGCCGCCGGGCAGGTCGATCTCGCTGCCGTAGTACAGGTTGGGCGCGCCGGGCAGCGTGAACTGCAGCACCTGGGCCAGGCGGCGGGCGCGCGGGTCGGGCAGCATGTGGGCCAGGCGCGCGGTGTCGTGGTTGTCCAGGTAGATCCAGCTTTTCAGCAGGTGCTCGTAGTCGCTGTCGGCCAGCATGCGCTGCAGCATGGCCATCACGGTGCTGGGAGGCAGTGCGCCGTCGGCCAGCTTCAGGATCAGGTGGCGCAAGGTGAAGTGCATCACCGCGTCCACCGCCGGGAACCACTCCGACGGGTAGTTGGCGATCTCGCCCACCACCAGGCTGCCGGGCTTCTCGGCATGCGCCGCGCGGGTCAGCTCATCCAGGTAGGCCATGCCGATGTCGAAGGCCACATCCAGCCGCCAGCCGTCCACGCCATCGCGCAGCCAGCGGCGCACCACCGAGCCCTCGTCGTTCCACAGGTGGTTGCGCACCGCGGGGTTTTCGAGGTTCAGCTCGGGCAGGTTCTCGGCGCGCCACCAGCAGCGGGCGCCGCCAGGGAACTCGTCACCAAACACGAACCAGTCCAGGTAACTGGTGCCCCCGGCGGCTCCGCCGCCACCCCCCGCGGGGGTGCGCTCCGGGCTTGGGGCGGCCCGGCGCCCTGCGCGCTCCGCTTCGAACTCGGCTTGCGCTTGCTGAAAGACGGGCGCATTGCGCCCCATGTGGTTGAACACGCCGTCCAGCACCAGCTTCATGCCGCGTGCGTGCAGCGCAGTGGCCAACGCCTTCACATCCTCGCGCGTGCCGTACTCGGGCGAGACCTGGTGGTAGTCCAGCGCGTCGTACTTGTGGTTGGTGTAGGCCAGGCAGATCGGGTTGAGGTACAGCACATCGGCGCCCAGCTGCTGCACATGGTCGAGCCGGGTGGCCAGGCTGGCCAGGTCGCCGCCCCAGAAGTCGATCTCGTGGCTCCACAGCCGCTCACTGTCCAGGTATTGGCCCTGGCGCGGCAGTTCGTCCCAGCCGCGCAGTTGCTTGGGCGCCGGGTACAGGTGGCGCTTGGCCTCCAGGTTGGCGCTGGGCGCAAAGCGGTCCACCAGCACCTGGTACACCACGGCGCCATTGCGCCAGTCGGCCTCGCGGGCCTCGAACACGCCGGCCAGCGCCAGGTCGTGGGCGTTGGCGAAGCGGCGGCGGTCGTCTGTGTTCATCGTTGTCTCATCCCTTCACGCCGCCGGCCGTCAGGCCCGACACGATCCAGCGTTGCGCCGCCAGGAACACCAGCGTGATCGGCAGGCCGCTCAGCACCGCGGCGGCGGCGAAGTCGCCCCACAGGTACTTCTGCTCGTACAGGTAGAACTTGCTGCCCACGGCCAGCGTGAGGTTGGGTTCCTCGCGCAGCAGCACGCTGGCCACCGGGTACTCGATGATGGTGCCGATGAAGGCCAGCACGAACACCACCATCAGGATGGGCACGGCCATCGGCAGCAGCACGCGGCGGAAGGCCTGCCAGTGCGTGGCGCCATCGACCTTGGCGTTCTCCTCAATCTCCACCGGAATGGTTTCGAAGTAGCCCTTGATGGTCCAGATGTGCGTGGCCACGCCGCCGCAGTAGGCCACGATCAGGCCGGCATGCGTCTCCACGCCCAGCCAGGGCACGCTTTGCCCGATGCCCTCGAAGATGGCGTAGATGGCCACCAGCGCCACCGCCACCGGAAACATCTGCAGCAGCAGCATGCTGTTGAGGATGAGCGTCTTGTGCGCGAAGCGCAGCCGCGCGAAGGCATAGGCCGCGGTGGTGGAGATGGCCACGATCAGCAGCGCCGAGAGGGTGGCGATCTTGATGCTGTTCCACAGCCACAGCAGCACCGGGAAGGGCGGCTGCACCACCGTGCCATCGGGCCGCGTGACGGCCATGCCCAGCGCCAGCTGCCAGTGCTCCCAGCTGATGGTGCTGGGGATCAGCGCGCCGGTGGCGAAGTTGCCCGGCCGCAGGCTGATCGACACCACGGCCAGCAGCGGAAACAGCGTGAGCGCGATCAGCACCCACAGCCCGAGATGCAGCGCGCGCACGCGCCAGCGGTGGCTCTTGCCCGTGACGATGGCCATGGTGCTTACCTCTTGGGTGCCTTGGCGTTGTGGTTGGCGTCGGCGCCGCGCATGAAGCGCAGCTGCAGCAGCGCCATCAGCGCCACCATACCGAAGATCAACGTCGAGATCGCCGCGGCCAGGCCGAAGTTCTGGCCGGCGTCGGTGAACGCGATGCGGTAGGTGTAGGACACCAGGATGTCGGTGGTGCCGGCCGGCAGCTTGGTGTTCAGGTAATCGGGCCGGCCGTCGGTGAGCAGGCTGATCAGCACGAAGTTGTTGAAGTTGAACGCGAAGGCGCTGATCAGCAGCGGCATCAGCGGCTTGATGATCAGCGGCGCGGTGATTCGGCGGAAGTTGGTCCACGGCCCCGCACCGGCGATGGCCGAGGCCTCGTACAGGTCGGCCGGAATCGCCTTGATCAGCCCGGTGGCCAGCACCATGATGTACGGGTAGCCCAGCCAGGTGTTGACGATCAGGATCATGGCCTTGGCCAGCAGCGGATCGGCGAACCAGGCCGGCCGGATGCCGAACAGCCCATCGAGGATGGCGTTGATCTCGCCGAAGTTCTGGTTGAACAGGCCCTTGAACACCAGGATCGAGATGAAGCCCGGCACCGCATAGGGCAGGAACAGCAGCGTGCGGTAGAGGGTGCGGTGCTTCAGCCCCTCCCAGTTCAGCGCCACGGCCAGGCCCAGGCCCAGCGCGGTTGAGAACAGCACCGTGAGCGCCGAGAACGTGACCGTCCAGCCGAAGATGGCGACGAAGGGGCCGCGGAAATCGGCATCGGTGAGCATGCGCGTGTAGTGCGCGAAGCCGATGTTGACCTTGAAGCCGGGTGTCAGCGTCTGGCCCGGCGCGGTCTCGAAGAAGCCGGTGTCGCGGTTGGGCCGCGCCACGCTGCCGTCGGCCGTGTGCTTCAGGCTGCCATCGGGCTGGGCCTGCCACAGCGGGCGCACCGGGGCGTATTCACGCAGGCCGGCGTAGCCCAGCACCGCGCCGCCGGGCGTCTGGATGCGCAGGGCTTGCAGCGCGGGGCGCAGGGCGATGCGTTCGCGCAGGTCCACGGGCGTGCCGCTGGCGGGGCTGGTGTCCGCAAGCGTGGCGGTGACGGCGGCGGACTCAGCGGTGATCGTGTTCAGATCGAGCACTGCGGTGCTCAGCGCCGGGCCGTCGCGGCCATCGGCCGGGGTCAGTGTCAGCCGGTGGCCGCCTTTGCCGTCGCGCAGCAGCGTGAAGTCATAGGCGCCGGCCTCGTCGACCTCGCGCTGGTCCAGCAGGTAGGCCCGCGCCCGGTCTTCGGTGAGCAGGTGGCCCGACGAGTAGTTGGTGAAGCCGATCTGCACCGTGTACAGCAGCGGAAACGCGGCGAACAGCAGCATGCCGGCCACGCCGGGGAACAGGTACTTCCAAGCGACGTTCTTGCCGGCGCTGGCGTAGATGGTGAGGGCGGCGGCGCCCAGGGCCAGCAGGCCCACGGCCCACATCGGCTGGTTGGCGGCGTAGGTGCGGAAGACGGCCCACAGCAGGGTGAGCGCTGTTGCCGCGACGACGGCGTGTCGTGTCAGCGAGGAGGTTGTTTGTGCGCTCACTTTGCTTGTTGCTTATCGTTGTTGTTGTTGTTGTTGTCGTGGCGTTGCCCATGGCTCGTTGCAGCGCGCCGGGATTTCGCCCCGGCGGGCGACCTACTTTCTCTTTCCGGCGAAAGAGAAAGTAGGCAAAGAGAAGCGCCTTCCAAACTTTCCGACACCACCGAGCAGCCTGCTTGGTGCATCGAGGCGGGCGCCTCGCCCGCCCGGCGGGCTCGAACATAGCCAGTCGGACACGCCACGGACAACTCACAGGCCGTGCACCCCCGGTCAAGACTTGCGTCAAGACCGCCGCAGGCCACGAAGCTGCCAGAGCCCAACCATGCGACGGCCATGCCATCGGCGGCAATGCATCCCGAGCCAAGCCGCCTGCCGGCAGCCTGTTCGAGCCCGCCGGGCGGGCGAGGCGCCCGTCTAGCCGGTGGACGAGCAGCACGGCCGAAACGGAAAGTTTGGAAGCGCTTTTCTTTGCCCCCTTTCTTTTTCGCGAAAAAGAAAGGGGGTCGCCCGCCGGGGCGAACACCCGGCGCGGTGCAACGAACCGCGGCAACTGAAGGCAAACCGCCTGAGAAGCTCATTTCACAAGCATCCGCGCCGCGGCGCCATCCAGCGCCTCCTTGGGAGACTGCCGCCCCTGCGAAATCGCCTCCAGCGCCGCGTCCATCGCCGGCCAGAAGCGCCCCACCTCCGGGATGTTGGGAATCGGCGCACCCGCCCGCGCATTCGCCATCGTCGCCCGGATCAACGGGTCGGCCGACAGCTCGGCGTAGTACGCCTTGTTGGCCGGCGTGCCCAGCGGCACATCGGCCGAGATCATCTTCAGGCCAGGCACGGTCAGCACATGCTGCTCGAGGAACTCGCGTGCGATGTCCTTGTTCACGCTGGGCGCGGTGATCATGCAGCCCAGCACGCCCACGAAGGGCTTCGACGGCTGGCCGGCAATGGAAGGGATCGGCGCCACGCCGAAGTCGATGCCGGCCTTGCGCGCGTTGTCCCAGGCCCAGGGGCCGCTGATCATCATCGCCACCTTGCCGGCGGCGAACTGCGATTCCATGTCGCTGTAGCGCGCGCCGCGCGGCAGCGTGCCGCCTTCGATCAGGCGCGACAGCATCTGCGCACCGGCCAGCGCGCCGGCGTTGTTCACGCCCACTTTCTGCGTGTCGGGCTCGCCCTTCGCGTCGGTGCCGAAGATCTGGCCGCCGGCCGCGGCCAGCATCGGCCAGGTGAAGAAGCTCTTGTTGTAGTCCCACAGCAGCGCGCGGGCGCCCTTGGCCTTCAGCTGGGCGTCCAGCGCCGGCACGTCTTCGAAGCGGGCGGGCGGCACCGGCACCAGGGCCTTGTTGTGGATCAGGCCGATGGCCTCGAAGCTCAAGGGATAGCCCCAGACCTTGCCGCGCCAGGTCCAGGCCTGCCACGCGGCGTGCTCGATGGCGTCGCGCACCGCGCGGCCGGGGTGGATGGGCACGATCAGGCCGGCGCGCGCCCATTCGCCTGTGCGGTCGTGCGGCCAGCAGAAGATGTCGGGGCCCTTGCCGGCGGCGGCCGCGGCCTGGAACTTGTCGGGCGCACCCTCGGGGTGCTGCACCACCACCGGCACGCCCGAGGCGCGGGTGAAGGCGTCGCCCACCTTCTGCAGGCCGTTGTAGCCCTTGTCGCCGTTGATCCACACCAGCAGGCGCGGTGGCGCAGCGGCCGGTGCGGCGGCCGGCAACGCGGCGCCCAGCAGCGCCAGCGCCAACGCGGTGGCGATCGGTCGGGTCATCGCAAACGCTTTCGCTCGAATGCCAGCCGCTCAGGCCGCCGCGCGCGTGGCCGCCGGCGTGGCCTGCACCTGGCGCTTGAAGGCCAGGCCCTGCGCGTCGAACAGGTAGCAGGCCTCGGGCGGCAGCCACAGCGGCATGGCGTCGCCCTGGCGCGGGCGCAGGCGGCCGTCCAGCTGGCAGGTGAGGGTGTCGTCCTCGGCGCCCTGGAACTGGCTGTAGGCCTGGGTGCTGGAACCCAGGCTTTCCACGAAGGTGATCTTCGCGTCCAGCGTGTTGCCGTCGGTGCCGGGCTCGGCGGCGCCCAGGTGCTCGGGGCGGATGCCCAGCGTCACCTTGTCGCCGGCGCGGGCGCGGCTGGCGTCCACCCCGGCGCGGATCAGGCTGCCGTCGGGCAGCTTCACGGTGGCCTCGCCCGCCTGGGCGGCCACCAGCTCGGCGGCGATCAGGTTCATCTTCGGGCTGCCGATGAAGCCGGCCACGAACAGGTTGTCGGGGTGCTCGTACAGTTCCAGCGGCGAGCCCACCTGCTCGATGCGGCCGGCGCTCAGCACCACGATGCGGTCGGCCAGCGTCATGGCCTCCACCTGGTCGTGGGTGACGTAGATCATCGTGGTCTTGAGCTCGTCGTGCAGCTTGGCGAACTCGTAGCGCATCTTCACGCGCAGCGCGGCGTCCAGGTTGCTCAGCGGCTCGTCGAACAAGAACACCTCGGGCTTGCGCACGATGGCGCGGCCGATGGCCACGCGCTGGCGCTGGCCGCCCGACAGGTCTTTCGGCTTGCGCTTGAGCAGGTGGGCGATGTGCAGGATCTTGGCCGCGTGCTGCACGGCCGCGTCGATCTCGGCCTTGGGCACCTTGGCCAGCTGCAGGCCGAAGGCCATGTTCTCGTACAGGTCCATGTGCGGGTACAGCGCATAGCTCTGGAACACCATGGCGATGCCGCGCTCGGCCGGCGGCACGTCGTTCACCACGCGCCCGCCGATGCTCAGTTCGCCGCCGGTGATGTCTTCCAGCCCCGCGATGGTGCGCAGCAGCGTGCTCTTGCCGCAGCCCGAGGGCCCGACGAAGACCATGAACTCGCCGTCGCGCACGGCCAGGTTCACGTCGCGCAGCACATGCGTCTCGCCATAACTCTTCTGCACATTCACCAACCGCACGTCGGCCATGGCCTGTCTCCTCGGGCTGCACCGCGCTGGGGCAGGCAGCATGTTGTCGCTGTGGTCGGGCCCGGCACGGCCCATGCATGGGCCTTGGTGGCCTTGTTGTAGAGAATATACAGATGCATTTGTAGTCTGACAACGGCGGTTGCCCGCAGTGCTGGAGATTGATCTCTAGAAAAAACAACAACTTAGCCAACATTCGCGCCAACCTCGGGGAATCCCGATGTAGGATAACTACACAAAGACGTCATCCGTGGCGATACTTCGCGCCCTCAAGGAGTGGTCCACCATGCCCAAGACCCCAAGTTCAGCCGTGAAGTCGGCCGAGAAGCCGGCCGCGCAGGCCCCGGCCGCTGACCTGTCGGCCGACTTCCGCCAGCTCTACCGCCGCGCGCTGGCCCAGCGCAGCGACGCCGAGCGCGACGTGGCCACCTCGGCCGCCGCGTCCGAGGCCGCCCGCACGCTGCTGGCCGAGCGCTGGGCCGCCACGCAGGCGGCCGACGCCAAGCGCGGCGCCAAGGCCAAGCGGGTGCACTACCTGTCGATGGAATTTCTGATGGGCCGGGCCATGCACAACGCGCTGGCCGCGCTGGGGCTGGATGCCAGCCTGCCCGCCACCTTGGGCAAGGGTGCGCCGTCGCTGCAGGCGCTGATCGCGCACGAGCCCGATGCGGCCCTGGGCAACGGCGGCCTGGGCCGGCTGGCGGCCTGCTTTCTGGATGCCTTTGCCACGCTGGGCTTGCCCAGCTTCGGCTACGGCCTGCGCTACGAGCACGGCATGTTCGCGCAGCTGATCCAGGATGGCCGCCAGATCGAGCTGCCGGATGAATGGCTGCGCAACGGCAACCCCTGGGAGCTGCTGCGCCCCGAGCTGCGCTATCCGGTGGGCTTTGGCGGCATGGTGGTGGCCGAGGGCGGCCTGCGCCGCTGGGTGCCGGCCGAGACCATCCTGGCCCAGGCCTATGACTTCATCGTGCCCGGCCATGCGACTGAGCGCGTGAGCACGCTGCGCCAGTGGAACGCCCAGCCTTCGCACTCCATCGACTTTGCCGCCTTCTGCCGCGGCGAGCACCTGGCCGCCGCTGCCCACCTGCTGGAGAGCGAGCGCCTGAACTGGGTGCTGTACCCCGACGACAGCACGCCGGCCGGCCGCGAGCTGCGGCTGCGCCAGGAGTTCTTCCTGGTCAGCGCCTCGGTGCAGGACATGCTGGCGCGCCACCTGCGCGAAACCAAGGACGACATCCACAGCTTCGGCCGCCTGAACGCGGTGCACCTGAACGACACCCACCCGGCCCTGGCCCCGGCCGAGCTGATGCGCCTGCTGCTCGACGAGCACGGCCTGGGCTGGGACGAGGCCTGGGCCATCACCCGCCAGGCCACCAGCTACACCAACCACACGCTGATGCCCGAGGCGCTGGAGACCTGGGCGCTGCCGCTGTTCGAGCGCCTGCTGCCGCGCCACCTCGAAATCGTCTACGAGATCAACGCCCGCTTCCTGGCCGAGGTGCGCGCGCGCTTCCCGCACGACGAGGCCCGCGTGGCGCGCATGTCGCTGATCGACGAGCAGGGCGAGCGCCGCGTGCGCATGGCCACGCTGGCGGTGGTGGCCTCGCACACCGTGAACGGCGTGTCGGCGCTGCACTCCGACCTGATGGTGCAGACCCTGTTCGCCGACTTCGCGGCGCTGTGGCCCGAGCGCTTCACCAACGTCACCAACGGCGTCACGCCGCGGCGCTGGCTGGCGCAGGCCAATCCGGGGCTGTCGGCGCTGCTGGACAAGACCATCGGCGATGGCTGGCGCGCCGATCTGGGCGAGCTGAAGAAGCTGGCGCCCAAGGCCGCTGGCAAGAAGCTGGGCCAGGACTTCCTGAAGACCAAGCAGGCCAACAAGCAGCGCCTGGCCGACTACATCCGCCGCGAGCTGGGCCTGGCTGTCAACCCCGACAGCCTGTTCGATGTGCAGATCAAGCGCATCCACGAGTACAAGCGCCAGCTGCTGAACCTGCTGCACGTGGTGGCGCGCTACCAGGCCATCGTGGCGAATCCTGAAGGCCCCAACGGCCAGGGCTGGCAACCGCGCACGGTGGTGTTTGCCGGCAAGGCGGCCTCGGCCTACGTGGCGGCCAAGCAGATCATCCAGCTGATCCACGACGTGGCCCGCGTGGTCAACAGCGATCCGCGCGTGGGCGACAAGCTGAAGCTGGCCTTCCTGCCCAACTACGGCGTCAGCCTGGCCGAGATCATCATCCCGGCGGCCGACCTCAGCGAGCAGATCAGCACCGCCGGCACCGAGGCCAGCGGCACCGGCAACATGAAGTTCGCGCTGAACGGCGCCTGCACCATCGGCACCTGGGACGGCGCCAACATCGAGATGGCGCAAGGCATGGGCGAAGACAACATGTTCGTCTTCGGCCTGCGCACCGAGCAGGTGGCGCAGATCAAGGCCGCCGGCTACGACCCCCGCCTGCACTACGAAGAGAATCTGCAGCTGCGCGGCGTGCTGGATGCCATCGTCGGTGGCGCCTTCTCGCACCACGACCACGACCGCTACAAGGGCCTGGTGCACACGCTGCTGACGCGCGACCCCTACCTGCTGCTGGCCGACTTCAGCAGCTACGTGGCCACGCAGCTGGAGGTGGACGCGCTCTACGCCCAGCCCGCCGCCTGGGCCGAGCGCGCGCTGCGCAACATCGCCGGCATGGGCTTCTTCAGCGTGGACCGCACCATCGGCGAGTACCGCGACAAGGTCTGGGCCGTCCCGGCCAAGCGTTGAACCTGTCTCAAGACGCCCGCGCCAGCGCGGGCGTCGTCACCAGGCTGGCGCACACTCGACACCCATGCTGAGCGACGACGATCTGGCCGCCCTGCGCGAGGCGCGCCACCCCGACCCCTTTGCCGTGCTGGGCCTGCACAGCGTGGGCAAGACGCTGTGGGCGCGCGCCTTCCTGCCCGGCGCCCAGGCCGTGACGCTGCGTGACACTGCCACCGGCCGCGCCGTGGTGGCGCTGCCGCCGCGGCTGGATGCGCAAGGCCAGGCCACCGGCCTGTTCGAGGCCGCGGTGCCGCGCCGCGTCAAGCCCTTCGACTACCGGCTGGCCATCACCTGGGCCGATGGCGCCACCAGCCTGCTGGGTGACGCCTACCGCTACGGCCCGCTGATCGGCGAGCAGGACCTGCACTACCTGGGCGAGGGCTCGCACCTGCGCCCGTTCGAGGCGCTGGGCGCGCACCCGCACACGCTGGGCGAGGGCGTGTACGCCATCGCCGGCACGCAGTTCGCCGTGTGGGCGCCCAACGCTGGCCGCGTCAGCGTGGTGGGCAGCTTCAACGGCTGGGATGGCCGTCGCCACCCCATGCGCGCGCGCGGCTCGTCGGGCGTGTGGGAGCTGTTCATCCCCGGCGTGCGGCCGGGCGACCTGTACAAGTTCGAGATCCGCACCCGAGATGGTGTGGTGCTGCCGCTGAAGGCCGACCCCTACGCCCGCGCCAGCCAGCTGCGGCCCGACACGGCCAGCGTGGTGGCGCCGCCGCTGCCGCCGCGCCAGGCCCTGCCGGCGGGCCGTGCCGAGGCCAACCGCCGCGACGCGCCGATGGCCGTCTACGAGGTGCACCTGGGCTCGTGGCGCCGCCACCCCGATGGCAGCCCCGGCGGCCGCTTCTACAGCTGGGACGACCTGGCCGAGAGCCTGCCAGCCTATGCCGCCGGCCTGGGCTTCACGCACCTGGAGCTGCTGCCGATCAGCGAGCACCCGTTCGACGGCAGCTGGGGCTACCAGACGCTGGGCATGTACTCATCCACGGCCCGGTTCGGCGATGTGGAGGGCTTTCGCCGCTTCGTGGTCGCCTGCCACGCCCACGGCCTGGGCGTGCTGTTGGACTGGGTGCCGGCGCACTTTCCCACCGACGCGCATGGCCTGGCCCAGTTCGACGGCAGCGCGCTGTACGAGTACGCCGATCCGCGCGAAGGCTTTCATCACGACTGGAACACGCTGATCTACAACTTCGGCCGCCACGAGGTGCGCAACTTCCTGGTGGGCTCGGCGCTGTACTGGATCGAGCGCTGCGGTGTGGACGGCCTGCGCGTCGATGCCGTGGCCTCGATGCTGTACCGCGACTACTCGCGCCCCGCCGGCCAGTGGGTGCCCAACGCCCACGGCGGGCGTGAGAACCTGGAGGCCATCGCCTTCCTCAAGCGCACCAACGAGGTCATCGGCGCCGAGTGCCCCGGCGCCATCACCGTGGCCGAGGAGAGCACGGCCTTTCCGGGCGTCAGCGCGCCCACCTACCTGGGCGGCCTGGGCTTCCACTTCAAGTGGAACATGGGCTGGATGAACGACACCCTGGCCTACATGGCCGAGGACCCGATCAACCGCCGCTGGCACCACGCACGCATGACCTTCGGCCTGGTCTACGCGTTCAGCGAGAACTTCGTGCTGCCGCTCTCGCACGACGAGGTGGTGCACGGCAAGCGCAGCATCCTGGGCCGCATGCCGGGCGACGACTGGCAGCGCTTTGCCAACCTGCGCGCCTACTACGGCTTCATGTGGGGCCACCCCGGCAAGAAGCTGCTGTTCATGGGCCAGGAGTTCGGCCAGCCCACCGAGTGGAACCACGACATCGAGCTGCCCTGGGGCCTGCTGACCGATGGCCGCCATGCCGGCGTGCAGCAGCTGGTGGGCGATCTGAACCGCCTGATGCGCGCCCAGCCCGCCCTGCACCGGCTGGACGCGGAAGGCGCCGGCTTCGAATGGATCAGCGCCGACGCGGCCGATGAATCGGTGCTGGCCTGGGTGCGGCGCGATGGCATGAATTCGCCGGACAGTGGCCAGGTGATCGTGGTCAGCAACCTCACGCCGGTGCCGCGCGAGGGCTTCCGCCTGGGCGTGCCTGAAGGCAGCCAGGCCTGGCAGGAGGTGCTGAACACCGACTCGGCCCACTACGGCGGCAGCAACCTGGGCAATGGCGGCGCGCCGCTGGCGGTGCGGCCGCAGCCGGCGCATGGGCGCATGCAGTCGGTCACGCTCACGCTGCCGCCGCTGGCCACCCTGTTCCTCATTCCGGTTTGAACAAAGCGCATCCATGACCACGCTTCCCGATCACATCGACGAAGGCCGCCACGAGCCCATGGGCGCGCTGGCCCGCGACGGCGGCGTGAACTTCGCGGTGTTCTCGCAGCACGCCCAGCGCATCGACCTGTGCGTGTTCGATGCCGACGGCGTGCGCGAGCTGCGCCGCTACCCGCTGCACGGCCCGCACGATGGGCTGTGGCACGGCTTTCTGCCCGGCGTGGGGCCGGGCTTGGTGTACGGCCTGCGCGCCCACGGCCCGTACCAGCCCGAGCACGGCCACCGCTTCAACCCGCACAAGTTGCTGCTGGACCCGTGCGCGCGCGAGATCGTGGGGCGCTTCCGCTGGGCGCCCGAGCACCACGGCTACGAGATGGGCCACCCAGAGGGCACGCGCAGCATCGACAAGCGCGACAACGCCGTGCAGGCGCTGAAGGCCCGGGTGGCGCCCGTGGCGCCGCCGCCGGTCAACCACCACCCGCGCGTGCCCACGGCCGACCTGGTGCTGTACGAGGTGCACGTGCGTGGCTTCTCGATGCAGCACCCGGACATCCCGCCCGAACTGCGCGGCACCTATGCCGGCCTGGCGCATCCGGCGGCCATCGCGCACTTCAAGGCCCTGGGCGTCACCACGCTCAGCCTGCTGCCGGTGCAGTACCACCTGGATGAAGCCGGCCTGGCCCAGCGCGGCGCCAGCAACTACTGGGGCTACAACACGCTGGGCTTCTTCTGCCCCGATCCGCGCTTCAGCCAGACGCCTGACGACCCCACCGCCACCGCAGCCGAGTTCCGCCAGATGGTGGCCACGCTGCACCAGCACGGCCTGGAGGTGGTGCTCGATGTCGTCTACAACCACACGGCCGAGGGCAGCGAGGCCGGGCCGACGATCAGCTTCCGCGGGCTCGATCACGCCAGCTGGTACCGCCTGGTGCCCGGCGACCACAGCCGCTGCGAGAACCTCACCGGCTGCGGTAACACCGTGCACACGGCGCACCCGCGCGTGGCGCAGTGGGTGCTGGATTCGCTGCGCCACTGGGTGCAGGACATGGGCGTGGACGGCTTCCGCTTCGACCTGGCGCCGGTGCTGGGCCGCACGCGCCACGGCTTCGATCCGCATGCCGCGTTCTTCACCGCGCTGAAGCAAGACCCGGTGCTGAACCGCGTGCACCTGATCGCCGAGCCCTGGGACGCCGGCCCCGATGGCTACCAGGTGGGCCGCTTCCCCGGCCGTTGGCTGGAGTGGAACGACAAGTTCCGCGACTCGGTGCGCCGCTACTGGATCGGCCGAGGCAATGGGGCGGGCGTGAGCCGCGGTGAATTTGCCCGCCGCTTCACCGCCAGCAGCGATCTGTTCCACCACGGCCAACGGCGGCCCAGTGCCAGCGTGAACTTCATCGCCGTGCACGACGGCTTCACGCTGATGGACCTGGTGAGCTACAGCCACAAGCGCAACCTGGCCAACGGCGAGGACAACCGCGACGGCCGCAGCGACGAGGTGGCCACCTGCTTCGGCGTGGAAGGGCCCACGGCCGATGCCGGCATCGTGGCGCTGCGCCAGCGCGTGCGCCGCGCCATGCTGGCCACGCTGATGCTGGCCCAGGGCACGCCCATGCTGTATGCCGGCGACGAGATCGGCAACACGCAAGGCGGTAACAACAACGCCTACTGCCAGGACAACCCCACCACCTGGCTCGACTGGGCCGGTGCCGACACGGCGCTGGCGGCCTTTGTGGGTGAACTGGCCGCGCTGCGCCGCGCCGAGCCCGCGCTGCGGCACGACCGCTGGTTCCAGGCGCGCAGCACCGGGCCCGATGAACGCTCATTGAGCTGGTTTGCCCCCAGCGGCCATGAGATGCAGGTCAACGACTGGCATGACGCGCAGCAGCAGGCCCTGGCCTGCCGCATCAATGGCGAGCCGGTGGACCGGCCCGGCCACCATGCGCTGCTGCTGGCCTTCAACCCCGAGGCACTGGCGCTGCCGTTCACGCTGCCGGCCCCCGGCGCGCCGGGCACCTGGGAGCTGCTGCTCGACAGCAGCGGCGACCTGGGCGCCGGCCAGCGCACCGCCAGCGCCGATGTGCTGCGCGTGCCGCCGCAATCGGTGCTGGTGCTGCGGCAGGTGGGCTGACGCCCAACGCACATACAGCGCGTCCACACAAGAGAGAGACAAGCAAGCCATGAACCTCCACCAACGCGCCTCGGGCGTGCTGTTGCACATCACCTCGCTGCCCGGCCCGCATGGCATTGGCGACTTTGGCCCGGCCGCGCGCCACTTCGTCGACTGGCTGGCCAGCTGCGGCCAGCGCATCTGGCAATGGCTGCCCACCACGCCCATCGGCCCGGGCAACTCGCCGTACCAGAGCGTGTCGGCCTTTGCCGGCAGCCCGCTGATGGTGGCGCTGGAGCCGCTGGTGGAGCGCGGCTGGCTCACCGCCCCGGCCACCGTGCCGCCGCCCAACCGCGACGCGAACGGCATCGAGCGCGTGGACTTCGGCGCCGTGATCCCCTGGCGCATGGCCCAGCTGCGCGCGGCCTTTGCCGGCTACAGCGCCCGCAGCACGCCGGCTGACCGCGCCGGCCTGGCCGCCTGGGTGCAGGGCAATGCCGACTGGCTGGACGACTACGCGCTGTTCATGGCGCTGGAAACCGCTCACGCCGGCCAGCCCTGGTGGCTGTGGCCGGCGCCGCTGCGCGCGCGCGATGCGGCAGCACTGAGCGCCGCGCGCGCCCAGCACGCCGGCGAGATCGCCTTCTGGCAATGGGTGCAGTGGTGCTTCGACACGCAATGCGTGGCGCTCAAGGCCTATGCCAATGCGCAGGGCATCAGCATCCTGGGCGACCTGCCGATCTTCATCGCCCACCACAGCGCCGACTGCTGGGCGCGCCCCGATCTGTACGAGCTGGACGAGCACTTCCAGCCCACCGTGGTGGCCGGCGTGCCGCCCGATGACCTGGGGCCCGAAGGCCAGCGCTGGGGCAACCCCATGTACCGCTGGGACCGCATGGCCGCCGAAGACTGGGCCTGGTGGACGGCCCGCGTGAAGCGCATGCTGCACCAGGCCGATGCCTTCCGCATCGACCATTTCCGCGGCTTTGCCGGTTACTACGAGATCCCGTCCAGCAGCCCCGATGCGCGCACCGGCCAGTGGAAGAAGGGCCCGGCCAAGCCGCTGTTCGACGCCATCTCCAAGGCATTGGGCGAACTGCCCATCGTGGCCGAGGATCTGGGCTTCATCACGCCCGATGTGCACGAACTGCGCGACGCACTGGGCTACCCCGGCATGAAGATCCTGCAGTTCGCCTTCGGCAGCGACGGCGAGCACGAGTTTCTGCCCCACACCTACCGGCGCGACGTGGTGGTGTACACCGGCACGCACGACAACGACACCGCGCACGGCTGGTGGCAGGCCGCGCCCGAGCGCGAGCGCCGCTACGCCGGCACCTACCTGGCCTGCGGCGCGCACGATGTGCACTGGGCCATGATCCGCGCCGCGCTCAACTCGGTGGCCAGCCTGGCCATCTTTCCGCTGCAGGACGTGCTGGGCCTGCCCAGCCCGCACCGCATGAACACCCCCGGCACCCTGGGCGACGCCAACTGGACCTGGCGCTTCGACTGGCCCATGGTGGGCCACGAACCCGGCCGCGTGCTGGGCCTGCTGACGGCCGCCAGCGGCCGCGGCCGCTTCGACCTGCTGGGCGTGGGCGTGCCGGAGAAGAAGCCGCCGCCGGCGTCTTACTGACCCGCGCGGCCGAACAGGCGCTGCTGCAAGGCCAGCGCCTGCGCCAGGCCTTCCTCACTGATCACCACCGATTTCGCCGCCGTGGCTGGGGCGGAGATCAGGCCGCGTGCGTGCAGCCGGTCCAGGGCTGCCCAGTCAAAGGACTTCCAGACGCGGTTGCCGTCGTGCAGGCCCAGGGCCAGCAGGGCGAGGACGGCGTCGTCGATACGCTGTTGGTCGAGGGGCTCTGGTGTGTGGGCTTTGGCGATGTTCGGCATGGGTGCGGCCTCCAGAATCGGGTGGAGTATCGGGCGCGGCACACTCGGAACGGTGCCTAGGTGGGCGGCTATATTGGGCGAACGGCGTGTCTTGCGCCCGTATCCGGATACGCCCGCAGCGCCCGTATCCGGATACGGCGCGGATACGCGGTCGATAACAAGTTAAGCGTCAGTGTCACCAACTCTTTACTAGATCAAATGCCTACTTTCCCTGCGAATTGGAGCGACTGGGGTGGCATAGCCACAATACTTGCCGTAGTAGTCGCATGCGTAGCCGCTTGGCCAGCATATCGACAACTTGTAGAGCTTGTGCGAACTCGGAAGCTTGAGGCTCTCTCGGGAGTATTCGACATCATCTCGTGCGAGCGCGCTAGAAGCGATCGACGATACGTCTTCCACAATCTCACTGCCGCCCCGGCAGAAATCTCGCCGACGGATCGCGATGCAATAGAGCGAGTTGCCGTCGACTTTGAGCGCGTAGGCAGCCTAATGCGGCTGGGCCTTGTTCCCGCAGAAGAGCTCTTGTCTCATCACGCGGCAGTCATTGCCAGAGCATGGCAAGCACTGCAACCGTATATCGATCATCGCGAACAAGTGCTTCAGGGTGATTACGCTCAGAACTTCAGATGGCTTGGCGAAGAAGCTAGGGGCTATCTTCATCGAGCCGGAAGGAAAGGCACGTTCACGATTGTCAAGTACGTACCGAATCGCCCTGTCCGTAAAGTCTCTCGTCGCCGTGACGCTTAACCCCTCCGTCAAGGGGACGTCTTGCGCTAAGGCGCAAGCCGCCCCTTACGTCGAATGTTAGGCCTCACATGGCGACAGCCCCACCTATTCCTGGCACCGATGAAGTCCTATCCGAATTCGGGTGGTGGCCATCGTTTCATGATGCTGAAGTGATTCACTTCACACTATCCCGTGGCGCAACGCCGGAAGAGAGAAAGTCAGAAGCTCAACTTGACGTTCAGGTACGCGAGTACGAGACAAGACACGCCGGGACAGCACAGTACGCACAAGCGCTCATCAAGAACGTAGTCATTCAGTTTGCCTTCGCAGGTGTCGAGGAATTACACGTCGAAGACTTCAACTTCCAGAACGTAATTAACTCCTTGAACATTCGCCGGGAGTCCGAAGCACCCGAGTCAAAAATACGAGTAGAAGTCGAGTCAATCTATGGTTTCAGCGCCAGTTTCGTCTGCAGCACCGCACGGGTGGCAAGCGTCTCCAGGTTTTTAACGAGTGAGGCCTAACCATTCACTCAACCGGACCCATTGCGGCATGCGGCCAAAGGCCCGCCATTTCATTCTGGGCCTTTAGCCACATACCGCAACGGTCCGGTTAGCTCAGACGTTAGGCCTCATAGGACACACCATGGCGAATCGTTACTCTTCTCCAACAGCTGAGGCGAAGTACCCTTGGTTGAAGACGATTCTCGATACCTTCTACATTAGCGACAGCCAAGTCGAAGACCACTTGGCGAAGGTCGCCAAAAAGGGCGTTACACCTGCGTGCCATCGCGGGTGCGATGCATGCTGCAAAAAGGCAACAGTACCCTTTACTGCGCCTGAACTGAAGGCCATTTCTTGGTACGCGTCCGAAGCTCTATCGGGAGACGTCCGCTCGGTGGTCAAGCAGCGGCTACTAAACCATGCCGACTCTCTTGAATGCCCGTTCTTGGTCGAATCCGTTTGCAGCATCTATCCTGTACGACCATTAATCTGTAGGCAGTTCTTGGTCATGGGATCACCATGCACCACTGAAGAGGACGTAGGCACCGATCGTCCGCAAGACATCATCCCACTTCCAAGAGAAACCGTCATTCGTCCCGTAGCAATGCGACTACTTGATGACTTTGAGTTTAAGACTACAGCGGCGAAGCGCAAAGCCTTCGAATCAGGCTTCATCAGCCACAACGCTCGCGATATGCACGAATTCGACTGGACGATAATTTCCAAGACAATGCAGCACTTCGACGATGAGGCCTAACCATTCGCTCAACCGGACCCATTGCGGCATGCGGCTAAAGGCCCGCCATTTCATTCTGGGCCTTTAGCCACATACCACAACGGTCCGGTTAGCTCAAACGTTAGGCGTCACGTTCCTCGCCATGGCACTCAAAGAGTTCTACGCGTCGCCGATTGGCACGTACGGCAATGCACTCCTGAACTGGACCTCGCACGCACCCAGTGACGTCGTTACATATGCGGTGTGCTACCGCAATGCAGCACACAATCTGATCTATATCCAGGAACGGCGAGGCATTGGGAGCATAGACCACGCCGCATGCCCTGTACTGTTCCTCTTTAGGCACTCGATTGAGCTATACCTCAAGTGCGTGGTCTATCGACTTGCTCGACTGAGCATTGACGATGCAGAGGTGCGTACGCTTCTCCCTCGACTATGGCGAGAGCATTCACTAGTCAGGCTGCTAGCAATGGCTGAACCAGTCTTACTAGCAATGCGCGAGCACCTACCGCCGGCATTGCGACGACTCGACCCGGAGCATCTGGATTTCATTCGGGGTTTGGACGAGTTGGATCCTGGGTCATATACGTTCCGGTATCCAGTGACGACGATAGGAACCTCCTCGCTTGGTGATACGCTGCTGACCAACATCTTTCGGGTTGCCGAGGAAGCTGACAGCGTCTTGGATCAGCTCAATGCGCTGTGTATCCACCTCATCGAGCGGGTCCAATCGCTAGAGCCACAAGCTCGCTTGGCGCTAAAGTTCTCTCAGGCCCAGCCAGGTGACGCCTAACCCTTCACTGGAGGCGACAGCCACCGGCTTGGCACTTGGCCCGCGAACCCGTGGTTCTTATCATCGGGCTCGCGGGCCAAGCGCCAATCCGGCTGACCTGCACCCCTCCAGTCGTACCAAGCTGAAGTAGCAGGAGTCCGCCAACCAGGAGAATGGCGGACATGAGGAAGAGCAAGTTCACCGAGGAACAGATCATCGGGTACCTCAAGCAGGCGGAGGCCGGCTTGGCCGTGGCGGAGATCTGCCGCAAGGGCGGGTTCTCGGACGCCACGTTCTACAAGTGGCGCGCCAAGTTCGGTGGCATGGAGGCGTCTGACGCCCGTCGGCTGCGCGAACTGGAGGCGGAGAACGCCAAACTCAAGCACCTGCTGGCCGAGGCGCACCTGGACATGCATGCGCTCAAGAGCGTCCTCGGGGTAAAAAGATAGCCCCACAAGCCAAGCGGGAGGCCATCGGGCGGCTGATTGCAGAGCATCAGCTGTCCGAGCGGCGGGCCTGCAGGCTTGTGGGGCTGAGCCGAGACAGCTACCGGCACCCGCCGGTGATCAGCGCCGAGACCGAGGCGCTCAGGACCAAGATCGTCGAGATCGCCCATGCGCGGCGGCGCTTCGGGTATCGACGCGTGCATGACCTGCTGCGCCCGGAGTTCCCGGGCGTCAATCACAAGCGCGTGTACCGGCTGTACAGCGGGGCCAACCTGGCCGTGCGCAAGCGCAAGAAGGCGCGTCGGCCACCGGCGGAGCGCACGCCGCTGAACATCGCCACCAAGGTCAACGAGGTGTGGAGCATGGACTTCGTGAGCGACAGCCTGGCCAACGGCAGGCGCCTGAAGTGCCTGACCGTGGCCGACGACTTCAGCCACGAGGCGGTGGACATCGCCGTGGACTACGGCAGTACGTGACGCGGCTGCTCGACCAGACGGCGCTGTTCCGGGGCTATCCGTCAGCGGTGAGAACCGACAACGGCCCGGAGTTCACGAGCCGGGCGTTCATTGCCTGGGCGCAGGGCCATGGCATCCGGCACATCCTGATCGAGCCGGGGCGGCCCATGCAGAACGGCTACATCGAGAGCTTCAACGGGCGGTTCCGAGACGAGTGTCTGAACGAGCACTGGTTCGAGACGCTGCACCAGGCGCGCATCGAGATCGCCAAGTGGCGACGCGACTACAACGAGGTGCGCCCTCACGGCAGCATCGGCCGGATACCCCCAGCGCGGTTTGCCGAGCAGCATCGCCGGCATGCCGGCGATGCTGCTCGGCACTTGACCCCTGCGAGCAACGAGATCCAGTAACCTTCAAACCCAGGACTCCTGACGAATCACTGGTACGGCGAAAGGGGGCAGGTCACACGGGCAGGCTGATGAAGAGCATCCTGGTCATCGGGCTTTCCTGGGGATGGTTGGCTGACATGAAGCGGCCAGCGGGCCGGCGCTTCAGCAGCATGACGAACATCCAGGGCCGGAATCGACAACCGTGCGGTGTGATCGGTGTGGCTCGCCCGGCATAGGCGGTGCCGACCAGAGGTTTGCGAACTTCGTGTCGCTCTTAAGTTGTTGTCGCGCTTGGATAAAGCGCGAAATTTGCGCGCTGATTTGCGAACTTTTTTGCGAACTGCTCGGCGCGCCATGCTTGCCGTCCATCCGACGCATGGCGTCGCCTCGGCGCACACGCGCGCGGCTCAAGCCGCAACCACCACATCACTGGCCTTGATGATCGCCCGCGCCGGCCGGCCCACGGCCAGCTGAAGTTCGGCCACGGCCTGTTGCGTCACCACGGCGTGCACCACCGTGCCGCCGGGCAGGGTGATGGCCACCTCGGCGTTCACCGGACCACGGGTCAGGGCGGTGATCACGCCGTCGAACTGGTTGCGGGCGCTGGTGCTGGGCATGTTGCGAACTCCTGGCTGGGGTTGACGATGGTGTTGGCATGCCGGTTGCGTTGTATCGTTGGCCATACGACGCTTGTCGGCTTTCTGACATCGCCAGCTTATGACTCCCACCGTTCCATGCGCAACCCTTCTGCCAGGCCCTGGCCAGTGGCCGCCGTGCCTGCGGGCGCCGCTGGTGGATCGAACGCTGTGTTCGCTATGTGGCGATCCATACAACCCTGACCTGGGTGGCGGTGGCGAGGGGCTGCGCCATGGCTGAGCCCGCGGGTGCGCCGGCACGGTCCCCGGGCCAGCCGGCGGCGCCGCGCCTCACCGGCCGGCTGGAGGTCGACACCGACCTGGGCACTTTTCTGGGCGACACCCGCGTGCGCCTGCTGGAGGCCATCGACACGCATGGCTCCATCTTGCAGGCGGCCAGGCATGTGCCGCTGTCGTACAAGGCCGCCTGGGACGCGGTGGACGCGATGAACAACCTGGCCGATCAGCCGCTGGTGGCGCGCAGCACCGGCGGCAAGGCCGGCGGCGGCACGCGGCTCACCGAGCATGGCCGCCGTGTCATCGCGCTGTACCGGGCGATGCAGGCCGAGTACCAGGCCGCGCTCGACCGGCTGTCGGCGCAGTTTGCTGCGCTGCCCGAGGGCGACGCGCGCAGCTTCCAGCGCTTGCTGCGGCGCATGGCGGTGCGCACCAGTGCGCGCAACCAGTTCGTGGGCACGGTGTGTGCGCTGCGCGAGGGGCCGGTGGATTTCGAGGTGCGCGTGCGGCTGGATGACGCGCTGGAGATCGCCGCGGTGGTCACGCGTGAATCGGCCGAGACCCTGGGCCTGGCCCTGGGCAGCGAGGTGATCGCGCTGGTCAAGGCCTCGTCGCTGCTGGTGTTCACCGATGCCGCGCTGCGCATCAGCGCGCGCAACCAGCTGTGGGGCACGGTGGCGCGCGTGGTGGATGGCCCGGTGAACGCCGAGGTGGTGATGGATCTGGGCGCCGGCCGCAGCGCGGTGGCCGTGGTCACGCGCGATGCGGTGGCCGCGCTGGGCCTGGCCGAGGGCGTGCGCGCCTGCGCGGCCTTCAAGGTGTCCAGCGTGATCCTGGCCGTGATCGATTGAACCCGTTGTGGATGCGAGAGGACCTGCCGATGTGTGCGTTGAAACCATTGCGCCGCTGCGCCGCGCTGCTGGCCGCCACCGCCTGCCTGGGCGCGCTGCCGGCCCACGCCGACGAGGTGCTGGTGGCCGTGGCCGCCAACTTTGCCGGGCCGCTGCAGAAGATCGCCGAGGGCTTCACCGCCGCCACCGGCCACACGCTCAAGCCCTCGGCCGGTGCCACGGGCAAGTTCTACACGCAGATCGTGGCCGGCGGCGCGCCGTTCCAGGTGCTGATCGCCGCCGATGACGAGACGCCGAAGAAGCTGATCGCCGCAGGCCATGCGGTGGCCGGCAGCCAGTTCACCTACGCCATCGGCCAGCTGGTGCTGTGGAGCGCCACGCCGGGCCTGGTGGACGAGCAGGGCGCCGTGCTGGCGCAGGCGGGCAGGTTCAGCAAGCTGGCCATCGCCAACCCGCGCATCGCGCCCTACGGCGCCGCCGCGCTGGAGGTGCTGAAGGCCCGCGGCCTCACCGAGGCCGTCACGCCCAGGCTGGTGACGGCCGACTCCATCGCCCAGGCGCACCAGTTCATCGCCTCGGGCAATGCCGAGCTGGGCTTCGTGGCCCTGTCGCAAGTGGCCGTGCCGGGCAAGCCGGTCACTGGCTCGGTCTGGAAGGTGCCGCACAACCTGTATGGCGAGATCCGGCAGGACGCCGTGCTGCTCAAGCCCGGCGAGAAGAGCGCCGCCGCCAAGGCCCTGCTGGCCTACCTGAAGAGCGCGCCGGCCAAGGTCGTGATCGCGTCGTACGGCTACAAGGAATGAGGGGCTGCGTGTGAGCGCCGAGGACTGGACCGCCGTTCGCCTGACCGCGCAGCTGGCCACGCTGACCACCGTGCTGCTGCTGCTGCTGGGCACGCCGCTGGCCTGGTGGCTGGCGCGCACCCGCTCGGCGGCCAAGCCGCTGGTGGCCTCGGTGGTGGCGCTGCCGCTGGTGCTGCCGCCCTCGGTGCTGGGCTTTTACCTGCTGGTCACGATGGGGCCGCACGGGCCGGTGGGTCAGCTCACCCAGGCGCTGGGCCTGGGGCGGCTGCCCTTCAGCTTTGCCGGGCTGGTGGTGGCCTCGGTGCTGTATTCCATGCCCTTCGTGGTGCAGCCGCTGCAGCAGGCCTTCGAGGCCGTGCCGCAGCGCGCGCTGGAGGCGGCCGCCACCTTGCGCGCCGGCCCCTGGGATGCCTTCGTCAGCGTGGCGCTGCCGCTGGCCCGGCCCGGCTTCATCACCGCCACGGTGCTGGGTTTCGCGCACACCGTGGGCGAATTCGGCGTGGTGCTGATGATCGGCGGCAACATCCCCGGCCAGACCCGGGTGCTGTCGGTGGCCATCTACGAGCACGTCGAGGCCACCGACTTCGCGGCCGCCCACCGGTTGGCGGCGGGCATGGTGGTGTTCGCGCTGGTGGTGCTGCTGAGCCTGCATGCGGTCAACCGGCGCCGCGCGGCCCGGGTGGATGGCGTGGAGGCCGCGCCATGATCGAAGCACGCCTGCGCCTGCCGCGCCGCGACTTCACGCTGGACGTGGACCTGACCCTGCCCGGCCAGGGCGTCAGCGTGTTGTTCGGCCCCTCGGGCTGCGGCAAGACCACGGTGCTGCGCGCGCTGGCCGGGCTGGAGCGCGCGGCCGGGCGCGTGGTCGTCGATGGCCAGGTGTGGCAGGACGATGCGGCCGGCGTCTTCGTGCCCACGCACCGGCGGCCGCTGGGCTACGTGATCCAGGAGGCGGCGCTGTTCCCGCACCTGGACGTGGCTGCCAACCTGGCCTACGGCCGCCAGCGCAGCGGCGCCGATGCGCAGCGCATCGCGCTCGACAGCGTGGTGGATCTGCTGGGCATCGGCCCGCTGATGGCGCGGCGCCCGGCCACGCTGTCGGGCGGCGAGCGCCAGCGCGTGGCCATTGCCCGGGCGCTGGCCACCGGCCCGCGCCTGCTGCTGATGGACGAGCCGCTGGCCGCGCTGGACGCCCAGCGCAAGGCCGAGATCCTGCCCTACCTGGAGCGCCTGCACCGCGAGCTGGCGCTGCCGGTGGTGCTGGTCACGCACGCCATGGACGAGGCTGCGCGCCTGGCCCACCACCTGGTGCTGCTGGCGCAGGGCCGCGTGCTGGCCGCCGGCCCGGTGGCCGAACTGCTGGCCCGGCCCGATCTGCCGCTGGCCCGGCAGGACGAGGCCGGCGTGGTGATCGACGCCGCGGTGGCCGAGCACGATGCGCGCTACGGCCTCACCCGCATCGGCTTTGCCGGCGGCGGCCTGTGGCTGGGCGAGAGCGCCGTGCCGGTGGGCCAGCGCGTGCGCGCCCGCGTGCTGGCGCGCGATGTGAGCGTGGCGCGCCAGCCGCCGCAGGAAAGCAGCGTGCTCAACGTGCTGCCGGTGGTGCTGGAAAGCCTGCACGCCGACCGCAGCACGGCGCTGCTGCGCCTGGCGGTGCGCGCCGACCTTGCCGATGCCGGTGACGCGGCGCCACCGGGCGAGGCCCCGGTGCACCTGCTGGCGCGCATCACCCGCCGCAGCCTGGAAACCCTGGCGCTGCAGCCGGGCGAGGCGCTGTATGCCCAGGTGAAGGGCGCCGCGCTGATGTAGCGCGGGCCCGGCGGCCCTCAGCGCGGCGCGATGCGGTAGACGCGCAGCGATTGCGCCGGCAGCGCCACCGGCCCGTCGCCAGCGCGCAGCGTGGGCGCATCGGCCGGCCACAGCGGGCGCAGCCGCGCACCGGCAGGCAGGCCGGGCGGCTGCATCGCGCGCTCGGCCGTGTCGTAGTTGATCAGCACCAGCGTGCGCTCGCGGCCCAGGCGGCGCTGGAAGGCCAGCACCAGGCCCTCGGCCGCGCTGTGCTCGAAGTGGCCGCGCGCCAGGCTGGGGTGGGCGTTGCGCAGGCCGATCATGGCCCGGTAGAAGTGCCAGAGCGAGCCCGCTTCCTGCCGCTGCGATTGCAGGTTGTGCGTGGCGTGGTTGGGCGCCAGCGGGCGGAACGGCGCGCCGGTGCTGAAGCCGGCCGTGCCCGCGTCGGCCGTCCAGCTCATCGGGGCGCGTAGCGGCAAATCGCCGGGCAGGTCGGGCACGCCGGCCTGGCCCACCTCTTCGCCGTAGTAGACGAAAGGCGTGCCCGGCTGCAGCAGGTAGCCGGCGGCGGCCAGCTGGTAGCGCGCCTGCCAGCCGGGCGTGCCACCGCCGATCTGATCCCACAGGCGCCGGCCGGCAAAGATGTCGTGGTTGGACACGAACGTGGCCATCGTGGGCCGCGCGGTGCGGTAGTAGCGCGCCAGCGCGGCCACCGATTCCGCCTGGCCCATGGCCGCGCCCACGAAGTGCTGGGTGTGGCCGAAGGCGAAGGCGCCGCCGCACACGGCGGGGTCGCCCCAGGCCTGCGGCTCGGCCGTGGCCTCGCACACCACCATGCGGCCGGGGTAGGCGGTGATCAGCCGCTGCAGGCCGTGCGTGATGCGCCGGCTTTCGGGCTGGTCGTTCCAATCCTTGGCGCTGTTTTCCACCAGGTGCGGCACGGCATCCAGCCGGAAGCCGGCGATGCCGCGGTTCAGCCAGAAGCGCAGGCTGTCCTGGTGATAGCGCAGCACGGCGGGGTGGCGCAGGTTGAAGTCGGGCATGTGCGGCCCGAAGGTGCCGAAGTAGAAGCCGCGCGCCGTGTCGTCGGGGCGGGGCAGGGTCTTCAGGTCGCCTTTGAAATCCCAGGGCGCGCTGGCGGTGTGGTACCAGGGATCGTTGCCCCAGATGTCCCAGCCGCGCGGGCGCTCGCCATCGGCCCACACCCACCAGGGGCGCCAGGCGCTGGCCGGGTTGGCGCGCGCGTCGACGAAGAACGGGTGCTGCGCCGAGGCGTGGTTGACCACGTAGTCCATGATGATGCCGATGCCGCGCTGGCGGGCCTGGCGCACCAGTTCGTCCAGGTCGGCCAGCGTGCCGTAGGCCGGCTCGATTGCGCGGTGGTCGGTGGTGGCGTAGCCGTGGTCGTGGTCGCCGCTGGCGGTGATGGGCATCAGCCAGAGGCCACGGATGCCGAGTGCCTGCAGGTCGTCGAGCTTGGCCGTCAGGCCGCGCAGGTCGCCGATGCCGTCGCCATCGCTGTCGGCATAGGCGCGCACGAAGATTTCCATGAACACGCCGTGCTGCCAGTGCCGCGGCAGCGGCTTCAGGCCGCGCGGGTCGGGGCGCATCGGCACCGGGCGGGTGTCGGGCACGGTGGCGGTGGCAGCGCCTTGGCTGGCCGCCGGCGCGGGCGCCATCAGTCCGGCCACGGCCAGGGCTGCGACCAGGGCCGCGGTCACGCGCCGCAGGATCGGTGTTCGCATGGAGAGACTCGAGTCTGTAGTGAAACTACACTTTATCGGCGCCGGTGTGATCCGGCTCTCCGAGAAAGTCTCTATGGTCGCGATCCGATCGGTGGCGTTGATTCGTAGTTTTGCTAGCTTGTGCGCGGTGCTGGCGGTCGTGGCCCAGGCCCAGGCGCAAACCCTGCCTGCCCCCACGCCGGCCGACTGCGACGCGCCGGGCATCGCCAGCATGCTGCAGCCCGAGGCCCAGGCCCTGCCCGAGGCGCGCGGCCTGTGGCTCGACGCCACACGCATCCAGTGGCCCGGCATGGCGCCGGCGGCCGTGGAGGCGGGCTCGGACACCCGCGCCCGCCTGCTGTGGGCCACCGGCCCCACGCTGCACACCGAGCCCGGCCAGCCCGCCCGTGGCGCCGAGCGCACCATCACGCTGCAACCCGACCGCGAGCCGCTGCCCGCCGCGCTGGCCGGACGCTTCCGCCATCTGCTGTCCGGCGTCCGCTGGCGCCTGCCGGCCGAGGCCGCCACGCCCGAGGCGCTGCGCGCCTTGCACCGCGGCCAGCTGCGATTGGTGATTGAGGATGGCCAGGGCCGCATCACCGCCGCCACCCGGCTGCAGGCCGCCGGCGCGCTGGACGACCTGTACGCCGCTGCCGAAGCCGACCCGCAGCCCCTGGGCGTGCAGCCCACGCTGCGCCCGCCGCATGCCGCCCGCTTCGTGCTGTGGGCGCCCACCGCGCAGCAGGTGGCGGTGTGCGTGCATGCGCAGCCCGGTGCGCCTGCCCAGGCCGTGCAGCCGCTGGCGCTGCAGCCGGCCACGGGCCTGTGGCAGGGCGCGCTGCCGGGCGACCGGCGCGGCCAGGTCTACCGCTACCTGGTGGATGTGCTGGTGCCCGGCCACGGCCTGCTGCGCCAGCGCGTCACCGATCCTTACGCCATCAGCCTGAGCACCGATTCAAGGTTCAGCTGGATCGGCCGGCTGGACGATCCGCGCCTGTCGCCGCCCGGCTGGGCCAACGCGCCGCACGGCAAGCCGCTGGCCGCCCTCACCGACACGGCGGTGTACGAGCTGCATGTGCGCGACTTCTCGCGCGACGATGCCAGCGTGCCCGCCGCCTTGCGCGGCAAATACGCGGCCTTCGCCCAGGCCGGCAGCGCCGGCATGCGCCACCTGCGCGCGCTGGCCCGCGCCGGGCTGACCGATGTGCACCTGCTGCCGGTGTTCGACTTCGCCACCGTGCCCGAGGCCGGCTGCGTGCTGCCGCGCGTGCCCGCCGACGCCCCGCCCGACAGCCGCGCCCAGCAGGCCGCGGTGATGGCCGAAGCGGCGCGCGACTGCTTCAACTGGGGCTACGACCCGCTGCACTTCAACGCTCCCGAGGGCAGCTACGCCAGCGATGCCGCCGACGGCGCGGTGCGCATCCGCGAGTTCCGCCAGATGGTGATGGCGCTGCATGCGGCCGGCCTGCGCGTGGGCATGGACGTGGTCTACAACCACCTGTCGGCCAGCGGCCAGCACGCCCATTCGGTGCTCGACCGCATCGTGCCCGGCTACTATCACCGGCTGGACGCCCAGGGCCGCGTGGAGCGCAGCACCTGCTGCGACAACAGCGCCACCGAGCACCGCATGATGGGCCGGCTGCTGCGCGACTCGGTGCGGCTGTGGGCGCGGCACTACCGCATCGACTCGTTCCGCTTCGACCTGATGGGCCACCAGCCGCGCGAGCTGATGGTGCAGCTGCGCGATGCGCTGCGCCAGGACGCCGGCCGCGACATCCAGCTGCTGGGCGAGGGCTGGAATTTTGGCGAGGTGGCCGACGGCGCGCGCTTCGTGCAGGCCGCGCAGGGCCGGCTGGCCGGCACCGCCATCGCCACCTTCAGCGACCGGGCGCGTGACGCGCTGCGTGGCGGCGGCGTGGGCGATGCGCCGGCACAGGTGGTGGCCCGCCAGGGCTGGCTGAACGGGCTGGTGGGCGCGCCCAACGACGAGGCTGCGCACGGACCCGCTGCCGTGCCCGCCGCCGAACGCGAAGCCCAGGGCCGCGCCGCCGCCGCGCTGGTGCGCCTGGGCCTGGCCGGCACCTTGGCCACTGTGCCGGTGCCTGACGCCGACGGTGTGCCGCGCCCCGGCGCCGAACTGCACTACGCCGGCCGCCCCGGCGCCGGCTATGCCGAGCAGCCCGGCGAGGTGGTGAACTACGTGGAGAACCACGACAACGCCACGCTGTGGGACGCCAACGCGCTGAAGCTGCCGCTGGCAACGAGCTCGGCCGAGCGCGCGCGCGTGCAGGCGCTGGGCATCGCGCTCACTGCGCTGAGCCAGGGCGTGCCGTACTTCCACGCCGGCATCGAGCTGCTGCGCAGCAAGAGCCTGGACGGCAACAGCTTCGATTCGGGCGACTGGTTCAACCGCCTCGACTGGACCGGCCAGACGAACCACTTCGGCACCGGCCTGCCACCCGAGGCCGATAACGCCGCGCGCTACCCCTGGATGGCGCCACGCCTGGCCAACCCGGCGCTGCGCGCGCAGCCGGCCGACATCGCCTTCGCGCGCCAAAGCCTGGCCGACTGGCTGGCCGTGCGCGCCAGCAGCAGCCTGTTCCGCCTGCGCAGCGCCGACGCGGTGCGCCAGCGCCTGCGCTTCGTGGCCGCCGGCGTGCAGGACGACCCCGGCCTGATCGCCGTCGAGCTCGACGGCCGCGATCTGCCCGGCGCCGGCTGGCAGCGGCTGCTGGCGGTGTTCAACACCCGGCCCGAAGCCGCCACCCTGGCCGCTGACACCCTGCGCCAGGCCGGCTGGCGCCTGCACCCGGTGCTGGCCGCACCGGGGGCGGCCGATGCGCGGCTGCGCAGCGAGGCCCGGCTGGACGCCGCCACCGGCCGGCTCACCGTGCCGGGGCGCAGTGCGGGGGTGTGGGTGCTGCGTTGAGTGTCTTGCCTGCGCGACAGCGCGCCGGGATTGACCGGCCAGGCTGGCGTTGCGGCCGCGCCCGGTGTTGAATAGCCTCGTCCTGCCGCACCGCCTGCGTGAAGGCTGAAGGGGTGGAATGACTGCACCGACGATTGCCTTGGATGCCGTGCACCTGAATGCGGCCATCGACGCCGTGTCGGCCGCCACCGCGCAGCTCAGCTTGAGCCCCGCGGCGCACCGCCGCTACCGGGCGCTGCTGATCTGCACCGACGGCATGCTGTGGTGCGCGGTGCTGATCGTCGGCGTGGTGTTCCTGCCCGAGCAGTTGACCTGGAAGTCGCTCGCTGGCGGCCTGCTGGGCCTGGTTTTCGCGCTGCTGGGCGTGGTGGCGCTGGGCCTGCTGCTGCTGAACTGGCGCCTGGTCTGGCGCACCTGGGTCGAGCACCGGCAGCTGCATGCGCTGGGCGTGGCCGGGTTGGCCGAATCGGCCTGGCGCGCCCGCCGCCGCCGCCGCTGGGGCGATCGCCTGCGCAGTGTCGTGGTGCTGGTGCTGGCCTTGTTGCTGGTCCTGCTGGGCGTGGTCTTTCTTCAACCTGGCCAGGGCCTGGAGGCCATGGCCGCGGTGGTGCTGGTGTCGGCCCCGCTGTTGTTGCTCACCCGCTACCTGCGGCGCTGCCGCGAGCAGATGGCGCTGGCCACCGAGGCCGGCGCGCTGGCCCAGACGCTGGCGGCCCTGCGCCCGGCCAATGTTGCGCAGGGCAAGGTGGAGGTGCCGGCCGAGTTGCTGCACCAGGCCGCGGGCATCGAGAACGCGCAGATCGCCGCCGCGCGGCAGGACGCCATCATGCGCAGCGATGCCACACGCGCCACGGCCTGCGTGATCCGCTTCGACGCGGCCGCCCTGGCCCAGCGGGCAGCCCTGGCCGCGCCCCTGCGCCTGGCGCTCGATGACCTGCTGGCCGACCTCAGCGCCGATGGCCCGGCCGCCGCCGCGGGCGGCGCCGGCAGCGATGCGGGCGCACGGGTTTATCGCGCCGAGGGCCTGGCCGTCACGGCGCGGCTGGAAGAAGGTGGCCGCACGCTGCGCATCCAAGCCATCGAGGGCTCACCACCGCCGCCACCGGCCACCGCCGACGCCTCACCTTCGGAGCCCCGCCATGCCGCCTGACAGCGCCTCGGACGCCGCCCTCGCCGCGCCGCCGATGCCGGCCGACCCCTACGCGCTGGTCTACACCGACTCCGGCCGCGCCAGCCGCAAGGCGCTGCCACCGGGTGCCCTGGCGGCGCTGCCGGATGTGGTGGACGCGCTGGCCGACAACCCCGACGGCTTTCCCGGCCGCACGCGGCCGATCAGCCGCAACGGCAGCATCCGCGTCTACAGCCACCCGGCGCCGGCGTTCCAGGTCACCTTCGAGGTCGACAGCGAGCGGCGCGTGCTCTACCTGCAGCATTTCGTCGCGCCACAGGTGCAGGCCACGCGGCCGGTGTTCATCAGCTACAGCCACCAGGACAGCGCCTGGCTGGCCAAGCTCAAGCAGTTCCTGCAGCCGCTGGAAGACCGGGAGTTGATCCGCGTGTGGGACGACACCGAGATCGCGGTTGGCGCCGATTGGCTGAGCGAGATCCGTGCGCAGCTGGCATCGGCGCGGGTGGCGGTGTTCCTGGTCACGCAGTCGTTCCTGGCCTCGCCCTTCATCCGCAACGAGGAACTGCCGGCCTTGCTGAAGGCTGCCCAGGACCGTGGTTGTCTGATCTTCTGGATCGCGGTGAGCACCAGCACCTTCGAGGACTCGCCGCTGGCCAAGATCCAGGGCGCCAACCCGCCCGGACAGCCGCTGGACCTGCTGCCCGAACCCGAGCAGAACCGGGTGCTGGCCGAGCTCTACCGCAAGCTCAAGGACGCCGTGGCGCCCGGCTGAGCCATCGGGCCGCTCAGCCCGTGATGAACGCCCGCAGCGTGGCCATGGCCTCGTCGGGCATGTCGCGCCAGGCGCCGTGGCCGGCGTTCGCGAACTCGGCCCACTGGCGGTGCGCGGCGGGCAGGGCGTCGAAGATCTCGCGGGCGTCGTCGATGGGCGTCACCGGGTCCAGCGCGCCGGCCATCACCAGCACCGGGCATTGCGCGCTGGCCAGGCCGGGGCGCAGGTCCATCACCGGGAATTCGCGCGCCGACCAGGTGTAGAGGATCTCCTCGTTGAACACGTTGCGCTGGCGCGCCTCGGGGTGGCCTGGCGTGGGGTTGTACAGGTGCATGCAGGCGGCCTGGTAGGCGGCCCAGGTGGCCTCGGCCGGGGCGGTCCAGAAGGCTTCGGCGGCGGTGCGTGCGGCCGGGCCGCCCAGGCGCTCGAACATCGCCAGCTTGCGGTCCAGGTTGAAGCGCGCGGCGGTGGACGACAGCACCACCTTGGCCGGATGGCCGGGGTGGCGCGCCAGGTAGCGCTGGGCGACGAAGCCGCCGAAGCTCTGGCCCAGCACGATGGGTTGCTCGATGCCCAGCGCCTCGCACAGCCGCACCACGTCGTCGGCGAAGGTGTCCAGCGTCCACTCCTCGGCCGGGCGGCGGCTGCCGCGGCCATGGCCGCGGTGGTCCACGTAGACGATCTGCGCCACATCGGCCAGCTGGCTGAAGATCGGCTTGAAGCTGGAATGGTCGTAGCCCGGCCCGCCGTGCAGCAGGATCAGCGTGGGCTTCTGGCGCAGGCAGGGGCCGTCGGGCACCCAGCCGGCGCCTTCGATGTCGACGAACAGTTGAACTTCAGGGGCAATCGTGATCAGCATGCGCCGATCATGCCTTGCCGAAATGCCCTTCGAACTTCACCCGCAACTCACGCTTCAAGAGCTTGCCGCTGGGGTTCTTGGGCAGGGCGTCGACGAACAGCACGGCCTTCGGGCACTTGAACGGGGCCAGGTGCTGGGCGGCGTGGGCCAGCACCTCGGCTTCGCTCAGGCCCTTGCCGGCCTTGCGCACCACCACGGCGGTCACGGCCTCGATCCAGCGCGGGTGCGGCAGGCCCACCACGGCCACCTCGCTGATCGCCTCGTGGCGGTACAGCGCCTCTTCCACCTCGCGGCTGGCCACGTTCTCGCCGCCGGTCTTGATCATGTCCTTCTTGCGATCCACCACGCTGAGGTAGCCGTCGGCGTCCAGCACGCCCAGATCGCCGCTGTGGAACCAGCCGCCGGCAAAGGCCGCGGCGCTGCGCTCGGGGTCGTTGAAGTAGCCCAGCAGCAGCTGCGGGCTGCGGTGCACGATCTCGCCCACGGTGCCGGGCGGCACGTCGTTCATGTCGTCGTCGACCACGCGCGTTTCCACGTTCAGCGCGGCGCGGCCGGCCGAGCCGGGCTTGCGCAGCTGGTCCTCGGGCGTCAGCACCGTGGCCAGCGGCGCGATCTCGGTCTGGCCGTAGAAATTCCACAGCCGCATCTGCGGCACGCGGCGGATCAGCTCCTCGATCACCGCCACCGGCATGATCGACGCGCCGTAGTAGCCCTTGCGCAGGCTGCCCAGGTCCACCTCGTCGAACAGCGGGTGGCGCAGCATGCCGATCCACACCGTGGGCGGCGCGAAGAACTGCGTGATGCGGTGCCGGGCGATCAGCGTCAGCAGGTTGTCGGGCGTGGGCTTGCTGGTGATGAAGCTGGTGCTGCCCAGGTAGACGCTGGGGCCCAGAAACACATCCAGCTGCGCGCAGTGGTACAGCGGCAGCGCATGCAGCACCACGTCGCCGGCGGCCATCTCGCCGTCGACGATGCAGCTGAGGTACTGGTCGATCACCGCGCCGTGGGTCAGCATGGCGCCCTTGGGCAGGCTCTCGGTGCCGCTGGTGTAGACGATCTGCAGCAGGTGGTCGCGGTCGAAAGCCATCTCGGGCGCCGGGTGCGCGGCGGCGTCGGTGTCGGCCAGTGCGTGGAAGTCCAGGCAGTCGGCCGGGCAGGGGCTGGCGTCCTCACCTGGAATCCACAGCAGCCGGGCGATGGCGGTGTCGCGCGCGGCGGCGTCGCGGCCGAGCGCGGCCAGGCCCGAATCCACCGCCAGCAGGCGCGCGCCGCTGTGGCGCAGGATGTAGGCCGCCTCGTCGGCGTTGAGCATGAAGTTCACCGGCACCAGCACCGCGCCCAGCCGCGCCAGCGCATAGCGCAGCGCGGCAAAGCCATGCGAGTTGCGCGCCAGCACGGCCACGCGGTCGCCATGCGCCACGCCCTGGCCATGCAGGCCGGCGGCCAGGCGCTCCACCACGTCGGCGAACTGCGCCCAGGTCCAGGCGGTGTCGCCGCACAGGATGCCGGGCTTGTGCGGATGGCGCGCGGCGGTGCGGCGCAGCAGGTCGGCCAGGGTCTGGCGGCGCAGGGCGGGGGGCAGCATGGCAGGGCTCCAAAGGGGCAGGGATGGCCTGCACGCTAGCGCCGGCGCCGCGGCTTGGCATCGGGTTTGAACCCGAGCTTCGGCGATCGCGAAACCCGCTGCGACCGCCGGTTGGCGCAGCCTGCGACAGGCCTGGCGCCGCCGCCGCTCAGGACCCCGCCGCCCCGGCCCGGCCACCCACGCCGAACAGCGCCGCCACCGCCTCGCGGTACTGCGCCAGGCCCACGGCATTGGTGCTGTGGTGCGAGCCGCCCTCCACCAGCACGAAGCGCTTGGGCGCGCTGGCGCGCTCGTACAGCGCGCGGCCCAGGGCCGGCGGGATCAGGCTGTCGGCGCTGCCATGCACCACCAGCACCGGCGCCTTCACGCGGGCGATGGCTTCGGCAGCGTCGAAGCGCTGCGAGATCAGCGGCGCCACCGGCAGCCAGCCCCACTTGAAGCTGGCCACCACGTCGGGGATGGAGGTGAAGCTGCCCTCGACCATCAGGCCGGCCAGATCGGGCGTCTCGGCCGCCAGGCGCACAGCGATGGCCCCGCCCAGCGAATGGCCGAACAGGTAGCGCCGCGCCTGCGGGTGCTGCGCGGCCAGCCAGTGCCAGGCGGCCTGCGCGTCCTCGTGCGCCAGGGCTTCGGAGGGCAGCGCCGGGCTGCTCTGGCCGAAGCCACGGTAGTCCACCGCCAGCACGGCAAAGCCCAGATCGTGCAGGCGGCGCATGCGCGGGGCACTGCCGCGCACGTCGAAGCGCGCGCCGTGCAGGTACAGCAGCACCGGCGCGTCGGCCGCCGGCTGCGGCAGCCACAGGCCGTGCAGGCGCGCGGCCTGGCCGGCCTCGGCGCTGTGGAAGTCGATCCACACGTCCTGCATGCCCTGGGCGGCGGCCTGGCCGCCGGCCCAGGTGCGCGTGCCGGGCTGGAAGATCCACTCGCGCTGCTTCTCGTCCAGCGTGGCGCAGCCGCCCAGCAGGCCGGCGCCGGCCAGGGCCAGTGCGGCCGCGCCGGCCAGGCGGTGCCAGCGGCGGGAGGGTGATGGGGTGGGTGGCGTGCAGGACATGCGCGATGACAACATGGCCCAAACGACCCTGGTGGGCGGCGGGAGTTCCGCGCCCGCGCCGCTCACATCGGCAGGCCGACGTAGTTCTCGGCCACCGCGGTCATCGCCGCCTGGGAGCTGAACAGGTAGTCCAGCTCGGCCAGCTGCATCTTGGTGCCGAACGTGCCGTTGTCGGGGAACTTGTGCAGCAGCGTGGTCATGCTCCACGAGAAGCGCTCGGCCTTCCAGATGCGGGCCAGCGCGCGCTGCGAGTAGTGGTCGACCTCGCCGGCGCGGCCGGCGTAGAAGCCTTCGAGCGCCTGCCACAGGTAGCCCACGTCGCTGGCGGCCAGGTTCAGGCCCTTGGCGCCGGTGGGCGGCACGATGTGGCCGGCATCGCCCACCAGGAACAGGCGGCCGAATTGCAGCGGCTCGGCCACGAAGCTGCGCAGCGGCGCGATGCTCTTTTCCAGCGACGGGCCCGTGACCAGCTTGTCGGCCACCTCGGCGGGCAGGCGCAGCCGCAGCTCGTGCCAGAAGGCCTCGTCGCTCCAGTTCTCGACCTTGTCGTCGAGGCTGCACTGCACGTAGTAGCGGCTGCGCGTGGTGCTGCGCTGGCTGCACAGCGCAAAGCCGCGCTCGTGGTGCACGTAGATCAGCTCCTCGTGCACCGGCGGCGTGTCGCTCAGCAGGCCCAGCCAGCCGAAGGGGTACACCTTCTCGTGCAGGCTGATCTTCTCGGCCGGCACGCTGGCGCGGCACACGCCGTGGAAGCCGTCGCAGCCGGCGATGAAGTCGGCCTGCAGCTCGTGGCGCTGGCCGTCCTTCAGCCAGCTCACGCGCGGGGCGCTGCCATCGAGGAAGTCGTGCACCGCCACCTCGTCGGCCTCGTACACCGTGCTCAGGCCGGCGCTGCGGCGCGCGTCCATCAGGTCACGGGTGACCTCGGTCTGGCCGTAGACAGTGACGCGCTTGCCGGTCAGGCCGTGCAGGTCGATGCGCTCCAGCCGGCCGCCAAAGGCCAGGCACACGCCGTCGTGCGGCAGGCCCTCGGCGTCCATGCGGGCATGCACGCCGGCGGCGCGCAGCAGATCGGTGCAGGTCTGCTCCAGCACGCCGGCGCGGATGCGGCCCAGCACGTAGTCGGCGCTGCGCTGCTCGATCACCACATTGGCGATGCCTGACTTGGCCAGCAGCTGGCCCAGCAGCAGGCCCGAGGGGCCGGCGCCGACGATGGCGACCTGGGTGCGTTGCATGGGGCGTGTCTCCGGGTTGTGGCTTGATGAGGGTCAAGAGTGTGGCCCCCGGCCCGCGCCGTGCTCAATGGACAGTTTCGGCAAAGACTTGAACAATTCGAACATGCGCTCTCCCGCCGGCCTGCCCACCTATGCCCTCTATGGCGAGCAGGGCCGCACCGAGGCCGTCGACTGGCTGCACTGCGAAGACATCGCCAGCCGCAGCAGCCGCCACGACTGGGAGATCCGCCCGCACCGGCATGCGGTGCTGTTTCAAATTCTGTACATCGCCCGCGGCCGGGGCCAGGCCCAGCTGGAAGACCGTGCGCTGGCGCTGCACGGGCCCTGCGTGCTGCTGGTGCCGGCCCTGGTGCCGCACGGCTTCCGCTTCGAGCCCGGCATCGACGGCCTGGTGATCACCGTGCTGGAGGCGCACCTGGCCCAGCGCCTGGCCGCCGCGCCGGGGCTGGCGGCGCGGCTGATGCGGCCGTCCCATCTGCACTGGCCGCGGGCTGCGGGCGTGAAGGCGGGCACCGGTGCGTCGCCAGCCCGCGCCGTGGCCGAGGCGGTGGCGCGGCTGCACGCCGAGTTCCGCGCCGCCGAGGCCTGGCGCGACCTGGCGCTGGACGCAGCGCTGCTGCGACTGGCCGTGGTGCTGGGCCGCGAGGTGCCGGCCGACGAGCGTGCGCCCGACAGCGCGCCGACGCCCGAGCGCGCCACCGCCCATGTGCGCCGCTACCGCGCGCTGGTGGAGGCGCGCTTTCGCAGCCAGCCCACGCTGGCGGCGCTGGCGGCCGAGCTGGGCATCACCCCCACGCAACTCAACCGGGCCTGCCACCAGGTGCTGGGCCACTCGGCGCTGGGCGTGCTGCATGGCCGGCTGCTGCTGGAGGCGCAGCGCGACCTGGCCTACACCACGCTCAGCGTCAAGCGGGTGGCCCTCGGCCTGGGCTTTGCCGATGCCGGCTACTTCAGCCGCTTCTTCCGCCACCACACCGGCCATGCGCCCAGCCGCTGGCGCCAGCTGGGCCAGGCCGGGGCGGGCGCCCCCGATCCCGGTGGCAAAGCATGAAACAGGTCAATGCCCTGGGGGCAGCCCGTGCCCGCCGTGCCGGCCCCCTGACATAGACTGCCAGGGGCGAGGCCCTCATGCGCGCGGCAGTTCAGCGCTGCCGGTGGTCCATCGCGTGACGATCTGTCCCCAATGCAGGGGACGACGGATGCCGGAGGGACTGGACATGAGCTTGGGCGAGCGCACGGCAGACCTGCCACAGGAACCCACCGGCGGGCAGGTGCCTGCAGCCGACGGCGCACCGCCGCCGTGGGTGGTGGTGGTGGGCGCCTCGGCCGGTGGGCTGGAAGCGCTGCGCCAGTTCTTCGGCCGCATCGAGGCCCCCACCCGCGCCGCCTTCGTCGTGGTGCAGCACCTGTCGCCCGACCACCGCTCGATGATGAGCGAGTTGCTGGCGCGCGGTACCACGCTGCCGGTGCACGAGGCCCAGGCCGGCGAGCAGCTGCACGCCGACGGCGTGTTCGTGATGCCGCCGGGCGTGGTGATGACGCTGGCGCAGGGCCAACTGGCGTTCTCGCCGCGGCCGGAGCACGGGGTGTCGCTGCCGATCGACGCCTTCGTGCAGTCGCTGTGCGGGCCGCTGGCCGACCGCTGTGCCGCGGTGATCCTGTCGGGCTCGGGCTCCGACGGGGCGCAGGGCTGTGCCGCGCTGCGTGCCGCCGGCGGCTATGTGCTGGTGCAGGCGCCCGAGAGTGCCAAGTTCGACGGCATGCCGCGCAGCGCGTTGGCCGCCACCCAGGCCGACACGGTGGCGCCGCCCGAGGGCCTGGCCGACGCCGTGCTGGCCCTGACCCGCGGCGACGCGGTGCGCCTGGTCAGCGAGGGCCTGCTCGACCAGGCCGCGGTCAAGCCGGCGATGCAGCAGCTGTTCGAACTGCTGCTCGGCCATGCCGGCGTCGACTTCAGCCAGTACAAGCTGCCCACCATGCTGCGCCGCATCGAGCGGCGCATGAACGTCCACGGCCTCACGTCGATCGGCGAGTACGTCGGGCGCCTGGCCGCCCAGCCCGACGAGTGCGAGCTGTTGCGGCGCGAGCTGCTGATCCCGGTGACGCGCTTCTTCCGCGATGCCGAGGTGTTTGACGCGCTGGGCACGGCGCTGCTCAACCGCCTGGGCCGCCAGGCGCCCAGCCAGCCACTGCGCATCTGGTGCGCCGGCTGCGCCACCGGCGAGGAGGCCTACTCGGTGGCCATCACCGCGCTGGAGGCCTGTGCCGCGGCGCAGCGCTGGCCGGGCATCAAGGTCTTCGCCACCGACATCGATGCGCGCTTCCTGGCCACCGCGGCGGCCGGCGTCTACCCGGCCGTGGCCGCCAGCGGCATCGCGCCCGAACGCCTGGCGCACTACTTCGACAGCCGCGACGGCCAGGTGGTGGTGCGGCCCGAGGTGCGGCAGCTGGTGCTGTTTGCGCGGCACAACCTGCTGGACGACGTGCCCTTCACCAAGATGGACCTGGTGGTGTGCCGCAACACGCTGATCTACTTCCAGTTCGATGCGCAGGAGCGCGTGATGCGCCGCCTGCAGTACGCGCTGAACCCCGACGGCCTGCTGCTGCTGGGCAGCAGCGAATCGCTGGGCGTGCTGCAGCCCGACTTCCAGATCGTCGACGCGGCGCACAAGCTGTTCCGCCTGGTGCGGCCGGTGCTGGCGGTGGGGGCGCTGGCGCAGGGCCTGTCGCCGGCCGGCGGCATCCAGATCCGCCGCGCCACCGCCGGCGCGCCGCCGCTGCTGGGCGGCGCGGCGCGCGGCAGCCTGGTCGACCGCGCCAATGCGCAGCTGCTCGAGGCCTATGTGCCGGTGTCGCTGCTGATCACCGCGCAGCGCCAGCTGCTGCATGCCTGGGGCCCCACGCAGCGCTGGCTGCGCATGCCCAGCGGCCAGCCCAACCTCGATGTCATCCGCCTGCTGCCGTCGCGCCTGGGCGCGCTGGTGGGCCACCTGCTGCAGCGCGCCGGCCGCGACGCCGGCCCCTGCACCGCGGCGCCGCTGCCGATCGAGCGCGACGGACAGGCCGTGATGGTGCGGGTGGTGGCCCGCGCGCTGACCGATCCCGCCGAGGCCGCCAGCACGCTGGGCGACGCCAGCGGCTGCGTGCTGGTCACGCTGGAGGAACTGCCGGCGGCGGCCGAGCCCGCCGCCGGGGTCTCCGGCGGGGTCTCCGGTGGTGAGGGCCCGGCGCTGGACCGCATTGCCACGCTGGAGCGCGAACTGGCCGAATCGCGCCTGACGCTGCAGACCAGCATCGAGGAGCTGGGCGCGGCCAACGAGGAGCTGCAGGCCGCCAACGAAGAGCTGATGTCGGCCAACGAGGAGCTGCAGAGCACCAACGAGGAGCTGCAGTCGGTCAACGAGGAACTGCACACCGTCAACGCCGAGTACAACGGCAAGCTCGAGCAGGTGGCGGCCCTGCATGCCGACCTGGACGGCATGTCGCGCGCCACCGGCATCGCCACGGTGTTCGTCGACGAGCACCTGAACCTGGTGCGCTTCACGCCCGAGGCGGCGCTGCTGTTCCGGCTGCGCGCCGAGGACGTGGGCCGCCCGCTCACCGACTTCAACTGCCAGCTGCAGTATCCGCAGCTGGCCGACGACCTGCGCCATGCGCTGGCCGGCGCCTCGGCGCTGGAGCGCGAGGTGCAGGGCCCCGGCACGCAGCGCCACCTGGCGCGCGTGCTGGGCTATGCCGACGCCGCCGGCCGCCACCGCCGCGCCGTGCTGTCGCTGGTGGACGTGACCCGGCTGCATGACCTGGACCGGCTGCAGCGCGTGGTCGATGCGCTGTCCGAGCACATCGCGGTGCTCGACAGCAACGGCACCATCGTGATGGTCAACACCGCCTGGGCCGAGTTCGCGCGGCGCAACCGCGCCAGCGACACCCAGGCGCCCGACTCCGGCCTGGCCGCCAACTACCTGGGCGTGGTGGCCCGCTCGGACACGCCGGGCGCGCCGCAGCTGCTGTCCGAGCTGCAGGCGCTGCTGGCCGGCCGGCGCGAGGTGGTGCGCATGGTCTACCCCTGCCACAGCCCGTCCGAGCGGCGCTGGTTCATGTTGCGCGCGCTGCCGATGCGTGCCGAGCGCGACGGCCGCCAGACCGGCGTGGTGATCAGCCACGGCGACATCACCGCCTGGGTGGGCCCCGACGGCCCCGATCCGCGCCACATCGCGGTGCAGGGCGTGCTGGCCGAGGGCCTGCAACATGCCTGAGCCGGTGGGGGGTGGGGCCGGCGCAGCGCGGCTGCCGGGCGGCGGGCACGCGCTGGCTGCCGGGCAGCTGCTGTCCACCGCGCTGGACGAGGTGTCGCACGGCCGCCTGGAGGCCGCGCAGCAGATGCTGGACGAACACGCGCCGCTGGGCGTCAGCCTGGGCGATGTGTTCCGCGCCTACCAGGCCGAACTGGAGACGCGCGCGCAGCAGCTGGCCGACGGCCAGCGCCGGCTGGAGCGCGCGCTGGACTGGTTTGCCCACCTGCACCGCAGCCTGCCGGTGGCCGCGCTGCTGGTGGATGCGCAGGGCATCGTGGTGGATGCCAACGCCTGCGCGGTCGACCAGTTCGAACTGGGGCCCGCCCTGCGCAGCGTGCGCCTGCCGCTGCGCCGCCTGCTGGCGCGCCCCGAGGACGAGGTGGCGCTCACCCGGCTGCGCATGAGGCTGGGCGAGACCGACCATGCCGCGCTGGACGACCTGGCGCTGCGCACGCTGGGCGGTCAGCCGCGCTGGGCCGACCTGCGCGTGAGCCGCCTGCCCGCGGCCGATGCGCCCTGGGGCCTGGACCAGGGCCAGGGCGGCCAGCTCGACCTGTTCGTGCTGACCGACCGCACGGCGCGGGTCGAGGCCCAACACGCCCGGGAAGCGGCCGAGGCCGCCGACCAGAAGCGCCTGCAGGCCGAGGCGGCCAGCCGCGCCAAGACCGATCTGCTGGGCCGCGTGAGCCATGAGCTGCGCACGCCGCTCAACGCCGTGCTGGGCTTTGCCCACCTGCTGCTGCTGCCCGAGGCCGGCATGCCGCCCGATGCCCGGCGCCGGCTGGGCCTGATCCAGCAGGCCGGCCAGCACCTGCTGAGCCTGGTCGACGAGGTGCTGGAGATCAACCGCGCCGAGGCCGGCGCGCTGGCGCTGGACATGCACCCGGTCGACCTGCTGGCGCTGGCGCGCGACGTGCTGGCCATGCACGAGCCGCTGGCCAGCGACCTGTCGCTGAACCTGAGCGTGGAGCGTGCCGCCGATGCGCCGCCGCTGCCGCCGGCACTGGCCGACAGCCGCCGCACCTGGGAGATCCTGGTGAACCTGGTGTCCAACGCGGTGAAGTACAACCGCCGCGGCGGCTGGGTGCGCGTGCGCGCCGGCGTCGAGCCCGAGACCCTGCGCGAGCCCGGCCGCGTGTGGATCGAGGTGGCCGACAGCGGCATCGGCATGAGCGCCGAGCAGTGCGCCCACCTGTTCGAGCCCTTCAACCGCCTGGGCGCCGAGCGCCTGGGCGTCAGCGGCCACGGGCTGGGCCTGAGCATCGCCCGCGCCTATGCGCTGGCCATGGGCGGCGATCTCACCGTGCAGTCGGTGTCGGGCGAGGGCAGCTGCCTGCGCCTGCGGCTGCCGCGCGGCGCGTCCTGACAGGAACTGAGGCGGCTTGCCGCCGCTTATCAGCGTTTGGTCGCCCTCGATTTCCGGCCCGGATGGCCGGGATCGCGTGATGCATTCCACATCGTGGCGTCTGGCTGGCCGCCGCGTTCAAGTCGCGATGCCGGGCTGCCGAAACCCGGTTCAAGCGGGCGTGGCCCGTGGCGGTATCCATTCGCGAGAGATCAAACAGCATGGCGACGATGGTCGACGTTGGGGACCTGCGGGTCGGGATGTTCATCCACCTCGATCTGGGGTGGTGGGCGCATCCCTTTGCGCTCTCGAGTTTCATGATCACCAGCCAGGAGCAGATCGACCAGATCCGCGGCCTGGGCAAGCGCCAGTTCCGCTGGAGCCCCGAGAAGAGCCGGCCGCTCGACACGCCGAGCACCGTGACGCCCGGCACCCTGCCGGCCGGTGACGCGCGCCCCGACGTCGCCGTGCCCCAGGACGCACCCGGTGCGGTGGTGCCGGCTGCGGCTGCGGCTGCGGCTGCGGCGGCCACGCCTGCCACGCCTGTGGCCGCGCCGGCCGCCTCCGCATCGCCATCCGCAGCGGCCCCCACGTCCGGCGCCGCCGCCGCGCCGGGCACGGCCGCTGCAGCCCGCGCCCCGGCCGCCGCACCGGTGCCTGCGGCCGATGGGCGCGCTGCCGGCACGCCTGCGGCGACCGCCCGCGCATCCACCGCGCCAGGCACTGCGACCGGCGGTGGCGCCGTGCCGCCAAGCACCTCGCCAACCAGCGCCTCGCCGGCCGGCACCTCGGCGACCGGCACCTCGCCCGGCGGTGCCGAGCCGCGCAGCGGCCGCGCCGAGCCCGCGGCGGCCACGCCCACGGCCGACGCCCGTGGCGAGCACAAGGCCGAGCCGATCGCGCTGGAGCGCGTGCGCCAGCGCGCCGCGCTGTCGCAGCAGCGCGAGGCGCAGGCCCTGTGCCAGCGCCAGGTGGCCGAGGCGCGCGACGCCTGGGCCGAGGCTGCACGCCACCTCGCGCGCCAGCCGCAGCAGTCGCGCGAGATCGCCGAGGGCCTGACCCGCGCGCTGCTCGACAAGATGATGGTCGACCAGGACATGTGCGTGCGCGTGCTGTCCGACGCGGCCTGCGACCCCGTGGCCGGCCATGCGCTGAACGTGGCCGTGGTGTCGATGCTGATGGGCCGCGTGTTCGGCTTCAGCGCCGACGACATGATGGACATGGGCGTGGGCGCGCTGATGCACGACATCGGCAAGTTCGAGCTGCCCGAGCGCGCCCGCTACGACGACGACCGCTGCGGCCCCAGCGAGCAGGCGCTGTACCGCGACCATGTGGCGCACGGCGTGGCCCAGGGCAAGCGCCTGGGCCTGAGCGACGGCGCGCTGCTGGTCATCGCCCAGCACCACGAGATGGCCGACGCCAGCGGCTTTCCGCAGCGCCTGATCCTCGACCGCATGAGCGGACCGTCGCGCATCGTGGCGCTGGTCAACCGCTACGACAACCTGTGCAACCCGCGCCAGGCCGCGCATGCGCTGACGCCGCACGAGGCGCTGTCGCTGATCTTCGCGCAGTGCAAGACCAAGTTCGACGCGTCCATGCTCAACGCCTTCGTGCGCATGATGGGCGTGTACCCGCCGGGCTCGGTGGTGCAGCTCACCGACGACCGCTACGCCTCGGTGGTCAGCGTCAACTCCACGCGTCCGCTCAAGCCGCGCGTGATGGTCTGTGATCCGGCCGTGCCGCCCGACGAGGCGCTGCTGCTGAGCCTGGACCGCGAGCACAACCTGGGCATCCGCCGCAGCCTCAAGCCGGCGCAGCTGCCGTCGGCCGTGCGCGATTACCTGCAGCCACAGCAGCGCATGGTGTACTTCTTCGAGCCGCTGGCCTCGGCCAGCGCGTCGCCGGCGGAGGAACTGGCCGCGTGAGCCGCGCCCTCGTCACCCGCCAGCCCGGGGCCCCCGATGCGCGGCCCGAGGACGCCCCGGCGGGCGCCTCGTGGGACGCCGTGCTCGGCGCGCTGCCCGATGCCGCCTGGCTGGTCGAGGCCGACGGCCTGACCGTGGCCGCCGCCAACCCGGCCGCGCTGTCGCTGCTGGGCCGCGACACCGATGGCGTGATCGGCCAGCGCGCCGAGGCCCTGGTGGCCACGCCCGAGGACCAGGCCTTCTGGGACGAGGTGCGCCACGGCCAGCCCGGCACGCTGCACTCCGACACCGTGCTGGTCAACGGCAGCGGCCGGCTGGTGCAGGTGTCGCGTCGCGTGCAGCCGGTGGCCGCCGCCGGCGGGGCCGCGCCGGCGCACTACCTGGTGGTGGTGCACGACCGCAGCGAGGCCCAGCGCCAGCTCGACGAGCGCGACCTGCTGCTGTCGGAGCTGCAGGCCACGCTGGAATCCACCGCCGACGGCATCCTGGTCACCGACCTGGCCGGCCGCATCCGCGCCTTCAACCGCCGCTTCGCGCAGATCTGGGGCCTGCCCGAGAGCCTGCTCACCGAGCGCCAGGACGAGGCCGTGTACGACTGGATGCGCCGCAGCGTCGACGACCCCGAGGCCTACCAGCGCCGCATCGGCGTGATCCAGGAGGCCACGCTGCTGCAGGCCACCGAGCGCATCGTGCTGCACTCGGGCCAGGTGCTCGAGCGCGTGACGCGGCCGCAGCACTGCAACGGCCGCCCCTGCGGCCGGGTGTGGAGCTTTCGCGACCACACCGAGCTGGTCAGTGCCGGCCAGCGCATCGAGGCGCTGTCCACCACCGACGCGCTGACCGGCCTGTTCAACCGCCGGCAGATGACGGCCACGATCACCGAGTCGCTGCGCCAGGCGCGGCGCGGCGGTGGCGCGCTGGCGCTGCTGCTGCTGGACCTGGACCGCTTCAAGCAGATCAACGACAGCCTGGGCCACGAGGTCGGCGACCGCGTGCTGACCGAGGCCGCCGACCGCCTGAAGGGCTGCCTGCGCCAGGGCGACGTGGTGGCCCGCGTGGGCGGCGACCAGTTCGCCGTGCTGGTGCATGAGGCCGACAGCCGCGCCGCCGAGGCCACCGCACGCCGCGCGCTGGACGTGGTGGCCCAGCCGATGGCGGTGGACGGCCTGCAGTTCACCCAGACCTGCAGCGTGGGCGTGGCCCTGTACCCCGGCGATGCCAACGACGCCGACCAGCTGATGCGCCACGCCGAGAGCGCGATGCTGCGTGCCAAGCAGGGCGGGCGGGCCTGCTTCCGATTCCACCAGCCGCAGCACGACGCCGACCTGCGCCAGCGCATGCGCATCGACCATGCGATGCGCCAGGCCCTGGCCAGCCACCGCTTCCGCCTGCACTACCAGCCGCAGGTGCAGCTGGCCACCGGCCGCGTGATCGGCGCCGAGGCCCTGATCCGCTGGCGCGACCCCGAGCTGGGCGAGGTGCCGCCCGGCCAATTCATCCCGGTGGCCGAGGAGACCGGCTTCATCATCGCCATCGGCGACTGGGTGCTGGGCCAGGCCGTGCGCCAGGCCGCCGAATGGCGCCGCACCGGCTTGGAGATGCCGGTGTCGGTGAACGTCTCGGCGCTGCAGTTCCAGCAGGCCGACTTCGTCGAGCGCGTCGGCGCGGTGCTGCGCGAGCACGAGCTGCCGGGCGAGCTGCTGGAGCTGGAGCTGACCGAGAGCCTGCTGGTGCACGACGCCAACGAGGCGCTGGCGCGCATGTCGCAGGTGGCGGCGCTGGGCGTGCGCATGGCCATCGACGATTTCGGCACCGGCTACTCCAGCCTGGCCTACCTGAAGCGCTTCCCGATCGACCGGCTGAAGATCGACCGCAGCTTCGTCAAGGCGCTGCCGGTCGACGAGAGCGATGCCACCATCGTGCGCGCCATCATCCAGATGGCCCAGGCGCTGGGGCTGACCGTGATCGCCGAGGGTGTGGAGACCGAGCCGCAGCGCATGTTCCTCACCGATGCCGGCTGCGACGAGTTCCAGGGCTTCCTGTTCGCCCCGGCGCTGGACGCCGACAACTTCGCCGAGCGCGTGCGCTCGGGCCGCGACCGGCTGCGTCCACGGCTGAGCCTGGTGCGGTAACGGGGTGCGCCCGCCGCGCGGGCAAAATGCACACTTCGATCGATACGGCGGGGTGTGCACGTGATCTACAAGTTCAAGAGCAAGGCCGCGGGCGACGTCATCATGCTCGGCCCCAACGGCGATGCGCTGCTGCGCATCCTGGGGCGTGAGCCGGCGCCCAAGGGCATCATCGAGCCACCGGCCATGCCCGGCGCCATCGCCGCCATCGAGCAGGCCGTGCAGGCTGCGGAAGCCGCGCGCGCCGAGGCCGAGCGCGATGCCGCCGCCCAGGGCGACACCCTGCCGCCGGCCGAGGGCGTGGGCCTGCGCCAGCGCGTGTGGCCGATGGTGGACATGCTGCGCCGTGCCGCCGCCGCCGAGGAGCCGGTGGTGTGGGGCGTGTGACGACCGGTTGAAGGTAGTACCGAGATGCGACTGTGGAGCGATGCCTGGGCCAATGGCGAGCCCATTCCCGAGCGCTTTGCCGCCGGCCGCCTGGCCGCCGATGGCGGCGTGGCCTTTGGCGACAACCTGAGCCCGCCGCTGCGCTGGGCCGATCTGCCGCCGGGCACGCAATCGCTGGTGCTGATGTGCCATGACTTCGACGTGCCCAGCCGCGCCGACGACGTGAACCAGCCCGACCGCGAGGTGCCGGCCGACCTGCCGCGCGTCGACTTCTTTCACTGGCTGCTGGTGGATCTGCCGCCCACGCTGGCGGGCCTGGCCGAGGGGCAGTGCAGCCGTGGTTTCACGCCGCGCGGCAAGCCCGGCCCCGCGGTGCCGGCCGCGCAGGATCTGGGCGACGCCGCGCGCCACGGCCTGAACGACTACACCGGCTGGTTCGCCGGCGACGCCGAGCGCGCCGGCCGCTACTTCGGCTACGACGGCCCGTTCCCGCCGTTCAACGACTCGCTGGTGCACCACTACCTGTTCGCGCTGTACGCGCTGGACCTGCCGCAGCTGCCGGTGGCCGGCGAGTTCACCGGCGCCGCCGTGCGTGCCGCGCTGGCCGGCCATGTGCTGGACGCGGCCACGCTGTCGGGCACCTACACGCTCAACCGTCGTTTGCGTCCGTGATGCCCCCACGTCGCTTCGCTCCTGCCCCCCGAGGGGGCGCCCAGCCCCTTGGGGCGGCCCGGCGGGGCTGGAGCCGCTACGACCGATGACCGAGCCGACCCGCCTGATCGCCATCCGCCACGGTGAGACGGCCTGGAACACCGAGCACCGGCTGCAGGGCCAGCTCGACATCCCGCTCAACCCGTTGGGCCGGCGCCAGGCCGCCTGCCTGCCCGAGGCGCTGCGCCACGAGGGCCTGGACGTTGTGGTGGCCAGCGACCTGGGCCGCGCGTGGGAGACCGCGCGCGCCTTCGCCGGCCCGCTGGGCCTGCCGCTGCTGCCCGAGCCGGGCCTGCGCGAGCGCGCCTTCGGCGTGATGCAGGGCCACACCTACGAGGAGATCGAGACGCGCTGGCCCGACTGGGCGGCGCGCTGGAAGGCGCGCGACCCCGACTTCGCCGCGCCCGAAGGCGGCGAGAGCCTGGCCGGCTTCTACGCCCGCTGCGTGGCCACCGCCGAGCGCGTGGCCCAGGCCCATGCCGGCCGCACCGTGGCCCTGGTGTGCCACGGCGGCGTGCTCGACTGCCTGTACCGTGCCGCCGCCCGCCTGCCGCTGGACGCGCCGCGCACCTGGCAGCTGGGCAATGCGGCGGTCAACCGCCTGCTGCACACGCCCCAGGGCCTCACGCTGGTGGGCTGGAACGACCAGTCGCACCTGGACGGTCTGGACGACCTGGCGCTGGACGAAAGCAGCACCTGAGCCGGTGCCGAACTTGAGCCCCGCGCGCGTGCGCGGGCATGCAAGTCCACACGGCTGACGCAAAGCGTTACGGCACGCGGCCCTCAGGCCGGCGGCCTGCCCTGCCGATAACCCGGTGGCAGTTCGCCCGTCATGAGTGCCGCCATGAAGTCACCTCCGCACGTTCCGATCACCGCCCCGCGGCTTTCTGCCGGCTTCACGCTGGTGGAACTGGCCGTGGTGCTGGCCGTCATCGTGGTGGTGTTCTCGATCGCCGCGCCGGCGATGTCGGAGTTCACCGCCAACAACCAGGTGGTGTCCACGCGTTCGTCGTTCTCGGCCGCGGTGGCGCTGGCCCGGTCGGAGGCGGTCAAGCGCAGCCGCCAGGTCATCGTGCAGCCGCTGTCGGGCGGCAGCACGGGCAACGAGTTCGCGGCCGGCTGGGAGGTGGTGATCGACGAGGACGGCGATGGCGCCGCCGGCGACACCGAGGCGCGCGTGCGCCGCTACCCGGCGCTGCCCGCGGCGCTGTCGCTGTCGGGCCCCGGGGCACTGCTGTTTCGCACCAGCGGTGCGCTGGGCAGCGCCAGCGACCGCGTCTACACCGTGTGCCGCAGCGGCAGCCCGCGCGGCTACACCGTCACGGTCACGCCCAGCGGCCTGGCCGATGTGGCCAACGTGGACGACTGCGGATCATGAGCCCGCGCCGCGACCGCCCCGTGCCGCGCCGCGCCGCGCGCGGCATCGCGCTGATGGAGGCGCTGATCGGCGTGCTGCTGCTGTCGATGGCCGCGCTGGCCTATGCCGCGCTGCAGGCCCGCGGCCTGGGGGCCAATGCCAGCGCCATGTGGCGCAGCAAGGCCACGCTGATGGCCTATGAGATGGCCGACCGCATGCGCGCCAATCCGGCCGGTGTCAGCGCCGGCAGCTACGGCAACCTGACCAGCGCGGTGGAGACGCCCAACTGCGGCGTCAACAGCGCCTGCTCCACCGCCAACATGGCCCTGCTGGACTTCGCCCAGTGGCGCACCGGCCTGGCCGCCGCGCTGCCCAACGGCACCGGCGTGGTGTGCCTGGACGCGACGCCCTACGACGGCGATGGCGACGGCCCGGCCTGCGACGGCACGGGCTCGGTCTACGCCGTCAAAGTGTTCTGGAAAGAGCGCGGACAGGCCTCGCGCCTGGCCGTGCCGGTGCGGCCATGACGGCGGCGCAGCCTCGCGCGGCACGCGCCGCGGGCCTGCCGCGGGGCATGACCCTGGTCGAGCTGATGGTCGGCCTGGTGATCGGCCTGTTCGTGGTGGCGGTGATGGGCTCGGTCTACATCGGCAGCCGCACCACCTTCGCGGCGCAGGAGTCCACCGGCCGCGTGCAGGAGAACGGCCGCTTCGCGATGGACGCCATCTCGCAGGACCTGCGCATGTCGGGCTTTCGCGGCTGCCTGGGCCAGTCGGCGGTGGTCAACACGCTGAACACGCCCAATGCCGCGCTGTACGACTTCGGCCAGCCGGTGTGGGGCAGCCGCAGCACCTCGGGCGCCTGGTCGCCGGCGCTGGACGCGGTGATCGGCGGCCTGTCGCCCAGCGCCGACGGCGACGTGCTGGTGGTGCGCCGCCCGGCCGGCGTGGCCTGGGCGCTGATCGGCGAGATGGCCAGCACCAGCGCCGTGCTCAGCATCACGCCGACGGCCAACTTCGTCCAGGGCGATCTGCTGATGGTGGCCGACTGCGTGGGCGCGGCGGTGCTGCAGGCCACCAACGCCGCGCCCGGCACCGGTGGCTCGATCGACCACCAGCCGGCGGTGGCCGGCGTGGTGCCGGGCGTGTCCACCGCCAACCTGGGCCGCGCCTTCGCCAACGACGCGCGCGTGTGGCGCATGCAGACCGAGGTGTACTACCTGGCCGGCAGCGCCCGCCACACCGGCCAGACGGCGTTGTGGGTGTACCGCAACCCAACCTACGGTGAGGCGCAGAAGACCGAACTGGTCACCGGCGTCGAGCGCATGGCCTTCACCTTCGGCCTGGACACCGACGGCGACCTGTCGGCCGACCGCTTCGCCAGCGCCGATGGCGTGGCCAACTGGGCCCAGGTGGTCAGCGCCCGGGTCGAGCTGCTGCTGGTCGGCAACCTGGAGACGCGCACCACCAAGGCCCAGCCCTACACCTTCAACGGCAGCACCACCACGCCCACCGACGGACGTCCGCGCACGGTGATGTCCACGCTGGTCACGCTGCGCAACGCCCTGCCATGAGCCGCCGCCCATGAGCCACCCCCGCCGCGCCCCCGAGCAGGGCTTCTCGCTGATCATCATCCTGCTGACGATGCTGGTGCTGTCGTTCCTGGCGCTGGGCGCGATGAACAGCGCCGTGGTGCAGGAGCGCATGGCCGGCAACGCCCGCGACCGCAATGTCGCGCTGCAGGCCGCCGAGGCCGCACTGCGCGACGCCGAGGCCGACATCGAGGCCAATGCCGACGCCGCCAACGGCTTCACCGAGGACTGCACCGGCGGCCTGTGCATCCCGCCGTCCGACACCGCCAGCGGCCCCAAGTCGGCCCCGGTCTGGCAGACCATCGACTGGGCCGCCAAGGGCCGGGCCTATGGCAGCCGCACCGGCGCACCGGCCGTGCCCGGCCCCGGCAACGAGGCGCTGGCCACGCAGCCGCGCTACATCATCGAGCGGCTGCCCACGCTGCCGCCGCGCAGCGGCGACACCGCCTGCGTGGGCGGCGGCTGCGGCAACGCCCCCACCGACAAGGCGCGCGCCTACCGCATCACCGCGCGCGCCTCGGGGGTGAACGCCAGCACCGTGGTGATGCTTCAATCGGTCTACGTCAAGCAATGAAACCGCTGAACGCTCCGGTCGGCGCGCCGCCCCGCGCGCGCCACCTCCCGCGGGCCCTGGCGGCCCTGCCAGCCCTGCCGGTCCTGCTGGCCTGCCTGGCCCTGGCACCGCGCGCCAGCCTGGCGCAGACGCTCACCTTCGCGCAGACGCCGCTGTTCCTGGGCACCGCGGTCAAGCCCAATGTGCTGGTGGTCTACGACAACTCGCAGTCGATGGACGGCACCATGGCCGGCAAGCTGATCGCCGGCAACGACGACACCACGCGCGGCAACATCGCGCGCAGCGTGCTGCGCAGCACCATCGCCAACTACCGCAGCTCGTTCAACTGGGGGCTGGCCAGCTTCGAGACCCGGGCGTCGTCGGTCTACACCACCTACCCGTACTACTTCGGCAGCGACACCGAGGTGCTCTACACCAACGACTGCACCGGCGGCCTGTCGCCCAGCAACGGCAACCTGCGCTGCATCGCCAACCCGCAGACCGGCAACGGCTTCAACTTCCTCACCTACCGCTACAGCAGCGACGATCCGGCGATCAACGACGTGCTCTACACCGGCGACTTCGGCGCCCAGCTGTACGGCATCGGTGTCAACGGCGGCACGTCCTACCGGGTGTTCGGCAGCCATGGCAACAACACGGGCTGGAATGCCGGCAACTTCAGCGACGAGAAGAACGGCAGCCCGTGGACCTTCACGCCCACCGATGCCGGCTACCTGCCGTCCACACCGCCCAACCGGCGCATGTTCTGGTTGAAGCGCGCCTGGGGCTACTACGCCGACATCACCGGCAAGGGCAAGGTCAACCAGCCCGTGGCGGCCGACTCCGACACCCAGTACAACGCGCTGATGGCGCTGCTGGCCAAGGAGACCAACGACAACGCCACCACCGAGCTGAAGAACTCGGCCTTGTTCACGCCGCTGGCCGGCACCATGGCCACGGTGAAGGATTACTTCGCCAACAACCTGAGCGGCAGGACCACGCCCATCACCCAGAGCTGCCAGCGCAACTTCGTGCTGCTGGCCACCGACGGCAACCCCACCGGCAAGACCGACGGCTCGATGTACCCGCTGGCCGACCAGCTCAACACCTACAACGCCAGCACCAAGACCTGGACCTTCGGCACCGCGGCCAGCGACGTGTTCACGCGCATCACCAGCCTGCGCACCACGGCCTACAACAGCAAGAACTACGACGTGCAGACCTACGTGGTGGGCCTGGGCGACTCGGTGGCCAATGCCAGCTCGGTGGCCACGCTCAACCGCATGGCCCAGCTGGGCGGCACCGACAACGCCTTCTTCGCCACCGACCAGACCGCGCTGGCCGATGCCTTCCGCGCGATCAGCGTGGACATCATCTCGCGCACGGCGGCCGCCTCGTCGGTGTCGCTGAACGCCGGCTCGTGGAACACCGGCGCCAAGGTGTACCAGGGGCGCTTTTCCAGCGGCGACTGGTCGGGCCAGCTGCTGGCGCTGCCGATCGGCAGCGACGGCGCGCCCGGCAGCACGCCCGACTGGGACGCGGGCCAGAAGCTCAACAACCTGAACTGGAACACCGGCCGCCAGATCTTCACCTACAAGCCCTCGGCCGCGCTGGGCAGCCGGGGCGTGCCCTTCCGCTGGCCGGCCAACGCCGCCTCGCCCGGGGCGGCCGAAATGGACGCGGCCATGGTCACGGCGCTGAACAAGAACGGCGCCGGCACCACCGACGGCTACGGCAGCCAGCGCCTGGAGTACCTGCGCGGCAACACCGCGCGCGAGAGCCGCAACTGCGGCAGCTGCAGCGCGCCGGTGTTCCGCGACCGGCCGGTGTCGGTGCTGGGCGACATCGTCAACTCGGCGCCGGTGTTCGTGGGCGGTGCCACCGGCGACTGGCGCGACACCATGGAGCAGTCGCGCTACTCCACCTACGCCAACGCGCGCAGCGGTCTCACGCCGATGATCTACGTGGGGGCCAACGACGGCATGCTGCACGCGTTCGACGCCAACACCGGTGCCGAAGTGTTCGCCTATGTGCCCTATGCGGTGCGCAACCGCCTGTCGGGCCTGACCAGCAACCCCTACACCCACCAGTTCAACGTCGACGGCTCGCCGGCCGTGGGCGACGTGGCCATCGGCGGCACGTGGAAGACGATGCTGGTCAGCGGCATGTCGGCCGGCGCACCCGGGTTGTTCGCGCTGGACGTCACCACGCCCGGCAACTTCATCGAGAGCCGTGCCGCGCAGGTGGTGCGCTGGGAGGTGGGCGACAGCGATGCCGACGTGGGCCACATCTTCAGCCGCCCGATCCTGGCCAAGATGCGCGACGGCCGCTGGCGCGCCATCGTCGGCAACGGCTACAACAGCGCCAACGGCAAGGCCGTGCTGCTGCTGGTGGACCTGGAGACCGGCGCGATCACCAAGATCGACACCGGCGTCGGCGCGGCCGACAACCCCAACGGCCTGTCGGCGGCGATCACCGTCTCGTCGGCCGACAACGGCGTGGTCGACTACGTCTATGCCGGCGACCTGCGCGGCAACCTGTGGAAGTTCGACCTGTCGTCCACGGCCCGCACCAGCTGGGGCGTGGCCTACAAGAACGCCAGCAACGTGGCGCAGCCGCTGTTCACCACCGCCTCGGGCCAGCCGATCACCGCGCGCCCGGACGTGACGCGCTTTCCCAAGGGCGGCTGGATGGTCACCTTCGGCACCGGCCGCTATGTCGACGTGACCGACAACGCCGCCGGCAGCGCGCAGGCGCTGTACGGCATCTGGGACAACGGCAGCACCGTGGCCGCGGCCGACCTGCAGGCGCAGAGCTTCGCCAGCACGCTCTACACGGGCAGCGACGGCCGCACCTACCGCCTGAGCACCCATGCGGTCGACAAGCCCGGCGACACGCAGATCACCGGCGACAACGTGATCACGCTGGCCAACTACTACGCCGGCAAGAAGGGCTGGAAGCTGCCGCTGCCCGACAGCGGCGAGCGCGTGGTGGCCCAGTCCACGGTGCGCGGCGGGCGGGTGATCTTCTCGTCGCTGATCCCCAGCACGGCGGTGTGCGCCTTCGGCGGCAGCGGCTGGGTGGTGGACATCGACGTCATCACCGGCAACCGCGCCGAGGCGCTGGACACCAACGCCGACACGGTCATCGACACCAACGACAAGCTCGGCGGCACCTATGCGTCGGCGGTGAAGGTGAACTCGGTGCCGGCCGCGGTGACGATCATGAAGGTCAAGAAGCGCGACCGGAAGTACGGCAACACCTCGTCGGGCGACCTGGTGCTGATCGACGAGAAGAACACCGCCGAGCGCTCGCGCCGCGCGGCCTGGGAGCAACTGCAATGACGCGCCGAACCCTGGGCACCACGCTGGCCGCCCTGGCCCTGGCCGGGCCGCTGGCCGCACAGGCCGCCATGGTGGCGGGCCCCGGCGGCACGGCCGAGCAGGGCCGGCGCATGGTGTTCGACACCCCGCCATCGGCCAGCGCCGCCTCGGCGCCGGCGCTCGACCTGGCCGAAGGCCGCCTGGATGCCGTGGACCTGGCCGCCGGGCGCGTGGTGATCAACGGCCGGCCGGTGGCGCTGCATCCGCAGGGCCTGCGCGTCATCGGCGGTGCGGGCCAGGCGCTGGCGGGTCCGGCCGCGCTGGTGGCCGGCCAGCGGGTGCGCTTCGCGCTCGAGCCCGGCACCGCGGCGCAGCGCCGCATCGTCCTGATCTTCATCGAGCGCTAGCCGCCATGCCCCCTCGCACCCGCATCCTCCGCCCGCGCGCCGCCGGCCGCGGCTTCACGCTGATCGAGCTGGTCATCGTGGTGGCCATGGTGGCCATCCTGGCCGCCGCCTCCTACCCCAGCTACCACAGCTACGTGGGCCGCACCCGCCGCGCCGACGCCAAGCAGGCCCTGCTGGAGCTGGCGCAGCGCCTGGAGCGCTACTACACCGAGCGCGGCACCTATGCCGGCGCCACCCTGGGCGGCAGCGACGGCATCTACCCCAACACCTCCAGTGGCGGCTACTACACGCTGAGCATCGCCTCGCAGTCGGCCGATGGCTTCAGCATCACCGCCACGCCCACCGGCACGCAGAGCGGTGATGCCTGCGCCGTCTTCGGCTACAACCAGCTGGGCGAGCAGAGCGTCAGCGCCGCCGCCACGCTGAGCGCCGGCAAGTGCTGGCAGTGAGCGCGCGCTGATGCCGCGCTGAACCCGCGCTGAACCCGCGCTGAGCCCGGCCGCGCCGCGCCCGGGGAATGCTCGGCTGGTCAGGCGCGGGCGGCTGCGGCAGCATGGGGCGAGGAGTCGTCCTGCCATGCAGCCTGCCCAAGTCATCGTCCTGGCCTCGCCCGTGTTCTTCGCGCTGATCGGGCTGGAGTGGTGGCTGGGCCGCCGCCGCGGTCGCGACACCTACCGCCTGCACGACGCCATGGCCAGCATTGGCCTGGGCATGGTCAGCCAGCTGGCCAACGTCATCGCGCGGCTGGGCGGCCTGGGCCTGTACACGCTGCTGTGGCAGCACGCCGCCGCGTGGCGGCTGCCGGTGGATGCGGCCTGGGTGTGGCTCAGCGCGCTGCTGCTGTACGACCTGGCCTACTACTGGCACCACCGCCTGGGCCACCGCGTGGCCGTGCTGTGGGCCGCGCACGTGGTGCACCACCAGAGCGAGGACTACAACCTGTCCACCGCGCTGCGCCAGACCGGCAGCAACTGGCTGCTGGGCTGGCTGTTCTACCTGCCGCTGGCGCTGCTGGGCTACCCGCCGCTGGTGGTGGGCACGGTGGCCCTGGTGGATCTGCTGTATCAGTTCTGGGTGCACACCCAGCAGGTGGGCAAGCTGGGCTGGTTCGACCGCTGGTTCTGCAGCCCGTCCAACCACCGTGTGCACCATGCCGTGAACGACGCCTACGTCGACCGCAACTACGGCGGCATCCTGATGGTGTGGGACCGGCTGTTCGGCACCTTCACCGAGGAGCGCGACGACGAGCCCTGCGTCTACGGCACGCGCACACCGCTGCACAGCTGGGACCCGCTGCGCGCCAACCTGCAGGTGTATGCCGAGCTGTGGCACGACAGCCGGCATGCCGCCTCGTGGGCCGACCGGCTGCGCGTGTGGTGCAAGCCGCCCGGCTGGCGGCCGGCCGACGTGGCGGCGCGCTGGCCCAAGCCGGCCTTCGACATCGCCCGCGTGCAGCGCTGGAACCCGCGGCCCCCGGCCCGCGTGTGGTGGCTGGCGGTGCCGCTGTGGCTGGTGGCGCTGGGCCTGGTGGTGGCCGCACTGTGGCAGGCGCATGTGCTGGGCACCGCCACGCTGTGGGCCGCCACCGCGGCGGCGCTGCTGCTGATGGGCGCGGTGGCCCGGCTCACCGGCGGCGCGCCGGCCGGTGCGGCCAGCGCGACGGGCGCCGTGGCCCGCCGCGGCGAGTGACGCGAATTCCCGACAAGACGAGTCCACTTTTCCTCTCGGCAGGCGGCTCAAGCGCCGGCCGAAGGCTCCGAAGACCGTGACAGCCCGTAACGCGGGTGTCGTCCAGTTCTGGTTGCCGAGCAGTTCGCGGCTGCCTCCACCCGGAGCTCGTCATGTTGTCGTTGATCCGCCGCCGCCCGGCGCGCCCGCTGCCCCTGCCCACCGAGCCGCGCCTGGCGCTCGAGCCACGCATGATGTTCGACGGCGCGATGCTGCTGGACGCCGCGCTCGCCCAGGGCACCGCCCAGGCGGCGCTGGCCGCCGCCGCGCAGGACGCGTCGGCCGAGGCGGACGACAGCGCGAACCACAGCGCGGACCAGAGCGCGGGCGATGCGGCCTGGCTGGCCTCGGCCGCCGGCGCCACGCCCGAGGGGGCGGCCGGCGCTGCCACCGCACCCGCAGCGCGCGAATGGGTGTTCGTCGACCGCGACCTGCCGCAACTGCCCCAGCTGCTGGCCCATGTGCCGCCGGGTGCGCAGCTGGTGCTGCTGGACCCTGGCCGCGACGGCCTGGCGCAGGTGAACGAGGCGCTGGCCGGCCAAACCGAGGTGCAGGCCATCCACCTGGTGACGCATGGCGAACTGGGCGCGGTGATGCTGGGCAGCACCCGGCTCGACCTGGCCGACGCCTCCGAGCGCCATGCCGAGGCGCTGGCCACGCTGGGCCAGCACCTGGCCAGTGGCGCCGATGTGCTGTTCTACGGCTGCCAGGCGGCCGGCTCGGCCGAGGCGGTGGCCGGCATGGAGCGCCTGGCGCTGGCGCTGGACGCCGACGTGGCGGCCTCCGACGACGCCACCGGCGCCCGTGCGCTGGGTGCCGACTGGTTGCTCGAGCAGCGCAGCGGCGCCATCGAATCGGTGGTGCTGGACGGTGGCGACTGGTTCGGCACGCTGGCGGTGCTGAACGTCACGCTGAGCCTGAACGTCGGCACCCCGCTGAGCGTGGCCGAAGACAGCACGCTGGCCTTCACCGGCAGCAACCTGCTGCAGGTGTCGCTGAGCGACATGCTGGCCACCAGCACCGAGGTGCGCCTGACGGTGCAGCACGGCGCGCTGAGCTTCGGCTCGATCGCCGGCGTCACGGTGACCGAGGGCGATGGCAGCAGCGACACCGCCGTCACGCTGCGCGGCAGCGCCACGGCCATCAACAACGTGCTGGCCGGCCTGACCTACAACGCCGACCCCGACTACCACGGCAGCGACACGCTGCGCGTGGTGGTGAGCCAGACGGTGCTGGGCGTGCTGAGCGTGTCCAGCCCCACCGACATCGGCCTGACCATCACGCCGGTGGCCGACATCGCGGCCGACAGCGCCAGCACGCTGCGCGACCAGGCGGTGGCCATCGCCCTGATGGCCAACGACAGCTTCGAGCGCGGCGCCGCAGCGGTGAGCAGCGTCACCCAGCCCGCGCATGGCACGGTGACGCTGGCCGGCAACGTGGCCACCTACACGCCGGCCGCCGGCTACAGCGGGGCCGACAGCTTCAGCTACACCGTGACCAGCGGCAGCGTCAGCGAGACGGCCACCGTCTCGCTGACCGTGACCGTGCCCAATGCGCCGCCGGTCGTCAGCGCCCCGGCCAGCGCCAGCGGCAGCGAAGACCAGGCGCTGGTGTTCACGGGCGCCAGCGCCGGGGCGCTGAGCGTCACCGACAGCAACGGCGACACCCTGACCGCCACACTCAGCGTGACCCACGGCACGCTGACCCTGGCCGGCACCAGCGGCCTGAGCTTCACCACCGGTGACGGCACGGCCGACACCACGCTGGTGTTCAGCGGCAGTGCCGCGGCCATCAACCAGGCGCTGGACGGCCTGCGCTTCACGCCCGATGCCGACTACCACGGCAGCGCCACGCTCAGCCTGGCGGCCAGCGACGGCCAGGCCAGCCAGTCGGCCAGCGTGCCGATCACGCTGGGCGCGGTGGCCGATGCCGTGAACGACAGCGTGACCACCGACGTGCTGACGCCGGTGACGCTGTACCCGCTGGCCAATGACAGCTTCGAGGGCGCGGCCAGCGTCGTGTCGGCCACCGGCGCGGCGCATGGCACGCTGCTGCTGGGCCTGGGCGGCGCGGTCACCTACACGCCCGATGCCGGCTACCGGGGCAGCGACAGCTTCACCGTGACGGTCAGCGCTGGCGGCGTCACCGAGACGCAGACTGTGGCCGTCACCGTGGGCATCAACCATGCGCCGGTGGCCAGCGGCACGCTGGGTGGCATCAGCACGCAGGACAGGGCGGTGGTGGCGGCCTCGGTGGCCGGCGGCTTCAGCGATGGCGACCTGGGCGACAGCCTGCAGTTCTCGGCCACCGGCCTGCCGGCGGGCCTGAGCCTGGACGCCACCACCGGCCTGATCTCGGGCCAGCTGGGCGGGCATGCGTCGCAGACCGGCGGCGGTGTCTATGCCGTGCAGGTCACGGCCACCGACAGCGGCGGCCTGAGCGCCACCGCCACGCTGACCATCACGGTGAGCAATCCGGCGCCGCTGCTCGCTGCGGGCGTGGCCGCGGGCCAGGAGGACAGCAACCTGCGCGTCGACGCGCTGCTGAACGCCAGTGACAGCGATGGCGACGCCCTCAGCGTGGCGTCGGCCAGCGCCCTGAACGGCACCGTGACGATCCAGCCCGATGGCGCGCTGAGCTACACCCCGCACGCCAACTTCAACGGTGTGGACAGCATCACCTACACCGTGATGGACGCGGACGGCGGAACGGCCAGCGGCAGCATCGCGGTCACGGTGGCTGCGGTGGCCGACCTGCCCACGCTGCAGCTGCCCACGATCCCGGTGTTCACCGAGGACACGCCGATCATCTTCGCGTCGCTGCTGGGCACGCAGATCGCGGTGGGCGACGTGGACGGGCAGGTGCTGGAGATCGAGCTGTCGGTGCCCGGCGGCCTGCTGACGCTGCAGCAGCACGCGGGCGTCAACCTCAGCCAGGGCGATGGCGTGGACGACAGCCTGATCCGCATGTCGGGCACGGCCGCCAATCTGCAGGCCGCGCTGGAGCAGTTGCAGCTGCTGCCCGGCGCAGACCACAACGGCCCGCTGACGCTGACCGTGTCGCTGGGGCCGCTGGGCCAGACCCTGGGCGTCAGCGCCACGCTGCCGCTGGGCGTGGTGGCCGTGGCCGACATCGTCGACGACGCGGTCAGCACCGTGTCCGGCCAGGCCGTGGGCTTCAACGTGCTGGCCAACGACAGCTTCGAGCATGCCGGCCGCGTGGTCACGTCCTACCAGACGCCGGCGCATGGCAGCCTGAGCATCGACGCGCAGGGCCAGGCCAGCTACACCCCGGTGGCAGGCTTCGTCGGCAGCGACAGCTTCACCTACACCGTCACCAGCAACGGCACCACCGAGACGGCCACCATCACCGTCACCGTGGGCGCCGCGCCCAACCAGGCCCCCACCGGCGCCACGCTGGCCGATCTGCAGCGCGACGATGGCGCCAGCGTGGCGCTGGACCTGTCGGCCAGCTTCAGCGACGCCGATGGCGACGCGCTGAGTTTCAGCGCCAGCGGCCTGCCGGCCGGCCTGAGCATCGACACGGCCACCGGCGTGATCAGCGGCACGCTGGACCGCCACGCCTCCAGCGCCGTGCCGGGCGGCGTGTACACCGTGGTCATCACCGCCAGCGACGGCCGCGGCGGTGCGGTGGCGCGGGCCTTCGAGCTGACCGTGGCCAACCCGGCGCCGGTGGCCGGGGCCGACAGCGCCAGCGTGGCCGAGGACGGCGTGCTCGATGGCCAGGTGCTCGGCAATGACAGCGACCCCGATGGCGATGCCCTGCAGGTGGACACCACGCCGGTCAGCGGTCCGGCGCATGGTGGTCTGGTGCTGCGCGCCGACGGCAGCTACCAGTACACGCCGCTGGCCGACTTCCACGGCACCGACAGCTTCAGCTACCGCCTGATCGACGCGGACGGCGGCGTCACCGTGGCCACGGTGACGATCACGGTGCTGGCCGTCAACGATGCGCCGGTGGCCACGGGTGACACGCTGACCACCGCGGAGGACACCGCGGTCAGCGTGGCCGTGCTGGCCAACGACGGCGACGCCGATGGCGATGCGCTCAGCGTCACGCAGGCCAGTGCCGCGCATGGCACGGTCAGCATCGGGGCCAACGGCACGCTGCACTACACGCCGGCCGCAGGCTTCCACGGCAGCGACACCATCCACTACACGGTCAGCGACGGGCAGGGCGGCACCGCCAGCGCCACCGTGGCCGTGACCGTCACGCCGGTCAACGATGCGCCGACGGCGCAGCCCATCGCCGACCGCAGCAACAGCACCGGCACGGCGGTGAGCTTCAACGCGGCTGCCGACTTTGCCGATGCCGACGGCGACACACTGAGCTACAGCGCCACGGGCCTGCCGCCGGGCCTGAGCCTGGATGCAGCCACCGGTCAGATCAGCGGCACGGCCAGCACGCCGGGCAGCTATGCGGTGACGGTCAGCGCCAGCGATGGCCACGGCGGCACGGTGAGCCAGGGCTTCACCTGGACCATCGTGGCGGCGCCGAACAACACGCCCAACACGGTGGGCAGCCTGCCGACGGCGACGGCCAGTGACGGTCAGGCCGTGACGATCACCACCGCCACCGGCTTCGCCGATCCCGACGGCGACCCACTGAGCTACACCGCCACCGGCCTGCCCGCCGGCCTGAGCATCGATGCGGCCACCGGGGTGATCAGCGGCACGGTGGATGGCGGCGCGTCGGCCGATGTGCCAGGCGGCGTCTACACCGTGCTCGTCAGCGCGAGTGACGGCCGCGGTGGCAGCGTCAGCCAGGCCTTCACGCTGACGGTGGGCAACGTGGGCCCGACGGCCGCCAACGACAGCGCCACGCTGGCCGAGGACGGCAGCGCCAGCGGCAACGTGCTGGCCAACGACAGCGACGCCGACGGCGACGCGCTGACGGTGGACACGCTGCCGCTGAGCGGCCCGGCACACGGCACGCTGGTGCTCAATGCCGACGGCAGCTACGTGTACACGCCGAACGCCAACTTCAGCGGCACCGACAGCTTCAGCTACCGCGTGATCGATGCCGACGGCGGCACGGCCACCGCGACGGTCACGCTGCAGGTCACGCCGGTCAACGATGCGCCCACCTCACAAGCGATCGCCGACCGCAGCAACAGCACCGGCACGGCGGTGAGCTTCAACGCGGCCACCGGCTTCGCCGACCCCGACGGCGACGCACTGAGCTACACCGCCACGGGCCTGCCCGCCGGCCTGAGCATCGATGCGGCCACCGGGGTGATCAGCGGCACGGTGGATGGCGGCGCGTCGGCCGATGTGCCAGGCGGCGTCTACACCGTGCTCGTCAGCGCGAGTGACGGCCGCGGTGGCAGCGTCAGCCAGGCCTTCACGCTGACGGTGGGCAACGTGGGCCCGACGGCCACCAACGACAGCGCCACGCTGGCCGAAGACGGCAGCGCCAGCGGCAATGTGCTGGCCAACGACAGCGACGCCGATGGCGACGCGCTGACGGTGGACACGCTGCCGCTGAGCGGCCCGGCACACGGCACGCTGGTGCTGAATGCCGATGGCAGCTACGCTTACACGCCGAACGCCAACTTCAGCGGGACCGACAGCTTCAGCTACCGCGTGATCGATGCCGACGGCGGCACGGCCACCGCGACGGTCACGCTGCAGGTCACGCCGGTCAACGATGCGCCCACCGCGCAGGCCATCGCCGACCGCAGCAACAGAACCGGCACGGCGGTGAGCTTCAACGCGGCGGCCGACTTTGCCGATGCCGACGGCGACACGCTGAGCTACGGCGCCACCGGCTTGCCCCCTGGGTTGAGTCTGGATGCAGCCACCGGTCAGATCAGCGGCACGGCCAGCACGCCCGGTAGCTACGCGGTGACGGTCAGCGCCAGCGATGGCCACGGTGGCACGGTGAGCCAGGGCTTCACCTGGACCATCGTGTCGGCGCCGAACAACACGCCCAACACGGTGGGCAGCCTGCCGACCGCGGCGGCCAGTGACGGGCAGTCGGTCAGCATCACCACCGCCACCGGCTTCGCCGATCCCGACGGCGACGCACTGAGCTACACCGCCACCGGCCTGCCCGTCGGCCTGAGCATCGATGCGGCCACCGGCGTGATCAGCGGCACGGTGGATGGCGGTGCGTCGGCGGATGTGCCGGGCGGCGTGTACACGGTGCAGGTGACGGCCAGCGACGGCCGCGGCGGCAGCGTCAGCCAGGCCTTCACGCTGACGGTGGGCAATGTGGCGCCGACGGCGGCCGATGCCACGATCAGCGTTGCCGAGGATGGCAGCGTGGGCGGCACGGTGGTCATCGCCGATGCCGACGGCGACGCGCTGACCGTGGACTCACCGGCCCTCAGCGGCCCCAGCCATGGCAGTCTGGTGCTCAACACCGACGGCAGCTACGTGTACACGCCGGATGCCAACTACAGCGGCACCGACAGCTTCACGTACCGCGTGGTGGATGCCGACGGCGGCGTCGCCACGGCCACGGTCACGATCCAGGTCACACCCGTCAACGACGCGCCGACGGCTCAGCCGATCGCCGATCGCAGCAACAGCCTGGGCGCCAGCGTGTCGTTCAACGCGGGGGTCGATTTTGCCGACGCCGACGGTGACACGTTGACCTACAGCGCCACCGGCCTGCCGCCCGGCCTGAGCCTGGATGCCGGCACCGGGCTGATCAGCGGCAACACCAGCACCGCAGGCTCGTACGCCGTCACGGTCACGGCCAGCGACGGGCAGGGCGGCAGCGTGAGCCAGAGCTTCCAGTGGACGGTGGCGCCCGCAGCCAACAACACGCCCAACACGGTGGGCAGCCTGCCGACGGCGGCGGCCAGTGACGGTCAGGCCGTCAGCATCACCACCGCTACCGGCTTCTCCGATCCCGACGGCGACGCACTGAGCTACAGCGCCACGGGCCTGCCCGCCGGCCTGAGCATCGATGCGGCCACCGGCGTGATCAGCGGCACGGTGGATGGCGGCGCATCGGCGAATGTGCCGGGCGGCGTCTACACCGTGCTCGTCAGCGCGAGTGACGGCCGCGGCGGCAGCGTCAGCCAGGCCTTCACGCTGACGGTGGGCAACGTGGGCCCGACGGCCACCAACGACAGCGCCACGCTGGCCGAAGACGGCAGCGCCAGTGGCAACGTGCTGGCCAACGACAGCGACGCCGACGGCGACGCGCTGACGGTGGACACGCTGCCGCTCAGCGGCCCGGCACACGGCACGCTGGTGCTGAATGCCGACGGCAGCTACGCTTACACGCCGAACGCCAACTTCAGCGGGACCGACAGCTTCAGCTACCGCGTGATCGACGCCGACGGCGGCACAGCCACCGCGACGGTCACGCTGCAGGTCACGCCGGTCAACGATGCGCCCACCGCGCAGGCCATCGCCGACCGCAGCAACAGCACCGGCACGGCGGTGAGCTTCAACGCGGCTGCCGACTTTGCCGATGCCGACGGCGACACGCTGAGCTACAGCGCCACCGGCTTGCCGCCGGGCCTGAGCCTGGATGCAGCCACCGGTCAGATCAGCGGCACGTCCAGCACACCGGGCAGCTATGCGGTGACGGTCAGCGCCAGCGATGGCCACGGCGGCACGGTGAGCCAGGGCTTCACCTGGACGATCGTGGCGGCGCCGAACAACACGCCCAACACGGTGGGCAGCCTGCCGACCGCGGCGGCCAGTGACGGGCAGGCCGTGACGATCACCACCGCCACCGGCTTCGCCGATCCCGACGGCGACGCACTGAGCTACAGCGCCACCGGCCTGCCCGCCGGCCTGAGCATCAATGCGGCCACCGGCGTGATCAGCGGCACGGTGGATGGCGGTGCGTCGGCGGATGTGCCGGGCGGCGTCTACACCGTGCTCGTCAGCGCGAGTGACGGCCGCGGTGGCAGCGTCAGCCAGGCCTTCACGCTGACGGTGGGCAACGTGGGCCCGACGGCCACCAACGACAGCGCCACGCTGGCCGAGGACGGCAGCGCCAGCGGCAACGTGCTGGCCAACGACAGCGACGCCGATGGCGACGCGCTGACGGTGGACACGCTGCCGCTCAGCGGCCCGGCACACGGCACGCTGGTGCTCAATGCCGACGGCAGCTACGCTTACACGCCGAACGCCAACTTCAGCGGGACCGACAGCTTCAGCTACCGCGTGATCGATGCCGATGGCGGCACGGCCACGGCCACCGTGAGCCTGCAGGTCACGCCGGTCAACGATGCGCCCACCGCGCAGGCCATCGCCGATCGCAGCAACAGCACCGGCACGGCGGTGAGCTTCAACGCCGCGGCCGACTTTGCCGATGCCGACGGCGACACGCTGAGCTACAGCGCCACCGGCCTGCCGCCGGGCCTGAGCCTGGATGCGGCCACTGGCCAGATCAGCGGCACGGCCAGCACGCCGGGCAGCTATGCGGTGACGGTCAGCGCCAGCGATGGCAACGGTGGCACGGTGAGCCAGGGCTTCACCTGGACGATCGTGGCGGCGCCGAACAACACGCCCAACACGGTGGGCAGCCTGCCGACGGCGTCGGCCAGTGACGGTCAGGCCGTGACGATCACCACCGCCACCGGCTTCGCCGATCCCGACGGCGACGCACTGAGCTACACCGCCACGGGCCTTCCCGCCGGCCTGAGCATCGATGCGGCCACCGGCGTGATCAGCGGCACGGTGGATGGCGGTGCGTCGGCGGATGTGCCGGGCGGCGTGTACACGGTGCAGGTGACGGCCAGCGACGGCCGCGGTGGCAGCGTCAGCCAAGCCTTCACGCTGACCGTGGGCAATGTGGACCCGACGGCCACCAACGACAGCGCCACGCTGGCCGAAGACGGCAGCGCCAGCGGCAACGTGCTGGCCAACGACAGCGACGCCGACGGCGACGCACTGACCGTGGACACCACGCCGGTGGCCGCCCCCGCGCATGGCAGTCTGGTGCTGAATGCCGACGGCAGCTTCGTCTACACGCCCGACGCCGACTACAGCGGCCCCGACAGCTTCAGCTACCGCGTGATCGACGCGGACGGCGCCGTGGCCGTGGCCACCGTCCAGCTTGAGGTGACGGCGGTGAACGACGCGCCCACCGCCGCCGGCGCCGCGCCGGTGGCCTTGACCGTCGGCAGCGCGGCGACCCTGCCGATCGGTAGCCTGGCCACCGATGTGGATGGTGATGCGCTGCGCTTCAGCGCGGTCGATCTGCCGCCCGGGCTGAGCCTGGACCCCGTCACCGGCCAGATCAGCGGCACGCCCACGCAGGCGGGCAGCTTCGCGGTGCTGGTGCGGGCCACCGATCCCGCTGGCGCCATCGCCGACATCGCGGTCACGATGACCGTTGCCGAGGATCTGACGGCCGCGCCGACGCCCACGCCAGCGCCGGCCCCGGCCGAGGTGCCGTTCGCGGGGCCGACGCAGCGCAGCGACACCGCCACGCCCCGCATCGTCGAGTCCGAGCCCGTCACCGAGGGGCTGGTCGGTCTGGTGCTCACCCGGGCCATCAACGCCGTGCAGTCGATGGAGAGCGTGGGCGACCTCAGCGGCGACGCCCCGCTGATCGCCGCCATCGGTGGCGTGCAGTCGCTGGGCCGGCCGGCCGAGATCGCGGCCGATGCAGCGCCGATGGCCACCGCCGTGGGCGACTTGAGCGCCGGCTTCCGTGCGCCCACCCGGCTGGACGACATCGGCACCGGCGGCGCCTTCGGCATCGCAGCGCTGACCGGTGCCCCCGCCGCGCCGGGCGGCGGGGAGACGCTGGCCGCCGCCCCGCTGCCGCCGCCGTTGCCGCGCGTCGTGGCCGATGCCGGCGACGCACCGCCGGCCGTGCAGCAGCAACTGCTGGATGCGCTGCAGCGCCGCCAGGCCGAGATCGACGCGCTGGCGCGCGCGCTGGGTTGAGCCAGCGCGCCGACACCCGCCGACACGACGCCCGCCGACACGACACCCGGCGCTACCAGGAAGGACACCGCATGCACCCGATCACGCCCGCTGCCGATGCCGATCCGCCATCCCCGGCGAGCGGCCTGTCGCGACGGCAATGCCTGGCCCGGCTGGCCACCGCCGGCGGCGCGCTGGGGCTGGGCGGCTGCGCCAACACGCCGCCGGTGATCGATGCCGCCGCCAATGCGCAGGCCCTGCGCGCGCGCCTGGCGGCGCAGATCGGCACCGAGGCCAGGGTGGACGGACCGATCTCGCTGTACGAGGCCATGGGGCGCGCCCTGAAGTACAACCTCGACCAGAAGATCGAGATGATGGACGTGGCGCTGCGCGAGCGCCAGTTCGAGGCGCGCAGCGCCGACATGCTGCCCACGCTGGTGGCCAGCTCGGGCTTCTCGGCGCGCGACAACGATGCCGGCTCGCGCAGCCGCTCGCTGCTCACCGGCCGCGAGTCGCTGGAGCCCTCCACCTCCAGCCAGCGGCGCAGCACCACGGCCGATCTGGCCCTGAGCTGGGACGTGCTCGACTTCGGCCTGGCCCGCGTGCGCCAGCGCCAGCAGTCCGACGAGCGCCAGCTGTCGATGGAGCGGCGCCGCAAGGTGATCAACCGCATCCTCGAAGACGTGCGCACCGCCTACTGGCGTGCGGTCAGTGCCGACCGCACGGCCAAGAAGCTGGCCGACCTGGAGGTGCTGACCGGCCGCGCGATGCGCCAGGCCGAGGAGCTGGAGCAGCGCCGCATCGCCTCGCCCAACCTGGTGCTGGGCTACCAGCGCGACCTGCTGCAGGTGCAGGGCGATGTGCAGAAGCTGCAGCGCGAGCTGTCGCTGGCCAAGAGCCAGCTGGCCGCGCTGATGAACCTGAACCCCGACGCCAGCTTCCAGCTGGTGCTGCCCGACCGCACCGATGTCGTGCCCGAACTGCCGGGCTCGGCCGAGGAGATGGTGCTCACCGGCCTGCGCTTCCGGCCCGAGGTGCGCGAGGCCAGCTACCGCCAGCGCATCCTGCGCGGCGAGCTCGATGCCGCCTTCCTGCGCGCGCTGCCCACCGTGCGCACCGTGCTGGGCCTGAACCACGACAGCAACGACTTCCTCTACAACCCGCAGTGGGTGAGCCTGAGCGCGCGCGTCAGCTGGAACCTGCTGGACGTGTTCCGCTACCCGATGCAAAAGCGCGCCCTCGAGGCCGAGGCCGCGATGCTCGACCAGCGCGACCTGGCGCTGACCATGGCCGTGGCCACCCAGGTGCACGTGGCGCGGGTGCGCTTCGTGCGCCTGTCGCAGGAGCTCAACACCGCGCAGCGCGCCCAGGGCGTGCAGGAGCGGCTGCTGGGCCAGGCGCGCGGCGCCTTCCGCGCCCGCGCCATCAGCCAGCAGCAGCTGGTGCGTGAGGAGATGAACGGCGTGCTGTCCGAGGTGCGCTACGACGTGGCGTACTCCGACCTGCAGAACGCCTATGCCAATCTGTACGCGTCCATGGGCTTGGACAACTTCGACGTCGACATCGATGCCGATTTGCCGCTCAAGAAACTGGCCCAGGAGCTCGAAGAACACTGGACAGAGCGGGCGCTCAGCCTGCCGGCCATGCCGGCCAAGAGCTCCTGACACGACTGTCCAGACGACCTGACTTCATGAACCTGCTGACACACCGAGCGCGCATGGGCGCAGCACGCCGGCTGGCCGCCGGGCTGGCCTGCGCGGCTGCGGCGGGCGCCTGGGCGCAGGCCGGTGCGCCATTGCCCGCGGCCACGCCGCTGCCGGCGCCGGCACCGGCCACCGGTGCGGCCGTGGTGCGCAGCAACGCCGGCAGCGCCGGCATCGCGCGCGGCGTGGTGCGGGCGGTGGCCGAGGCCACGCTCACCGCGCGGCTGTCGGCGCGCATCACCGAGATGCCGATGGCCGAGGGCGCCACCTTCGCCAAGGGCGAGCTGCTGGCCGCCTTCGACTGCGAGCGGCCGCAGGCCGAGGCCCGCGGCGCGCGCGCGGCGCTGGAGGCCCAGCGCAAGCAGGTGGAGACCAACGAGGAGCTCGACCGCTACAACGCCATCGGCAAGAACGACCTGCTGGTGTCGAGGTCGCAGCTCGACAAGGCCCAGGCCGAAGCCGACGCGCTGGCGTCGCAGCTCAAGGAATGCCGCGTCACCGCGCCGTTTGCCGGCCGCGTGGTCGCGCGCCAGGCGCGGCAGCATGAATCGGTGCAGGCCGGCGCGCCGCTGCTGCGCATCGTCGACACCAGCGGCGTCGAGCTCGACCTGATCGTGCCCTCGCAATGGCTGGCCTGGCTGCGGCCGGGCACGGCCTTCGTGTTCCGCATCGACGAGACCGGCAGCAGCCTGCCGGCCAAGGTGCAGCGCCTGTCGCCGGCGGTCGATCCGGTGAGCCGCACGCTGAAGATCACCGCCAGCTTCGACGACCCCGCCGCGCGCGTGCTGCCCGGCATGGGCGGCACCGCCTCGGGCTGGCGCCCGCCCCGATGAGCACGGCCCGCGTCAGCGACGCCCCCCGCCCGCCGGCCGTGCTGGCCGCCGAGGCCCTGCAGCGCAGCGCCGCCCGGGCGCGCGCACAGCCCCGCGCCGACGAGCCCGCTGCGGCCGGCCCGCGCATCGGCACCGCCGCGCCGGCGCCGGCCGGCGACGCCTCGGCCGCGCTGCGCCTGCTGCAGTACGAGGCCGAGGTGCGCCGCGTGCAGGGCGAACAGGCGCTGCTGATGCACCTGGTCAACGAGGCGCGCAGCCTGGTGCCCTATGGCCAGGCCATCGTGTTCCGCCGTCGCGGCGGTGGCCGCCAGTGGCGGCCGGTGGCGGTGTCGGGCCTGCCCTCGGTGGACGCGCATGCGCCGCTGCTGGTGGCGCTGGGCCGCGGCCTGGCGCGCCAGCAGCCCGGAGTGCTGCACGACATGAAATCGCTGGACCTGCAGTCGGCCGGCGCCTGGCCCGGTCTGGACGAACGCAGCCGCGGCGTGCTGCGCGGCTTTGCGTTGCCGCGGGGCCTGTGGGTGCCGCTGCCCGACGCCGCCGACCGCGTGGACGCCGGCGTGCTGTTCCTGCGCGAGGCGCCGTTCAACCCCGGTGCCACGGTGCTGCTGCGCCGCCTGGGCCAGACCTATGCCCATGCCTGGACGGCCCTGTCGGGCCCGCGCCGGCGCACGCTGGGCCAGGCCCGCACGCCGTGGATGCTGATGCTGCTGGTGCTGCTGCTGGGGGTGCTGGGCGCGATGCCGGTGCGCCTGAGCGTGATGGCGCCGGTGGAGGTGGTGGCGGCCGAGCCGCAGGTGCTCACCGCGCCGATCCAGGGCGTGGTGCGGCGCATCGCCGTGCCACCCAGTGCGCCGGTGAAGGCCGGCGACGTGGTGGTGCAGTTCGACGACATCCAGCCGCGCAACGAGATGCTGCTGGCGCAGCAGCGCCTGGCCGTGGCCCAGGCGCGCGATGCGCGCACCGCGGCCGCCGCCTTCCAGGACCCCGAGGCCGCGCACGAGCTGGCCACCGCCCGCGCCGAGTACGAGCTGGCGCGCGTGAACTACGACTACGCCGTGGAGGTGCTGGCGCGCACCGCGGTGCGCGCGCCGCAGGACGGCGTGGTGATCTACACCGACCGGCGCGACTGGGAAGGCCGCGCGGTGCAGGTCGGCGAGGAGGTGGTGCAGGTGGCCGATCCGCGGCGCATCGCGCTGCGCGTGGACCTGCCCACCGGCAACAGCCTGCCGCTGGAGCCTGGCGCGCGCGGCGACGTGTTCCTCGACAACGTGCCCTTCGGCGGCATCCCCGCCCAGGTGCGCCATGTGGCCTACACGCCGCGCACGCTGCCTGGGGGCGACACCGCCTACACCGTGATGCTGGCGCCCGAGGCCGGCTACCAGCCGCGCATCGGGGCGCGCGGCACGGTGCGCCTGTATGCCGGCGAGGTGCCGCTGGCCGTGCAGCTGCTGCGCCGTCCGCTGTCGGCGCTGCGCCAGACCCTCGGCTTCTGAGCCCGCCGCCATGTCCGGCCTCGACGACGCCCTGCCCCTGCCGCCGCTGCGGCCCGAGCTGCAGCTGGTGGAGGCCGCGCCCGAGCCCGGCGGTGCGGCGCGCTGGCGGCTGGACGATCCGCTGCGCCAGCGCAGCTTCCTGCTCACCGAGCCCGACCTGCGCCTGCTGGCGCTGTGGCCGCTGGGCCGGGTGGGCGCCTTGCGCGCGGCCTGGCGCCGCACGCTGCCCGGCGGCGCCTCGGCCGATGGCGAGGGCCAGCTCGACCGGCAACTCGACCGGCAACTGGCCGGGCTGCTGGAGTTCCTGCGCCAGCACCACCTGCTGGTGCCCACCCCCGGCAGCGAGGTCGGTGAGCTGGCCGACCAGGCCCAGCGCCAGGCGCACACCGGCTGGCGCGGCTGGTTCGGGCGCTGGATGGGCTGGCGCCTGCCGCTGTGCCAGCCGCAGGGCTTTCTGGAGGCCACGCTGCCGCTGGTGCGCGGCCTGTGGAGCGCGCCGGCGCTGGCGCTGTGGGCCCTGGCCACGCTGGCCGGCCTGTACCTGGTGTCGCGCCAGTGGGACGCCTTCGTCGGCAGCTTCGCCCAGTTCGCCCAGCCCGAGGGCTGGCTGGCCTATGGCGTGGTGCTGCTGGCGCTGAAGCTGCTGCACGAGCTGGGCCATGCCTATGCCGCCGTGCACCACGGCGCCCAGGTGCCGTCGATGGGCCTGACCGTGGCGCTGGGCGTGCCCATGCTCTACACCGACACCAGCGATGCCGTGCGCCTGCCGCGCCGCGCGCCGCGGGTGTGGATCGGCGCGGCCGGCATGCTGGCCGAATCGGCCGTGGCTGGCCTGGCCACGCTGGCCTGGGCGCTGCTGGCCGACGGGCCGCTGCGCGCCGCGTGCTTCGTGGTGGCCACGTCCAGCTGGGCCACCACGCTGGCGGTCAACCTCAACCCGCTGGGACGCTTCGACGGCTACTACATGCTGTCGGACGCGCTGGGCCTGGCCAACCTGCAGCAGCGCGCGCTGGACCACGCCGGCTGGGCGCTCGGCCGCCTGCTGCTGGGGCCGGTGCTGGCGCCGCCCGAGCCGGCCACGCCGCTGCGCCGCGTGCTGCTGGTGGCCTATGGCAGCGGGGTGTGGCTGTTCCGGCTGTCGCTGGGCCTGGCGGCGGCGTGGCTGGCCTACAGCCTGCTGTTCCAGGCCGCCGGCGTGCTGCTGGCCGCCGCCACGCTGTGGTGGCTGGTGCTGCGGCCGGCCGGGCTGCAGCTGGCCGCCTGGTGGCGGCTGCGTGGCGCCGTGGTGCTGGGCCGCTGGCTGGGCCTGGGCCTGGTGCTGGGCGGGCTGGGCTGGGCGCTGCAGGCCCCGCTGGACCACAGCGTGCGCGCGGCCGCCGTGCTGGCCTGGCAGGACGAGCAACTGCTGCAGGCGCCCGAGGTGGCCGTGGTGGAGGCCGTGCTGGCACGCGACGGCCAGCCGGTGCGCGCCGGCCAACCGCTGCTGCGCCTGCGCTCGCCCGAGCTGCAGCGCCGCATCGCCGAGGCCGAGAACCAGCGCGTGCTGACGCTGGAGCGGCTGGAGCGCATTGCCGGCGATGCCCGCGACCGCAACGACCTGCTGGTGCTGGAGCAGCAGCGTGCCGAGGCCCATGCCGCGGTGGCCGGGCTGCGCGAGCGCGAGGCGCAGCTGGTGCTGCGCGCCCGTGCCGACGGGCGGCTGGCCGACCTGCCGCCGCTGCTGCAGCCGGGCCAGTGGGTGCGGCCGGATCGCACGCTGGGCCGTGTGCTGCTGGGCCAGGCCCGCGACGTGCAGGGCTATGTGGACGACGCCGCGCTGGCCCGGTTGCGCGTGGGCGCCTCGGCCGTGTTCCATGCCGAAGACCTGACCCAGCCGCCGCTGCGCCTGCGCCTGCTGGCCGTGGAGCCGGCGGCGGCCGAGCAGATCACGCCCGAGCTGCTGGCCTCGGTGCATGGCGGCAGCGTGCCCACCGTGCTGGACAAACGCGGCCGGGCCGTGCCGCAGCAGGCCCGCCACCGCGTGCGCCTGGAGGTGCTGGAGGCGCTGCCCGACACGCGGCCGCGCCTGCTGCGCGGGCAGGTGCGCATCGAGGCCGCGCCCGAGAGCCTGGCGGCGCAGTCCGGCCGCCGCCTGTGGCAGCTGCTGCTGCGCGAACTGCAGGGCTGAACACGGCACGCACAGCCCACGCACACCACACAAACCACACACACAACACACACCACACGAAGGGATCGACCATGACGACACACACCCGCCGCGACCTGCTGTGCCGGCTTGGCGCCGGCCTGGCCCTGGGCGGCACCGCGCTGGGCGCGGCGCCGGCGCGGGCGCAGTCACTGCCTGCCCCCTCCGCCTCGTCGGCCGATGGGGCGGCGCGGCTGGTGTTCGGCATCCCGCCGGGTGCGGCCGGCACCATGCTGGCCCAGGCCATGATCGCGCAGCTGGCGCCGCGCTACGCCCCGCCGATCCGCCTTGAACATGTGCTGGGCCGCGAGGCGCGGCGCTCGGCCGAGGTGGTCAAGGCCGCGCGGCCCGATGGCAACACGCTGCTGCATGCGCAGTCGGCGCTGGTGACGCTGTTCCCGTCGATCTACCGCGAGCTGGGCTATGCCCCGCTGGAGCACTTCACGCCGCTGGCGGCGCTGTCCGAGTACACCTTCATGCTGCTGGTGGGCCCGCGCGTGCCGGCCAGTGTGCGCACCCTCGACGAGTACCTGCGCTGGGTGGGCGACAACCCCGGCTCGCGCCAGGTGGGGGTGATCCTGAAGGGCTCGCAGGGCTGGCTGATGACCCAGCAACTGGTGCGCGACCGCGACGCGCCGCTGCTGCCGGTGGGCTATGCCGGCACCACGCCGGTGGTCAACGAGTTGCTGGGCGGTGGCCTGGCAGCGGGCATCGTCGTCACCGGCAACGCGCGCGAGGCGCTGGCCGATGGCCGGCTGCGTGCGCTGGCGGTCAGCAGCGCGCAGCGCTGGCTGGGCATGCCCGACACCCCCAGCTTCGCCGAGCAGGGCCTGAAGGACCTGGTGATGACCGGCTGGTACGGCTGGTTCGGCCCCGCCGGCATGCCCGACGACCTGACCGGTCGGCTGCGCACGGCCATCGGCGAGGCGCTGGCCACGCCCGAGCTGGCGCAGACCTTCGAGCGCCTGGCGATGCGCCCGCTGCGCGCCACGCCGGCCGAGATGCGCGAGCGCATCGTCAACGAAACCCGTGTGTATGCCGAGGCGGTGCGGCAGGCGCGTCTGAACCGCATCTGAGCCGCCGCCCGACGGTGCAGTCCCTGCCGGAGGGGCATCCGGTGTGCAGCAGAAGACGACAGGAGCATGAGATGAGCAGCATCGACCGGCGCGAGAGCCTGCGCCGCCTGGCCGCCCTGGCCCTTCCCCTGACCAGCGGGGTCAGCCTCCGGGCGCATGCCCAGAGTGCGGCAGGTGACGGCGGACAGATCGTCTACGGCTTCAGCGAGGGCGGCGTGGCCACCGCCATCGGCAACAGCCTGGCCGAGGCGCTGTCGGCGCCGCCGCTGGGGCGCATGGGCTTTCGCCACATGCCGGGCTCGGGCGGCCGGCTGGCGCATGAGCTGGTCAAGCGAGCCGCGCCCGATGGCCGCAGCCTGCTGTATGCCTCGTCGAGCTCGCTGACGCTGATGCCCCACCTGTTCCGCAAGCTGGGCTACACGCTCGAGGACTACCGGGCGGTGGCGCCGTTGTACGAGTTCACGCGCTCGTTCACCGTCGGGCCGCGGGTGCCGGCCGCGGTGCAGACGCTGGACGACTATGTGCGCTGGGTGCAGCAGGACCCCACGCAGGCCATCTATGGCGTGCCGGCCATGGGCTCGGCCTCGCACCTGGTGGGCATGCTGGTCTCGCGCTCGCGCAACCTCACGCTGCGGCCCAATGCCTACCGTGGCTCGGCCTCGCTGATCAAGGACTTGGTCAGCGGCGCGGTGCCGGCGGGCCTGACCATCGTGGGCCAGAACCTCGACGACTTCCGCAGCGGCAAGCTGCGCAGCCTGGGCGTCAGCAGCGCCGAGGCCTGGCCCGGCCTGCCCAGCGTGCCCACGCTGCTGCAGCAGGGCGTGGCCGACTGCGCCATCGTCGAGTGGCACGGCCTGCTGGGGCCGGCCACGCTGCCGCCCGAGCTGGCCCAGGCCATCCAGTCGCGCGTGGCGCAGTACCAGTCCAGCGACGCGGTGCGGCGGCTGGCCGAGGCGCAGTCGCTGCGCATGGTGAACCTGGCGCCGCAGGACTTTCACGAGTACGTGCAGGCCGATGCCACGCGCTGGGCGCGCATCGTGCAGCAGACCCGCTTCACCGCGCAGGAGTGAGCCATGGCCAACGACCATGACGACTGCACGGCCGCCGCGGCTGTGGACGCCGGCCGCCGGCGCTGGGTGGCGGGCCTGGGCGGCGCGCTGCTCGGCGTGACCGCCGTCGCGGCCGGCACGCCGGTGGCGGCCCAGGGCGAGGAGCGCAGCACGCTGCTGTACGGCTTTCCCAGTGGCGGGCCGGCCACGGCGCTGTTGGACAGCTTCGTGCCGGCCATGAAGGGCCGCTACCAGCCCGAGCTGGCGGCGGCGGTGCGCTACCTGCCGGGCAATGCCTCGCGCGTGGCCATCGAGGCGCTGCGCAAGGCCCCGCCGGACGGGCGCCAGATGCTGATGGCACCCAGCTCGGTGCTGACGCTGCTGCCGCAGCTGGCCGGCGGCAGCAGCGATGCCGTGCTGCGTGACCTGGCGCCGGTGGCGCCGCTGGCCAGCTTCACGTTCTGCCTGGCGGTGGGGCCGCGCGTGCCGGCCAGCGTGCGCAGCTTGGCCGACTTCCAGGCCTGGCTGCGCGACAACCCGCAGCAGGCGGTGCTGGGCGTGCCGGGGCTGAACACCGGCGCGCACCTGCTGGGCACGGCCTTCGCGCGGCGCCTGGGCACGGGGCTGCAGTTCACGGCCTTCCAGGGCACGCGGCCGCTGCTGGCCGATCTGGAGGCCGGCACCATCCCGGCCGGCATGGTGATCGTGGGCGCGGCGCCCGAGGCCTTTGCCGCCGGGCGGCTGCGCGGCCTGCTGGTGACCAGCGAGGCCCGCTGGCCCAGCGTGCCCGACTGGCCGACCGGGCGCGAACTGGGCCTGATCGACACGCCGCTGGTCGAGTCCTTCGGCCTGTACGTGCACCGCGACACGGCGCCCAGCCGCATCGAGGCCCTGGCCGAGGCCGTGCGCGGCGCGCTCACCGCCGCGCCGATGCGCCAGACGGTCGAGCGCCTGGCGATGCGCCTGCCGGCGCCCGACATCACGCCGGACGACTTCCGCTTCGCGCTGCTGGCCGAGAGCCAGGGCTGGGGCACCCTGCTGGCCAGCGGCGAGATGCAGAAGTACCGCTGAACCGGCCGCCGGCGGTGCGCAGCCTCAGTCGCGCCCGCCGGCGTAGGGGTCGTGCAGGCCCAGGCCGGTGAGGATCTCGGTCTCGTAGGCCTCCATCTCGGCGGCATCGGCGTCGCTGGTCTCGTGGTCCCAGCCCTGGGCGTGCAGCGTGCCGTGCACCAGCAGGTGGGCGTAGTGGTCGGCCACGGCCAGGCCCAATTCGGCCGCCTCGCGCTCCACCACGCCGGCGGCCAGCACCAGGTCGGCCATCACCACCGGCTCCTGCGTGTAGTCGAAGGTCAGCACATTGGTGGCGTAGTCCTTGCCGCGGTAGTCGCGGTTCAGCGCCTGGCCTTCCTCGTCGCCGACGATGCGCACGGTGATCTCGGCCGGCGCCGCCAGCGCCGCGCGGATCCAGCGCGCCACCTTGTGCCGCGGCAGCAGCGCGCGGTGGCGCGGATCGGCGAATTGCAGCGACAGGGTCAGTTCCGGACGTGCCATGTCATGCCCCCTTGCCGTTGGTGCCCGGCTTGGCCGCCTCGTAGGCCTCGACGATGCGCGCCACCAGCGGGTGGCGCACCACGTCGGCCGCGGTGAAGCGGGTGAAGGCGATGCCGCGCACGCCGTCCAGCACGCGCGCCGCGTCCACCAGGCCGCTGGGCATGCCCTTGGGCAGGTCGATCTGGCTCACGTCGCCGGTGACCACGGCGCGGCTGCCGAAGCCGATGCGGGTCAGGAACATCTTCATCTGCTCGGGGGTGGTGTTCTGCGCCTCGTCCAGGATCACGAAGGCGTGGTTCAGCGTGCGCCCGCGCATGAAGGCCAGCGGCGCGATCTCCAGCTGGCCCTTCTCGAACGCGGCCTGCACGCGGTCGAAGCCCATCAGGTCGTACAGCGCGTCGTACAGCGGGCGCAGGTAGGGGTCGACCTTCTGCGCCAGATCACCGGGCAGGAAGCCCAGGCGCTCGCCGGCCTCCACGGCCGGGCGGGTGAGCACGATGCGCTGCACGCCGCTGCGCTCCAGCGCATCCACGGCGCAGGCCACGGCCAGGAAGGTCTTGCCGGTGCCGGCCGGGCCGATGCCGAAGCTGATGTCGTGGCTGAGGATCTGGCGCAGGTACTGCACCTGGTTGGGCGTGCGGCCGCGCAGGTCGCTGCGCCGGGTGTGCAGCACGATCGATTCGGCATCGGGCGTGGTGACCACCGGCGCCTCGGGCTCGGCCGCCGCCGCGCGCGGCGCCACCTGGGCGTGGACCTCCACCAGCGCCAGCTGCAGCGCCTCGGCGGCGATGGGCCGGGCCGCGCGCTCGTACAGCGACTGCAGCAGCGCCATCGCGCGGCTGGCCGCGGGCTTGTCGCCCTCGACGCGGAAGGCGCCCCCGCGGCGGCTGATGCGCACCGACAGCGCGTCCTCGATGGCGCGCAGGTGCTCGTCGAACGCGCCGCTCAGATGGGCCAGGCGGGCGTTGTCGGTGGGTTCGAAGACGTGGCGCAGGATCACGGGGCGGGCTGGCAGGGCAGGGCGGTGCGGGGTGAGGATTCTCCAACGAACCGCCGCGCCAGGCCGCTGCCGGCCACCGGAAGGCCCGTGGGGCTGCCCCACAATCGGCGCCATGCATGCCGTGATCCTGCCGTGTCGGGCGCCCGCTGGGCGTGTGTTCGGTCCGTCCCGCCCGGCCCGGCCCCAGCCACCCCAGCCTGGTACGCAGCCGGGTTCGCAGCGCTGGCAGGGTCTGTGGCGAGGGTTGCTGGTGCTGCTGGTGCTGCTGTGGCTGTGCGTGGCCGGCCTGGGCGCGGCGCAGGCCGAGGTGCTGGTGCTGCGCCAGGCCCTGGCCGCGCCGGGCGCCGGTGTGCAGCCGCCCGACTGGTCTGCCGCCAAGACCGTGGTGCTGCCCGACGACTGGGCCGAGCATCCCACCGGCGCACTGGGTGAACGCTGGTACCGCCTGGGCTTCGACGGCGCCCAGTTGCGCCAGCTGATGCCCGACCAGGCGCCCGGCGGCGGCGCCCTGCATGCGCTGTATGTCGAGCGCGCGTGCAGCGTGCTGCAGGTGCGGGTGAACGGCCACCTGGTGCACGACGGCGGCCGCTTCAGCGAACCCGTCAGCCGCCACTGCCACCACCCGCAGCTGGTGGCCGTGCCCGACGCGCTGCTGCTGCCCGGGCAGAACAGCGTGGAGCTGCGCGTCAAGGGCTACGACCTGCCGCTGGTCAGCTCGCGCCAGCGTGTGGGCGGGCTGTCGGTGGTGGAGTTCGGCAGCCATGCGGTGCTGGCCGGCCACCATGCGCGGCGCGCGCTGTTCGCCGTGCGCCTGCCCGAGGTGATGAGCGGCACGCTGCTGCTGATGGGCGGCCTGATGTTCGTGATGGGCTGGTTCAACCGCGCGCAGAGCTACCTGGCCTACTTCGGTGCGCTGATGGTCGGCTGGGCGGTGCTGCTGGCGCGGCTGTGGGCGTCCGACCTGCCGTTCAGCAACCGGCTGGCCGAGCTGGGCCTGGCCGCGCTGATGGGCTTCATCACCTGGGCCTCGGTGCAGTTCCTGCTGCGTTACGTGAACCGCCGGCTGGGCTGGGTGAACGTGGCCCTGCCGCTGCAGCTGCTGCTGATGTGCGGCACGCTGCTGATCGCCGGGCCGCAGAACCTGCACTGGGTGTCGGGCCTGTGGTTCGTGCTGCTGGCCATGCAGGTGCTGGCCGCGGCCATCTACTACCTGGCACGGGCGCAGCAGCACCGCAGCCGCCAGCTGTGGCCCATGGCCGGCCTGCTGGTGGTGGTGGGCGTGGCGGTGCTGGTGCAGGCCACCACCATCCTGGCGCAGCTGGACAGCCGCATCGGCTACGTGGCCGAGCTGGTGCCGCCGCTGGCCTTCATCGCGATGGGCCTGCGCCTGGTGCAGCAGTTCGGCCGCGCCTTCCAGAGCAGCGAGCAAAGCCGTGCCGAGCTGGAGGTGCGCATCCGCGAGGCCACGGCGCAGATCGAGCGCAACTTCTCGCAGCTGGCCGAGTTGAAGGTGGAGCAGGTGACCGACCGCGAGCGCAAGCGCATCGCCGCCGACCTGCACGACGACCTGGGCGCCAAGCTGCTGACCATCGTGCACACCAGCGAGAGCGACCGCATCGCCACGCTGGCGCGCGAGGCGCTGGAGGAGATGCGCCTGTCGGTGCGCGGCCTCACCGGCAAGCCGGTGCGGCTGTCGGACGCCTTCGGCGACTGGCGCGCGGAAGTGATGTCGCGGCTGACGCAGTCGGGCATCCAGGGCGAATGGAGCGCGCCGCACGACGACGAGACGCCGCAGACCCTGTCGTCGCGCGCCTATGTGCAGACCACGCGCATCCTGCGCGAGGCGGTCAGCAACATCATCAAGCACAGCGGGGCCTCGCAGTGCAGCGTGCGCTGCTCGATCGCCGACGGCGACTTCCAGCTGATCATCCAGGACAACGGCCAGGGCATCCCGGTCGAGCTGGACGGCCGGCTCGACAAGGGCCACGGCATGGCCAGCATGAAGGGCCGCGCCAAGCAGTTGCAGGGGCAATGCCTGGTCGAGTCGAGCCCCGGTTACGGAACCGTGATACGCCTCACACTGCCGCTGGATCGGCACCTCACGTCCGCGTGAACCCGCTGTTACGATGAATTGCCCCCCGTACAAAGGGGGGCTTGTCGCCTTGCCGTTGCCGGAACACCGCCGTGATGAACCAGATCCTGCTGCTCGAAGACCTGCCTGAAATCCGCGCCTGGCTCAAGAGCCTGGTGCTGCAGGTGTTCCCCGGTGCGCGCATCACCGAGTGCTCGCGCGTGCACGACGCGCTGCAGCAGGTGCAGCAGCTGCGCTTCGATCTGGCACTGATCGACCTGGGCCTGCCCGACGGCAGCGGCACCGACGTGGTGGCCCGCCTGCGCGACCTGCAGCCCGATGCGCAGAGCGTGGTGGTCACCATCCACGACGACGATGAGCACCTGTTCCCCGCGCTGCAGGCCGGCGCCTACGGCTACATCCTGAAGGAGCAGCCGCGCGAGCTGATCACCGAGCAGCTGCAGCGCATCAGCCAGGGCGAGCCGCCGCTGTCGCCGTCGATCGCGCGCAAGGTCATCAAGTACTTCGCCGCCCAGGCCAAGCCGCAGGCCAACGCCATGCCCGATGTGCAGCTGACCGAGCGTGAGAGCGAGGTGCTGCTGCGCGTGGCCAAGGGCTTCACGCTGCCCGAGATCGGTGTGCAGCTGGGCCTGTCGCGCCACACCATCGCCGACTACGTCAAGCAGATCTACCGCAAGCTCAACGTGAGCTCGCGCGCCGAGGCCGCGCTGGAGGCGCAGCGCCTGGGCCTCTTCCGCCGGTAACTGTCTGCCCCGGTCGCGGGGTACCGCGCCCACCCCCGAGGGGTTCGCGGGCCGGCTTGGGGCGGCCCGGCGCTCGCCCCGCGCCCTACGACGCCACCTCAGCTGGCTACACTGCCTGCATGATCGGACGGCTCAGCGGCACGCTGGCGGAGAAGGCTCCGCCGCAGGTACTCATCGATGTCAACGGCGTCGGCTACGAGGTCGATGTGCCGATGTCGAGCTTCTACAACCTGCCGCCGCTGGGCGAGCGCGTGGTGCTGCTGACGCACCAGGTGGTGCGCGAGGATGCGCACCTGCTCTACGGCTTTCTCACGCACGATGAGCGCTCGGCCTTCCGCCAGCTGATCCGCATCACCGGCATCGGGCCGAAGATGGCGCTCAGCCTGCTGTCGGGCCTGAGCGTGGCCGAGCTCACGCAGGCCGTGGCCCAGCAGCAGGTTGGCCGGTTGGTCAAGGTGCCGGGCATCGGCAAGAAGACCGCCGAGCGCCTGTTGCTGGAGCTGAAGGGCAAGCTGGGGCCCGAGCTGGCACTGGCCGGCGGCGCGGCCGTGGCCAATGACGCGCAGGCCGACATCGTGCAGGCGCTGATCGCCCTCGGCTACAGCGAGAAGGAAGCCGGCGCGGCGCTGAAGACGCTGCCGCCCGACATCGGCGTGTCCGAGGGCATCAAGGCGGCGCTGAAGGCCTTGTCGAAGTGAGCCCTGCGCGCAGCTGAGCCTCGCCGGCCGACTTGCGCCACAATCACTGGATGGGCATCCAGACCGACGACTTTGCCGCACCGCCCGCGCCGCGGGTGGTGAGCGCCAGCCGCACCTCGCCGCAGGAAGAGGCGCTGGAGCGCGCGCTGCGGCCCAAGCTGCTGCAGGAATACATCGGCCAGGCCAAGGCGCGCGAGCAGCTGGAGATCTTCATCGGCGCGGCGAAGAAGCGCGACGAGGCGCTCGACCACGTGCTGCTGTTCGGCCCGCCGGGCCTGGGCAAGACCACGCTCAGCCACATCATTGCCGCAGAACTTGGCGTGAACCTGCGCCAGACCAGCGGCCCGGTGCTCGAGAAGCCCAAGGACCTGGCGGCGCTGCTGACCAACCTCGAGAAGAACGACGTGCTCTTCATCGACGAGATCCACCGGCTCAGCCCGGTCGTCGAGGAGATCCTGTACCCGGCGCTCGAGGACTACCAGATCGACATCATGATCGGCGAGGGCCCGGCGGCGCGCAGCATCAAGCTCGACCTGCAGCCCTTCACGCTGGTGGGTGCCACCACCCGCGCCGGCATGCTGACCAACCCGCTGCGCGACCGCTTCGGCATCGTGGCGCGGCTGGAGTTCTACACGCCGGCCGAACTGGGCACCATCGTCAAGCGCTCGGCCGAGCTGCTCACCGTGCCGATCCAGGCCGAGGGCGCGTTCGAGATCGCCCGCCGCTCGCGCGGCACGCCGCGCATCGCCAACCGCCTGCTGCGCCGCGTGCGCGACTACGCCGAGATCAAGGGCGACGGCGTCATCACGCGCCAGATCGCCGACAAGGCGCTGCAGATGCTGGACGTCGACCCGGAAGGCTTCGACCTGATGGACCGCAAGTTCCTGGAGGCCGTGGTGCACCGCTTCGACGGCGGCCCGGTGGGCCTGGACAACGTGGCCGCCGCCATCGGTGAAGAGCCCGGCACCATCGAGGACGTGATCGAGCCCTACCTGATCCAGCAGGGCTACCTGCAGCGCACGCCGCGCGGACGCATCGCCACGCTGGCGGCGTACCGGCACCTGGGCGTGGCGCCGCCGCAGTCGGGCGGTGGGCTGTTCGACGCCAGTTAACGACGAGAGCTGGTGCCCAGGTATCGGCGGCGCCAGAAGAAGCCGCCCAGGGCGACCGCAATCACCACCATCATGCCGCCGGCGATCCACACGCCGGTGCCGGTGTGGATCAGCGGCAGGCCGTCGAAGTTCATGCCGAAGAAGCCGGTGATCAGGTTCAGCGGCAGGAACACCGCGGTCAGCACGGTCAGCGTGCGCATGATGTCGTTGGTGCGGTGGCCCAGCGCCGAGAAGTGCAGCTGCACCGCCGTTTCGGCCGATTGCTCGAGCCGGCGCACATGGGTCAGCACGCGCTCGATGTGCTCCAGCACGTCGCGGGCGCGCACGCGCAGCAGTTCGCGCTCGCGGCGCGCGGCGGCGTCGTCGGCATCGGGCCAGTCGTCCAGCGCGTCGATCCATTCCTGCACCGCGCTGCGCTGGTCTTCGCAGGTGTCTTCCAGCAGGTGCAGGCGGTTGCGCGAGTCCAGCAGCACCTGCCAGTCGTGGAACTGGCTGTGCGCGTCCAGCAGCAGCTGCTGCAGCTGGCCCAGCTGGCGGGTGAGCAGGCGCCGCAGGTCCAGGTAGCTGTCGACCATGTGGTTGGCCATGCGCAGCATCAGGTCGGCCGGGCTGGTGGGCAGCCGGGCGCTGCGCATGTCACCGCCATGGCCGGCGGCCAGCGCGGCCAGGCGCTGGGCGAAGTGCTCGCGCACGGCGCAGTCGGCCGGGTGCACGGTGAGCAGCACGCGGTCGAACACCGCAAAGCCCACCGGGCTGGTGTCGATGGCCGGCAGCACCGGGCGCTGGCCATTGGCGGCGGCCACCTCGGCGTCGGGCGTGCCCTCATCCGGCGCGGCGGCCAGGCGCCGGAACACCAGCAGGTCGTACCACGAGGTGTAGTCGAACTGGCTGGGCAGCTGCTGGTTCAGCAGGTCGGACACATGCAGGCCCACCAGCGTGCCCACGCCCCAGCGCTGCAGGGTCTGCTGCAGCAGCGGCAGCGCGGCCTCGAAGCCCGGCCGCGCGCAGCCGATCCACACGAAGCCCTCGGCCGGCAGCTGGCCGGGCAGTGCATCGAGCTCGGTGAACTGCTCGCCGTGGATGTGGAAGATGCGCATGCCCGGCTGGGTGAGCAGGATCAGCTGCCGCGGATCAAGCGCGCCGCATCCAGCGCGAAGTAGGTCAGCACGCCGTCGGCGCCGGCGCGCTTGAAGGCCAGCAGGCTTTCCATCATCACCGCGTCGTGGTCCAGCCAGCCGTTGGCGGCGGCGGCCTTGAGCATCGCGTACTCGCCGCTCACCTGGTAGGCGAAGGTGGGCACGCGGAACTCGTCCTTCACGCGGCGCACGATGTCGAGATACGGCATGCCGGGCTTGACCATCACCATGTCGGCGCCCTCCTGCAGGTCCAGCGCCACCTCGCGCAGCGCCTCGTCGCTGTTGCCGGGGTCCATCTGGTAGACCTTCTTGTCGGCCTTGCCCAGGTTCTTGGCGCTGCCCACCGCGTCGCGGAAGGGCCCGTAGAAGGCGCTGGCGTACTTGGCGCTGTAGGCCATGATGCGGGTGTGGATGTGGCCGCCGGCCTCCAGCGCGTTGCGGATCGCGCCGATGCGGCCGTCCATCATGTCGCTGGGCGCCACGATGTCCACGCCGGCCTCGGCCTGCACCAGCGCCTGCTTGGTCAGCATGGCCACGGTGGGGTCGTTCAGGATGTAGCCGGTGTCGTCCAGCAGGCCGTCCTGGCCGTGGCTGGTGAAGGGGTCGAGCGCCACGTCGGTCAGCACGCCCAGCTGCGGAAAGCGCTGCTTCAGCGCCCGCACCGCGCGCGGCACCAGGCCGTCGGGGTTGGTGGCCTCCACGCCGTCGGGCGTCTTCAGGCTGGGGTCGATCACCGGGAACAGCGCGATCACCGGCACACCCAGCGCCACGCACTGTTCGGCCACGCCCAGCAGCCGGTCGATCGACAGGCGCTGCACGCCGGGCATGCTGGCCACGTCCTGCACCTGGTTGTCGCCGTCCAGGATGAACACCGGGTAGATCAGGTCCGACGGGTGCAGCCGGTGCTCGCGCACCATCTCGCGGGTGAAGGCGTCGCGGCGCAGTCGGCGCGGGCGGCTGGCCGGAAAGGGCGGCGGGGTGTGCATGGGGCGCTCCTGGGCAATCCTGGGGGAGGAAACGGGTCGTCGTCGAGCCGGCAAGCGTAGCGGCAAATCGCGGCCCGGCCGGCACCGGCCCGGTGCAGGCCCTGCACCGCGGCGCGCACCGGTCGTGTCCGCCACGGGGCGTGTGGCCGGAAAACTGCGAACTTTTCACGCTGGCGGGCTTGGCAGTCCGTCCGAATTTGCTAATATTGAAAGTGAGCAAGGGCCGAAAGGTCCGGGCTCCCTGCTTTTCCTCCCTGAGCAGGTGCCTTGGCGTTGAACGCAATGACAAGGCTTGCCACCCCGGCCCACGGCCGGGGTTCTTTTTTTCCGGCCGCCATAATCGCCCGATGAGTTCTGCGCTGCTCTGGGTCAAGGCCTTCCACATCGTCTTCGTGGCCAGCTGGTTCGCCGGCCTGTTCTACCTGCCGCGCATCTTCGTCAACCTGGCGATGGTGCCGGCCGACAGCCATGCCGAGCGCGAGCGTCTGCTGCTGATGGGGCGCAAGCTCTACCGCTTCTCCAACCTGCTGATGGTGGTGGCGCTGGCGCTGGGTGTGTGGTTGTGGCTGGGCTTCGGCATCCACCGTCTGGCCGGTCAGTACTGGCTGCACGCCAAGCTGCTGCTGGTGCTGGGCGCCATCGGCTACCAGCATGTGTGCCGCGCGCACCTGCGCCAGTTCGAGGAACTGGCCAACCGGCGCAGCCACCGCTGGTACCGGGTGTTCAACGAGCTCACGGTGCTGCTGTTCGCGGCCATCGTGGTGCTGGCCGTGGTGCGGCCGTTCTGATGTCGCACCCGTTGTCGCACCGGCCGGGCTGAGCGCGCACACCGCATGCGGGGCCGCCATGTCAGCACCGCGGTGCCGCTGGCGCTGGCCTGGGCGGCCACCGTGGTGTACGCCAGCCTGTTTCCGTTCGCGGGCTGGCGCTGGCCGGCGGCGCTGAGCGTGCTGGACATGCTGCGCCTGCCCTGGCCGCGCTATTTCATCCCGTTCGACATCACCAGCAACCTGGGCGGCTACCTGCCGCTGGGCCTGCTGGTGGCGCTGGCGCGGCTGCGCCATGGCGCGGGGCGCTGGTCGGCGCTGGCCGCAGGGGGGCTGGCCGGTGCGGCGCTGTCGTATGCGCTGGAGGTGATGCAGCACCTGCTGCCGCAGCGCGTGCCCTCGCTGCTGGACTGGGCCCTGAACACCGCCGGCGCCGCCGCCGGTGCGCTGCTGGCGGTGCTGCTGGCGGCGCTGGGCCTGCTGCGCGGCTGGCAGGCCACGCGCGAGCGCTGGCTGGAGCGCGGCCAGTCTGGCGCGGTGGCGCTGCTGCTGCTGTGGCCGCTGGCGCTGCTGTTCCCCACGCCGGTGCCGCTCGGCCTGGGCCAGGTGGGGGGCGCGCTGCGCGAGTGGCTGTTCGACCTGCTGACCGATGTGCGCTGGGCCGATGCCATCACCAACTGGCTGGATTCGGCCGCCGAGCCCAGCGAGCGCCTGTCGCCGCTGGCCGAGAGCCTGGCGGTGGCGCTGGGCCTGCTGGCGCCCTGTCTGCTGGCCTATGCGGCGTCGCGCCGTGGCTGGCGGCGGCTGGGTCTGGCGCTGGCGGTGGCCGGGCTGGCGGCGGGGGCGACGACGCTGTCGACCACGCTGAACTTCGGCCCCGACCACGCGCTGGCCTGGGCCACGCCCGACACCCTGGTGCCCGGCGCCGTGGGCCTGGGCCTGGCGGCGGCGCTGGCCTGGCTGGGCGCGCGCGCGGCCGCGGCGCTGGCTTTGGTGGTGCTGACCAGCCTGGTGATGCTGGTGCACCTGGCGCCCACCGACCCGTACTTCGCACAAAGCCTGCAGGGCTGGGAGCAGGGCCAGTTCATCCGCTTCCACGGCCTGGCGCAATGGCTGGGCTGGCTGTGGCCCTATGCGGCCCTGGCCTGGCTGCTGGGGCGTCTGGGCGGCGCACCCGCAGCGCGTGGATGAGCGACGGCCGGCACCCGGCCTGGGGTCAACCCTAAAATCCGGCCATGAGCTATTACCGCCACCATGTGTTCATCTGCCTGAACCAGCGCAGCAACGGCGAGGCCTGCTGCGCGCAGCAGGGCGCGCAGGCGGCGTTCGACCACTGCAAGGCCAAGGTCAAGGCCGAAGGCCTGGCCGGCCCGGGCGGCGTGCGCGTCAACAAGGCTGGCTGCCTGGACCGCTGCGCCGGCGGGCCGGTGGCCGTGGTCTACCCCGAGGCCGTCTGGTACACCTTCGTCGACAACGCCGACATCGACGAGATCGTCGAATCGCACCTGAAGAACGGCCGCGTGGTCGAGCGTCTGGTGCTCCCCGCCGACGTCGGCCGATGAACCGTGACACCCAGCTGCTGACGATCGCCGGCCCGGCCGGCGCGCTGGCCTGCGCCATCGACGAGCCGCCGGCCGAGGCGCGCGTGGACGGCGCGCCGCGCGGCGTGGCCGTGATCTGCCACCCGCACCCGCTGCACGGCGGCACCATGGACAACAAGGTGGTGCAGACCATCGCCCGCGCCGTGCTGCAGCTGGGCTTTCGCGCCGTGCGCTTCAACTTCCGCGGCGTGGGTGAGTCGTCTGGCACCTACGACGACGGCCGCGGCGAGACCGACGATGCACTGGCCGTGGTGGCCGCGCACCGCCAGGCCGGCGTGCCGCTGTGGCTGGCCGGCTTCTCGTTCGGCAGCTTCTGCGCCGCGCAGGCCGCCGCCCGCCTGGCCGAAGCCGGCACGCCGGCCGACCGGCTGGCGCTGGTGGGCCCGGCGACCAGCCGCTTCGCGCTGCCTGCCGTGCCGGCCGACACCGTGGTGGTGCATGGCGAGGCCGACGAGGTGGTGCCGCTGCAGGCCACCTTCGACTGGGCGCGGCCGCAGGCCCTGCCCGTCACCGTGCTGCCGGGCGTGGGCCACTTCTTCCACGGCCAACTCACGCTGCTGAAGACCGTGCTGGTGCAGGCCCTGCGCTGAGCCGGCGCCCCGAACTGAACTTTGCACCCGCGCGGCGGGTCATGCCCTGAGTCATCCGGCCGCGCCTGGGCGCGGCCCGTACCCTTCCTCCTGCCCCGATCCCGATGAAACGACTGATTGCCTTCGTGCTGTGCGCCGCCAGCATGGTTGCCGCCCTGGCCCAGACCCCGCCGCCGCCCGAGGTGGCCGCCAAGAGCTGGCTGCTGCTGGATGTCACGGCCGACCAGGTGCTGGGCGAGCGCGATGCCGACGCGCGCGTGGATCCGGCCTCGCTGACCAAGCTGATGACCGCCTGGCTGGCCTTCGATGCGATCAAGGCCAAGAAGCTGTCGCTGACGCAGACGCTGCCGGTCTCGGTGCGCGCCTGGAACGAGCGCAAGGGCGGCGGTTCGCTGATGTTCATCGACACCACGATGACGCCTACGGTCGACGAACTGCTGCGCGGCATGATCATCGTCTCGGGCAACGACGCCGCGGTGGCGCTGGCCGAGGGCGTGGGCGGCACGCTGGACCAGTTCGTGGCCATGATGAACCGCCAGGTGCAGGCCTGGGGCCTGAAGAACACGCAGTTCAAGAACGTCACCGGCCTGACCGAGGCCGGTCACTACAGCAGCGCGCGCGATCTGGCCATGATCGCCGCCCGCGTGGTGCGCGACTTCCCCGAGCAGTACGCGGCCTACTACGCCCAGCGCAACTACACCTACAACAACATCAAGCAGGACAACCGCAACATGCTGCTCGGCCGCGACCCCACGGTCGACGGCATGAAGACCGGCTACACCGATGCCGCCGGCTACTGCCTGATCGCCAGCGCCCAGCGCGACATGGCCAACGGCAAGCGCCGCCTGGTCAGCGTGGTGCTGGGCACGGCGTCGCGCGAGGCGCGCGCCAGCGAGAGCCACAAGCTGCTGAACTGGGGCTGGACGGCCTGGGACGCGGTGCGCCTGTTCGAGCCCGGCAAGGCCGCTGCCACCGTGCCGGTGTGGAAGGGCAAGGCGCCCACCGCTGCGCTGGGTGCGGCCCAGGGCATCGTGGTGGCCGTGCCCAAGGGCGAGGGCGACAAGCTCAAGACCGTGGTGCAGCGCACCGACCCGCTGGTGGCCCCGCTCGCCAAGGGCCAGCGCGTGGGCTCGCTGGAGGTCAGCACCGCCACCGGCGCCAAGGTGGCCAGCGTGCCGCTGGTGGTGATGGAGGCCGTGCCCGAGGCCGGCCTCTTCGGCCGCGCCTGGGACGCGATCCGTCTCTGGATCAAATGATGTCGCGGGCACTTGGGCTAATCTGGCCGCATCCGTCCGGACCCTGAACCGAGGATCGCCATGACCGAGCTGCCCGCCACCCTGTGCCACCTGAACGGCCGCCTGCTGCCGCTGCGCGACGCCACCGTCTCGGTGCTCGACCGCGGCTTCATCTTCGGCGATGGCGCCTACGAGGGCATCCCGGTCTACGGGCGCCGCATCTTCCGCTTCGACGAGCACATGGCGCGGCTGTCGCGCAGCCTCGACAAGCTGCGCATCCCAAACCCGCACCGGCCCGAGCAGTGGCTGGCGCTGCTGCGCGAGTTGATCGCCGCCCAGCCGGCCGACGACCAGATGCTGTACCTGCAGGTCACGCGCGGCGTGGCGATGCGCGACCACGTGATGCCCGAGGGCCTGACGCCCACGGTGTTCGCGATGGCCAATCCGCTGAAGTCGCCGTCGGCCGAGCAGCGCCATCACGGCGTGGCCTGCATCACCGCGCGTGATCTGCGCTGGCAGCATGGCGACATCAAGAGCACCAGCCTGCTGGGCAATGTGCTGGCGCGCCAGCAGGCGGCCGACCACGGCGCGGTGGAGACCGTGATGTTCCGCGACGGCTGGCTCACCGAGGCCTCGCAGAGCAATTTGTGGGTGGTGCACGAGGGCGCGCTGCTGGGCCCGCCCAAGAGCGAGCTGCTGCTCGAAGGCATCCGCGCCGAGCTGCTGCACGAGCTGTGCGAGGAGGTGGGCATCGCCTTCAACCGTCGCCCCATCGCCGAGGCCGATGTGCGCGCTGCCGACGAGCTGCTGCTCAGCTCGGCCAGCAAGGAGCTGCTGCCCGTCACCCGGCTGGACGGCGAGCCGGTGGGCCACGGCGCACTGCGCGGCAAGCCGGGCCCGGTGTACGCCCGGCTGTTCGAGGCCTACCAGCGCGCCAAGCGCGAGCAGTCGGTCTGAACACAGGTCTGAACATTGACAATCCGGGCGGCGCCACCATCTGCGCGCCATGCACCGAGACACCGCCATGCCCGACATCCCGCCCGAACAATCGCTGATCGAGTACCCCAGCGCCTTTCCGATCAAGGTGATGGGGGCGCATGTCGAGGGCTACGTCGAGGCCATCACCGCGGTGGCGCTGCAGTTCGACCCCGGCTTCGATCCGGCGACGATCGAGCACCGGCCCAGCAGCAGCGGCAAGTACCTGGGGCTCACGATCACCATCACCGCCACCAGCCGCGAGCAGCTCGACGAGCTGTACCGCACGCTGAGCACGCATCCGATGGTCAAGATCGTCCTCTGACGTCAGCGCCCTCAGGCCGATGCTGATCAAGCCCCTGGGCCGCCGGCCCTATGCCGACACGGTGGACGCGATGCGCGCCTTCACCGAGGCGCGCACGCCCGACACGCCCGACGAGATCTGGCTGGTCGAGCACGACCCGGTGTTCACCCAGGGCCTCTCAGGCAAGCCCGAGCATGTGCTGGACGCTGGCGGCATCCCGGTGGTGCCCACCAACCGCGGCGGCCAGGTCACGTACCACGGCCCCGGACAGGTGGTGGCCTACCCGCTGATCGACCTGAAGCGCCTGGGCATCTACGTCAAGGAATACGTCTACCGGCTCGAAAGCGCCGTGCTCAAGGTGCTGGAGGCCCGCGGCGTCACCGGCCACCGCGTGGCGGGCGCGCCGGGCATCTACGTGCGCCTCGATGACCCGTTCAGCCACGCCATGCTCACCGGGCCGATGCCGGCCGACGACCCGTTCCGCGGCCTGGGCAAGGTGGCGGCGCTGGGCATCAAGGTCAGCAACCACCGCACTTACCACGGCGTGTCGCTGAACGTGGCGATGGATCTGTCGCCCTTCACGCGCATCAACCCTTGCGGCTATGCGGGGCTCGCGACAGTCGACCTCGCTACACTCGGCGTCCCCGCCGACTGGGCCACGGTGGCGGCGCAACTGGGCGACCGGCTGGCGTCGCAGTTCACGCCCTGATCCCCGCAGATCCGGCCCGCTCTCTCTCGAAAGAATTCCCCGATGGCCACCGACAAGGTCGTGCACCAGGCGCAGGACAGCGCCACCTACGACGCCAGCGCCAAGCAGAAGGCCCAGGCCAAGACGGCGCGCATTCCCATCAAGGTGGTGCCCGCCGAGGTGCTGAAGAAGCCCGAGTGGATCCGCGTCAAGGCCGGCAGCCCCAGCACGCGCTTCTACGAGATCAAGAACATCCTGCGCGAGCACAAGCTGCACACGGTGTGCGAGGAGGCCTCGTGCCCCAACATCGGCGAGTGCTTCGGCCACGGCACGGCCACGTTCATGATCATGGGCGACAAGTGCACGCGCCGCTGCCCGTTCTGCGACGTGGGCCACGGCCGCCCGGATCCGCTGGATGCCAGCGAGCCGGCCAACCTGGCCAAGACCATCGCGGCACTCAAGCTCAAGTACGTGGTCATCACCTCGGTCGACCGTGACGACCTGCGTGACGGCGGCGCCGGCCACTTCGTCGAGTGCATCCGCCAGGTGCGCGAGCAGTCACCCGCCACGCGCATCGAAATCCTGGTGCCCGACTTCCGTGGCCGCGACGACCGTGCGCTCGAGATCCTGAAGGCCGCGCCGCCGGACGTGATGAACCACAACCTTGAGACCGTGCCGCGCCTGTACAAGGAAGCGCGCCCGGGCTCCGACTACGCCTTCAGCCTGAACCTGCTGAAGAAGTTCAAGGCCCTTCATCCCGATGTGCCGACCAAGAGCGGACTGATGGTGGGCCTGGGCGAGACCGACGAGGAGATCCTCGAGGTGATGCGCGAGATGCGCGCCCACGACATCGACATGCTCACCATCGGTCAGTACCTGGCGCCCAGCGGCCACCACCTGCCGGTGCGCCGTTATGTGCACCCCGACACCTTCAAGATGTTCGAGGCCGAGGCGCAGAAGATGGGCTTCACCCACGCCGCCGTGGGCGCCATGGTGCGCAGCAGCTACCACGCCGACAAGCAGGCCGCCCAGGCCGGGGTGGGCGGCGCGGGCTGATCAGGCGGCTTCCGCGAGCAGCTTTTCCACCAGCGCGTGCAGCGCCTCGAAATCGGGCTTGCCGACGTAGCGCTTGACGATCTCGCCGCGCTTGTTGATCAGGAAGGTGGTGGGCGTCAGCTGCACCGGACCGAACTGCTTGGCCACCTCGCCGGTGTTGTCGATCGCCACGCCGAAGGGTAGCTTGCGCGAGGCGGCGAAGTTGGCCACGTAGGCCGGCGGGTCGTAGCTCATGGCCACGGCCACGGTCTGGTAGCCGCGGCCCTTGTACTTCTCGAAGGTGGCCACGATCTCGGGCATCTCGGCCACGCAGGTGCTGCAGCTGGTGGCCCAGAAGTTCACCAGCACCACCTGGCCCTTCAGATCGGCCAGGGCCTGCTTCTGGCCATCGAGCAGCGTGTAGGCCACCGGTGGCGCCGGGCTGCGCTCGGCGCTGCTGGGGGCCAGGGCCAGCCAGCCCCCGATGGCGGCGGCCACCAGCACGGCGGCGGTGGCAAGATGGCGTCGGGCAATCAGCATGGGAGGCCTCGGATGAAACGGCGTGATTTTACGGTCGGGCTCATCGTGCCCGTGCTCGGGCTGTGTGATCCGGCGCGGGCCGGCGGGTTCAATGAATCCGAGGCGGCGCAGGGCATCCGCAGCGCGCTGCAGCGCGGCGCCGAGCTGGCCGTGGCCTCGCTGGGCAAGACCGACGGCTTCCTGGGCAACCCGCTGGTGAAGATTCCGCTGCCCGGCGTGCTGAAGGACGCGGCCCGGTTGCTCGAGGCCACCGGCCAGCGCAGGAAGGTGGACGAGCTGGTCACCGCGATGAACCGCGCCGCCGAGCAGGCCGTGCCCAAGGCCAAGACCCTGCTGGTCAGCACCGCCCGGTCGATCACCGTCGACGACGCGGTGAAGATCGTGCGTGGCGGCGAGACCTCGGTCACCGACTACTTCTCGGCGCGCACGCGCGAGCCGCTGTCGGCGCAGTTCCTGCCCATCGTCACCCAAGCCACCGAGAAGGTGGCCTTGGCCGACAAGTACAACGCCGTGGCGGGCAAGGCCGGCCAGCTGGGCCTGCTGAAGGGCGACGACACCAACATCCAGCGCTACGTGACCGCCAAGGCGCTGGACGGGCTGTACCGGCTGATCGGCGAGGAGGAGAAGAAGATCCGCCGCGACCCGGTGGGCACCGGCAGCGCCATCCTGAAGAAGGTGTTCGGCTGAACGCCGCGGGCGCTCAGCGCGGCCGGGACAGCGCCATCACCAGCACCGCCGGCAGCGTGTGGCGCAGGCCATCGGCGCCGACGCGGGCCACCGGGCCGGCCACGTCGTAGTCCTGCCCGCTGGGGGCGATCTCGACCAGGGCCACCGGCCTGGGCGCATGGGCCAGACGGTTCAGCAGCAGCTGCAGCGCATCGCCGGCAAAGCCGGCCTCGTAGATCAGCGCCTGCGGCATGCCGTCGTCGCAGTAGTCGCGCGCGGCCGCCACGCTGCCCACGTAGTCGATGAACAGGTCGTGGCCGCGCAGGGCCTCGCGCACCAGCTGGCGCACCTCGCGCTGCGCCGCCACCACCAGCACCTGGCTGCCGGCCACCAGCGTGGCGGCATGGCCGATGCCGGCGGGCACCGCCGATGCGGCGCCTTCCACTGTGGGGTTCAGCGTGTGCGGGAATTCCAGCGTCAGCGTGCACTGCGTGGCGTCCAGCTCGCGCAGCACCAGCACGCCGGCCACATGGGCCGCGTACTGCAGCAGCAGCCAATCCAGCGAGTCCAGTGCGGCCACGTCGCGCGCGTCGGGCGGCGTGTCGGCCAGGTCGGCGGGCCGGTAGGCGAACCGGCAGCCGATGCGCGCGCGCACCGGCCAGGGCTTGAGGTCCAGCGTCCAGTCCAGCGCCGAGCGGGTGAGCCCGGCGGCCCAGTCGGTGGCGGCGCGCAGCAGGCGGTGCAGCAGCGGCGCGTCGCCCATCACCTCCAGCGTGGCCAGCAGGTGGCGGTGCGCGGGCGCCTGCACGCCGGCCTCGGCCGTCTGGTCGGCGATGGCCGCACGCAGCACTTCGGCCAGGTCCACGCGCTCGATCTCGGGATGGGCCCGCCCATCGATGAAGCGGGCGATCTGCTGGCCGCGCAGGCCGGCCGTCCGCGCCAGCCGGATCTCGTCGCGCAGCGCCAGCAGGCTGGCGCGGTCGATGCGGCCGTGGGTGGCCAGTGCGGTCACGCGTTCGAGCGCCTGGGTCAGCGGCCCGGCCACCTCGGCCGCCAGGCGCGCCACCACATCGCCCAGGATCAGGCTGTCGTTGTCGCTGGCGGCGGGCTGGGTGGACGGCGCTTGGGGCATGGCGGGGACGCTAGCACGGACCGTTCCGGCGACCCTGTGGCGACGGTGAAGCTGCGGCGCGCCGCCCGGCCCGGACGGCGCTTGCGTGACACGCATCACAGCACAGGGGCCACAGCGCGCGCCGGGATAATCCGGGCCATGCCGCCACGCCGCCCGCCCACCGTTCGCCGATCCCTGTTCGCGGCCGCCGGCCTGGCGCTGCTGGCCGCGGCCTGCGGCCCGGCGCTGGACTGGCGGCTGGTGCAGCCGCCCGGCTGGTCGCTGGCGGCCACGCTGCCCTGCCGCCCGGACACCACCGAGCGCCGCGTGCCGCTGGCCGGTGCGCCGGTGGCGCTGGGCCTGTGGTCGTGCCAGGCGGGCGATCACATGTTCGCCATCGCGTCGGCCGATCTGGGGGATCCGGCGCGCGTCGGCCCGGCGCTGCAGGCGCTGGGCGCCGCGGCGCGCGCCAACATCGGCGCGCAGCTGCAGTCCGAACAGCCGGCCCAGGTGCCGGGCATGACACCGCACCCCGATGCGCGCCTGCAGCGCCTGGTCGGCCGCCGGCCCGACGGGCAGCCCGTGCGCTCGCAGGTGCTGGTGTTCGCCTATGGCGCGCGGGTCTACCAGGCCACCGTGCTGGGGCCGCAGGCCGGCGATGCGCAGGCCCGGCCGCTGTTCGAATCGCTCGGGGTGCGGCCTTGAGCGGCCCGTCGGCCGGCGCGCCACGGGTTCCGCCCTCGGCAGCCCCGGCCGCGCGGCCGGGCGTGGGCGCGGTGGTGGCGATGTTCCTGGCCTTCGCCTTCGCCTACTTCTTCTCGGCCCTGCTGCGGGCGGTGACGGCCACACTGGCACCGGTGTTCAGCGCCGAGCTGCAGCTGGCCGCCGGCCAGTTGGGCCTGCTGGCCGGGGCCTACTTCCTGGGCTTTTCCAGCATGCAGCTGCCGCTGGGCAGCGCGCTGGACCGCTGGGGCCCGCGGCGCGTGCTGCTGGGCTTTCTGGCCGTGGCGGTGTTCGGCTGCGCGGCCTTCGCGCGGGCCCAGGGCCTGGTCGAGCTGATCCTCGCGCGGCTGCTGATCGGCGTGGGTGTGGCGGCCTGCCTGATGGCGCCGCTGACCGCTTTCCGCCATCACCTGTCGGCCGCGGCCCAGCTGCGTGCCAACTCGTGGATGCTGATGACCGGCTCGCTGGGCATGCTGGCCTCCACGCTGCCGGTGCAGTGGCTGCTGCCGCTGACCGGCTGGCGCGGCCTGTTCTGGCTGGTGGCCGGCTTGCTGCTGCTGTCGATGGGCCTGCTGACGCTGGCCGTGCCGGCGGATCGCGTGCGGGCGGCACCCGGGGCGGCGGATGCGGCCACCGGTGGTGCCGCCGATGGGGCCGCCGCGCCTGCGGGCGAGCCCGCCCCGACCGCCGGCTACAGCGCCGTGTTCCGCCATCCCGCCTTCGTGCGTGTGGCGCCGCTGGGCGTGGCGGTGTATGGCGGCATGGTGGCCATGCAGTCGCTGTGGATCGGCCCCTGGCTGACCCAGGTGGGCGGTTGGGCGCCCGCACAGGCGGCCCAGGGGCTGTTCGTGGTCAACCTGGCGATGCTGCTGGCCTTTCTGTGCTGGGGGCTGGTGATGCCGCGTCTGATCCGCGCGGGCTGGGCCGGCGAGCGCCTGATCGCGGCAGCCTGGCCGCTGGGGCCGCTGTGCCTGGCCTGGATCCTGTGGCGCGGCGCCGATGCCGGCGCCGGCACCTGGGCGCTGTGGTGTGTGCTGACCAGCGTGGTCACGCTCAGCCAGCCCGCGGTGGGCCAGGCCTTTCCGCCCAGCCAGGCCGGGCGGGCGCTGTCGGCCTTCAACCTGATGATCTTCGTCGGCGTGTTCGCCGTGCAGTGGGGGCTGGGCCTGGCCATCGATGCGTTGCGCGCGGCCGGCTGGCCGGTGGGCCAGGCCTACCGGCTGGCCTTTGCGGCCTTCCTGGTGCTCACGGTGCTGGCGGGGCTGTGGCTGAACCTGTTGCGCTGGCGCGCCGGCGGTGCCCTGCGGTCAGACCCGCCACCAGAGGCGCGGCCAAGGCGGTGAATAATGCAGCCCGAAAGCCCCCGCGCATGACCACCGGCCTGTTCATCATCGCCCACGAGCCGCTGGCCAGTTCGCTGCGGGCCACGGCCTTGCATGCCTTTCCGGACAGCGCCGGCGCCATCGCCGCCTACGACGTGCCGGCCGGCCACGACACCGAACGCTACCTGCACGATGCCGAGGCGCTGATCGCCGCGATGCCCACCGTGGAGACGCTGATCCTCACCGACGTGATCGGTGCCACGCCGGCCAACCTGGCGGCGCAACTGGTCAAGCAGGGCCGGCGCCGCGCGCTGGCCGGCGTCAATGTGCCGATGGTGTGGCGCGCCCACACCAATGCCCATCTGTCACTGGACGATCTGTGGACCAAAGCGCGCGACGGCGCGCTGGCCGCGGTGCAGCCGGTGGTCACTCCGCCGCCCCAGAACCAGGCCCAGAAGGCCAGCGCCCATGCTTCGAACGACCGTCACCATCAGCAATAAGCTGGGGCTGCACGCCCGCGCCTCGGCCAAGCTCACCAAGCTGGCCGGCAGCTTCCGCAGCGAGATCCACCTCAGCCGCAACGGCCGGCGCATCAATGCCAAAAGCATCATGGGCGTGATGATGCTGGCCGCCGGCCTGGGCAGCGAGGTCGAGATCGAGACCGATGGCGCCGACGAGCAGGCCGCGATGGACGGGCTGCTGGCCCTGATCAACGACAAGTTCGGCGAAGGCGAGTGAGCCGGGTTCAGCCCAGGAAGTGCCGCCGGTAGCGTGCCGGCAGATCATCCAGGCGCATCAGCATCGGCAGATCGGCGGTGTTGAAGTCGGGATCCCAGGCCGGGGCCCCGAGCACCTGGGCGCCGCAGCGCAGATAGCCCTTGATCAGCGGCGGTGTGTCCACCGGCCGGCCGTCCAGCGCCAGGTGTTCCACCGGCAGTGGCAGGTGCGGCCGCACCTGCAGCGCGGGCGGCGCCAGGTGGGTGCTGCGCAGTTGCTGCCACAGGCTGGCGGCGGCGTGGCCGCCATCGCGCATGCCCACGCTGGCACAGCCCACCATGGTGCCCAGGCCGTTGCGCTGCATGAAGGCCGCGAGCGCGGCCCACAGCGCCATGATCACGCCGCCGCTGCGCCAGGCCGGGTCCACGCAGGAGCGGCCCAGTTCCACCAGGTCCTCGCGCAGATGGGCCAGCGGTGCGAGGTCGAACTCCGATTCGCTGTACAGACCGCCGGCGCGGCGCGCGGCGGCCGGCGTCAGCACCCGGTAGGTGCCCACCACCTGCGCCGGCTGGTCCCAGCGGCCGACGGTGCGCACCAGCAGGTGCTCGCAATGCGCGTCGAAGGCGTCGACGTCCAGGCCCTCTGGGGTGCCGTCCGGCGTTGCCAGGCTGGCGCCCATCTCCTCGGCGAACACGCGGTAGCGCAGCCGCTGCGCGGCCTGCACCTCGTCGGCGTGGCGGGCCCACAGCACCTCGATCGGTGGCTCGGCCGGTGCGGGCCGGGCGGGCCGGTCGGTGGCGAGCGGGGCGGGGGCGTGCAGCGTCAGGTCCATGGCACCGGCAGAAGTGGTTGGCGTCGCCGGCGATGCTGCGGTGCGGCGATGACCGACCGGTGACTGCGCCATGACCGTTGCGTGATGCCGGCGGGCCCATCCGGCTGGTCTGACGCGTCGGGTCAGCGGGCGCTGCTACATTGCCATGTCATGAGCATCCAGATGTTCGGCCTGCCCGTGTCGCGCGGTGTGGCCATCGGTCGCGCCGTGCTGGTCGATTCCAGCCGGGTGGATGTGGCGCACTACTTCGTCGAGCCCGAACGCACCGGCGCCGAGATCGACCGCCTGCGCCACGCCCGCAACACCGTGGCCGAGGAACTGGGCACCCTCAAGCGCGACCTGCCCGCCGAGGCGCCCACCGAGCTGGCCGCGCTGCTCGACGTGCACCTGATGCTGCTGCACGACCCCATGATCACCGAGGCGCTGCGCCAGTGGATCGAGGTGCGACACTACAACGCCGAATGGGCCGTCACCGCGCAGACCGAAGTGCTGGTGCGCCAGTTCGACGAGATGGACGACGCCTACCTGCGCGAGCGCAAGGCCGACATCGAGCAGGTGGCCGAGCGCCTGCTGCGGGCGCTGTCGCGCGAGGGAGGCGGCCTGCCGCAAGTCACACAGCCTGGCGACTTCGGCGGCGAGGATCCGCTGGTGCTGGTGGCCAATGACATCGCACCGGCCGACATGCTGCAGTTCAAGGGCAGCGTGTTCACCGGCTTCGTCACGGACGTGGGCGGCCGCACCTCCCACACCGCCATCGTGGCGCGCAGCATGGACATCCCGGCCGTCGTCGGCGCGCGCGAGGCCAGCCGCCTGGTGCGCCAGGACGACTGGCTGATCATCGACGGCGACACCGGTGCGGTGCTGATCAATCCGTCGCCCATCGTGCTGGAGGAGTACCGCTTCCGCCAACGTCAGAGCGAGCTCGAACGCGCGCGGCTGCACCGCCTGCGCCACACCCCGGCCGTCACGCTCGACGGTGCGCCGGTGGAACTGCTGGCCAACATCGAGATGCCCGGCGACGCACCCGCCGCGCTGGAAGCCGGCGCGGTCGGCGTGGGGCTCTTCCGCACCGAGTTCCTGTTCATGAACCGGGGCGGCGCACTGCCCGACGAGGACGAACAGTTCGAGGCCTACCGTGCGGCGGTCGAGGCGATGAAGGGGCTGCCGGTCACCATCCGCACCGTGGACATCGGCGCCGACAAGCCGTTGGACCGCATGTCGCTCACCGAGCTGCGCCACGAGCACGCGCTGAATCCGGCACTGGGCCTGCGCGCCATCCGCTGGAGCCTGGCCGAGCCGGCCATGTTCCGGCAGCAACTGCGTGCCATCCTGCGTGCCAGCGCCTACGGCAAGGTGCGCGTGCTGGTGCCCATGGTGGCGCATCGCCGCGAGGTGCAGGCCATCGTCGAGGCCCTGGAACGGGCCAAGCAGCATCTGCGCGAGGCTGCCGTACCCTTCAATGACGTGGAGCTGGGGGCGATGGTCGAGGTGCCGGCGGCCGCCATGGTCATGCCGATGCTGTTGCAGCACTTCGACTTCGTCTCGCTGGGCACCAACGACCTGATCCAGTACACGCTGGCCATCGACCGTGCCGATGAAAGCGTGGCCCATCTCTACGACCCTTGGCACCCGGCCGTGCTGAAGCTGATCGCCGATGTGATCAGCGCCGCCAATGCCGCCGGCAAGCACGTCTCGGTCTGCGGCGAGATGGCGGGCGACACCGCCTTCACCGAACTGCTGATCGGCATGGGCCTGCGCAGCCTGTCCATGCATCCCAGCCAGATGGCGGCCGTCAAGCAGCGCGTGCTGCGCATCGACAGCCAGCGTGTCGGACGGCTCGTGCCGTCGGTGCTGCAGTCACCTGATCCGGCGTCCGCCTGGCAACAGGCGATTGCAGTGCCTGCCCGCAGCGCCCTGAACTGAGCCCGACGCGGACGCTGACAAGAGCACCGCCAGCGGCTGGTGCAGCGGCCAGCGGCGCGAGACCCGCAACCCGCACGCCCTCGGTGCAATCCGCTCCGACGGCGGGCGGGAAGCCCGCGCGGCAACTTTTTTCGCGCGAGGGTTTACACGCACCCAAAGACCGTGCCAGAATGCGAGGCTCGACGGGACGCAGACCTGCAACGCCAAACGGCAGCAGCGAAGCAGAACGAAAAAACCAAGCGGTTGACAGGGTCTTTAATTCGACACATAATCCCGCTTCTTTGCTGATGACAAGTCAGCGCGCTGCGAAGCGAAGCTCTTTAACAACACACAGCCGATAAGCGTGGGTGTTTGAAGGCGAGTGCCAAGTGTCGCAAGACACGAGGTCGCAAGACTTTAAATGCTCATGGAAGTGAAGTTCACTTCAATTCTTTGAG